>JANSXX010000050.1:0-2838 GCA_024742815.1 bacterium
CTATAGATGTGTTAGGAAAGCTTTTATACAAATGCTTCTGTTAATTGTGATAATGTTAATATTGCTACTGATGGTAAATTAACAATTGATACAAACTGTGAATTATATAGATATGTTAGTGCTTTTTCATCTTTTGATATGAGAAATACCGATTCTAATTCTTCAATTAGATTTATTTGTGGAGACCCCGCTGTTCAGTCTAACATACTAGCGGATGGACTTTTAATACTGCTACTGCTGATTTTATGGGTAATTTATTTGCTGATGATGTTTATGTTAAAACTAATGGAGGATTAAGAAGCAATCACATATCACCTAATGGAGGATCGTTAGTAACCGTTGATACCAACTTAGCAGTTCAAAATGCATATCTAGCAACAAATACAATACAATCTTTTGATTTAACAACAGTTTCATTTTTGGATAATATTTCAATGACTACTGGAACTGATATTAAAATGGGAACATCGGAAATATCAACTTATCATGATGGGACTAATCTATCAACATTTGATATAATATTCAGAACATCAAACACAGCTTTTAGAGTTTCAGATGCTTCAAGTACACCTTCAGTTTTATTATATATTGATAATACATTTGGAACTACAGTAAATACTGGAAGTTTTACAAATAATGCCCCATCGACTTTTAATGAAAATGTAACAGTTGCAGGAACTAAAAAAATGTTGTGTAATACACTAGAACCATCAACAGGAACTAATATAGATTTAACAGCAACAACAGTAACCATCAACGTAACGTTTGTGGATTCATCTGATTCAAGATTGAAATATGATATAGACAATATCAATGTTTTTTTTGGTTTCGACTGAAGCAAATGGAGGGTGAGGGTTTTGAGGGTGCTTTAAAGGGAACCCGAAAGGAATCCAGTCAACCAAAACCTGCCTCGGATTTGGATGCGAAACTCATAGATTCGGCTTGTGTGTTTTCCTCGCGGCGAGCGCCTCCGCCGATTCGCTGGGGTAAAATACCAGCGCAGAGCCATGTACAGTACCTTGAGTCTCCATGAGCCTCAAAAAAGGGCCCATGACCCCTTTTATTTTGGGCAACAACCCCATTTTTTAGGGTCATGGAGACTCCATGTTGATCCTTCTCCTGATCGTTCACATTTTTGGTTTGGTTCTGTGGATGGTTGCGCAATCCGTTCACACCACGAAGAGACACCAGGGGAAACCATAACGGCTGTTGGTATTTACAGGATAATCATTTTGTCCAGGGTTTCTTAAGTGGTGCAGGATTTCGTCTATCCCGTATTATTATAGAATAATTTGCAGATACGTGCATTGGCGGACATAGATACGAGTCCCGCTCAGGCTGGTCGTCACATAGATCCTGTACACGCTGGGTTGATCGTTTGTGTGTCACTATATGAACTAGCTCTTAGTCCATTGTAGCTCCACATTCTCTCGCGCAGGCCTTACCACCGTCGTCACCTCGGTGGGCTCTTATTGGCGCTGGCAAGCCCGAATGGAGAAGCACCTCGCTTGGCAGAATGGGCTCGAAGTTTCAACAGCCGCCTACTCCGTTGACCACCCTGCTTAGTAATGAATAGTTGAAACAACGACCCACTCATTACACACAACCCGTGCATACAACCCACTTGGGCACTTGGGCACTTACAAAAACAATTACCTGGAGTCTCCATGACCCTTTAAAAATGGGGTCATTATCCAACATAAAGGGTCATGGACCTACTTTTTAAGGGTCATGGAGACTCCAGGTATGAACAACTTGCAAGCTGGGCTGGTCATCCAAGTATTGATGTTGCCTCATGCGAACCCCGGACTAGTCATCCTGGTGGATGAACACGGAGGGTGTTTGAAAGTGCCCAAACATCGTTTGCGCCGGCAAAGTCTTTAGGTGTCCCCTCGGTTACGAAAGGTGTGCCCGTGGTCCCAATTGCGCAGCGAGAGACGCTCATGAAACAGGGTAAGTTGAGGGCTCTCTTAACAAGGCCTCGCAAATGCTAAGACGCAGTGCACGCGTGCACACCAAGCTGTGGTCGGAAAAAAAAAAAACACAGTGTTGATGTACGTAGCCGTTTTTGGCTTCCTTTTCGGGCTTGCTCCGCCGAAATCCAAACTGCAGCCTATTTCCGCGGAAGCTGCGGTTGCCTGATGAAAGGATTCCCACGTCCTGTTTGATGCGCTCCTTTGAAAGTCCAACCGCCGAAGGCAAAAAGGAAAAGAGCTTCGCAGCCTAGTCCAAGCAGATGGCCCGGTTAAGCAAACCCGCCGAGAAAGCTCCGCGAAAGCGATCCTCAACTGAAACAAACACAGTTTCTACCTGAACCTTTGTGTCAAGGCCAATCTGTTAGGGGGGGATTCCTTTTGGTGGATGGCTGCATTTTGGTTCAGCCCACCCTCTTTCCAGCAATCATGGATGTCGGAAACGTCGGGTTTTGGAGAAAAAGCCCCCTTGTCCAATTCCATGATGTTCCTTCGTTGGATGAGACGTTTTGTGTCAGTCATTTGGATCGTCACTTTGCAGAAAAAGCTCTGGACGAGGAATCGCTTCGCCTCAGAGCGCTACAATAGCGGCTCGGGCCGAGAGGAATGGTATCTTTCGGAGTTCCACAGTGGTCCCTAAATGCCCCTTTCGACTTTGTCAACTAAGCATCACTCTTTCAAAATGAGTTTCCTCGTGCGGTAATGTTTGAGCGGGGAATATAGGCCCTGGGGATCCAAAGGCGGTTTATTTTGCATGTTTTCTGTGAAAGGCGGTTTTTTGCCAGGAGTAGTTTTGTCCAAGCCCAGCTGATATCATTGAACAATTCGGGCGCCGCACGTGCTCAGGACCAAAGTGTGCAAAGAC
>JANSXX010000079.1:0-1782 GCA_024742815.1 bacterium
AAGAGGCTGTCTCATAACATGGGACGGCCTCTTTTCATTTTAACAATAAGATTATTTCTGTTCGATTTTTAGTTTAGGTTATCTGTAGGCCAAGAGGAAGTGACTAACTGATTAGGACTCCTAAACGAGCTTTAGAAGTTGAAAAAGGCTTTTACGCCGCGCTTTTTCTGAGGTTATGGGCCAGTGCCATTAGTCCTGCCTCTATTTCAACTTTCTCTAGCCCGCGTAAGGAGAAGCGCTTAAAGCCATGATTACTTTTGATGTTCCCAAAGACAGCTTCTACATCGGCAGGCCGTTTTTTACGGTAGCGGACACCTTGCTCACTTAATAGTTTCTGCCGCGTTTGTTCTTTATATCTCCTTAAGTGGTGGTTTACCTGTATGGTCCGGTTGCTCTTACTTTTATGACAGGGCCCCGCTAAGGGGCATCCTGCGCAGTTACGCGCCTGGTATTCTACTATTTTTTGTTTAAACCCGTTAGCTGTAGTTACACTATATTCTTTAGATTTCTCCATGGGTTGGCCCATGGGGCAGTAAAAGCAATCTCGGTCTTTGTTATAATGTAGGTGGTCTTGGTGGAAGGGGTTTTTCTTTAGATGCTCGCCTTTTTGTTCTTTATGGAAGTTGCCGAACTTGACATAAGCATCTACTTCGTTTTGCTCCAGATATTCGTAGTTCTGTTGAGAGCCATAACCGGCATCGGCCACTAATACTTCGGGCAGTTTACCATGTAAAGCCTTGAACTGTTCTAGGTGTGCCGGTAAGGTGGTAGGGTCTGTAGAGGTTTGGTGTATGGAGTAGTTGAGGATAAATTGATCATTGGTGCTGATTTGCCAGTTGTAAGCGGGCTTCAACTGCCCGTTCTGCATATGGTCGTCCTTTAACCGCATAAAGGTGGCGTCCGGGTCAGTCTTCGAGCAACTATTACGGCCGTTCAACATCTTTTCCTGTTGCTCATATTTATCCAGGTTCTGCGGCCAGTTCTTCTTAGCGTAATTCAACTTCTGCTTTACTTTCTTATCTACTGGCTTGCCCTTGAGCGCCTCATTGATCTGCTCCACTGTCTGCTTTACCTGCTGCGGACTAATCTTTTCAAAAGTCACCGGGGCAGTATCTTTCAGTTCTTCTGAGGCTACCGTCTGTGCATAATGCCATAGTTCTTCGAGTTGCTTGGCGATACGTTCTTTATTGTATTTTATGCTACGCCCCCACACAAAGGTATACCGGTTGGCATTGGCCTCTATCTTTGTGCCATCCAGATATGCTTCCTGTAGACTCACATGTCCTGATTGTACCAGCAGCCCCACTACCTGGCCAAAAACTTCTTTTAATACCTTGCCAAGCTTTTCGCTACGGAAGCGGTTAATGGTATTGTGGTCGGGAGTGTTCATCCCTGCCAGCCACATAAAGTGAATGTGCTCCTTGATAGCTGCCTCTATCTTGCGGCTGGAGTATACATTACTGACATAGGAGTATACCAGCACTTTCAATAACATCTTGGGGTGAAAGCTGGAACTGCCGCCGCCTTTGTATTGCTTCAGCAAACTATCAATATCCAATTGATCTATAATACCGTTAACAACCCTCACAGGATGATCAGCAGGTATCAATTCCTCCAGTGACGGAGGCAATAAGCTCATTTGGTGCTGCTGGTACTTTTTAAAGGATACTTTCTTGTGTGCCATACCTTTAAATTAACAATAGCTACACTTGTTATCCTCTAGAGTTGTAAACAACTGAGTGTATAAATAAAAAGAGGCTGCCTCACTTTTGAGACAGCCTC
>JANSXX010000070.1:0-1916 GCA_024742815.1 bacterium
AGTTTATGCGGTGAAAACCGATGCCTTTCATATTGCAAAGAAAGATGTAAGGAAGGCAAAGAAGTTGTTAGATTTTCATAATGATATTGGAGGTTGGAGAGTAGAAAATAATAAAGTCTATGAACTGGAAACTGATTACAAATGGAAACTTAATGAGTTAGTGCCTATTCCCATTTATAAAACTACCCGCTATGCTGTAGAAGATGAATATGATACCGAAGCAATATGTAAGTTGATTGCTAAACACAATTGTTTCATAATAAAAGCAGACTTGCCGGGATCTGGAAAAAGTTTCATAGGTAAATACTTTGAACAACTGGGTAAAAATGTATTGTTTGTTGTTGGAACTAACCATTTAGCACAAAACTGTGAATGCGAGAGTATTACCGTAAATAAATTCTTTTCAATTGGTGTTGATGAGGATGAACAATTGCCACCTTTTGACCATAGCAAATTTGACGTGATTGTATTTGATGAAATATTTTTCAATCCTGTCCGGATGCTACACAGAATTAATCAATTTGTTAAACATCACAAGCACGATAAACTTTTGTTAGGAACTGGTGATACAAACCAATTACCAACAATAGAACCAATGTCAAATACCAAATCTTTCGAAGAATGCGCTAATGAATGCGTAAGCATTATTTTTGAAAATGAAATATTCTTAAAGGAATGCAAGCGATTGAAAAACCCAGAAGATAAAGTTAAACTGAAAAATATAAAGAATGATATTTTTGTGAATGATATACCATTCAAGGAGATAATAGAACGATACTTTAAATATGTTGATAAAGTTGAAATATGCAATAATAATATTGCCTACACAAACAGAACCTGTAAAAATATATCTAGTGCTATTAGGATGTTGCTTAAGAAAGAAGCAGAGTATGAAATAGACGATGTTTTAATTTGCAAAGAATATTTCAAAATGAATGGTTTTACATTCAACGTCAATTTTAGGTTTAAGATAATTTGTGTTGATAATAGGAATATCAGACTACAGAATATTAAAACAATGGAAACACAAACTGTCTCAATAGATGTTTTAAGAGACAAATTTATTTACAGTTATTGCTATACTGCCCATTCTTGTCAAGGTTGTTCAATTGATGATAATGTTATAATTTATGATTGGACCAATGAACACGCTACGAAAGAATGGTTTTATGTTGCTTGCACAAGGGCACGAGATTTAAACAAGGTTAGATTTTACAGATATTGAAAAATGGTTTAAGGAAAGGAGAACTTAAGATAAATAGGGATATGAGTAATAAATATCAGAATGGCAAGATTTACAGATTAACAGACAATGCTTATACAAAAATCTATTATGGTTCAACCTGTGAAACTCTAGCACAAAGAATGGCACGACATAGGAGCAAGTATTATGTATATTTGAAAGGCGGTTGCACAAAGACAACTTCGTTTGATTTATTTGATGAGTTTGGAATTAATAATTGTAAAATTGAATTAGTAGAACTTTACCCAACTAATAGCAAAGAAGAACTACGGCAAAGAGAAGGGCATTATATTGAAAATTACACTTGTATTAACAAATATTTAGCAGGTAGAAATGAGACATTCAAGGAATATTATCAACGAAACAAGCCTGCTTGTCAAGCACAAAGGCGAGAATATAAACAATTACACAAGGAGGAAGAAACTACCTATCACAAAAAACTATATCAGGAAAAACATGTTCTATTAGAAAAGCATTTATGCGGATGTGGTGTGCAATACACTTTTCAACACAAAAAGAGACACGAAACATGTAAAAAACATCAGGAATGGTTGAAGCAACAAGAACCTGAAATAGAACCACAGTTAGAAGAATTAGATTAAGATAATTTCTTGTTTATTTATATGACAACTAAACAAGAAATTATAGCAAATGTGTATTATGATAAATCAGG
>JANSXX010000135.1:0-1130 GCA_024742815.1 bacterium
AACTTGTCAGTAATTTCACCGATTGTATTGTTTCACCTGATGTTACTACTGATTTCCCCGCCAGTGAGAGCGCGCCTAACACACATCAAAGCACGAGCGGTGAATTCGAACTTAATAATTGCTTCCAGGCAAATGCGATGTAGTAAGTTTGGACAATGACCTCCACAATCGCTACGTTTCACATTTACTTGATGGAAAAGAATTACCTATCACAAAAAATACTCACATTTGTCAGTCTAATTCAGTTGTTGTTAACACTACTGTTGTTCGTTCTGTATCTAAACTCACTGCCACATTTATCACCTTCTATAAAGCAGATGCCACGGGAGGAGCAACTGAAGTTCATAAGGAATACAACAGGTTTTACCATCCATCGACAAGAACAACCTTTTCTACTCATGGAAACTATAACCCTGACAATGACTTAGAATTTCAACTTCAATTAGGTTCAACATTATTTTCTGAGTATCCTTGTAAAAGCTTAAATCAAGCGCTCTATTATCTAAGAAAAGCATTGAACTTACCTCTATTTCATCAACATCACTTATCTCTTGAATTTAATCAATATAAAAAAGACAAGCTCATCTTTGCTATGAAAATGGAAAAAGTGCCAGATAGTAGTTCAACAACTACTAATCCGTGTTAAACCTTCTGGAAGTATGGACACAGATTTTATGCCAGACACGATTTACATAACATTCGTATCAGAACAAATACTTTCGATACGTGATGCAGGTTGCCAGATACTTGATTAAGAATACGTAAAAATGATTTTTTCAAGTAAGTAAATATTGTCATTTTCTACTCTTAATATTTAATGCCTTCAATAAATTTAAAAATCTTTGACAATGTTGCAGCGCACACAATTAGCGAAATCAATTCTACAAGCGGGGTGACAAACATTAGAAACATATATGCTAATCAATCAGATAAAACTGATTTATTCGACAACAAAGCAGACCAAGTAGATACTTGCACAAAAGCACAGATTGACGCTAATTTTTATGATATAACTCAATCATATAATATGACAGAAGTTAATGTATTATTAAATAGTATTTGTTCAAATGCGTATTTCATTATGAACAGTACAGCAACCATAGCAAGTAATTTAGTCAACATTTCATAAA
>JANSXX010000092.1:0-1601 GCA_024742815.1 bacterium
AGAATTAGAAACTTATGTAAATGGCGAATGGAACAGAGGACAGTTTGAATATGACAATTTAAGACCAAAATCTATTAATTATTTATTAAGTAACTATATTGCATATGATCCTGCGTCATCTTGGTTAAGTGGATACTTTAATTTAGTTCCTTTTGCCAACGTCTTTATAAATTGCAGTCAGTTAAGCGATTACAAATATTCAGCACCTAATAATTTCAGTAGCGCAGTAATCAAAAAAGTTCATATTAATCAACAACTTGGGGGAGTTTTAACAGACTTTCAATCGCCAGTTTATGCAGACTTCATTGATGTAGGTGGTAAAAATATTAAGAGATTACATTTTAGAATAACAACTTCAAAAAATGAATTAATTGATTTTCACGGCGTTCCTATTTCTTTCTCCTTGCTCTTTCAGATTGATTGATTTTTAAAGGGTTTCAAAAGGTATTTAAACGCATATTTACATATATAATTATTGATATAATGCCTGATTATTCGCAGGGCAAAATCTATAGAATCTGGGACAATAATTTCACGAAATGCTATATCGGTTCAACTGTTCAACCTTTAAGCAAAAGAATGGAAGGACATAGGTCAGATTATAAGAAGTATCTAAAGCAAGAAACTAGAAATGTAAGAGTGTTTCATTTGTTTGATGAGTTTGGTGTAGAGAATTGTAAGATCGAATTGTTAGAGACATACCCGTGTAATAATAAGGAGGAACTCTTTGCACGTGAAGGACACCATCAACGCGAGTGCGAATGTGTTAATAAGCAAGTTTCAGGAAGAAATCAACAACAGTATTACGAAGACAACAAAGAAGAGATATTGAACCAAAAGAAACAATATTATTTTAAAAACCAGGAAGAGGTGAAACAGAAAAGAAAGGAGTATGTCAAAACTCACAAGGCAAAGGTGTTAGCAAAAGATAAGAAGTATCGTGAGGAACACAAAGAACAAATACAGAAAAAAAGAAAGGAACATTACAATGAACATAAGGATGAAATATCAGAATACCAAAGAACATACTATGAAAACAATGAGACTAAAATCAAGAACAGACTGTATGAAAAGGTTGTGTGCTGTTGTGGGACAATAACTATTAAGGGGCATAAGGCAAGACACGAAAATGCTAAATTGCACGAGCCCCCTGCGGGAAGGGATGAACAAGTGTTTTCAATGCGTTGGGCAGAAAGACGTAACACCTGCAACCCTAGACTAAAAATTTGTAGTAAAACACTTATCCCTCCCTTCTCGCAGGGGCTCGACTCAGATATTGCCCCCAGCCAGCACTCTTTTTTCCACAAATTTCCAGGTTGATGTGCTTCTCGCATCAAAACTGCACACTACCGTTTCGAATTGAACATCTGGCTGATGTTGCCAGACGAGGGCTCTTTTCTTCCATTTGTTCGCATGGGAATTTGAATGTTGTAGACTAGACAACATTTCTCGTCGATTCAACACCATTCCCCGTGTCGCCCACTCGACAACACTTCTCGTCGGTTCGACAACATTTCCGAAATTGTTGTCGGGTCGACAACTCTTTTCCTTTTCCTGTGGAAATTTGAAATGTCGTCAACTCGACAACATTTCTCGCCGGC
>JANSXX010000113.1:0-1289 GCA_024742815.1 bacterium
AGGCGGGGAGAATCATTCTTTCAAATTCTTACAGATACTGTTTTCTGTTGCGCGATTGTCTGTGAACGGCCCGGCTACGTGACGTGCCGGATTCTAAATTTACCATTTTCGTTTCATTTCACAAATGCTAGCGCAGGCAGCAAAAGGCGATGATGGCGAAGCCTAGCTTTTGATGCCTGCGCGGGTTTTCCATCTTCATTTTCTTCTCGAAGATTTTTACCGGCATGGCATGTAGCCATTGTTGGCTGCAGTTCTTATCGCCTATATTTTTCAATATCAATGAATTCCAAATCGATAAATTCACCTGCTAAATGATCAAAGTCTTTATCTGTTGTATATAATTTCAATTTGTATACACTAGCGGTGGCGGCTATCCATATATCATTCTTCCCCATATTTCTTGAACTAAAGTCTACCTTCCTATTGGATAATTTTCCTTGGCTATAGGCATCTATATCTCCGTAACGGTCAATAACCTCTTTTATATTCACATTGATCTTTGCAATTCTTTCAAGAGTCTTTTCTAATCTCTTTTTTCGGCTATCTCCTATTCCTAATTTTTTGGTTAATGCATTTAACTCTCCTAGAGTCACTACTGATATCATAAGCCTATTCTGATTCTTGAATATCTCGTATTCCTTTTCAATTTGTTCTGACACTTCTGTTCCTCGGCTATATATCAACAGTAAATTTGTATCCAGTATTATATCCATTGTCTTTCCACACTAATCAGATTGTTAATCAAGGTTTTCCAGTAATTCTTCTAAAGAATGTTCCCACTCAATTTCATCAGTTAGGCTTTTGAATTCCTGGTAATTGATCGGTTTATAGTTTTGTTCTTTTAAAAGTTGATCTAAGGTTACGCCTTCTCTTACTTCAACGATTCCGTCTTCAATATTTAGGCTTTGCTCATCCTCAACAATGTTCATCTCTTCTATCTCTTCCGCCTGTTGAAAGATTAATTTTAGCTTTTTGACATCATCAATCCTTGTCAAAACATTGATAATGTCTTTCCTAAGTTTATTTGTATTTACTGTATGATTCATCATATTAACTTTTTCTGTCTTCTTCTTATTAGCATTCCTCCTTCGATCCAATTTACAACTTATTAGAACAATCTTGAGACTTTATCAGTTCCCAAAAACTAGCCACCGCTTTTATCAATTGATTATCAGTTATTTACAATAAAAACATATTGCAGCCAACGGCCCGGCTACGTGCCGTGCCGGATTCTAAATTTACCATTTTCGTCTTAATTCACAAATGCTAGCGCAGGCAGCAAAAGGCGA
>JANSXX010000121.1:0-1207 GCA_024742815.1 bacterium
ATTTGAGAGATGAAGAAGAACATTTTATGAGAAATAAAGACATTCCTGAAGAAGGACTAGAAAAAGCAGAGCTTCAGTTAAACATTATTGAACAAATGCTACATAACGATATTACTTGTCTAACAGTAATCCCTTTTGATAACAAACAATACAGAAAAAGAATTCACAGAATATTTAATAAACAAGAGGTTAAAGAACGATTTAAAACAAGAAAAATGTATTATCAAGGATTAAAATCATATTGTAAGTATAATCAAGAAGAAGTTACTGTACTTTTAAAAAATTGTCTTAAAATTGAAGAATTAAAGTTTATCAAAAATAGTGATTTGTTCTTTCCTAACCTAAACAATTGGTGGTCATATAGAAATAACAATTATTATATGAGAAACATATTAAGCGACTTAATTGAAATTTACACAGACCAATTAATAAAAGGATACGAGCATTATTGTTGTGAGTATAGTATGAGTTGTTATAGTGGTTGTATCGCTGGTGAGATTGAATTCGGGTCAAATTAACTTTTGTTTATTAATATTATTATCTTATAATATGATTAAACATTGTTTTATAATCTAACAAGAAGGTTAAGACAATTAAATTTAACATTAAACCCAGACCAGCCGACCAGCACCCCCTAGCCAAAACTACTTAAAGAGAAAAAGCCTTATATATTAAGAGAAAAAAAATGAGTAAGGGTAAAATGTCAGAGAATAATTTCATGGTTAAGAATTGTGCTAGCTTACCTGTTGAAGTATTAAAAAATATCATTGCATATAAATTAGGGGAACCTGAGTATTTGAAGATAAAACATAATCATGATAAGACATTAAAGAGAATACAGCAACGATATAAAATAAACAGAACTGAAACAAAAAGAAAGACAAAGCGCTATACTGTTGTAGGTGGTGATGATATAAAGAGACACGTAATTGAGTATTACATTTCAAGAAATATACCTTTAAACATTAAAAGCATCAAAGATATAGTGTTTAATGAACAAGAAAACTTAGATTGTTTGTTAGATGGTATTGTAGACGATGAAGGTTATGAAGTAACGTTAATTGTTGAGGCCAGTTTATTTGTAAGGTTTCATCATTTCAATTGTTATGAAGATGATGAATTTAGCACTTTTACTTTTCATGTTCATAGTGATAGTTTTGTATATAATGTAAATCAAGACAATATAGCTGATGTAATGAGAGCGGCG
>JANSXX010000126.1:0-1193 GCA_024742815.1 bacterium
ACAATGGCAAAAGAGACCTTTCAACGCACCAAACCCCACGTGAATGTGGGTACCATTGGTCACGTAGATCACGGTAAGACTACATTAACGGCAGCGATCACCACTGTTATGGCGAAGACCTGGGGTGGAGAGGCGCAAGCGTTTGATCAAATTGATAATGCTCCGGAAGAGCGCGAGCGTGGTATTACCATCGCAACGGCGCACGTGGAGTATGAATCCGAAGTGCGTCACTACGCACACGTAGACTGCCCGGGTCACGCCGATTATGTGAAGAACATGGTAACCGGAGCGGCTCAGATGGACGGTGCTATTTTAGTAGTAGCGGCTACGGATGGTCCTATGCCACAAACTCGCGAGCACATTCTGCTAGCGCGTCAGGTTGGTGTTCCTCAAATCGTAGTGTTCATGAACAAGGTTGACCTTGTGGACGACGAGGAGCTACTCGAGCTTGTTGAGCTTGAAGTACGTGAGCTTCTATCTAGCTACGAGTTTGACGGTGATGATATTCCTGTGATCCAAGGTTCTGCCCTGGGCGCGCTAAACGGCGAAGAACAGTGGGAGCAAAAAGTAGTAGAGCTTATCGAAGCCGTTGATGAGACGATTCCTACTCCAGAGCGTGATGTAGACAAGCCGTTCTTGATGCCGGTTGAGGATGTATTCTCAATCACGGGTCGTGGAACCGTAGCTACGGGTCGTATCGAGCGTGGTGTGATCAAGATCAACGAGGAAGTTGAGATTGTAGGGATTGTAGAAGATCCGATGAAGAGTGTAGTAACCGGTATCGAGATGTTCCGCCGTTTGTTAGATCAAGGTGAGGCGGGCGATAACGCAGGTATTCTGCTACGTGGTATCTCTAAGGAAGATATCCAGCGTGGAATGGTACTGTGTAAGCCGGGTTCTATCACCCCGCACAAACAGTTCGAGTGCGAGGTATACGTGTTGAGCAAAGACGAAGGTGGACGACACACTCCATTCTTCAAAGGCTACCGCCCACAGTTCTATTTCCGTACTACGGATGTGACCGGAGCGTGCGAGCTTCCTTCAGGAGTGGAGATGGTAATGCCGGGCGATAACGTGAAGTTGAGCGTAGAGCTCATCCAGCCGGTAGCGATGGAAGAAGGACTACGATTTGCGATCCGCGAGGGTGGACGTACCGTAGGTGCCGGTGTGGTAACTAAAATTTTAGATTAAGG
>JANSXX010000110.1:0-1326 GCA_024742815.1 bacterium
GGGTTGTTGTTGTTGAGGTGGTGGTGTTACGGGTTGTTTTGGTTGAAGGCGTGTGAGGCATCCACAGCATCATAAAAAATCCAGCATCATCAGCATCAACCAGCATCATCAACATTGAAACAAAAGAAGGGTCGGTTGTTGCCTGATGGCTGATGCCATTTAAAAAACAAAAACTGTCCATTCCATAATCAACCCTCCCTTTTCAGCAAGGAGTGGCGGGTATACTTAACTCTCCTTGACCCATTCGCTCCCCACTCACTCCTTGCTCGGACAGGATGGGTGACATACATGGTCACCCAGACCGAATTACAATTATGGAATGGATAGTAAAAAAGCAAATAACCGCCAACCCCCAAATCAAAAGCACGACACTTTTAGTGTCTTCCAGCTGATTGAATGTTAGTTGCTTATTTTTCTAGATACACGGAGGGTCATTCCCAATTTCCTGTAGGAAAGAGAAACCAGAAAGGGGTGTAAAACTGTTTTCCCAAATTCAAAAAAAACACACGTTCCGAGCACCTCCTGCGATAAATGGGCTGGAGCCATTTGTCACGTCGCTTCTTTTCTCAGCAAAGGTTTCTACAATCCGACTGTACATGGATTGTCTCAGACCAAGGTATTGGACGATGGTCAATGCAACACGTGACGTATGGAAACCATTGGTTTGGGGTTTTGGAAACCAAAAACCGTTGGTTTCGGGTTTTGGAAACCGGTGGTTTTGGGTTTTGAATACCAAAAACCGTTGGTTTTGGGTTTTGGAAACCAGTGGTTTTGGATCTTGGAAACCAATGAGTGCTGATTTTGAAGAGTCTTTCCCATCAAACGCCCTACATCAAGACACAGCGGGTGGAGTTGTCTTCCACCTCATTGGGTTGAGCATTGGCAACCTCTGAAGCCCTGCGAATTCCCTTTCTGTAGGCAATGGTGGTTTTCACCGCTTCAGCAAACCTATCATTATCATAGGTCAAATCGCCAGAACGGGACTGAACAAAGGTGGTGGCGTAGGTCTCCAAAAAGTCAGTCACAGCAACGTTCTTGTGATTTGTGAGGTGCCCGACATACTCACCATGCAATGATTATGAACCACAATATCTTATCAGGAGCGATACGGAAACTAAACAAAGAAGACAGTCTAGTAGATGGACAGATGCGAATTATTGAATTCTGGTGGGATGGAATAGGTGAATGGAAAGCGTGAGTGATTTAGTTTAATGATATTATTCAATTATAATATGATTAAACCTAGTTTTTATAATCTATCAACAATGTTAAGACATTCATATTAAGCCTGAAACCCAGACCAGCCGACCAGCAACCCCTTGCCAA
>JANSXX010000154.1:0-1017 GCA_024742815.1 bacterium
AAAATTGAAATCATCCCCGAAAGACGGGCATTTGACACATCAATTAACGATATAGACTTTGACGATTTTGACCTTTCAAAATACGACAGGAGACTACGGTTGAATGCTAGGGTTCAAACTGATAAACAAGTTTTATTACACGAATTGACGCCAGAAATGTTTGATGAAATACCGCCATCATCACAGTTGTATGAAAACAATGAGGCAGACACACAAACAACGCGATATGTAGCAAAGGAGTTAGTTGATGAAAAATTCAGTGATGTAATTACAGACAAGAGTGAGGAAAATAGAAAGTCAGAAGATGAACCAGAAGATGTAAAAGATAATGATTTAAACCGTCAGACGAAAAGCAGCAAGATTTACAAAGTCTTCATTTAACATCATCATCGTCAGCATCAACCGAGAAAGAGAAAGAGAAGAAAGAGGAAAGTCGAGAAATAAAGTCATTAAGAAACTTATTCTTAGGTGGAGAAGATAGGAGTGTGTTTGAATTATTCCAACGAGGTAAGAAGTCATCCACTCCATCAGAACCATCGCGAGAACAAGAAGAAGAACAACCGAGGGCTTCTTTCTGGTCAAGACGACAGGTTGAAGCAAGAAGTAGAAGCCACTCACCAGAAGAAAGAGCACGAGGTAATCAATGGACTGGAAGACAAATTGAAACAAGAAGCAGGAGCAACTCACCCGAAGAAAGAGCCAGAGGTAGTGAATGGACGAGGGAACAAATGGAAGTGAGAAGCAGGAGCAGAAGCCCAGAAAGCACAGTCACCAAAAGTAGCAGAGGCAGAGGAAAAATACAATCTAATGATGATATATGAAAGAAGGTATACTAAGAAAGTCAGGAAACCAAAAACTATTTAATAATATTGAACAAAACAATATTATTAACTAGTTCATTTTGTGAGCTTTTCAAGTAGTTCTTGGGGGGTTTCAATCTCATCAATATCTATATTTTAGTTTTTCTATGTATTCCTTTATGGCTTTCTGACGATATGCCTTTTTGCTTTGTTCAAT
>JANSXX010000146.1:0-1070 GCA_024742815.1 bacterium
AATACGAATTCTATTCGCCAACGCTGTGCGCTTGTGTGTCTCAGGAAAAAAATCCGGAATAAGAGAGCTTTATTGCCCAACGCTGCGCTCCCGGGTGTCTCAGATAAATACAGTTGCGGAAAAGACTTACTCGCCAACGCTTGCTCAGGAAAATCAAGTTCCGGCAAAATTTATTCGGCAATGCTGTGCGCCTGCGTGTCTTAGGAAAATAAAGTTCCGGGAAAACAGAACTTTATTCGCCAATGCTGCGCGCCCGCGTGTCTCAGGAAAATATAGTTCCGGAAGAAAAGAACTTTATTCGCCCACGCTGCGCGCCCATGTGTCTCGAGTTCCCGAAAACATTTGTATTCGCCAACGCTGCGCGCCCGAGTGTAAAAATAACTTTATTCGCCAACGCTGCGCGCCCGTGTGTCTCAGGAAAAGAAAGTTCCGGAAAACCCGTGTGTCTCAGAATGTAGTTCCGGAAAAAATGGAGCCCCAAGAGGCGAACTAGGTTTTCTGAGTGGGGGGTCTGTACGCCTCTGCTTGACTTCTGGCGATGGAGCTGGAGAATCAATCTGCGAAGGTGTCCAGACGAGCTGTCTCAGTCAAGCCCTCTCGCGCGCAGCTTTGGCAGGTGTGTTGAAGTAGGAGCTGGGGAGAACTGGAATGGGCTTCAAGCCTAACCTGATTCAGCTGAGCCGAAAAACCTGCAAAACACAGCACACGCTTAAACTTCGTAACCCCACAGGTTGCACGTGTGAAAGCGCCATGCCCCCAGGTGTTTTTTCTCTAGCCAGGCTTGCAGAGGCGTATTCGCCATGGGCGTGGATTTCGGAGCCACCCATCCACATCCACCTCCCCCTGAAAAAAGATTTGCGTTTTCCTTCTCAGCAATGAAAGACCCTTCCTTATGTCGCACGTGTGAAAACAGCATGCCCACGGACTGTTTTTCCCTTGCCAGGCTTGCGGGGGCGTGTTTGCCATGTGTGTGGATTTCGAAGCCACCCATCTACATCCACCTCCCCCAAAAATAAAACTCTTTTTTATTTATTCTCAGCAATAAAAACCTTACCTTATGAAATTTAGCA
>JANSXX010000134.1:0-1145 GCA_024742815.1 bacterium
CGATGACGCCTAATATTAGGGGGATTGCTAATTGCCACCTATCATTAGGGGGTTCACCACCTATTATTAGGGGGATTGCTAATTGCCACCTATCATTGAGGTTTACCACCTATTATTAGGGGTTTTCTTTTGAACCCAGCAAGGCATCGGCACAGAATGCGACCGACCCACCCTGTCTCACTAAACAGTTCTAATAGATTCATCAGCTATTAGAACCGTTTAGATATTATTTTTCAACAAATCAATGTGTTGTGCCATCAAGTCAATGTGTTTCTGTTTCCGTTTGTGAGCAGACAAATTTCGCAAAGAAATATAACAACCACATTCACATAGTTTCTTCTCCTTTAATTTGGATACTATTGTTTCCTTGTTAGTGTCTCGGTATTTTTTGTCCATGTCCCGTTTGTATTGCGGGTTTTGTTCCCTCCATGCCCTGCTTCGTTGTAGACATGCTTCATGGTTTTCGTAGTAGTATTCCTTTTTAGTTCTCCCGAGGTGGACTCTGTTAATACATGCTTCGTTCCTTTGATGATACCCTTCTCTTGCAGAGAGTTCCTCTCTACTGTTACAGGGGAAGTTTTCCAACAGTTCAATCTTACAGTTTTCAAACCCGAAATTGTCAAACAAAGCAAACGAAGTCGTAAATGGGTATGTTTGTCTCAAATAGGCGTTGTATTTTTCTCGGTGCTTTGTCATTCTTTTGCTCAACGGTTCAACCGTGCTACCAATGTAGCATTTCGTGAAGGCATTGTCCCAGATGCGGTAAATTTTCCCTTTTTGATAGTCTGGCATTACAGTAAAAGGACACATTCTTTTATATACCTTTTCCTTCAGACCTTCAGAATTTCCGATCTCAAATAAGCACGAGTCACAGCTTGGACATAATAATAGTCTTGTCCAAGTTTTCGCTCAATCCTTTCAATTGTGAACTTGTTTGCTGACCATGAGCTCGTTCTTTCTTCCTCGGAGATCCCTTTTTTGCGGTATATTTTGACCTCATCGCCAACCCTAACAGGGGGATATTTGCGGGTTTTGATTCTGTTCATCTCAAGCTTCATCTTGACCTCAAGATGGTTTCCCTTTTTGTGGGCATCGTTTGGAGTCATATCGTGGGCAGAATGAACCATTTTACTGTTGTATGTCAG
>JANSXX010000137.1:0-1126 GCA_024742815.1 bacterium
AGTAAAATTAGTGTCTGCCATTTTCTCAAACGATATACCAATAACGAACTTGTCTTCTCTGTAGCGTTTATATGAAATGCTAAAGGCGTCTTGGTCAGGGTTCAAATAGTGTAATGTTATTAGGAGGTAGTAGGCACTCTCGGCTAGGCTCTGGCATTCAAACTCTGGATATTTTATATTATTAAATTGTAATTGCCAAGTTAAGTTTAAATCTGAAATTTGAAAGCCCTTTCCTTGGTATGCCGCGCGATCAGCTCCGTCTGCATCCGGACCATCAAAGATACGAGAATTAATCATCGGATTGTAAAAATAATTCCATCGCTTGTAAATGTAGTTGTCTTGTCTGTAATAATCAGTATTTTGTGGGTCAATTCCTGCTCTTGGTGGGCGATATAGTGTAATGAAACAACCATTCGATTTAGAAGCAGACTTAACAATGTTCATATTAATTTCAGTTACATAGGAAATACAAATTTCAAACTTTGACCCTCTAACAAATGCTTTACTATATTATTGTTGACGGTATTGTCCAAGGTAATGACATCGGCTCGAATGATTACGTTATTCAATTCCCACTCTGTTGAACTTACGAAAGAAGAATGACAATAAACTCCAAATCCATTTCCAGCGGTTAAGAGAGCTGGGGATGAATGGATTTGAGGTGAAGGAATGAACTTCTCTTGGCCACATGCCTCACAATCTATTACTTCTGTCTTCATGTCCATCATTCTTCTCTTTTGTTACCAACTATTTTACTGCATCTTGATGGACATGTGATTAGGATAGAGAAAAGAAAGCAATAAATACAAGATTCTGAAGTTAGCTTTCTTCTAAGCTCTTCACTTTCTACGTGTCGCGGCTGTTCCAATGTAATGCCAGCCAATATTTCCATATCTAACCTTTCTTTAAAAACAGGTGTTGTCAATCAAATTTCCATCTGCGCCACGAGTAGAAACCGGTGTAATTACTGGTGCGTGCTCATCCGATACAATTGTAAATTCTAATTCAAGTGGTGCATAACGAAGCGGTAAATGATAATTGCTTTCTATCAAACCGCAACAAGGCTTATGCCCTAATCTCCAGGAATTCCCGCAACCGAATGGCGTGTGTATCTTGAAGTTAGATC
>JANSXX010000034.1:0-4413 GCA_024742815.1 bacterium
GATCGGCCGGACCGATGGGCATATCGGTGCGCGCGCCTAATTACGGAAAGCGGAGCGAAGCTCCGCGAAAAAGAAGAATAATATTATGTACTAAAAGCCTTAATAAACCAGAACAAACAGAAAATAAATAAAACAAACCTAAATAATGTACGTAATTAAAGGGAATAATAAACCGCGCGCGAGGCAGAACTCGCAAGCTGAGCTCCAAAGGCCAGATTTGAGTGGATTTCGGCTGTAAAAGTGAAAAGTGAAAAAACCCACTCGACCGATGATGGCAATAACAGTTTAATATTGTTAGTTCCTGTTTTGCAATCATTTGGGTGTTGCATCACAGCGTATTTTTAAAGCTAGAATGCAGTTGTCCACTATTTGCCTGCATGAAGAGCACAGCTTGGCTGTGTGATATGAGCCTTTGAGCCTTTGAGACTTTGATTTAATGTTAAAAGCGCTGAGTCTCGTGAAGAGTTGCTTGCAACTCTGAAACGTAGATCAGCAAGATGCCTAACAAATTAAGTGAAATCTGCTGCAGAGCACAGCTTGCGAGGTCTGAAATATGAGGAGTTTTAAGTTAAATCTGCACTCCACAGCAAATTTAGCACAGCTTGCTGGTTCTGAAATATTGAGGTGCAGCAGTTAAATATTGAGGTGCAGCATTGAAATAGACTCCTTAGCATTATTTGAGAGGTGTGCCTCTGATTTCTAGATTTAGGAGGAGGTTTTAAGCTGAATTGAAGTAAAACAGCTCCAGCAGCACAGCTTGCTTGGGGTGGAAATATGGATGAAACTCAAATATTTCACACAGAATAGTGAAATCTGCAGCCCATAACACAGCTTGCTGGTGAGGTATTTATGCTTAAATCTAGTTTATGGAGTTAAGAATCACAGCGTGCTGGCATTGAGTCTTAGCCTTGGAGGTGCAAAGACATTAGTTGCCTGATATCCTATTTCTGAATAGCATAATGAAGTCTATCACTGCTTGGTATTTGGTGTTGAGCCTTTGGCTGCAGAAGTATTATGCAGGCTTTGCCTGCTTTGTAAAAGCAGTTTGCAGCATGCAATTATTGAAAGGGTGGTGTCTTTCATTTGAGAAATACGATTGGAACAGCATTTAGCCTAATCTTGATCTGTGTCAACAAGAGAAGAGCTGCTTGACTTTAAGTTGCAGGTACTTCAATCTCTCTTTTGGTTGGTGATTTATAGATCACAAGAAGTTCCAGCAAAGTGATTTGTATTTCGAGTTGAAGAGATTGATGAACAGGTTTATCTCAGTTAAATCTGATTTATGTGAGCTTTATGATTGAGATCACAGCTCGACTGTAATTGATTGTTGAGCACCATGATTTAATTTTCCAGAACAGAGCCAGCAAGAATAAAAGCATAGCTCTAATTAATGAGGAGCATGCTCCAATGAGATTTATGAGCACGATAACTGCTCTCATCTGATTTATAATATGATGATATGAGGCATTCTTTCTTTTTATGAATGAGAACTCTGCATTCCTTTCATAGCTAAAGTATGATAATTCTATTTCAGATATCTGCACAAAGCACAGAATAGCGAGCTTCATTAATTCAAGAGTTGCATGCATTAAAAGAATGCTTGCTATGATACTTGTTTTGGGTGAGAGATTTATTGCTTGCATGGCAATCTTGAAAGCGCAAAAGGCTTGCAAAGCTTTGCTTTGCAATGATTTTGTGCAAGACTTCACAACAACCAAATCGATGTTTTGGATGCAAAATACGTAAAAAGAAGGTTTTGACACACATTCACCATCAGTCATTTTACACTGTGCTCCATAATTCCGAGCTCCAAGAATTACGATTTATAGTCATTTTAACTGGCAACACAAAACAGCAATTTGGTGGTTTGGACCTATTTTCCATCGATTTGCATCTCATCCATAGTTTAAGTTTTAGAAGGTTGAGCAGATAAATCATCTTTATTTGTGTTCTTTATTGTGTTTACTTCAGTACTTTGTGTTTCTTCATCACCTGAGAATTGCAGACGTTGCCTGTAATCTAAGCTAACACTGTTTTATTCCAGAAGTTGTGCCCACAAATGAGCAACACCAATTCTTATTTCTGATGTGAATCACAATTATGTGTGAAACTAATTTATTCTTGCTTGTGCTATCACAAGTTTCTTGTGAGTCAAGCTCACAATTAATTCTTGAAGCATACGAAAGGGTAAAAGAGTGGAGTCTTGCAAACCGAAGGTTTGCATAGATCCACGATAATTAACGAAGTTCAAGCACACAAACATTGAAAGCAACGCTTTCAACTATTGAAGCTCAGCTTTCAACTTATCAGCTGCAAGCAAAAGTTGAGAGTGAAGCTTCAATATTTACTCGAAGGTGTGAAATCTACAGCCAATAATGTTCAACATAATTATTTGCTCTCACAATCTTCACCAACATATGCTTGCAAGCAAGCATCCTGCAGAATATTGTTGCTGTGGATTGTGAAAAGAGCACGCCTTTAAGTTGTGTGATATTACTTCATTATTCCAGAAATAAGCAACTATAGACGCTTGCATAATTTAATCTTGGCATGCTTACACAGCTCTTATATTTGTTTCAAGATGTATCTACAGATGCATGGAGAGCTCTGCTCTCCATTTTAAGCTGATATAGCTTTTCTGCAAGCGTATGATTAAATATTTGTTGCCTTCGACAATTTAAAAAAGAGCACAGTCTTGTGAGCACGAAGTGCGAAACATAGATGTGCGATAATTTACTAAGCTTACGAATATTGTGTTCACAGCAATCCTAAGCTTGGCAAGCGTATGCTTGCCAACATCTCAGAATCGAGCTGTGGAAAGCAAATACTTGATTCTCTTTTTCAACCAACACAAACATATGCATGGCAAAGCCATGCATCCATACGTATGGACGGTAAATAAGTGCCAAGCATACATGAAATATATGTTCACACATTCTTCCAAGCTTGTGAGATCACAGATCACACACCTATGGCATATTATTTACGAAGCCTGTAAGCTTGCAGTGATCAGCTGCAAGCGTATGTTTCAATTCTGAAATAAGAGCATGGTGCAAAGCACCATGCGTATGTTATATTTGAAAATAAGATGCATGCATGCATCGTATGGAAGCTACAATTGCTAAAAGAGCTCAGGCTTGCAGCCGAAGGCTGCAATGATGAGCGATAAGATTACGAAGCTTACGAAGCTTATGAAATAATATTGCATGCTCATGCAGACTTCGTCTGCATTCTGCAGCCAATTCTTAGCAGAAGCATGCAGCCAAAGATCTGATTAATAAGTTAAAGCCATCACAAGCAACCTCTGCAAATATAATTACTTCCAGAGCAAATCTCTGGTCCTATGAATGTCCAAAGTGCTTACAAAGATTATTTCCAGAGCTGAACAGCTCTGGATTGTAGATAAGTGCATGCAAAGAATTATTGCAAAGCAATGCTTCTCCATTATCTTTGCAAAGCAATTCTGCTAGAAGAGCATGCAGCGAGAAGCTGCATGTGATATTCTAATTATCGATGCAAATAGCATGTTTTTACAGAAAATAAGCCTCCAACACGCTGAGCTTTCTTAAGTAAATGACTGGCAGCCCACAATTTGGCACCTCCAAAAATATTGTGAATCAAGTCTTTTAAAGGGAAAATGCAAAAATGGCCAAAACACCGAAATGTGTGTTCCAGCACACGATTTGTGATTTTAGCATGCTATCATTGTTTTTAACTTGTTGCATGCAAAATAGCAGCAATTGCATGTTTTATCAGCAATTGAAGCTCTGGACCTATATTTGTGCAAAACAACGTCTTGCAACATGTTTTCAAGCAAAACTAAGAGAAGAGCACGCTGTGCTCTTCGTATCATTTAGTTCAGCACACCATCTAATTGTACTGCAAGCCTTCGAAGCCTACGATTTAAAAGCGCTAAAAGGCTTGCAGAGCTCCGCTCTGCAATGATTTTAGTGCAATGCCTTACATTTCACACAGATCACACGCTGTGCTCCTCCAATGATTTAGTTCTATTTTCTGTCAAAATAAACTCCATGCATGCATATATGCATGCATTTTATGCACAAACACCAAAAACACGCTGAGATACGATGTTCTTAAATAGGAAATGCCAGTCTCCCGTTTTAGTTCCTACTTTCCCATCATCTTAAAGCCGGGTTCTCTCACTTTTTGCCAATGATGGGAGTTCCCAGTCTTCGGGAAGCTTTTGAGCTCAGCTTGCCAAAGGCAAGTGTGCCTGCATAGCACCGATGCGCATTATGCATAGGATCAGCCGATCGGCCGGACCGATGGGCATATCGGTGCGCGCGCCTAATTACGGAAAGCGGAGCGAAGCTCCGCGAAAAAGAAGAATAATATTATGTACTAAAAGCCTTAATAAACCAGAACAAACAGAAAATAAATAAAACAAACCTA
>JANSXX010000062.1:0-2108 GCA_024742815.1 bacterium
CCATGCTTTGACAAAACTAATAAAAAGGTCTTAGGAATGTTTAAGGACGAAGTGAATGGAAAAATCATTACTAAATTCATCGGATTAAAACCTAAATCATATGCCTTCACAATTCACGGTGAGGTTGATGAACATAAGAAATCAAAAGGTGTAGTGAAACACAAAGTGAAAAAAGAACTGTCGTATCAGAACTATCACGAAGCATTATTTCAAAACAAAAAGCATGAAATCACATATAACTTCATCAGAAGTAAGTCACATCAAATATATTCAATGTCTCAAGTAAAGCAATCTCTCAGTAATTATGAAAATAAAAGGTTTTATATTGATGCTTTCACTTCATTACCATATGGGCATTATTCCATAAAATAATTATCTAAATAGTTCTAATAATATGAAATCATTAGAATTACTTTCTCCATAATCTTTACCAAATATAGGAAAATAGGGAAACCAGATTTCCCATCCTGGGAATCTATTTTACACCCCTCCGCAATCTATTTTGCGCCCCTCCGCCATCTATTTTGCACCTCTCTGCAAAATCAAAAGGTTCATTTTACCACATCCCGCAAAATGCTCAAATCCCCACCTAATTTGACCATTTTAGGTGGATTTTGCATTTGACTGCAATTTATTTTGCACCCTCCGGGAAAATGACTCCAACCCTTGGGTATTATTTTGCAAAGGCAGACAAACTGTTTTGTCCTCTTGCGATGGTTTAAGTGGATGGCTTAATCATAATATTTAATTATAATATGATTAAACATTGTTTTATAATCTAACAAGAAGGTTAAGACATTTAAACTAAACCTGAAACCCAGACCAGCCGACCAGCAACCCCCTAGCCAAAACTACTTAAAGAAATATCACCTTATATATTAAGAGAAAAATGAGCGAGGGTAAAATGATGGAAAACAATTTTATGGTTGATAATTTGACTAACTTACCTGATGGTTTAGTATTAAAAAAGGAAATTAATAATTTGTCTGTTGAAGTATTGAGTAATATTATATCCTTTAAGTATGGTCAACCTGAATATATAAAAATTAAAAGTTGTCAGAATGAAGCCTTGAAAAGAATTCAAAACAGATACAAAATAGAAACATATGGACTAGAATATAGTATGAGGAAGAAACATATTTGGAAATGATTATCATAAAAGACAATTCCCATTTAAAATGGAAAGTTTGGAACAATTAGTCAAAAACCAAAAAGAACGGTTATTGAGCTTGATGTATGTAGAAGTGGAAGTGGAAGACAAATTAGACTTTAAAGCGAAATTAACAATTGCGATAGATATAAAAGCAAGAAGTTAGGAAGAAGATGAGGAAGATGAGGAAGATGAGGAAGATGAGGAAGATGAATTCTTCACTCTATTAAGTAAGTATGATGAAGTAAATGAAAATAACATTGATAGTGTTTTAAGTGATATAGTTAAGAACATGAAGAACGACATTGACAACAAGAAAAGCCAATATGATACCAAAGGTATAAAATCTGTATTTTTCAATGTTTTTGGTTACAGAGAATACTTAAATTATTTTCAATGTAAAACCATAATATAGTTATAACATTTAACAACCTTATATTTTATAATTATACTGAACTTTTAACCTATAAAACATAGCTAGACAATCACATAAAAATCACACAAAAAGAAGTTGTTAAGATATTTAAGAAATGGTCGTGAAGCAAACTATAATGAATAATTATGGAATGACAGAAGAAAAAGCAACAGAAGACTATGGTGAATTCTTCAAATGTAGCAGATGCCTTTATGATAAAACAATTGATGAATTTGGAAATGTAAAAAGTGGAAGACTATATTAATGTTGTCAAGAGTGTAGAATAAAAATAAATAATTGTAGATATAAAAGTCAAAGAAAACAAACGACCCACCAACACCCCAGAACTTGATAACTACTAAAAGGGTTAACTCTTTCAAATGAAAAAAATGTCGGCCCCCAGCCCAACAATGAACAAGGCGAGATCTTACCCAAATGATTACCTTAAGGAAAACGATAAGCTCCCTAAAAACACCCTTTTCAAAACGAATAAGGGGGAACACAGATTTGAGATTAACATAAAAACCAGAACAGGCAACCCTC
>JANSXX010000052.1:0-2689 GCA_024742815.1 bacterium
TGGAACACAAATCTTCAGCAATAATTTCAACAGCAACAAATGTGAACACAATTGTGTGGTCACATCTATTCTTCAATTACGAAGCATAACTCAAATCTTCCACCCAATTCCACAGCTCAAGAGCATGCTGCAAGCATGCGTATGATTATTTCTTGTTTACGAAGCTCATGCTTCAATTTGTGTGATGCAAATCTCTATTCCAAGCTTCATAAGCATGGCGAAGCCATGCGTATCTTAAATAATATCACACCCAAATGCTAAAAGAGCTCAGTCTTGCGAAGCGTAGCTTCGCATAGATGAGCGATAAGTTTACAAATCTCTGCACACAATTATTGCAGCCAGAGGCTGCAATCCTTGCAAAGATGTGTGAATGTGTTATTTCCAATGCCAAGCCTTAGATTGCAAGCTACGCTTGCAAATATTATTTGCCAAGCTTACGACTTAAATAATTAGTGCCAAGCATCTGCATGCAGCTAATTTCTGAAGCTACAAAGCTCTGCCAAAGGTCTGCACCAAATATGTTTGTTCTAAAATATTAATGCCAAGCATGCGTAAGCATGCTGATCACTAAAATAGTGAATGCAATGCATCTGCAAAGATATGTGCTCACATTTATTACAAGCATGCATATCCATGCTACGCATGGATATTTAGCTAAAATCGTTAAAATTGCAAGAATTGTTGCATTTTCAGCAAAAACAAGGAATTGGCACGCTGAGCTTTCAGGTCATTTACTATGGCAGCCCAAGATTTAGACCGATGAGAATTCTATTTTCCAGTCAAAAAGACTTGAACGCCAAAACGCTAAAATCACGAAATTGAAGGTATTTGGTCACGATTTGAAGAATTGCATGCTTATGCCTCTTTTTCAAAAGAACAGCACGCTGTGCTGTTCGTATCATTTAGTTCACGAAGCCTACGTTTTAGAAGCGCTAAAAGGCTTGCAAGCCGAAGGCTTGCAATGATTTTAGTGCAATGCCTCCAAAACCTGATTTGTGTGCAAATACACACGATTCGTGTTTTGCATGCTTATCTCATATTTTAGAGGAGCACGCTGTGCTCCGTCAATGATTTAGTACTAAATTCCCAACAAAAAACACGCTGAGATCGGATGTTCCTAGATAATGATTCCAATTGTAAGTCTTCCATTTTAAAGCCGAAAACCCATACATCGTTGGGCTGGGTTTTTTGGGCAATTGGCCTCAAAGCCGAAAACGGTAAGCTCCCGACCCAAATGAGCTCAGCTTGCGAAGCAAGAGTGCGCATAGCACCGATGGGCATGAAACCCGATCGGCCGGCCGATCGGCTGTACCGATGGGCATATCGGTGCGCGCGCCTAATTACGGAAAGCGGAGCGAAGCTCCGCGAAAAAGAAGAATTTATAAACCTTAAGAAACCTCATAAACCTTAAAACAAAAAGAAAATACCTTAATAACCATCGTAAACCTTAATAAAATATAAGGAAAACCGCGCACACATGAGGCTGGAGTTCACAAGCTGAGCTGCTGGAAGGCAGTTTTAGTGCAATTTGCCATCATTTTGGAAAAGTGAAAAAACCCACTCGGAGGATGATGGGGATTTACGTTTAATATTGGGAGTTCTGGATTTCCAATGATCGGCTAAAACATCAGAGCGTGTTTTGTGTGCTGAATCTTAGTTATCCAAATATTAGTGATATGTGCCTGCATGGCTCTTTAGAAAGAGGCTAGTCTTGCACAGCTTGCTGTGCATAGATAGCCGATAACCTTAGGAATTATAGTGAAATAGTGTTGTGAGCACAGCTTGCCGATGAGTAAAATGCAGAGTTTACACTAATTTTATAAGAGCTGCAATGATGAATTGCAGTGATATGAGCTTCTGGATCACAGCTTGCGAGCAGTGAAATATGAGGTGAAATAAGAGCTGCAAACTAGATTTGCAGTGATACCCAATAATAAGTCTGCACACAAATCCCAAAAGCACAGCTTGCAAGTTAAGGTTGCTGCCAATAAATTAGCACAACTTGTGTTTCTGATGTTTGGATCACAACTTGGCAGCCATAATTATTCTGAACTCTGCACATCCAGAGGCAAATAAGTTCTGGATCACGGCTTGTTTCTGAAGTTTACAGCAGATTTATGTGGAGTGGAGCAGAAGCCTGCACATTTATGCTTGTTTGTGGAAGATGATCACGGCTTGCATTTAGATGTTTAGCACAAAGTGCTAACCTTGGAAGTGGAAAAGTGGAATGCAGGTGAATTATAGCTTGCCTCTATTATTTTGTTCTGGAAAGCACAGCGTGCTTTTGGTTGCAGAGCGTAATTCTTGAAGAATATGGTGCATATGAGCCTTCGATTTTAAAAGCGCGAAAGGCTTGTGAGCATGCTGAAAGCATGCGAAACAATGATTTCGTGCAATAATTACGAGCCACACAAAGCACACAATTTATGTTGCGAGCTGTAAATCACAGCTGAATATTATCAACTTAAGTGAAAATAGAGCCACACCTCAGCTTGAACAAATGGTTATGAAGCCGAAACATCAATAATAATTAAAACTAAACACACATCTACTTTTGGTGCAAAGATTAATTGGCTGATAGCTTTATATCTTTCAATGGTAGATGTGCGACTTCAAGATATTTACAAGTAGTGGGTTCCATTCATGATATAGAATCTTATTTTGCTCTAGATAATACTCTATCTTTAAA
>JANSXX010000099.1:0-1497 GCA_024742815.1 bacterium
AATTACAAAGTTTATAGCACTCAAACCAAAGTCATACGCTTTCACAATCCACGGTGAAGAAGAAGAACATAAGAAATCTAAAGGTGTTGTTAAACATAAGGTTAAAAAGGAACTAACATATCAAAACTATGAGGAATCACTTTATCAAAACAAAAAGCACGAAATCACCTACGACTTCATCAGGAGTCGCACTCACCAGATTTATTCGATGTCTCAGGTTAAACAATCTCTGAGTAATTATGAGAATAAAAGACATTACTTTGATGCTTTTAATTCTTTGCCCTATGGTCATTTCAGGATAAAATGAATTAAAGAAAAGATGATTAAAGATATTAACAGATATGGAAAGATATAAGAACGGTAAAATTTACAAAATAGTTGATGTTGGTTATGAAAAGTGTTATGTAGGAAGCACGTGTGAGGAACTAAGCCAAAGGATGGCAAGACATAGGCAGAAATATTATTTCAATGAAAGGCACGGGCGAAACAAACATTCAAATTCTAGAGTGTTGTTTGACGAATACGGTGTTGAGAACTGTAAGATAGAACTCATTGAACACTACCCGTGTGATAGTAAAGAGCAACTACTTCGACGAGAAGGTTATCATATCCAAAATACAGAATGTGTCAATCGTTGTGTGGCAGGTAGAACACCAAAAGAATACAAAGAAATGCATAACCCGCTTAACCAAGAGAAAATCAAAACATATATGACTGGATGGTATCAGAGAAACAAAGAAGAACAAAAACAACGCCGTAAAGATTACTATGAAAGTAATAAAGAAAGGATAGCAGAGCAGAACAAACAAAACGTTAGTTGTGATGTGTGTGGTTCAACCATTCGTAAAAATAAACTAGGTAGACATCAAAAGACCAAGAAGTGCCAACAATCAAAGTTCAAAGAAATATTAGTATCTAAATCATTCTAATAATATGAAACTATTAGAATCATTCAGTGGTACAGGCAGTGTTGGTATGGTCGCTCGTGATTTGGGCTACAGCGATATTTCCTTGGATTTGAAAAATGCTAACATCAAACATAAACAAGATGAGTTGTATAAGATATCTACTGGTTTGATTAGTGAGATATTTGTTAGTTTGTTTTAGTCCGGCATCACCAGCAACCAGCATCAACAAAAACAAGAAAAACAGCTACAACTGAATATAAAGACAAACATAAGGACTGGTTTAAGCAATATTACAAAGACTACTCCCCATTGTGTGTGGGGGATTTTCCCCATTGTGTGTGGGGGGGTTTTCCCCATTGTGTATGGGGGATTTTCCCAATTGTGTATGGGGGGTTTTCCCAATTGTGGGTGTGGTTCTTCGTGTTCCCTAACCAACAATAAAAATGACTTATAGAAATATTATCATATAATATTAAGAAGTGAAATGCCAATGATAGGAGTGACAGAAAAAGAGCTGGAACGGGATAGAACGATAATATTGAGTTTCATTAAGGATAATCGCTATCCATCGTATAAACAAGTCATGGAA
>JANSXX010000149.1:0-1052 GCA_024742815.1 bacterium
ACAGCAGCACGGGGGTTAGGCCCCCCCCCCCCAGTGATGATTGAAAAAGTTATCCCCACCAATGATGATCGAAAAACAGTGATGATTCAATTGGTGCAAAAAGGTCCAAAATAGCGGGAGGGGGGCCGTGATGTTCAACAAAGTGGATCGAAAAGTTAGGGGCAAAGAGTGTAAAAAGTGGCTCTCGCATGATGATTGAAAAAATGATGATTCAAATTAAAGGCGCGGGGAGGGGGGTTGGGGGGGCGGCAGCCTTCCCTGTGCAAACATCTATGCATTTCATTCTACACTTGCCCCACGCATGCCTCTAGGCAATCAAATTGTCTACTTTCCGTGCGCGTGCCTCTATGCATTTCACTGTCTACTTTCCCTGCGCATACCTCGGCACTTGCTCTACGCGTGCCTCTCTGATTTGCACTGTGCACTTTGCTTACGCATGCCTCTATGCATTTCACTGCCTATTTTCCCTGCGCAGTTGAGCTGCGCAGAACTCAACGACTCTACTACTGCGCAATGCTTCTAGGGAAAATGTAGATACGAGCGGGCTTTCAAGCAGCAATCTTGAGCTGGGAACGAAAAAAATGTAGTATAATTTTTCCATTCATGCCGTTATGCTGTTGCGTGTTATGTTTTGCGCTTGTGTAATTTGTTTTCGCGCGTACTCGGCTTAATTCTGCGCTGATGTTTGTTCCTTGTCAAGTCTTTGTTCAGTTTGAACCGAGAAGTTAAAACAAAAACACATGCAGGAAGGATTGTGGCGCGATAGGCATTGAGCGATTGCGGAGGCGTGTTTTATTTTTTATCTGTGTGTTTAATTTTCTTGCGCGATTCTTGCCCTGATACTTGTTCATGGGCTTTGCAAGCCAAGAACTAAATAAGGTAGAGGTTGTTACGCAAAACGAGGCTTGGGGGTTGCGCGGGCTTGTTTAGTTTGTTATACGTGAGTTTTATTTTCCTACGCAATTTGCTTATTTCTGCGCACGCATTTGCTTATTTTTGCTTTCGTCATTTTTTATTTCCCCGCGAGCGCTTTTATTTCCTCGCGGAACGTC
>JANSXX010000010.1:0-141508 GCA_024742815.1 bacterium
GGGCTGGGATGTAAGCAACGCTGATAGTTTAACGGTGATGTTTGCCGACGCGGCGGCTTTTAACCAAGACCTGAGCGGCTGGGACATCAGTAATGTTACTGATATGTTCTTGTTTGCAGATAATACCAGCCTGAGCCCTGCATATTATACCAACATGCTGGAAAACTGGAGTAAGTTAAGTCTTCAGTCATCGGTTGATTTCTCTGTAGATACAACCACCTATAGAATAAGTGGATTGCAAGGGCGAGATGTACTTACTGGTACTTATGGTTGGTCAATTACTGATGGTGGTTTGGTTGTAAATGATCTTTTAATAAGTAATGAAGAGTCTTCACCGATCGATTTGAATCAGATAGGAAGTTTAGTAATGAATTTAACTGCTGATGATTCAGTGGTAACGGATGGTCTATCTGTTAGCTGGACTCTTACCGGAGCTTCAGGGCTAACAATTTCTGGTACTCCAACTTTTGATGGACTAAGCGAAAAGTGGATCTACGATTTATCGCAATTGAGTGTGACGGATGTAGATCAAAACTATGAACTAAAGCTAATATCAAGTTTGTCCCTGAAAAATGGTACAGAAACGATCAAGGATACGCTCACGGTAGAAATAGTAAAACCAAACAGCGCACCAACTGTTTTAAGTGATATTGCAGATGTAACGGTAGATGAAGATGCTGAAAATACTGTAATAGAATTAACCCAATTCTTCGCTGATGCTGATCAATTAGCAGCGGATCTGCTTTTCTCTGTAGAAAGCAACTCTAATGCACTATTATTAAATGCCAGCATTGATAACACCACCAATGAATTAACGCTGGATTATCTGGAAAATCAGTTTGGTAGTTCGCTCATCAAATTACGAGCAACTGATTTGGGTGGATTAAGCGTAGATACTTCGTTTACGGTAACGGTAAACCCTGTAAATGATGCGCCTAGTGTAAGTTCTCCGATCGCTGATATAACGGTAGACGAAAATGCAGCAAATACAGTCGTTGATCTAAGTACGAACTTCAGCGATTTAGAAACGTCTTCGGGTTCATTGATCTACAGTGTGGAAGTAAATGATAATCCAACTTTGGTATCTACTTCCATTAGTGACTCTACTCTTACGTTGGATTATCAGGCTAACCAATTCGGTTTAGCAAGTATAACAGTCCGTGCTAGTGATGGAGAATTAAACATAACTGATAGCTTCACAATCACTGTAAATGATGTTAACTATCCACCTGTATTCCCAGGTGCATATGATATATCAACTGCTGTACAAGCTAATAATGGTGTTTCAACTTTCATTCCCCAAAGCTCTTACGGTGATATTGCATTTAATTCAGATGGAACTAAGCTATTTGCAGTAAATGGGGATGCCATGGTAGCCGAATATCACTTAGGAACAGCTTTCGAAGTTTCTACGGCCGTACATGCAGGCGAGCTAGAAGATTTTGATGTTTCGAGTGAGGACGGGACACCCACAGCTTTAAATTTCAATAACGATGGTACAAAAATGTTTGTACTTGGCAGTGAAAGTGATGCGCTTACTGAATACTCATTAAGTACCGCATTCGATGTTTCTTCAGCAGTATATACGAGTCAGTTTAGTATTGTCAATCAAGAGAATGACCCAAAAGGTTTTACTTTCAACAGTGATGGTACAAAGATGTTCCTAATTGGTCATGGTAGAAGAATGATCATTGAATACTCATTAAGTACAGCTTTTAATATTTCAACAGCAACGTATGCAGGAGCAGAAGAAGAATTTAGTGTCAGTGCAGAAGAATTTTCAGCTTCAGATATAGCATTTAATGGAGATGGTAGTAAAATGTTTATTGTTGGTGGTGGTAGGGATGTTGTAGAATATAACCTTCTAGCACCTTTTGATGTTTCAACGGCAATATATGCTGGTGCTTCTGAAGAATTTGATCACGGCAGGTTTGGTACACGGTCTGCAGGCAGTCTTTCATTTAACAATGATGGGACAAAATTATTCATTAGAGATGATATTACATTTGGAGTATTTGAGTACATACTAGACAATCCAAGCGCTGTAGGTTTCTTAGAAAATGGAGTTGGGACAGTTGTCGATATCAATGCCACTAATGGAGATGGCGGTATTGCTGATGAGGGACTAACATACTCGATTACAGGAGGGGCTGATGCAAGTTTTTTTGATATCGATTCGAATTCGGGAGAATTGACTTTTAAATCGGCACCAGATTTTGAAACCCCGGGGGATTCTGATGGGGATAACGAATACGAGGTAACCGTTCAAGCCGATGACGGAGAAGCTGAAAATAATACTGCCAGCTTTGAATTAACGATTACGGTAATAAATGTAAATGAAGCTCCGGTTGCCTCGAAGGTACTAATAGCCGGTACGCCTAAAGTGGGAGAGATCCTTGCGACTACCTACATCTTCTCTGACGCCGATGGCGATGCCAACGCGGGTGCGAATTTCCAATGGTATGTTTCTGCAGATACTCTAACTGAATCAACAGCGATCACTGGAGCTACCGATTCTACTTTCACCCCAACTTCCGCTCAAGCGGGTCAGTTTGTAAAAGTGGAGGTAACCCCAAATGATGGCTTTGATCTGGGAATTGCTGTATCAAGTTTCTGGGTGGAAGTACCCAGCTTGTTCTTCTTGGCTGAAAACGGCGTAACCATTACCTGTAAAGAGGCCTCACCGGGCGATACCGGAGTGGTAGGTGATGTTACCTACACGGCGGTGGATGAGGCTACTTTGCGACAAATTGTAAATGATGATTCTCGATGGGATGAATTGCCAGTTGTTTGTACCTCAGGGATCACCAATATGAGTGAAATGTTCTATGATCAAAACAATTTTTCAGCCTTCTCTAGTTTTAATACAAATATCAGTTCCTGGGATATTTCAAATGTGACGGATATGAGCCTCATGTTCTATATGGCAAGTGCGTTTAATCAGGATATTAGTAAATGGGATGTGAGTTCAACTACCAATATGTGGTCAATGTTCGCAGACGCAACTTCATTTAATCAGTCAATTGGAGACTGGGATGTGAGCTCGGTTACTGATATGAGCCTCATGTTCTTTCGGGCAAGTGCATTTAATCAGCCTATAGGAAGCTGGAATGTAACTTCTGTAGAAGACATGACTGAAATGTTTTTTGGAGCTACTTCATTCAATCAGGATTTAAGTAGTTGGGGTGAAAAAACTTCTAAGGTTACTAACATGATCCAAATGTTCAGGGACGCAACTTCTTTTGATCAGGATTTATCAAGTTGGAATGTATCCTCTGTTACTAATATGGCTGCAATGTTCTTTAATGCCACTTCATTCAATCAGGATTTATCAAGCTGGAATGTGGGCTCAGTTACTAATATGTCTCAAATGTTTGAAGGAGCTACTTTTTTCTCCACAGCTAACTACGATGCCTTACTAAACGGGTGGTCTGCGCTGCCAAGCCTGCAATCAAATGTAGGTCTTGGGGCTCAAGAGACCATGTATTCTCCTGCAGCCTCTGCAGCTCGTGATATACTCGAAAACGACTATGGCTGGGTGATCATCGATGCCGGTCGAACCAATGTGGCACCGGTTGCAAGTAGTCTTAACATTGGCGAAGGATCAGTTAAGCTTGGAACTCAAATTACTGCTACTTACGACTTTACTGATGAAGACGGTGATGCCGAGTCAGGAACTACCTTCCAGTGGTATCGAGCGGATGCCGCTGATGGTACCAACGCGATAGCCATCACTGATTCTACGAATATAACGTACACACCAACTTCACAAGATCATTTAAAGTATTTACGATTAGATGTAACGCCGAATGATGGAATCGAAGCCGGTGCAACGGTTTCCAGTGGGTATATACTGGCAAGTGTATTTGATGGAGGTACCGGAACGGCTGGAGATCCGTTCTTGATCTCTACGGTTGCACAACTGGATTCTATAAGAACCAATAAAGATGGGAGCGGAAACATTGTCGGGCATTATACGCTGACAAACGATATTGATCTTAATGTAGCTCCATATAATACCGGTAAGGGTTGGATTCCTATTGGTCGGTTTGCATTCTCATCAACTCTTGAAAGATTTAGTGGTGTTTTTGATGGAGCTAATCATACCATCAATGGATTATATATCAACAGCAGTGATTATGACTACATGGGTTTCTTTGGGAATATCGAAGGTAACGCCTCCGTAAAAAATGTAATATTCACCAATGTAAATATAACAAGTAGCTCGACTTATCTGGGTACTCTTGGCTCATTAATCTCAAGTAGTGCGAGTAATATTCATGTATCAGGAATTGTAAACGGTGACTCACGAGCCGGTGGAATTTTAGGAATAATGCTTGCAAACAGTAGCATAAGTGGAAGTTCATTTGACGGAACGGTTTCGTCTTCAGGTTACGCTGCAGGAATATCTGGCTTTATCGAGAATGGACATATCACTACGAGTTATTCAACAGGAAGCATTTCAGGTACTATAGGTGGTGGGATTACCGGTGAAATTAAAGTCGATGCTTCTTCCAGTTCTTCTATTTCCAATTCTTACTCGTTGGCTTCTGTTTCAGGTAGTACTGTTGGGGAATTGATAGGAGCCATGACCAATATTTTAGGGCCGTTAAATATTTCAAGCAATTATTATGCAGGCACACTTTCAGGAACAGTAACCAATACGTACTGGAATTCTGATGGTACAGAGACATCGGGTGTTAGTACCTCTGCAATGAAAGACTCCCTCACCTTTACCAATGCTGGTTTTGACTTTAGAGATACTTGGGCTATTACAACTGGTGACTCGGTGAGTTATCCGTATCTGCAGGCTAATCCGCAATCACCAGTGCCTGGAAAGGAAAGAGCCAATGAAGCACCTGTGGTAAGTAATTTGAACATTGGCGAAGGTTCAATTAAGCTTGGAACTCAAATTACCGCCACTTACAACTTTACTGATGAAGACGGAGATGCCGAGTCAGGAACTACCTTCCAGTGGTATCGAGCGGATGCCGCTGATGGTACCAACGCAGTAGCGATCACGGATTCTACAACAATTACGTACACACCAACATCAGAAGATAATTTGAAATATCTGCGGTTGGATGTGACTCCAAATGACGGTATTGAAGCCGGAGCTACGGTTTCCAGCGGGTACATTCTTGCCAGTATATTTGAAGGAGGGACAGGCGTGGAAGGAGATCCGTTCTTGATTGCAACCGCTGAACAATTGGATGAAATTCGGAATTTATTTAAAGAAGGAGAGTACGGAAGCCTGTCTATTGATGCTTATTTTGAGCTGGTTACAGATATTGACCTTGATGTTGCTCCTTACAATACCGAAAAAGGATGGATTCCAATAGCAATTACCCACCAAAGCCCGTTTTCAGGGAATTTTGATGGAAAAGGACATACAATTAATGGATTATATATAAATAGTTCCGATCATTTTTATTCAGGGCTATTTGGGACTGTTGTTAACTCAGTAATCACCAATATTAAATTTACAAATGTTGACTTAACTGCAGAAGAAGCTATCGGTGCAATAGGATATGTTTCAGGAGACTCAAAAGTTTCAAGGATTAAAGTTTCTGGTACTGTAAGTGGAAGATATGCAGGAGGAATCGCTGGACAGGTTTGGAATAGAGGAGTTGTATCTGAAAGTAGCTTTAGCGGTTCTGTAACAGGGAGAAATGCAGGAGGAATTGCAGGAGACATTGAAAACAACGGAGAAATCCGAACTAGTTACTCGACAGGAAATATAACCGGAACCCAATATGCCGGTGGTATAACAGGTCAGTCTGGGGGATCGCAAGGAGGTGAAAAAGTAACAAATAGTTACTCATTAGCTATTATCACAGTTACTGATCAATTTGGAGAAGCAGGTGGTGTGGTAGGTACCGGAAGTTATCAAAAAAGTAACAACTATTATGCAGGTACTCTTTCAGGAACAGAAACCAACATTTACTGGAATTCTGATGGTACAGAGACAACAGATGTAAGTACCTCTGCGATGAAAGACTCGCTCACCTTTACCAATGCTGGTTTTGACTTTAGAGATACCTGGGCAATTACAACTGGTGACTCGGTGAGTTATCCATATCTGCAAGCTAATCCGCAATCACCGGTACCTGGAAAGGAAAGAGCCAATGAAGCACCTGTGGTAAGTAATTTGAACATTGGCGAAGGATCTGTAAAGATCGGAACGCAGATTACTGCTACTTACGACTTTACCGATGAAGAAGGTGATGCCGAGTCAGGAACTACCTTCCAGTGGTATCGAGCGGATGCTGCTGATGGTACCAACGCAGTAGCGATCACGGATTCTACAACAATTACATACACACCAACTTCAAAAGATAATTTGAAATATCTGCGGTTGGATGTAACACCGAATGACGGTATTGAAGCCGGAGCTACGGTTTCCAGCGGGTACATTCTTGCCAGTGTATTTGAAGGTGGGATCGGAGTGGCAGAAGATCCATTTCTTGTATCTACAGCGGAACAGCTTAATGCCATACGTGGTGCTATTGATCCAAATAGTGCGACCTTTATAAATGCACATTTCAAGCTAACCACCGACATTGATCTGACATCAGCAACAAGATCTGGTGGTGCTTTCTATAACGAAGGAGCCGGTTGGCAACCTATTGGAGAGTATTTTGATTCTGGCTCGAGTGAAGGAACTACAACCTCTTTTTCCGGGGTGTTTGACGGAAATGGACACACTATTAATGGGTTGTTTATTAATCGTTCGAATCAATCTTATGTTGGTTTCTTTGGATGGGTATTTGGTACAGTTAAAAACCTGACATTTGCAAATGTTGATATTACTGCAGGAAATCATACAGGTGGAATTTCAGGATATAATTCAGGCGCTACTTTTACGAATGTACATGTTACCGGAACCGTACGTAGTACTAGTGGTACTGTTGGTGGTATTGCCGGATCACTTTGGAATAATGGAAGTATTCAGAAGGCTTCGTTCAATGGAACTCTTACCGGTTCTGTTATTGGGGGAATTTCAGGAGATCTTGAAAGTGAGGATGATAACGAAAATACCTTAATTGATCAGTCTTATGCGGCGGGTACTTTTTCTGGAAGCAGTGTGGGTGGAATTATTGGCAGCCTGTGGGGAGGAGGGACGTTATCGAATAGTTACTCAGCTGTAAATATTACCGCTACTACCAATGCTGGCGGACTTGTTAGTTTTGGAGACAAAGATTTAACGATTACGAACAGCTTTGTATTTGGAAGTGTAAGTGGTACCAATGCAGGTGGAATAAGTAGTATGACGGATTCATTTTTCCCTGGCTTAAAGGGTTCTGGAATATTCTGGGATAAAACAACGACGGGACAGTCTAGTGCGTATCCAACACAGGATTTTGCAGGAGCAACCGGTCTTACAACCTCTGCGATGAAAGACTCGCTCACTTTTGCCAATGCTGGTTGGGATTTCGAAAGCATCTGGGCAATTACAACAGGCGACTCCGTGAGTTATCCGTACCTACAAAATAACATGCAAAATCCTATACCGGGTAAGGCTAAAGTTAACACCCCTCCAATAGTAAGCACGCCCATACCAGACGTAGTAGTAGATGAAAACTCACAACCGACTGCTTTTGATGTAAGTACTTACTTTAGTGATCTCGAATCTACTGACTTAACCTTCGAGTTAGAAAAAAATGATAATTCTTCATTAGTTAATGCGACCATACTTGGATCTGAATTAACCCTCGAATATCAAACCGATCAGTTTGGAGAGGCTAACATCTCAGTAAGTGCTTTTGATGGTGAATTCGCTGTAGTGGATACCTTTAAGGTTACAGTCAACGAAGTCCTTTCGGTAGATCCAGCTAATGCATTCATCACAACTTGGTCTACCACAGGTGCAGATGAATCAGTAACCATCCCAACCAGTGGTGGTGCTGAAATCACTGACTTTGATTTTATCGTTGACTGGGGTGATGGTACCATAGAACGAATCACAGGAGATGATCCTGATCCATCTCATACCTACGCATTAGCAGGTACACATACCATACAAATTGAAGGGATATTCCCTTACATGAAAGCGGGCTCAGATGGAGATCTAAATCAATTGTCTTCCATTGAGCAATGGGGAAATAATACTTGGGAAAATATGGTAAATACCTTCGCATGGGCCAGAAATATGGAATACAATGCTACTGATGCACCTGACCTTTCGAAGGTAACTTCAACTGCAGGAATGTTCTTTGCAGCTGAAAAAGTGAACGGCGATTTAAGTAGTTGGAATACCTCTACCATTACCGATATGAGCTTCATGTTCGATGGGGCAACCATTTTCAATGGAGATATTTCGACTTGGGATGTATCAAATGTTACCAACATGCGGGAAATGTTCCAGAATGCGGATTCATTGAATCAAAATTTGAGTAAGTGGAATGTTGCAAAGGTGACCAATATGCGAGGCGTATTTCAGGATACTGATTCCTTTAACGGAGATGTATCTACTTGGACTACCGGAGCTGCTGTAAACATGTTTGGTATGTTTGCCAATGCTGTTTCCTTCAATCAAGATATATCCGGTTGGGATGTAAGTAACGTGACCGATTTTGGGGCGATGTTCCTGAATGCAGCGAAATTCGATCAGGACATTAGTAACTGGAATATTTCTAGTGCTACCCGTTTGGATAACGGTAATTTTGGATTCTTGCAGGGGGCTGGTTTATCAACTCAAAACTATGATCTACTTTTAAACAAGTGGTCGAAACTTGAGAATCTACCCAATGGCTTAACACTAAAGGCAGGAACTATAAAATATGGTGCCGGTGAACGATATAGACTAAATCTTATCAATCTTTACGACTGGCAAATAACTGATGGAGGTTTTAAGCCAACATTCGCTACACGATGGAATATTCCTGAATCGTCCAAAACTCTGGAAATCCCGGTTCAAGGTGGTGAAACAATTTCAGATTACGATTTCACTATCGATTGGGGTGATGGTACGTTGGAAAGATACGTGGGTGATAAGCCAACCATTACGCATACCTTCAATAATTCTGAAGCGACCTTCATTTCAATATCTGGGGATTTCCCCACAATGTATGGCTTGAACAGTAATGCCTTGCAGAATTTAACCGAAGTGGTGCGTTGGGGAGAGATAACTTGGGAAAGTATGGCCTACATGTTTGCCAATGCATCCAACCTGGTTATTACTGCAACAGATCTTCCAAATCTGGAGCAGGTTACAAGCATGGAGGGAATGTTCTTAGATGCATTTAATACCTCCAACTTTAATTCTGATATATCCAGTTGGGATGTTTCTGCAATAACCAATATGAAAGCTATGTTTGCTGGTGCAGATTCCTTCAATCAAGATATTTCGGTTTGGGATGTATCTTCTGTAACTACAATGGAATCGATGTTTGCCCAGGCAAAAGCCTTTAACCAAAACTTAGGTAATTGGGATATCAATAAGGTTGAAACCTTTGATGGTGAACAAGACGGTACCGGTTTTATGGATAATACTGCTCTTTCAACCACTAACTATGATTCTACCTTAATCGGGTGGGCTGGTAAGATTAATGAATCTAGTGACATCGAAGTGAGTTTCGGTGATGCTAAACGGTCATTTGTTTCTAATGCTGCTGTAGATAAGCTGGCTGGTTTAGGCTGGGAAATTCAGGATGCGGGAAGTATCCCAACCTTTGCTACAACATGGATAACAACATCTGCTAACGAAGTGGTTACCATCCCAACCAGTGGTGGAACTGAAATTACAGACTTCGATTTTACCATAGATTGGGGTGACGGAACAATCCAAACAGTTTCAGGCGATGATCCTGATCCATCACACACCTATGCAAATGCCGGAACTTATACTGTGCATATCGTGGGCACATTCCCATACATGGCTCCAACAGACAGAGGTCAATTAGACCAACTAGTTTCTCTGGATAGTTGGGGAGAAATTGCTTGGGAAAATATGAGAGGTATGTTTGCCGATGCTAGTAATTTAGAGTACAACGCGACCGATGTTCCTGATCTTTCAGGTGTTAAAAGCCTTGGTTCCATGTTTTTTGAAGCAACTAAATTTAACGGCGATATTTCGGATTGGGATGTTTCAAATATTGAAGATATGTCGAGCATGTTTGTTGATGCACATAGCTTTAATCAAGATATATCAAACTGGGATGTAAGCAATGTTACCAATATGCGCTTTATGTTTAGAGAAGCGAGGTCATTCAACCAAGACTTATCTAAGTGGGACGTTGATCAAGTGACTGATATGAATTCGATGTTTAATAATGCCAAAGCCTTTAATCAAGATTTAGGCGATTGGAACATAACTTCGGTTGAAATCCTTTCCGATCCACCTTTTGGATTCCTTAAAGGTACCGGACTATCTATTGCTAATTACGATTCGTTACTAATCAAGTGGAGTAAGAAATCATTGCCTCAAAATCTAACACTAGATGTAGATAGCACTTTTTACTCAAGATACTCTGCAGTAAGCCGTCAACGCATTATTGATCAATTCAATTGGAGGATCAATGATAAAGGTATTGAGCCGATGGAGTATACATTTAACATTGTTAAAGAAAAGTTCTCGGCAGATTCCAAACTTGTAATTCAGGTATTGGGTAATGAGAAACAGGTAGCTCAGGAAGTTGGTACAGTAAGTTGGACAGCCACCAATCTGGATAATGGAAATTCATTGTCTGGTTTCGGCAATCCTGTATTCAATTCAGAAAGCGGTAACTGGGAGTTAACCACTAAAGGGATACAAGTCGCCAATCCGGAAGGGGTCAAGTTTAAACTTTCGGCAAATTTCGAGATACCTGCGGTAGGTTTCTCTGAAACCATTGGAGTTGATAGTGTTGAGATGTATAACAACTTCTACTTAGCAGAAAATAACTATACCGTTAAAGCCAACGATCAAGCAGAAATCAATGAACAAGGCTTTGTTATTATTGATGGTGAACCGGTGGTTCATACGCTTAGAGATAGGGCAGGATTAGAAGCCTTAATTAAAGAAAATGAAAATCACCCGGAATTAGCCACAAGTGTAACTTCAAGAATTACTGATATGTCGGAGTTATTTATGACAATTGGTGATTTTAATCAGCCTATTGGCCGGTGGGATGTCTCGAATGTTACTAACATGTATTACATGTTTGCAGGTTGGAATCGTGGTAAGATGTGTGGTTGGTCTTATGAGAAAGAAGATCCTTGTATTAACAATTTCAATACAATGAAATTCAATCAGGACATTAGTAAATGGGATGTCTCCTCGGTTACTAATATGGAAGGCATGTTTTCAAATTCAAGGGCATTTAATAGCCCAATCAATGATTGGGATGTATCTAATGTCACAAACATGAAAAGTATGTTTGATGATCGAATACATTTTGTATTTGGCTCAGATTGGAGAGATGCTTTTTCGAATCCTCAAGGGAGATCTCAATTCAATCAACCTTTAGACAAATGGGATGTTTCATCTGTTACGGATATGTCATTTATGTTTCATTATCATAGACATTTTAATCAACCAATCGGTACTTGGGATGTGACTTCTGTAACTACAATGGAATCTATGTTTGAAGCTGCTGCTATGTTCAATCAGAACACTTTTCTTTGGTTTTTTAGAGGCAATCCTTTTATTCGGAATACAAAAAACATGTTTAGTCATGCTAAAAGCTATAATAATGGTCAACCTAAAAATAGCAATCCAAAGAATGTTGCAAATACTGAAGGAGAGTGGAAAGCACATAATCTTACTGATGTTTCTAGCATGTTTTATGGAGCAGAATCATTCAATCAAGATATTAGTAATTGGGATGTTAGCTCAGTTCAATATTTTGATGCTAGCCCAAAAACCCGGGCAAAAATTGCGAAAACAAATGGGCAGGAAACGGCAAGTAGTTTAGATGATATCCAACATGAAGAAGGAAGAAAATTAGTCTCCACAAAACTTGAGGATTCGACTAAAGAACCAGATACACCTAGCACTCTAAATCGATTCAAGCAGCCAGCTACATTCTCAAGTAGTACACCAGATTCTATTACCGGATTTTTGGTTGGATCAGGAATGAGTACTGAAAATGCCAGCAAAATGTTTGTAGAATGGTCAAAACTTGATCTTCAGGATGGTGTGAGCATTAATATTGGAAACGTTGAATTAAACAAAGAAGGTGCCGATGCACTACGATTGCTTCGCCAAAACAACAACCTTGATATTACCTGGGGTGGAGAAGCCGGAGTGGATGATGAACCAAGTTTTTCTCAACTACCAGAGCCTGTTGAGATTAAAACTGAAGATACCAGAAGGATCCGAATTTGGGATTTTGTATCAGATCCTAATACCAACGATAAAGATCTGAGATTCAGGTTTAGTATACTATCTGATAGTTCACAAACTATTAGCTATAATACTAACAGTGGCGACTTATTTATTACAGCACGTGCGTATGCAGATACGTTCTTCGTGGTTATTGAAGCAAGAAATCTTGATGGCATTTCGGGGCAAGATACACTTGAAGTACATACAAGTGATCTCTTTCCTACTTCAAGCGAACTTGCTTCTCTGCTACCAGATGATTATCAACTCAATCAAAACTATCCTAACCCATTCAACCCAAGTACGGTGATAAGCTATGCCGTACCTGAACCGGCCGAGGTGCGATTGGTGGTTTATAATTTACTTGGTCAGCCGGTATTACAACTGGTAGATCAAAAACAAAACGCCGGCTGGCATCAGGTGAATGTAGATGCATCCAGACTTTCCAGTGGCATCTATATCTATCGCTTGGTTATAGGTAATACCGTGCTATCCAAAAAAATGACGCTCATTAAATAAAAGTTTCGGGGGTGTTGGTAGGAGCTCAAAGTTGGGGCTCCTACTACTTTTGGTTTTGAAGTAGAGCTATATGAATAATTCAAAACATTGCGATATTTGTAATAGAATCGAGGGTGATTTTCTAGCTTCGGATGACGATTTAATTACACTAAGCAAAAAGAAATTGAATGGATTCACATTTGTGATTTGCCAAAGTTGCTATAAAAAAGCCAAGAACGAATCTGAGCAGAATACCAAGGTTTTATCTCGATGGCGGAAAGCAGTCTTGAAGCTCGTTGGTAGGATAAAGTAAAGGGTACAGCGGAGCTTATGCCATCAAAAAGCTACGTGATAAAAACAAGTAAACTCTTCTCGCTTTCTTTTTCTGTTGATGGTGGGTTCCGTACCTTTGTGCCTCACTTAATCAACAGAAATGACTATCGTATTATTTGTACTTGGACTTGTATCCCTTATTGTTGGAGCTGAGCTTTTTTTAAAAGCGGTAGATCATTTTGGGCTCAAATGGGGCATTTCGCCACTCATTATGGGGCTTACTGTGGTTGCATTTGCAACCGGAGCGCCTGAGCTTGCTATCAGTATTAAAGCAGCGATGTCGGGCAGTGCCGATCTGGTGTTGGGCAACATCATTGGTAGTAACATCGCGAATATATTACTGATTTTAGGCATCACCGCACTCATTGCTCCCCTAAATATTACCCGACGTGTTGTAAGTGTAGATGTTCCCATCGTAATTGCGGCAAGCGCCTTAGTGTATGTGCTGGCACTTGATAAACAACTCAGCTCACTTGATGGGATTATCTTGTTAGCTGGCTTGGTTGCCTATTCATATTTCACCTTTCTTCAAATCAAAAAAAATAAAGACGAAAACGATGTTGAAGAAGTATTTCAATATGAATCCAATCCCGAAGATTTAGCTAAAGGGGCTTTTTTCTATGTCAAAAATATAGGCTTATTGCTGATTGGTTTAACACTCATTGTTCTGGGTTCCGGCTGGATGGTAGATAGTGCCGTTACTATCGCAACTATACTGGGCTTGTCGGAATTGGTGATTGGGTTAACCATCGTTTCGATTGGAACCTCACTTCCCGAAGTTGCAACTTCGTTATCAGCAGCAAGAAAAGGTAAAGCAGATATTGCCGTAGCAAATGTTCTTGGTTCGAACTTATACAATATGCTGTTAACACTTGGTTTAACCTTGGTTATTGCACCTAATATTTTGGATGTATCGATGGATGCAATTAATCTCGATCTACCTTTCATGTTGGCGGTAAGCATTGCATGTATTCCAATTTTTATTGCAGGATTTAATCTTACCCGACTTGATGGCTCACTCTTTCTATTTTATTACACGGCTTACTTAACTTATTTAGTGCTAAACGCGATTCAATCGGAAATTGTGCCGATTTTCCAATTGGCTATGATGTGGGTAATTATCCCTGCTACAATTATTTACATGATTTGGCGAATTATTGACTACCGAAAATCGCTTGTACGCATGTAGTTATTTAAAAAACCGTTAATTCGTGCCGATACTACACACAAATTGATGGCAAACTCATATTTTCTACCCGTGCAAACACAAGTAGCATATCATATTTGTATACATAGAACAAACGAGCAATCAGTTTGTAATTCTATGCTGTTTACACCCTCACTTGGTTGCCATCATCACCATTTTGGTGAACGTTAAATCTGTTTCAAAGATTTAAACAAAAGCTTTTCTACTTACAAACAAACGACCTTTAAAAATTTACTACAATGAGTTCTAATGGTACATCATCGCCACTATCTCCAATAACGGAGTTTATAAAAACCGAATCATTTTCGGGCTTACTACTCATGTTTGCAGCAGTATTGGCATTAATAGTTGCCAATTCTCCGCTCGCCGATTTTTATATGACATCCCTACAAACCAAACTCACTGTTGGTTTACCGGATGCCAATATTTCGAAACCTATCATCCTTTGGATTAATGATGGTCTCATGGCCATTTTCTTTTTATTGATCGGTTTGGAAATAAAACGAGAGCTCAAATATGGTGAGCTTTCTTCCTTCCAATCTGCTCTGCTTCCGGTAATCGCAGCGATGGGTGGAGCCGTAGTTCCAGGCTTAATCTTCTTTGGCTTTAATATGGGCACAGAATATGTAGATGGCTGGGCAATTGCCATTGCCACAGATATTGCCTTCGCAATTGGAGTTTTAGCGCTTCTAGGCAGCAGAGTTCCTTTATGGGCAAAAGTGTTTTTAACTGCGGTAGCTGTGGTAGACGACTTAATTGCGGTATTAGTGATTGCCGTATTCTATACCAGTAAAATATCGATGGCAGCACTTGGAGTAGCTGGCGTAACTCTGGCAATTTTGATAATTATGAATTTCTCGAATATTCGCTCTATTGCTCTCTACTTAATTGTAGGATTAGTGCTCTGGGTAGCAGTATTAAAATCAGGTGTACATGCTACTATCGCCGGTGTTTTACTTGGTTTTCTAATTCCAGCCACTCCGCATAAGCACAAAGACCAACTGCTTATCAGAATGCAAAAAGGAGTAGATATGCTGCGCGAAGCGGTAAACGATAAAGATAAAGAGCTAAAAGAGACGGCCATGCACGAAATAGAAGTGAGCGTGGAAAAAATGGAATCACCTTTGCATAAACTCGAGCATAAACTGCATCCGCTGGTTGCCTATTTTATTATGCCGGTGTTTGCTTTTGCTAATGCAGGCGTAGCACTTTCGGCCGAGCAGTTTAGCGCTGCATTTTCGAGCACACTAACTCTTGGAATCTTATTCGGACTATTCGTTGGTAAGCAAGTTGGTATTATGTTATCTGTATTTGTTTCAAGCAAGCTTGGACTTATCACCTTGCCTAATTCCGATAAAGTGTGGACGATCTTTTACGGAATCGCATGTTTAACCGGTATTGGTTTTACCATGTCGCTATTTATTAGCGGACTCGCATTCTCTGATGCCCAATCCATCGAATACTCTAAGGTGGGGATTTTTGTAGGTTCGCTATTTAGTGGCTTATTGGGTTATTTCTTCCTTCGCAGTCGCTTATCTCCCGATCCGGTGAGTGCTTAGTCAATAAATCGTATGTACAAAACCCCTTAAGATTGTCTTGAGGGGTTTATTTTTTCTTCTTTTTTGCCCGCTCTTCTTTTTCTCGCAAAATGTAATTCACATAGAGAAATTCTAAAGCTGAAGATTCATAACCGCGCCAGTTTTTTGTAATCTCGGCAAAATCTTCATCGCTACTGTTATCAGGATCTAGCCCATAGCTCCACAAAATCCATCGCCGTAAGCCTTTTTCTTGTCCCTTTGTTTTGTTGGATGGAAACACCGCGTCGGTTCTTCCACGCATCATAATTAAATCTTGGGCAGCAGTTGGACCAATTCCTTTTACTTTAACCAAAGTGTTGTAACAGGTTTCTGGATCGGCGTTAGTAAGAAATTCCATATCACGTTCACCGGCCACAATACTTTGGGATAATTCTACCAGATATTGCCCTTTTCGTAATGTTGGTCCTAATTTTCTGATGGCTGCAGGATCAGCTTTCATCAACTGATGTGGCTTTGGCCAACCGGCTAAGGTGCCTCCTTTGTATTCGATGGCAGTTCCATACGCTTCCCGAATGGCATACATCATTTTCTTTGCAGTGGGTTTGTGGTTCATCTGCATCTCAACAATTCGATTCTGAATATCCTCAAATAAATTGGCTCGAGTCATACGCTTTAGCCCATACAAAGCAGAGAGTTTATCACCCAAAACCGGATCATTTGCAGCTTGATCATACAATGGACGATTGTCCATTTCTGTCCCAAGAATTTTCACCAAACTTTTATTCGCCGTCTCAATTTCTTCTTTCGACAACGACTCTTTGCACTCGATATTAAATTCCGGAGCATCAACATCCCCATTAAAGAAAGCGGTAACAATTACATCGCGATCCCCAACAGATACCGGGCGAGTAAACCCTTCCTCAAACATAGTTTCGGGATGATGTTCGTGATCGAAGTAAGATTCAACATCGAGGCATAAATACCAATCGTGCGGAGGGGTAGAGGATAAAGTCCAATTACTCATAGTAATAACTTAGATTTAGAATGCTTCTAGCTTAGGTTCGGTTTATAATACGCACACTTAAAAACAACTACAGATGGAATCGTTCGCACTATGAGTAAAAGATTATTTTGCATGTTAAGTTTATGCATTATTTGGCTTTGTATTCAATCAGTTTCAGTATTCGCTTGGCAAGCTGAGAGCCTATCTGATCGCATATCAACCATTGTTGTGTACACTTCTGATTTGTTCGCAAATACTACCGGAGGTTTCGATACAGGCATTCGTTATTTGGATAATCTCGATCTAATCATTCAGGCTGATTGGGATTACCTTACACTTTTTGCTTACGGATTAGCCAATCAAGGCGGAAACCTATCTGAGCTATCCGGCGATTTTCAAACTGCTTCAAACATCGAAGCTCCAAATTCCTTTCGATGGTATGAAGCGTGGGCCAATATTCCTATCAAACCCATAAACAGCTCGTTACTTATAGGATTATATGATCTAAACACCGAGTTCGATATCACAAATACAGGTAGTTTGTTCATCAATAGTTCGCACGGGATAGGTCCTGAATTTGCGTTTTCGGGGAGATTTAGCCCCTCCATATTTCCTTATACTTCTCTCGCGGTTAGACTTAAAGTGAACATTGTCCCAGGAATTTCGCTAAAAGGTGCAGTATTAGATGGAGTGCCTTCAGATCCTGCTGATCCATCCGGTACGAAAGTTCGATTGCGAGAAAGCGACGGTTCGTTGATGGTGGGCGAAATCGAGCTATTTAGTCCAAAAGTTACTGCTCCCACCGAAAGAAATGTAGTAACAGATTCACCTTTTCGGATAATTGCAGGAATTTGGCAATACACGGAAGAACGACAAGGATGGGAAGGAGACTTACAGATTGATGCTGGGGTTTACGCAATGGCAGAAGCAAAAGTTTTGGATGAAAAAATGGATCGGGCTCAAGGCTTATCTGTATTTGTGCGCTATGGCTTAACCAACAGCCGAATTAGCCGATTTAGTAGATATTTTGGATCGGGATTGGTGTATCAAGGGTTATTTCCGAATCGCGATCAAGACAGAATTGGACTAGCTGTCAGTTTGCCGATGAATAGTGACGAATTTGTGGCGACGCTCAATCAAGATCTGGCAGATGAGCTTACTACTGAATTTACCTATCAGTTTGTAGCGATGGAAAAATGGAGGCTACAAATAGATGCTCAGTATATAGCCAATCCAAATTTGGCTCCCGGTTTGGAAGACGCAATTTTGTTAGGGCTGCGATCGATCATTGAATTTTGAGCTAAGTCGGGATGATGAAGCTCGGATTTCCACCCTGAGATTCCCTTTCCTTCTCCAATTTCTGCTGATAGAGTTGTTCTACATCTTTTAGAGTATCCGCATCGTTCGGGGATAAGTCCCATCGAATAGCTTTAAAGCGGGGTAATCTTAGCGTGTACTTGGCTTTGGTTCGTTTATTCACTTGAATGTCTTCGAATTCTAATTCTACCATCAGTTCGGGTTTAAGAAGCAGTGTTGGGCCAAACCGTTCTAAGGTGAGGGTTTTGATTCGTTTATTTAGCTCGGCAAGTTCATCATTAGAATATCCGCCGTAAGCTTTCCCGATCGGAATGAATTCTTCCTCGTAACGTTCGTCATCTTTCACTGAGATGCCTAAAGTGAAATCGGAATATGTACCGCCTCGTTTTCCGCTTCCTGCATGAGCATAAAGTATTACAACATCCAGCGAACCACTCGGTTTCTTTACTTTTAACCACGATTTTCTGCGTTGCCCATATTCGTACTTAGAATCCTTGCGCTTCAGCATTAACCCCTCGTTTCCATGAGCAAGTGCACGTTCAAATAGGCGTTCAACATCCTCTCGCGAGGTAATTTCCATTTGAGAAGAGAGCGGAATTTGATGCCTTTCAGCAATTTGCTCTAGCAATAATCTTCGATCTAAAAGAGTGTTTCTAAAACAAGGTTGATCTTTGTAATACAGAACATCGTAGCTCACAAAAATTACCGGATATTGAGTCAATAACTTATCGGATGGCTTTTTTACCCCCATCCTTTTTTGCAATAATTGAAAAGGAAGGATGGTATCGTTTTTGAATACACAAATTTCGCCATCTAACACAACATCAGGGAGGTTTTTTCCGCTGAAGAATTCTATAATCTCTGGGAAACTACTGGTAATTTCGTTTAAATCGCGTGAGTACAGTTCTATTTTGTTGTTCGAAATATGTGCCTGACATCGCATTCCATCAAACTTTTCTTCCGCGATATATTGATCAAATTCTTCCACGGCTCTGCTTTCGATAGGACTGGCAAGCATGAAAGAAAGAGGATGAAATAACTCAAAAGTGGCTTCACTGAGTCGGTTGTTTTTCGCCAATACTGCAGTTTCTCCGAGGCTCCCTGTTATCATGTGAGCATACCGCACTTTCTCGGCATCTTTTTCAAAAGCTTTTGCGATTGCAGACACTACACTACGCGTTTCAAATCCGATTCGAAGCGAACCTTGTCCCATTATTCTAATGAAGTACTTGACTTCAAGCGGAGTCATTTTTGTCCAGATTTCTTTAATAATCTGTTGTTTCAGATCTCTTTTGGATGTGATGTATAACTGCTCATAGACCTCAGCAACTTCATGCAGAGTCAGGTTTAGACCCTTCCATTTTTTTCTAGCTTCAGGTAGATTTTCGAGCAGTTTTTGGATGGTTTCTGAAGAGGAGCCTGTTACCGTTCTGCACGGCTTGAATACCAGATCGTAGTCTATTTCACAAAACTCGGAAGCTAAAACGGCGATGGTTCTATGCCCAACCGAAGCTCGTTTGCCAGACACATCAGAAAAAGCACCCTCTCCCAGAAACTGTGCTGCTAATCGGAGATCGTTTTCATCAGCAAGATCACCAAAATATTCTGCGGCTAATTTGATTTTGGCATTATTACCACGAGTTTCGAAGATAGTTTGAGCTACTTCACATAGGCTTTTAAAACTATTAGGCTGATTAGTTTGATCAATCATTTTCAGTTGCCTCCATATCGAGAAAGCCCGATGAAATTCCTTTTTTTGATAAGAAATGCTCTACTACTTTCGGGTTTGGCGTATGCGTGATCCATACTTTTTTAGGCCGAATGGCCTCACATAAATCGATGAGTTCAAAGAAATCAAGATGATCGGATAGCGGAATTAATTCATCCGCTGTTAGTTGAGTTCGCCGTGCTTCGTTACTGGCCCATCCGCTACAATAAGCAGTTCGAACCTTTTTGAGATTACTGGCAAAGCCGGATTCCGGAGCTGAGCTTGGAGCAATTAAAATCTTACCCTCACAATTCTCCCGCTGATAGGTTTCATAATCGCCAAGATCGAATCCTACTTCTTCGTACACATTGCACAACTTAAAACCAGCACCATGAATTTGCATAGGGTGATTTAGCTTTTTCAGCATAAACATCAATTCTTGTGCTTTACCAAGGTTATAGGCAAGAAAAATGGGAGTATAGCCATCCTCTAAAGTCTGTCGCGCAAACGTACAGGCTTGCTTCGCTAGTTCAGCATGCGATTTCCATTTATAAATGGGTAAGCTGAAAGTTGCCTCCGTAATAAATTGATCGATAGGAGCTTCCGGCATTTTAAAACCCTCAGTAGCCGGTGAAGGTGGATTCCGATAATCGCCGGTATATAAAACCGACCCTTTTTCACTTTCAATAAAAGTCATGGCAGAGCCGAGTATATGTCCCGCAGGGAAAAGAGTGATTCGTGCATCATCTGTTTCCAACGGTTGCTCGAAGTCCATTTCTATCATCTTTCCGCTGAACCCTCGCAATTTCATAAATCGGGAAGTTGGTCGGGTGCAATACACGGTAAGTGATCGGTTCCGTGGCATGTGATCTGCATGTGCGTGGGATATAAAAATGTGGTCCGCCTTCGATCCGCTGTAGTCCAGCCCGATGTTGAGTTCCGGTAACAGAATACCGTGATGTCCTGCTTTTGTGATGTTGATCATAAATAAAGAATAGAATTTACGCTATTAACATTCATGCATTGAAGCAAAAAGGCCGAAACTAAAGACGAAAGGTGTCAAATACAGTCACCCTTATCGAATATAAAAACTCTTATATCACAATTAATTTAAGTCGAAGACTAATGTTTGTTGATTATAGGTCGAAAATATAATCAAGACTAAACGTTCTAAGATGCTTTCAAAAAAGTTTGAAACATTAATAAGTTCCGAGCAACAGGAGGAAATTTCTGTAAAGAAAGACTTCGAAATTGAAGTGCGTAAAGATTATGTGACTGTCACTATGGCCCCTCAGTCGCATTCGAATATGCTGCAATCAAAATCCTTTAGGGTTGAAAAAGATGTAATTGTGGTAATCTCGGAAATGCAGGGTGGTTGGTATGCAGTTGATTGTAATTGGCTGTGGCGAGATCCTACAAACTTCGAATTTTTAACCAAAGCTCAGGCAGAAGAACTCAAACAAGTGGTAGAACAAATTGCTCAAACTAAGCGAAGTTTAAATATGCAAAACTCAAGATTAAAGGGGATTCGAGTGGGAAATCAGATTTGGTGCGATAAGAATATTGATAGGGATATTGGAGCGGAGTGCGTATTACCGGCAAAAAATGGAAATGAGATACATTCATTAGGCAGGTTGTATAGCTACGATGGAGTAGAGCAGATTGAAGCTATGTATAAAAACTGGCGAGTTCCAACCGAAGAAGATTTCAATGAACTTTTTACATATTTGGGAGCAAATACATGGAGTGAGCTCACTAAAAATATGAATTTTAAACTATGCGGTTTTCATACCAAACGCCTTAGTTCGGAGGAGTTTGATCAATTTTTAGAGCAAGATCCATCACTGAGAATCTATTTTGGAGGATTTTATTGGACATCTGAAATCTTGAGCAAACAAGAACACTCTAATCGCCCAAAAAGTCGAAAGTATTTGTATTTGAATAAGCTGAATGCAAAACTTTCCTTTGAAGAATCGCAATGCTCTAATCAAAACATGCTTAGCTTGCGCCTCATAAAAAAGAATTAGTAGATCCCTTCACACAAAATTCACACCTTTGTATTTAATTGGTGTTGTAACATTAATTAATTCTGAGGTACATCATGAAAGTGCTGGTTGTTGGAGGAAATTTTGCAGGATCAACTGCAGCAATGGAGATTAAGCGAAAGCTTGGTAAATCAGTCGATGTGACATTAATCGACAGAAACCCGGATTTTATCTACGTGCCATCTTTGATTTGGGTGCCTATCGGTAGGCGAGAAGTAGACGATATAATGGTTCCCAGAGAAAAAGTGCTGGCTAAAAAAGGCGTTAACTTTGTACTCGACACCGCTGTTAAAGTAGATACCGATGCGCAAGTAGTACATACCGAAAAGAGCAAATATGACTACGACCACTTAATAATAGCTACGGGGCCTAAAGTTCGTTTTGATGTAGTTCCCGGTTTAAAAGAACATACGATGTACATCGGAACTCCGGTGGGTGCAATGAAAACTCGGGAAAAACTCGAAGAGTTTAAACGAAACCCGGGACCGATCGTAATTGGTGCCACACAAGGTGCAGGATGTATGGGAGCAGCCTACGAATTCCTGTTTAACTTGGAAAAATGGCTAAGAGATCAAAAAATCCGCAAAAAAGTGGATTTACATTGGATTACACCGGAACCATATTTAGGTCATTTCGGGATAGACGGAATGCCATTGGGCGAAGCAATGCTCAAGAAGTTTATGGATCTGTTTAATATCACCTATCACACCAATGTTGGAGTAGATGAAATAACAGCAGAAAAAGTAGTGTTAAGTGACGGTTCGGAAATAGAATCTCGATTTAAAATGCTGATGCCTCCGTTTACCGGTGTTGATTTCATCGAAAACTCACCCGGTTTAAATTGCCCGGCCAATCAATTTATACCAACTTTACCTTCGTATCGTCATGAAACGTTAACCAATGTATGGGCAGCAGGATTAGCAGTGAATGTGGCCCCACCTTTCGAGCAAGGTGAAGTTCCTTTTAGCGTTCCTAAAACCGGATATCCAAGCGATGTAACCGGTAAAGTAGTTGCTCATAACGTAATAAATACGATCAAAGGCATCGATAAAATGGAAGAAAAGCCATGGGGCGAAATTCCGGGCTTATGTGTGATGGATGCCGGCGAAAAAGAAGTAATTATTCTAAGCAATTCTTTATTCAAACCAAGAGTATTTGCTTTGATGATTCCAAACGTCATTTTCGACTTCTTTAAAGTATTTCTCGAAAAATACTTTATGTGGAAACTCAAAAGAGGCCTTTCTTATCTGCCTTAACGGTAACTGATATTAACTAATCCGGATTGCTTAACGCATTCCGGATTTCTTGTTCATTCAGATTAGGAAAATACTGAAGTAACAAGGGAATATATTCATCCACTTGACTACTACCCGATAGTTGAATTTGATTCGAAATTAATTCCAGCTCAATTTCTTTTAACGTCTCGGGCTCAAACCGTTCGTTGATTGTTGGTATAACAGTTTCTGAAATATCAGCGATGCGACTCAATATTCGATGTCGATCAACAGAGCGATCAATGAACATGCGAAATTTATTCCGATTTTGAGCTTTAATAAATTCAAGTTCTTCCGAAGCAGAAATATTATTCGGAATCGCTTGATAACTCATGGCAATTTCGGTGATCAGTAATTCAGTATGTCGAAGCTTTTGCAACTCTTGATAAACTTCGGCAACTCGAGTGTGCAAATCATAGTCGATGACGTCTGCATCTGCATTAAGTGCGTATTCTAAAGCGGTATAATCGTATTGGGGTTGGATGAATCGCCAGCTGGAAAAATCATCAATGGCATTGGAGCTATAAACATCATTCCAGTTTTGTACTAATCGTTCTGCATTGCTCGAATAGCCCGGAAAGAACAGTCGAAAGTATTCTAAATCAGCCTTCAAGCCAATTAATACTTTAGTTTGCTCCGATTTTATGTGTTGATTCGCGGTGTAATTTTGAAATAGAAAAGCCAAGTACACTCCTAAGAATATGATGACGAATTCAACAATCAGGAATTTGGCTCCCTGACGGCTAAATAGTTCAAATGACTGTTTCATGTGCCCCATCTTAATCTAACAACAATTCAGGCGACTGATTTTTAAGTGAATCCGGGATAGTATTCATAATGGTAGATGCTAGAGCTTCTATCAAATTATTCTTTAGATATTCGCGGCTGTATACCATCCGGATTTTTCGCGTAGGAATAGGATCATTGAACTGCTTAATTACGCCATTGGCACATCGGGTATCGTGGTCTTCCATCGACAAGAACGGCATTAATGTAACTCCAAAATCCTGTTCTACTAATCGTTTTAACGTTTCAAGGTTTCCACTTTCGAATACCACATTTCCTTTATTCACTTTTTGATTTTCTTTGCGACAGATTTTCATCACTTGATCTCGGAAACAATGGCCTTCGTTTAATAACCACAGGTTTTCTTCATATAAATCTTCTAAAGTCAGTAGATCTTTGCCGGCGTATTTGTGCCCAACCGATACATACCCGAGAAACGGCTCTAAAAAGAGTTCAGTTTCGAATAGATTGTTGTTGGTTGATGTCGCAATGATTCCCACATCCAATTCATCATCATGCAGACCTTCGAGTACATCGGCAGTTAATGCTTCTTCGAAAGTCAGGTCTATTTGCGGATAGGTTTCGACGAAGGTTTTTAAAAACAAAGGCACTAAATATGGTGCGATGGTTGGAATGATGCCAACCTTAAACGAACCTTTCAATTCGCCATCTTCAACGGCAGCAATATCTTCGATGTGTTTAGCACCACTTAAAATTACTTTTGCCTGATCGATAATTTTGGTTCCAACATCTGTAGGAATTACGGGCGATTTTGATCGATCGAAAATTAAAACGCCAAGTTCATCTTCCAGTTTTTGAATTTGCATACTTAAAGTCGGCTGCGTGATATATATTTTTTGAGCAGCGGTAGCAAAATGGCGGTACTTGTCTACGGCAACGATGTAAGAGAGCTGTGTTAATGTCATTAGAGTAGTGATAAAAGAATTTCGGTGCGTTAAAGAGTATCGAATCCGATGTTGATACTCAAGCGGGAATTATCAGGATTTTCCATCCCATTCATTGAAGAAGCGATCAAGATACAATTCCATAAATTGATGTCTTTCTTCTGCTATACGTTTTCCGGTTCGAGTATTCATTCGATCTTTCAATAATAACAGTTTTTCATAAAAGTGATTGATCGTCGGGCCGGTATCGCTTTTGTAAGCTTCAAAACTTGAATGTTCAGTAGGGGAGTGCTCCGGGTTATAAAGTTCTCGTTTTTTATAACCGCCGTATGCAAATGCTCTTGCTATGCCGATAGCGCCAATTGCATCAAGTCGGTCGGCATCTTGCACCACCTTGCCCTCAATAGTTCGCATGGGAGTTTTCACGCCGGCGCCTTTAAAAGAAACATCGCGGATAATTTCTTTAACATGATTGATAACGAATTCATCTACCTGAAGCTGCTCCAGCCATGCACCGGCAACTCTAGGACCGATCGTTTCATCCCCATCATGAAATTTATGATCTGCAATATCATGCAATAAGGCGGCTAGTTCTACTACAAAAATATCGGCCTTTTCTTCTTTAGCCAGTGTTAACGCTGTATTCCGAACTCGATGGATGTGCCACCAATCATGCCCACTTCCTTCGCCTTCCAGTTTCTCACGAACATGTTGTTCTGTTTTTAAGACAATATCTTTTAAAAGGTCAGACACGTGCACAAATCTTCGATCACTTCTTTCTTCAAACGTCCAACACGTGCAAGCGCGCTATCAACTCTTGTTTCGCTAATTCGTCCTTCGGCAATGCCTTTCTGCATAATTGTGATGGCTCTTTCGGCAATATCTTTGTCGTATTCCACTAGATTTCTAAATAGTAGGATGTCAACACCGGCATTCAGTGCTTGTTCTATGGCAGTTTCAAGCCCGTATGACTCTAGAATGGCTTCCTCCTGCATATCTTCAGAAAAAACTACTCCTTTAAAGCCAATTGAATCGCGTAATAATTCTTGAATTGTATTTTCAGAAAGGGTAGCCGGCCACATAGAGTCGATGTTTGCATTATAAATATGACCGGCCATTACTGCATGTATGGTTCGATTTTCAATTAATTCCTTAAATGGTTGTAATTCGTTTCTTTGCCAAGTGTTGGTGATGTCAGGAATTCCTTTATAGTTTGCATTAGTTGCACTTCCTTGGCCCGGAAAATGCTTGATAACAGATAAAATTCCTTCCTTATCAAATTCGTCCAGTACATATCCCGCATGTTCTATCACTTTGTTTGGATTAGAAGAAAAACTACGTTCTAAAGCGCCAATCTCGGGGTTATCAGGATTTAGATTTACATCTACTACCGGCGCAAAGTTGGTATTTACTCCAACAACCATAAACTCCTGAGCAATGGAGCGCGCATAGTAGAGTGTTGTATCTTGATTGTCGATTCTTCCCAGATATTCGGCACTTTTCGTAGGTGGAAATCCATATTCCTGCTTTAAACGAGAAACATTTCCACCTTCTTGATCGATGGCAATAATTGGCGGATTCTGGCTGTATGCAACCAATGCCGAAGATAATTTTAACAGCTGATTGGCGTCAACAATATTTCGACCGGTTGCTCCAGTGGCATCATCAATATCAGTTAATATTACGCCACCAATATTGTATTTCTTTAAATTTTGTACGATTGGCGATTCAGTATTTATTTCAGTGCCTTTGAATCCAATAATAAGTAATTGACCAAGTTCTTGATCGGTATATTTTGTGTTGAAGGATTCTTTCTCGGAGGAAGCTGAGCATGCCAGATTGCAGATCAAAAGTGCAAAAACTGCAATTTTTTTCATTCGGTTATTATTTAGGGGATTGATGATGAATTAGTAAACTATCCAAAACCTCAGTGAAGTTAAAGGATGGACGCATATCATTATATCGAACAATGTTTCCTTCGGGATCGATCAAAATATAAAAAGGAATTCCGCCTCCTTTATAGGCTTTAAATGTTTCTTGATTGAATCCGTTGCCTCCATATAACTGCACCCATGGATTATCAAATCGTTCGATGTCCTGTACCCAAACAGATCGTTCTACCTCAGTAGAAATCCCAATAATCTCAAGTTCTTCCCGGTTATACGAGTTATAAATATCCCGCATATAAGAAAACTCTTCTAAACAGGGTTGACACCATCCCGCCCAGAAATCAAGAAGTACGTAGCTTCCTTTAAAGTCATCCATGGTGTACAGGGTACCCGAACTGTCGGGTAATGAAAATGGAATTGCGGGCTGCCCCGGAGAAACACTTTCAATTTCTGAATAGAACCAGGTTAAGAAACTCGTGTATTCTTCATACTCAGCATATTCGTTTAGGTAGCGTTTGTAGGATGGAGTTGCTTTTTCAAGAGGTATTTCACCAATTCTTTCAGCAACTAAAAAGAGTTCAGCGTATGCTTTTGCGTCACGTTCTTCTATGTGTTCAATTACTTGCATGCGCTTCTCATTCAATTCTTCATACGCTACCTGCTTGATGTCGTATTCAGCTAAAGTAGTACCAAACGCCTGATTTACTGAATCATAAATCCCGAAGGTACGAGCATAATAATGTGTGAAATCACGGATTCCTGCCCGTTGTGCAGTTAAAGTTTGTAGGGTAAAAAAGTTGATTTCTTTAGCATAATCAAAAAGCTCTTGCCGAGCTGAATCAGCATCATAACTATCATAATGACGAGCCGAATATTCAATAGCTCGTATTTGTAGAACAAGATCTTCACCCAAAATCTTTAAGTAAAGATTGTTGAAGTCAGTGTCTTTTAAATGATTTTCGGCCTTTTTAACCTTCTCCGCACTCAGTTCCAGTGCATTATTGTCTTCACCAACTTTAAACTTATCCATCTCCGCTTTTATTTGTGATTCTAATCCGTCAATGGCTTGTAAATATTGCTGGTAAGCTTTGTTAGCATTGCTTCCGGATCCATCAACTCCAAGTTTTTTGGGGAATTCTGCGCGCATTATATCAAGTGTAACCGTTTCACCCGGCGACACATAGATAGGATATTGTTCGTCTTGTATGCCTAGATAAATGATTTGAGGTTTGGTAATATTAACTTGGGTGCTGAACTCAGAATCGGTAACGTTGATAGGAATTCGAGTCTTTTCGGAATATTTATAATGTAAAGGAATGGTCTCTAGGTAGATATCAGCATCTCCCAAATAATCTATATTTCCTTTAATAAACGTGCGGTTTTGTGGTGTGCACGCACAGAAAATTATAAAAAAGGTGATTGAGAGTAGTAAAAACGATGTTTTTTTATTAGTCATTTCTAATGAAATTATTGCTAAGTAAAGTACTCTTATAACTGTGTGACAAGAAGTTACATTCGTACTTTTAATAGTGCGAAATATTTGAATTTTTTTTTGATGAGGATGTAACAAAAGCATAAAAGAATGCTCCTTACATGGTAACAACAAAATGTAACGCAGGGTTTTTTGTTACAGTTGTTGGAATTGCAGAATAGGGTATAGAGTAGAACCATGCAGAGTAGTTCAAGGTACGTTGCTCGCCGTTACAATTCCTTTTATTGAAAATAAATTGTAGTAATCATCACTTGAACGATAAAATATTATGATCGAAAGTAACTTAAATAAAGATCTTGAGAGAAAGATTGATCTTTATATCAACGGAAAATTATCCGAAGAACAGGTAGACGAGCTATGGGCGGAGCTGGTACAAAACGAGTACTATTTAGATTACACTAAAAGTGTAGCTAATTTGAAACAAGTAATTCTGGATAGAAGGAAAGCTGACGAATTGCCACCAACTTACCGATTACGAAAAGTGGCAAGTTACGGTGTAGCTGCTGCTATTGCTATAATCATTGGGGTTATCGGTGTGTTAAACTATACAGCATCAAACGGCCCGGCAGAATTAGACGCTCTAGCTTGGATTGAATACGATACTTACCGTAGTTCGAACGATTCTCCGGCCATCACCAATAACGAAGTGATAAAAACTGCAATCAGATTGGCAAACGATGGCAATACAGAAGAAGCCATAGGTTTGCTGGAAAAAGAAATTTCGGAAGTTTCTGATACCGAAGAAATTGCATTGCTATCGCTAAGTTTGGGGTCTATACAATACAATTATGGTAATTACTCGGATGCATTAGAAAGTTTTTCCAATGTAATCACCAAAAACGATATCAATAAGCTGATTCTCGAAAAAGGCTACTGGTATCTAGCGAACACCTACGTGCAGTTAGAAAAATTGCCGGAAGCTGAACAAGCTCTACAAAACACTATTGAACTTGATGGACAATATAGCAGAGTGGCAGAAAGCTATTTAAATGCCATTAATAAGGTTAGATAGCAATTACTCTTCGTAAGTAAAAACTAACACTTCCTATTAATAATAATAGTATTGGATACAAAAGACCGGCATTTGCCGGTTTTTTTGTTAATGGACTTTGGTTTCCAGTAAGCATAAAAGCGCCCCAATAGTGAGGATTAGCATTTCCGGATTCCAACAAATATAGTTTAGCTTCCTTCATCGCCTGTGATTTCGATTTTCCATCATTAATAGCTTCATAAAAAACACCTGCAAACTCAAAAGCTACCTTATCATTAACCGCCCAAAGATTTAGTGCAAGGCTTTTAGCTCCTGCATACCGCATGGCGCGATTAATGCCCATAATTCCACTTCCTTGCAAATATTCGCCCGATCCTGAACTACATGAGTTCAACATGATAAGTTCACTATTAAGCCTTTTGTCAAACAATTCGTAGGCATAAAGAGCATTCGTAGAGGAGTTTTCTTCATCATTATTTAAAAAGATCGTTGAGAATAATGGATCCTGCTCCGATACCTCACTATGAGTTGCAATATGAACAATTTTGCTTTCGCTTACTTTTTCGATGAAGTTATTTTTTGTGGCTTCAGTTTCAAGAAATATTGATTTATCATCGAAAGTATATAATACTTCATCAATCACCCTGGCTTCTTGCGTGGCGAAAGGTAGTGATGGTAAGTAATTACTCGAAAAATCAGTGAAATCTGATATCGCAAACACAGAAAGGTCTGTTTCAAAGGTCTGATAATCGTGCCTTGAGTTAGCGATGTATTCTTGTAGGGACCCGAAATATTCTATATCGAAGTCCTCGATCAAATACTCGGTAGAGCCGTAACTTACACTAGAAGTAGGGCGCTGGGTTGGTAAAATATCGAGAGGTATTCGGTACAGGTAGTTATCAGGGATGATTATTAAGTTGCTGTTTTCGCTGTCTATTATGCTATCCAATTCTAGCATTTTATAGATCTCAAATAAATCGATTAAGTTGGTGTGTGAAAGCGCAATATTATTAGCAACACCATCAAATAATGCTTTTTCAGAACTCTTAAATTCTATTGAACGGATGTTTGTTGTTTCTTCGGTAATGCTGGTAATGTATAATTGATCACCAACTTCGGTAAAATGTAGCAGCTGTTGATCTTGATTTATAGATTGTACAGCCTTCCAAATTGGGAATGTCTTGGGACGATTAGTGTTCCGTATTTTATTTGCAATTTCTTCTCTTTGAGCTGCTAATTGATCAATTTGGTTTTTTATCGCAAGTTCCTCAGCTGAACCTTGTGCATTTAGGTAGGTAGTACGTAATTCTTGTATTTGTTGATTAAGTAGGCGGTCGTTTGCTAGATCTTCTTCACTTAATCTGTTTGCTCTCAAAATAGGACTGTTATAAAGGGCAACATCATTTATCGTTTTAATGTCATCCAGTAGCTGAATAGCCTCTAAGTTATTATTCAAGGCTAGATAAATTTTCAGTGCAGAATTGAAAGCTTCAACATATTCTCTTTCCTGAATCCAAAATCCGGTTTGGCTATCAATACTAGTTCTTGCTCTTTCTAACACTTGGGTTACAACAGGTTTTATTCTGTTGTAGGCTAATCTTTCCTTGCCAATGCTCAGTAAATACAATGCGTTAAGTGTATTGTATTTTACCAAGGTCTCAAATTCTAGATTTGATTTCTGATAGATGTCAATTTCGTCGAGAAGGTTTTTTGCTTGCTCTACATCCTCTTTAATCAAGGATAATTCGAGTAAGCCAATCAGCGACTCTAGATAAGCGTTCGTATTAGAGTTTTCCGCTGATAAATCTTTTAGATTTATGAGAATGTCTTCCGCTCGGTTGAGCGAATCGAGCTCAATGTAAATTTGAGAGATTACTTTTTTAGTTCTCGAGAAATCAAAGAAATCAGTGGTAGGGTCAAACACTTCCGATGCGACTTTCATCTCTTTTAAAGCTTTTTGTGCATCATTTTCAGATTGCCAATAAAACACACCGGTAAATGCCCTAATACTTGCAATTTGATAGGAGTCGTTACTTTCAATTGCAATTTGTTCTGCAAGATCTAAGTATTCAAGTGCGGTTTTCTTATCACCTATACTGGAATAGTAGAAGAATAGATTGCTTAGGATGGTTAGTTTAACGAAATGATCATCTCTGCTAGATGCGGTTTCATAAGCTTCCAACAAATAGCTTATGTACTTATTTTTTTCACCCAATCTAAGATAACAGACACTCAAGTTATTAAATAATTCTGCACTACTTACATTAGGATTGGGTTTTGAATTCAACTCCTCAAAAATGTTTTTTGCCTCATTAAATTTACCAAGTGATAAAAGATTTACGCCTTGAGTAAACTTAGAGTCGTCTATATACTCATCTAAATTATAGAAAACAGAAAGTGGATAAATGATATTCCGTTGAAGTTTTAATGAGCGATCATATCTGCCAATAGAATAGTTTGCAAATGAAGCTGCTCTCGAGTAACGTATTCGTTGATCAGTAAATGGGAATATGTGATCACTTATCAGTTTGTCTGTTTTTTCGCTGAGTAAATGATATCTACTCTCATGAAATAGCATGAAAGATTGAAGAGCGTCATAGATAGATCTATTGAAATAAGAATCGGTGCCATCAGATAATTGAAAGAATGTATTTGCATCAATATTTATGGAATTAGCTAAATACTTTTCCAAATGATCATTAAATACGATTTCAAATAGAATTATTGATCTATATTTAGGTGGGATGTCCGATATTTCGAAGTTGGTTTGATTTAGTAATGCTGAGAGAAAAGCTAAATCTTCATCATCAATCAGAATTTCGGAATTAGTAACTCGATCAAAATAAGTTTCTATAATTGCTTGGTTATCGTAAGAAATCGCATAGTAAGCAATCAGTCCGGGAAGTTCTTGTTCTACAGCAATTTCAAGAATATTACTTTGAATTCTATCAGAATCTATTGGATCTGAACAATCACTATTCATAAAATACTGTTTCAACTCAGAAGCACTTAGCGTTGATATTCTCTTACGGATCAACGCGCTGGCATCACAAGATGAATAGTAGAGTTCCAATAAACCCCAATAGTTTAGAGTTTTTTCATTTCCGTCTGATATATTTTCGGCATAGAGATCTACTTGTTCATTAATCTTATTGTTTAAATCAAAAGTAGGTGCTATTTGTAATAACAGTAAGAGTGCAACAATCATACTCAAATATATCGACCATCATTACAAAAGCAATAAATTAGTAATTAGATTTTTGGCTTGGAAAGGATTGGTTTTCCACCGCAGCAGTTATCCGCTTCGTCCATCCATGGGAAGGCAGCTTCATCGGTAGTTACTTCGGTGGCAGGAGCCGGAGCTTCGGTGATCGGGGTTTCGGCTACGGGAGCGCAGGCGAAAGAAACAGCAAGTAGAGTAAGTAAGGCGAACAGAGATTTTACATTTTTCATGGTGTGGTACAATTTGATTGTTAAGTGTGTTGATTGAGGGGGAGCGAGTTAGATTTTTGGCTTGGAAAGGATTGGTTTTCCACCGCAGCAATTATCCGCTTCGTCCATCCATGGGAAGGCCGCTTCATCGGTAGTTACTTCGGTGGCAGGAGCCGGAGCTTCAGTGATCGGGGTTTCGGCTACAGGAGCGCAGGCGAAAGAAACAGCAAGTAGAGTAAGTAGGGCGAATAGAGATTTTACGTTTTTCATGGTGTGGTATAATTTGGTTGTTATAAAGTGTTGATTGAGGGAATGAGTTAGATTTTTGGCTTGGAAAGGATTGGTTTTCCACCACAGCAGTTGTCGGCCTCGTCCATCCAAGGGAAGGCAGCTTCATCGGTAGTTACTTCGGTGGCAGGAGCCGGAGCTTCGGTGATCGGGGATTCAGCGACAGGAGCACAGGCGAAAGAAACAGCAAGTAGAGTAAGTAGGGCGAATAGAGATTTTACGTTTTTCATGGTGTAGTAAAGTTTGGTTGATTATAATTTATTTTTTAGGTCCAGATATAGAGTTCTTATTGTCTGATTTGTTACAAAATTATTATTTGTTTACTGCTAATTTTATAACATAATTTTTGTTAAGAATAAGAGATCATTATCTAATTTTTGTTACACGATTAACCTAAACTATTTTTATGTTTTGCTCAAAATGAATATTAAAATTTACTAATTTTCCTCTCATATTTGCCGATAATAGCTCAGAAAAGGCTATCCTGCGCGACTGTTAGAAACATAAATTTGAAGGAATGTCTATCTGATTTATCGTTAGATTCGGGCAGTACTAAACATAAATTATTGATTAATTCTTTTGACGAAATCCAAGGTTGATTATTCAGATTTAGTAGAAGCTCTTCAGCAAGGGGATGAGAAAAAGGCTAGGAATTTGATAAATGAGATAATTCCAAGGCTAGAGGATTACCTTTGTGTTGTAATGAATGCTAAACGGAATGCAGCCAAAGAATGTGTTCAACAAGCCTTTTTGGACGTTTTTGAACAAATACGAAAAGACAAAATCAAAGAGAGTAAATATATCTTTAGCTACTTCATCAAATCTTGCAGACATGAGTATCTGAGATATTCTAAACGCGAACATAAATTTAATTACGAAGAAGAAGCTTTAAATAATCTTTATGAGCCGGAAGAGCAATTCCAAAACTTATTGGATAAAGAGCGGCAGCGTATCCTAAAAGAATGCCTTGAAGAATTGCAGGAAAAGTCGCGCTCATTTATCGAATATTTCATCGATAAACCGGATGCTACCACCGACGAAGCAAAAGAAGAATTCGGATTGTCTGGGGCGAACGTAAGAACTAGAAAATCCAGAATACTTGGGCGACTTCACCATTGCTACAAACGGAAGTCTAACGAGTAGTTAAAAAGCAATCGATAACCCGTTTCCTGTAAACGTAATATTTTCTGTAATCTGAAATAAGCCTTTTGTGTTGGGAGAGTGTCGCAGATAAAGTGCCAGATCAAAAATAAATAAAAAGCCTCCTTGCAAAATTACAGATCTCCCATAACCGATGAATCTATGATTATTGTTTTTTAATCCTCGCCGTAATAAATAAGACCCAACCCCAATATACAGCACGTCTAAACCAGCATTGATTAGTAGAATAAGATCAAAGTTTCGCATCTCAGAAAGCATTTCTGCATTAGTAAGTGCGCTCGTCATTTCCGGAATGCCATAATATCCGATAGCAGCAATCCCAAGATTAATAACATTCCAGGCTGCGTTCATTTGGAAAAAATACTTCGTTTCATTTTTGAAATAAAAATTACCTCCCGCGCCTGTTAATAAATTTAAACCGGCCCAGCTACCGAGCACAATCATACCGGTTTTTTGGATCTGAATTGAGTTTTCGAAGTAAAATTCGGGGTCAAAATCATTCATTTGTGCGTGTAACAAATTTGACCAGAGAAGCACAGTGAATAGAATTATCGCACTTAAAAAAATTTTTTTTCGGGTGTAACAAATCTGAGTATTCATGTATTAATTTCGATTATTTGATCATCAATGATAGCGAATACCTGATCATCTGAACTTGGTTTTATTGTAAATGAACCGGTAAGATTTCCAAAAGCAGGCATGAGCAATGATTGTGAGTGAATATGAAAACAAGGTAGCCGAAGTCTTTGTCGTCCTTTGCCTTTCATTTGAATCGCCGGATGAATATGACCTGATATGCAAAATAGATTGTCACCGATAGTAGATAAATCGCTATTGTCGTGCAAAAGTTTGATCCCTGATTTCAAATATAAATCATAGCACTTAATACCTAATAGTTCATAGTGTGATTGTGGATATATTTCGTGATTGCCTAAAACCAAAATAAATTCGATATCACGATGAGATTTCCGCCACAGTTTAAAAGCATCCCATTCATCATTTTTTTCACTATGAAAGAGGTCACCCAAGAACAAGAGACTATTAGGTTGATATTCTTCAATTAAAAGATCGATTCTGCTTAGATTCTCATCATTCGACGATTTTGGTAACGCAATTCCATGCTTTCGAAAATGCCCGGCTTTACCTAAATGCACATCTGAAATCATGAGCATCTGCTCATTTTTCCAAAAAAGAGCCTTTTGGGCAAGTAGTAAAAAACTTTGATCTGAAATTGTGTATTCGAATTCCTTTTTAATCGTCACTTCACGTGTTTTTCGAGTTGTGCCTGCATTTTTCGAACTCGGTCTATGAGTTTTTCTGAACTTAATTTCCCCCGCAAACGATCAACCATTATTGGAAACGCATAGGGAGTAAACCTCTCAGTATGGTTTAAGACAATTTCCTGGTTTTGTATTTTGTGTAACACTTTGCGCAATCTTAATTCGTCTAATTGGAAAAATAGCACTTCTTCGAATGCTTGTTGTACTAATAAATGATCAGGTTCATATTCAGTAAATACATCAAACATTAAACTGGTTGACATTCGGAGGTGCTTAGTTTTTCGCTGCTCACCCGGAAACCCATGAAAAACTAGTCCGGCTACTTGGCCAATTTCCCAAAACTTTCTTTTTGCTAATTCACTGTTGTTTAAACTAGCGGTGATATCATCAATTAAATTATCCGGGGAAAATAAGTTGTTATCTAATGCTTTTTCGATCGGGATATCCTGATCGGAGAGTAATTCAAACCCATAATCATTCATCGCGATCGAGAATGTGATTGGAATCATTTTCGATATTCGGTGTGCGACTAACGCCGACATTCCCTCATGAACGTAACGCCCTTCAAATGGATAGAAAAAAACATGGCAACCTTCTCTGGAGAATGATTTTTCGATTAGAAATTGATTATTACCGGGTAAAATGGACCAAGTTTTTTGTACATCTAAGATGGGTTTAATGGCTTCAATTTCCACAGATTGAATATTCCCGCTAATGGCTTTCTGCATGGTATTTCGCAGTAACTTGGTCATATTTGATGACAATGACATTCGTCCACCTTGCCAGCTTGGTACTTTGGATTTAGTACCCTTTGCACGCCGAACATAAGCCGTCATTTCTTTGAGCTGAATCAATTCAAGATTTCGGCCAGCAAACCAAAATTTGTCGCCAATGTTCAAGCTGGCAATAAAAGTTTCTTCGATAGACCCAAGATTACCGCCCGATAAATATTTCACCCTCATCATTGAGTCGGATGTGATCGTTCCGATACTCATACGATGCCTTCGAGCTATTTTTCGGTCAGTTACTTTATAAATGCCGTCCTCATCAACAATAACTTTCGAGTATTCGGGATACTTTCCCAATGATTTACCACCCGTTGTTATGAACGTGAGTATCCAATCCCATTCGTGAGCTGTTAGTGTTTGATAAGCAAATGTCTTTCGTACTTCATCAAAAATTTCATCTGGCTTAAATCCATCAGAAACAGCAAGTGTTACAAGATATTGAACCAACACATCGATGGGTTTTAGAATGGGATCCCGACTTTCCATTTCGGATTCATCAACGGCACTTTTTAATGCTGCAGCCTCAACCAGTTCAAGCGCATGGGTAGGTACGAAGTAAATGGAACTCGTAGCACCGGGGCGATGCCCGCTTCTTCCTGCACGTTGCATAAATCTGGCAACACCTTTTGGGCTCCCAATTTGAATTACTGTATCAACAGGACGAAAATCGACACCTAGATCTAAACTTGAGGTGCAAACAACAGCTTTCAAAATCCCTTCATGAAGCGCCTGTTCAACCCAATTGCGTACTTCTCTATCCAGCGATCCATGATGTAGCGCAATCTGACCTGCATAATCTGGCCGGGCTGCCAATATATTCTGAAACCAAGCCTCTGCCTGTCCACGTGTGTTAGTAAAAACCAGTGTGGAAGTATGCTCATCTATAATAGGAGTGATTTTATGGAGTAAATTGAGTCCTAGATGCCCCGACCAAGGAAAAGTTTCCACTTCATCAGGAATTACCGTAGAAATTTTCATCTCTTTTTTGATATCAGCTCGGATAATCGTTGAACTCTCATGTGAGTGATCTTCTCCTAGTAATACTTCCATCGCCTCTTCCAAATTACCTATGGTGGCTGATATTCCCCAAATCTGTAAACTTTGTTGCACTGATTTTAGCCTGGATAGTGCAAGTTCAGTTTGAATGCCACGTTTCGATCCCAGAAGTTCGTGCCATTCATCAACCACCACACATTGTAGATTTTTGAAATGTCGTGCATAGTTTTTTTGAGCCATTAACACATGGACACTTTCCGGCGTAGTGATAAGAACTTCCGGCATTTTTCTGTTTTGTTTTTGTTTTACAGAAGTGGAAACATCACCGGTACGTCGACCAATTTCCCACGGAATACCTAAGTCATCTACAGAAGTTTGTAGCGCGTTTTGAATGTCTTTAGCTAGAGCACGAAGTGGAGTTATCCAGAGTAATTGTAAACCATTCTTCTCTAATTTCTGATATTCTTCAGGATGAGTATTGATCCATTTTATAAGCATTGGAAGCCATAATGCATACGTCTTACCAGATCCTGTTGGAGCATTTAGCAGGCCATTCTGTCCATTTAAGAAGGCACCCCATGCATCTTTTTGAAATGGAAAAACTTCCCAATTTTTTTGGGCAAACCAGTCAGCAATTTGTTGATATCCGGGTGTTCGCTTCATTTTGAATCAAGAATGTAAAAAAAACGCTTTTCTGAACATTATGCACATTATTATGCTTGCAACTTCGAATAAAAAAGGTCAATATCGAGCCGAATTATAATCCTTAAAGCGAGTAGAACAATGTGGCTGAATATTAAATCGTTCAATGAATATCATGAAACTTTTGAAGAAAGCGAGAAAGAACGGCTAGAATTCTGGGATCACGAAGCCGGCACATTCTACTGGCGAAAACGATGGGATAAAGTACAAACCGGTGGCTTCAAAACTGCTAATATTAAATGGTTTGAAGGCGGAAAATTAAACATTACCGAAAATGCCTTAGATCGTCATTTAAACACCATTGGTAATAAAACTGCCTTTATTTTTGAACCCAATCACCCTGATTCTTTTCGAAGAACTATCACCTACAAACAGCTACACGAAGATGTGTGTCGATTTGCGAATGTGTTGGAGGAAAAAGGAATTAGAAAAGGTGATCGAGTTTGTATTTATATGGCAATGACTCCGGAGTTGGTGATTTCTGCCTTGGCGTGCGCTCGTATTGGTGCGGTACACAGTATAGTTTTTGCAGGATTTTCAGCCCAATCACTTTCAGAGAGAATCAATGATTGCGAAGCTAAAATGCTGATTACAAACGACGGACTTCGTCGTGGTGATAAACATGTACCATTGAAAGATATTTCGGATGAAGCGCTTGAATCTTGCCCTTCCGTAGAGCATGTAATTGTTTGTCAGCGGACAAATCGTGATATCAACTGGGTAGAAGGTCGTGACAGATGGTGGCACAATTTGATTCGAAATGCATCCAAACAACATGAAGCTGTAGAAATGGATTCGGAAGATCCACTATTTATTCTCTACACATCCGGGTCGACCGGTAAGCCGAAGGGTGTAGTTCATACTTGTGGGGGATACATGGTGTATACCAGCTATTCATTCCGGAATGTATTTCAGGTTGGAGCCGATGATGTATATTGGTGTACCGCGGATGCAGGTTGGATAACAGGGCATAGTTACATCATTTACGGCCCACTCTTTACAGGAACTACGGGAATAATATTCGAGGGAACTCCAACCTATCCAGATGCAGGAAGATTTTGGGAAGTTGTTGAAAAGTATAAAGTAACACACTTTTATACCGCTCCAACTGCCATTCGGGCTTTGATGAGTTATGACATGGATTTTGTGAAAAAATATGATTTAAGCTCATTGAAAGTGCTGGGAACAGTAGGAGAACCCATTAATGAAGAAGCGTGGCACTGGTATCATACTCATATTGGCGGAGGTAGATGTTCGATTGTTGATACTTGGTGGCAAACAGAAACTGGTGGAATTATGATCTCGCCATTAGCCGGTATTACGCCTACCAAACCGGGATTTGCGACCTTACCTTTGCCCGGTATTTTTCCTGTTTTGATGGATGAAAATGGTAATGAAATTGAGGGCAATGCCGTAGAAGGAAATTTATGCATCAAACATCCTTGGCCATCAATAGCGCGTACAGTATATGGTGATCACGAACGGTATAAGCAAACATACTTATCAACCTACAAAGGCTATTATTTTACTGGTGATGGCTGTCGTCGCGACGAGGACGGTTATTATCGAATTACCGGACGCGTAGATGATGTGTTGAATGTTTCCGGTCACCGATTGGGTACAGCAGAAATTGAAAATGCACTTGATGAACACCCGAAAGTAGTTGAAACCGCAGTTGTTGGATATCCGCATGATATTAAAGGTCAAGGAGTATATGCTTTCATGATTTGTGATGAAGAAGTAGCAGATACAGCTGCCTTTAAGAAGGAATTATTGGATTTAGTTGTCAAAATAATAGGCCCAATCGCTAAACCTGATAAAATCCAGATCGTACCCGGATTACCTAAAACCCGATCGGGTAAAATTATGCGCCGTATCTTGAGAAAAGTAGCCGCCAATGATCTTGAAAATATTGGGGATACTTCAACATTACTTGACCCGAGTGTGGTAGAAGCAATAAAGACCGGCGAACCGATTTAGATCTGATTGTGAGTTAAATGTAATAGTTGGTTTGATTGCAGGGACTAAAGTCCCTGCTTGTTTATGACTGAGGTAAGAAAGAACTTGAGATCTAAAGTTTGAATTTCTAGCAAGATCATAAGCAAGAAAGAGCTTCAGCTCTTGGTGGTATGGGTGTAGATTATGAATTAGAATTCTTCATTGTGGACTTGGTAGGGACTGCAGGGACTAAAGTCCCTGCTTGTTTATGATCTAGGTTGAAAATATTTAGGGAATCAAGGTTTGCAAACCAAGCAAGATAATTAGCAAGAGAGAGCTTCAGCTCTTGGTGGTATTGGAATAGATCATGATCCAAATTACACATTATTGGTTTTGGAAAGGAAAACAGGACTAAAGTCCCTGCTTGTTTATGACCGAGCTTGAAAGTATTTGAGAATCAAAATTTGCAAATTTAACAATTGATTAGAACTAAATTAATTTTCAATTTTAGGCGTATATCGGTTTTAAGTAATAAAAAAATGATGTTTAATATAGATTGATCATCATAAAAGTTAGCAGTTAAGAGTTAGGGGGATGTCGAATAATTTATCAATAATCTGGTTGCACGCGATTTGGAGTACGAAGGATAGAAAAAAGATTTTAACCAAAGATTTTCGGTTCAAAGTTTTTAGGCATATAAAAGAAAATGCTGAAAGATATCGAATTCAACTTGATATAATTAACGGTGTTGAAGATCATGTGCATTGCTTGTTTCGTTTGAGAACTACACAAAATCCTGCAGAAGTAATACAACATATAAAAGGAGAATCTTCACACTGGATAAATAAAAATGTCATCTTAGATGAAAATTTCGAATGGCAAGAAGGTTATGGGATTTTTTCAGTTTCACATAAGGACGTAATGAGCGTCAGAAAGTATATTTACAATCAGGAAAAGCATCACCGCACGAATAGTTTTGCAGAAGAAATAAAGAAAATGATGCCAAATAGGATGCAGGACTAAAGTCCCTGCTTGTTTATGACTGAGGTAAGAAAGAACTTGAGATCTAAAGTTTGAATTTCTAGCAAGATAATAAGCAAGAAAGTGCTTCAGCTCTTGGTGGTATTGGAATAGATCATTATTCAGATTACACATTATTGGCTTTGGAGAAGATTGCAGGGACTAAAGTCCCTGCTTGTTTATGACTGAGGTAAGAAAAAACTTGAGATCTAAAGTTTGAATTTCTAGCAAGATCATAAGCAAGAAAGAGCTTCAGCTCTTGGTGTTCATGCAAATTTACGTCTAAATAGAAATCAAATACCCGACAGGCAGAAAAATCAAGCTAACGATTAGTAAAATTAGTCGAAATCGGGTACTGATAAGTAGATCATTATAGAACAAACCGAAACTGAAAGGGCGCTCGGTAAGCCATTGGTAGTAGTTTAACCGATGGAAGGAACCTAGAGCCATGGTAACGTGTCCATGAATAATGGTGAGCGTAAATGGAAGCGAGAATATAAACGCTCCTAAATAACGCAGGGCTTCTCCCATTCCAACCAATTTAGCGGCGTAATAGTAGGGCCAGGCAAACAATACAATTAATGGTAGACTGAGAACCCAATTAATCATACTAATTCGCTTAAAATTCGACGGTGATAACTCACTCATAGTTCAAAAATGGTATGAAAGAGATTTAAATTTGAGAAGCTATCAGCATTTCGATTTCTCGATAGGGCATTTCGAACATCTTACTGAGTGATTTTTTGGTAAGATGATTCTTATACACATAAGTACCATTTCTTAGAGCAACATTATCCCATAAACATTCCTTAATTCCTCCTGCTTCCCCAATTGCCAGCACGTATGGTACCAACACATTATTTAAAGCATTAGTTGCTGTTCGGGCAACGTTGGAGGGAATGTTCGGCACGCAATAATGAGTAACATCATGCGCAAGAAAAATTGGGTTCGAATGTGTAGTTGGTCTGCTTGTTGCGATACATCCACCTTGATCAATTACGGTGTCTACAATTACACTACCGGCTTTCATGCTTGCTACCATTTCGTTGGTAACCAAACAAGGTGATCGATCGCCCTCGGCCATCACTGCTCCAATAATAACATCGGTAAATTTTAAAGCATGGCTCAGATATTGAGTATTCGCTACTGCAGTAATAATTCTTCGATCCAAATCATTTTCTAATCGACGAAGTGCAGCCAAATCGTTATCCATTACAAAAACTTGTGCACCGTAGCCCAACGCAGTTCGAGCGGCATACTCGGCAGTAATTCCGGCTCCCAAAATTACTACTGTTGCGGGTGGTACTCCTGAAATTCCACCAAGCATTACTCCTTGACCACCACTCAGGTTTTCCATGTAATGCGCAGCGATTTGTACCGACATTGAACCGGTAATTTCATGCATCATTCTTACGATCGGAAACTCACCATCTGCACCTCTAATGAATTCGTAACCGATCCCAGTGATCGATTTTTTAGTTAAGGCTTCAAAATATTCCGGCTTTTGGTTGCCGAGGTGAAGGGCAGAAATAATCGATTGATTTGGTTGCAAATACTCGATTTCATCATCGCTAAGTGGAGCAACTTTTAAGATCAATTCAGATTTTTTGAATACATCTTCGGTACTAAATGCAATTTCTGCACCTGAATCAGCATAATCTCGATCTGAGAATTTGGCTTCATCACCCGCACCTTTTTCGATGAATATCTCATGCCCATTTGCTTTTAAAATAGCTACGCCACCTGGAGTTAAACAAACACGCCTTTCATCATTTGAGTGCTCACGAGGAATTCCAATTTTAAGAGACACTTCGCTTCGGGTACGAATGAGATGTTTTTCGAGCGTTTTTAATCCAATCTGTTCAGTATCAAGAGGATTGATGTCCATGGTACACTAAAATTAACGATTGTTGGAAGATAGACAATTCAGAATGGAATTAAGAATCCTGATATGCGATGGTATAGATTTGGTAGAACGAAAATCTTTGCAAGGGAATCGCTCTGTTTAATGGCTTTGCACGAAGCTAATCTAAGAATTAATGTCTTTTCCTAGAAAGTTCAAGAATTCGGCTTCATCCCAAATGGTAATTCCTAGATCCTGTGCTTTGGTAAGTTTAGAACCGGCAGATTCACCGGCTAATACAAAATCGGTTTTCTTAGAAACGGAAGAGGAGGTTTTTCCACCATGTTTTTCAATAATTTTAGAAGCTTGTTTTCTTGAAAGCGAAGGCAGGGATCCGGTAAGAACTACTGTTTTACCCTCCAGTTTGGAGGAAGCCATTTCTTGTTCTTCCATTTCGAATTGTAAGCCTGCGGCTTTAAGTCGATCAATTATTATTTGATTAAAATCACTTCCGAAAAACTGAATAACCGATTCAGCAATTCTTGGTCCTATGGAATCAACAGCAAGTAATTCGTCCTCTGAGGCAGTTTGTAATTGCTCAATGGATTTAAATGCTTTAGCTAAATCTTTTGCCACGGTTTTTCCAACAAATCGAATGCCTAAGGCATACAAGACACGTTCAAATGGTTGTTCTTTTGCTAATTCAATCGCTGAAATAAGGTTTTGCGCCGATTTTTCAGCCATACGCTCAAGAGGAATGATTTGCTCAACGCGTAAATCAAACAGATCAGCATAGTTCGATATCAAACCCTCCGAAACAAGTTGATCAACTACAGATTCACCTAGCCCTTCAATATCAAGGGCATCTCTTGAGGCGAAATGTTCGATTTTTATGCGAACTTGCGGTGGGCATTCAGGATTGATACAGCGCCAGGCCACTTCGCCTTCGTATTTTATCAATTCAGAATCACATGCTGGGCAAGTTGACGGGAACTCAAAGGGTTCAGAACGATCGTTTCGATTCGGGTTTACTACGCTTACCACTTGTGGTATAATTTCACCGGCTTTTTCTACCAGCACGGTATCGCCAATGCGAATATCTTTGCGTTGAATTTCTTCTTCATTGTGCAAAGATGCTCGTTTAACGGTTGTACCGGCCAATAAAACGGGTTCAAGCTCGGCCACGGGAGTAATGGTTCCCAAACGACCAACTTGCAGTGAAATATCATTTAGTTTCGTTTGTGCTTGCTCTGCTTCAAATTTGTAAGCAATGGCCCATCTCGGAAATTTTGAGGTGCTTCCTAACTGATCTCTTAGATTAGCTTGGTTGATTTTAATGACCACTCCATCCGTTTCGTATGGTAATTCGTGGCGTAATGAGTCAAATTTGTGAATTACTTTGAGTACATCATCAATGGTATCACAAACGGTGGGATGTTCATTAAACGGGAGACCAAATTGCTGAATAAGCTCGTTTTTTTTCCATTGCGTGATTTCCGGATCTTCGTCATCGAAGATTAAATCGAAAGCAAAAAAGCGAATTGGGCGTTGAGCCACGGCTTTAGGATCCTGCATTTTTAAAGAACCCGCAGTTGAATTTCGTGGATTTGCAAACACATTAAGCCCTTCCTCTTCACGGCGTTCGTTCATTCGGGCAAAAGCTTCGCGCTCCATGTATGCTTCTCCCCGTACCTCAACTACTGCAGGAAAGCTTCCTTTTAATGTAAGAGGGATGTCTTGCACCGTTTTAAGATTTCTAGTAATGTCGTCGCCTTTTTCCCCGTTGCCTCGGGTCGCGCCAAGTACAAATTCTCCATTTTCGTAGCGTAATCTGATGGAAGCTCCATCAAACTTTAATTCAACCAGATAATTGTAATCGGTGTGACCGAGTATTTTCTGTACGCGCCCGTCAAAATCCTTTAATTCCTGTTCGTTGTAGGTGTTATCCAAACTGAGCATAGGTATAGGATGAGCTACAGTTTCGAATTGTGAGGAAGTTTCGCCACCAACACGTTGAGTTGGAGAATCGGGGGAGGTTAAATCAAATTTTTGTTCAAGCGCCTCTAATTCTTTAAGCGATTCATCAAATTCTTTATCGCTCATAAACGGCTTGGCATCCTGATAGTAAGCTTCGTTTGCTTTATTCAGAATCGAACGCAGCTCATCTACCCGTTTGATGGCTTCTTGCTTGTTCATAAAACTTTAGGATTAATTCGACAGTGGAAAAACTAAGCTATCCGGAGGATTAACCTGATTTGGGAAGGTAGCGTTTGGCTGAATGAAGTACTTTTGATCACCGAGAATGGATCGAGTTAGCATTATCGAGTCGAACGATTCATCGTAATAATTCTCGAAAGGTTCTTCAATAACATGGCCGTTAAACATTAACAACATGCGGGAATATTGTCCGCGTACTAATACGGTATCAACAAAATTGAAATTGAACGCTTGACCTTGCTCCATCCAAAATGGATTCGTTCTCCAATTGAAATCGGAAGTAACCCGTACAGGTTCTAATTTATCGAATGCCGCGTATACTGTGATAGTAAGGGTATCAGTAAGCGATTGGTTGAAAGGCAGGTTTACAGCTCTTGGCCCTTGCGGTGCAGCATCTTCGGGTTCGCTATCTTCTGGAATTTCCTCAGGAATAGATTGAGTGATCGCCTCTTCATCCACCATTTCGGTTGGACTTAATGCAGTAGTATCAATCAGGGCATTGCTAGTTAATGGTTCATTCTCACTTTCGATATTAGCTTCTGCATTTTCGATTGGTTCATCTTCCGAGAATAAGCCCATAATAGGTGCCCGATAAATAAATATTAAAATCGCTAAAATTATGATTACCAATGCAATAACAGCAGGAAGAATAATTTTTGTACTTGCAGTGGGTGCATTAAATCGTTTACCCAAATCTGCCCAATTTACATTCTCAACGGTAGGTGTTGGTTTTGGGTCTTTTTCTTCAATGTTGGGCTTTTGAAGAATGATTTCTGACTCATCAGAAGTAACCGGACTCTCATCACTTTCTGCAGCTTCTTCGGCGGTTAGTGCAAGATCATCATCCAGTAAAGTGCCGGGAGTGTATAAACCTGCTTCGATAGAATCTAAAGCATCTACGATTGCCTGATCGTGAATTCCCAATGCTTTCGCGTATGAGCGCACAAAACTTCGGGTGTAGGTTTTGTTCGTTTCGATTTGTTCGAAAATCGAATCATCTTCGATTGAAGCAATTATATGTGTTGGGATTTTAATCTGTCCTTGAATCTCCTCTAATGTGAGACTTAATTGTTTTCTTTTGGCAGCTAAATCTTTCCCAAGCGACATAGGGTACAGCGTAAATTTCGGCGTTGTAATTTTGCTAGCAAACTAAGTAATTAAAGCATTCAGCAAAAGCAAAGAGAAAATTAAAATTGGGGATATTTTAAAATTTAACGACATAACAGGTGGAATCAGAGAGGTGTTATTTCCTCATGTTTGTGAACTTTGCGGGCTTCAATTACCCGACACGTCAGAATTTTTGTGCTCAACCTGTTTGAAGTCCAAGTTTGAATACACCAAATTATCTGCCGGTAAAACAACATCCGATATTTTCTTACCCGAATTCATCTCCTTTCAATACGCTATGTGGAATTTTGATAAAGGTGGTTTTCTGCAGGATTTATTGCACGATTTAAAGTACAATCAACTTAGCGGAGTAGGTATTGATTTGGGGAAAGCATTAGGCACAGCAATGCGTAAACGTAAACTTTTGAGTAAGCAAAAGTGGCTAATTATCCCGGTTCCTCTTCATCAAAAAAAGAAAAAGAAAAGAGGATATAACCAAGCGAGAAAAATTGCGGTAGGGGTGAGTAAAAGTACCCGATTATCTCTGATTGATGAAAACATTGTAAACCGAGTAAAATTTACCGAAACGCAGACGGGTTTTACGCTCGAGAAAAGAAATATTAATGTTGCCGATGCTTTTTCGATAAGTGATCGCGACAAGATTGAATACAATGCCTGTTTGATCGTAGATGACGTATTTACAACCGGCGCAACCACATTTGAACTTGCTGAAACCCTGCGAAAAGCGGGGGCTCAAAAAATCGGAATTGCTACAGTAGCTCAGGCATGAACCTTAACCAAGAGTGTTCTATATTTGGAGCATGAATGCACGTAAAGTTGGTCGCTCGAATTGGCAAATGTTAGAGATGTCGGATGGTATTTCTACCTCAAATGGAAATTGGTATCATATAACCCGTAAACAAATCGAAGAATATGTACCGGGTTTACTAAAAAAAGTACGTCTTGAACGGATCATTCAACAAGCAGATGCATGGGTGGTAAGTCCAGATTCATTAGCATTACTTCTGTATTTCGTTCTGCTTTATTTGAGTTTAGCTCCTGTATTTGCATTTGCTCTCTCGCTACTTTTCTATCTGGTATTTTATTCAAATACGCCTGCTTTTACATCTGTATGGGCATCCCGGTTAATCCAAACTTTTTCCAACGATAGTTTTTTATATGGAGTGTCGGCTCTGTTGCTGATTGGTATTTCATTTAACCTTGATGGTACTTTACCCTTTGTACCGTCGGGAATGGCAGCAGTTTGGTATGGTGTTGGATTGGTGTTTGTATTTAAAGTTGGGTTACTCCGTTTATTACTGAAGTTTGTTGCAAGTAAGCGCCAAAAAGGAGTAGAGCGACAAGATCGGATACTTAACATGTTGCTAATCCGCTATGGGATGAGTGAGGGCATATTAACAAAAAACATCAACGAGATGCAGGATGAGCTCATCCGGCTTCAAAATTATCACAAAATCAGAAAGAAAAAGTGAGCACTAAGCACTTCTATTTAATACGTCATGGAGAAACAGAATTCAATAAAACTAAAAAATTACAGGGCAGAGGAATAAATGCTCCATTAAATGAAACAGGTAGAAATCAAGCTGAATATGTTGCTGAAGCCTTACAAGATGTAGCTATTTCTCAAATTATTACCAGTAGTTTACTAAGGGCAAAAGAGTCGGCAGAACCACTTAGTAGGCTCAAAAGTATTGCAATAGAAAGCTATTCAGCTCTTGATGAAATGGATTTTGGGGAATGGGAAGGTCAGCCTTTCGATGATGTTATTGATCAAATCAAAGACATCCAAAGCAAATGGAAAGCCGGGGATACGCATGTACAAGTTCCGGGCGGAGAATCACCGGATGAAGTATTTACTCGATCGGGTGATTTTTTAAAAAAACTTGCTAAAGAATCCCAGCACAATCACATAGCAGTTTTTATTCATGGCAGATTAATCCGCATTTTATTAGCAGGATTATTAGATATCGGGCTAGAAAATATGCACCAAATAAAGCATCAGAATGGAGCCATCAATCATCTTGCTTGGGATGATGGTGTATTTAGAGCAATTGAACTACATAGAGTGGATCATTTGCCAAAAAGTGATTTAGTCTGGGACAAATAATTCATCTACTGGATTCAAATAACTGTATCTTTCGAATCATTAAGAACCATTTTCAGCACAGATTGGTTAGCACACCAAAAAGTAAGAAGATTTATGAGTGAAAAAGTACGATCGATGTTTGCAGACATCGCCAGCGATTACGATCGCATTAATACCGTGTTATCGTTTGGAGTGCACCATGCTTGGCGGGCTAAAGCCATTAAAGAAAGTAAAGCTAAAAAGGGCGATCATGTATTAGACTGTGCCACAGGGACGGGTGATCTTGCCATTGAATTTAAAAAAGCCGTTGGGAAAAAAGGCTATGTGATGGGCACCGATTTTTGTGCCCCTATGATTGAGCCAGCTCCCAATAAAGCAGCAAAAAAAGGTTTGGAAATTGATTTTGAAGTGGCAGATGCCATGGATCTTCCCTACGAGGATAATCGATTTGATATAGCCAGTATTTCTTTCGGAATTAGAAATGTGGATGAACCGGTAACAGCACTTAAAGAAATGGCACGAGTTGTAAAACCCGGTGGTAGAGTGGTGGTACTGGAATTTGGACAACCCAAAGGCTTGATGAAGTTTCCATACGAATTATACAGTCAACACATCATGCCTGCAGTAGGTGGTTGGTTAAGTGGAAATCGAGAAGCTTATACCTATTTGCCTAGAACCAGCGCAACCTTTCCGGCAGGTAAGAACTTTTTAAAGTTGATGGAAGAAGCAAACTCTTTCATCGATTATCGTGCTGTTCGCTTAACAGGCGGTATTGCATACATTTATGTAGGATTAGTGCAATAATTGTATATTCGACACAACAACAAAAAGACAAATTAACTCATGCAAATAGAAGAAATTAAGAAAGTGATACCGCACAGGTATCCATTTTTATTGGTTGATCGGGTACTGGATTTAGAAGAAGAAAAAATCACCGCAATTAAAAACGTTACCTTAAACGAAGAGTTTTTTAACGGACATTTTCCGGGAGCGCCAATTATGCCGGGTGTACTTCAGGTAGAGGCTCTTGCTCAAGCCGGTGCGATTTTGTTAATGCAACAAAAAGTTGAAGACCCTGAAAAAAATCTGATGGTGTTCACCGGAATCAAAAACTGCAAATTTCGCAGACAAGTAGTACCAGGCGATCAATTGAAACTTGAAGTAGAATTAGGTTCCATGCGTCGCAATTTTGTGACTATGATTGGTAAAGCCACTGTGGATGGAGAAGTAGCCTGCGAGCTTGAAGCTTCTGCAGCGATTGTACCGAAGGAAGGATAATGAGCACACAAACGGGATCGAACAAACCGGCTAAAATTACAACACAAACCGTAGTAGAAATGAAGCATCGGGGTGAGAAAATCTCGATGCTTACTGCTTATGATTTTACGATGGCTCAGATCGTCGATCAAGCAGGAATTGAAATCATATTGGTTGGCGATTCTGCCAGCAATGTGATGGCTGGGCATGAAACTACCGTTCCGATGACACTCGATCAAATGATTTACCATACTTCGTGTGTAGTGCGTGGAGTGAACAGAGCCCTTGTAATTGCCGATTTACCGTTTATGAGTTATCAGGTTACTCCAAAAGAAGCGCTGATTTCTGCCGGGCGTATGATGAAGGAAGCCGGTGCACACGCAGTAAAACTTGAAGGTGGTAAGCCCATCATCAATACGGTAAAAAAAATTGTGGATGCAGGGATTCCGGTAATGGGACATTTAGGTCTTACTCCGCAAAGCATCTATAAATTTGGAACTTATAAGGTCAGAGCTCAGGAAGAGGAAGAAGCAGATTCATTAATCGCAGATGCCAAGTTATTAGAAGAAGCAGGTTGCTTCGCGATAGTTTTGGAAAAAATTCCTGCAAAACTCGCTGCAAAAGTTACAGCTGAATTGAGCATTCCAACTATTGGTATTGGAGCCGGAATTGATTGTGATGGACAAGTGTTAGTGGTTCATGATATGCTTGGGATGAATAAAGGATTTAATCCAAGATTTCTTCGCAGGTACGCCGATATCCATTCTATAATGACCGGCGCAGTTCAACAATACATCAAAGACGTAAAAGACAAAGATTTTCCAAATCAAGACGAGCAATACGGAGCTTAAATGAGCGAAAGCGATAAAAAACCACTGATACTAGTAAGTAACGACGATGGAATTTTTAGTAACGGAATAAAGGCGCTGGCAGAAGTTGCCGCTGAATTTGGGGATGTGATTATTGCAGCACCCGACCGGCAGCAAAGTGCAGTTGGGCATGCTATTACTATTGAAGAACCTCTCAGGTCTCAAAAGCTAAAAATTGCTGATCGTTTTGAAGGAATTTCGGTAAATGGAACTCCTGCTGATTGCGTAAAACTTGCACATGATCAATTATTAGATCGAAAACCTGATTTAGTGCTAAGCGGGATAAACCACGGAAGTAATGCAGGTATAAATATTTTGTATTCTGGTACGGTTAGCGCAGCTACCGAAGGTACTGTGCTAGGTTATCCAAGTATTGCGGTAAGCTGTACCGAATACGGCCATGATGCTGATCTTACAGGTTGTCAAGAAGCAGCTCGTCGGGTGGTGAAAATGGTTATGGAAAAAGGGCTCCCGAAAGGAGTTACAATGAATGTAAACGCTCCGGCAGGCCCATTTAAAGGCATTAGTTGGGCACGTATGGCAGACAGCCGCTATGTAGAAGAGTACGAAGCGAGAAAAGACCCCTTTGGTCGACCATATTATTGGCTAACCGGAAAGTTTGAATTACTTGACGACGGTACCGATGCAGATATTCGTTTGTTAAACGAAGGATTTGCAACGGTAACACCTATTCAGTACGATCTCACCGATTACGATTTGCTTCGAAAATTGGCCGATGAAGATTTTGAGTAATCTTAAAGTTTTTCCGCTAATATATACACCATCGTCTTAATTGCATTTCGGTAATTACCCAAACGAAGGTTTTCATTGGGAGAATGCTGATTATTATCTCTATTCACGGTTGGAACAGTAACCGCAGGAAGGTTTAACGTGTTCACAAATGGCGAAATTGGGATTGATCCACCGCTCATTCTGATCATTACCGGTTCTTGATTATAAGCAGTTTGAATTGCTCTTCTCAACCAAATACCGACCTCAGAGTCAAAAGGCGTTCTGAATGATTGATAGGAAACATTACTGGTAAAAGTGGCAATTTTTGGATGAGTTAACCGCTCTTCTTTAGTTGGAACTCGGTCGAGTAACAAATAACCCTGTTGTTCAATATGCGTTTTAATAAGATTAAGTAGCCGATCAGGATCAGACTCAAGCACAAGGCGTACATCAATTTCGGCACGTGCCCAGCCGGGTATGATGGTTCGCACTTCGTCGTTAATCCAACCGGATTGCATCCCACGCACATTTAGCGACGGGAATTGAATCGCTTCTTGATAAAATCTACCCACTTTGTCGGTTTCTGCAATTTGTAGACGCTCTTTAATTCCTTCTTGATTATCGGGAACAGCTCTTAAAACAGCTTCAACTTCGGGCGAGATTTCGATACCATCGTAATAACCGGGAATTGTAACTAATCCATTATCATCTTTCATTGATGTGAGTAGACGAGCTAACCTAAAAGCAGGATTTGGCGCGAAATTACCGAAATGTCCGCTATGCTGAGCAACTGCCGGCCCATAGGTTGTAAGCTGAATTGTTGCTATTCCACGTGCTCCAAAAGTTAAGGTTGGGTTTCCTGAAATGTGGCTCGGCCCATCAAAAATGATCAGCATGTCGGCCGCTAATAAATCGCTGTTATCTAGCACTGCCTGTGGAAGTGGAGGAGATCCAAGTTCTTCTTCAAAATCCATGATAACTTTGATGTTATAATTTGGTTCAATCCCTTCATATTCAGCTAAATCGAAGGCAGTTAAGAAAGCTGCTACGGGTCCTTTTGCATCACTTGCCGAGCGGGCAAAAATCCGCCAATCCGGGTTATATTCATCAATTCGATCCCAACTTATGATCTCCCATTCTCCAGATTCGTTCTCAGCTTTAAGTACGGGCTGAAAAGGATTGTCTTGCATCCAGCGGGATGAATCTACGGGTTGCCCATCCAGTTGTAAGTAAATGAGAACGGTTTTATTCGCACCCGATACTTCTCTTTCCGCAAGCAATAAAGGAAGAGATGATGTTGAAATTCGTGTAAGAGTAAATCCACGCTTAGAGAATTGTTGTTCACTCCATTGGATATTTTTCTCGATATCGCTTGGGTTATTGGCGTCATTGGGAATGCTAAGTAATTCCCGGAAAAGATTGATTGAATTAAGGGCATATTCATCAATTACTGTTTCTGAAACGATGAATTGTTGAGCTCTTGATTCTGCTGACAAAAATAAAACGCAGATAATGAATAATATAATTCGCATAAGTAAGGTTGGTCTGGAGTTTTTATCAAATTTATGAATTTGTGTTAGAAATCAAATTCCTAAAGATAGACTGGTGCTTGATAGGCTAGGCGTAATCTCGAATAATTTGCCCGGTATTCGCACCAAATATACTTTTCAGATAAGCATTGATAACTCGCGAAGTAGCTATCGGGTTATGTCCCGGGAAATAATCCTGATACTTCTCATAAGCATCTTCAACTACACCGAGCGAAACCGCATTTATTCGTGCATTGGATAACTCCAAGGCTACCGCCTTCACAAAACTATGAATTGCCCCATTAACCATTGCGGCACTCGTGGTGTTAAGTACAGGATGATCGGCTAAAATTCCTGTAGATAATGTAAATGAACCACCTTTGTTGATGCAATTTTTGCCAATGCGAACTAGATTTACCTGCCCCATTAATTTGCTACGAATTCCAACATAGAAATCCTTTTCGGTAAGCTCAGAAAACGGAGCCCATTTTGCTTCTCCTGCAATCGAAACAACGGCATCTGTCTTAGCAATCTGCGTATACATCTCTTGGATGGATTGCTCACTCTCAATATCTACAATTATATCCCCAGAGTTTCGTCCGGCCGTAATAACTTCATGCTTTTCTTGTAAGGCATCGACAACTCGGTTTCCAATGGTTCCATGACCACCGATAATGAGAATCTTCATATTAAAAACCCTTTTTGTGCAGATTGTCGATAACCCCGGTCCAAAACTTGAAGTAAATAGGTTTCGCTTCTTTCCAGACCTGCACGTTTATTTGGTTGAGATGCGAGAGGTTAACACAACCTAAGTAAGTTCCCCATTTAGCGCTTTCCACCGATACAAAGGAATCATTTTCACCCTCGCGTTCAAAAATCTGTGAATTCTGAAATTTAAAGATCGGATTTAGTGGATAGTTAGTTCCTTTACCTACACTTGCCGAATATGAAAAAATAGGTACTTCAGGATTGTCTGGAGTTTCCTTATTAAAACAATCGTTTATGTAGCCAATGGTGAGTTGCTCTACAGAGCCGATGGCATTACTTTTTTCTTTCGGATAAACATTATTGCCAAACCAATCTACCACCTCACTTAACCGTTCGGTTAGAATTTCTGGTGTTTTCAGCACTAAATCGGCCAAATAAGTGCCATGATGTGGCGTAGCGACTGTTGTTAACGAAGCTATGCGATCCGAAATATCGAGATGACACAGAGCATGACGCATATCCAAGCCACCCATGCTATGCGCTACAACATTCACTTTTTCATAGCCATTTTCGTCACATACTTGTCGGATTAATCGAACCCAGTTTTTTGCCCGGGTTTCAATCGAAGCGTATGGTACTACATTAGGAGCGAATGCAATAATGCCATGTTCGCGCATCAACATACAAGGGTCGTGCAAAGGAGAGGGCTTTACAAGCGCCCCGATGGCCCCAAATCCATGACATAAAAACACAGGATATTTGGTGTTTAAAATGGGAGGCTGAGGAAATTCGATCAGCTGGAAACGTTTAAGAAGTGAACTCTCTGCCATGATCTCTCAATTATTATTTGTGGTAATTCGAATAGTTCGCCAGACGGTATCATTATACAAAATATGAATATGCATGTCTTCGTCAGGGAAATAAATCTTAGCCGGAACTTCTAATCCATAGGGAGAAATTGCTTTCTGAAGCCGAAGATGAAAAGATGTTTTTGAAAACCCTTCAGGAACATTCATTCGATAAATCTTACGCGAAAAACTAGTATCAATCGCTAAGGCTTGGCTTCGGTATTGGGAACGAGTTATGCCGTAATCCGAGAAAGCAAGTTCAATCAAAGAATCTACTTCAGCTTCGGTTGTCACTGTTTGAACCTTAATTGGCGGAGCCGTTGCTAACAATATGGTTGACATTACACATGCCAAAAATAGTAGTATGGTTAAAATGAGTCGGCTTTTGATCATCCGATTTTAAACTGATCGTACAATTACATTCAATACTTGTTCTGCAACTTCATTTTTAGAGCCACTAAATGTGTGATCACTCGAAGTGTTCAATAAATGTACAGTATTTGTATCACTCTCAAAACCGGAAGCTTTTTCGGTTAAGGAATTTGCGACGATCCAGTCGGCATTCTTCTTTTTTAACTTTCGATGAGCATTTTCGAGCAGATGTTCGGTTTCCATCGCAAAACCAATAAGTGTTTGGTGCTTGGGCTTACGTTCACCCAGCCATGCAAGAATATCTATTGTGCTCTTTAGCTTGATATCTGACTCACCCTGATCTTTCTTCACTTTGTGATCATACACTTCAACAGGAGTAAAATCAGATACAGCGGCGGCCATGATTATCATATCAGCCTCAGCATACTGCTGAACGGCTTTAAATAAATCTGCCGCGCTTAAAATCGAAATTTTGTGAATATCATCGGGAAGGGGAATTGATACCGGTCCGTGAATTAAGGTTACATCAGCTCCTAATCGTTGTGCTGCCTTCGCCATCGCCACACCCATTTTTCCCGAACTCGGGTTGGAAATAAATCGAACAGGATCGATGTGTTCTCGGGTTGGGCCGGCAGTAACAATCACTTTTTTTCCTTCAAGTGGGCCTTGAATTGTGCCAATTATTTCACTGGATTTATCGAGAATGGAATCAAATTCCGGGAGTCTTCCTTTACCTTCAATGCCGCTTGCCAAAAAACCAGATTCCGGTTCCAAAATGTGATATCCAAAATCTTGTACACGCTTCAAATTCTGTTCAACAGAAGGAGAATCATACATTTCGCCATCCATGGTGGGACAGATTAGAAGGGGACAGCGAGCAGCCAGCACTGTTGCAGTAAGCATATTGTCCGAAATACCATTGGCAATTTTAGCAAGTGTATTTCCGGTGCAGGGAGCAATAACAAACAAATCGGCCCATTCGCCCCAATAAATATGACGTGTCCATTCATCAGCACCTGCTTCTTCGGGGAAAATTTCGACGGCAACATCATGGCCGGAGAGGGAAGCAAAAGTTTCTAAACCAACAAAGCGGGTAGCCGATGGGGTCATGGTAACCCTTACTTCAGCTCCCGCTTTTTGATATTCTCTAAGTAAAAAGACAGCTTTGTAAGCTGCGATTCCTCCGGTAACACCAAGAACTATGCGTTTCCCGGAGAGCATGAATTAGTCTACTTCAGGCTTTCGGTAGTAAATCTCATCGTTTTCCATTTCTGCAATGGCGCGACGAGTAGCATGTGGAAGTTTTTCAAATGCTTTTGAGATTTGCTCTTGCTCTTCGTTGAACGAAAATTCGTCATCATCTTCGAAGCCTTCGAAGTATTGTAGTTTCTCGTCTAATTCTAATTTTTCCTGAGCAGCAATCTGACGAGCTCTCTTTGCCATGATCACCAACAATTCATACTTATTGCCGGTTACTTCTTTTAATTTTTCAATGTCGAGTGTTTGGATAGACATAGATGTAGTTATGAATTCATAAAATCTGTTACAGCTTCCTTCACCTGTGCGTAGGCTGTGTCCAGATCGTCATTAATAATTATCCGATCAAACTGATCAGCATATTCAAGTTCTTCTTTCGCGCGCTCGAGCCTAAGCTGTAATGTTTCTTCCGATTCTGTGCCTCGGGCTATCAGGCGCTGCTTTAACACTTCAAAAGAGGGCGGTTTGATGAACAATCCCAAACTTTCACCCCCATAAATACGCTTCACGTTCAGCGCACCTTTTATTTCAATGTCAAGCAGAATAAAATAGCCTGAATTCAGCTTTTTATCAACCTCTGAACGTAATGTTCCGTAGCGAGTTCCACCGTAGAATTCTTCCCATTCCAGAAAGGCTTTTTCTTCAATTAATTCATCAAATTTAGGACGTGGTAAAAAATGATAATGAATGCCATCTACTTCGCCTTCTCTGGGTGCGCGAGTGGTTGCCGATACGGAAAATTTCAGATTATCGAAATCCTGAAAAAGGCGTTTTGCTATTGTACTTTTACCACCGCCACTTGGCGCAACCAGAATAATAACTTTCCCTTTTTTCATTGCTCACCCCTCAAATCTCAAAGCTCGTTTATTCCACATTCTGAACTTGCTCTCTGATCTGCTCCAGCATTTCTTTTGCTTTTACAACATGATGTGCAATCTCAGAATCATTAGCCTTTGAACCGATAGTATTTAATTCTCTATTGATCTCCTGAGTTAAGAAATTAAGTCTGCGACCAGCAGGTTCGGGCTGTTCAATAGCTTCAACAAAAAACTTTAGATGCGCGCGCAACCGAACTGTTTCCTCAGTGATATCCATTTTATCTGCTAAAATAGCCACTTCCATTTCAAGGCGTTCTTCATCAATATTTTCGTCCTCAACCAATTGCTTAATTCGCTCATGCAGCTTGACTCGAACTTCTTCTGCACGACCTTCCGTAATGGTTAAGATTTCTCCAACCGCATCGTCTATACTTGCAATGCGTGATAATAAGTCCTTTCGAAGCTGACCGCCTTCCTGATTTCTCATTTGCATCAAGTTTCCAATGGCGTTGTGAGTTGCCTCAATAACTAGTTGCCATTTTTGGTTGATCGATTCCTCATCATCTTGTTGAGAAACAAATACATCACCAAAATTTAAAATACTTTTTATACTGATGGGTTCATCAATTCCTGCAGCTTCACGAACTTCATTCAATACCCGCGCATAAGTACGAACTTTGTCTTCATCAACTTTGATGTTTGGTTCGGTATTATCTTGCTGAGTAAGATTTACAGACACATTTAATTTTCCGCGATTAACACTTTTTTGGAATAGTTCTTTGAGCGCTAATTCTTTGTGCTGTAATACTTGTGGCAAACGAATACTTACATCCAGATATCGGCTATTCAAAGTTTTTATTTCTACAGTGGCGTTGAGGCCGTTTCCAGCAGCCTCACCTCGCCCAAAACCGGTCATTGAGATAATCATGTATCTTGATTGATAGTGAAAAATAATAGACTTGGAAGGTACGGAACTAAGCAGGCAATAAAAACAAAGTGGTTGGGAGAAGTTTTGGTTTTACTATCTTTGGACAACTTCATCTACTCTATGAATATACTCGGAATTTCGGCTTTTTATCACGATTCAGCTGCCTGCTTGGTGCAAGATGGCCGTATCGTTGCGGCTGCTCAAGAAGAGCGTTTTACTCGAAAAAAACACGATGCCAATTTCCCGGTTGAAGCCACTAAATATTGCCTTGAACTGTCAGGTTTATCCATCGATGAATTAGACGCCATTGTATTCTATGACAAACCCTTTTTGAAGTTCGAACGTCTACTTGAAACTTATTTATCGTTTGCTCCAAAGGGTGCTCGCTCGTTTATCACCGCAATGCCCGTGTGGTTAAAAGAGAAAATGTTCCTCAAAAAACTCATTTACGATGAGTTGAAAAAAGTGGGTAATTACTCAAAACCTGATGTTAATTTGTTGTTTCCGGAACATCACTTGAGTCATGCTGCGAGTGCGTTTTATCCTTCCCCTTTTGAAGATGCTGCCATTTTAACGATTGATGGAGTAGGGGAATGGGCAACAGCTACAATCTGCCACGGTAAGGGTCAAGAAATCAAATTATTGCGCGAATTAAAGTTTCCGCATTCATTAGGGCTACTGTATTCGGCGTTTACGTACTTTCTTGGTTTTAAAGTTAATTCAGGCGAATACAAACTGATGGGTTTGGCACCTTATGGAAATCCAGAATCGGAATTAGTTGCTGATTACATCGAGAAAATAAAATCTACGCTGGTAGATATTCGCGAAGATGGCTCGATTTGGTTAAATCAGGATTATTTTAGCTACGCAACCGGACTTAGAATGACCAACGAGCGTAAATGGGAAGATTTGTTTGGATTTGCCCGAAGGGAAGGTGAAGCTGATCTATTACAACACGAAGCAGATCTGGCTTTGGCAATCCAAAAAGTCACAGAAGAAGTGGTTTTAAAAATGGCTTCGCATGCGCGTGAACTTACCGGATCAAAGAATATTTGCCTCGCCGGGGGTGTTGCTTTGAACTGTGTTGCCAACGGAAAGCTTCAAAACGAAGAAATTTTTGAGAATCTTTATAACCAACCAGCAGCCGGTGATGCAGGTGGAGCCGTTGGTGCAGCACTTGCGGCTTATTATTTATATTTTGATGGAGATCGAAAACCGGAATCTCCTGATTCGATGCAAGGTGCTTATCTCGGACCTGAGTATTTACCCATTGATATTGAACGTGCAGTAAGAAAGTTTAAGCCTGTTTATCAGGAATATGTTGATCAGGAGCTATTTGATAAAACTGCGGAGCTTCTGGATCAGGGAAATGTGGTTGGTTGGTTTCAGGGTAGGATGGAGTTTGGACCGCGAGCGTTAGGAGGTCGTAGTATAATTGCCGATCCTCGCCGTATCGATATGCAAAAAAAGCTGAATCTGAAGATCAAATACAGAGAGTCTTTCCGACCGTTTGCACCCTCCGTGTTAGCTGAAGATGCGGCTGAGTATTTCGAAATGAAATCGGATTCACCCTATATGCTTTTGGTACAACCGGTTGTCGAAAATAGACGAAAAACGGTACCAAAAGGCTATCATTCTTTGCCACTTCGCGAAAAATTAGCAATAGAACGGTCAGACCTTCCGGCAATTACTCATATTGATTTTTCGGCTCGAGTTCAAACGGTGCATAAAGAAACGAATCCGCGTTATTGGGAGATGATTCAGGCATTTAAGAAGCGAACCGGCTATGGATTAGTAGTAAATACAAGCTTCAATGTGCGTGGCGAACCCATTGTTTGTACTCCTGAGGATGCCTATCGTTGTTTTATGAATACCGAGATGGATTATTTGGTGATGGGTAATTACGTTTACGCCAAATCTGATCAACCCGAATGGGAACAGAAACTGGGATTTGAAAAGGATTAATTGAGTGACTGAGTTACAAAGATACAGAGTGACAAAGATATCGAGTTACAGAGTCATACTGTGGCTGCCACCGAAGGATTAACATTTTTATTAAACATTCAATGGAACACTAGATACCTTACTTTTGGAATTTAGTGGCGAAAATAGAAATATGGATTTATTAAAAGACTTATGGGGCTTTATGAAAGAGCGGAAGAAATTCTGGCTGGCCCCTGTAATCGTGGTATTACTACTTCTCGGATTTTTGATTGTAATTGGTGGTGGATCATCTATCGCGCCGTTTATTTACACCTTATTTTAAAATCGGATGCTTCCCAAACGCGATTTTAATTTCATAAAGACCGATCCGGAAACTCCCAAAACACAATTGGTGATTGTGGTGGGGTTGCTTGTTATCGCAGCTATTTTCGATAACGAGTATATCGCTTATGCTTCATTATTTATTGGTCTGATTTGTCTGATCATTCCAATCGCAGGCCATGGAATTGTTTGGGGATGGTATAAACTGGCAGAAATATTATCGCGGATTGTAAACCCCATTGTTCTTGGGTTACTGTATTTCTTGTTCATCACTCCCATCGCATTGATGTTCAGATTATTCGGAAACGATCCCCTTGATCTCAAAAAACCCAGAGGGAGTGTTTTCGATTTTCACGAGAAAGTCTACACTAAAAAGGACCTCGAAAAACCGTGGTAGCTTTTTCAGGCAATAAATGAAATGAAAAATACTAAATCGTATTGGTCTTTTTTTGATTCGATACCGTTCTACTTATCGAGCCATCTGCGATGATAATTAATCTGCCCGAGGTGATAAGTAAGGTGGCCATAAAGATGAAGAATAAACCATTCGGTAGTAACTTCCCCAAAAGCTTTCACGGGAAAGAGTTCATCGAGCTGCTCTTCAGTGATAACTGCTAAGGTATCAGTTATAGCTTTTTCTGCTGCTTCTAAGTCATCTAATAATTCCTGTCGGCTTACTTTTCCACTAAACTCGAAATCACGATCACGTTCATAATCAGTTCCACCTAAAATGGTGCCAAAAAAGTGCTGCAAGTTCCCTGAAATGTGCAGACTTAAATTCCCAGCACTGTTATTTATACCATCCGAAGTAACCCAAAGTGCATCTTCAGATTTATAGGCCGCAATTTCTTCTTTTACATTGGTGAGTTCACGCTGGTAAAGGTGGGACAGATGTCGAGTTAACATGATAGCTGTTTCTTTTTGAGTTGCTAACTAAAGTAACAAAACTTTTTTAGTTGGTAAGTGTGGACATTTCGCGATATGCCCACACACCTAGATACAAATACTCAAATCAGTGAAAGGGTTACACTTCTTCCTTAACCTTTTGTAGACTTAGTGCATTGGTACAATATCGAAGTCCTGAAGGCTCCGGTCCATCCGGAAAAACATGACCCAAGTGTGCATCGCAGGTATTACACAGAATTTCTACCCGAGTCATTCCGTGTGAGTGATCAGCTTCGTAAGCCACGGCATTTTCTTTGACCGGTTGACCAAAAGATGGCCATCCTGTTCCACTTTCAAATTTAGAAGCAGAATCAAAAAGCAGAGTGCCACAACAAACGCATTCATATTTACCGGGCTCAAAACGGCTACACATTTCATTCGAGAAAGGACGTTCAGTGCCTTTAAGACGAGTTATTCGGTACGTTTCCTCAGTAAGCTGTTTCTTCCATTCTTGAGGCGTTTTTTCGACTCTTCGATCTGGTTCGGGATTCCCATTTCGGGCAAATTTTAATACATCAATCCATTTTAGCATGATAGTCAGTTCAAAATGTCTACCGGACGCGCAATCATAATTCCGGTGTTCTTAGAATTGGGTTTCAGGAAAGAGGAGATTGGTTCATCAGAAATTTCAACTTTTAAACTCGATTGGGAAGCATGCATTAAATGTAGTTTTCCATTTTGTTCAACCAACACTCCAACATGAGCAACATCCAACCCATTTATGCTGGTGGTTAGGCCAATAATGTCGCCTTCCTTTAACAAATGCTCATACTCGGCAATGTTCTCTTTTGGTACGTAGTAGTAATTATTGCTATTTATTTGAGCTTCCTGTTGCTCGATGATGGAAACGTATTCAGGATTCTGAGATAAATGTTTATAGCTATCCGGATTCGAACTCATAAAGCTCACTTTGTTAGGAAAAGGTGCTCCAAAACTGTCGGCCGGGGTGCTTACCAAATTGTTAGCACTATTATTGTAAATCCAATCACTGAAGTAGTGTAATCTTGATGGATACTCATTAAGTTGACCATCCCGATAACGGATTTTTTTGATCTCTGCGGCGAATTGTTCAAACGATTGATTTTCGGATTTCAGAGTTCGAGCGAGTGCCAACAGGTTTTCAGCATACGTAGTGCAATCCAGTTCCCGTAAATTCACAATCAGTTTTTCTTCCTCGTTTACTTCCAGCGTATGCGCAACATATTCATTCCCCAAAAAATACTTCCCAATTTCAGGAATTAACACATTGATCGGTTGATCGGCCTCGTCTTGGAATCGCTCAACAATATCCGCAAATATGGCTGCATCTTGTTCGGTGTAGGTGATGTCTGGGTTTTCAAGTTTTACTTCAGATTTGCCTGATTGATTTTGAGCGCAGGCGCCTGATGAGATCAACGTCAAAAACAGGGGAAGAAGACTTAATTGTTTCATGGCCGTTAAATGATTGAAGTTACCTTAGCTGCAAATGCGTTGGCAGCATCCACAGATTTTCCTTCGGAATAAACGCGGATAATAGGTTCGGTATTTGATTTTCTAAGATGAACCCAACCTTCCTCAAAATCAACTTTTACTCCATCAATGGTAATTGGATTTAATGAGCTAAATCGTTCCTTTACGGTTTCCAGTACTTCGTCTGCATCTTTGCCAAGCTCATCTAACTGGATCTTATTTTTGCTCATAAAATAATTGGTGTACCTAGCTCGAAGCTCAGAGGCTTCTACTTTTTGCTCGGCCAGATGTTGTAACACGCAGGCAATTCCAACCAACGCATCTCTTCCGTAGTGTAAATCGGGCACAATAATTCCTCCACTGCCTTCGCCGCCAACAACGGCTTCCACCTCTTGCATTTTTTTCACCACATTAATTTCACCAACTTTGGAGCGATGACAGATTTGCCCATATTTTTTTGAGATGTCATCAGCCACTCGAGATGAGGACAGATTTGTGGTTGTTGGACCGGCTTTTTTTGATAGAATAAAGTCAAACACGGTAGCTTGAGTGTATTCTTCCCCGAATAACTCGCCTTTTTCATCAACTAAAGCAAGTCGGTCGGCATCCGGATCGGTAACAACGCCTAAATCTGCGTTAGTTTGCTTTACCAAATCACAAATTTCAGTGAGATGCTCGGGTAATGGTTCCGGATTGTGTGGGAAAATTCCATTTGGTTCGCAGTGAATTTTATGGATGTTCTCAACTCCAAGTGCTTCGAGGAGTTTGGGTACCGAAATGGAGCCTGCACCATTTACAGCATCCACTGCTACCGATAGATGTGCATTTTTGATAATGTTTGCATCGATAAATGGAAGAGCTAAAATCTGTTCGATGTGATAATCGACTAAGGATTCATCATCACACTCCACACCAATTTTATCAAATCGTTGATAATTGAATGAACCGGAATCGTTGATGTTAATCATCTCCGTACCTTGATCAGCATCCATGAATTCACTCGTTCCATTTAGCAGTTTAAGTGCATTCCATTCGGCCGGATTATGACTTGCTGAGATGATGATGCCACCCGCGGCTTTATATTTCAGCACGCCCATAGCTACGGTTGGGGTAGGCACGATCCCAACGCGAACCACATCACATCCCACACTTTTAAGCGTGGCAGCAACAATGTCTTCGCACAATTTACCGGTTACCCGACTGTCGCGACCGAGTACTACGGTTCCACCGCCTACCCAGGTTCCGTAGGCAGCGGTAAAGCGTGCCAAATTCTCTGGAGTTAAATCTTCACCGAAAATCCCTCGGATTCCCGAAACGGATACCATTAATGCCATAATTATTGATTTAATATCGTTTGTAATTGTTGAATCCAATCTTCATTACCCGGAAAACGCGGATTAACTTGGCGCACTTTTTGTGCTATTTCTAAAGCCTTACCGAACTGCTTATCAATACCGTAAGCACCGGATAAATTGTATAACATTTGAGGGTCGTTTGGATTTAATCGACGTGATTCCTCTAAAAAACGAATCCCTTCTTTAGCGTTGCCTTTTTGAACTTCAATTGCACCCAGCATTTTGGTGATAAATGCATCTCTTGGATTGATTGAATATGCTTCGCGTAGCAGCGGTTCGGCTGCATCAAAATCGTTCTGGTCTAAATAAATACGGGCAGCAAAAATATAGGGCGACTCATTCCAAGGTTGGTTACGAATCAAACCCAGATATTCGGCAACGGCTTTTTCTTTTTGTCCTGTTCGTTCAAAGTGATCGGCTAAATGTACCTTTGCTTTATCCCAACTCATATTAAAATGAACCGTTCGAAATGCCAGGCTATCCACAATAGAAATAGGGTCGTAATCTATCTGATAAGGAGTTGGTTTTTCGCCCATCACAAACGGAAATCCTTGTTTAAGAGTTTCTACGCGGTGGTAAGCCACCCTATGGTCGAAGTCGGTAAAGTGCATGTCCTCGAAGTAATCATTTAAACGCTGCGGAAGTTGTGATTCAGGGATGTCCAAATAATCAAGCAAAGAGGCTGCAAAGGTTTTCCCGATGATAAAATAACCACGTTGATTGGGATGGAGGTGCTCCAGCATTAAATCGAAACCGATAATTCCATCGTATGTGAAACGGGTTAATTCTTCTTCGCTTGGCACATAGTACACCAATTCATTCGATTGGGTAGTTTCGTGAATGATCTGATTAATCTGGGTTGGTGCCCGAAATTTTAATCCGTCTAAGTCTTTTGCAAGTGTGTATAATTTGTGTGCTTTTTCAAGATCACGATTCTCATAAGCTGTGTTTGCCGCATCGTAGGTTTCCTGAGCAGAAGGTTGTTCGCCATCCCGAATATCAACAAAGGGAGCATGATCTTTAAGATTACTCGCTACACTTCCAATAAAAACAGGAATGCCTGCTTTCTGATATTTTGCAATTATCGCATTCAGATTACTTTGGAACTGTATCATTGCCAATTCATATTTCGGACTGCCCATTTCAATAGATCGGGAATCTACAATTCGCTCCATTAACGTCGCAGATGCATCGTATTCAGAATCACCAAAAGTTTCGGCAAACCATTTGCCGCTGTCTACAATGATTGTTCGTAAAAACATGAAGGTTTTTAAGCGCTGCATGTTCAGATAAAAGCGAACAAAAGCAGGGAAGCCACCAAGATTTTCATTCGAGCCTACACCCAATGCTCCATAAAACTCATTGTGGCCGGCATAAATAAGAACTGCATCCGGTTGTTGTGCAATTATTTCATCAACCTGATCGAACAAGGTATAAGTACTGATAGCAGAAATTCCCACATTAACAACTTCAACGGTTTTATCCGGAAGGGCATCCTGAAGTACATCATTAACAACGCGAGAATAAGTACCATTAAATCCATAAGGATAGCCCGCCGCTGATGAACCTCCCATCGCAAAAACACGAAAACCATTGGCGGGTTTTTCCGCTAAAAACATGTCCATCGAAGGACTTGGAACCGTGTTGGTATAGAAAAAATAGCGCGATGCAAAATTTGGGTTAGGGTAAAGGAATTCGACATCAGGAATTTCAGGATCGATGAAAAGGTCGTTATTCCCTTTGTAGTCGATGGCTCGCAGGGAAACTTCAATTATCAAAAAGAAGAGAATCGGAATCGAAAAAGTGATCGCGTAAAAAAGAGTCTTCTTGCGGTTCGATAACGGTTCTGTCGAGGTTTTTGATGTCTTTTTTGCACTCATAGTTTAAGCAGGTATCCAGGGAATGTCTTCTTCACCGGATTTAAAATTTTCGAAACGAGCGAGCATAAACAAAAAGTCAGACAAGCGATTTAAATATTTGATGGTCCATTCGCTTACATAATCAACTTCGGTGCAAGCCACAGTTATTCGTTCAGCACGGCGACATACCGTTCGGGCAAGATGCAGAAATGAGGCCGCTTTGGTACCACCCGGTAAGATGAAGTTTTTTAAAGCTGCCAATTGCCCGTCCATTTCATCGATTCGTTGTTCCAGAAATGTAATTTCCGATTCAGAAATACGATCGATGCGAACCTCTCGACTATGCGGAGTTGCTAAATCAGACCCTAACACAAATAACTGATGTTGAACGGTGTTTAACCAATCGTCGATTTGAGCGTCCACATTATGAGCCCGAATCAGGCCAATAACGGAGTTGAGTTCATCAACGGTGCCATAAGCGTCGATACGCTTCTCGTTTTTTGCTACGGTCTGCCCACCAAATAGTGAGGTTTGTCCTTGATCGCCTTTTTTTGTGTATATCTTCATGTTTGCTGTTGCTTCAGGTTGCCATTGTTGAGGCAGAAGTAAAGATAATTAATGTTGAAGCGTTCCAAAGAAGAAAATACTATCAACCCGAACAACTTGCCCCACCAAGTACGCAAAACTGTGCGCAATAAGGGTGATTGAGATACACTCGCTCGAAGGATTCTTTTAAAGTTGTGCCCATTTCGAACGCTTCATTGTAAGCAATTAATGTGCAAGGCAGAACAACCGGTGCATCAGTTCCCTTACGTTTTACCACCATGCGTTCAGTAGCACACATTTGTTGATGCGGATGCACGCCAAGAATATCCCAACAAGCCGTTGTTATTTCCGGCACGTCTCTCGACGTAGACATTTCAGGAAAAATGACAATGTTATTTCCATCAGCCACTTTAAGGTTAATCTCATATTCATTTAGAATTCCCTGATATCCTAGCAAGGCATCTGCCCGAGATTCATCGGCCAGCGAGCGTCCTGCAATACTCACATCAAAACCCCAATCAGATAGCTTTTTGATTGTTGTAAGTGTTCGATCAAAAGTTTTTGGACCTCGTTCGTCTTCATGCACTTCGGCTGTGTAGTGATCGAGTGAAACCCTAAGACTTATTTTATTTGGGAATGTACTATTCAATCGCTTTAGTTCATCGAAATGCTTGTCGATTGCTCGGTAAGCATTAGTTAAAACGAGCACTTCAAACCCTCTGGATAAGCACTCCTGCAAAATGGGAAGCATATCTTTATTTAAAAACGGCTCGCCACCGGTGAAAGAAATTGTTGATGTGCCAAGTTCCAGCTCTTCAATTTCATCGAGGTAGTTATCTACTTCTTGCTTGGTGATGAACAAAAGCTCATCGTTGGTAGGGGAGGATTCGATGTAACAATTTTGACATTGCAGATTACATCGCGTACCGGTATTAATCCAAAGTGTTTCGAGTTTAACTAAATCAACGTAGGCTCGATCTTCTCCTTTTCCGGTAATTTTTTCATCAACAAATTTACCTCTTGATGCAAAGTTCTCTGCAATTTCTTTTTCTTTTAACAGCATTGAGCAACTCCTTCAGCATTCAATGATTCTGTTGAGAATGGAGCCGAACCGCCACATCCCTCAAATATTCCATAATGCGCGGAGAAATTACCCCAAAAATCGAAGTGATCTTTAAATCGGGTGTCATGCAACATCATATATGTATTTCCGCAAACGGTGTAAATTCGACCAGTTTCAAAAATGTGATGATCATCGAGTATAAACTTGTCTTCTTCAAATTCGATAGATCCTTTGTATCGCACAGCCTGACCATAATCCTCGCAATCACTTTCCAACGCGGGAAGTTTCATCAGGCGATAAGTCACCGAATAGAAATTGATATTCCCAACTAACTTTGCAATTCGCTCATCGTCGATGGCGATTTTATCAGAAGAAACAGCACGAGGATCGGTAAACCCGACTGATTTTGCAATATTCAGGAAGTCATTCCAGTACAACGCCCCACCTAAGCACTCGCCATACACTTCAGGGTCATTGGCAACATGATTTGGGATTCTGCGATCTGCATATACATCGCTGAAATACATCTCACCACCTAATTTCAACAGATCAAACGCACCTTGTAGTACAGCACGTTTATTGAAAGCCAGATTTACTACACAGTTTGAAACAATCAAATCAAACGATGCTTCAGGAAGTCCTAACTGATCGAGGTGTTCGATGTGTCCTTTCATAAATTCGACATTCGAATAGCCGAATTTTTCAGCATGATATCCAATATGCGTATTTGCTGTTAATAATTGTTCGTCCGTCATGTCTACGCCAACAACAGCACCTTTTTCGCCAACGAGTTTACTTAGCACAAAACAATCACGCCCGGATCCTGAGCCTAAATCAAGAACATTTAAACCGTCGAGTTGAGAGGGAATGGTAAGTCCACAACCATAGTATTTTGAGAGTGTTTCGTCGTGAAGCTCAGATAAAATCTGTTTAATGTGCGATGGATACTCGATGTTTGTGCAACATGCCGAGGTTTTCAGGTCGTTGGTGGAAGTAATAGTTTTTCCGTAGTAGGTAGCAACCTGATCGTGAAGATCGTTTTTCATAAATAATAATTTAAGCGCCCAATGATTTTTCTTAGGATAATGATATCGTGTGTTCAATTCATCACAAAAGTATGATCCAATAGTTCGAAGCTAACACCAAGATAGGAGACAGCTTCTAATAAACGTACGCATTCGTTTTCTTTTTGGATGGGACCTTGGATAATTTTCGTTACCGTTTCTGTGAATTCTTGTTCTTTTTCTGTGAGCTTTAAGGTATGAATGATTTGCTTGATGTGTGACTCTTGAGCATAATCGTAGCTAATTTTGAGCCGAAAGACTTTTTGTAAATCTCCGATGGTAGCAATGTTGATGCACTCACTAATTGAAAAGCTATAGGCATCAATTAACCCAGCTTTTCCAAGTTTAGAACCTCCATAATAACGAACAACTACTGCCCCAATGTTAACTAGCTCAGCAGATTTTAAAGTATTCAAAATAGGTAAACCGGCAGTACCGGAGGGCTCGCCATCGTCGTTCGAGTATTCAATGATCTGCTCAGAAATTATTCGGTACGCACTGCAGTGATGTGTTGCATCGGGGTAGTGGTTTTTTAACTCTTCTAGTTTGAGTTCAAAGCTTTCAGCACTTTTACAAGGAAATAGAAATCCGTAAAATTTTGAGCCTCTTTCTCTAAAGGTAGATTCTGTTTCGGTTTGTATGGTTTTCATAATCTAAATTGAATGAGAAATGAGGGAATTGTATAGCCGTAAGATAGGATAAAACTGCACTTATTTAGTCTGATTCTACCTTGTAATTAGAACATAAAAGAACGATTTTCATATCAAAATTTATCGGAACGTTCTTCTTTCAATTTTTATTGAAACTTAGTAAAAATCACCGATACGCACCTTAATAAAACATATTAACACCTATGCCATCTTATTTAAAAGCGATTAATTCGCAAGTTGGACGCAAATTTATGACCGGGATTACCGGCATTGGTTTGATGCTGTTTCTCATCGGGCATTTGGGCGGTAACCTTACCATTTTCGGGAGTGCTGAAGCCTTCAATATCTACACTGATAAACTAATAAGTCTTGGACCGTTGCTTTATGTAATTGAAGCCGGTCTTGCATTCTTCTTTTTGTATCACACAATTTTAGGAGTCTCAATTTGGCTTAACAAAAGAAAGGCCCGGCCAGAAGGATATAACGAATACAAAACGCGAGGCGGAGCGAGTCATCAAAGTTTAGCTTCCAGAAGTATGATTTACACCGGAACTATAATTTTGGTGTTTTTAGTGCTACACATCATTCATTTCAAATTTGGAGCTGATTACTCAACCGTTCTTTCTGAAAGTGGCAAAGAAGTTAGAGACTTGCGCAGATTGGTTATCGAAGAATTTCAGAAAACATGGGTAGTAATTGGTTATGTAGGCGTACTTGGGCTGGCTATTTTACATTTATCGCATGGTTTTTGGAGTGCTTTCACTTCGTTAGGAATGAAGCATGGCGATACCTCTAAGAAAATACAAACCGCTGCTTATGCTTTTGCCATCATTATTATGGCTGGCTTTATTTTTATCCCGCTTTATATCTATTTCACAGGCGGTCAAGGTTCATTAATAGCATATTAGATTGGAGCAAATAATGAAATTAGAATCGAAAGTACCCGAAGGCCCACTGGAACAAAAGTGGGAATCGCATAAAAAGAATATGAAACTTGTGGCGCCTAATAATCGCCGTAAGTATGAAGTAATTTTTGTAGGAACCGGACTCGCAGGTGGCGCCGGTGCAGCCAGTTTAGCAGAAATGGGCTATAATGTTAAAGCATTCTGCATTCAGGATTCAGCCCGACGTGCACACTCTATCGCAGCTCAGGGTGGAATTAATGCCGCTAAAAACTACCCAAACGATGGTGACAGTATTTATCGCTTGTTTTACGATACCATCAAAGGTGGCGATTACAGATCACGAGAAGCTAATGTGTATCGATTAGCCGAAGTATCAAACAATATTATAGATCAGGCGGTTGCTCAGGGAGTTCCATTTGCGCGTGAGTACTCTGGATTACTTGCAAACCGTTCGTTTGGTGGTGCTCAGGTTTCCAGAACTTTTTACGCTCGTGGCCAAACCGGTCAGCAGTTATTGCTTGGTGCTTACCAAAGTATGATGCGTCAGGTTGAGGAAGGAAACATCGAATACTTCCCACGCCACGAAATGTTGGATGTAGTAATTATTGATGGTGTAGCACGTGGTATTATTACTCGCGATTTGGTGACCGGCGAAATCAAACGGCATGAAGCCGATGCAGTTGTTCTAGCAAGTGGTGGATATGGTAACGTATTTTATCTGTCAACTAATGCTAAAAATAGTAACGTTACAGCCGCTTGGCGTGCGCACAGAAAAGGCGCGTTATTTGCTAATCCATGTTTTGTACAGGTTCACCCAACGTGTATTCCGGTATCCGGCGATTATCAATCGAAATTAACTCTTATGAGTGAGAGTTTAAGAAATGATGGTCGAGTTTGGGTGCCTCGTAAAAAAGGGGATGATCGTCATCCCAATGATATTCCGGAAGAAGAACGCTACTACTACCTGGAAGAGAGATATCCAAGTTTTGGAAACCTTGTACCTCGTGATGTTGCTTCCCGAAACGCGAAATTAGTATGCGATGAAGGCTTAGGAGTTGGAGAAACCGGTTTAGCTGTGTATCTCGATTTCCGCGATGCCATTAAGCGCGATGGTGAAGATACTATCAGAGCCAAATATGGTAACCTGTTTGATATGTATGAAAATATTGCAGGCGAAAATCCATACAAACGTCCAATGCGTATTTTCCCGGCAGTGCATTACACTATGGGTGGACTTTGGGTAGATTATAATTTGATGACCAATATCCCGGGCTTATTTGCAGCAGGAGAGGCTAATTTCTCTGATCACGGTGCAAACCGTTTGGGAGCTAGTGCTTTGATGCAAGGATTATCGGATGGGTATTTTGTGCTACCTGCAACAATTGGAAACTATTTAGCAGACGTGAAACCGGGTACTCGATATGGAACCGATCACGAAGCCTTCGACGAAGCTGCGAAGAAAGCTCAAGATGACATCGACAAATTACTAAGCATTAAAGGAAAGCGTACCATCATCGATTTCCACCGGTCTCTAGGTAAGATTGTTTGGGATAAAATCGGAATTCAGCGTTCGAAAGAAGGTTTAGAGTCTGCAATTAAAGAGATTCAAGCCCTGCGTGAAGAATTCTGGAAAGATGTGTATGTACCGGGCGAGAAGAACAACTACAATAAGTATCTTGAATTTGCTTTCAGAGTTGCTGATTTCTTCGAATTGGCAGAATTGATGGCTAAAGATGCACTCGACAGAGAAGAGTCTTGTGGTTGCCATTTGCGTGAAGAATATCAAACCGAAGAAGGTGAAGCGCTCCGTAATGATAAAGAATTTTCTTATGTATCAGCATGGGAATTTAAAGGAGTGAATGGACAGCTTGAAACCGAGCTGCATAAAGAACCATTAGAGTTCGAGTTTGTTGAGTTGAAACAAAGATCGTATAAATAAAAGCCATAAAATCACAAAAGCACGAGAAGAAAGTGTTCCGTGTTTTTGTGGCAAAAGTTAAAGTTATGAGTAAGAATTTTACCGTACATCTGAAATACTGGAGACAAAACGGCCCAACAGCCAAAGGGTATTTCGAAGAGCGAACATTAGACACTGTAAACGAACATATGTCCTTTCTTGAAATGCTGGATGTTCTTAACGAAGAACTTCAGCTTGAAGGAAAAGATCCTGTCGAATTCGATTACGATTGTCGCGAAGGTATCTGTGGTTCCTGTAATTTGGTGATAAATGGACAGGCGCACGGACCTAAAAAAGGAACAGCGTGCTGCCAGCTTCACATGCGTAATTACAAACATGGAGATAAAATCACCATTGAACCTCCACGTGCAGCGGCTTTTCCTGTAATCAAGGATTTGGTGGTAGATCGATCTGCTTTTGATCGAATCATTGAAGCCGGTGGTTATGTATCTGTTAAAACTGGCTCGGCACAAGAAGCTAATGCTCGTCCGATCGAGAAAGAAACCTCCGACATCGCGTTTGATTATGCAACCTGTATTGGGTGTGGTGCTTGTGTGGCAGCATGCCCAAATGCATCGGCATCATTATTTACCGGTGCAAAAATTGCGCACCTAAGCCAGCTTCCACAAGGTCAAGTTGAGCAAAGCCGCCGTGTTGTTGCAATGGTAGATCAAATGACCGAAGAAGGATTTGGCGACTGCTCGAATTACGGCGAATGTGAAGCAGTTTGTCCGAAAGAAATATCAATTTCAGCAATTGCTGAGATGAGAAAAGATTACGTAAAGGCTGTATTTAGCTAACATCCAAGTGAGCAATCACTGGAAAAAAGCCGCTCTGATTAAATTCGGAGTGGCTTTTTTATTTTTTAGTGGTAAATGAAGATAAAAACCATTATTTACAGGTAAAATTTCGGGTATGATAGACTATTTACTTGCCGATTATAACACACCATTCTTAATCGCATTTAGCTTTGTGGCTGCTGTAATGGTACTTGAAGTCGGTTCTTTACTAATTGGGGCGGGGCTTTCTCAGATCATCGATAATTTATTTGATGCAACTGATGTTGGAATTGGTGCAGATTCAGATGCTGATGTTGAAATCAATGATAACTTCATCTCCAAATATATAGCTTGGGTTAAAGTGAAAAATGTACCTCTCTTAATTTTAGCAGTGGTATACGCAGCATCATTTTCGATTATAGGGTATGTGGGGCAAAGTATGTTGGTACGAATTATTGACAATCCAGCACCCACATGGGCGGCAACTATGGTAGCTTTTGTAGGGGCAATTCCAGTATATAAAATGATCTCTGAGTTTTTGGGGGCTAAAATTTTTAAAGAAGTAACTACCGCTCTTTCTGAAAAAACCTTTGTAGGCGAGATTATTGAGATTAATACCGGCACTGCAAAAAAAGGCCTGCCTGCTGAAGGGAAATACAAAGACCAATTTGGGCAACTTCATTATTTCATGGTAGAACCGGAAAACGATAACGAACAGTTTGAACAGGGTTCAAAAGTACAGTTAACCGGGTACGATCAATCAATATTTAAAGCAATAAAAATCGATTAAATAAAAACTTATGGAATTATTTACGTCAAACGACTTCATTTTTATCTCAATTACGGTTGTAATTAGCCTTTTGGTAATAGGGTTAGTTTTTGCCCGATTATTTAAAAGAGCCTCCAAAGAGCTTTCTTTTGTAAGAACAGGTTTTGGTGGCCAAAAAGTGGTGATGAATGGAGGGGCATTGGTATTTCCGGTGCTTCATGAGGTTATCACTGTAAACATGAACACACTTCGTTTGGTTGTTTCGAGAAAGAATGAACAAGCATTGATTACTAAAGACAGAATGCGTGTTGATGCTACGGCAGAATTTTACCTTCGAGTAAAGCCGGAAGTTGATGCCATCGCTTATGCCGCCCAAACGTTAGGTCAGCGTACAATCTCGCCCGATCAGTTAAAAGAATTGATGGAAGGTAAGTTCGTGGACGCACTTAGAGCCGTAGCCGCTGAAATGGGCATGGAAGAGCTTCATGAAAAGAGAACTGACTTTGTTCAAAAAGTGCAGAATGCGGTAAAAGCAGATCTTGAGAAAAATGGATTAGAATTGGAGACCGTTTCACTAACCGGACTTGATCAAACGGATAAACAATTCTTTAATGCCAACAATGCGTTTGATGCCACAGGCTTAACGAAATTAACCGAAACCATCGAAGAGAAGAAGAAAGTTCGAAATGATATCGAACAGAATACATCGGTAGCTATCAAGAAGAAGAATCTGGAGGCGGAAAAAGAGCGCCTTGAGCTAGAAAGAGAAGAAGAGTTTGCCCGAGCAGCGCAACAACGCGCAATTGCAAACCAAGCTGCCGTAGAAGCAAGCTCAATCGCCAAAGAAAAAGCAGAAAACGATAAACTCGCAGAAGAGGCTACAATTGTTGCAGAAAAAGAAGTTGAAACTGCGAGAATTAAGGCAAATAGAGAGGTAGAGGAAGAAAGAATCCTGAACGAGCAGGCGATTAAGGAGAAAGATATTGAGCGTGAAAAAACGGTTGAAATCACCGATCAGGATAGAGATATCGCAGTTGCTAATAAATCGAAAGAACGATCGAAAGCAGAAAAAGAAGCTCGTTTAGCTGAAGCCGAAGCAGTAGCTGCCAATGAAAAGGTTGCTACCGCTAAAGAGACTGAAATTGCAAATAGGAATAAAGAAATTGCAGTTATCAAGGCAACCGAAAAAGCTGAGCAAGAAGCCGTAACGGTTAAAGTGGCTGCACAAGCAGAAAAGTCGGCAGCAATTGACAAAGCAGAAGCTATCAAAACTACTGCTACAGCAGAATCTGAAGCAATTAAGATAAAAGCAAAAGCCGATGAAGAACGCTACGCTGTTGAAGCAGAAGGTAATGAGAAGCTTAATGCGGCCGAGAATGTACTTTCAGAAGATATTATCCGAATGAGAATTCAGCTTGAAACGATTAAACATGCAGCTGCCATAATCGAAGCTTCTGTTAAACCGATGGAGGCAATTACAGATATGAAGGTGATTAACGTTGGCGGACTCAGTGATTTCGTTGGTGCAGGTCATTCTAACGGGGCTGCAACTGCTGGGGGCAACAATGGGAATATGGCCGATCAGCTGGTTAATAGCTTACTCAAATATCGTGGGTTAGCTCCTGTTGTCGATAATATTTTAAACGAAGTTGGATTGGAACCGGGCAGTATTAAAGGGTTAACCAAAGTTTTGGATACGAATACTGATGATAAAATAGTTCCCAAATCACCTCCAAAAAGTGAAGAGGTTGTAAATAAAGAGATTACGAAAGTCTCGTCAGAAACTACACCAGAGTCAGAGCCTTCAAGTAATCAAAACCTACAAACTACACCGCCAAATACTTAGACTGTTAACACTAATTATTGCAGAAAGGGCCACTTTGATTAATTTTCTAAGTGGCTTTTTTATTTAATTCCTGCAAGCGATACCTTTAGGCGTTTTAAACCCATCATCTACTTACGAACATCATGGTTAATATCAATCCAAAGAAAGTTGGCTTAATTTTTCTTTTTGCAGTGGTTTTACCAGCACTTTTCGCTTTTTTCTTCTTCACAAGGTTCAATTACATCCCCGTACAACTAACAATTGGCTCGTGCAAAATGGACTACACAGCCATGCCCACTTACGATGAGCGATTAAGTCCTTTGGAAAGCCACAGTTTTAAAATAAAGGGCTGGGAAATGTTGATGTGTTACGGCCAACCATCGCTCAGAAGCAGAAAAATGATTGGCCAACGAATCCCATACAACGAATTATGGAGGATGGGGGCTAACGAACCAACTCGGTTTTATACCACAGCTGATGTTGATATGGGCGGATTGGTGATACCTAAAGGTAGATATAGCTTATACGCCATTCCGGGTAGATTCGATTGGGAAATCTTTGTATCGAAATCAATTTCGCACTGGGGCAACGACATTAATACTGAAGTGAGAAGTCAGGAGATCGGAAGTTTTAAAATTAAACCTAACTTTCTACAGCAACCTGTTGAGAGTCTAACCATTCATACCGAAGAGTCTACCGTTGGAGAAGACGAACTAGATCTATTTATTGAGTGGGAGCAAACTCAGTTGGTAATCCCTATAAAGAACTTAGAAGTTGAAGATAAAACTGATACTAGCTTAAAAGGATTAATTCAGGAGTATTCTAAAGAAGCCGAAGAATCGAAAGACAAAACTGACTTTGAAGTTCCTCCGCTCAATAATAACAACAATTAATCAGCTTTAAGAGTTAATCAAAGCGTTGACTAAAGCATCCATGTCTTCGCTTTGATTATATATTTGTGGTGAAACGCGAATGCAATCGCCGCGATAGGATACAAATACATTGGCTCGGGTAAGGCGTTCTTTTGCTTCATTCATGGAAATGCTATTTGGTAAACGAATTCCAAATAAATTAGCAGCCCGATATCCTTCATCTTCGATCCAGTATCCATGTTCGCGAAGTATATCAACAGCGTTTGATATAAGAGATTGACAGTAACTTTGGACGTTTTCAGGATTTAATTTATTCAGCATTTTGAGGGCTTCTAGCAACATTGGTACAAGAATAAAATTACTGTGCTCACCCACCTCATACCTTAAAGCTCCGGGTTGATAATGTTCGTTGTAGTTTACCAGATTTGCAAAATTCTCGCTTTCATACCGGTTAATCCAGTTTTCTTCGATAGGAATGCCATCATCAAAAGCAGGGCCATAATAGGCTATTCCAATGCTATACGGTCCCATCATCGATTTATAACCGGCCGCAATTAACGCATCGGGTTTTATTTCTGCGAGATCAAAGGGAAGCGCTCCAATACTCTGTGTGCCATCTATCACAAGGAGTGCCCCAACTTCTGTGGTTCTATTTCGGATTGAGACTAAATCAAACAGCGTGCCATCTGCCCAGTGTATGTGGCCACAAGCTACGAGCTTGGTCTTTGTAGTTATAGCATCTAGAATCCGTTGATTCCAAATCTTACCGCGATTATCAAGCTTTTTTGGAGCTGATATTGTTTTAATGATAGCTCCTGCTTCTTTTGCAATCCTCATCCATGGATACACATTACTCGGAAATTGCTCATCCACAATCAGTATCTCATCACCTGGCGAAAGCGAAATATTCCTTGCAACATTAGCCATTCCATAGGACACACTTGGAATAATGACAAGTCGATTGGTTTCTTTACAATTAATCAAGCGCCCAAACTCTTCACGCAGTTGATCGCTCTCGGTGAAAAAATCACTTCCCTGCACATGATTTGGCTGTAGTTTTCGACGAATTCCTCTAATTCCGGCTTCCTCAACCGACTTCATCAATGGCGACATATACGCACAGTTCAGGTAAGTAATTGAGGGATCTAAATCAAAAAGATGTTTTTGGGAGGACATCAAGTTAAAAATCTAAATAGTCTAGGCTGATCATTCACGTATTCAAAACTCAGGTTCTTCGTTTTCATTCGTTCAATCAACGGCTCTAGATCGTGCTTGTCTTGCAACTCTAAGCCAATCAAGGCCGGACCTAATTCTCGATTGGTTTTTTTCGAATACTCGAAATACGTGATGTCATCATCCGGGCCAAGCACATCACTCAGAAATTCCATTAATGCACCCGCACGTTGCGGAAAATCAACAATAAAATAGTGTTTCAGCCCCTGATACATTAACCAGCGTTCATTGATTTCTGCGGTTCGAGTAATATCGTTATTACTTCCTGATACAACACATACTACTGTCTTGCCTGTTAATTCTTCCTTTAAAATTTCCAGTGCACTAATTGCAAGAGCTCCGGCCGGTTCCACAACAATGGCTTGCTCGTTGTACATTTTAAGGATAGTGCCACATATCATGCCTTCCGGAATGGTGATAACACGATCCAGCACTTCACAGCATATTTCAAAAGTGATGTCACCAACTCGCTGTACTGCCGCACCATCCACAAATTTGTCGATATTTGGCAGGGTAATTATTTCGCCAAGCTCCATTGATTTTTGCATGGCCGGAGCACCGGCTGGTTCAATACCGATAATCTTAGTATCCGGCGAAACAGCTTTAAAGTAGGAACCCATTCCGGCCGAAAGTCCACCACCACCTACGGGAACCAACAAATAATCGATGGGCTCTTGCATGTCCTCAAGTACTTCTTTGCCAACAGTTCCTTGTCCGGCAATTATTTTGGGATCATTGAAGGGTGGAATAAATGCTGCACCTTTTTCGCTACAAAAGGTGGCTGCTTTTGCAAAAGAATCATCAAAAGTATCGCCTTCCAGAACAACGGTAACAAAGTCTTTCCCGAACATTTTTACCTGTTTCACTTTTTGAGCCGGTGTGGTATTCGGCATAAAAATGGTGCCATGAATCTTCTTTTTGAAACAAGCTAAAGCAACTCCTTGGGCGTGGTTACCGGCGCTCGCACAAACAACGCCATGCTCGAGTTCTTTATCCGTTAGACTTTGAATTTTGTTGTAAGCACCACGAATTTTATAACTCCGAACCACTTGTAAATCTTCCCGCTTCAGCCAGATGTTCGCACCGATTTCATCAGAAAGTAAAATGTTTTCCTGAACAGGAGTGTGGGTTGCAATACCACGAAGCGTTTCAGCTGCTTCGTCTATTTCTTGAGTGGAAATAAGTTTTGATTCTACGGAATCTGCCATAAATATTGTTTCTGAGTGAGTGGCTGAATATAGTAGATTCGAAGTACATAGGATAACATGAAGTGCTTTAGCCTAAAGAAAATCCTTCATTTATCATTTGTTACCGATTTCGGTTTTATAGAAGTAGAACGAATCCTACATTCTCGTTACGCAATAATAGAAATCTATCAACCATAAATGTTAATTCGTCCCGTAAAATATTCCGATTTATCTTCGATATATTCACTAAATGAACAAGCTCTTCCTCATGTAAATAGTATTCCAATCAGCGATTTTGAAGCTTTTGTGGAAATCAGCTCGTTTTTTTTGGTAGTGGAGATTGATGATGAAATAGCAGCATTTTTGATTGTACTGGGACCTGGACAATCCTACGATTCCGAAAATTACCGATATTTCTCGGCGCACTATCAAAGCTTTGATTATGTAGACCGAATTGTGGTAGCAGAAGAACACCAAGGAAAGAAAATTGGCTCCAAACTGTATGCATACCTGACGGAACATAGCGACGAAGAGCGAGTTACCTGCGAAGTAAACTTAAAGCCCCCAAATCCAGGTTCGATAACATTTCATCAAATATTGGGTTTTAAAGAAGTTGCTCAGCAATCTTCGGAAGAAGGTAAAAAGTGGGTAAGTTTAATGGTTAAGAATCTAAACAAAGGCTTATGAATATGGCTTGTCGATGGAGAAGTATACAATGCGTGCTATTAATTCTGATTACATCAGTTGCATGTAAAACCGACACAACCGGGCCCGAACCTTTGCCCGTAGAAGAAATTCCTAAGATAAGTATACTCACTGATGGACAAGAGATCGTAGATGAGCCAAAAATTATGGCTACGATGAATGTGACCGTTGCTGAAGAAATGATTTTCACCGGAACTATTGGGATAGAATTAAGAGGCGCGACTTCTCGGCGGCTTTTTGATAAGAAATCCTTCGCAATTGAAACCTGGGATGAAAATGGCAATGATATTGATGTGAGCATTAACAGCTTGCCCGAAGAAGAAGACTGGGTATTATATGGACCATATAGCGATAAAACTTTGATGCGTAACATACTAATGTACGATCTGGCTAGAGAAATTGGTGGATATGCGAGCCGAGGTTTTTTTACAGAAGTTGAGGTGAATGGAGAGTATGAGGGTGTGTATGTTTTTATGGAAAAAATAAAGCGCGATGACAACCGATTGGCATTATCAAACTTAAGACCATCCGAAAATTCCGGGGAAGATTTAACCGGTGGCTACATACTGAAAATTGATAAAACTGCCGGTGATTCTGATGATGAAGATTGGTCGGGTGATCATGAATATACACAGGAAATAAGCTTTAGATCGCAATATGGAGTATATGGGAATGAGTTAGAATACTCGGCTTATGGAGCTAAACGAGGGGAAGAAACCTATTATCTGTACGAAGACCCGAGTGCCGCTGACATCACTACAGAGCAAAAAAACTACATTCAAATATATATCCAAGAATTTGAAACAGCCATAATCAATAATGAGCATCAATTAGCTTATCAGAACTACATTGATATCGACAGCTTTGTAGATCACTTTATTCTGAATGAATTGAGTGGAAATCCGGATGCATATCGTTTGAGCACGTATCTGCATAAAGACAAAAGCGAAAAACTGAAAATGGGTCCCATTTGGGATTTTAACATAGCATTTGGGAATGACGGACGAAGTGCTACCGAAGGTTGGGTGATTGACTACAATCAAAATTATCCCGACGATTTATGGTTGATTCCATTTTATTGGGAAAGCATTTTTTCTGATCCGAGCTTTCAAAATACATTACAATCTCGTTGGAATAGTTTACGATCAAATACGCTCAGTGTAGTTAACATCCATGCAAGAATTGATAGCTATGCAAACGAATTAAATAGCGCAGGTGCAATCAAGCGGAATTTTGAACGATGGGATATTCTGGGAGAGCAGGTGGTGTTTAACTCCTTTGTGGGAGAGACCTACGAGGACGAAATTGAGTATATAAAAAGCTGGATTGAAGCTCGCATTGAGTGGATGGATTCTCAGATCAATAATTAAGATTGCTATCAGAGAAAGCACATTGGAATGATTTGCAAAACATTGTGGGTTGATCAGATAATCAAACTTTTTCTGTGTCACACCCCGTACCCATACTTTCTATCAGCGTTGAAGATCAAATTGTAAGATATTTACACGCGAAAAATGATAGAGCCATCGAACTTATCTTTGAAAATTATTCATTGGCAATGATGAATGTAATTCGATCGGTGGTTAAAAATGAAGCCGTTGCCGAAGATGTACTTCAAAAAGTGCTGGTAAAGATTTGGGAGAAAGGTGATTCATTTGACCCGCAAAAAGCCGGTTTATACACATGGTTGATACGAATCAGTAAAAATGCTGCCATCGATGAAACCCGGGGGAAAGATTTTTTACGATCTAGGAAATCCGAAAGCGTAGATAACTTCGTATTTAATGGTGAAGCTATTCATCAGAAGAGTGTTCAAGAGCGAAAAAACGGCGTTTGGGAGTCGGTGAATCAACTTCCCGACGCTCAACGCTGTTTAATCGATATGGCATACTTTCAAGGATATACTCAAAAAGAAATATCACAAGAATTAAATCTACCACTTGGTACTGTAAAAACAAGAATGCGTAAGGCAATTAGCACACTTAGACGTATTTTCTAACTCATGGATTTCAAAGCCTACATAGATTCCGGAATACTGGAGCTTTATGTGAGCGGTTTATTATCGGAAACCGAAGCTCAACAAGTTGAAGAATACGCAGCTCATCATCCTGAAGTAAAACAGGAAATCGATGCCATTCGTAGTTCGATAAATAATTATGCTCGACAAGTTGGTAAAGCTCCATCTTCTACAGTTTTAACTAAAGCACTAGCTGATATTCAGAAAGAACCCTCTGAATCTGAAGCAACAAGAGAAGCGTCATCCATCAAGACAGATAAAGTCGAAACCGATTCCAATAGAAGAGACTGGTATAAAATAGCAGCTTCGATCGCTTTACTAATTAGTGTTGGAGTTAATGGATACTTTTTTAACGAGCTTCAAACTGTTCAAAACGAACAGGCTCAGGCTAATCAACAAATTGCTACTCTTTCAAGCCAATTGGATGTTGTAACCAGCGCCGCGAATATGGAAATTCCTCTTTATGGACTGGATGTTTCTCCAAAATCGCATGCAACGGTTTATATCAACGAGCAAACACGCGACGTGTATATCAAAATAGGAGATCTTCCTGTTCCGCCGAGTGGGCATCAGTATCAATTATGGGCAGATCGTGATGGACATATGCACAATATTGGAGTTTTCCATCATAATAAAAGCTTGCAGCATCTTACTGTATTCGAAGGCGATTTTGAATCGTTGAATGTAACGCTCGAAGAAGAGGGCGGCTCTGAAACAGCCACTGTGGAGCGCGCCTATCTAAGCGGAAAAGCAACTTCATAAATTTTTTTTGTTCTAGGAAATCCAAACGGGGTGCGAGCTTCGTACCTATAGTAACTTTAACCTAAAACAACTAAAACTATTCATCATGAAGTTATCTAAAATCACCGCAGGTCTGTTTGCATTACTATTGGCATTCAGTCTTTCAAATACACAAGCTCAAAACAAAGACATCGTAGAATTAGCTGTTGGAACGGAGTCTCTTTCAACATTAGTAGCCGCAGTTCAAGCTGGCGGTTTAGTTGAAACCTTACAAGGCGACGGGCCATTTACAGTATTTGCACCCACCAACGAAGCATTTGCTAAGCTTCCTGAAGGAGTTGTAGAAAATTTGCTCAAGCCTGAAAATAAAGATGCTCTTGTAGCTGTATTAACGTACCACGTAGTGCCGGGCAAAGTAAAATCAACCGATTTAAGCGATGGAATGACCGCCAAGACAGTTGAAGGCAGTAAAATTACCGTAGACATTAACTATGGTAAAGTAATGATCGACAATGCGAATGTTACTGCTGCAAATATCATGGCAAGCAACGGTGTAGTGCATGTAATTGACACCGTAATTTTACCACCAAGTATTAAGAAGGCATTAGCATCAGCTAACTAAGAATACACTTCGTTACTGTTTAAAAGAGGAAGCCGATGTGGGAGCATCGGCTTTTTTTGTGAATTTATAGAACTTCAAAGAGTTCTAATTCAGCTCCATTCCAATAGCCAATCAGCGATTTTCACGTGAATATCGAAGTTGAATTAACCCATTTTCATACTTCTTAGGCTCGTGAGCTTGTAGTGAAAGAAGACCGGAATCTGCACCGGGAAATAATCGCTTTCCCTTGCCTAAAAGAATAGGTAACACTGAAATAATGAACTCATCAATGGCATCGATTTCTAAGAGTTCACGAACTATTTGTCCACCACCATCACAATAAATGTTTTTGCCAGATGTAGATTTTAGCTGGTTAATTAGTTCAATTAGGTCGCCATTGTAATAAGTAATGCCATTTTCTGACCTACTCCGTGATTTAGATAGAACATAGCACTGAAATTGTTCAGCAGGAGGGAAAGTGCCACCGGTTAAAGTGCAAACTACGTCGTAAGTTTTACGGCCAACAAGGTAGGTGTCTACGGTGGATGTGAATTCTGAGTACCCATAATCTTCACCATCAATCATAAATGGATTCAGAAATTCAAGAGAATCATCGGTGGTAGCAATAAAGCCATCCAGACTCATAGAAATGTAAAGAATCAACTTTCTGGACAATACAATAATCCTAATTATTGGTGAGGTAGGCTTTCAAATAATGCCTTTTTCTCTTCCATCCAGCTTTCGAAAGCACCCGGTTTTTCAGCCATTTGTTTCATTTTAGCCATCATTTTTAAATGGGCGACATCTTTCTGTTCAAACATTTCCATGCCATGACGTTTACTCAATTCCGCGATTTCTTCAAAAGATTCAGCACTGAAGGTAAGATCGCAAGCGCCACCTAGTTGTTTGCAGGTCATCGTTTTCATAGTAGTCTTTAAATTAGTTCACTTTAAAGCTTGAATGCACAATTAAGTAAATTATCGGTTAAAGTTCGAAGTAGCGTAGGTGAGTAGGAGTAATAGATGATTAACTAATTGATAATTATAATCCCAAAAAGGGTAAATCTTTCAAATTTTTGTACCTCAACGCAGCTTCGAGACAGCGTTCGAGTGGTTCACGGGAGAGTGGTAAGTTGATATCGAATATAAGTCCACGATTTCCATCCAAAGTAAAAACACCGGGAAATACTTTTTGGAAGGTCTCTACCAGTGATGTAGAACACACGAAATAAATCCCAAACTGATCCGGTCGTTTACTACTCCATCCGAACCTTACCGGACTGCCAATATTAGATTTATAGCTGGGTTCACCCCATTTAATCTCTTCATCAAGCCTTTTTAAATCTTCGATATTGGACGCTACTTCTGTGATTAATTGCCTGAATTCTTCAAATCGAAGCTGAACAGATGCCGGATATCCATTTACAACGCTTGCGATATGGGAGGGATTTCTAAGATCCATACTTCTAAAAATTGATTAACCGGCAGATTCATAAGCTTGTTTGATCCAGCCAAGTAATTCTGAATCAATTTCATCGGCTTGTTCAATACGAACCCGATGTGTACACATACTTCCAAATGGGCCGGAGTTTTCAAGGCGATTGGTTATCTCATGATCTTTTAGTTTAAGGCCCAGATCTACCCGTGTTTTCGTAGCGGGTTTGAAAAGAGCAAACTGCTTTTTTCGAACGAAAGAAACGGTGGTTTTCTTGGGGACAACTGTAATATCATCGCCGATTTTTAATACCTCTGTCTTAAAGCGTTCGTAAATCGGGTGTAAACTTTCTTTCCCCTTAAACTGAGCTTCCACTAAATCAACTTCTTCCTGTTCATCATTTTTTGATAAGTGAACAATGGTATTGGCAAAACCATGAGAAACACCGTGTTCTTTCTTTAGATAATTGAGCGCCTCACCATGTTTGGCAAAGCTTTTTTCTTTTAAGATGGATTTCCATTCGTCCAGAGATTTACCTGTTTTCTCCGGCATGTTGTTAATCATGGTTTGTAGTTGTTGATCCATTTGGTACCTCGAATTTTTTTGAAAGAACGAAAGCTTTCTTCGATTTAACAAACAGAAAATTTGCCACAGAAACTTTTGAGAATATGCTCCGTACTCGTTTCAATCACATAGTTAACACAAGGAGAACATCATGGAAAAAGGTACTGGAATGGCAATCGGAATTGGAATGGGCGTTATGATGGGCGTAATCTTCGGTGGAATGGGAATCTGGATTGCATTGGGTGTGGTACTTGGCGTACTGATCGAGAATGGAGAATTAGATACTTTAGATTTTGATTCGTGGGGATGCAGTTCGGACGATTAAATGCCTACTTAGTAAAAACAAATGAATAAAAGCCTCCAAACAGAGGCTTTTTTAGTTTGCATGCAAGATTGTACATTCTCAACATGATTAAATCGTTTATAAAAGTCACGCTACTAATCTGTTTACTCCCGGTTGCTGCTTCGGGACAAACTTCCTTTCCATTAGTCGAGATTTCAGAGCTTGCTCCAACCATGATCAAAGAAATTCGATATGCAGGACCCTATAACTTTGTAGGGGAACAAGTTGATGGTTACGGTGCACCAAAATGCTATTTAACGGAATCTGCAGCGGTGGCACTAGCTGCAGTTCAGAAAAAGTTAATAGCGAACTCTTATTCACTCAAAATATTTGATTGTTACCGCCCCCAACAAGCTGTAGATCATTTTGTGCGATGGGCAGCAGGAGAGGGAGCCACAATAACCAAAGAATTTTACTTTCCAAATGTACCGGCGGATAGTTTGTTTGCCTTTGGGTACATCGCAGAGCGTTCGGGACATAGCCGCGGTTCTACTGTTGATTTGACGATTGTTCGTTTGCCCTATGTTGCTCCTACAAACTTCGAGTATTCTTGCTTGGATGAGAATGGATACCAATTTCGTGGCAGCGAACTAAATATGGGCACTTCTTACGATTGTTTTGATGAACGATCGCATACTTTTTCCTCTCTGATGCCGGACAGTATCTTAGCCAACAGGAAGCTTTTACTTGAAGTAATGCAGGCCCAAGGATTCGTAAACTACAGCAAAGAGTGGTGGCACTTTACCTATAAACCCGAAGAATTCCCCGATACTTATTTTGATGTGCCTATAGAGTGACGTTTACATTGCAACAGAAAGTAAGCCATCCCGTAATTCAGTTATTGAACAAAAAACAGATGGACAAATCGATGAAAAACAAAAAGGGTAGTGGGTTCGCGTACGGTTTAATTATTGGCACGGTAATCGGGGCAATCACAGGTAATATGGGTTTATGGTTGGCTCTCGGAGTTGTTTTTGGAGCCGGATTTGAGGCAAAGTCGAAACGAGAAAGCGCAGAGTCAAATTCATAGACTGAAATAAAAAAACCATACAGAAAAGCCTCCGTTTGGAGGCTTTTGAGTTCTTAAATACAAACTAAGTCATTCCCGCGAAGCATGCAGTCCGAAGCTTTATGCAAAGGAGTGGCGGGAATCTAGGCTCTTTTAAAACTCAAGGGTTCCCCTCGTTTCCAAGCTCCTTCTTGAGAAACTTAGTCTGGAAGTTCTAGCTTCGCAGCTACTTCCAACCCGAACATCGGTCAGACGGGTAATCCGTCAGACCGAGTTTGAATTTATTTACTTCACAGGAATGATCGGATAGGAGATTTACCCGTTTTCCGGTCTCAAAGTCCGAACCGTTTGTCCGGCTTGCCACATTTCAGATTCCCGTAATTCTTCGAGTTCTTTTTCTAGTTTTTCGCGGTAATCATCCTGCGAATTCGAATCGATAGAACGCTGCGCTTCGTTTCCGGCAGCTACTTCGCTATACAATTCTTGGAACACGGGCTTACTTGCATCCCGGAACTTCTTCCACCAATCCAATGCACCACGCTGAGCGGTAGTGGAGCAGTTGGCGTACATCCAATCCATTCCATTCTCTGCAACTAATGGCATCAACGATTGAGTGAGTTCTTCCACCGTTTCATTAAAAGCTTCCGAAGGGGTGTGACCATTCGCACGCAATACTTCATACTGAGCAGCAAATATTCCTTGAATGGCACCCATCAACGTACCACGCTCGCCGGTTAAATCAGAATATACTTCACGTTTAAAATCGGTTTCGAACAGATATCCGGATCCTACTCCAATACCGAGTGCAACCACACGATCTAACGCATTTCCTGTAGCATCCTGGGAAATGGCGAAGCTGGAGTTTAATCCACGACCTTCTAAAAACATGCGTCGAAGGGAAGTTCCTGAACCTTTTGGAGCAACAAGAATCACATCTACATCTTCTGGTGGTATAATTCCGGTTCGTTCTTTGTAGGTGATGCCAAAGCCATGAGAAAAATACAGCGCTTTTCCGGCAGTAAGGTGCTTTTTTACCGTTGGCCAAAGCGTGATCTGACCTGCATCAGAAAGCAAATATTGAATTATGGTTCCACGCTCACACGCCTCTTCAATTTCGAACAGAGTTTCGCCGGGAACCCAGCCATCAGCAATTGCTTTATCCCAGGTTTTAGATTCTTTTCGCTGTCCTACGATTACATTAAACCCATTATCGCGAAGATTTAATGCTTGTCCGGGACCCTGAACTCCATAACCAATCACTGCGATGGTTTCCTCAGCCAGAGTTTTTTGTGCACGTTTAAGTGGAAATTCTTCACGGGTTACTACTACTTCTTCGACCCCGCCAAAGTTTAAAATTGCCATATTAGATAGTTGTTTTGATTATTTATATGAATAAAAAGTGTTTGAACCCTTTCACACAATTAGTGTGTCTTTTTGGGTGATTTTATGTGTTCGTTTCGGCCTGTAACAATTCGCGAACTTCTGCGCCGATTCCATGCTCAGCTCTGCTTACAGCCACTCTGCCTGAGAGTACAAATTCTTTAATTCCAAATGGTTTAAGTTCGTCGAAGAGGGCGAAAGCTTCACGTCTGTATCCTGCTTTTTCAATCACCACAAAATTCTTTTCAATAGTTAAAAAACGAGCGGAATGTTCTCTGACGATCCGCTCAACTTCTAAACCATTTGTAAGTGATTCGGTGGCCAGTTTATATAATGCCAGTTCCTGCTGAACCACTTCCTCTTTTTTGAAATAAGCGGCTTTATGAACTTCCACGAGCTTTTCAATTTGTTTAACAACTTTACCCACCAATTCTTCGGTTTCAGTAACTGCAATTGTAAACCGGTAGATATTTTCCATCTCACTTTCAGAAGCGGTAATACTTTCGATATTGATTTTTCGCTTAGTGAAAATGATGGTAATTCGATGAAGTAATCCAACCGTATTTTCGGTATAAGCGGTAATAGTGAATTCTCTTTTTTCCATAATTAATAGAGCTTTAGAAGCTGTGGATAAAATTCGAAAGTCCGTTCTAAGTGAACGTTGGAGTTTAGGAATATATACTCTCTACAGAGAGCGCTCGGTTGACTACTCAATTCCATATTGTCACTCCAATCTGATTTCTGCCACGCCGCTTCCGCTGGGGACCATTGGAAATACGTTGTTTTCTTTTCCGACCATTACTTCCAAAAAGTAAGCTCCATCGTGATTGATGAATTCGGTTATTGCTTCGTCCAATTTATCCCGTTCGGTAACTTTGTTAGTGGGTATGTAATAACCTTTTGCAATAGTTTGGAAATCCGGGTTGATCATTTCAGTTGCGCTGTATCTCTTATCAAAAAAGAGTTGCTGCCATTGCCGTACCATGCCTAAAAACTCGTTATTTAATAAGAGAACTTTCACTTTTGCTCTGGTCTGGTAAATCGTGGCAAATTCCTGAATAGTCATTTGAAGTCCGCCATCACCAATTACGGTAACCACGGTTCGATCAGGCGCTCCAAGTGCTGCTCCCAATCCTGCGGGTAAGCCGAAACCCATCGTACCTAATCCGCCACTGGTAATATTACTTTTCGATTGGTTGAATTTAGTGTATCGGCAGGCAACCATCTGGTGTTGGCCTACATCGGTAACTAAAATCGCATCGCCATTGGTTTTTTCATTGATGATGCGAATCACTTCGCCCATCGACAATAAATCGGTGGTAGGATGCAATTCGTCCTGAATCACTTTTTCCTGTTCCATCGCATCGCAATCTCTGAATCGCTGCAGCCATTTATCATGCGATTTTGGTTCAACAAGCTTAGTAAGCTCTGTTAGCGACTCCTTACAATCTCCCAAAACCGCCACATCGGTTTTCACATTTTTGTCGATTTCAGCGGGATCAATTTCTAGATGAATCACTTTGGCCTGCTTGGCGTATTTGTCCAGATTTCCGGTTACGCGATCATCAAATCGCATCCCGATGGCAATCAAAACATCGCATTCGTTGGTAAGTAGATTAGGCCCATAATTACCATGCATGCCCAACATTCCAACATTCAGTGGATGATCGGTTTCCAAAGCGGAAAGCCCCATAATGGTCCATGCCGAAGGGATTCCGGTCTTTTCGATGAAGGTTTTAAATTCTTTCTCGGCATTTCCTAAAATCACGCCTTGTCCGAATAGGATGTAAGGCCGTTCCGCTTTATTAATCAGATCAGCGGCTTCTTGTACTTTGGTTTGATCCAATTCCGGTACTGGAACATAACTTCGAAGTCCGGTACATTTTTCGTAATTGAAATCGAATTCCTGGAACTGTGCATCTTTGGTGATATCGACCAACACCGGGCCCGGTCGCCCTGATTTTGCGATATAAAATGCCTTAGCTAACGCTTCGGGAATTTCTTCGGCTCGTGTAACTTGTGTATTCCATTTGGTAACCGGCATAGAAATTCCAATTACATCGGTTTCCTGAAAAGCATCCGATCCTAATAAAGCTGAAGGAACCTGACCGGTGATGCAAACCATAGGAGTGGAGTCGATTTGGGCATCTGCTAAACCGGTGATTAAGTTGGTTGCACCCGGACCGGAAGTTGCCAGACAAACACCAACTTTACCCGAAGCTCGCGCGTAGCCCTGAGCGGCGTGAGTTGCACCTTGTTCATGGCGGGCTAGTACGTGATGAATTTTATCCTGATAATCGTACAAAGAATCGTACACCGGCATAATCGCACCGCCGGGATATCCAAATACAAGATCCACGCCTTCTTGCAGCAAAATCCGGACAACAGCATCTGCACCGGTAACTCTTTCGGTGGTTTTCGTTGATTTTGTTTCCATATTTGAAGGGGCCTCTATGGTATTCATAATTGTGTGCCGTTTGGATTAAAACTCGTCGGTAACGCAGCCTTCAGATGCTGAGCTAACGGTTTTGGCATATTTGTACAAGGTTCCACTTTTTGCTTTAAGCGGTGGTTCTTGCCATTGTTTTCTTCTGGATGCGAGTTCTGCATCATTAATTTCAATTTCAATTTCATTGGATTCTGCATCAATACGAATGGGGTCACCGTTTTGCACTAAGGCGATGTTGCCACCAACCTGAGCTTCCGGAGTTACATGCCCAACAACGAAGCCGTGCGATCCACCCGAGAATCTTCCGTCGGTAATCAATGCAACTTCCTTGCCAAGTCCTGCGCCCATGATGGCGGAGGTTGGTTTTAGCATTTCAGGCATTCCCGGACCGCCTTTAGGCCCCACATAACGGATAATTATTACCTCGCCTTTACGAACTTTTCCGCTTCGGATGCCCTCATTCGCTTCTTCTTCGCTGTTAAAAACCCGGGCAGGACCGCTAAATCGAACTCCTTCTTTTCCGGTGATTTTGGCAACGGCGCCTTCACTTGCAAGGTTTCCATATAAAATCTGGATATGGCCGTTTTCTTTGATCGGTTGATCCACAGGTCGGATCACATCCTGATCGATTTGTAATCTATCCACTTCGGCTAAATTCTCAGCAATTGTTTTTCCGGTAACGGTGAGGCAATCGCCATGCAACATGTTGTTTTCAAGCATGAATTTCATTACTGCCGGAATGCCGCCTACTTTGTGTAAATCTTCCATCACATAACGTCCACTTGGCTTCAAATCACCTAAAAAAGGAGTTTCGTCACTGATTTTCTGAAAATCTTTAAGAGTGAATTCTATGCCAGCTGTTTTTGCAATAGCCAGTAAATGAAGCACGGCGTTGGTAGATCCACCAAGAACGGTGATTAATCGAAAAGCATTTTCCAGCGACTTTTTGGTGAGAATGTCTTTCGGTTTTAAATCTTTTTTGAGCAACTCAATTAAGTGTGTTCCAACTGCTTCACATTCGAGCACTTTTTCGGCAGCGTTTGCAGGATTGGACGCATTGTAAGGGAGTGCCATCCCCATTGCTTCAATTGCCGATGCCATGGTATTTGCGGTGTACATTCCACCACAAGCTCCAGGTCCGGGGCAGGCATTCATCACAATATCTTTGAATTCCTGATCATCAATAGAGCCCGAAACTTTTTGTCCCCAAGCTTCAAATGCCGAAACAACATCTAGTTTTTGTCCATTATGATAGCCCGGCGCAATGGTTCCACCATACACTAGAATTGCTGGTCGGTTAACACGCAGCATGGCCATTAAAGCGCCCGGCATATTTTTATCGCATCCAACAATGGCAACCATGGCATCATAGCTCATTCCTTCAACCACTGATTCCATCGAATCTGCGATGATATCACGTGAAGGGAGAGAATACCGCATTCCGGGTGTTCCCATCGAAATGCCGTCGCTAATTCCAATGGTATTAAAGATCAAACCGGTTTGTTGATTGGTGTTAACACCACGTTTTACATGTACTGCTAAATCATTAAGGTGCATGTTGCACGGATTACCTTCGTAGCCTGTGCTTGCGATACCAACGAGTGGTTTATTCAGGTCTTCATCATTTAAACCGAGTGCATGAAGCATTGCCTGTGCAGCCGGTTGTGAACCGTCTTGAGTTATCTGTTTACTGTATTTATTTAATTCCGCCATAGATGATGCATGTTCAAAAAAAAAGCCTTCCGTTCCGGGAAGGCTCATTTTGTAGTAATCGTAACATTAACAAATAGCATTCCCGGATCGGTTTATGTAACCAATAACGTTAATAATGACCACAGGAATGACAGAGTTCTTCATGAGTGAGTTTTTTTATCTGAGAGCAAAGAAATAGCTATTCGTTGGGAATCGCAAAGTAAAAAGAGAATAAATCTGAATAAAAATGGGATGCCCAACCTTTTACTTAGATCATTATCTTCGATGAAAACGCTGTTTAATGATATCCTGAATGGGTTTTCCATCAATTTTAGATTCCAGCCATCCTATGATGTCCAAGTACAAAAATGCCCGGCGCTGATAGGGTTGATCCTGAATTTGTTGCAGACGATCTCGTAGTTTAATGAATTCTTTTTTTAGATAATCGGGACGAACAGAGCTTAGATTTCGTAGGAATTTGAGAATTTCTTCCTGAACCGAGTTCAGATCATTCATTTTACGAATGAAGCGGTAGGTACTTCGAACCTGATACTCTACCAAGATCTGATTCCCAAGTTCAAAGTGAGCAATCAGGCTTAATATTCGGGCAAAACAATGGATGTCTTCACGAAGTCTGGGATCAGGATAGTTGATTATTTTATTGAGATAGGTGATGCAGGTTTTGAATTTGCCGGCTCCAAAAAACAAACAGGCGATTTTGTAATAAAAAACGAGTACCCGATGTGAATCTATTTTGTGCTGATACTTTTCAATCTGTTTCTCCAGTTGTGTGACGATAGATAAACCATCAACGAACTGCCCATTCATGAAATAGCTGTTGATCTTACTCGTGTAGTAATATTGGAATCCTAAGGTTTCAAGATTTTCATTAGAACGCACCGGTGGATTTTGAACAAATTCCTCCAGTTGATGCATTACTTCGTCATGTTTTTGCGGATGTCCTAAAATGAACAAAGCTTCGAGTAAAACATGCATGCCTTTTAAGTACCAGATCGGCTCCAGTTCCAACATCTCCCGATTAGTGTGAAACAGCTCTACCCATTTTTGGGCGTATCGGTACTGCATCAAAAAATCCTGTACGATTAAACTGTACCAGGCATGCGATACATTGTAGTAGAGCTCATCGAAAAAGTCGGTATCATTTAGATCGATTTGTTTAAGGGCATTCTCGAAGAACTTCTTAGTGATGTCATAATCGCGCTCATTTCGAACATGTCCTGCTTTTATGTAAATCCCGTATAATCGCAACGAAAGATTTGATAGTGCATGATACCTCTCCACCGATTTTACCGATTCTTCGGTTTGTTCGATCAGCTCGTCGGCCCGATTTCGCAAACTTCGAGTGATATACTGCGATTCGATAAGCTTTTCGAATCCCAAAATTTCAGTAGTTAAAGTAATTCGATGGTTATGAGCTGATAACTGCTTGGCTTTATCCAGAATTTTAAGGCTCTGTTTGTACAATCCTTTATCGTACAGAATTCTCGCATAATCGATCTGCTCGCGTAATTGAATATCGATATTATGGTTGGTGTAATTGAGCCGAAGACTCGTAAGAATCTGTTTGTAGAGATGTGCTTTAAGATTCGAAAACTGTGCTTTTTTTAAATCATTGATCTTAGAACAGATTACATCTTCGTCGTACTCTTTCGCTTTATCAATGGCATCAAACAACTGAATAAATTTCGCATCCGAAGAGCTTGTGCGAGTGGCATAAATCTTAAATGACCGTTTTTCAGCCTTAGTAAGCGATTTTATTAACTGATAAAGATGGTCGTTTGGTTGGTTGGGCATTGTAATTAATTAGATATAAAAATATCTATATCCAAAATAAAATGAGTGAGTTAACAATGGTGTCCTGCATCATATACCAATTTGGGTGTTGTAATATAATTAGATTGCGGTTTCGGATAATTTAAGAGCGATTCTAATTTCTGCGACAATCACTTACACCTCAAACGGTAAGTAGAAGTCTAAAAATCAGCAATCAACAGACAAATGCCAAACAAACGCATTCAAATATTCGACACCACACTACGCGACGGAGAACAAGTCCCGGGCTGTCAGCTCAATACGGACGAAAAGATCGAAGTAGCACTGGCGCTGGAAGCGTTGGGTGTAGATGTAATGGAAGTTGGATTTCCGATTTCAAGTCCGGGCGATTTCCATTCTGTTCATAAAATTGCTCAAATAATTAAAAATACTACCGTTTGTGCTCTTTCGCGTGCTGTACCGAAAGACATCGAAGTAGCAGCTCAAGCATTAAAAGGAGCTGCACGACCACGCATTCATACCGGAATTGGAACCTCTGATAGCCATATCTACGATAAACTTAAAAGTACCCGCGAAAAAGTAATTGAACGGGGCGTTGCTGCTGTAAAATTGGCTAAAAGTTTTGTAGAAGATGTAGAGTTTTATGCGGAGGATGCCGGAAGAACCAACAATGAGTTTCTTGCGAAAGTAATTGAAGCTGCTATTGCTGCCGGCGCAACCGTCGTAAATATCCCGGATACTACCGGTTACTGCTTACCATGGCAATACGGTGAAAAGATCAAATTCCTAAAAGAGAATGTGAAGGGTATCGACAAAGCCATCATATCTACTCACTGCCACAACGATTTAGGATTGGCCACGGCTAATTCGATTGCCGGGGTTGTGAACGGGGCTGGTCAAATAGAGTGTACCATAAATGGTATAGGAGAACGTGCCGGAAATGCATCGTTAGAAGAAGTTGTGATGATTATGCGTCAGCATCAGGATTTGAATCACGATACCGGTATTAATACACGGTGTTTAAAAGCAACGAGTGAATTGGTAGCAACAAAAATGCGTATGCCGGTTCAACCCAACAAAGCCATCGTTGGCTCTAATGCTTTTGCACATTCATCCGGAATTCATCAGGATGGAGTCATCAAAAAAAGAGAGACTTACGAAATCATAGATCCGAATGAAGTTGGGGTAAATGAATCTTCTATCGTTTTAACCGCCCGAAGTGGCCGTGCAGCATTGAATTACCGAGCAAAAAAACTAGGGTTTAATGTCACCCGAGAAGACATGGAAGGATATTATCAGGAATTTCTAAACATCGCCGACGAGAAAAAAGTAGTGCAGGATGAAGATCTGATTTCACTATTTTCAAAAACAGAGGTAAAGTCGGCTTAATTTATGGGAAAAACACTTTTTGAGAAGGTTTGGAACCGTCATGTTGTGTCGGAAGTGGATGGCGGACAAGAGATTGTTTACATCGATCGGCATTTTATTCATGAGGTAACTAGTCCGCAAGCATTTGATGGAATCCGGAATCGAGGTATTGGTCTATTTCGAAAAGATCGAATTGTTGCAACGGCTGATCATAACGTGCCCACCAAAGATCAGCATCTGCCCATCAAGGATTTTTTAAGCAAACATCAGGTAGATACCCTAACCAAAAATTGCGAAGAATTTGGAATCGATTTGTACGGACTTGGACATCCTTTTCAAGGAATCGTACATGTAATTGGCCCCGAACTTGGAATAACTAAACCGGGAATGACCATTGTTTGTGGTGACAGCCACACATCAACGCATGGAGCTTTTGGAACCATTGCTTTCGGGATTGGAACGTCGCAGGTTGAACAAGTGATGGCTACTCAATGTTTGTTACTTCAGCGTCCGAAAACGATGCGCATCACCATTGAAGGAACATTGCAGAAGGGAGTATTTTCGAAGGATTTGATTCTCTACATCATTTCGAAATTGGGTACAGCCGGTGGTACCGGATATTTCGTGGAATATGCCGGATCTGCCATTCGTTCGCTTTCGATGGAAGCCAGAATGACGATATGTAACATGAGTATAGAAATGGGCGCAAGAGGTGGAATGATTGCCCCCGATGAAACTACCTTTGATTACATTAAAGGTCGGAAACACGCTCCGAAAGGAGAAGATTGGGAAAAAGCTGTAGAATACTGGAGTAGTTTATTTTCGGATGAGGATGCTGTTTTTGACGCAGAATTTAATTTTGATGCGGGTGAAATCGAACCGATGATAACCTATGGGACCAATCCCGGAATGGGAATTGGAATCACTCAAAAAGTCCCAACTTCATCTCAAGTTGCAAGTCCAGAATCTCTGAAAAAGTCGCTGGTTTATATGGGACTGAATGAAGGAGAAACTCTGATCGGGAAGTCTATCGATCATGTTTTTATTGGCAGTTGTACCAATAGCCGAATAGAAGATCTTCGGATTGTAGCGGAGTTTGTTAAAGGGAAAAAGAAAGCAGAAAACGTGACAGCCATGATCGTACCCGGTTCGAAACAGGTAGAAGAACAAGCCCGGAAAGAAGGATTACATCAAATTCTGGAAGAGGCCGGTTTCGAATTACGAGAACCTGGTTGTTCGGCTTGTTTAGGCATGAACGACGATAAAATCCCGAAAGGGGAATATTGCGTTTCCACATCCAATCGAAATTTTGAAGGAAGACAAGGGCCGGGCGCTCGAACTATGTTGGTAAGTCCGCTAACAGCTGCGGTAATAGCCGTAGAAGGTAAAATATCGGATGCCCGAAACTATATTGGTGCGGAGGTACCTGCCTGATGGAAAAATTCGGAATACTTGAATCCACGGTTGTTCCTATTAAAGTGAAAGACATTGATACCGATCAAATCATCCCTGCTCGTTTTTTGAAAGCGACTTCAAGAGAAGGATTTGGCGAAAACTTATTTCGGGATTGGCGCTTTGATGAACAAGGAAAGCCAAAGCCTGATTTTGTTCTAAACTCAGATCGATACTCAGGGTCTATTCTTGTAGCTGACGAAAATTTTGGATGTGGATCAAGCCGGGAGCACGCAGCATGGGCTTTGGTGGATTATGGGTTCAGAGCTGTTGTTTCCAGTTATTTCGCAGATATTTTCAAGGGAAATGCACTAAATAACGGTCTACTTCCTGTGCAGGTGAGTCAGGAGTTTTTGAAAGAGATTTTTAAACATACCGAGGAAAATCCTCAGCAATATTTACTCATTAATCTACCCGATCAAACCATATCAATATCAGAAACAGAGTTTTCTGAGCAATTTGAAATCAACCCTTACAAAAAAATGTGTATGCTGAATGGCTACGATGATATTGATTTTTTATTGAGCAAAAAGGCCGATATTGAAGCATTCGAGAAGCAGCACATAGAATTTTAGGAGCATGGACAAACGGATTGCAGTGTTAGCGGGAGATGGAATTGGTCCCGAAGTTGTAAAGCAGGCAATAAAAGTACTGGATGCCATTGGGCATCGGTTCTCTCACAATTTTACTTACGATATAGCCTTAGTAGGCGCGGCAGCCATCGATGAAACTGGAAGCCCATTGCCTGATGAAACGATTGAAGCCTGTAAACTATCGGATGGAGTACTTTTCGGTGCAATTGGTGATCCAAAATATGATAATGATCCTTCTGCGAAAGTACGTCCGGAGCAAGGACTTCTCAAATTGAGAAAGAGCCTCGGATTGTATGCGAATATACGTCCTGTGCATTTATATAACTCCTTAATCGAACGATCTCCATTAAAAGAAAATCGCATTGTAGGAACGGATTTAGTGGTTTATCGCGAGCTTACCGGAGGGATTTATTTTGGAGAAAAGGGGAGAATGAATAATGGAGCTACGGCTTTCGACCATTGCGAGTACAGTGTTGTAGAGATTGAACGTGTTGCTAACTTAGCATTTGAAGCCGCACTTCGGAGGCGTAAGAAACTTACCTTGGTAGATAAAGCGAATGTGCTGGAAACATCACGTTTATGGCGCGAAACTGTTCAGAAATTAGCGAAGAATTTTCCATTGGTGGACGTTGAATATCTGTTTGTGGACAATGCTGCCATGCAGATTATACAGCGCCCCAATGAGTTTGATGTGATTCTCACTGAAAATATGTTCGGGGATATAATCAGTGATGAAACGAGTGTAATTACCGGTTCGATTGGATTGTTACCATCAGCCTCGGTAGGTGACAACACCGCGTTATTCGAGCCCATTCATGGGAGTTATCCGGAAGGCGCAGGGAAGGATATTGCCAATCCTGTGGCTACAATTTTATCGGCTGCAATGATGCTCGATCACTTCGAAATGCATGAAGAAGCGAAGCTGGTTCGCAGTACCGTAAAAAAGGTAATCGACAAAGGACTAGTGACTCCGGATTTAAACCCAGAGAGCTTTATAGCTTGTTCAAAAGTTGGGGATGTAATCAGTTTACTCATCGAATCTGATTTGGAAGATGAAAACGCCTTTGATAACCTTTTCGAAGGAAATTTGCCTTTGATTTAACTGATTTTATGGATATATATCAGAAATAAATTTTTTTGATATGTACGTATTTAAAGGTCTTTTTTGGGGATTATTACTCACCTTACCATTGCACACTTATGCGCAAGATGAACTAAAAAATCCAAGAGAAGTTATTGTTTCAATCCCTGTTAGTGGGAATACCGTCGACATAACCGGACACGCAAATCATTTAAATGTTTATGGCGGCGAATTCACGTTGGATCGATTTGAAAATCAAGATGAAGCAATTTTACTTGACGGATTTAATGACTGGGGCTCGATTAGGTATTCGAAAAGTTTAGCACGTCAAGGTGAAATCACATTGTCGATCTGGGCGAAAGGAGCATCGTCGACGTCCAATTTTACTTCACTCATTGGCAGGGCATCGTTACAAAATGAAGTTAGGGGCATGGACCCAATTGGAATAAGTATAAATGATGGTGCTGTAATACACATATTTGTGGCTGGAGAGCAGTTAGTGTTGGATGAATACCTAAGCGTTGAGTTAAATATTGATCATTGGAACCATTATGCTATGAGCTACAAGCCCGGTGAATATGTGAGTTTATTTGTTAATGGGACTTTGGTTAGAAAATTTGAAACGGATATTCCTCAGATTCTGCGTGAATCACAAAATGATCTAATTATAGGGGCATTATCTAAAGCAGAGGTTTTCGGGCGTACTTTTTTTCAGGGAGCAATTGATGAAATATTAGTCGTTCAAAGAGCATTAACACATATTGAAATTAAAGAGATTTATTCAAAGGGCAGATGGGGAGCAGGAGCTCAAGACCCAATTCTAGACCCTAATTACGAACATTTAGTAGCGTATTTTCCATTTAATGGGAATGCGGACGATGAATCAGGAAACTTGAATGATGCTCAAGTTATTGACGCAAAACTTTCTTCTGATCGTTTTGGTAACCCGGTCTCATCCTACTTTTTTGATGGTGAAGGAGATTATTTAGAAATCCCACACAGCAACGAGTTAAGCTCAGGTTCTAAAACAATTAGCTTTTGGTTTAAGAAAGAAAGTAATGAGATTGAAATAAGTAGTCCCGGTTACTATCTGGAATCTTTACTGTATAAAGCATTTGATACTAGTTATTTGCGTGAATACAGTTTTATCATTTCTAGTTCCTCCTCACCTTTTCACTTGCTTTATCAAACTGGGAATGAAACAGATAATAGCTTAGTCCAACTCAGATTAAATGATTCTATCGAGGCTTTTGAATGGTATCATATTGTAGGAATTATTGATTCTACTGGTTATAACGCACTTTACATTAATGGTACATTAATAGATGAGAGTTACACTAATTTTGAACCCGTTAAGAATAATGCACCTGTTGTAATTGGTAAGGCCTCTTCGTCATCTTCAAGAGCAAGGTATTTTTTGGGAAAGATTGATGACATAAGGATATATAATGAAGTTCTTAACTTAGACAATATTCTTTCGTTGTATAGTGAGCAAGGTTTTTTAGAGAACTCAATTTCAGAATTCAATACTTCTACTGATGATGAAACGGAGGATCAGGTTAGAAATCTTAGATTATATCAAAACTATCCCAATCCGTTTAACCCATCAACTACCATTCAATTTAGTTTGCAGATACAATCTTCAGTCAAATTAGAGGTATTTGATATCAAAGGTCATTTGATCGGAACAATTGTTGAATCTCAGCTACCGGTGGGTATTCATAGCTATACCTTTGATGGTAGCGATATTGCATCGGGAATTTACTTCTACAAGTTGACTACCGATGATCAATCAATAATCAAAAAACTGACATTGGTGAAATGATTCGTTCTTGCTTATAAAATCAGTTTACCCATAGAATCTGATCTGCAATATGAAAAATGCTTCGATAATCTTTTTGAAGAAAACATGTCTTTGATTTAACTGTTTATATGGATATATATGGGGTAATTCAATTCAATATTATGAAATTTATCTTATTAATTTCCGCTTTCGCTTTATTAACTGCTTCCTGCTCCATTTTAAATCAGAATTCTAAGTCAGAAATACCGGGATTGGTAGCTCATTATACATTTGAAGGCGACGCTAAAGATGAAAGCAAAAACGGAAATGATGGTGCGATTTTTGGAGCTACTCTTACTAAAGATCGTTTTGGAAAAGAGAAATCCGCTATGAATTTTGATGGTAACTCTTCCATAATTGTACCCAATAGTGAATCCTTAAATTTCGGTAAATCAGATTTCGCAATTTCATTATGGTTTAAAGCTGAAAATAATGGGAACGAACAATACCAAATTATTAGAAAAGGGAATGACAACAGGACATTCGGACAAGGTAGATGGGTTATCTCACTTGATAATATTGGCCGACTTAGATTAGTATTTGAGGATTCAAGTGGGAGCTATTTTTTATTTAATAACAGTAAAGAAAGTTTTTTAGACTCAGAATGGCATCACTTAATCGCAATATTTGACCGTGATAAATCTCTTTCAGTTTTAGTAGATAATGAATGGATTCTGGAAACAAGCGATATCATTTATTATGGCGATAGCGTGAATAGTGCTAATCCATTAAAGATTGGTCAGGATGATACTGGTGGGACAAAAAAACGCTTTAACGGTGCTATCGATGATATTAGAATCTATAATCGAGTACTAAGTGACATTGAGTATGCTGACCTATTTTATAACGATTAAAAAAGCATTCAAAGTTTTCGGTACTATTTGACAATTCATTTGCCTTTCTCATATTCATACATATTATTTAAGGGGAAAAATCACAACAAATTGAGGTGTCATCATGGTTATCAGTTATAAAGCCGCTCAACGAAAAGAGCCAAAGTTTAAAGAACAAGCCATTCAGGTAAAGGACTTTATGACCACCAAGCTCATTACGTTCAAACCGGATGAGTCGATGCATACTGTTATAGAAACTTTGGTGGCAAAAGGAATTTCCGGTGCGCCAGTGATTGATGACGATGGAAAACTAATTGGTGTTGTTTCGGAAGGGGATTGCCTTAAACAAGTTGTGCGCGGTAAATATTTAAATACTCCTGAACTTATTGGTTCGGTCGTAAATTATATGACTCCGGAACCCACTTGTGTAGGACCTGAAGAAAACATTATGGAAGTAGCGAAGAAATTCCTTGAACTCAGAATTCGCCGGTTTCCGGTTCTAGAAAATGGGAAACTGATCGGGCAAATTAGTCAGCGCGATGTAATGGCCGCTATTCAAAACCTGGAGCAAGAACGTTGGAAATAATTCCCTTGCCGATTCATATCTCACTTTAGAAAAAATCTGGCTACATTCAGCCGAAATCGAAGTTAAATTTATCATTCGGCTATGAAGAAATTCTGCTCAAAGGCTCTATTACTGTTCATATTTATTGGATTTGCGGCTTGTAATCAAAACCCAGAAACGGGTAACGATGATTACTACCTACCGTGGGAAGAGTTAGGCGAGCTATTCCATGATGTTCAAATGGAAGGGATTTTCCCCGATTCAAAAACTTTTGTTGATTACACCCCAAAACGAGCACCGCAGGAAATTGTGGCGGACTATCAGGCGAGTAAAAACGACGAAGATTTTTCCTTAGCAGCATTTGTTGAGGAAAACTTCAATCCACCTTTCCAACCCGGCGCTATTGATGTGGATACCTCAAAACCCATGATTGAGCATTTAAATACCTTTTGGGCTAGCCTAACCCGAAGCAGTGAAGATGCCGGAGCATACAGCACACTAATTCCGCTACCTAGCGAATATGTAGTTCCGGGTGGTCGATTTCGCGAAATTTATTACTGGGATTCTTATTTCACCATGATAGGATTAGGAGTTTCTGGTCGCGTAGATTTGATCGAATCGATGCTAGATAATTTTAAGTATCAGGTTGAAACGATCGGGTACATTCCGAATGGAAATCGCACCTACTTTTTGGGGCGAAGTCAGCCCCCATTTTTCGGAGCCATGGTTAATTTATACGCACAATATACTTCTGAAGAAGAAGCAGCGAAGTATTTGCCGGCACTTCAGGCCGAATACGATTTCTGGATGGATGGGAAAGATCGATTATCAGCCGAAAATCCCGTATACCGAAGAGTAGTAAAAATGGGTGATTATGTAGTTAATCGATATCACGATGATTTACCTGAACCCAGACCTGAATCCTATCTCGAAGACATTGAATTGGCACATGGTATGTCGGATGAACGAGCCACTAAATTGTTTTTAGATTTACGCGCTGCTTGCGAATCTGGATGGGATTTTAGTGCACGTTGGTTCGAAGATGGAAATGATTTTACCACCATAAGAACCAGTGAAATTGCCCCAATTGATTTGAATTCGATTTTGTATCACACTGAGAATGTACTCGCCGATTTATATGCAGCTACCGGAAATGAATCCAGAGCGGCTGAGTTTGCCTTACTTGCACAAAAAAGAGCTGATGCTATTAATGATATATTCTGGAATGAGGATTCGGAACTCTTTATGGATGTGCTATGGGTTGATGGAACATTTACGGAAAGAATAACTGCTGCTAGTTTTTATCCAATGTATTTCAAAGCAGCAGCAGAAGATCATGGAAAAGCACAAGTTCCACATTTAATGGATAAGCTGCGAAAAGATGGAGGAATGCTCACTTCGGTGTACAAATCAGGACAGCAATGGGACGAGCCAAACGGCTGGGCACCACTACAGTGGATTGCATACAAAGGATTAGAGCATTATGGGATGAAAGCTGATGCCAAGAAAATGGCTCAAGATTGGTTGGCGGTTAACAGAAAAGTATATGCATCAACCGGGAAAATGATGGAAAAATACAACGTTGCCGATACCACCTTACTTGCCGGAGGAGGAGAATATCCCACACAAGATGGCTTTGGCTGGACCAATGGCATTGCTTTAGCACTAGATGCCGAGATTGATAAGTATTAGCCTATCGATTTGAATGACGCAACGCAATTATTTAAACAAGCGGAATCCAATTTAGCTAAGTATTGGGGATATTCGGGGTTTCGTGATGGACAGGATACAGTGGTCAATTCTGTATTCGCGAGTAAAGATACTTTGGTTTTGTTTCCTACCGGCGGAGGGAAATCGTTGTGTTATCAAGTGCCGGCAACGGTATTTGAAGGAATTACTCTAGTGATTTCCCCTTTGGTTGCCTTAATGCAGGATCAGGTAAAACAACTCAAAGATCGAGGGATTTCGGCGACTTTTATCAACAGTACCATTCCATCTTATGAAGTTGAACAACGTTTAGTGAATGCTAGAAATGGCATGTATAAACTGCTTTATTGTGCTCCGGAGCGACTTCATAGTCCGCTTTTCCAGGCCGAAATTCAAAAAATGAATGTGGAATTGGTAGCCGTAGATGAAGCACATTGTATATCGGAGTGGGGTCATGATTTCCGACCTTCGTATCGAACTATTCGTGAAGCGTTGGCTATACTTCCGGAATCAACACGTTGGCTTGCACTTACGGCAACGGCAACGCCAGAAGTAAGAAAAGACATCCTTGATAATCTGCAGTTTGTTGAACCGGCGGTAATTTCTAAAGGATTTGCCCGGCCAAATTTACTTTGGTGGGTTATCCAATCAGAAAATAAAAAACCCGCCATAGAGCGTTCGATTTTGAAAGCTTCAGAAAAGGGTGATGGATTGATGTATGGCGGGACCAGAAAAAATTGCGAACAATGGGCACACAGATTAACTCAAATTGGATTATCAACCGAAGCTTATCATGCCGGAATAGAATCAGAAAAAAGAAAGCAAATTCAGCAGCGTTGGATTAGTGGAAAAACCCCAATGGTGGTGGCTACCAATGCATTTGGGATGGGAATCGATAAGCCCGATTGCCGATTTGTGATCCATGAAGAAATGCCTTTTTCCATCGAAGCGTATTATCAAGAAGCAGGGCGGGCGGGGCGCGATGGAGCTGAAAGTTACCCAATTTTATTTTACAGGGAATCGGATTTCATCCGGGCCAGAAAACGAATTCAGGATAATTATCCAACTTGGGAAGAACTCTCAAAAATATATAACGCTCTGTGCGACGATTTAGGCTTAGCAATAGGCTCAGATTTGGAGACTTTTACCTCATTAAATGTAGAGAGAATCAAAACCAGATCCGGTCTTCCGATCTCAATCATACGGTCTGGTATAAAATTGCTAAGCCAATTTGAAGTATTGCTGGTGCAACAGGAAGTGAAACCAAGAGTGCAACTTCAGTTTGTATTAAGCATGGAAATGATTGGGAAATTCAAAGAACGTTGTGAAAACCCAGATAAAGCTGAATTCTTGGATAAACTTGTACGATTATTCGGTCACCACGCTTTTTCTAACATGGTTGAATTAGAGACAGAGTTTCTTCTCGATCGTCTGAAAATCGGACGAAATGGACTTATCAAAGCGTTGAATGTTCTTATGCAACACGATCGTGTTCTGATGTACTCGATGCTGGATGATAACAGTTTAGTTTGTTTGATCGGCCCCAGAATGCATCTGTTACCCATCCCAAAACCCCAAATTGAAAACTATCGAGATAATCTCCTTGCTAAATTAGATTACATGCACGGATATGCAGTAACCGATGTATGTAGAGAAGTGTATCTGCTAAATTATTTCGGGGATGTTCATGCTACAAACTGTGGAAAATGTGACAATTGTAAGAGGAGCGGGAAAGCTCAAATAGAACCAACGCAACAAGAGATTAATGCGCTGTATGAAGGGTTGAAGTCAGAAATACTATCTGTAACAGATGTTCAAAAACAGTTAAGCTGGACCTTCGAGCGAGCACATATTGTACTGTCTTATTTGATTCGAGAGGATATTATTGAGCCGATTACTGAAAAACCCGGTTATTACCGCTCAAAGAATCATTAAGAACCCGAGTTTCATTTAGAGCATCCAACGATCGTTTTAACCGATTGGAAATAGAATCTAATCGAACGGTTTGTTGCATTGGTTGGCTCTGATAAAAAGCATGGCTTTCAAGAAACTGCTGTTCAGTTACTTCAAAATGTGCATATAAAGCCAACCTTAAACTGTCTTCATTTGCTACACTATCTGCAGATTGAACCAAAGCATTGAATAAATGCACTTCGGTTAACACATTCATGTAGAGCTGTTCGGGTAGAAGGTCAATGGGCGGTGAATACACGGGTTCTTCTTCACATCCTACAAAAAAAAGGGCTGTAAGCAGCAAAATCAGGAATCGCATATCCTACTTTTCAGGTGGTTTAGGATTTAACGGTCGCATTGTAATTTCGTTGATGAGGAAATTATTAGGTGTTTCCAATACGTATTTGAGTGTTTTTGCGATATCAACGGGATGCATCATATTATCGTGTAACTCTATTGCGTCAATTCCATCAAAAAATGAGGTGGCAATGGAGCCGGGAAAAAAGCACGAAACTTTAATGCCATCGTATCGAAGTTCCTTAAAAAGAGCTTCACTAAATCCACGAAGGCCAAACTTAGTTGCGTTATAAGCAGATATCTTTGGATTCCCCATCAAACCGGCAACAGAAGCAATATTTACAATGTGGCAAACATTAGGATTTTGCTTCATCTTGGGCACTACGAGGTGCGTGAGGTAAAACACTCCGGATAGATTGACGTCCATCATCGTATTCCAATCTTTCACGCTCAGTTCATCTACATCACCAAAAATTCCAAGACCGGCATTATTCACCAAAATATCGGGTTGTTTATCATCAAAGGTAGAGAGTACCCATTCTTCAACATCGTCGTATTTGGTAACGTCCAAGGTTACCGGGATAAATGAATTGCCCAGTTGCTTCTTAATTTTTGTTAGTTTGTCGGTGCTGCGGGCTAAGCCATAAACGGTGCATCCGGCTTCGACCAGAATTTTTGCAAATTCGGTACCGATTCCACTACTGGCTCCTGTAACAATGGCAATTTTAGACGCTAATTTCATAACAATTGATCAATTATTTAAACTATTATTCTATAGAAGGTAATACAAATTCATGAGCAATATCGATTCCATACCCGTGGATAAAATCGCATTTCTAGACGCAGGAAATAGTTCATTTAAAATCGGAGTTCGGCTGGAAGATCAATGGGGGATAACTAGTTTTAAAGAACCGGATAAACTCGCTGAATACATAAAGAATCAACGTATTGATTATGTAATCACGATAAGTGTTAAGCCCGATAATTCCTGGCTAGATCAACTGGTAGATCATACTCAAATTGCCGTACTCGAAGTAAGCGATATCCCATCAGAAATGGTGAATTACGAAACGCCTGATACTCTTGGTTTAGATCGTTTTTTTGCATGCTTAGGAGCTTTTCAATGGGCGAATAAAGCAGTGCTAGTAGTTGATGCAGGTAGTGCGTGCACCATCGACTTTATGGATGAAGATGGTGTATTTCAAGGCGGGGTAATTATGCCCGGCGTTCAAAGTTTGCTCAAAGTTTTTCTGCAATCGGCCCCTAATCTTCCACACTTTCCTTTTCAGATTCCAGATTCGTTTCCCGGAAAAAGCAGTAACGAATCTTTGCAATGGGGACTTTCTCAATTATTTGTTGATGGACTCAATGCAAACATCGTTCGTTATCAAGAAAAGTATACTGATTTCGAAATCTTTGTAACCGGTGGGGATGCAGAATTAGTTGCTAAATACATTGAGCAAGAATGCGTAGTTCGTCCTGATTTAATTTTTACCGGAATGGAAGCTCTGCTGAGTGAATCTTAGGTTAGTTTTCGCTCGATGAGCGAGATCACCATTTCTCGTGCCACTTGATTTTTGCCCCCTCGAGGGATAATGATATCGGCGTAGCGTTTACTGGGTTCAACAAATTTTAAATGCATCGGGCGTACAAACTGCTCGTACTGCTCAAACACACTTTCCACGGTTCGTCCTCTTTTGTTGATGTCTCTTTTTAGACGTCTGAGTAGTCTTATATCATCATCGGTATCTACAAAAATTTTGATATCCATCAGGTTGATGAGCTGGGGCTCACTGAAAATCAAAATACCATCAATCAGAATTACCTGTGTTGGTGTTGCTGTAATGGTTTCATCTTTTCGAGTATGCTCGGCAAAATCATACACGGGTACTTCAACCGGATAGCCCTCCGATAAAGCTTCAATGTGCCGAATTAATAGCTCGGTTTCAAGCGAGGCAGGATGATCAAAATTTTGTTTAACACGCTCTTCTAACGGCATATGCTTGAGATCGCGATAGTAGGAATCGTGTTCTAGGCGCAGAATATTTTCTTTACTGAAATGCTCGCAGATATAATCAACAACGGTGGTTTTTCCTGATCCTGAGCCACCAGCCACACCGATTATGAGTGGTTTTTTATTCGACATAATTAGTTTGAGGAAGTAATTTCTTGACTTCGTTCGTATTCTTCTTTGTAATCTCTGATTGACCTGAAAATTGCGGAAGCCATTATGGATTGGCCGTACTCGCTGGTTAAAAATCGTTGTTCGCTGGGGTTGGTAAGAAATCCAACTTCCACTAATAATGCAGGCATTGATGCTTCATATAACACCACAAAACCAGCTTGCTTAACACCTCTGGATTTTCGGTTAGCCCGTTTCGAAAATTGGTGATCCATCATCGAGGCAATGCGTTCACTGGTTGAGATGTAACCACTATGAGCTAATTCGTAAATCAATAATTCTTCTTCGGTTAATTCGCGCACTTCTCGTTTACCATCGTTAAAAATCATGTTCTCTTTCTTCATGATTTCCAATGAACTTTCACTACGATGGAGCCCTAGGAAAAAAACTTCAGTGCCACGAACCGAAGGATCATGAAATCCATTAGCATGGATAGAAACGAATAAATCACCTTCATGCCTATTGGCGATGCTTCCCCGATCGTACAAATCTATAAAAGTGTCATCCTCGCGGGTATAAATTACATTTACATCGGGTAAATACTCTTCAATATATTCTCCCAATTTTTTAGAAATTGCGAGAACTACGTCTTTTTCTTTTGTGTGCCTGTAGCCAATATTCCCTGGGTCTTTACCACCATGACCTGCATCAATTATGATGGTATCGAATTTCAATTTATCGGCAATCTCATTGTAGTCTTCATCCGGTTCCGTGGCCGGTATCATGGTAATATCGAGCGCATTATCAGGATTTATATTCAGATACCAGTTTTTGGCAAGAAACTGCTGGGTATATACTTCCACTTCATAAGCGGTGGATTTGGTCATAGCTAAAAGAAGATCATCTGAGGCTTTATCCGGATAAGCCGTTGCCATTACATATACATTTTGATCCAGATAAATATCAACTCCAAAGCTATCTTCCAGTTTATAAAGGCGAACTTCCTGAATTTTACCACCTAGTTCGGGTAATTGGATACCGGTTGTATCGATGTTATTGCCAAACAATTGCATTTGAATTAAATCTGAGGCAGGCTGAATGACTTGAAAAGAATCTATGGGCTGATCAAAATGAAAACGAACTACGTAACCAAGCCCATCGCTACGTTCGGCTTTAGAAACCCGATCTAAATGTATCTGTGCATACGAACTTTGAGTAAAAGAGAAAATGATACCAAGAACCGCACAAACACGGAGAAAAGCATACCCATTCATGATGGAAATGGATTTAAAATTAACGGCCATTTTTTCTGTAGATGATTAATCGAAGATAATGCAATATTTAACCTTATGAAAGCTTGGATTGTTGCCTAAATTTTTCGTTTAAAACCAAAAAACATAGATTATAGAGATTTTATTACTACCATTTATTTGATCGAAAAATACACATCATCTTAAACGTGCAAACACAGAAAAGTACAGAAAAAGAATATTGGGGATCTATACAACCGGAAGTAGATCAATGGTTTACTAAATGGGGAGAGGCGCAATATAGTGCTATAAATCAAGTATTAACGGAATGCCAAAACGATCTAAATAAAGGTAATTCTAAAGATGCACTCACTCGCTTAAAAAGTTATGCCCGCACGTTAAACAAAAATGAAGAACCTGAATGGTTTAATGAGCTTGAGCAAATTTCCGCTCAAATTCCCGAAGTAGTAACTCTTCCTCAAGAAGAAAGACACTTTAATGTAGAAGAAGGTGATACGGCTTATGTTCGCTTTGTAAAGTCATTCAAGCGTATTCGCCGCACATTACGTAACTCTTTCTTTGCTGTTAAAAATACTTTTCTAAAACTCGCAAGAAAAGAAGCTGTCGAAACTCCTGTTTTTGAACGAACTGTACCATTTAGAAACTTGGTGCTTTTACAAAGTATTCATTCTGCGTACATCATTAAACGGTGGCATAAAACGATATCAGCTGTTAGCTCGTATTTATTGATTGATTGCAAGAATGAACTATTAAACCACTTATCAGATGCAAAACAAGAGCGCCTAAGCACACTTTTTGCCCAAAGTTTAGAAGTTGTTGATGCTCTCTTTCAATCATTTAAAGAAGTATCTGAACAGGAACGCCAACACCTGCATGAACGAGTAATTCAACGACTTGGTGTAGCCGGTACGGTTACATTAAGTGCAAGTAAATTAAGCGACGAGGTAATTCAGCGAAGCAAACAAAGCTATATCCTAGATTGGAAAGAAACCGCATCTATTTGGGTAGCATTGATAGAGGCCAATGCTAAACAATTGACCGCGGCTCAATCATTAATGTTGGTTGAACAAGAGCTAATCAAAAGGGAAGGGTGGTTGAAAAATGATTTCACCAAAACGATTACAGATTCGGTACTTCCGCCTCACGCTGAATTAATTCAGTATTTGGAAGGGGAATTAGATCGAGTTAAAAATAACGAGCTAAACTCAACGAAGCTCACTAAAATATGTGAAGAAATTCAAGTTGAGACCGCAGAGATTATTGAAGAAAGAATTATCCCAAAACTAGATAAAGCCACCGACGAGAGAACTTTAAGTACTTTTCTGGAAACCTATGCTGCAGATGTTGCCACGTTAGCAAATCGTGTAGAAACGCGTTTACCCTTGATAGAAGACATAGGGTTCAGAGAGCATCATCCGGAGTACTCGATTAAAGATATTGAATGGCAGTCGCTGTTTAGACGATTATTAGGTGATGAATATCTTTTGGAGTTACTTCCAGAGCAATTAAATCCGGAAGAAGAAGTAGCGGAGCTTGCAGAAGAGTTTGCAGAAGTAGTTCAGATCATAAAAACGAACCTTTCCATCGCCACAGAAGCCGACAATTCGGAGGAAGAAGGTCCATTAGAAATTGTAACTAAAGGTATAGAACTGGCGCTGGTTAAACTCAGCGATCTGAAACAGGATGCCATAACAATTGAGGAAACCTTAGAAAATGAGTTGAATATGCATCACGCGGAATTGATGGAGCGTGTGAAAAGGCTACTCCTGAACCAAGATGCCGGACAAATAAAATGGGCGGATACTCAAATTCGGGTAAAGGAATCGGCATCAGATTACACCGAGAAAATTGGAATTTACTGGGCTAAATTTACCGATCGCTTAGAGATTATTCGTCGTTTCGGGGTTGGAAAATTCAATGAGTTTGCGGATGTAATACGTAATTATTTCGGATTAGTAGAGGTCGAGCACATCAATGTGCAAAAAACAAACATTGCCACCTTACTCTACGAAACCGATAAAAAATATCGACAACTTCCTTATATCTATCGCCGGCTGTTTGATTATAAACGATGCCCGGAAGAAGCATTTTTTATTCGAAAGAAAGAACATTTCGATCAGGCTGAACGTGCGCACCAATTATGGACAACCGGTTTTCCATCTTCACTTGCGGTGATTGGGGAGAAAGGAAGTGGCCGGAGTACGCTTATTAATTATTTGGAACAGGAAGTACTAAATGGCGAACGAATCGAACACATAAACATAGAAAACTCAATTTCTACAGAAAGTGAGCTGCTGGAAATTATCTGCAAGCATCTCAAAATTCAGCCAAAAGAAGATATCACAGACATCATTGATCTGTTAAACAGAAGACGAAAGAAAACTGTGATAGTGCTCGAAAACATGCAGAACAGTTTTTTGCGAACGGTTCGCGGGTATCAAGCTATTAGCGCACTTCTATACCTGATTGCTGAAACCAAAGAGCAAGTACTTTGGATTTGTTCCTGTTCAAGATATGCGTGGAATTTTCTGAATGTGGCGGTTAAAATCAGCGATTATTTTTCACATTCCATCGCAGTAGATTCCTACAATAAAGAAGAAATTGAAGATCTGATTCTCAAGCGCCAAAAAGCTAGTGGGTATCAATTGGAATTTATACCTGACGATACCACAGCAAAAAGCAGATCATACAAAAAACTGCTCGACGACCCTGAGGCTGCACAGGATTATTTAGCTACAGAGTTTTTTAATGAACTTTCTAAAATGGCCGAAGGCAATGCTACCGTGGCTATGATCTATTGGATTCGATCGATTCAAAAAATTGAAGGTTCGTTTATCTATTTGCAACCTGTAGAATTTCAGGGTATTCAGTATTTATCAGAATTGGACTCCAATACCTTATTTGTACTTAATGCTTTTGTGAAACATGATGTGCTCACTGCCGGCGAACTTGCCGGTGTGATGAATATTTCTAAGGTAGATTCCGAGACCATCATCTCCCGATTATATTCGCGAGGTTTATTGGTTAGGGATGAAAAAAAGTACAGCCTCAATGATCTAATATACCGTCAGGTTGTTCGCTTGTTGAAGTCACGAAATTTTATTAACGCCTGATATGAAATACCTGCTATCCTTTATTTTTTTATTGATTGTTAGTGCTGAATGGGCTTTTGCGCAAACTACGGCTGCAGCAGACACTACAAATGCAGTCGCCGATCCTGACTCGAAAATCGGGCAGATTAAAGATCTCATTTCGGTGGGTAAAATTATTTACTCCTTGTTAGTTCTTGGAGGAACCTATCTATTCAATCGAATAGTCATTTTTTTGCTTGGTGCGCTAGCTGAACGTCAGTCCTCCTATCGACTGCTGATTAAACGCATAGTGCCGTTCCTAAATGTATTTGTGTGGTCGTTCGCTATTTTTATTGTGATTGCCGGAATCATTTCGCCACCTATGGAAACCGTGGTTGCGGTAGGCGCATCCATTGGTATCGCCGTTGGTTTTGCTTCGCAGGATATACTGAAGAATATCTTTGGCGGATTTATCATCATTATGGACCGGCCGTTTCAGGTAGGAGATAAGATCGAGGTGAACAGCCATTACGGCGAAGTAATGGAAATTGGACTTCGTTCTACACGCATCGTAACTCCTGATGATTCTGTTGTTTCCATCCCTAATGCCGATATCGTAAGTAACTCGGTTTCGAACACAAATTCAGGTGCGCTCGACTGTCAGGTTGTGATTGAAGTTTTCTTGCCGGCAAAAACAGATATCGATCAGGTAAAAGAAATTGCCTTTAAAGCTGCTATATCTTCGCGCTACGTGTATTTGAAGAAGCCCATTGTTGTGATGACAGCAAATCAGGTGCATGAGCAAAATTATGTGATGGTATGCAAAGTAAAAGCTTATGTGTTAGATATTAGATATGAGTTTTTACTGAAAAGTGACATCACCGAATTGATAATGAACGAGTTGAATGCACGTAATCTGATTCCGGAATTTCAAAGTAAATAACTCAAAGCACTGCAATTTATTAATTGTGGTAACTTCATCATTCCTTCATCTTAGCAAGCCACATTCCACTTGACATTAGTGCTCAAGGCAATTACAATGTGAGGGCTAATCTTTCATTTATTTTAAGAAAAACTGTAGGAGGAATATTATGAATGAGGAAATATTTCTTGACGCCGCTGAGAATGGCGACCTCGAGACAGTAACCCGATTCCTAGCGGAAGGAAATAACGTAAACACCAAAGATGAACACGACCGAACCGCTTTATTAAAAGCAGCCAAGCACGGTCATAAACAAATAGTAGAGGCACTGATAAATGCTGGGGCAGAAATTGATCATAGGGATAACCGTGGAACAACAGCCTTGTATTGGGCATCCACGAACGGATTTAAAGAAATCGTAGAATTATTGATTGAGCATAAAAGCGACGTTGATGTACATGACGATCGCGGTTGGTCGGCACTCGATCAAGCAGTCGCACAAAACCACAAAGGCGTAGCTAGTATATTACAGGAGGCCGGAGCGCACTAATCGCTTAAAACCAACATTACCAAAAAATCTAAACCCTCTTCAGGAAACTGTTGAGGGTTTTTTATTTCCCGTAAAGAATGAAGATGGTTGGGCGTTTATGCAATTCAGGAAGCTTGCCGCTGTTCCACTCACCAATTTCTTTTGATTGAATAAACTCCGTTTCTAAAGTGATATCGCAGGCAATGCAAAGTCGAGTTTCGGGCCGACAGGTTTCCAGAATACTTTTTAGCATTTCGTTATTGCGATAGGGCGCTTCCATAAAAATCTGCGTGCGATCATGTCGGCGAGATTCTCCTTCCAGCTGAATCAACATCTGTTTTCTGCCTTTTTGGTCGATGGGGAGGTAGCCGTTAAATGCAAACGATTGCCCGTTAAAACCCGAAGCCATCATAGCTAAGAGAATACTGGATGGACCAATAAGTGGAACTACTCGAATTCCATTTTGATGAGCCATTTTGACGAGTTTTGCTCCCGGATCAGCAATTCCCGGAGCTCCTGCTTCCGACAGAATTCCCATATCCCGACCGGCTTTTAGCGGCTTTAAAAAAGAAAATATTTCGTGATCGGGTGTTTTTTTGTTTAGTGGATAAAAATCGATGTTGTATTCAGGAATGGTATCGCCAACCCATTGCAAAAACTTCACCGCCGATTGGATATTTTCAACGGCTAAGGCATCCAGTTTTCGAACAACTTCTAAAGTGTATTCGGGAAGAGCGTTATTCGAAGTGGTCTTACCAAGGGTAGTTGGAATCAGATATAAAGTGCCTTTTGAGCTCATACATCCACCCGTTCGATTGAGAATTTACTGGATTCGCCCGATGCCCTGCGATTGGCATATTTTGTTACAAATATCATCACCACACTAAGGATACTTAATCCAATCAGAGCGATAATCATATTCATGAAAGAGGTACTTCGCTGGAGATCGTAAGTCGGAATCATAACAATTTCCTGATAGGCGCCTTCTTTGTAGCGAATGGGAATCACAGCGGTATCCATAATCTTTTGCGCCATTTGAACCGAAAGAGAAAGTCGACGCTCAACGGTTTCGCCCTCCGGATCCACAAATTTCAAATCAACATAGCCATTGCTTTGTGCAGCAATTTGTTTGATGTCGAAATCGGTGACATCCGCGGCAATGCTTTCACCGTTGTTGTAGGTGTAGATGGTTCCGCGATATACGTTGAGTTGTTGAATGGAGATAAAAGCTAAATAGCAAGGAAAGAGCCAAAGCAAATATAACAGGCGAAATTTCATAGTGGTTATTTAATCCAAATTTCAGTTTTCAAAATTCAAACAATCGATTAAGCTCGTTGTTCGAAGTTCAATTGTTCTTTTCGATTTGTTTGATGGTGGTTTCATAAAGTGCAGGGTCCCAAATCAGGCGTTGCTGGTAATCTTCCTGCATGTGATTGGAGGATAAGTGAATGAAAAAAGCAACGGGTAAGTCATCAAAAAATACAGCCTGAACGGAAGTATGTCCGTCGTAAATTGAAGTGCCAAAATCGATACCACTCAACATGCCCATTCGGTTATCATAAATAGCTCCATAATCCGAAAACGAACGTTTAATCGGCTCAGAATCCATCGGCCATCGAAGTTTGTTTTTCACGGCTTCACTTACTTCCTCACTGATAATTTCATTATTGATGAGTTTAGCAAGTAATCCGGTAATTTCGCGTGCTGTAGTATGTGGAAGTAACTCGAGTGCATCCCGCTCTTCAATAAACGACATAGACAAACGCTCGTCTTCAATAAATTGCATTCGCAAAGCATTTTGCTGTTCATCATTTATGAACGTGTAGGCGGTTTCAATCATCTCCGCGAACAAGCTATCACGATGCATGGCAGAGAAATAATCAATGTTTTCACGAGCATCTGCACTTACCGTTGGAGATACATGTGGAGCGATCACGGAATAATATCCAGAAAAAGGAACGGGCATTTCTGTGTATTCCAAATTCAAATCTGTCATCAAATTGCGAAGATTTTGTTCACCAAGCTTAAACCAGAAATAATCGGATAAAGCCAGCGAGTTATATTCCAACATTGCCCGCATTGCGTTGTCGTTGGTTACCGGAACTTCCTCGGCAGTAAGGTATTCCATAGCACCTTCGTGTGCATTTTGGTTGATGTGAGGCAGAAGATATTTTTCAATCTCTTGCAGGTTTACCAACGCATTAGGATCTAACAGACCTTCCGATATTTGTCGCTCATACTCGATCAGCAAGAAAATATTCCCAATCGATCCCAACGTACTTAGCTCGTCCGGATTGTAGAAAATACCGGAATCAGGATCGTTAACATTGTAAGATACGATAGAAAAGAACTCCGGCTTTTCGCCAATAAATTCGGTGAGTGTTTTTAACGAATATGTACTTTCGATGTATTCATATCCATCACGCATTCCATCATTGTTAGCATACAATGTTTTAAATGCAGAGTAATTTGGGATAATGACTAAGGCATACGTGGCCAAAGCTACGACCACGAACACCGCTAGAAATAGAAATGCTCTCTTCAAAAATCTCGTGTTTTAGAATAATTCAAAGACTTTAAAGATACGCAAACCAATATTCAATTATGAGCATTCATCTCATAAAGTATCGGAAATTACAGATGCGTTGGGTGTAAATATTTCTAGCTAACAGCCTGCATTATAATTCCGCATAACCATGCTCCAAAGGTGCCTACACCATAACCCAGTACAGCAAGTAGCACACCTACAGGAGCTAGTGATGGCGAAAAGGCTGAAGCTACAATTGGTGCAGATGCAGCTCCACCAACATTAGCTTGCGATCCAACCGCGGTAAAGAAAAACGGCGCCTTAATAAGGTATCCAACGGTTAGAAGTACAATAACGTGAATGATAATCCAGATAAAACCAATGATAAAAAAGCCGGGAACTTCGGTAAAAGCACCAAGATCCATTTTCATTCCGATGGTCATTACCAAAATGTAAAGAAACAGACTTCCCATCTTCGAAGCACCTGCGCCCTCAAGCTCCCGTTGCTTGGTGAAACTCATTGCAAAACCACCTAATGTTGTGGTCACAACAATCCAGAAAAACGACGAGTTAAAACTGAGTCGGCTTAAAAGCTCAGAATTATCGTTAACCCACGGAGCTACTAAATCTCCAATAACATGACCTAAAGCGGTGATCCCAAAAGCTATCGCACCCATTTTTACAAAATCTACCAGTGTAGGAACTTTGGCAATACTCGCCTGATAGTCGGCTACACTCTTTTTTAATCGTTCGATGGCAGATGAATCCGCTTTAAACCATTTATCGATAGTTCCACTCATTCCGGCGCCATAAAGAATAAAAGCCATCCAGATGTTGGCAACTATAATATCGACGGTAATCATAGCACTGAATAGAGTGTCACTCGGCTGAAATACCTCGTACATCGCCGTTTGGTTCGCACCTCCACCGATCCAGCTTCCGGCCACGGTTGAAAGTCCACGCCATACTTCTTCGGGACCTGCACCTGCTGTAATTTCCGGATTGATAGCACCAACAATCATTAATGCAATCGGTCCACCTATGATGATTCCAGTTGTTCCGGCAAAGAACATGGCTACGGCTTTCCATCCAAGATTCATGATTGCCTTTAAATCAATACTTAGTGTTAGCAGCACCAAACTTGCGGGCAGTAAATATCGCGAAGCCATGTAATACAAATTCGATTCATTCGGATCAATTACCCCCAATGATGTAAACACTGATGGAATAAAATAACACAACAGTAAAGACGGCACGAACCGATAAAACTTCTTTAAACCGGGCTTAGAACTGTGAGAGGTGACAAAAATGGTAGCCAAAATGGCCATCAGAAGTCCGAATACAACAGCATCGTTAGTGATTAATGGCATGATCAATGATTAGATTATGAATTGCCGTTGAGGATAAGGAGAAGGGAGGAAAGGAACAAAGGCATTGAATAATCATGAACCAACAAGAAACTAACAATGCGCAACTGAAAGCACAGCCTTACTATAACTTTGCAACTCTGGCACTTTGTAACTCTGGCACTTTGGCACTTTGTAAGTCTTCTACTCCCCAAAAAATTGAATCAGAATATCATCAAGTTGAGTTCGCCAAGCACCCCAAGAATGACCTTCATTAACTTCCAGATAAGTGAATTCAAGGTTCTTTTCTTCAAAGATGGTTTTCATCGTTCGGGCATCAATCGTATTGTCGCCGATTGTACCAACGCTCATATAAATGTTTATTTCGTCTACTTCTGTTTGCTTTACGAGTTCATATATCTCTTCCCGGTACCAAAATGCTGGTGCCTGAATGGCAACGTTGCCAAAAATATCAGGACGAGAAAAAGCGAAATAGGTAGCGTTTAGCCCACCGAGTGAAGTTCCCAATATTGCACGGTCTTGTTTTTTCGATGAGACTTTGTATTCACTTTCGATGGTTGGGATAAGTTCATCAACAAAAAAGTTCAGGTAATCTTCGTTGTTACCCATCTCATCCATACGTCGGTTAATATCAGGATTCGAAGGATCGAGTGGATTTACAAAAACAGCCATTACAGGTTCAATAAGCTCTTTATCGATCAAATTATCCAACACAATTACCGTCGAACCTAGATTATCATCGCTGTATTCTTGTCCATCAGTCACATAAATAACGGGCAATTCGTCGGTGTTTTCATATCCATTTGGGATGTACACCTGATAACTTACAGTATAGCCTAACTGCTGACTTTCTAACATCTGAGTCTCCCATAATAACCCCTTGTTAGTTTCCGGCGATCGAAATGTTATAGGCTCCGGTTTCCAATCCGGCATTCGAAGTTCAGAATTTGGTCCGAACCCGCTCCACTGTTGATGAGGGTTTGCAGGATCAAGTATCCAATCAGATTCGTTGAGAGTGATCTTATAATCTAGCCGTGCATCGGATGGGAATTCGGTAGTTGCTACCCATAAATCTGTGTTTCCAATTTGTTCTCCGGTTATTTGTACCGATTTATTGCCTCCCCAGGAATTGAAATCGCCATTCCAGCTAACGGTTTCTGCATCACCTTTGTAGAGAAAAATTACCGTGGAATCGCTGGTATAAGGAATCTGATCAAGTGAAGCCAGTTCTTGCCAGAGTTCATCAGCTTTTTGTTGTGCCTGTGCATCATCAGTGATTTGTTCGATGTCATTTATTCGTTGCTGAACTTCATTGGAAGAGTTCAGGTTATCTCCCGAGCAACTGATCAAAGCAATAGAAAAAAGAAAAACACAGAATAAACGCATGGATAAAAGTGATTGAATGTTGGCAAACTGATACTTCAAAAATACATAATGGATTCATCTAAACTCTCATTATTTTGTGTGTTCATCACAATTTCACTCATTCTATATGATCGTTTCTAAATTTGGCGGAACCAGTGTTGGTACGTATGAAGCTATGGTTCACAGTGCAGGTATTGTAGCCGACAATCCCGAGCGCAGACTGATTGTGATTAGTGCAACCGTAGGAACCACGAATGATTTAGTTGCACTTGAAAGTCCGAATCTGACCTCAACCGAGCGCGAACAACTGATTCATGACATCGAAAATCGGCATTTAACGATTATCTCTAATCTTGAGAATCGAAAAATTCTGATTTCAACGCTACAACGGCAGTTATCAGAATTACGGGCTCATCTCGAGCAATTTGGTAGAGATAAACGGTGGAAAGACAAATTATACGCTTTTGGCGAGCTGATAAGTACCCGAATTTTTACCGAAGTATTGCGGCAACATAGCGTTGATGCAGAATGGCTGGATGCGAGAAAAATTATCAAAACCGATTCGACTTTTGGAAACGCTGCTCCCGACCTGATGATGATTAAAAAGAAAGCAGATCAGTTTTTAACCACCGACAAGGTTTTTTTAACGCAGGGATTTATTGGATCTGATATTTTTGGTAGTACCACTACGCTTGGACGTGGAGGCAGTGATTACTCGGCAGCCCTTTTTGCAGAAGCAGTAAAAGCAGACCAACTAGAAATATGGACCGATGTAGCCGGGGTATACTCAACAGATCCGCGTTTAGTTAGAGAGGCAAAGCCCATTTCAGAAATTAGCTTCGACGAAGCGGCTGAGTTATCAGTATTTGGTGGGAAAGTACTTCATCCTGCCACTTTAAAACCTGCTATGCGATCTGCGATTAAAGTTCGGGTGGCAGATAGTAAACGCCCTGAAATTCCAGGAACTTTTATCGTAACTAACACCGAAAAAGAACCGGTTGTAAGAGCTATTTCGTTGCGGAAAGATCAGACGTTATTAACAGTAAGAAGCTTGGCAATGCTTCATCAGCATGGATTTTTAGCGAAATTGTTTAGTGTGTTGGCAGAGAATAAAATCTCGGTCGATCTGGTAACAACTTCCGAAGTGAGTGTATCGCTTACGCTCGATACTGCGATGAAAGCTTCAAATAAGGTTGAGTTAACAGAAAAAGTTTTCCGGCAGCTTAATGAGTTTTGTGATGTGGAAGTGGAAAAAAACCTCTCACTCATCGCCCTAATTGGAAACCGCCTGAATGTGACCTCGGGAATAAGTGGACAGCTATTCAGTTTGCTTAAAGAGTTTAATATTCGATTGGTATGTCATGGAGCCTCTGCGCATAATCTGTGTTTTTTAGTGGATGAAAATAAGGCGGAAGAAATTGTTCAAATCATCCATAAAAAGTTTATTGAATAGTGAAAGTGAACCCAACACTCGTGCTCATCCCTCATCCCACAAACCTTATACCCCATACCTAATCCTAGCTCATGAAAATATCTGTAATTGGTACCGGTAAAACAGGAAGCAAAGTAATTGAAATGCTCGAGGATCGGTTACTCCATTCCTTCAATGAATCCAATCCTCCTACCAAAGAACAACTAGCTGAGGCGGATGCAGTAATTATTTTTGTTCCGAGTGATGCAGTGAATGATATTTTAGAAACTGTGTTAGCTTCCGGAACTCCTGCCGCCTGGGGTAGTACCGGTTTCGAATGGCCGGAAGATCTTGATCGAAAAGTTCAGGCATTACGAACTAAATGGGTGCTGGCTACAAACTTTAGTCTGGGGATGAATCTCATTCGTAAAGCCATCAAAAGTATGAGTGCCGGCGCGGGTGTGTTAAAAGATCCGGCATTTCATATTCATGAAGTCCATCACATCCACAAAAAAGATGCACCCAGCGGTACTGCGATATCATGGAAAGAATGGCTTGATCAACCCGTAAACGTAACTTCTGAACGAGAGGGAGATGTAAATGGAATTCACGAGCTAACCATAAAAACGGCCACCGAGGAAATCACTCTAAAACATGATGCGCTTGATCGATCGATCTTTGCAGAAGGAGCTATTTGGGCAGCAGAACAATTAGTTCACAATGAGCATATAAGCGAAGGAGTTCATACCTTTGGTGAACTTTTTGATCGCGTAACTCAAACTAAATGATGTCACCACAATTTCCTTTATGGACCGCCATAGTTACCCCAATGAACGATTTTGCCGAGATCGATTACGATAGTCTGGAGTCGGTTATCAGAGAACAAGAAGTAGCCGGAAACGGAATTCTTATCTTGGGAAGTACCGGTGAGGGATTAAACCTCAATCTGGAGGAAAAACAGGAAATAGTAAAATTTACAAAAGCATTAAATCCTGTTGTACCGGTGATGGTTGGAATAGGAGGATTCAATCTTGAGGCTCAAATTGAGTTTATCAAATTTTGTGATGATCAAAAAGTAGATTCGTTTTTACTCGTTCAACCCATTTACGCCAAACCTGGAAAAATCGGACAGTACACATGGTTTAAGTCGTTGATGAGTGAGACAAAAACACCATGTATGATTTATAATGTACCGTCAAGAGCGGGCCGAAAAATGGATCCCGAAGTTCCGGCTATGTTGTTTAATGAATTCGATCATTACATGGGTTTGAAAGAGGCGAGTGGAAGCATCGCAGATTTTACGGCTTTTAGAGATGCAGCTCCCGAAGCTCCACTCTACTGTGGCGATGATAATTTAATAAAAGAGTTCGTTCAGCTTGGTGCTGTGGGACATGTTTCGGTTGCTTCAAATGCATGGCCAAAGCAAACAAAAACGTATTTCGAACTTACTGTAAAAGGGGAGATTACAAAACTTTTTGAAGAATGGGTGGCCTGTGCCGACTTACTGTTCGATGCTCCAAGTCCGACACCGGTAAAAGCTCTGTTGTTTCACAAAGGATGGATTAACACCGATCAAGTTCGATTGCCTTTAATGCGAGAAGATTTATCTAGTGAGACAGAAGAAGCACTAATTGAAGCCGATCGAAAGATAAATCGATGGTTTAAGATGACGACCGGTTAGAATTCAGTACCTTTTTGGTGTTAAGTCCAATTTCTTCTTCTACAACCATTAAGGTTGTACCAATACTAACACCTAATCCAATACCTAAACTTATCCAGAGTGCGGGTTGCATGGTAATAAACCCGATAACGAGTCCTGTAAAAAAGCCTATCAGCAGTGAGTGGAGTACATGTTTTTCAGCTTTCATTGAATTGTGTGCTATTGAGTTGAAGTGTTGAAGCTGCGATTATTACGGCAATACAAACCCGAAGTTCCTTTAGTTCATTTTTTTTTAAAACTTAATGTGGCGATGCAATTACATGATTATTATGTTCGCAAACACAGCATAGAATCTAATGAACAATATGAACCGCAGAGAATTTGCTAAAAAAGTTGGTCTAGCTTCGGGCGTACTTGGCTTCGGGGTAGGACAAAAAGTAAAAGCTTCATCAACAAAAAAGTCCATTCATCCTGAAATCACTATTACTCCGGAATTATCAGCTCGGATGTATGATAAAGCACTTTCGATCACTAAATCGAAGGTGAGAGGAGGAGAATCCGAACCGTTTTTCAAAGAACCATTTATCGATGCCGCATTTTCTGAAAACATTTTCTTGTGGGATACTGCTTTTATGTGCTGTTTTGCGAAGTATCATATGGATGAACTTCCGGTATATCAGGCTTTGGATAACTTTTATGGTAGGATGGAAGAGGATGGATTTATTTGCAGAGAATATCGTGCGAATGGTGAGCCGCTTTGGCCAAAAGATCATCCGGTAAGTATAAACCCGCCGCTACTAGCTTGGGCCGAAATCGAAATATTTGGCGTAAATAATAATAAAGAACGCATCAAAGAAGTATATCCCATCCTCAAAAAGAATTTCGAATTCCATGTTGAGCGTTATCAGGGAGAGGAAGGTTTATTTTGGGGCGATACCTTAGGTATGGGAATGGATAACATTCCGCGATCTCCACGAAATTGGGTACCGGAGCGCGGTAATGGAATGACTCATCACGAACTTGGTGCAAAATTAGACGGTATGATCGGGGCATCACCTCAAGAAAAATTAGAAGTGTTTATCACCGAATATGTTGATACGAAACAAGGCGTTTGGAACAGCCAGGGAAGGTTGGTCGATTTCACCGCACAAATGGCAATGTTTTCACTGCAACTCAAAGAAATGGCAGCCATAGCCGGTAAACTTGAGGACATTCCGCAGTATGATGCATTTCATAATCGTGTAAAATTAGCGATCAACGATTTATGCTGGAATGAGGAAGACGCATTTTACTACGATTTGGGATATGGTGAACAGATTGTACGGCGACATATTGGAATGTACTGGACTTTGATGGGTGATCTTGTACCTGAAAACAGGCTCCAGGCTTTTCTGGCTCATCTTACCGATCCTGATGAATTTTATCGCTTAACACCGCTTCCTGCACTTTCAGCTGCCGATCCTGATTATATTGGATTTGGTGATTATTGGTTAGGTGGAGTGTGGGCTCCAACTGTCTACATGACTTTACGAGGCTTAACCAATGTTGGTGAAGAAGATTTAGCCAGAATGTTAGCCGCAAAAATCTACGAGAATGTGGCCATTGTATTCGAAGCAACAGATACATTCTGGGAAAATTATGCTCCCGATCTGATCAGTTATGGGATGCCATCAAAGAAAGATTTTTGCGGATGGACGGCACTAATTCCTATTTCTATCTACCGCGAATACATCATGTGATAGAAACACACCTCATTCCTCAACCCTCAAAACTCAACCCTTTTGATAATACCGAACCCAATCAACATGCATTTGAGCGGGAAACGGCGTAGTGTCGTCAGGTCGACCCGCCCATGTTCCGCCAACCGCAATATTTAGCAGGATGAAGAAATCTTTCCGAAATTCGGAGTAGACTTCGTCGGTTATAGAAACGGAAGCAAATTGATTTCCATCAACAAACCATTTTAGAGAGTCAGCGCTCCATTCCAGCTCGAAAATGTGAAAATCATCCGAAAAATCTCCTTCTGGAAGACTGTAAGGGACGGCTCCCATCATGGTATGTTGCTCATTTTCATCGGCGTAATGAATGTTCGCCTCAATCACTGCCGGATCTTTGGATCCGTATAATTCAAGTATGTCAATTTCACCGGATTGAGGCCAAGGTGTATCACCACCATTCTCGTTTATATTGGTTCCAAGCATCCAAAATGCCGGCCAAATTCCTTCTCCTTTCGGTAATTTGATGCGAGCTGCAATTTTCCCGTATTTAAAACTTTGTTTGCCTGCTGTATTTAATCGCGCCGAAGTGTATTGATCCACTCCATGCTCATCAGATTCATGAATCGCATTCAAAATTAGAATTCCATCTTCAACATATGCGTTTTTTTCGCTGTCGGTATATCGTTGCCATTCATCATTAAACCGTCCTGCTCGAACAATTTGGCGGTTCCAATATTCGGGATTAAGCATTTCTCCATCAAATTCATCGGCCCAAACCAAGTTCCATTCTGATTGTTCTTCTGAGCTCTTTTCGGATTTCATATTCGACTCATTGTTTGTACAGGCATTGGAAAAAATTCCTGCAACTACGATGAGAAGTACAATTCGAAGATGTGGGATCATTTTTGCCGTTTGTTTTAAATTAATGCAGTCAATAGTAGCATTGATTTTTTAGAAGGGCAACGACAAGATAGAGTCATATTAATACAATGATTTTGGATTGTGATTGAGATTGGTGAACGGCAAGAGTTATCTTATCAGTTGAAACAACTAAAGGCAGTTTTTCTGTCGGTAAATAAAATGTTTATCACTCACTAACATGACTCACGAAGAAATTTTAGATCAACTTGAAGAAGGAATCGTACGCTCCGCAAATCCAACCGAAGATGGCGGTTGGGAAGCAAATATAGAGGTTAAAAAAGCAATTCTGGCGGCTTTTAAAAATGGAGTAAACGCCCAATTTGAAGGAGTTTATGATGGCTTTGTAGATAAACACAATCTTCCGCCTCGTTTTTTCACTCCAGAAGATGGCGTACGTTTGGTGCCGGGTGGTTCGTCGGTTCGCAGAGGCGCTTATGTTGCGTCAGGCGTCATAATCATGCCACCGGCTTACATCAACGTGGGTGCTTATGTAGATGAAGGTTCGATGGTAGATAGTCACGCTTTGGTAGGTTCGTGCGCACAAATCGGAAAGAACGTACATCTATCTGCAGGAGTACAAATAGGTGGAGTGTTAGAACCTGTTGGGATGAGTCCTGTAATAATCGAAGATGATTGTTTTATTGGTGCCGGCGCTGTAATCGTAGAAGGTATTTTAGTACGAAAAAGAGCGGTAATCGCGCCGGGTGTCACACTATCTAAATCGATTCCCGTATATGATGCTGTAAAAGAAGAAGTACGAGAACGTGGAGCAGAAATTCCGGAAGGTGCAGTTGTTATTCCCGGAACAAGACCAATGAACTCCGAATGGGCAAAAAGCGAAGGCTTGAGTATGGCTTGTCCTATTATTGTGAAATATCGGGATGAAGATTCGGATGCTTCCCTTGAGCTTGAGGACGCGCTTCGATAATTATATTCGATTAATCTACACAACAGCCTTCTATTGAGCACTGGCAGTACTTCTGATTATAAAGATGAACTCCAATTAGAAAACTTGCTGCCAGATAGGAGAAAAACTCCGGTAAGTGTATCCATAAAAATTGCTCGTTTATAATTACTGCAAATAATAAAAAGTAGGCTACCCAAAAAATGGGTTTAATAGTGTTGTTTGAAGTCGTTTTTACAGATTGCAGTACAGCGAAAAAGGCAACAACCAAAAATGTGTAATTGATGGATATCCACCAGACAGGAGCTTCTACACCATGATTAGCAGAGCCTGCTACAGCTATAAATAAAAAAGGAGTGGCAATGCAATGTAATAAGCAAACCATTCCGGCTAATGCACCAATTAAATCAGATTTCGTAGAAGTAATATTCATCAAATAGATAGTGTTGTAATTTCTAGATCAAATATACGGAATAACTTGCTATTGCAACACAGTTGCAGTAAAATTAATATATGGGAATATCGAGAAGGACCAAATCGGTAGATTTAATTACGAAAGAGTTTGAAAGCATTTCCGGTGCGATTTCAACCACCGAGCTAATCGATCGCTTATCAGAACAGATCAATAAAACCACCATTTATCGAGTGTTGGAAAAACTTGAAGACGATGGTTATGTGCATTCTTTTCTTGGCAAACAGGGCATTACTTGGTACGCGAAGTGTAATGATTGTACCGGACATTCTCACCACGACGAACACCCACATTTCCAGTGCATCGAGTGTGGAAAAGTGGATTGCTTACCGATTACTGTTCAGATTCCAAAAATTGAGGATCGAACTATTGAAAAAACCAATGTGTTGATCCTCGGGAAATGTAATAAGTGTCTTTAATTCAAAGCTTTATTGTTGAATCATTTTATCACCGGTTTCAAAATCTTTAGCGATAATTGCCCGATCGTATTCCTCGCCTAACACGGTATAGGCAACGTAAGTTAGCGTATTATCTTCAACGGTAATTACCTGATAAAACTGAGTCTGCTCACCGACTTCAACGTTTTTATAGCCATCAGCTTTATACTCTTCCATCTGATCTTCGTCCACCGCATATTGCTTTGGTCCACTTACCGAAGTTACATACATGGTTTTGATGCTACCAGTTGCGCTTTTATCAGCAGTCCGAATGGGAACATGTCCTCGGGCGTAAGTATGGTCATGGCCGTTGAGTACTAAATCAACTCCATACTTATCGAACAATGGTTTCCAGTTATCGCGAGCAAATTGAAAATTTCGACCTTTAGCCGGCGAGAACACCGAATGGTGGCAGGTTACGATTTTCCATTTTGCGGTACTATTCTTCAACTGCTGCTCCAAAAACTCAGTTTGTTGTTCAAGCTGATCGGTAGAGTTTAACACGATAATATGTATATCCTGATAGTGCACAGAATACACCGTTTCATGGAGCTCCGGATCTAAGTCGGTTTCTTCAGGAAGTGTGAATTGAGGTCTCCATTGCATCGACAGTTCACGTGATTTTAACGTGCCTTTCCGCATGAACTCGTGATTCCCTACAACAGGGATAGCGGTCCATTGGCTATGGATAAATCCGCCGGCCTTAAACCATTCGGCCCATTCTAAATCGCGGTGCGCATAATTAACTAAATCGCCTGCATGAATTACAAAAGATGCATCCGGTGCGGTTTGGTACGCCATTCGTATTACACGCGACCAATGCTCTAGAATATCATTTTGTGCATCTCCAAAATATACAAACTGCGTAGGATGGTAGCCCTTTTTTGCCGTTCTAAACTGAATCCACTCACTCCAGTGCTCATCGCCATTGCCAACTCGGTATGCATACAATTTGTCGGGTTCTAAGCCTTCAAAAACAACACTATGATAATGCACTATCAAAGAGTTATTATCTTTGTACTGCCCTAAATCGAACTCCTCTAGTTCGGCGTTGATGGTAATTGCTTCCTCTACGAACTTTGAGTTAACCGAAGCTTCCGCGATTTGAGCAACACCGTTAGTTATCGATGTATCGGTTCGCCACGTTACAGCTCGTGATGTAGCGGGATCACCTTTAAACGTTAGGATGATTCGATCCGGATCTTTACTTGGAATTTCCCAATGGTGTAAACCCTCATGATGATGATGATGGTGCTGCTGCTGAGCACAAGTAGTTAAACTTCCAATTGCTGTAACTATAAATGTACAACACATCAAAATCTTTAAACTTGAGCCCGATTTAATTGTTTTATTAGAAAATATCATAGGAAAAAAGATGAATTAATTAGACGATAGCTCAAAATTTGTAATTCTGGGGAAAGAATCTTGAATGTAACTAGGTATAGCTACTATCGTTTTAAATGAAGCTATTCGATGTAGTTACTCTGCATGTAAATAAACACAGTTGTTAATCAATAGAATCACTTATCAATTAACGGAATTCTTGTCTAATACTAATTAAACAAATGGTAAAGATTGCTGTCCTGTTCAATAACCTAAAAAAGTGGTAAAAGAATTGAACTAAAATCCATACCCAAGCGAGAAGTAGATAAGTTCAGGAAAGCCAACACCACCACGAAGCAACCAGCCTTTTTTGGGTTTTTGATAGCGTAAACCAAGTTCAAAATCTGGGAAAAGTTCGGTTTCCTCAAAACCCAAACCAACTCCTAAGCCCGATTCGAACTGGATATTGCGCCTTCCAAGCAGCCACTGCAGCGAAACTGCAGAATATAGCTGAGACGATGAATCATAAATTTCACCTATACCAACGTTTGCGTACACGGTATTAGCTCCTTTTGCTGTTAACAGTTTTTCTGCGTTAGCTGAAGTAGTAAACCCACCGGCACTTACATAGAAAAGTAGATCGGATTTATTCTGTGCAGCAGTGTTTTGTGAGATAAAAAGCAGAGCAACGAAAGTGAGTGTTGATAAAATAGTTTTGCGCATTATCTATTCTTTAATTTTTTGATTGGCGGCGAAACTACATCAAGTTCAATATGAATGGCAAGTTGTTGAAATTAAATTATCACGATAGCAAGTCTACCAAGCTAATATCGTAGAAAGCACACGAGCAAAATCTTTTCCCATACGGATGTACCCATCACTATCGTAGTGCCAAGGATCGGCGTAATTATAGAACCGTGTATCTCGAACAATAGCGGCCTGCTGATCTTCGCGCACAAACTTTTCCTGGGCATGTTGAATCAGCTCTCCGTAAGTCCAAACTTTGCCATTTTCTCCTTTCCACGATTCCGAGATTTTACCCAGCACAATAGGAATGTCATCATTATGAAAGGTAGCACGAATTAAACCCAGTAAATGCGAAAGGTTTTGATAATAGACGGCTGCAATTTCTTCGGTAAAAACCGCATCACTTTCGCCTTGCATCCATAGTATGCCCGACGGAATAAGTGTTTCTTCGATCCCGTCTCCGTCAATATCTGTGTTAGCTAAAGCACCTCTTACGGTGGTCAAGAAATGATCGTATTGGTTAATGCCGTTATTCTCATCGTATTCAGGATCCCAAGCTCCGAATTCATCCGCAGCTCGCTGGTCGATGGAAGTTCCCCCTTTGGAGTATTTGATGAGCGCTATTTTTTCGTTGGGATAAAGAGCTTTTAGCGTTTTAACAAAGCTCAATTCCATACCAAAGCGATTGGAGTAGGCATTTTTGCTTCCATCCGAAGAAAAACCGACGCCATGACCAGGTTGAAGGGGAGCCCAAAGGCCAAGTCCGCCCGATTCGTTTCCATCATCGGCCGGGTTTCCGTGATAAATCCAGACATCATCAAAACCAGAAGTCAGTGAATCCGGTAATTCGCTGTTAAATCCATATCCATCCATGTTAGATTGGCCGCCAAGGTAGAAAAGTCGGTAGGTATTGTTCATAGAAGATTGGGCATTTATTAGAATAGGGAACAGCACGAAAATAATCGTAATGGTATAGCTGTAGATCTGAGTTCGCCAATTATTCCTCATATAGCACTTCAACAATTTTGGTATCTGAGGTTTCAAAAACAGGATTTAACAAGTACTCAGGTTGGTTTTCGATGGATAAGATTAAAGAATCAGATTTCTGATATATTGAATTTTTAAGAAAAGAACTCTCTAAAAAAAGTTCATTGAACTCCTTGTTAGATAACTTGTAAGATAATGATCCCGATGAGATAATCAACCACTTAGGTTTATAGGTGATAATAAATTGCTCGGATAGTTTATCATAGTCACCAACAGCAACTGTATCAGTTAACTTAGGAAAATAGGCAAAGCTGAAGCTTTTGACCGGGCGTTTTATACTCTCCTGATAATACAATTGAATGTGTTGATCCCAACCATTCAGGTTGTCGATAAACAGATAATGTTCATGGGCATTGTTCTTTTTTAGCCAGTTAATAGTTTTACTAATGGCTTCAGGTTGTGGTTTATGCCCTAATGCAATAGACGGAATCGGGTAAAAGATGTATGAAAGTAGAAAAACAGAGGTAAGTGGTATGGTAGACAAAGAATATCGTTTAAGTAATTCAACTGAACTAGATGGAATACTGGCTAATAAACTTGCAAGTAAAAGAAATCCGGGAATTAAGAAAAACCGTTCACTACCCCGGCTTTGTTCGTTTAGAATTGCATAAACCAAGAGTATAAAACCGCTAAATGCAAAAAGGAAAAACTTTGATCGTTCAGTGAATCTAAGCCGGCTACCTTTTAGCAATACTAAGACTACTAAACCTAAAAATAGGAGACCGCTGGGCATTAAAAAATCTGTAATCATGATGGTTAATTGCTCAAAACCATGCAAGTCGTGTGTTCTGATATTGTGAGTCAAGAACGATTCATTCTCAGGGATAATGAAATAAGCATAGAAATACCTGAATACAAAGAATGAGGAAGAGATTCCGGTGAAAACAATCGATTGAAGCACTTTTCTGTGATAGATCAAATACAGTGCTAATCCAAGAATAATAGATATAAGTTCGGTTCTAATTGTAGTTGAAACCAATAGTAAAATAGAAGACAGTAATAGCCCGGTCCATTTCGCTTTGTTGAAAAAAAGAAGTGAAAGTACCACAAAAAATAGCGCGTATAACTCAGAATAAACACTGGCCGACATAAATAACAAGGTTGGATAACATAATAGAAGCAGACCAAAAGAATATTTCTTAGTGTCGTCTTTCAATAATCTCATGCCCAAAGCTGATATCGATAGGTACAGCCCAATACTGAAAAGTATGATGCACTTAATAATTGCTGTATCAGCCAAGCCAAATAATCTGAAAAATTCTATAATCAACTTTTGGATAAAGAAATAACCAAATGGCCAGTTGCTGTTTACAATTTCTTTAAGCGATGTTTCCCAAAAGAAAGTATCGGAATCGAGCATGCTCATTAATACTCGGTTCGACATATCTGCCTGTCCAATAGTTAACGACCCATTAATGGTAAAGAAGCTTAGAAAGGCAGCAATCCCTAAAAATGTGAACCAGTATATGCGAGAAATTGATATGCGATCGAAATATGATGAAAACAATGTATGCGATGTGTTATCTACGATTTGCGAACTATAACAAAGGTATACATTAGTTCAATAAGTGAGAAGATCAAACTAACTAACATCGCACTGATTGGTAATTACGTCACAATAATCATCATATTTAAATTCTGAATTATCCTTGTATATTCGGCCAAACTATTGGCTATGAGAATATTATCATTACTTGGTTGTATCGGTTTTTTACTTGTTACTTGCGAACGGTCAACCGATCCGTTAACCGAAATCATAACGCAAGATGAACAACTTCAAGCGCTAGCTTCTGATCCCTTTCATCAAGTGCAGGTGATGTATACCCAAATCGATCGAGATAGTGCAAACCGACCTACATTTACTACCTATCAATTTAATATTGATGATGAGCGCTATTTCTATCCGGCGAGTACGGTAAAACTTCCATCGGTTCTTATCGCTTTCGAAAAGATGAAGGAGCTTGGAATTCCGATTGATGCACGAATGGAAATCGACAGCGCCTATTCCAGACAGTCGGCGGTACGGGTAGATTCATCAGCGGCAAATTTGGAGCCATCTGTTGCGCATTATGCAAAGAAAATTTTGTTAGTTTCAGATAACGATGCGTATAACCGCTTGTATGAATTTATTGGGCAGGATGCCTTTAACGAGATTCTCGAGCAAAAAGGGTATCCAAAAACAAGAATTACACATCGGTTAGCGATTTCGAGAACAGCCGATGAAAATGCCCGAACGAATCCGATGCGTTTTTATATAGATGATGGGTTAGTGTATCAGCAACCTCTTCAGATCGCTTCTTCCGTGCATAGTGCTGAAGAACCTATTTTGATGGGAGATGGCTATTTGAGCGGAAACGAAATAATAGAAGGCCCCTTTGACTTTACGGCGAAAAATTTCTTCCCGCTCACAGAACAACATCAAATGATAAAGGCCCTCATCTTCCCGGAGGAGTTTCCTAAGTACGCGTTTGATTTACGACCTGAAGATCGGGATGAGGTACTAAAATATATGTCAATTTTACCTCGGGAATCCGAAATCAGTATTTATCAGAATAGGGAGAGTTACTGGGATTCGTACGTAAAATTCTTGATGTATGGCTCCAGACCTGAAGTTACAATTCCTTCGAATATCCGCATCTATAACAAGATTGGCGTTGCCTATGGTTTTACAACTGATAATGCTTATATCATTGATACTGAGCATAACATTGAGTTCTTTTTAAGTGCAACTATACACACCAATCCAAATAACATTTATAATGATGGAGTGTACGATTATGAAACGGTTGCATTTCCTTTTTTGGAGAGATTAGGAAATAGGATATACCAATTCGAATTAGAACGAAACAGAACTTTTAAACCAAATTTCACAGAATTACTATCTGATTAATATATGGACCAACCACACATTTCGGGTAAAGCAGTTATCCTTACTGCAGGCACACTACACACAATAAATGCCAAAACTGCTCATGGTTTGCTCCGAGTATCCAATCGATTTGAAATTATTGGAGTTATCGACGAAAATAATGCGGGAAAAGATGCCGGTGAAGTAGTAGATGGCAAACCAAATGGAGTTCCAGTATTACCTTCAATTCTATCATTTATTGAACTCCACGAAAAGCCGAAATATGCCATTATCGGTATGGCTACCAAAGGTGGGGTACTTCCTAAAGAATTATACCCGTTGGTGAAGCAAATTTTATCGTTGGGCATTCATATCGTAAACGGATTACATCAACCAATTTCCGAAATCGAAGAGTTTAAAAGTGTAGCCTACGAACACGGCGATATTATTTACGATATCCGAAAATCCCGCTCATTTGATGACTTGCATTTCTGGACCGGGAAAATTCAGGAAATCACTGCTACTAAAATCGCTGTATTGGGTACCGATTGCGCGTTAGGAAAGCGAACGACCTCCAAAATGTTAGAAGCAGAGTTGAATAAACTTGGTCATAAAGCGGAGATGATTTATACCGGACAAACAGGGTGGATGCAAGGCGCTAATTATGGCTTTTTGTTTGATGCCACCGCCAATGATTTTATCTCGGGCGAATTGGAACACGCAATGCACGAGTGCTGGAAAAATGAACAAGTTGATGTTTTAATTATGGAAGGTCAGTCGGGATTAAGAAATCCGAGCGGTCCATGTGGCTCTGAGTTTATTATTTCAGGTGCGGCTGATGGCGTTATTTTGCAACATTCTCCGGTGCGCACTCGCTTTAAAGGACTGGATCATTATCCTGCAGAAATGCCGGATGTTTTAGATGAAGTTGAATTGATTGAAAAGCTCGGAGCTCCGGTAATTGGTCTCTCCATCAACACACAGGATATGACCAAAGCAGAGCTTGAACCGTATCGCAGTGCACTATCAACCAAAACCGATTTGCCCATAGTTTTCCCATTTTTTGAATCAATCGATCCTTTAGTAAAAGCAGTAACCGCTTTAAAATCTGGCTCTAAATGAAGATTAAGGAAGTCCAGGCTTACATAAAGGATTTGGGAACAAGTCGACCTTATAGCATTGCTTACAAAACGGTTACTGAAGTAAAAAATACCTTTGTAGAGATTGAACTCGAAGATGGAACGGTAGGAATCGGAGCTTGTAATCCGAGTGAAAAAGTAGTCGGCGAAAATGTGGATCAAGCTTACGAGCATTTAGATACTGCTGATTTTAGTTATCTGATAGGTTCGGATATCAACACACTTCCTGCATTGTTAACTCAGACTCAAGAGCGATTCAGCAAGTGGCCGGGATCTCATGCAGCCATTGATATCGCTTTGTATGATGTCTGCACCAAACAGTTGGGAATTTCTTTAGGTGAATACTTCGGAGTTGCACATAAACAACTTCCGACATCCATAACTATCGGGATAAAAAATGTTGAGGAGACGTTAAAGGAAGCTGACGAATATCGTCAAATGGGTTTCAGATGTTTGAAAGTTAAAACGGGGTTAAGTCCAGAAGAAGATGCCGAGCGAATACTCAAAATCCACGAAAAATATCCCGATTCTGTTTTAAGAGTGGATGCCAATCAAGGGTATAGTCCCAGCGATTTAGAAGTTTTTGTTCAAAAGGTGCGTGGCGTAGACCTTGAACTTATTGAACAACCATTTCCTGTTGATTCTTTTGCATCTGATTCAGCAGGCTTAGCTCAAAATGTGTCTAAATTTTTGGTTGCGGATGAATCCTGTCGCAATCCCCAAGACGCATTATGGCTTGTAAAAGAGGTTCCAAATTGTCCGATTTTTAACATCAAGTTGATGAAATCGGGCGGACTCTTTGCAGCTTCACAAATTGCCACGATTGCCCAACACTCCGGAGTAGATTTGATGTGGGGCTGTAACGACGAATCCATCGTAAGCATCACGGCAGCCATGCATTTGGCGTTCAGCTACTCACACACTAAATACATCGATCTGGATGGTAGTTTAGATTTGGTGGAAGATGTTGTAGATGGAGGATTTATAATCGAGGAAGGAATAATGCGCCCAACCGGTGGTTCAGGTTTAGGCGTACGCATGGTTTGAAAAACTAGCCACGCCATCAAAGAATGATTATTTCGAGAAGTAAGTTAGATACCACATTTCTACAATAATGTGGTGTTTTTGTGATTCTGTAGCTTAAAAATTCTACAATTAAATTTTATATGCTGCATTGATTTTTCGTTCTTAAGCTATACCATTGAATCAACTTTTAATTTTTTAGAATTATTCATTCATCATGCGAAAATTCCTATTCGTAACCTATAGCGGACTTATTACTGATATTGCCTGGCGTATTAAAATGGAGGGAAATGAAGTTCGTTTTTACATTCGAGATGAGTCGGAGCAGGAAATTGGTGATGGTTTTGTTGATAAGATTGATGAGTGGGAATCTCATGTAGATTGGGCTGATGTAATTGTGTTTGACGATGTACTCGGGATGGGAACCTGGGCGAAAGATTTGCGCGACCAAGGAAAGGCAGTAATTGGTGGAACTCCTTACACTGATATGCTGGAAGACGATCGGGAATTCGGGCAAAATGAATTGAAGAAATACGGCATCAACATTATTCCTAATCAGAATTTCACTTCCTTTAAAGATGCCATCACCTATGTGAAAAACAATCCCGGCCGATATGTAATTAAGCCAAGTGGTGAAGCCCAAAACCTAAAAGGATTGCTCTTTGTTGGGGAAGAAGAGGACGGAAAAGATGTGGTTCAAGTGTTGGGTGAATACGACAAAGCATTATCAGATACAATTCCTTCTTTCCAATTGCAGAAAAGAGTAACCGGTGTTGAAATGGCCATTGGAGCCTACTTTAACGGGCATAAATTTTTGGAGCCTGTGAACATCAATTTCGAGCATAAAAAACTATTTCCCGGAAATTTGGGACCATCAACCGGTGAGATGGGTACCGCTATGTTCTGGACAAATTCGAATCGCATGTTCAACAAAACTCTAAAGCGATTTGAAGAAAAACTGAGAGCTGAACAGTATGTGGGTTACATCGATTTGAACTGCATTGTAAACGGTAATGGAATTTACCCATTGGAGTTCACGGCAAGATTTGGCTACCCAACTATATTTATACAGTCAGAAGGGATTATTATGCCGATGGGAGAGTTTTTCTACAAACTAGCGCATGGAGAGGACTTCAGAATTAAGACCAAAACCGGTTTTCAAATGGGCGTACGTGTGGTTGTTCCACCATTTCCTTATTCCGATCCCGAAACTTTTAAAGTGCGTTCCAAAGATTCAGTAATCTACTTTAAGAATAAAGTTAAGCCGGTTACAGATCCGATGAAGCAATACGAAGGCATTCATTTTGAAGATGTGAAGCAAGTAAATGGCGAGTGGCTAGTAACTGGAAAAAGTGGTGTTGTTTTAACGATAAGTGGATCGGGACCTACCATGAAACAAACTCAACAACAAACCTACTCTCGGGTTCGCTCAATAAATATTCCGCATATGTACTACCGCACCGATATAGGAAATCGTTGGTACGAAGACAGTGATAAATTGCACAACTGGGGATATTTACGAGAGGTTTAGAAGCAATTTCCTAATCTTAGTGTTGCCTATATACAGTTGGTTTATTCGAGATTTTGTTTGCGATAATTGGTTATTAGGTGATCAATAAGTCCCTGTTTATCAGTATGTATCATTGCATTACTTTCTTGTAAAATAGGATGCAATTGTCGCAAATTTTTATCACTCCAAATAGCTAACTCTATGATTATCGGAGTGGAAGAAAGTCCTTTCTCTGTAAGACGATAGATATTTACTTTTTTATTATCCGGTAGCTTTTCTTTGGTGATAAGATCAAGACCTTCCAACCATTTTAGTCTTGTCGATAAAATATTTGTAGCTATTCCCTCATCAGCTTCCAGAAAATCTTTAAATGTTTTGCGGTTTTCCAGCAGCATTTGTTTGATTATCACCAAAGTCCATTTATCTCCAAGCAGATCTAAAGCAGAAGAGATAGGGCAATCGCATCTAAAAGTCACGTCATTCATACCCAAAAATACAACATTACTTGCAAAATGAAATTTAATTTTAAAATCACTTGCATTTTAAAAGTATAAATTGGATTATTACTTTCGATTTGCAAGTAATTAAATATATGAATCATGAAAACTATTCTCCTTTTGGTATTTACGTCGTTGTTATGGTCTCAAAACAATGATGAAAATACCGCCAATACTAAGACCACCACCGAAATTATTAATGAAACCGAAGCTAGAAATATGAAAACCGTAGAAACATTTATAAAAGCTGTAAACAGTCGAGATATAGAAACCGTGAAGAAGTTGGTCCACCCAGATTATATCCAGCATAATCCATTTATTCCTACCGGCAGAGAGGCATTTATCAACTTGTTTCCGGTTTTGGAAGAACATAACACGTATGCAGAAACTGTTCGCATATTTGCAGACGGGGATTTTGTAGTGTTACATAATATCTGGCACAATGCAACGCCATTTGGAGCTCCTAAAATGGTTTCATTTGACGTCCTGCGAATAGATGAAAACGGATTAATTGCTGAGCATTGGGATGCGTTAACTCCGTTTGTAGAGGAAACGGCCAGCGGAAGAAGCCAAACTGACGGACCAACTACCATCACAGATGTTGACAAGAAAGAGGCTAATAAAGCACTTGCACGATCTATCATCGAGGATGTACTGATGGGTAAAAATCCTTCTAAAATCACCGAATACATCAGCTCCGAAAAGTATCATCAACATAATCCTGAAATAAAAGATGGATTAAGTGGAATTGTAGAAGCTGTAGAATATCTGACTGCTCAGAATAATATGTTTCAATACAAGAAGGTTCACAAAATTTTGGGTGCGGGTAATTTCGTATTAACCATCAGCAGTGGAGAATGGAGTGGAAAGGAGCAAATTTTCTACGATTTATTCCGATTTGAGGATAACAAAGCAGTTGAACATTGGGATGTTATTCAACCAATACCTACCGAAAATCTTGCCAATGAAAACACCATGTTTGGATTCTGAAATCCGCGAAAAAGAAATTTGTCAATAATTAAAGGGATTCTATGTGAATCCCTTTTTTATATAAAGAAATCAAGCCTTAATACAGCTTATGTTGAATTTATTCTGTTCAATTTTTGGATTTATCAAATCCCAAGCAGATTTATTCCTAAGCAACCAACGCCTTATTTGCTACGGCTAATCCTTTTACAAAAGCCTGCACCACAGCCTCAATCGTATCGGGAGATGCTCCTTTTGAGGTAAAGGTATGATCTTCTTTGCCAAGCACTAAAGTAGCAATAACGAGTGATTCAGTATCCGGTGAGAGTATTTCTACTTCATGACTGAGAACTTCTAAGGGCAAGAATTCATCCGTTTCTGCTTTGATGGCAGTCAACACAGCATCCAGTGGTCCCACTCCCTGATCCAAAGATATGATCTCTTCGCCATTCGGTAATCGTAATTTAACTGCAGCACTAACTAACCCATGCATGCGCATGGTAAGCTTGTAATCAAGTACTTCCACCGGATATTCCAGTTTGGTTTCCTCTTGATAAATAAGCGAAGTGAGTGCTTTAATTTCTTCTTCTTTAAGCGTTTTTCCTTTTTTGTTGCAGCTCTGCACATACTCATCATACAACCGCGAATGCTCTTCGTTTAATGATGTGCTGCCCATAATCATATCACGCGATTGCCCCCAGCTTTTACGCTGCAACTCAGAAAAACCTGAATCAATATATTGTTGAACACGCTCGAGTTTAGGTGATAGTACAGGAGATGAAAGAGAATATTTAGCAACAACCTGTGCACTTTTTAAACCGGTTCCGGTTAGTACAAATAAGCACTTTTTCCCTCTAAAAGTATTCAGATTATTTTTGAAGCAAGCTAACGGAATCGCGCAAGCAGGTTCAGTAAAAAAGCCTTCTTGTACGGCCATCTCTTTCATCGAGCTAAGTAGCTCATTTTCGGTGGCAGTAAAAGCTAGTCCATTCGTTTTATTGATACCTTCCAGTACTTTGTAGAAATCGAAAGGATCACCAACAGCTACGGCATCAGCCATTGTGTTTACCTGATCTTTAACAATTTTCTCTTTCTTGAAAATACCTTCAACAACCGGTGAACTTTGTTCAGGTTGTACAGCTACAAAACTTGGGATTTTTTCAATTTCTCCGGCTGCTTTTAGTTCTTTAAATCCTTTATAAATAGCTGCGAAATTAGTACCGGCACCGATAGGCACGAATATATAATCGTAATCAATCGGACCTTGTTCAAAAAGCTCATAAGAGAAGGTTTTTTGTCCTTCCTGCCGAAACACATAATCACCGGCAAGATAGTAGTTGCCTGATTTCGCAAATTCCCGGCATAAGATTTCGCAGGTTTTAAAATCACCCTTTATTTTGATGATGGTAGCATCATAAATGGTAGATTGAGCAAGTTTTGCTTCTGGTGTTTTTTCAGGGACAAATACAAAACATGGAATTTTAAAATAGCAGGCATAAGCAGCTACCGAAGCAGCCATATTACCAGTAGAAGCTAGGCATATAGCATCCGCTCCTAATTCAATGGCTTTTAGTACTTCAATATAACTTCCCCGGTCTTTGAAACACCCGGTTGGATTCTCAAACTCGAGTTTCGCATAAAGCTCTGCTCCATACATCTCTGAAAGTCGAGAAAGGTATTTCAGCGAGGTGGGATTCGTTTTAAGCGGATCAGGCTGAATTTCTTTTAACGGTAACTGTATTTCTTTACGTGCTTCATTGTAAATCACCTCTAAAACACTACCACACTGCGTACAGTAGGTACTGGTTTCTTTTTCGTTATTAATGGTGTTGCAGGAAATACAGCGAACTATGTAGCCGGTGTGTGGACTTGTCATGGGAAACTCTATCAAATTTTGCCCAAAGTTACGAAGCTGTTCGTTATCAAAAAACTATTAAAAAAGCGCTTTTTTAGGGCTGTGGAAAAAGAGAACAACTCAAATATTATTCACCCAAAGTGATGTAAAAATAGCCCAAAAAAATTGCGTATTCGAACTTAGATCACATTTTTCAACACTCAACACTCAACACTCAACACTCAACACTCAACACTCAACACTCAACACTCAACACTCAACACTCAACACTCAACACTCAACTAAAATGGTAAAAATATAATCTCTTCAAAATCCATATCGAGTTCATCGAGAATAGGACCGGCAATTTCAACAATTTCATCCTGTGAGTAGTCTTCCAATCCTTCCAGTTTGATATATAAAATCTCATTCATCTCGTCGATGTGATATTCTGCTTCGGTACTTTCGAAACTTTCTTTTATGGTTTTGATCAGAATTTCGAGATCATTTTCGTAAGCATCGTAATCAATTTCTTCGGGAGCGCTCATAACAAGTGGATTTGATTGGTACGCAAAATACTCCGAGTTTCGGGGATGAACAAGCAACTACTTCGACTTTTAAAAATCGCTGAAAAAACAGACCGAATCATCATAGGTTTGATGTCGGGCACTTCCCTTGATGGTCTTGATATCGCGCTCTGCCGATGCACGGAATCGTCGTTAACCGTGGAAAATTTCCAGAGCACGGAATACGATAATCAGCAGCAAGAAATGCTTCATTCTCTGCGAAGCAAAAGCAATATTTCGATGCCCTTACTCTGTCGATTACATACCTCAATGGCTCACTTTTACGCCGATCAAATTTTAAACTGCCTCTCAAATTGGGGAGTTGCTCCTGATCAAGTTGACGTGATAGCCAGCCACGGACAAACCATTTTTCATGCTCCGGATGCAGAGTTATCAACGACGTTTCAGTGTGTAGATGGTGATCATATCGCACAAATAACGGGAATTATCACCTTGTCTGATTTCCGTCAAAAACACGTAGCAGCTGGTGGTGAAGGAGCGCCTTTAGCAAAGTATTTGGATGAGTTTCTTTATCAGGATGAACATCGCACAAGAGTTGCTTTAAACCTTGGCGGCATCGCAAATTTCACAGTTATCCCACCTAAAGGATCTAATCAAGAGGGACTGAGTACGGATGTAGGTCCGGCCAATACGTTAATCAACGAAGCCATGCTCAAGTATTTTGGAAAGCCTTATGATGAAAACGGAGAGGTTGCTGCATCAGGAGCTATCCATTCTGAATTAGTAAAGTATTGTTTAATAGAGCCTTTTTTCCGACTGGAATTCCCGAAAACAACCGGACAGGAGTTATTTAATCTGCACTTAATTGAGGCGTTGATGGAAAGCCATGGAATAACACTTCAGCCAAAAGATCTGGTGGCTTCATTAACCGAATTAACCGTAAAAGCCATTGTGCGAGCTGTTGATGATATTTTAGGAACCAACGCCTTTGATATGATTGTGAGCGGTGGAGGAGCGCATAATCGAACACTTATTACTGCTCTTCAAGAACAGCTTCCACAAACTAAATTCCTCAATGCTTCACAATTCGGAATATCCGGAGATGCAAAAGAAGCCGCATTAATGGCTTTTTTGGGAAATGAATGGTTTGCTGAGCAGGGTTTTGCGGTAGCTGATCGTTCCAATATTCACTTTGGTAAACTCAGCTTGCCCAATTAAAAAAGGGGAGCGGTCTGCCAAACACACTCCCCCTGAGTATTACGGTATGTTAAAATCCGCTTAAATCGGTATCTAGTTCTAGGATATCGTCAGACTTAACGTTCGATAATGCAGGCTTTCGATATTGGTTATAGATACTTTGCGGTGCTTTTTTTCGTGACTGATTTTGGTTTGAAAACCTTTGGTAGGAAGTTGAATCAGCTTTAGACTGCTGCTTTTTATCTTCAATCATATCTAAAAGTGAGCCGACAACCATGGTTAATTCATCGGATTGTGCAGAAAGCTCTTCGGCAGCACTCGCTGATTCTTCCGATGCCGACGCATTATTTTGAACCATTTGTTCCATGTCGTTCATCACGGTAGTAAGTTGTTCGATACCAACGCTTTGTTCTTTCGATGCTGTTGAGATTTCGGAAATCATTGCATCAACCTTCAAAGCACTTTGTGTAATCTCCTGTAGATATTTGGAGGCAGAATCTGCGATTTCTACACCATTTTCACTTCGAGATCGAGACTTTTGGATAAGCTCAGAAGTACTTTTTGCAGCTACAGCACTTCGGCGTGCTAAATTGCGAACTTCTTCTGCAACTACAGCGAATCCTTTTCCTGCTTCACCGGCTCTTGCTGCTTCTACGGCTGCATTAAGAGCTAATAAATTTGTTTGAAAGGCAATATCGTCGATGGTTTTGATAATTTTAGTAGTCTCGATCGACGATTGTTGAATGTCTCTCATTGCATTGGTTAGTTCTACCATGGCTTCTGAGCCTTTACCTACTACTTCTTTTGCTTCGATCATTGCAAGTTCAGCATTTACTGTACTGTCGGTGTTTAGTTTAATCTGAGATGAGATTTCCTCAAGCGATGAGGTTGTTTCTTCCAAATTAGCTGCTTGTTCAGTAGAACTTTCGGCTAGCTGTTGGCTGGAGGTTGCAACTTGGAATGAGGCGGTGTTTACTTCACTTGCGCCAATTTCAAGTTTTAGTATGGCTTCTTTAAGTGAGGTATAAATATTTCGGGTAATGGTTATTGCTAATACAATCGAAAGTAAAATACCAATGCCAAACACGATCATCGTTACAAAGCGAGCTTGTTTCGACTCCCTTAATCCGTTCGTTGTTTTGGCTATAGTTTGAGCTCGGTTTTCGTTTACATAGGCTAATAGAAGTTGATCTATATCCTCAAAAATGTTAGTGCGAATTGATTTTGATTTGCTTGCCATCTGATTCTGAAGCTCTTCTTTCAATAACTCATTATCTAGGTTATTGTCGTACTTTTTGGATAGAGCAATGAATTCTTCGTGCTCTTCTTGCCATTTCTTAGATTGAGCAACGAAAGTCATCCAGGCTTTTTTTTCCTCTTTGTCTTGTCCTGAAATATGTTGACACAAATTAGACTTAAAAATGTCAACACAAAAAGGAACAAAGACTAAGCGCAGTCAGCGCGATTACACGATGGGCTTTAAATTATCGGTGGTCGAACAAGTAGAACAAGGCCACTA
>JANSXX010000158.1:0-1006 GCA_024742815.1 bacterium
CAGCCGCACGATAAACAAATATATATCCAAGCACAAATCACATGAAAACCATGGCTCCAGCACGCATCTGTTTTCACACTCTTCTCGGGCCTGATATGCGGTTTCAGCAAGATTATTCATGCTGTGCAGTGGTGGAAAACAACAGTTGGGACAAGTGTGCAGGGACTCACTATCTTTAGCAGTTATAAATGCAAAGACTGTGAAGTGATAATGAAACTCTTGATGATGATTTAAAAATATTTGTGTTTATTGTAGTGAATAGTTTCTTAACTATAGAAGGGTTTGATAATTTACTAACTGAGTGTGATGACAAAGGACATAATAATGATTTTATTTTTAAGTTTTATAGTATGGTAAAAAAATTATATAACGTCTCTTTTAATATTAAACGTTTAACATATGTTATATTGTTTGATTTTTTAAATGAGTTTTTAAATGATGAGTATCAAACTCACGAACTTAGATATACAATAACACGTGCAATTGGAATAATGGGAATGTTTAGAAAACAAATAGGAAGTAATATTTATAATGAAACAACGTGTGATAAAATAATAGAAAGAATTAAAGAAGAATGGTGCCCGTTAAAAACCGAATGAACCAGACCTTGCCCATAATATGTCTACAAAATTTGTGATAAAATTTGTTGTAAAATAATTTATCATAATTTTTGGAGTAATATTTATTGAAAATTTATTTTTATTGTGTTTGTAAAATTTATTTTTTATTTTTTTTTTGCAAAATTTATTTTGTTAAACTGTTTTTTACAAAATTTTCAATATTTATTTTTTAAAATTTATTTTTTTAAAATTTTGCAAAAATATTTTTAAAAAGAAAAATATATTTTAAAATATGGATGAACTTACTAGGAAATTACCTGCTTTAAAATGTTGATTTTTGAAAATGTGCTGTTTGAGGTGCTGTTTTACAATGTTGCTAAAAGTGTAGGGGGGGGTCCCAGGATTTTTTATAGAAAAAAGATGGGCAAGGTCTAGTCTAACTGGCG
>JANSXX010000132.1:0-1153 GCA_024742815.1 bacterium
CATTTTGTGAACCATTCCAGCTGCAGAGGACATGCACCTACCTCCGACCACCGGTGCGCCTTTCTGCATCCGGAGTTTGTCGACGCGCGCTGGATGCCGCGCGACAACATCTGTTACCGGCACCTTCGACATCAGGCCCGGCATCCAGAAGGCTTTTACGACAGTGGCACCGAATGCCGCCATGTCCACAGCGACTCGGTCCTTCATGGTGACCTTCGTGCCTGGCTGCGCTTCGTGCACCATTCCTGGCTGACCTTCGGGAGGCAGCTCTGTCGCGTCTCCCGGCGGGACCCTTTTGTGGATAACACGGCGGTCACCTTCGGGGAGACCATCATCGAGACAATCTCCAATTTTCCTGACCCCCGAACAACGCACCATGGCGACCATCGAGGGCATCATGCTCGGCACCGACGGGCACCTGCGCTTCCACCGGGAGCTCTACGACTGAGCAGAGCCGGGACCTCCACTACTGACCAGGTGGCACCGAGGGGTCTTCAAACCCGCTACCCTAGACTGACCCACCAAGTCCATGTCCCGTGCGATGGTAGGCCAGCAATAGGGCGGCGACCCTCATACCGCACAGGTGACACCCATGCCGAGGCGACCGCCCGAGGCCCCCCCTTTTCCGAAGAGAGATATACCTTCGGACCGCGCAAAAGCGCTTGGAGCCTCGAACCCGGGTCGACCCTCTTCGCCCCCTCTGGACTCCCTACGGGCCCCTCTCTCCCCTCACCTGTTTGATTCGGGAGGCTACCCCTCGACAAACCTGCTTACGACGGAGGCTCATGCTGCGGTGACCTACCCCACTTGTTTGCCCCGCATCCGATCGGTCTTTCGCCCCACTTCGGATTCCCTGTGAGTTACCCTCGGTTTATTCGGGTCGGATCCCTGGCGACAAACTGGCTAACCCTTGTCACCATCACACCGCAGCGAGTTGGTCCTAATGGACAGCTCAACCCCCTTGGGATGACATTTGTGCCGGTGTGGCGTGTCATCTAACACGACGTTTGTGCCGGTGTGGCGCGTCGTCCAGAGTCCACCCCTTGGACAGACCTTCCTTTGGACCCGAATCACCCCGAGACACTCCCCCTTTCCCTACCACCCCCCTTGACTCATACCCGGCACACTACCGACTCCTGCGTGAGTTCGGCAA
>JANSXX010000032.1:0-4590 GCA_024742815.1 bacterium
AATCGCTGGGTAAGTTCATGTTTTTCCATAACTTCATCCGGGAGGTTTAGCTGTCGTTAATTGTTTTGTGTCAAACTCAATTTACGACTTATTCGCTCAACCTCCCTTTTTTACCCAGCCCCGCTTTTTTGTCACGCACTCATCTGATTTAGATGCAACTACTGGCATCTATAGCAGATTAAATAGCTCCGGAACCTTTAAGATAGGCATGTATATCAATGGTGATTTGATGGATATGTCATCTGCAATTGGTTCTGCTTTCCCTGTATTACAATGATTGTGGAGATGATAAAAAATGGGCTGTATATATCTAAGCTAGAAGCGACTCGAGAGGTTAAACCTTTCACCGTGTTTGGAGATAACGATAAATTGCTCTTAGATATAAATACATTTGGATTTGAGCAAACATTTAAACTTGTTGAAAATTTAAGGCAAGTTTTAGATGGTAAATTCATCTTTGAGTATGAATGGTCAGGTCCAAGAATTTCTTTTGAATCATCAAGGGAAAAAACTATTGTTAAAGATATGATATTCAATAACAATAGCTTGAGCTATAATACCATAGATTTGTATAACATATTGAGGAATCGGTATCTTTATTTAAGGCAGCTTAACGAGGCACATATTTTGTCAAAGGCTAGCAAGGCTTTTGGTATGGTCAAAAAAAATGTGCATGAATATGTAGTTGGTGAAAATCGTTACCGTATTTTTATTGATAATGAGCAAATTGATTTATTGCTATTACCTCAAGATGTTTTGTTAAGCGTTGAAGAATTTATGTCTCAAATTAAAATAAACTATACTTTCCTCCCCCCGCTGTCGGTAGGTTAGTGGCCGCTGCAAGTTGGCTGTGCCAACTCCCCAGCTATCCGGCCAAAGTAAAAATGCCAGCAGCACCCTCCCACTGCCCGTAGTATTAAAATATATCGACCATGATGGCTTTAGATAACTCAAATTCCTTGAACTGTTGCTGTAGGGCGATGGAGAAAATATCAAACATGCCACCGTCCTCTTCCATCAATATTTTTCCTGCTGAATGAAGCCTGATGCTATAATAGCGTACGCCGACCTGCCGCTGATGGATTGGCAGACGAATTATTTGTGAAAGGCCTATATTAGAGAAGCTGGAAAAGTTCGCTGCTAACAATCGCTCGTATCTTTCCTTAGCAGGCGTTTTTTCCAGCAGAGCTAGGATGTCTTCTGCATCGCCAAACTTAGTGAATGTACCCATAGAATCATACAACGCTCGAAGAAAAGGCAGAAGTTCTTTTTCCAGAATATCTGGACGTAGTTTGCCTTCCCAGCTGCTTTCCTTGATTTTACCTTCATAGATGTTTAAATGGATACCGTGTTCGGCGAGTGGAACTTTCACTTCTTCGGTTGCCATTGTATCACCACCAACGCTGACTTCATTGACTAGCCCTATAGAGAGAAATGCACCCATGTTTTGAGGATAAGATAACAGGTTTTCCTTGAAATTCCCAGATTTAAGCCTTGACAAACCATTGGGGCGAGCGTTACGTTTGGGGTAGTAAGCTATGGGCGGCATGGGGCTTCGGGCTTAAAATCACTCCTTAAAATGAATTTTTTGCCCTGGAAAACGTTTATATTTATGATCTTAAACAAATGATTATGAGTACTGTGGAGATGAGAGATAAGGTTCATCAGATGATTGACGAAGTTGATAATGCACTGCTAGAGGCGATCCACGCCATGCTGGAGACTTATCAAAATCGGCAGGAAGATGATCCTATTGCGAGTTATGACGCAGTGACTGGAACGCCCAGAACGGCTTCGGAGTTGACAAGCATCCTTGACGAAGAAGCTGCTGCCGTCCGTCGTGGGGAGTTTACGACCTTTGAGAACTTCCAAAAAGAATCTGCGCAATGGGACCAACGTACCAAATAGTACTCTCCAGCGGAGCCCAGCAGAATTTGCGTGACATCTACAATTATCTTTATGATCATGTCTCCCCAGTGACAGCGGAACATGTAAAAAATGGGTTAGAGGCGACGATTGCTAAATTATCGCACTCACCAGAAGCCAATGGACTTTTAAAGGGGCATTCTAGCAGTACTGTATATCGAAGAATGTTGAAATGGTCATATCGAATCATCTTCACTATCGAAGAAGAGCAATTAGTTGTAGCGGTTATCCGTGTCGACAATCAAAAAGTGAACCCCTCTAGCTTAAAGGATTTGCCTTAAATCTCCCGCTGCCTGAAGTACGAAACCCCCAACCTAAGCCCCCAGCTACCACAACGAAAAGAAACGCTGTAAGTAGCACTGACGCTATCGGTTCCCGGATGCTGACAACGGAGTTCGTTCTCCGGTCTGCACCGTAAGCGTCGGGCAGCAAGCACCGATCTTGCTATTCATTTGAACAGTGCCGACAATGACCCCTTCACCAGCCCTCAACAAAGACAAAGAGATCAATACAAACTAGACGATACCAACTGGCACGAAGTCATCTTCGAGCAAGTCCACGGTACCTCCACAGCCAAGCTAGCCCTCCACACCGACTGGATCACCCAAAACAACTACCAGCTCGACGCCGTAGTCAACATGAACCTCCCCGAGCAAGGCATCTCTGGCCCCTTCCGTATCACGTCCATCAAGCACATCCTCCCTCAAAAGCGGCCAGAAGACGAAGATGCCGGCCAAGGCTTTGTTTTCCGCCCCGTAACCGGTATCTTTATACCGACGACGAAGTACTTTTGTGCCCCAAACTTACTTCGTGTCGGCATCGACTCGTGCGTCGGTTTTGCGCCTCCGCACAAAACGCTCCCTTTCCGAGCCGATACACCAATCCAATGACGTTTGGACCCTAGAATTTGACAGTGGCGACACCTTGGGCGTCACCGCCAATCACCCTATCTACTCCACCACCGTCCAAGACTGGCGCCTGGCCGGCGAGCTGGCCATAGGCGAGCAAGTCCTGACCTACGCGGGCAGCGCTACGCTTACGGGCAAGCGGCCTGCCCTGGCGCAGCGGGTGTATAACCTGGAGGTGCAGGAGGTGCATAACTTTTTGGTTGCTGAGGTGGGGGGTGTGGTGCATAATAGTTGTTTTAACGCAGTAAAGGAATTGTTGAAGGACTTTGTAACTCACAAAAGGGTTGGTGGAAAGAGCGGAGCGATTAGGAATGGAAATAAGGTTGATTTACCTGATGGGCGGTCAGTTCCTATTAGTGCTAAAGAATTTCCTGATTTTACTGGATTTACTGCGAAGACATCAAATGGAATTCCATTAGCAAAAAAAATTGACAATTTAAAAGGTAATGATGATAGAATCTTTGATAATAACAAAGCAAACACTTGGTTGCAAAATTCAGGACATTTGAATGATTTTGATTCGTATTGGATAAACCCAACTTATGGATCACCTGTAAAACTAACGAAGAATGGCGTCGAGAAGACCTACACATGGCATCATCATGAAAATGGCAAAACAATGATGCTAGTTGAACAGTCTGTTCATAACTCAGTACAGCATGTTGGAGGTGCATCGTTAATATCAAGTGGTGCGACGACGTCTATAGATGATTTTACAACAATATTTCCAGACCCAGCATTCTAATTGAAGATGATAAAGTCAATATACTTTAAGGAAACGGTGGTTTCAGAGCTAAACAGATTGGCAAATGAGGTAGATTTGCCCAATGATTTTAGGACGTTCTATTCCGAATATTATGGAGAACCAACTGTTCACCAATTAAAGCCAGAAAGCATGAGTGGGGTTGGATTGGGTTTTGACATAAATGGGAAATTTTATTTGTTTAGCTCAATGCTAAGTAAAGAAGAGTTTACTGAAGAAATAGTACACAACTTGGAAGGATCGATTAAAAAATTGGGTCTTTTGAAGTTTGCAAATAATGAATTTAGCGAGGGTGGGTATTATCTAGGTATAGGTGAAGAAAACAAAGGAGTATATTTCTATAAAAACTATTTGGATTGGGCAGAGAAAGACGAAATAGTATTGTTGGCACATTCCTTTTCAGAATTTATAAACAAGCTAAGACCTTTGGGTATTACATTTTCAGAAACATCCACAGAGTACCAATACCTTAGAGAAGAATTCAATGAGAATGGAGAACTAATAAAGTTAACCACCTGATGCCTTAAGTCTGTCGCCCCCCGCTGCCCGTAGCATGAAACACTAAAGCTAAGTCATCAGGGCAAGGCATCTCCGGCCCCTTCCGCATCACCTCCATCAAGCACATCCTGCCCCAAAAGCAGCCAGAAGACGAAGATGCCGGCCAAGGCTTTGTTTTCCGCCCGGTAACCGGTATCTTTATACCGACGACGAAGTACTTTTGTGCCCCAAACTTACTTCGTGTCGGCATCGACTCGTGCGTCGGTTTTGCGCCTCCGCACAAAACGCTCCCTTTCCGAGCCGATACACCAGTCCAATGACGTTTGGACCCTGGAATTTGACAGCGGCGACACCCTAGTGGTCTGTCAAAGTTAAAGATAGGGGTTGGAAAAGACATCTAAAAGGTTGAACTTACCAGCAACGAACCTCAGTTGCGATGAATAAAAAATACATTATCAGACTAAGCGAATCAGAGCGCGAAGAAGCTCTGCGTGT
>JANSXX010000055.1:0-2535 GCA_024742815.1 bacterium
AAAAGTGATGGATTTAAGGGCCGTAAAATTAAATGGCGATATGGAGGGTTTTATGCAGTTTGTCATTGGCTCAGAACGCAAAATCCGCCTCCAAAAAATGGCGGCATGATGGATGCCCCGCTTTTTTGTCACGCACTCAAAAGAAATACGGTTACGATGATTTTGTCGTTTTGTGTTGCAACACCACTTTGGAGTATTTTCCAAAAAGCATCCATACGATGATGTTCAAGCATAACGCATTGATGACAATCGGTAAAAAGGAACTTCGAGCCTTGAACGGAAGAAAGCCAACACCTGAAATGGAACAACGGTTTGCCGAATTCAAACGAAACGAAGCTCTGATAGAAAGTTTGGGCTACCGAGAAATGTCGGCAGAGAAATATGAACAATGGTTAAAGACCATCGAAACGGAAAAGCAAAAAAGATTAGATAACCAATCACTAACCTCTTCAAAATGAAAAGAATATCCTTGCTCGCAATCATCTTAACAGCAGTTGGAGCAATTGCCTATTTCATGTTTCAAGACGGGAAGCAAACCACAGAAAACGAAATGGATTACGGAAATTCAAGTTCCAAATTCAGATATTTACAGGACAAAGATATAAGTCCTTATGCCATGTTTGGGGATAGTAGCGTGGTTTTACTGACTGACGCAGAAAGATACGGTAAACAATTTATCGAGATATTCAACACCGATAAATTATCGGAAACCTACAAAATCGAATTTGACCAAAAGGCAGCGAAAATCAGGTTCTACAACAAAAAAGAGGAATTGATTAAGGAAGAACTGTTAGACCCTGAAATGATTGCCCGCTTTCTTTCCGTTGACCCAAGAGCGGATAAATATTATGGTTGGTCGCCCTATAACTATGTCTTGGGCAATCCGATAAGAAATACTGACCCGCAAGGAGATACGGTTAGAATTGGAGGTGCTAATGGTAGCTTTGATTGGACACCGGGAGCATCTTATGACGGAAATGATAATTTTATTGCCCAATCGGTTTCAGCTCTAAATGCATTAACTGCTGACCCATCAACAGCTTCGTTCACTTTTTACACCAAAGACAGAACAGCTGTACAAGGAAATGCCATTTTGGATTATGTCGGAGAAGGTAGTTTGGCTTCAAGTTTAATTACGATAAAAGAAGGAGCAGCAGGAAATAGTAGACATGAAGGAGGCACAGTTTATTGGATGCCAACAGAAGGTATTCAAATGGAGAACTCAACGACAGGACTAATGGGAAGTGTCCCCCCTATGGCAATTCTATTACATGAAATGGGACATGGTTGGTTGGAGCATACCTATGGAGATGCACAATTGTCAACTATGTTTGCAAATGAAGAACAGATGATTATTGACAGACTTGAAAGCAAAGCTTCAACTTCATTGGGTTTTGGAAGGCGTGACAACCATTTTAATGTGAGGAGCAATAGAGCTGAAGCATTAGATCAGGATTTGCACATGAATGACCCAAGATACCCTGCCAGTTTAAGGCAAAACAGGACATTCAAATATTTCTATCAAACTCAAAGTCCAATTACCACCAGAAGAGGTCAATAACATGAGTAGAATAATGCTGTTTTTGATAATGCTTTTGGCGAGTTCTTGCTACAGCCAAAAAACTGTACAAACTTGCGATAGATTAATTCTTGATGAACATTCAAGAAATGTTTTAGGCATAAATGAATCTACACTTTCTGAGTATCTCATTAAAAATGGAGAGAATCCAGAGAACATTTCAGATAGGAGATTATTGGATGAACTCAGGACTATTGTTTGTAATGGGTCCGAGGTTTTAATTTTCGATACTATTCAGCATAAAACAGTTGAAATAAAAGTTTTAATGGGGCAGAAGGGCTTTGAACCAAGAAATTATTTAATGCCTGGAATAGAAGGTGTATATTCAAGTTCATTGGAGTTGTACAATGAAGAAGATGCACCGTTTGGTTTTATGCCCGAGGATACTATTGTTAATTATTTGACATCAATAGAATTGAAAGTTGATGCTCGGAAAATTGAAATACCTGTTTCAGCATTTGAGGATTTGTTCTTCCCTAATTTTTGCTTTACTGATTTATCTATTAAGCCTATTAAGGCTTATTCTTCCACAAACGGAGACAAAATATTTGTTTATATTTTCGGGGAAAATAGACTAACTGAAAATACGACTTACCAAAATTCATTTCAATATTCCTACATGGCTAAATTGATAATTGATTTAAAAGAAGGTTATCAATCAAGAATCGTTTTAAGAGGGGATAAACTATGCTATTATAATTGGGATAATTGTTTAGACTTCACAGGATTTTAAATTAAAGAAGAAAAAGAAGGCGATAAGCGAACAAAGTATATGCGCCTATGTGGGCTAAACGCCCACACATCGCATATACAAACCGTTATGGGGTACCGCATCAGAATTGGCATTCTATAGAATTGAAAATATGGATTGTCCCGCCTCGAAAATGAAAACTCAGAATCGGGATTTCGCCAGAAATCGAGAATTGATTTCCAAATCGGGTAATTGAAATTTTGAA
>JANSXX010000116.1:0-1252 GCA_024742815.1 bacterium
ACAAAATAGCAAACTTTCTTACATCTAGTATCAGATATAACAACTTGTCCTATATTTTCTATTTTATCTGTTATATCAATATAATCTGAATAACTTCTATTCATATAAAATATTAAATATAAAAACTTTTCTAGATTACTTTAATATTAGTTTGTTATGTATGATGTTCCAATTCGCTCGTATATTCATTTTTTGCCCGTCAGTTCATAATGACCCTACCTTCGTCGAAGTCAAGAAATACCAAGAAGATAATATGAAGGTTGATGATGAAAAAGAAAAGTTATATTATGACACCTACCAACCTGAAGAACTGGGAGAAATAATTAACACACAAAGAAAGATAATTCATTATATGAAAGAACAGAAGATGAAGAAACTACATTCAATTTTAATCATTGTTGGTGATTTTGCAGACGACCCTAAATTTGTTAGATATAGTAAGTCATTGCGCGGGTTGGCAACGAGAGGCTCAGTGTTGACAGGCACACCACCCAAGTTTGCGGTTCCAGGCTCGATCTCTAGCTTGGTCCGGAGTAGATCCCACCCCTTCTTGAAATCGTCCACGTAGACGACCAGTAGCAAGTTAAGCTCCTTATGGACATACACGGATGGCCAAACCCACAGACGCGACGCCCTTGTGGCAATGTTCTTCCCAAAACGTTCCTGCGTCAGGGTGATCCTAAAGGGCTTTCACCATTCGTCGGAATTTGCTCCAGCTTCCATCCTCCGGCCAGCCCTCCCTTGGGAGCTCCACCCACAATTCGGGGCCTTCAATGTAAGCCCGGGTTTTTAGCTTCGATTGCATCGGCAACTTGGGCCTCCCATCCTTCTACACACCCTAGGAAGTCAGCCCAGCGCGACGCCTCAAACATCGCAGGACTATTGGGCACGACGCCACTAGTTTTTGTTTAAGCGCTCAAAAATATCGTGCCCTTGCACCAATCATTAGGTTGAATTCAAGTTCGTTGTGTATCTTCAAGTTAAAGAATGTATCAGAGTTAATGTCATTCATTGAGGAAAACTCTGCCATCGTTGATAAAGAGCATCTGTTAAATATGTATCATAAAGCGGTAGATGATAAGCCCTACTCCTTCTTTTATGTCAATATGAATTCCAAAGATGTCAATAATATTTTTATGTTAGATTTGAGAAAGCATTTAACATAAAATACAGATTTAAATATATTATGTTGTTTATGATTTACCATTAGACATTACACACCTTGTATTATCTTAGAATTTAGGCCATGTTA
>JANSXX010000005.1:0-239911 GCA_024742815.1 bacterium
CGTAAAGGCAAACATGCCTTCCATGCTACTCGCCTGGGATACATCAGGGGCATCCGTGGCGGAATACGTAACCAGGTTCGGGGTTTGGTAGAACATATTCTCCAGGCTCTCCCAGGCAATCGTTCCCCATTGATTTATCTCAATAAGTTTCGCTGAATTCTGTGCATAGCCCGGGTTGTTGCCGTAGGTTACTAAATCGGCGTTGTCGGTCATATCCAGACGCGGGAAGGTCCCGCCGATGCGCACTTCGTACTCCCCGGCTGCAGCGTAGCTGTGGGAAGGATCCGGATCGTCGCCGGTAATTCGCTCCACCGTGCCATCGCCCCAGTCGATGATCGCGTCAAAGTCGGTGATCCCCGTCCCACCATCGGTGTACAGGGTAATCGATTCCCCAGGTGTGGTGGTTTTCCACGTGGTGATGAAGGCCGTGGCAGGATCCACCTCCAGCACTTCGTTTACCGTAATGGTAAAGGTTTGCTCGGGCGAGCTGTCGATTCCGCCATTGCTCGTTCCACCGTCGTCAGAAAGCGCAATGGTAACCGTAGCCTGCCCAAAGGCGTCGGTCGCCGGGGTAAAGCTCAACGTTCCCGTGGCCGGATCAACGGCCGGAAGCGCTGCAAATAAACTATTGTTGGTGGTGGTAATGGTAAAGCTCAGCGCCTGCCCGCTCTCATTGGCCGCACCGGCTGATATCGCGGTTGCCCAATTCGTTATAGTCTGAACACCAGAGTTCTCATCCACGCTCACATCCGCGCCCTTGGTAAAAAACGGCGCATCGTTTACGGGATTCACTGTTACGGTGAATGATTCATCTGCTGTTAAACCATCTGTATCGGTTGCTCTTACCGTAATATCAGAGGAACCTGAACTGTCACCAATAAAGGATAGTGTTAACTCATCAGTAGTATTATTTATTGAAGCACTTATCAGATTAGTGTTCGAATTGGAGACAATTGAATATGACAAATCTGCATCATTTTCCTCTGTATCAGAGAATATGGCTATGAGACTAAATACACTGTCAGGAGCATCTTCATTGACAGTAAAATCAGCAATTGGATTAGATATTGTTGGTGCTGTGTTAAGTTCATTTATTTGCACAAAGGCAGAAGTGTCTACAATACCTAATGAAATTCCATCAAAAGGGGTTATTTCCACACGAATGAATTTTCCAGCATCTCCAGCCTGAACCACATAACTACTATCAGTAGCTCCTGAAATTACTCCTTCATTTGTTCCTGACCCATCGTCAGCAACAAACCATCGAAACTGAGCTCCTGCATTCGGATCTCCATCAAAATCATTGTATTCATAAACAGCAAAAAGTGAAGAGCCTACTTCAGGCGTTCCTGTTATTGCTCCGGCAATTGCAAGTGGACGAACATTTATTTGAACATAATCAGATGTAGAAACAGGACCATTTTCTGTGCCATCGTTTGGAGTAACTTCCACTCGAACAAAGGCTCCTTCTTCTACAGGTGTAATCACATAAGTTTGACTGGTGGCACCTGGAATTGGAGTAAGTCCAGTGCCAGCATCATCGGCGGCAACGTACCACTGGAAAGTTGTTGAGCCTTCAGGATCACTGTCAGGATCTGAATAGGTGTAATTGGCTGTAAGTGTTTCTCCTATAGCAGGTGTTCCAGTAATACTAACAACTCCGGCAGATGGTGGCTGATTTGAGCTACCAGCACTACTTACCGGACCTTGAAGAGCACTCTCAACCATATTTCCTGCATCGTTACCATCAGCTGGGATCACGGAAAAACTAATGTATTTTCCTTCGTCAGCCGAAACCAGTGTATAGGTTGTTAAATCCGCTCCACCAATTGATGTTTTACCATTCCCAGCTGCATCATCGCTTCTATACCAGGTAAATAATGACCCACTTTCTGTGTCACTATCTGAATCGTTAAAATCATATGTAGCAGTTAACGTCTCACCAACTTCGAGAGTACCGGTAAATGTTACATTCGATGCTACCGGCGGGTTATTTCCACTTCCTCCGCTTCCGGCACCAATTGGTCCGCTAAATTCACTAGAAGCCGGTATTCCTGACTCAATACCATTGGACGGTATTACTTCAAAGCTAACATATTTTCCTTCATCAGCAGCTACAAGTGTATAGGTAGTATCTGTAGCGCCAACTATAATTGTCATATTAAAGCCAAACTGATCATCTGCGCGGTACCATTGATAGGTAGATCCATCTTCCGGTAATTCACTTGGGTCATTGTATTCGTAGCTACCCGTTAGAATTTCGCCTACTTCAAGGGTTCCTTGAACTACTACAAAGTCTGCTATAGGACCCGGTGATGGTGGGCCAAATTGCGCAACTGCGGTATTTATGCTTAAAAATGTGAAAAGAACGAGTGTGTTAATTACTAATCTATATAGTGATTTCATGCTCTACCCGTGGTTGTTGATTCTATTTTGTTTAAATATGATTTAACTTCGAAAAGGTGATCTTTGGAGACAAAACCATAGGCACCAATTTTTGCCGCCTTTCTCCTGTACCCTGATAAGTTATAACTACTTACGATGAGCACTTTGGCGTCTTTATTCCGATTTAGTATAGATGCTGTGGCTTCTAAGCCATTCATGTTCTTCAGCTCTATATCCATGAGCACCAAATCAGGTTGCTCGGTTTTGTACAGCTGAATGGCATCTTCACCCGATTCACATTCAATAAATTGAAGCTCCCCGGTGTGTCCAACGCTTATAATTTGCCTTAGTATTCGTCGGATGTCTATGTGATCATCCACGATCATAATCGTCATGTTCTGTTTCCCGATGTTTCCAAGTGGGTTTTCACCCAATTATACCGGAACATCTATTTTTGTAGGGAAACACTAAATAGGTAGAATTCCTTAATCGTATAGGTACATGTACCTAGATCGTCAACTAAGCAATTGTTTTTTATTATCTGTTGCAAACTTTAAAAGTGCATGTGTACCACTAATACCCAGTTTATTGCAAATGTTATTACGATGATTTTGAATCGTTTTTTTACTTACCGATAAGGTATCTGCTATCTCTTGACTTGTTTTCATCGTTGCAACTTCACTCAGTACTTTTTTCTCCATTGGGGTAAGTAAATGGATTCCTTTTTGATCACTTGCTTGTGCCATTAGCTTTGAATTTCGCCGAATCAGAAACTCGGATATCTCCGGACTTAAGTAGTGCTTACCGCCTAGAACTGTTTCTATGCAGCGAATGATTTCTGTAACCGTGTTTTCTTTTAATACAAAACCCCGAACTCCAATATCCATGGCTCGATTAAACAGTTGTTCTTCTTTGTGCATCGTTAAAAACACAACCGATGTTTGAATGCTTTCATTATGAATGCGTTCTGCCACTTCAAAGCCTGTTAAGTGTGGCATCTGAATATCCAAAATGGTAACGGTTGGGGATTCTTTTCGTACTAATTCAAGAGCTTGTTTTCCATCCTCAGCCTCAAAAATTTCAAATCTTTTATCGGCTTCCAGAACTTGTTTTAGTCCTTTCCGAATGAGGGCATGATCATCAGCAATTAACACGTTTATTTTTTTGCACATACTCAGAGTTCTGTTGGAATGGTTATGGTTAGTAGCGTACCCTTCCCCGGAAACGTTGAAATTGCGAACGTCCCCCCAAAATTCTGAACTCTCTCTTTCATCCCTAAAAAGCCAAGATTACTAATCTCATCCATCTTATCCCGTTCAAATCCTTTACCATTGTCTGCAATCCCTACTATTACCTTATTCGGCAACATCGAAACCTGTACCGATGCCTCTGTAGCCTCAGAGTGTTTCAAAATATTGTTTAGTGCTTCCTGAATAACGCGGTAAAAACTGATCTCTTTATCTTTTGGAATCAAACCATCGATGTTTTTTAACTCATAGGTCCATTCGATATTTGTTGACCCCTGCATTTCCATGCATAACGATTCTATGGCTTCTGTTATACCAAATTTTTCGAGATGAACAGGGCGTAAATTATGCGATATCGACCGAACACTGTCTATTGAAATCTGGGCACTTTTCACGATTTCATCCAATTGCTCTACCAATTCCGGTTGGGTTTGCTGACTTAATTTAGCGAGCTCCGCCCTGTTTTTAATCACTAATATTTGTTGACCCAAACTATCATGTAGTTCTGATGCAATTCGATGTCGTTCATTCTCCTGGCTATTCATTAACTCTTCAGAGAATCGTTTTTGGCGTTCATTTTCTGCCAATAATGCCCGTGTACGTATATAGTAAGTAATTGGACCTGCAGCAATAAATAGGAAGCCAATCATAACGTAAAACCAGGTAGTTTGCCAAAATGGTGGAATTACAGATATCCCAAATGTTGCCGTTTTTGCATCCTCCCACATTCCATTTCTGTCGCTTGCTCGTACTTTAAAAGTATATGAACCCGGAGGAATATTCGTAAAAATGGCTTGTCGCTGATTACCTACATCAATCCATTGTTCATGATATCCTTCAATTTTATACTTAAACGAGATTTTCTCCGGATCAGAGAGTTCAACTGCGGTATAGTTTATTTGTAGGAACGTGTCGTTGTATTTTAACGAAAGATTATTGGCATTCACATACAAACTATCGCTAGTACGAATTTCTTCAACGTAAACTTCGGGAGATTGTGTAACCGTGCCCACTAATCTGGTATTTACAATGGCAACACCATCAACCGTTGGAAAGTAAATCGATCCATTTTCGTAGATGGTTGTTGGCAGAAATCCACCGTTAGTTTCAGCAGTATTCATTCCATCATTTATACCATACGAATACACGGGGAATTCTGAGATTTTTCCATCAGCATACTCATTCAAATGGGCTCTTTGTACTCTCGAAATTCCTCTATTGCTGCCCATCCAGAAATAACCGAACTCGTCTTCGATAACATGCGACACTACATTATCGAATAAACCTTGAGTGGTGGTAAATTGAACCATCTCATCACCTTTGAGCCTGAATAAGCCGAAACCATATGTTCCTATCCAAAAATACCCATCCGAATCTTTGTATATAGCTCTGATTTCCGGTTGTGCCTCCACATCCGAATTAGAGCTTTCTATGAGTGGATATTTTTGGAATTTACCTTCTTTGTAGATATTCAACCCTCCTTTTGTACCCACCCAGATTGTTCCATCTTCATCTTCAAAAAATACGCGGGCATCGTCATAGTATAATCCGTCTTTTGTAGTAATCCGCTGAAAATTGTTTCCATCATAAATATTCAAACCTTGCCCCGATCCAATCCATATCGAACCATCCGACATTTCATCGATTGCAAAAATCCCAAATCCAACATATCCATCTTTTTCTGTAAACTCGTAACCGGGTTCGTCAAGGCTCTCAATCATATATGGCCCACCTGATCCAAGCCATATACGTTTTTTTGAATCCTCAAAAACAGCCCAATGGCAGCCTGGTTCGTGATACTTATGAATGCTTGATAATCTCGCTCGTGCTCCATCCCATTCATACACACCGCCACAATTAGTAGCCAACAATTTAGTACCGTTTGAAAGTGAGGTGAGCGAAAGCATTTGTGAATTATTCAATCCCGACGACTCATCGATCATGGTGATGAACGACTCACTTACTCGGTATAATCCGTCACCTTCAGTCCCAATCCAATAATTTCCGATGTCATCCTGAAGTATAGTTTTTAGACGGGCATCTGTGGTTTCGTTTAATACTGAAAGTGGAACAAAGCCTTCCTCAGTTAGTACGGTAATACCTTCTGCGGTTTGAGCAAAAAATTGGCTATTCTCCCCTTTTCTAAACTCGAGAAAATGACTTTGCGGTAATCGCTCGACCTGTTCGATTTCAGGACTTCCTTCAACATCCACAAAATAAACCCCTTCATTGCCTGTGCCTAGTATTAATGTGTTTGGTAAGGAAGCTAACGTAGTTGTTCGGAGTATGCCGGAGGTTTTCCCTGCGATATCCTTTGAAACGAGTATAACTTCGTTGTTTACGATTTTATATAGATGATTCCCTGCACCAACCCATCGACCTTCAGCTCTTAAAGCTTTTTCTCGCCGTTGCTGATCATAGAGAATGCTTGCTTCGCTAAATGATTGCCCATCATATCTGTAAAAAGTCTCGTCTAAAATGAACCAAATTTGTCCATTCTCGAGCTCAATCATCTCACTGTAATTCGTAAGTGCGGTTTGAATGGTATAGTTTAGGCATTTCCCATCTTTAAACTTCACCAAGGTTATATCTGTGTAATCAGGAAACAACCAAATTCCGCCATCGCTATCCGGGAAAATGCGAAGAAACCTATCGCTGATAAGACAGGATGTGTTCGAGCGATCAAAGGTTTTAAAGTTTAATCCGTCGAATCGAACTAGCCCTCCAAACGTAGCCATCCATAGGTAACCATCCTTAGTTTGCACAATGTCGTTTACAGAACTTTGAGGGAGCCCATCCTCCATTCCCCAATGCTTGATCACATAATTTTGGGAATCATATAATTGTGCCGAGGAATCAGAAAATCCCAAAAACAACCAACTTATAATGAGAAGTATAACCTGTCCTTTTTTCATCAAATATCTAGAAATAGCCTATTCAAAATACTAGAGAAATCCACAATTTCAAATGAGATCACTTGCTCATTTTTCTCTACAACTAAACCAGCTTCCCCCTACCCTCAAAAAATCGCCACTCAACCTAAACACTGATAATTAGTCACTTAAGAAAGTGAAAAAGCATAATTCATTATTACTTCACATTTAGATAGTACACTGTATCAGTAATATTCACTAACCGGGGGAATCATGTGTGCAAAAGTGTATAAAACCATGGATGGCAACGAGGCAGCTGCTCATATTGCCTTTAAAACGAACGAAGTAATTGCCATTTATCCAATCACACCCGCTTCTCCAATGGGCGAATGGGCCGATGCCTGGAGCGTTCAAAAACAGAAAAATATTTGGGGCGATACCCCAAAAATTGTGGAGATGCAAAGTGAAGGTGGAGCCGCAGGCGCAGTGCATGGATCTCTACAAGCCGGTGCTCTTACCACTACCTTTACCGCGAGCCAAGGTTTATTGCTGATGCTCCCGAATATGTACAAAATTGCCGGCGAACTAACTCCAACTGTATTTCATATTGCAGCCCGATCGGTAGCAACTCAAGCACTTTCTATTTTTGGAGATCATTCGGATGTAATGAGTGCCCGACAAACCGGCTGGGGCTTTTTGTTTTCGAACAATGTACAGGAAGCAATGGATATGGCATTAATTGCTCATTCTGCGACATTAGAATCTCGCATTCCATTCCTGCATATTTTTGATGGCTTCAGAACCTCGCATGAGATTGCTAAAATAGAAATCACCCCCGATTCGGTGATCAAACAGATGATTGATGATGAACTTGTAAAAGCGCATCGCTTACGAGGAATGGATCCCAACAATCCGTTCATTCGAGGAACCGCTCAAAATCCGGATGTATTTTTCCAGAGCCGTGAATCCTCAAATCCTTTTTACTTGGCCACTCCCGAGATTGTAGAAGCCGCTATGTTACGCTTTAAGCACTTAACCGGCAGATCCTATAAGTTGTTTGAATATGTTGGTGATCCTGATGCTGAGAAAGTAATTATCGTGATGGGTTCCGGTGCTGATACTGCTGAACAAACCGCTTTACATCTTAACAAAAAAGGGGGAAAAACCGGTGTTCTTAAAGTTCGGTTATTCCGCCCATTTTCCATTCAACATTTTGTAGATGCGTTGCCTGATTCTGTTAAATCTATCGCCGTACTCGATCGAACCAAAGAGCCCGGTAGTGTGGGAGAGCCTCTCTATCAGGATGTTTTAACCGCTATAAATGAAGATCGGTTTGGGGATAATCCGAAGTTTTCGCCACTAGTACACATCATTGGTGGTCGTTATGGACTTTCATCAAAAGAGTTTACCCCTGCAATGGTGAAGGCTATTTTTGATGAACTGGGAAAAACTCATCCTAAAAATCACTTCACCATTGGTATTAACGACGATGTTACCCACACTTCGCTCGGCTATGATTCGACCTTTGATATCGAAGATGATGAAACCACGAGAGCGGTGTTCTGGGGATTGGGTTCGGATGGAACCGTAGGCGCCAATAAAAACTCCATCAAAATAATTGGTGAAGAAACCGAGCTAAATGCACAGGGCTATTTTGTGTACGATTCGAAAAAATCCGGAGCCAGAACCATCTCGCATTTACGATTTGGTCCACAGGATTTAAAACGACCGTACTTGATCTCAAAAGCAAATTTTGTTGGGGTTCATCAGTTTGGTTTCCTCGATCGCTTCGATACACTATCAACAGCTGAAAAAAATGCCACTGTTCTTATAAACAGCCCGTTCGGTGCAGATAAAGTTTGGGAGCACATTCCAACCCGTGTACGAAAGCAAATACAAGAGAAAAAACTCAGGGTTTTTGTAGTTGATGCTTATAAAGTTGCAAAAGAAGCTAATCTCGGCATTCGGATTAATACCGTAATGCAAACCTGTTTCTTTGCACTTTCCGGAGTATTGCCTAAAGATCAGGCCATTCTTAAGATCAAAGAATACATATCAAAAACTTACGGAAAGCGAGGTAAAACCATCGTTCAGATGAATTTCGATGCCGTAGATATTGCCTTGGATTATCTGGAAGAGGTTGTTATTCCGACTACAAAAACGGCAGTAATTCCTAAAAATGGAGCTACAAATAACGAACCTCCCGAGTTTGTGCAAAAGGTGATCAACGAAATCATCAACGGGAATGGAGATGAATTACCGGTAAGTGCTTTGCCTTGCGATGGTACTTTTCCAAGTGGCACCACAAAGTGGGAAAAACGTGATATCGCCATGGAAATTCCTGTTTGGGATCCCGATATCTGCATCCAATGTGGAAAATGTGTAATGGCTTGTCCACACTCGGTAATTCGTGCTAAAGTGGCCGAACCTGATGCTTTTGAAGATGCGCCGGAAGGCTTCCAACATACCAAAGCTAAATTCCGCGAACTAATAGGCTACGAATATACACTTCAGGTTTCTGCGGATGATTGTACCGGTTGTACCTTATGTGTTGAAGTTTGTCCTGTTAAGAATAAAAGCAATGTGAGCCTGAAGGCTATCAACATGCAACCTAAAGAACAGGTTAGAGAAAAAGCGAATCGAGATTGGGATTTTTTCCTAGATTTACCAACCACTTCGGTTTCCAATCAACCTGAAATAGCGTTTAACAAAACGAAAGAAACTCAGCTTCTCGATCCTTATTTCGAGTTTTCTGGTGCCTGCGCCGGTTGTGGCGAAACTCCTTATCTGAGTTTACTCACTCGTTTATTCGGTGATCGAATGGTGGTAGCAAATGCAACCGGCTGTTCATCCATTTATGGTGGAAACTTGCCCACAACTCCATGGACAACAGACGCAAATGGATGTGGACCAACATGGAACAATTCACTGTTTGAAGATAACGCCGAATTTGGTTTGGGGATGCGATTAGCGATGGACAAACGAGTCGAGATCGCCCATGACTTGCTTTGGCAATGCCGGGGTAAATCGTTGCCGGAGCTGCTTGTGCAGGATTTGATGGAAGCGGATCAAAGTACAGCCGCAGGAATCGAAAAACAGCGCCATCGGTTAGAAGAACTCAAAAAACGACTTGCTTCAAAAGCCGATCCTGCTTCCAGAAGATTGCAAAATTATACCGATGATTTAATTCGAAAATCACTTTGGATTATTGGTGGTGATGGCTGGGCTTACGACATTGGCTTTGGTGGACTTGATCACGTAATTGCAACTGGTAAAAATGTGAATATTTTGGTGATGGATACCGAGGTGTATTCGAATACCGGAGGTCAGGCTTCGAAAGCTACCAGCTTAGGTGCTATTGCAAAATTTGCTGCAGGTGGTAAACCAACGCCAAAGAAAGATCTGGGCAAAATAGCCATGGATTATGGCTACGTGTATGTAGCACAGGTGGCTATGGGCGCTAACGAAAATCAGTTGATAAAAGCTTTCCAAGAGGCAGAAGCTTACGACGGTCCTTCCTTGATTATAGCATACAGCCATTGCATCGCCCACGGTATTGATATGTCTAAAGGACTACATCAGCAAAAACTGGCAACCGAAACCGGACATTGGCCAGTGTACCGATTTGATCCACGCAGAAAAGACGAAGGCTTAGTGCCATTACAGTTGGATTCAAAAGCGCCTAAGAAGCCTTTGCGCGAATACATATATAACGAGCAACGGTACCGAATGCTGACGCAGATAAACCCGCGAAAAGCACGCGAGTACGAACACGCAGCACAAGAATGGGTAAACAATCGCTGGTTGAATTTGGAAAAGCTTGCTAAAGAGCCGGAATTAGAAGCCGAAATCAAATCACCAGACTCTAATTAAACGTACGAAGGAGCTATCATGAAACTAACTACTTCTTATCTCGGCCTTACATTAGAACATCCAATCGTTGCTTCAGCTTCGCCCCTCACTAAATCGTTGGAGGGAATAAAGCACCTTGCGGATGCCCGCCCGGGCGCTATTGTGATGCATTCGCTTTTTGAGGAACAACTGAATAATACCAGTAATGAACTCGATCATTACATGAGCTATGGCACCGAAAGCTTTGGGGAAGCGCTCACTTACTTTCCCGAAATTGATTCTTTCGATGTGGGCCCGGATTTGTATCTGGAACACATCATGCAAGCAAAAAAATATACCGATGTTCCAATTATTGGTAGTCTGAATGGTTCCTCATCAGGTGGTTGGATTCGATTTGCCAAGTGGATAGCCGGGGCAGGCGCTGATGCATTAGAATTAAATATTTACCACATCCCCACAGATCCGAATATTGACAGCAGTACGATCGAAGACCGATATCTCGAAACTGTTCAACAAGTAGTTGATGCCATTGATATTCCGGTTGCTGTAAAAATCGGTCCGTTTTTCTCCTCCTTACCCAATATGTGTAAGAAATTGAGTGATGTTGGTGTAAAAGGAATTGTGATGTTCAATCGATTTTACCAACCTGATATTGATATTGATCATCTTGAAGTGGCTCCCAATCTTACCTTAAGTACCTCTGATGATCTGCGTTTACCACTTCGGTGGGTTGCAATTTTGAAAGGCCGAATCGATGCCGATTTTGCTATCACGTCCGGAGTTCATAATGGTCGTGATGTACTAAAAGGCTTATTAGCTGGAGCAAATGTATGCATGACAACCGCCGAACTTTTAGTGAATGGCACCGAACGTATTGGACAAATGAAAAATGAAATGATAGAATGGATGGAGGAACGAGAGTATGAGTCGGTTGAGCAACTCTTAGGTTCGATGTGCCAACAGCATGTGATCGACCCTGCATCTTTCGAGCGCGCTAACTACATGAAGATTTTGAATTCATATAAACAGGATCCGACTGGTAAATTACTTTGGTAAATGGCAGGTATTATTGATTCCAATATTCTGATTCCAAATTTGGAGTGCCAATAAATACACCTTCCGTACCGGAAAGAATTAGTTTACCGCCAGAAAGTGATTCGATAAGTTCCCATTTACGGAAGTCCACTTCACGAACTACATCAGGAGTGATATCATAACTAGAAAAACGATCGTCCAGCTCATCGTAATTGAGTTTATAAACATTATCATACCTTAAAGTCAGATACTCACTATCTGAATTCATGTTTACTGCATCATAGGACTTAGGCAAGTATCGTATATCCCATTCAAAATTGTTATCAGTTGCTGTGTAAACACGATGATTCGCCATAGCATGTAGCATTCCTGAATCGCTAATTCGCATATTCATTATATGATCATGTTCCTTACTAAGTCGAGCGGTTAAATCTAACCATGTTAATCCTTGATCGTTTGAGCCGAACACTCCCTCATGAGAACTAAGTAATACATAATCATGGAATTGAATCATATCATCCACCTGATCATTGAGTTTACTATTGAACAGCGAAAAGCGCTCTAGTCTAGAATAATCGGCACCTAAAACGGTAACGCCATTCAACGCACCCACAAAGAATTTATCCGATCCCGGAATTATATCTTGAAAAAGGTAACCACCATGCATTTTCTCCCATCTTAAATTTTCATCTTTCATTATATACAAAAGTCTGATGGTACCACCCCAAAAACCACCCACATGTGACGAATACATCTCTCCAATTAGATAGAGATTATTTTCAAATTTCCGAACTCTGTAGATATCCACTGAATCTGGAATCGAATAGCCTTTGAAATATTCCCCATTATCCTCAGAAAGATATAATCTGTTTTTGGTAGAAACGATAATAGTGCCATCTTCCGCCACACGAATATCTCTGATTTCTTTATTACTGAGCCGACCTACTAATTCCCAGTTATACATGGGTTCTTCCAGCTTAATTTCCGGATCATTGACCCCACATCCCAAAAAAGTAAGCACTATAATCAGCAGCCCTAAGTTTTGTCTAATTCTATTCATACTCATTCTCCCCAAATTGTGAATATAAAAATGAAACAAAACTTAACCACTAAAACAATTAGAATTTATAGCTTATCAGTTTTAGCTATCTATCGTTTTTAATTAATCGTTTAATTGGAATACATGTTTAGTATTTACATCACAACCCAAATACTCGATTTACATTAAAGCCCAATCGAAAATCTCTTGCCCAAAAATCATTAGTTGTTCGCGCAATCAGGTGCTGCTCAGTAAACCAATTTCCGTTCATAAAGAACATTTGAAACACATGTCCTCCAGTATCAATTTGCCATGAAACAGCCATTGGGTTAAACGTGCCTATAGTTCGTTCACCGAATACTGCAAAGTATTCGAATGAGAACGAATGCTTTAAACTCACACGATATTCTGCGCCAAATCCTGCAGCGTAATGCGTATGTCTGGGGTTTTGATCCACTGTTTCTATCACAATGGTATTAAAATGGGAAATCATTGGGGCAATTTGTAGGCTCAGTGCATCGCTAAATTTCCGAGCAACAGCTACCGATCCAAACATATTTAAACGGTCTTTTGTTGAAAAATCGAAACGCCTTTCTTGTTGCGTATTAATCCCCAAATCACCTTTTAATGATACTTCTACAGGGATTTTATCTGATTTCATTTGTTGCAATACCGTGTATTTAAAACGCAGATCAACGTTGTCTTCCCGACTTGTTCTGCCAATTCCTACCGATAGCCGATCGGTAACTCCGTAGTCGATACCGAGTCTTACCGCCGCACCTTGATCTAATCCCCAAAACTCCTCGATACCGCTGCTAACCAAGCCAAAGTTATGCATAATGGTACTGTTCATATTATTGGCTTGAAGATTGGAGGTAGTAGGCATGGTAATCAGCGACATAGTTAGAAAAACCTCCACCGGCTCGTCGGTTACCGTTCTCCGGCGTTCTAACTGACCAAAAGCCGAATCACTTAAAAAAACTATAGAAATAAACAGTAATCCAACGGTTTTCATGATTCATCCCTCAATGTTAGAACAGCATTAATTTCAATTTCCTGCTCCTGATCTACCTTTACAAAAAGTAACGAAGGAGGAACGATATCATAATCTTCCAATCTGAGAATCCACCCGGCTTGTAGCGTGAGTTGGTTTCCATCGGGAATTAATTGCCCTTCTATACGAACATCCTGTTGGTTTCCATGAATCTTAAAAACACCCTCAACAATGGCAGTTTGTGGAGCTGTATTAGTTGGATCAAATTCGGAAACTAATTTCCCGTAAAATTCACCAAAAGGATGATTTTCCACATCTAAAGTAAGGCGCATATCTTTATCTCGCTTCCCGTTTCCGGTATCGAGTGTAGCCAGATCGAGATAGAAGTCTACCGTATTATCTTCCAGATCAATTAACCCCGTAAGATTCTCTGAATTCCCCGAAAATGTGTGTAAGGGCACTTTTGAATGAAAAACGGCGGTTCCCGAATCGGTGAAATAGCTTTGCGAAAAAGAAGCTGGCGAGAATAATAGAACTAATAAAATGGTACGAACGAACTTTTTCATGATTCCCCTTTAATTATTGAGCGCACCTTCATTAATCCAGGTACGAATGGTTTGAATTTCTGTATTGGTAAGCGAGCCATTGGTTGGCATTCGGCTCCCGTGTTGGGGATTGGGTTCAATTTTGTCCACCAAACCGCTTGCATCAGCATTTCCAGCTACTACTACATTGTCGCCATAATTATTTCCAACACTGCTCATCAATGCTGAAAATGAGGTGAGATTTACGCCACCACTTCCGCCATGACAATTGGTGCAAGATGTATTAAAAATGGGTTGAATATTGCTGGCATAACTTACCTGTTCTATATTTGGCGGATTATTTTCCCCACCATTATCGGGCTCAACCGTAAGATTTTCGGTGTTGGTTGAACATGCTGCGAACATAATCCCGAAGAGTATCAAAAGAGGTGAAAAAATTTTTCTCATAATTCAATATTTACTTTTTGGTTCGATGAGTGCTTAGAGTCAAACTCTATTTCAGTTTTCCTCGATACCAGAATACATTGATTTTTGAGAACCCCGTTATGAATAAAACGGCAAATGCTTACAGAAATCCGACGATGGGACTATTACAAAAACGACAGACCAAGACCAATGAGTAGCTGTTAAACAAATGTTTGAATAAACTCGGAAGGTGTTTTGCCGAATTCTTTCTTAAAACGACTAGAAAAATAGGACGGTGAAGAAAACCCTGTTTCGTAACAAGCTTCAGAAATATTGCTGTTTCCGGATAACAAAAGCTCTTTTGCACGATGTAACCGAACTGAAGTTATAAACTGATTCGGTGTTTTATTAGTGATTTGTTTTAGTTTTCGTTGAAGTTGGCGCTCACTCATCCCCACCTGTCGGCTGAGCTGTTCCACACTAAACTGCTCATCAGAAATATGCTCATCTATACACTGCATCACCGTTTCCAATAGCGAACCTTTCATAGGAATATCATCGAGAATGGAATCAATCTCACTTTCAGATTCAACCACTGCATCTTTGATCGTAAACAATGTCGAATCCCTCGAAATACTTTCTCTTGATTGTTGATAGGCTTTAACCTCCAACCCGGCCCCCGAAAGTAGATTTTTAACCGTTTCTGTAATTACTACCTGATTAGGAATACTGTCTTTTAGAATTTGATTAAACGCTTTATCGATGGGATCGTTTTCCAAGCCTGCAAACTCTATGGATGCTTCTTTGATGTAAATTCCGATTTTTAACCGTGCATTTCGTTGTGATATGGCCTCAATCAAACTAAGGCTACAATGCGCTGCTTTACTTGGGCCTTCAAATACTGCCGTAAATCCTGAAGAAGTAAACGCAATAACTTTCCCTCTAAAGCGGCCAATAAATTGCCCAACTAACCCTTTTATATGCTCGTGCTGACTTCGATCATCAATAGAACTTATGTTCCCTTTAACAAAAGTAAGCAGCTGTTGTTTGTGGTTGTGGATGGGCTTCATCGTAGAAATAAATGATTTCATCTCATCCAGTATTTCTTGGGTATTTCCAGCCCAAAAAAGATGATCATCCCCGGAAAATTCCACAAAACGAGCACCCTCAATTCGTTCAGCAATAAAGCGACCTTCTTCAATTTTCACGTCTATATCATGGGTTCGTTGCATGATTAACGTTGGCACTTTTATGGAGCCTAGTATGTCGATGATGTCGACCTGTGTATTCATTTTTGTAAGCACCATTGCCGCAGTTGGGCTCGCTCCCGATCGAAAGTAATTGGCCAGCCAATCCATAAACTTTACATCTTGTGCTTTGGATGGAGCTAATGATTCCAGCTGCATATCTCCACTGCCCCAGCTGTTTTCAATCATATCGTATACTTTTTGCCGCTCTTCATCGGTAGGTGCCCAGGGGTAATTTTCTGAATACCGTCGTTTAGCAAAGATCCCGAATGCTATTAAACCTGCGGTTCTATTGGGATATGTTGCTGCAAAAAGTGCCGAAACCGATCCGCCTTCAGAATGCCCAAATAAAATAGCTTTTCCTGAATCAACAGCATCCATCACCGCACGAATATCGTCCATGCGTTCTTCCAGCGTTGATACATCAACCACTCGGTCCGACAAACCCGTACCTCGTTTATCAAATAGAATTACGCGAGCTATTTTGCCCAATTCCTGAAAAAAGTGAACCAACTCAGGACATTCCCACATCAAATCGATATTAGAAACCCAGCCGGGTATGTATACAATATCGATCGGTCCGCTTCCAAAAACCTGATAGGCAATATTGATTCTATCGCTTTTGGTGTATTTGGTAGATGGTTTCTTCAAAAAAATCGATGGTTATAGTGAGAACAGGACTTAAAAGAGTTTCACCCGATAAAAGTAATTAACCCCGGAAAATTGTCCCAATAGAAACCGCTTTAATTTCAACAACAAAAAACCCCGACTCACAAAGTGAATCGGGGCTTTCTATAATTTCTGATATGAATCAATTCATATCATTTTGGGTAATGTAATCTTCTTACATCATGCCTGGCATTCCGCCGCCCATTCCGCCCATGTCTGGCATGGCTGGAGCTGAACCTTTCTCTTCTGGTTTTTCAGAAATTACTGCTTCAGTTGTTAGCAATAATCCTGCAACAGAAGCCGCATTTTGAAGTGCAGTACGGGTTACTTTAGTTGGATCGATTACACCAGCTTTAATTAAGTCTTCGTACACTTCGGTACGAGCATTGTAGCCAAATGCGCCTTCGCCTTCCAATACGCGTTGTACAACAATTGCGCCTTCTACTCCGGCATTATTGCTGATGGTACGTAAAGGAGCCTGTACGGCACGACGTACAATATCGAATCCTACTTTTTCGTCCGGATTATCTGCTTCAAGTGAATCTACAGCAGCAACGGTACGAAGTAATGCTACACCACCACCGGGCACGATTCCTTCTTCAACCGCAGCGCGAGTTGCGTGTAAGGCATCTTCAACACGAGCTTTCTTCTCTTTCATCTCAACTTCAGAAGCAGCACCAATATAAAGTACAGCTACACCACCGCTTAACTTAGCAAGACGCTCTTGAAGCTTCTCACGATCGTAATCAGAAGTGGTTGATTCGATTTGAGATTTGATTTGGTTTACTCGAGCCTGAATGTCATCAGCTTTTCCTGCGCCATCAACAATAGTAGTATTGTCTTTGTCGATAGTTACGCTTGCAGCCTGACCTAAGAAATCAAGTGTTGCGTTTTCAAGCTTATAGCCACGCTCTTCAGAAATTACGGTTCCACCGGTTAAAATGGCAATATCTTCGAGCATTGCTTTTCTGCGATCACCAAAACCAGGAGCTTTTACAGCTGCGATTTTTAGAGATCCACGAAGTTTATTAACTACTAAAGTAGCTAAAGCTTCACCTTCAACGTCTTCAGCGATAATCAACAATGGATTTCCGCTTTGTACAACTTTCTCAAGAACCGGAAGAAGATCCTTCATGTTAGAAATCTTCTTGTCGAAGATTAAGATGTATGGATTTTCTAACTCAGCAACCATCTTCTCAGAATCGGTTACAAAGTAAGGAGAAAGGTAACCGCGATCGAACTGCATACCTTCTACTGTTTCTAGGTGCGTATCAGTTCCTTTGGCTTCCTCAACAGTGATTACACCGTCTTTACCAACTTTTTCCATTGCATCAGCAATCAAGTTACCGATGAATTCGTCGTTGTTGGCAGAGATTGTACCTACCTGAGCGATTTCGTTACGATCGTCAATTTCCTGGCTCAAATCAGCTAAAGCAGCAACAATAGCGTCAACAGCTTTGTCGATACCACGCTTAAGATCCATTGGGTTTGCACCTGCAGTTACGTTTTTCAATCCTGCTGATACAATTGCTTGCGCAAGTACGGTTGCTGTAGTAGTACCATCACCGGCATTGTCAGAGGTTTTGGAAGCAACTTCCTTCACCATCTGCGCACCCATATTTTCTACTTTATCATCGAGCTCGATTTCTTTGGCCACAGTAACACCATCTTTGGTTACAGTTGGACCTCCGAATGATTTTTCGATTACTACATTACGTCCACGAGGGCCGAGCGTTACTTTTACCGCATCAGCAAGCTTATCAACACCGCGTTTCAGGGCGTCACGTGCTTCAATATCGTAGTGAACTAGTTTAGACATAGTTTTATATCCGTTAATTAGTTGAGTTTTTAATTATAAAATGTGTGTGGGATTGGATTAGGCAAGAATACCTACAATGTCAGATTCTCTCATGATCATGAATTCCTCACCATCGAGAGTTACTTCTGTTCCGGCGTACTTCCCATAAAGTACTTTGTCCCCTTCTTTTACGGACATTTCGATTTTGTTTCCGTTTTCAACTTTGCCGGGACCTACCGCTACAACTGTACCTTGCTGCGGTTTTTCTTTAGCTGTATCAGGGATGTACAGACCAGAGCTGGTTACTTCTTCAGCTACGTCCGCTTTTACGAGTACACGGTCGCCTAAAGGTTTAATGCTAGCCATATGAATGACTCCTATTTTTTTGATTGAATGTTATTGGTTAAGAACTTTCGGGCAATGCCCTTTTATTTTCTGCACCCTCAAATGCAAGTTCCGTACCAATTCATTCCATTCTGCTATGGCGTTGCACCCATTCTGCCAAGTCTGCATAAATGACAGGCTCCCAATCTTCCGCACGTTGATCAAAATCAAATCCGTCAGGTCGATCATCACCCAAAACAGGCTTTAATGCATTGGAAAGTTTTTTTCTTCGCTGATTAAACGCTGTTCGAACCACCGTTTTTAACATCTTGTCAGTGCATGGGAGTGCAGGTTTGTCAAACCGAAGTCGGATAACTGAACTCATCACTTTAGGAGGCGGGCTAAATGAGTTTGGCGAGACATCAAATAACATTTCGGGTGAACTCATCAACTGGGTTTGCACGCTTAAAATCCCGTATTCTTTATTATGGGGATTAGCCACCAGCCGTTGCGCCACTTCTTTTTGCATCATAAAAATGGCCTCATCAAAGAGATGGCGGAATTCCAGAACGCTAAACAAAATCGGAGAAGTAATATAATAAGGCAGGTTTCCAACGATGATGTTTTGCTTGTCAGGATCAATCAACTCTTCCCAATCCGCTTTCAACACATCCATCGCATGGATGGTTAAGTCAGGTAAGGACTCTTCAAGAACTTTAATCGCCCGTTGGTCCACTTCAATGGCATGAACATCATAAAACTGCTGAACGAGCCATTTAGTTAAGGCACCGGTTCCAGGACCTATTTCAATGATTCGGGCATCCTTTCCACCCTCAATCGATTGTAATATTTTGGCGATGATGTTGTTGTCAGTTAAAAAATGCTGACCTAGACTTTTCTTGGTTTTAAACGACAAAGAGTTCTGTTTTTTGGGATGAAGATAACGATTTCGTTATTCGTTAATTGTTATTTGTTCAAACTTGATTAAGCCACAAATGCACGAAACCACGAAAAAATTAAGTAGTCATTCCTGTGCAGCATGCATACCAAAGTTTAAACGCAGGTGTGACAGGAATCTGATGCTTGTTAAGCGATTCGGACTATTATAGCAAAGAAAGCTCCCGGCTAAAACTACACTGTTTGCTTCGTTATACATGCTCCACCGCGGGATGACCTAAATCAGGAAAAGACGCTTCCCCAAACCTTCCCTCCTTGAGGAGAGATTATCTACTCAAAAACCAATAAACCACCTCACATCAGGGAGGTGTCAACCCCGAGCTCTGTTTTTACATTAAAATTACATTACCACAAAAAAACTAAGCTTTCTATCCCACACAACATGCATACCGAAGTCTAAAAGATGGTAGGGCAAGACTTTTGAACAAGACCTAAAACGCGAGTTTCTAACCAACCCTAGATCCCGGCATTCGCCGCGGGATGACTAATAATTGAATTACCCAGTTTGCTTCGTCATACGTGCCCCGCCACGAGATAACATAAATCAAAAAAGCCGGCACTACCACAAACCTTCCCTCCTCGAGGAGTGATTATCTACTCAAAAACCAATAAACCATCTCACGTCAGGGAGGTGTCAACCTCGAAATGTGGTATAAGTCGCAAGAACAAAAAATCGGTCTGACAGACTTTTGCCGTCAAACCGATCATTCTTAATTGAATAATTCTTAATTGATAACTGAACCTATTCCACAGGTTGTTCTAAGAACTCCGGACGAACAGTTAGCAATGGAACCTGCAAATGTCGTGAAACTTGTTCTGCAGTGGAGCCAATAAATACGCGGGCTAAACCGGTACGTCCATGTGTACTCATTACTACCAGGTCAGACTCATCATTTGCAAAATCAGTGATTTCACGATGTGCAGAAATTCCTTTCACTACTTTTGTGTTCAATTCAACGGAAGTTACATGATCATTTTCTGAAGAAACAAGTACATCTTTGTAAGTAACTCCGGTTCTGTGAATACCAAGATTGTATTGATCATGCTCGTCTAAATACTCCATTAAACGGGAAATTAAGCTATCGTAAATGGCATCTTCGTCAATAGAAGTTGGCACATACGGTACCATGTCGCTGCCGGCGGAATACAGCTCTATCACATTAAAGAGTACAATTTTTGCTTTAAATTCCTTGGCTAGTTCAAATGCAGGGATTAGAGAAAAGAACGAACCATCCGAGAAATCAATCGGCACCATAATGGTGTGAATGTTTTTTTCTGAGATTACATCATTCACAGAAAGTACAGGAACGCGGCTATGACGTATTACCTTTTCAGTAGTTCCACCCAATAAGTGAAGCGTATCATGTTCGCCTTTCGCCGACATCAAAATTAAGTCGTAATCTTCTTGTCGAGACTGATTTACAATCGCTTCAGATGCTTTTCGCTCCACATTAGTGAAGATTTTACCGCGATATTCTTTTTTGATGTATTTCTCAGCGAGCATTTCGAGCTGCTCATGTGCGCGTTCTAAGCAATGTGGATATAAGTGCTTTTCAATCGAAAATGGCACACCAAGCGGATCCATACTCTCATGGAAGTATTTCATCAAAGGCACAGTATGCATCAAATCAACCGTACATCCATAAAAATCAACCATATTACCGGCTGACTGAATGGCTTTAATCGAACGTTCAGAAAAATCGGTTGGGACAAGTATATGTTGAACTTTCATGATAACCTCCATTTTAAAGTTGGATTTCTCTCACTTTAAAGGTGTTTAAAAATCATGAAGGATTCATGAAGAATTTTTCGAATCGCCTATTTAAACGAACTCAGGCTACTTTTTTCTCCCGTAACCGATCCAAACCTCCAACCATTACCACTCCGATTATCATACCAATAACACCTCCCCAAACATTTGGCGCATCATCAGCACGAGAACCGATACTACCGGGTATGTATGGCTCGGTACGAATCAATTTCTTCTTGATCGTGAGCACTTCAATACCTTCGGGAGTATTTTCACCCAGGCGATTAAATTCCGGCAAATTTTCATTTGGATTGGCTCTCAAATCAACCACAACTTGAGCATCCGGTGCCATTATTTCCGTCTCGCGAACTTGTTCAACATATTCTCTGTGTTGATATGGCCAGATCACAAATAACGAACCGATCATAAAGCCAATAAGTACAGCAATGGTTTGGGAATGAAACTTGCCCAGCAACCATGATAAAAATCTCGAAAAAGTGGCAATCCCTACAATAGTGCCAAGTGTAAATGGCGCAATGTTGATAATACCTGTAATTGGATCGCTACCCCAAATTAAACTAATGTTGGTAAGGATGTACTCATATTTGCGCATAATCAGTAGCAAATATGAGCCGGAAATTCCGGGTAGAATCATCGCGCTAATAGAAATAACACCCGTCAAAAAAACAAAAGCCGGATGATCCGGAGTATCCGTTGGCACGAGATTCACAATCCATAAACCTATTCCAAGTCCAGCAAGTAAAAATAAACCCTCCTGCCACCTGAATTGACTCTGCTCTTTAATTAATATGTAAATCGAGCCAACGATCAATCCAAAAAATAACCCATACACGATTTCAGGATGGGTGAACATATAAATTTGGAGAGGAACCACTTTGGTAAAAAAGACAGCCGCACTAAATATTCCGGTAAATAAAGCTACCAGAAACAACCAATGTAATTCACCAAATGCTTCCTTTAGATTGAAGCGAAACAAGCTTTTAACAAATTTGACATCTACGCTTTTTATGGCATTCAATAATCGCTCGTAGATATCCAGAATCAACGCCATTGTACCACCACTTACGCCGGGAACTATATCTGCCGATCCCATCAAAAAACCTTTTATCGTTAGTATCGGCGCTTCTTTAATCGTGGTTTTGTCGGCATTTTGATTAACCGATTGCTGCTGGTTTTCTATTTCCATCCCTTTTCGCCAATTAGTGGCACAAATTTAAAATTATCATGTTCTTCCTGTTCATATTCCGTTTCCGAAACGCGGATTATCCGTAGCATCACTTGTGTTTTGTCATCGCCTACCGGTATCACTAGTTTACCTCCGATGTTTAGCTGCGCAATCAAATCCTGAGGCACAACCGGGGCACCCGCTGTAACCACGATTCCATCATAAGGTGCATAGGTACTCCATCCCAAAGTTCCATCGCCCGCTTTTAGCATCGCACGATAGCCGTGTTGTTGAAGATGTTTTTTTGCCCGATGATACAACTCATTATGGCGCTCAACACTGTACACATCGGCACCCATTTCGCACAATACCATGCATTGGTAACTCGAGCCCGTTCCGATTTCCAATATTTTATCACCTTTCTTTATTTCCAGCAATTCTGTCTGCCGGGCTACCGTGTAAGGTTGAGAGATGGTTTGCCCCATGCCAATGGGTAGTGCAGTATCCTGATAGGCTTTATTATGTAAGCCGGAATCAATGAGAGTATGCCTTGGGATTTTACCAATCGCCATCAGCACTCGTTCGTCTTGTATTCCCTTTTCCCGCAATAATTCAACTAATTTCTGACGCGGGCGCACAAATCGGCGATTTTCGAGCAATGTACCAGTTTTTTAGATGAGTGATTTACTCGCCAATAATAGCCAAACTTTTGCTCTTTTTTTATGCTGATTTAAGCTATTTAGTCTGTTTCTAAATTTTCTATTTACGCGGGTGAATTCACAGGAATTGCTACCTTGGAATATGGACTTTTTCTCAGAACCCATTGCTCTCGTTTTTTGGTATTCGTTGCTAACCGCTGTAGCAACCGGAATTGGAGCTCTTCCTTTCTTTTTCATTAAAGATATTTCCGATTCATTTCTTGGTAAATCAAATGCAGTTGCTGCCGGTTTAATGCTATCGGCAAGTTTTAGCCTCATATTCGAAGGATATCAGGAAGGGGAATGGATGACCATTTTTGGGATGATTGCCGGTGTTGTTCTGGTTATTGGTGCCAATCGCTGGATGGAACAAAGTTACGAAGTAGATGTAGGGGATTTGGTTGGAGCCGGAACCAAGAAAATGTTGCTCTTCCTCGGAATTATGACGGTCCATTCCTTTGCTGAGGGCGTTAGTGTAGGCGTTTCTTTCGCGAATACTATGGAGTTCGGGATTTTCATCGCTATCGCCATCGCTATCCACAATATTCCTGAGGGGTTAGCTATTAGCCTGGTAATGGTTCCAAAAGGAACCAGCCCGATAAAAGCAGTTTGGTGGAGTATTTTTTCCAGCCTTCCGCAACCGTTAATGGCAATTCCCGCTTTTTTATTCGTAGAAACCTTTCGTGAATACCTCCCATTCGGTTTAGGTCTGGCCGCAGGTGCTATGATCTGGATGGTATTTTCTGAACTACTTCCAGAGGCTCTTCAAAAATGCAAACCTCATGCAATTGGCTTGTGGGTTACCCTTTCAGTAATTGCTATGGCTGCGTTCCAGATTTTAATGAGCAATTTGTAAAAAAACTTTAGTAAAAGGCATTACAACCAGTGGTTTATAAAGTTTTGCAATCGTTGGTCGATGTTAGTGATACTTTTTCTGTTAAGCGATCAAAACTAACATCAGCAGAATTACTTTGACTAAAAAAATCATTTACTTACTTGCTCTACTATTTATTTCCAGCACATATTACATTCAGGCACAGGAAAGTCCTACCCTGATATCTTCAAATGACTCCGAAACCATTAATGTTTTTCTCGATTGCCGTGGTTGTGATGATAATTTTATCATCACTGAAACTCGTTTTGTGAACTTTGTACGCGATCAGGGGTTGGCTGATCTTCATATCTTAGTAATTCGCCAAAGAACTTCAAATGGCTCACAGTTTCTTATCGATTATATCGATCAACGCCTGCCCGAAAAGCCTAAAAAAGAAATTCTACTCGATACCTACAGCTTTCAAACGGATGAAGAAATAAGAAATGACCTCGTTAGTGTTATCAAGTTAGGGTTGATTAGCTATTTAACAGATTCTAAAATTCTATCACAACTCAGTGTCGCTTTCGATCCTCAAATAAGCACAGAAACCACTTCGAGCTTAGAAGGTGACGATCCCTGGAACAACTGGGTGTTCGAATTCGGAGTAGATGGCAATGTAAACGGACAGGAAAACGAATTGCGGTATAACCTGGGGGGCGATGGCGAAATTCAACGAATAACCGAAGAGTGGAAAATTAGATTAAATTTTTGGGGCAACTATAATCGCCGAGCCCTAACCGAAGAAGAGGAAGTGATCGAAATCAATGATACAAGCTTTGTAGAAACAACCCGATATTTCGATCGATCAAATCAAAACTACTTCGGCTTAGTTGCAAAAACCATCGACGATCATTGGTCGGTTGGATTTTACACCCGTTACCGCAGCGATACCTTCCAGAATATCGATAGTCAAATTGGAATCACTCCGGCTATAGAGTATAGTTTATTTCCATATCGAGAATTTACTCGGCGCGAAGTAACGGCTCGCCTTGGAGTTATGACAAGCTACTATAGTTACACAGAAACAACGGTTCTGCTCAAAGACGAAGAATTTCTTATCAGACCGGAAATTGATCTGCGTGCCGATTTCACTCAACCTTGGGGAAGTTTTAGAGCAGGACTAGAAGCCGGTGCTTTTCTCCATGACCTAAGCCTTAACAGATTCGAATTTGATACCCGAGTAAATCTTCGAATCTCCAAATACTTATCAGTTTTTCTGAATGGACGGTATAATATTATTTCTGATCAAATTTCACTTCCAGCCGAAGATTTGTCTACTGAGGAAATTCTGGCAGGAGTTCGACAGCAGGCAACTTCATACAGCTTTAGCGGTTCCTTCGGGGTGTCTGTTCAATTTGGTTCTATTTACAATAACATTGTAAATCCAAGGCTGTAGGTCATTGCTTTTCCCCCAGGTCGAGATCTAACAATTGTATAACATCTATGCCAAAGCCTGTATAAGCTGACGTAGATTGGTTAGTTTTGATGAATACATCTTAAAAAACTTTCTTATGCGCTTTTTACTTTTTCTTGCTCTTTTATTGATTTCAATACCTCTGGCGGCACAGCAAATTCCTGACGATCCTTACAAAGTCACCCCCATCCTTATCAACACCACCATACCCGATGTTACTGTAAAAACAGTAGCTGGGAAGGACATTTCGTTGCACGAAGTGGTTAAAGAAAAACCCACAATCTTTGTGTTTTATCGCGGTGGATGGTGCCCTTACTGTAGCCGGCACATGACCGAACTTGCTCAGGTTGAAGAAGAACTCATCGATTTAGGATTCCAAATTGCAGGCATAAGTGTTGATCGACCTGAAGTGCTTCGAAAAACTCTTACTGATGTGAAACTAGATTACATGTTACTTTCCGACAGCCCGGCGAATGCCATTAAAGCTTTTGGATTGGCATTTACTGTGGATCAGGCAACGGTAACACGATATAAAGAAGTCGGCATTGATCTGGAAGCTGATTCAGGTTATGATCATCACATCCTCCCGGCACCGGCGGTCTATTTTGTGGATACCAACGGAAATATTGATTTCCAGTATGTGAATCCCAATTACAGAGAACGCATTTCCGGTGAGATTCTAATGGCTGCTGCACGAACATTTATGGATTCTAAAGCAGACTAATTGGTCGTTCGTTGATGTTCTGCGTATCTTTAGGACATGTCAGAACTCATTCAACAACCCCGCAAAATCACCGATCTGAAAACCTTGAACAAAGAGCAGCTACTCGCTTTTTGTAAACAATTAGGTTTACCTCGATTCCGGGCAGATCAGATTTTTCAATGGCTATACCAAAAAGGCGTTTCCTCTTTCGATGAAATGACCAACCTATCCAAAGATTTGAGAGAGAAACTCAAAGAAGTGGCTACTATTAACCGGATTGAACCGGCTGCTCAGCAAAAGTCGCAGGATGGCACCATAAAGTTTTTATTTAAGCTGAATGATGAGGAAAAAGATTACAAAGTAGAAGCTGTACTAATCCCTGATTTCTATGACGATGGTGTCGCCAAACGACTCACCGTATGCGTTTCCTCTCAAGTAGGATGCGTGTTCGGCTGTTCGTTCTGTGCCACCGGAAAAATGGGGTTTTTTCGCAATTTGAGTCATGGCGAGGTGGTGGATCAGGTGCAGTACATCAACGAAGTAGCGGAAGCTGAATACGGTAAGAAAATCACCAACATTGTGTATATGGGGATGGGCGAGCCATTGCACAATTACAAAACAGTAGTAAACTCAGCCGACATCATTTCTGATCCACTCGGAATCGATTTATCTCCAAAACGGATTACCGTTTCAACGGTGGGTTTAACCAAGCAAATCAAGCAATTAGCCGACGATTCAGAACCGTTCAATTTGGCCATTTCCCTTCATGCTCCGTCTGATGAAAAGCGGGATAAAATCATGCCCATTAATGCATCTATGAATCTGGATGCTCTGGAAGATGCTGTGCGATATTATCATCGAAAAACAGAAAAGCCCATCACCTACGAATATTTATTGTTTGATGGCTTCAACGATACTAACGAAGACGCAAAAAATCTGGCAAATATTGTGAACTGGGCTCCATCTAAGGTGAATATCATCATGTACAATAATGTGGCTGGAGTGGAGCTACAACGCGCTCGAGAAGATCGCCTGAATCGATTTATGAAAGCTTTGTTAAAGCACGGAGTTCGTGCAACCGTTCGCCGTTCCCGCGGCGATGATATCGACGCCGGTTGTGGCCAGCTTGCCATTCGGGAAGGCGCGCCAAAGGGTAAAACCATTGCAAAAGCCTGAACAATTTTCAATATCCAACAAGGAATATTCAATGTTCAAATTGTTGACTGTGAGCTTAGGCTTGTCCATAAGTTTCGGTCTGACGGCTTGAGACAGCGCTTGGCACCTCCCTTACGTGAGGTGGTTAATTCGTTTTTGAGTGGACAATCCCTCATCAATGAGAGAAGATTTGTGGTAGTACCGACTTCTTCTGATTTAGGTCATCCCGCAGCGGAAGCCGGGATCTTAGATAGTTTAAAAGCTAGAGCCACTCGCCGAATATCAGATTCCTGCCACACCTGTGTTTAAACTTCGGAGTGCATACTTTCGCAGGAATGACATGATCCTTTTAATGTGGTTTAGTGCATTAGAGACCTAACTAAATCCGAACAAATAAAGATTAACAATCAACGATCAACGATTAACAAAAATTAGTCCCACGAACCGTACATCGCATTAGGAAGAATCAAAATCTCTCTGCCTTGAAGTTGAAGAAATTCATCAAAATTAACGTTCTCCTGAGTGGTAAATAGGAAGTCTTTGATGTTATCGCCTACTTGCATTACAACTGCTAACGGACGATTCCAGTTTCGTTTTGCTGAAGGGTGACTTTCCCAACAATAGGAACTCTCTCCTGTCAGGATTTGATTTCTCCGCAGATCTTTATCATTCACAATGCCCGGATTTTCAACCGAAGCTCTGTCTTCCTGCGATCTTCCCATAATACACGTATTTGTTCGATCAATCGGATAACCCAGTTTCTCCAGATTTGCCCATGTGTGAGCATCCATTTCGCGATCGCGATTCGTAATCAGGGCAATTTGTCCGCCCATAGAAAGTACGAGTTCAACAAAAGCTTTTGAGCCGGAGACTTCTGTTGCTTCTTCCTTCATCACCCATTCGTTCCAGCTTTCGGGGGTAAATGAAAGTCCGGCTACATCTCTACTATAGTTGTACATGCTATTATCCAATAGCGTCTCATCTACATCCATGATTACCACCCAAGGCTCATTATCCGGAATTAATGATTCCAGATTTTCTGAAGCCATTTTGTAAAGCGATGCTGTAATCAACTTATATTCAGCACTGTTTTGAGTCCAACGAACCGCTGTACTTGGTGTATAAGTTTCAGTAAGATTGAAGTTTAAATCCAGACCTACCGGACAGTGATCGCTCAGCATGTCATCTTCGGTCATGTTCTCATCCGTAAAGAAAAACACAGCCTCACTTCCTTCTTCATAATATTTCAGTGCCGTTGAACCTACTAATACATGATCGATAGGCGCCGGATAGCGAGGATGACATCCTCGTAGATCCGCCATACTGCTTCTAAGTTCGTTGGCAGTACCATTCATTGTAGTCAAATCAGACCAAAATCGATTTCCCGGTTCCGCTAGACGATGGTTGAAATCACCCAGAACTACGAATCCTGTTCCATTTTGAATGCGCTCTTCCATCCAACCATCCAAAATCGGAGCTTGTTGCTCGTAAGTTTCGCAAGCGTCACGATTAGATGTGGAAAAATCGTTCACAAAACACCCTGATTTCATGTGAACATTCAACACCTCGATTGGCTCAGGACCATCTAATAATCGGATAACTAACCCGTAACGCAATCCTGGATTACCGAGAGCGAGTTCATCAAAACTGCCAACCTCTTCGAAATTTACGCCTTTGCGGATGGCGTACGCTACTTTTTGTTGGGTTGATGGTCGTCCACTTCCTCTGCATTCATACGAACCGGAATCCGGTCGGTCCGACATCACAATAATCCATGAATCAATAGGAAAAACCCGAGCTACAGCTTTCGCCGATTCTACTTCTTGCAACGCAACGACATCGGCATCCATGGTAGCAGCAAACGAACGTAGTTTTTCATAATCAGCTTCTGTTCGAGCAACACATCCTTCACCGTCATTTTCTGCCAGATGCTCGATATTCCAAGCTACAACACGAATTTCATCATTCGCGTTATCTTGAGCAAAAATCGTAGTTTGCAACCCAATGAAGAGTAGAATTAGTATCGAAACTTTCTTTGACATAGCTATCCTAATGTATCTTTGACTTTGACGTTGGGTGAACTTAAGAATCAAGTTCAATAGATAGATGATTAATCAATAATGTGGAAAATACGGCTGAATCTGGGAACCATTCCATCCAGCGACATCCAAACGATGAATGCCTTTCCGATGATATGATCTTTAGGCACAAATCCCCAAAATCTTGAGTCTTCCGAGCTATCGCGGTTATCCCCCATTGCGAAATAATAATCTTGCTTTACGGTGTAGATGTTGGTGCGCTCACCGTTAATGATAAACTGATTACCATCCTGAGTTACTTCGTTTCGCTCATATCTCTCGATCAAATCTTTATATACGAACCAATTTTGCGGGGTTAACTCGATTTCTTGTCCTTCAAAAGGAATTATAACCTCAGACAAATGATCGTGGTTGTTTTGCGATCTGGAGAAATTACCATCACTATTTACATACTGAGAAAGGCGTTGATCCTCGTCAAATAAGAAATAATGTAACGTATCAACTTCCGGCCAAGAACGCACCGTGTTTGCCACTTCTTCGGTAAGATTTACCAGGTACGTATTTGGTTCCTGCTGTTGGCTCACATAACGCTCACTTCCACCGATGGTACCCGCACCAATAGATTTCATTTTAGCGTCACTCAATCGCACGCGATCATTCATTTTAATGATATGAAAGCGTTGCACTCCATCGTGTTCGGGTTCGCGCTCGCCATTTACAAACACAACTTTATCTCTTATCTCGAGCGTATCTCCTGCTACAGCGACAGCACGTTTTATATAGTTCGTTTTTTGGCTGATTGGTTTAGCTTCCCATGGCACATTAAATACAATAATATCATTACGTTTAACATCACGAAATCCGGGTAAACGTGTACTCGGAATTTTCACCCCCGGCAGACAAATTTGGGTGAATGGAACACAAAACGCCATAGGAGTTCGGGCACCGTAGGTAAGATTTGAAACGATTAGAAAATCACCAATCAATAAATCTTGCTCCATCGAACCGGTGGGGATTTTATAGGAACCAAAAATAAGCGCACGCAAAATTGCTGCTGCTATAAATGCGAAAACGAGTGCATCAAGCCATTCCCGTAACCATGATTTCGCCTTTTGTTCTTCATTATCAGCAGGATTATTGTTGTTGCTGATAGATTCTGAATGGGTTGTTTTGTTGTCTTCCAACGTGTCTTTTCTATTAATTTATTTTGAAATGCGTAGGGGTATCAATTTCTTCCTTCGCATATTTGCCGTCTTTATAACTCACTTTGTACCACTGTTCACGTTCAGGAGAGAAAAAATAGTCGACATATTCTTTTGGTTCGGCCTCAGTTACGGTGCGCGTAAGTGTTCGTTTCACTTCGGGCATTAAATCTATGTAACGGCTTGCGCCTACGTATACTAAGCCATCCGCAAATGGACCATCAAGATCTAAAACCATCATTGGTATCGACCCATTTACAATAAACCAATATTCGAATTGAATGGCTTTACCGGCTCTGAATTTACCCTCACCCATCACATTTTCGATGGTTTTGGTTGGCTCCCCATAGGCACTTTCGAGTCGGGCGCGTATTTCGATGGCAGGCATTCTATCCAAACTATTGTAGTTAAATCCTTGCCCGGTCCATTTTATCTCAGAAAAGCGATCTTGAAACTGATCGGCATTTTCTGCCTCTACTTTTAGAATTTGAGGTTCTTCAAATTGCGCCATTGCTGTTCCGGTTAATAGCGCCATCAGCACAAAAAATAATGCCAGTTGTTTTCTGATTTCTTTCATTTTCTATCTTCGTCATCCATTGAAAGCACAGCCAGAAACGCCTCTTGAGGTATCTCGACAGAACCAACCTGCTTCATTCGTTTTTTACCTTCTTTCTGTTTTTCAAGTAATTTTCGCTTACGTGAAATATCACCACCATAACACTTTGCGGTTACATCTTTACGTAATGCACGTACAGAGTCACGAGCGATAATTCTACTACCAATTGCGGCTTGTACAGCAACTTCAAATTGTTGTCGTGGAATTAGTTCCTTTAATTTAGCACAAACTTTCCTGCCTTGGTAATAAGCTTTATCGCGGTGAGTAATACTGCTCAATGCATCAACCTGTTCCGCATTCAACAAGATATCTAAACGAACTAAATCTCCTTTTCGGTATTCGATAAATTCATAATCGAGCGAAGCGTACCCACGTGTTCCTGATTTCAATTTATCGTAGAAATCAAAAACTACTTCTGCCATCGGAAGTTCGTACGTAATCTCAACGCGATTATTTTGCATAAAATGTTGATTCACATACACTCCACGTCGCTCTTGGCATAATTTCATAATCGGCCCAATGTAATCGGCCGGAGTAATCATGCTGGCTTTGATGTAAGGCTCGTATATGGCATCAATATCACCGGCTCCGGGCATCTGACTTGGGTTATCAACCTCAATCACTTCGCCGGTTTCCAACTTCACTTCGTACTGTACGTTGGGGACGGTAGTGATGATATCAATATTGAATTCCCGATCGAGGCGCTCTTGCACAATTTCCATGTGTAATAAACCCAGGAACCCTGCTCTGAATCCAAAACCCAGTGCTTTCGAGGTTTCAGGCTCGTAGCTTAGTGAAGCGTCATTCAGCTGAAGTTTTTCAAGCGCTGTTCGTAAATCCTCGAAATCCTCCGAATTTGTCGGAAAAATCCCACTAAATACCATCGGTTTCGCTTCCTGATAACCGGGGATTGGAGCATCCGCAGGATTTTTCACTGTCGTAATGGTATCACCTACGCGCACATGAGATAGTGATTTCACACTCCCAATGATGTAACCAACTTCACCCGCTTTCAACTCTTTTGTAGGCTGATAATCCATTCTCAAAAACCCAACATCTTCAGCATTGTACTCTTCTTTATTGGCCATAAACTTGAAGAGTTCACCTTTTTTAATCGAGCCTTCCATCACACGAACGTACGCAACCGAACCGCGATATGTATTGAATACGGAATCAAAAATTAGTGCTTTTAAGGGGGCATCAACATTTTGTTTTGGGCCAGGTATGCGTTCAACTATAGCTTCCAGCAACTCGGGAACACCTTCTCCGGTTTTTCCGGATACCGTTAAAATATCTTCGCGCTCACATCCTATCAAATCAATGATTTGTTGCCCAACATTTTCGGGATCAGAACTTGGCAAATCGATTTTATTTAGTACAGGAATAATTTCCAAATCCTGTTCAATAGCTTGATACAAATTCGAGATTGTTTGTGCTTCAATCCCCTGCGTGGCATCAACTACTAAAATTGCGCCTTCACAGGCTTTCAATGCACGAGAAACTTCGTAAGCAAAATCTACGTGACCGGGGGTGTCGATAAGGTTTAGATTGTAGAGTTCACCATTGGGTCGTTTGTAATCAAGTTTAATGGCATGGCTTTTTATCGTGATTCCACGCTCGCGTTCAAGGTCCATGCTGTCGAGCATTTGCTCCTGCATTTCTCTCTCGCTGATGGTGCCCGTTTTCTGTAATAATCTATCGGCCAAGGTCGATTTACCATGGTCGATGTGGGCAATAATGCAAAAATTGCGAATGTTACTCATATAGTGTGATCAGTGCGTCTCTTTCTAAAAGGATAAAGATACAAATAAGCGAACTTGTACAGAAAAAAAGGTTATAAATACCCGTAAAGATGCAGGCTCAGGCTATCTGCTTGATTCCCAATTCTCTTTGAAAAGCCTCGGTTTTATCGGAGGAGGTGATAAGTTCTCTTTTTTCACGCATGTTCATCCCTTTGAGAGTATGAAAGCGTTGTACGGCTTCTTTTGGGTTTGAAAGGTGTTCTGCATACTCCAGTTTATTAAACGCAAAATTAGCTTTAAAGCTCTGTACGTTTTGCGAACGGTGCTTCTGCAACATGCTTTGTAAATCGGTTGTTAAACCAACATAAAGCATCCCTGATGCATTACTTAATATGTATACGTAATATTCGGTCATCATGTACCGGTAAGAACACTTTCAAAGGAAGTCCTTACAAAAAATTTTACTTTTCTTTTTCCGGACTCAACAGCTCTACATGCAATCGGAACCGCTCTTGTTCCAAAGCCATACTATTATAAATATCTCTAATTGCCCCGAACACAATATCGGTATCACCAATTACAGTAGTTGATAAGTAGCCAACTTCTATTTGTAAATCAAATTGCGCGATATGTTCCAATAGTTCACGTACAATTTCTGTGGGATTGTGAGTTGCAAGAGGTATAACAGTTAATTGTGCAATCGTTCTCATGGGTATTGCTGTCCTAAAGCTTTTCTTTTTTTGCTGATTAATTCACTAAACAAATTTAAGATACGATTTCAAAACTTAACGCATTGACTTAACAATGTAAATTCGTAATTATACGTACTTACAATACTAACTTAATGGAGTACAATGGAAAATCTAGGAATCGAGCAATGGTTTGGCATATTAGAATTACCCTTTTTGCTTGTATGTATAGTTTACAGTTTTAAAACCGCACAAACGTTAAAAGGCGGTGTTTTCGGGAAAGGGATGGTGTATTTAGCCTGGGGATTTTTGGTGATGGCGGTTGGACACTTAAGTCTACAAATCACCAACTTTTTTGGCATCGATATTTTCGAGGCACTATTAAGTCAACCACTTGGTAAAATAGCATGGTTCGCAGCTTTAATGACAACCTGGGGCTTATCCGCCTATGGATTCTATAAAATTTACCAAGCCAGTAAAAATTAATGCAATAGCCGGGAGTAGTTAACCGGCTTTTTTGATGGGATTCTTCAATAATCTATATCGTTCATTAACTCGCAAAATCACAACAAATCCAACCGACAGACGTGATTTTTTTGGGGATAATATTGAGGCTTTATTCACTTTTTTGACCTCAAAAATAACGAGTTCCAATCAGGCTAATGCTACCGTTGTTTACATTAATAATTACCTGAAGCTCAAGAACAATGAACGGCTTGAACGCCTCCCGGAAAGCTATCTTTTTGTAGAAAAATATCTAACAGATATTGATCCCGATTTTAAACTCAGCAAGGAACAACTTCGCGCTCAAATAAAAGTGCAGTATGCTAATCTACTGTCTGTTCCGAGTTTTGATATCATTTTTGAAGAGGAATCGAAGCAGGAATTTGAGTTATGTCGGCTGTTCTTGAAAGTTGTTATTAACGGACTTCAAGATTTGCTGGGCGAACGTGGCGGAGAAGAAATTCAGAATATTGGCAAATACTTAAATGAAATACCGAATGGTTTCCCCGGTAGGAATCCGCTCAATCAATCCAATTTCAACCCTTCGAATTACAACGATTGGGTTCACTTTTTAAGAAAATTAAGCTTCCACACGTTTAATATTTTAGTACAAAAGCTGGGTGAAGAAGCAGCTTTACGTCGCTTCGATAATGGGTACAAAGAAATTGCCAAAAAGTTTATCAATCTCGACACCTTCCAGATTATTATTTCTGTACTACCCGAAAATTTGATGGATGAAGATCGGATTGGAGCACTCACGAAGCATCAGATAGAAAAACTGCTGCTCAAAAAAGCCGATCATTTTGAACAACTCACTAAAGATCTTCAGGAGAAGAATCAAGAGCTAGAACGCACCCAACAACTGTTAATCGAAGCCAAAAACAAGGCCGAAGAGGCAACTCGGGCAAAAGCGATGTTTCTTGCTAACATGAGTCATGAAATTCGCACACCGATGAATGCAGTTATTGGTATGACTGAGATTTTGAGAGAAACAAATCCAAGCAATGAGCAACTGTTATATATAGACACCATTTATAAAAGTGGTTATGATCTCATTCATATCATCAACGACATTCTCGATTACTCCAAAATTGAATCCGGTAATTTGCAGCTTGAGCAACGTGCTGTAAGCATTCAAAATCTGGTAGCCGATCTAGGTAATCTGCTCATCTTAAAAGCGGAAGAAAAAAACATTGAACTCATTTTTTATGTAGATGAAGATGTTCCCGATTACATCATTGGAGATGCCGTTCGATTAAAACAGGTACTTACTAATCTGCTCGGCAACGCCATTAAATTTACTGAAATAGGCGAAGTTGTACTCGAAGTACAAGTTCAAAGCACTACTGAAAATAAAGTAACTCTTGAATTTCAGGTTCGGGATACCGGAATTGGAATTCCGAAGAATAAAATCAACAATATCTTCGACTCTTTTTCGCAAGTAGATGCCAGCACTACACGAAATTATGGAGGAACCGGTCTTGGGCTTACCATTACCAAGAGCCTCGTAACTATGATGGATGGAAATATATGGGTAAATAGTGTTGTTGGCGAAGGTTCAAAATTCGCCTTTACTGTTCAAGCCGAAATAGACTATTCGAAAACCCTCGAAACCCGAAATAGCCCAAAATTTTCTGGTAAAACAGCGCTTATTGCAGGACAAAACCGTACTCAAACCGAAATTCTGGCTAGAAAACTATCTGCTTTGGGAATGGATAGCCGCATATTTTCTACACTACCAGACCTTATTCTTGGTATACAAGAATCCACTTCTTGTGATCTTATTTTTGCAGAGGAATATCTTTATAAATCAATCGATCCTACCCTAAAAAAGAGCTTTAAAAAACAACTCGAAGCTAAAAAACTGCCGCTCATTGGAATTATTCCATTTACTAAAAGTGCGGAACATTCGAGCGACGAATCTGACCTCACCATTACCAAACCTATTCGTCGGGATATTCTGGTAAAAAAGATACAACAAGCGTTTTCGGTCGAACAAGCCGTTCCAAAACAACTAACTGACGAAGAACAGCATCGAATCCGACCTATTTCGATTTTATTGGCTGAGGATAACCCAACTAATCAACTTGTTGCAAAAGGCTTAATGCGCAACATCGGTTACGATATTGATGTTGTTGAAAACGGACAACAAGTTCTGGATCAGCTAAACAACAAGTTCTATGATCTCATCTTGATGGATGTTCAAATGCCGGTGCTGGATGGGTTACAAACTACCCAAAAAGTTCGCATGAAAGTGATTGCTCCGCATCAGCCAATCATAATTGCGATGACAGCAAATGCCTCGGAAGAAGATCGTCAGGTATGCTTATTCGCTGGAATGAATGATTACCTAAGTAAGCCTGTTACCCGCACGGAAATAATTGAAAAAATCGAAAATTGGTTTCCTGAAAGTTAAATCTATTCTTATCTTTACCACGTGAATTCAACATTACATCATACCTCTTCTATCCATCATGATCGCCATTTGGGCCATCATCACGTGCACTAATTCTACGCACTGTCATCAAGAGAATTCACTATCTAATTTTTCCTACAACTCCTTTTACTAACCTAATTTTATGAACCGCACGAAAGATTCTTCGACTTCATTACGCATTGCTATTCAAAAGAGTGGCCGACTAACCGACAAAACCATCAACCTTTTGCACGGGATTGGCATCGAATTCGACAATTATAAGCGAAATTTGATGGTTAAAACCCGCAATTTCGATGTTGAGCTGTTATTGCTTCGCGATGATGACATTCCTGAATATGTACAAGATGGTATCTGCGACTTAGGCTTTGTTGGCGCTAATGAAGTCTTCGAGAAAGATGCCGATGTTACCGTACTCAGAGGTCTGAACTATGGAAGATGCCGATTATCTATTGCTGCTCCAAAAAATGGCGGACTCACTGAAGCCACTGATTTTGAGGGCAAGACTATTGCAACCAGCTATCCCTTTTTAACCGAAAAATTCTTCAAAGAACAAGGTGTTTCTGTTGATTTGGTAGAAATTTCGGGAGCAGTCGAAATTACCCCACAACTTGAAGTAGCTGATGCAATTTCTGATTTGGTTTCTACCGGTGGAACACTTGTGGCAAATGGTTTAAAAGAACTGTTCACCATTTTGGAATCAGAAACCAAGCTCATCAAAACCAATAAAGAGCTATCACCCGGAAAAGAGCAATTAATCGAGAAATTTCTGGTACGCATCGACGGTTATCAAGAAGCAAAGAAAAGCCGTTATATCATGATGAATGCTCCGGAGGATAAAATCGACTACATCAAAGAAATTATTCCTTCCATGAAAAGTCCAACCATCGTTCCGCTGGCAGAAACCAACATGGTAGCCATCCACACGGTAATTCCTTACGATAAATTTTGGCAGGTGATGGAAGAACTTAAAAGCGCCGGAGCAACCGATATTGTAATGCTCCCTATCGAAAGCATGATTTTGTGATGAAAACGTTTAACCTGAATTCCTTATCCGAACAGCAGCGAAGGCAGTTAATACAGCGCCCGAAAATGGATTTCACATCTATTTTTGGAATTGTACAACCCATCATTGATGAAATTGAGCAACGAGGCGATACTGCAGTCTTAGCATTCACAGAGCAATTCGACAACATCTCGTTGGAAAAGACTACCATTTCACCTAATGATGTGGAGGTGAATCTTGAAGAAGATGTTAAATCAGCCATTGATATAGCGTTTTCGAATATTAAAGCATTTCACGAGGCACAGGTTCAGCCTGTGTTGGAGCTTGAAACCATGCCGGGAGTACGTTGCCGAAAAGTGATGAAACCGATTGAACGTGTAGGATTGTATGTCCCGGGTGGAACTGCTATTCTTCCTTCAACGGCTATGATGCTGAGTATTCCAGCAATGATCGCAGGTTGTACTACCATCGTTCTCGCTACTCCGCCAAATGCTGAAGGTCGGGTACCGGATGAGGTATTATACATCGCACAAAAAGCAGGCGTTACTGATATTTTATTAGCCGGTGGTGCACAAGCAGTAGCCGCAATGGCATTTGGAACGGAATCTGTACCAAAAGTGGATAAGATTTTCGGTCCCGGAAACCAATATGTAACCGCTGCAAAAATGATTTTACAGAACAGCGAAGCTCAAATTGCTATTGATATGCCGGCCGGACCTTCAGAAGTATTGGTTATTGCTGATGAAGCTGCAAATCCGGCTTATGTTGCTGCCGACCTACTTTCGCAAGCCGAGCACGGGGCGGATAGTCAGGTTGTGTTAGTTGCTATCTCAGGATTTGATGTGGATACACTAAAATCAGAATTAACAAAGCAGCTTAACGCTCTTCCTCGTAAAGAATTTGCTGGAAAAGCATTGTATAACAGCTTCATTATTACCGTTGATTCAGTTCACGAAGCTATTAGATATTCCAACGAATATGCACCTGAGCACTTGATTATTAATATTGCTGATGCAGAATCTGTTTTGGATGAAATAACCAATGCCGGTTCCGTATTCTTTGGTGCTTTTACTCCGGAAAGTGTAGGCGATTACGCTTCCGGAACCAATCACACGTTGCCAACTTATGGTTATGCTCGCATGTATAGCGGTGTAAATCTTGCATCATTTCAAAAATCCATCACCATGCAAACACTTACTGCAGAAGGACTTCAACTACTTGGTCCTGCTGTTGAAAAACTTGCAGAAGCGGAGGGTTTGGATGCTCATAAAAATGCGGTAACGCTACGATTGAAGGATTTGAACAACTAATTATTTAACCATTCATCATACCAAGAATTATTTCAGATAAGGTAACATCAACATACCTAATCAATAATTCCCGGTATGCCCTGCTATCATGAAACGAACGTTCGATTTAAAAACACTGATCCGACCAAATATTCTTGATTTGAAGCCCTACCGAAGTGCGAGGGATGATTTTGACTCCGGGATTTTGCTTGATGCAAACGAAAATTCTTTAGGTGCTCCTTTCGAAAATGATCTGGAGTTACATCGTTACCCCATGCCCTATCAGGAAGAACTCAGAGCACGAATTGCAGCGTTTAGAAAAGTTGATTCCGAAAATATCTTTACCGGTGTTGGCAGTGATGAAGCCATTGATTTACTGTTTCGAATATTCTGTGAACCGGGAACAGACGAAGTACTTATTACTCCTCCCACTTACGGGATGTACAAAGTTTCGGCGGTCATTAATAATGTGCATGTTCAGCAGGTTTTACTTACTCCTGATTTTCAGTTACAAGTAGAACAAACCTTGAATGCAGCCTCCGATAAAACGAAGATCATTTTCCTTTGTTCACCAAATAATCCTACTGGTAACAATCTTCGCACTGAGGATATACTAACCATTGTGAAGAATTTTCCCGGAATTGTAGTCGTAGATGAAGCCTATATCGACTTTAGCGAACAAGAGAGTTTTACAACGCAGGTGAAGAACTATCCAAATCTTGTAGTGTTGCAAACTATGTCGAAGGCGTTTGGGCTTGCGGGCATTCGTTTAGGTATTGCAATTGCCAGCGCTGAAATCATCCAATATATGATGAAAGTTAAAGCGCCCTATAATGTAAATAAACTCACTTCTCAAGCCGCTCTTCGTGGATACTCGAACATTGAAGGAATGCAGATAAAAGTAAAAGAACTACTAAACGAGCGGGAACGCGTAATTGATGAACTCTCATCGATGGAAAAAATCGAGAAGATCTACCCCACCGATGCAAATTTTTTGATTTTTAAAGTGAATGATGCACTTGAAGTTTATCAAAAATTGGCTGCAGAAGGCGTGATTGTACGATATAGAGGCAATGAACCTCACTGCGAAAATTGTCTTCGATTGACAATCGGCAGCGTAGATGAAAACGATGCTTTTCTTCAAGCGCTCCGTAATATTCTTCAATCTGATTGAGGTTTTAATCTACTGCCAATGACCGGAATGTCGCCCCGATTAGCCCACAATAATATTGCAGATGAAATGAATACTATTAGTGCCATTACGAATAGTGTGCCTCCATCATTTTTCACAACAATGCCTAATACTGTTAAATGGCTCATAATTGCGCCTGCCATCATACCAAGTGCAATAAGTGCCCCAAGCCAGGTTGTTCGTGGAATTAGAAGTAAGATCGATGCAATTAATTCTGCGATACCCGACGCATATCTGCCGAAGGGTTCAAGGCCAACGGTTTCAAAAATAAATACGCTTTCAGGTGCTCCTGTAAATTTGAAAAATAATGTTTGCAGCATGATGAATGCGGCTACAAGGCGTAATATCCAATAGAAAATGTGTATTTTTGACTTCATAACGTATTTGATTTTGTTGCATACAAAGTAGCACTGGTACTCAATTAATAATTCACGAAAACATAACAATTCGAACACGGTTTTATCTTCAAACTCACGACTCATGAACATCTGGATACACCCTGAAGTTTTCGCACAATCTCCCTCAAAATTTCTACCAAAAGGAATGGTTCATTTTTGTTCTGTACTGATGGGAGAAGATTTTCAATTCAATTCTGATACAGAATCACTAAAGAAACGACAACTCGCTCAAATCGAAATCGAGGAGCTTTTCTCTGATTTTGAAGAAACCGAAAAACACGGAATAATAGAATTCGATAAGAGTGAAGGAAAATTTCTGATTTGGCTGGGTGAAACTACCTTAGCTTCCGGCTATGATTTTGTTGAGTTATTGTCTTCCTATCAAAAAGGAAAAGAGCGAACGGCAAGTTTATCGAGAACTACGAATGAGACTGATATTTCTATAACTCTAAACCTTGATGGTACAGGTAAAAACGAAATAAATACCGGACTCAAGTTTTTCGACCACATGCTCGAACAAATTGCGCGACACGGTTTTGTTGATCTCAATCTACGTTGTGATGGCGATTTGGAAGTGGACGAACATCATACTATCGAAGATGTGGCCATTGCTTTGGGTGAATGCATTACCAGCGCGTTGGGTGATAAAAAAGGCATTGAGCGATATGCGTTTGTATTACCCATGGACGAAACGCAGGCCACAGTTGCCATGGATTTATCCGGCCGACCTTATTTGGTATTCGATGGTGAGTTTAGCCGGGAGTATGTTGGAGATATGCCTACCGAAATGGTAAAACACTTTTTTTACAGCTTAGCGATGCACCTGAAAGCGACCTTACATATTGAATTTAAAGGAGAAAATGATCACCACAAAATTGAAGCTATTTTCAAAGGATTTGCACGGGTTTTAAGAACTGCGGTTGAAAAAAATCCCCGCATCAAAAATATGATTCCAAGCTCGAAAGGAAGTCTCTGATGATCGCACTAATTAAATATCGTGCCGGAAATATTGCTTCGGTTTCTAATGCTCTGGAACGTCTTGGCGTAGATTTCTATCTCGCAGAAACAACCGAACAACTTGACAAAGCTGACGGTGTAATTTTTCCGGGAGTTGGCCATGCTTATTCTGCCATGGAATCACTAAAGGAAAACGGAATAGATGAATGGTTGAAAAACACTAAAAAACCCGTTTTGGGTATTTGTGTGGGAATGCAACTGTTATTCGAATCCTCTACCGAAGGTGATACTAAAGGACTCGGAGTAATTCCCGGTAAGTTGCTAAAGTTCGATGCCTCCAAAGAGAAAGTGCCACACATGGGCTGGAATTCTGTCCGTAAACATACCGACCACCCTTTATTGCAGCAAATCAACAATGATGATTTCCTGTATTTTGTGCACAGTTACTATACACCTGAAAATAAGTACGCTGTTGCAACATGTGATTACATCCATCCATTTACGGCGGTAGTTTCGAAAGACAATTTTTTTGGAGTACAGTTTCATCCGGAAAAATCAGGCAAATTAGGCGCTCAGATCCTTCAGAATTTTGTGGATTACGTGTATTCACAAAAGATCTGAGTAACAGATTGCACACTTTCCAATAAAAAAACGCTATTGATTACTTGAATTTTATTTTGTTAATTTTTGACTGAACGTTTAGTCAATAATAAATGAGCCCACGAACAAAAGCGCAGAACAAAGAAATTAGAGAGCAATCGAGGCAGCAAATTATCGATGCCGCTTTTGAACTGTTTGCCGAAACCGGTTATCAAAAAACTTCCATAGCTGCTATTTCGAAAAAAGCCGGGGTCTCGAAAGGGTTGATCTATCATTATTTTGATAGCAAAGAAGATGTATTGATTGGCATTTTTGAAATGCTCACGGAGATGGGCGATCAAATTATTGATGCGGGTCAGGAAAAATCGCCAAAAGAGCATTTGAAAGAGGTAATAACACAAACATTTACCTTCATAGAGCATCAACATGGACTTGGGAAATTGATGATCAGTTTAGCCCTCCAACCCGACGCCTTAGAGCCATTAAAAGCTCAAATCCGAGAAGGAAATCATCATCAGATCGAACGATTTGCAGAAATATTTAAAGAACTCAATTACCAAGAACCAACAACTGAAGCTTACACCTTAGGTGCTATGTTGGATGGCGCAATGTTAGGCTTTATCACCATGAGCAATGATTACCCTTTGGAACAAATAAAACAATTAATTTTGAAGAAGTATGAGCTTAATTAAACGCCTATTATTTTTGACTTTGCTTTGTTTTTCCTCGGTTTCGGTTGTAGGGCAAACAGCTACCGAAGTTGTAACAAAAATGGATGAAAAGCTTCGTGGAGAATCATCTAAAGCAGAAATCACCATGACCATTGTGCGTCCTGATTGGGAGCGTTCTGTGTCGATGAAAACATGGAGTAAAGGATCAGAATATTCTCTTATTTATGTGGTAAGCCCGGCTCGCGATAAGGGTATTGCGTATTTGAAGCGAGATAATGAAATATGGAATTGGGTGCCAAATATAGGACGTACGGTTAAACTCCCTCCTTCTATGATGATGCAGTCTTGGATGGGTTCGGATTTCACCAACGATGATTTGGTACGAGAGTCTTCAGTGATTAAAGATTACGAGCATCGCTTTGGTACTGATACAACCATAGCCGGGTTGGATAGCTACCAAATTATTCTTGATCCTAAGCCGGATGCACCGGTGGTTTGGGGACAGCTTAAGCTTTGGGTTACTAAAGATGAGTTTATACAGCTGCGTACAGAGTTTTACGATGAAGACGGATACTTAATTAATGTAATGGAAGCCTCCGATATTCAGAATTTTGATGGACGATTACTCCCCGCAAAAATGACTATGACTCCAATTGAAGAGCCGGGTAATCAAACTATTCTGGAGTATAACTCTATGACATTTAATGAGTCGATTCGCGATAACTTTTTCTCCATACAAAATATGAAAAGAGTCAACTGAACACTGAACACTGAACACTGAACACTGAACACTGAACACTGAACACTGAACACTGAACACTGAACACTGAAAAATGTTCCTTTTAAAGCTAGCATGGCGCAATATTTGGCGAAATCGCAGACGCACATTTATAACAATGGCGTCGATTGTGATGGCTGTGGTATTATCTTCGGTGATGAGTTCGATGCAGCAGGGGCAATACGACCAAATGATCGAAAACTCGGTAGGTTCATTTTCTGGTCATATTCAAATTCAGGCGCCCGACTATTTTGAAGAACCAATGCTCGATCACAGCCTTGAAATAAATGAGGCATTGCTTTCAAAAATCGCCGAAACACCCAATGTAAGGGCAGTAATCCCTAGAATTGATTCTTATGGTTTAGCCGGTGGAATTGAGAAAACACGTCCTGCCTTAGTTGTTGGGATCGATTGGGAACAAGAAAAAGCGTTGAGTAAACCCCATGAGAAAATAACCTCGGGCCGATACTTTAATTCGAATTCCGAAAATTCAACAATAATTAGTGAAGGATTAGCAGATTATCTTGAGCTTAGTGTAGGCGACTCTTTAGTTCTACTAAGCAGTGGGTATCGTGGGGTAACGGCTGCTGATCTTATTCCAATTGTTGGTATCGCAAAGTTTGGTATTCCAGAGATGAATAAATCCCTTGTCTACCTTCCACTTACTACTGCTCAACAATTTTATGGTGCTGGCGATAGAGTTACCGCCATAGCCATTTTAAGTGAACAATCGAAAAAAACGGAGGAATTAACAGAAACACTTTCTAGTGTTTTGGGCAACGATTATCGGGTTTATGATTGGCCAACTTTGATGCCCGAATTGGTCCAAGCAATTCAAGCGGATCGAGGCAGTGGCTATATCATTTTACTTGTTCTGTATATGGTAGTTGGATTCGGGATTTTCGGAACCATTTTGATGATGACAGCTGAGCGTAAATTTGAGTTTGGTGTATTAATTGCTATTGGCACACCAAAGTGGAGTATCAGCCGAATGTTGATGATTGAAATGTTCATCATTACAACACTCGCATCGTTGGTCGGTATTCTGTTAAGCATTCCGGTTATTTACTACTTTAATATCAATCCAATGGAATTTACCGGGCAGGCAGCTGCTGCAATCGCAGATTATGGTATGGAACCATTTATTCGCTTTTCTACCGAGCCTATAATTCTGTTTATTCAAGCCGCAATTATCGGCGCAATCAGTCTTATAATCAGTATTTACCCGCTTATTCACACCAAAAACTTAGAACCGGTGGAGGCTATGCGCGCATGATGAATATTCTTCCAATCGTATCGCTAAGCTGGAAAAATATCTGGCGAAATAAAACCCGAAGCTTAGTAGTAATTATTGCCGTGATTTTAGGCACCGGAGCCGGAGTATTTATGTCTGCGTTTATGTATGGGATGAGCATGCAATTTGTGAAAAGTGAACTCCAAAATTTTACTTCTCACATCCAAATTCACACAAAGGAATACAAAGATGAAGTACTCCCGAGTAAATTCATTCCCAACGCTCATCAATTAGTAAATGAACTAAGTTCATTGCCCTTTGTAGAAGAGATCACTGCCCGCACCGTAATCAGTGGTCTTGCCTCAACCAGTTCCAGTAGCTTTGGTGTTACCATAAACGGGATTGATATCGAATCGGAAAACACTGTTACCGAATTGCATACTCATATCATTGAAGGTGATTTTCTGGAAAGCAAACGAGCCAATAGTATTGTTGTGGGCAATAAACTTGCACAGCGACTAAGTTTGGACATTCGTAGTAAAGTGGTAATCAATTTTCAGGATGTGGAAGGCAACCTCACCGCAGCCGCTTTTAGAGTTACCGGTGTGTTCAAATCACCTAATTCCGGTTTTGATGAAACCAACGTTTTCGTAAAACAATCACATCTTAATGCTCTTCTTAATGCGGATGGGATCAGTCATGAAATTGCATTTTTGGTTAACGATTTCAAAATGGCCGATACTTACCGCGACTCACTGAATCTCGACTCCGGTTTAGTGGCAGAAAGCTGGGGCGATATTGCCCCTTCGCTACGGTATATGGACTCGATGGTAGGAACCATGCTGTACATCGTGATGGCAATTATTCTGATCGCACTCACTTTTGGGATTATCAATACCATGTTAATGGCTGTACTGGAACGTCAGCAGGAATTAGGCATGCTTATGGCTGTGGGCGTTAACAAGATGAAAACTTTCAGCATGATATTGATCGAAACCTTTATGCTGGCCATAGTTGGAGCGCCAATTGGCATGTTAACGGCCTGGCTGGGCATTCAAATTTTAAGCGATACAGGAATTAATGTAAGTGCATGGGGACAAGGCTTTGAAGCCTATGGAATAGGAACCATTATTTACCCCGAGTTGCAGCCGGAGTATTATGTTAATGTGGGGATACTCATTTTCATTACTACATTTATCGCCGCACTGTATCCATCATATAAAGCTTTGAAACTCAATCCTGTGGAGGCGATTCGAAAAATCTGAAAGCTATGGCAGTAATACACGTTCGGGATATCACAAAAATATACAATAAAGATAAAGTGCCGGTGCATGCATTAAACGGTATCGATCTGGAAATCCAAAAGGGAGAATTTTCGGCCATAGTTGGTCCGTCGGGTTCCGGTAAAACTACCTTATTGAATATTATAGGAGGATTGGATGAACCAAGTTCAGGTAAAGTGTTTATTGAGGGAACAGATATGTTCGCGTTAAAAGAACGCAAACTAATCGATTTCCGATTGCATCATATTGGCTTTGTTTTTCAGGCATATAATTTAATTCCAGTTCTCACCGCTTTAGAAAATGTGAGCTTTATTTTGCAAATGCAGGGCATGCCAACCAAAGAATGCAGAAAACGTGGCACAGAGTTACTGCATCAAGTTGGGCTTGAGGATAAAATTCACAAACGTCCGTCGGAACTCTCAGGTGGTCAGCAACAACGGGTTGCAGTTGCGCGGGCACTTGCATCTAAACCAACATTTGTACTCGCTGATGAACCCACGGCTAACCTCGACTCAAAATCAGCAACCGATCTTCTTAATCTCATGCTGAAGTTAAACGAAACTGAGCAAACCACTTTTATCTTCTCAACTCATGACCAACGCGTGGTAGAACGCGCAAAACGAGTACTTACTTTAGTTGATGGTGTAATAGACAGCGACGAACAGAAGTGAAATGAACTTCCTGTTTTCATATCGAAGCGATTCAACCAGAAAAAGAAGCAAGATTCTGCCAACCTTTCTTTGGGCACTGATTATCACGGTAATTTTTGGAGCAGAAAGTTCTGCTCAAGCATTACAATTTCGTGGATATGTAAAAGAGTTAGGAAGCCTTGCATTCAGCAACGATCTTAGCACTGTAAATTACGATAATATTGTGCATAACCGCCTAGAAACAGTTTGGGATGCGAACGACTACTACGAGTTTAAATTCGACATGCGGAATCGATTAATCAGTGGAAATTCGGTTTCTAGCACTCCTTTATATGCAGATTTTTTGGATGACGATCCCGGATTTTTGGATATGAGTTGGATTCTGTTGGAATCAGATGCTCACGTGCTTCACTCCACCATCGATCGTGCACAGCTAACGTATTTCAACGGTCCATTTGAGGCAACACTTGGCCGACAACGTATAAACTGGGGCCAAACTTTTGTATGGAGTCCCAACGATCTGTTTAATGCGTATGCGTACCTCGATTTCGATTATGAAGAACGTCCCGGTACGGATGCTTTTTCTTCCGAATATGCTTGGGGGTTCGCTTCCAGTGTAAACCTTGGGTATCGTTTTGGTGATTCCCTGAACGAATCGGTAATTGCTGTAATGTATCGTGATAATTTTGCTGAGTATGACATTCAGTTACTGGCAGGGTCGCATTTCGATGAGTGGATGGTTGGCGCCGGATGGTCGGGCTACTTACGTGATGCGGGATTCAAAGGTGAAATTTCTTATTTCCAGCCTAAATCTTCTTCATCCACCGAAAAAAATATCGTTACAGCTAGTATGGGTTTTGATTATATGTTGCCTAACGCAGTGTATATAAGCGGTGAATTCCTCTATAATGGTGGGTTTGAAAGCACTGGAAATACATTGGCTCAAATTTCTCAGCCTCCTTCGGCCGATAATCTATTCATCGCAAAAACTGGATTTTACCTTAACGGTTCTTTCCCTGCCTCGCCCCTTACTACAATCAGCTTAAGCACTCTCGGTAGTTTTGATGAATCTGTTTTTATTCTTATTCCACAAGTGAGTTATTCGATCTCAGAAAACACCGATCTTTTATTCTTATCTCAACTTTTACGTGGTGATGTCCTAACCGCTTTTACCAATACTCCAAATTTGTTGTTTTTTAGAGTAAAGTGGTCGTTTTGAAGCCCTTTTTTTCGGATATTTAATTCTCACTCAAAAACTCATTCTTTACACGGCTATATGCAAATCATTCCAGCCATCGATCTATATAACGGAAAGTGCGTTCGTCTTCATAAAGGTGATTACGATGCAGTTACAGTGTATAATGAATCACCCATCGAACAAGCTCAGATTTTTCATGATGCAGGCTTCAATCACATCCACATTGTTGATTTAAACGGCGCAAAAGAAGGGCGTTTCGTCAATCTTCCGCATATCACTCAAATCATCAACGAGCTGGGTATTTCGGTACAAACCGGGGGTGGAATCCGAACGTATGAAAATTGTGAATATCTGCTCCGTGAAGGAATTTCTAAAGTGATTTGCAGTTCGATGGCCGTGAGAAATGAAGAGGAATGGATCAAACTTCTGCAAAATCACCCTGAAAAAAGCATTTTAGGGATGGATTTAAAGGACGGTAAAATCGCCTATGCAGGCTGGCTAGAAACCGCTGCCGAAAGTGTCGATTCGTTTGTCAACAGAATGCTGGAAGAAGGATTACAGGAAATTCTTTGCACAGATATTTCTAAAGATGGAACACTGGCAGGACCTAATCAGGAGTTGTACGAAGAGCTGAAAGCTAAATTTCCGACCATCCGATTGATAGCTTCCGGTGGCGTATCCAACATCGACGACCTAAAGCGGCTTTCGGCTGCTAACATTGATGCGGTTGTTGTTGGAAAAGCATATTACGAAGGGCGCATCAGTTTAAAAGAGATGTACGCCCTTAGTTTCTAGCCGATTTATTCTGCAATGGGATTACCAATCTTACCGATAAACAGAATCGCTCCGGTTTCTTTCTCACGTAGTAGCAGTAGATAGGGTTCGTCATAAATTATAGTAGGCCATGATTCACCTACCGATTCAACACCAACAGTCACTGCCGTAACAGCGGCAGCTTCTGTCCCTTCCTCATTCATTTTCAGAAAGGTTTTTTGTAATACACTCGAAACGTACAAATTATTGATATCTGTAAATAAGTTAGTCAGATCCGCTGATCCTTCGTTAAATAAATCAATCATTCCCAACGCTTGTAAATCGGAAATAAGTTGGCGTCTGTATTCGAGTTTTAATTTCGGAATAATGTATCTCACTTGTCCCACATTCAGATCAGAAATCCATGCTTCAAGCTTAGATGCATTTAAATCTGACTGAATCATTTCATCAACCGATGAATACGCTGCCCCTCGCTTTATAAAAAGTGCACTGAATTTGTCGTTCCCGTATGGTAATTCGACCATTTCCACTTCATCGTTGATAAGATAACCCACTTCAGCATTTTGGTTCATCATTTCAACCATTACCGTATTATTATCATCCACATAAAACTCTCTATCTCCAGTAAATTCGGGATCAAATTCATATTTCCACGGTCCATTGAAATACACAGCGTTAATGAGATACATGACATCATTCTCTCCTATCTTTTCAATGATTTTTTTGATCCGTTCTTTAGTTTGATCGGCCACCCAACCATTGATTCGCTCTAAAGTGTTGGGATCATTAAAATCCAAACTTGCAGTTTCGGCCTCGAAGTATTCTTCAACCGTATTAAAAAACTCGGGGTTTACTTCAAATCCTTGTTTCGACCACACCGAGTTAGCAATGGCCATCTCCACTTTATCATCGGCATGCTCTAGTTCGTACTTCAAAGCCTGATAGCCTTTGTTTATTTCCTCTGTGGATAAATCTTCAAATCCTAACGCCTCTTTCATCTCAGCATAAGTATTGCCGGCGGCTCCATTCATCGTCATACCCAATGCCATTGACGCACTGAGTGGAGAAATGAAGATATTCTCAGCCAATGAATCACCTTGGTGCACTGCTGAAAACAGATCCAGACTAAAGTTTTGATCGGCTTTTAATAATTTGGTTTTGGCTTGTTGAGCTTCTTCATCAAACTGTGGAACATTGGTGGTATCGCAAGCAAATTGTGCTGCACCCAATACAAATAGAACTAAGAATGTTAATCGGTTCATGATGATATGTTTTTGTTCGATCGGAAACTAAATCAATGCAAAGAAAATAAAGATCACATGAATTGACTACATCAATATTATTTTATCGGTAACTTTGATCTTTACCGATTGCTAAGTAACCTTAGCTTCTAAATTTTAATTGCACAATCCCGCATGGGTATTCTCGAAAAAATTGGACTGGGACGTAAAAAGAAAGATCTGATCCCGTTGCTTGGCGACAAGATGAAAAAAGAAAAGGAAGCGTATTCGTTAAAGCGCAATCCTTACATTCGGGCATTAATTTTTCTTTCATTTATTTTGATCTCGGTATTCTCACTTCCTCGAAATTCGGTGAATACCGGATACATTTATACGCAAGGTCAGCCTTGGCGCGCCGATGATTTAACCGCGCCATTTACCTTCTCGTTAAACAAAACTTCACAAGAAATAGCAGAAGAGCAAGAAGAAATACAGGCTCAAATTCCTCTTATTTTCGAGGTTAATCCCAGTACTGCCATAGCCATTCAAACCCGGCTGGATTCCCTCTACAGAAACATTCAGCCTGTTCTGGAAACCTTTCACGAATGGCAGATTTCTAAAGAAAATAGCCGCCCAACTCTTTTTGATGATAGTCTTCGCTTTGCACGTGAATTTCAAATTGCAAACATCGGGATTACGGAAGCTTCGCTAAACGTATTATTAAACAGCTACCACGATGTGCAAACCCGGAACCTGAACTACAACCGATTTGATGGTGTAATTGTAAAAACACGGTTGGAGAATCTTATCGATCAATTGCTAAACCAAGGCATCATCGATATGAATAAACAGAATATCAATTCGGAAGTGATCACGGTTATTAATCCGGCTCAAAGTACCGAGCAATCTGTAAACATTGCACGGGTTAGAGATTTACGAGAAGCTAATGAATTTGCTCAATTTCAATTAAACCGATCGTTTAATGAAGAACGTGCACAGTTAGCCATCGAATTGTACAATAAAGTAATTGCACCCAATTATCAGTTTAGTGAAGAGCGCCGCCAACAGCGCATCAATGAGGCTATTGCGAATATCTCGCCCACAAAAGGTGCGATGGCGCAAGGACAGGTAATTATTCGTCGAGGTGATATGGTTACCTCCGAAACTGTAAATATTCTGGAAAGTTTGAATGCTGCCCGAGCCTTAAATGCTACCGATGCCGAGCGCTGGCTTCGATTCTCCGGTGGAATTGTACTCGTGATTCTGATCTCGCTGGTTTTCTTTATGTATTTATACCTTTATCGCAGAAGTATTAGTTCACATAACGGATTATTTCTACTTGTTTTCTTAACAATGGGGCTCATTAGCGTTGCAAATTTAGTGCTAATGTATTTTGATGTTGCGAACGCCTTCCTTATTCCGGTTGCCATTGCACCTATTATTCTAACCATCATTTTTGATTCCCGTGTAGGAATTATTGCAGCTGTAACCATGGCTTCACTCATAGGATTGGTGCATGGTTTCGATTTTGAGTTTACCATCTCTACGTTTGCGGCTTGTTCGATGGGAGTTTTTTCTGTGCGTGATGTTCGAAATCGATCGCAGTTTTTCTTTACCACGCCGGGCATCGTTTTTGTCACTTATCTAATTTCGATGGGGGCATTCAGCCTTGCCGTGATGGAAGAGTGGGAATTGGTGCTAAATAACGCCTTATTTATTGCCATCAACTGTTTATTCATTCTGTTTACCTATCCAATTATTCTGCTTTTTGAGAAGATTTTTGGAGTCACTACCGACTTCACGTTACTTGAATTGGGGGACACCAATCAACCGTTGCTAAAAGAATTGATGAATAAAGCTCCCGGCACTTTTCATCACAGTTTACAAGTTGCTAATTTATCCGAATCTGCGGCTTCTGCGATTAATGCAAACCCACTATTAGTTCGTGTTGGTGCACTATATCATGATATCGGGAAGATGGTAAAACCGGAGTATTTTGTAGAGAATCAGACCGGCGGTAACAACGAGCATGATAAGTTAAAGCCTCAAATGAGTGCGATGGTGATCAAATCGCACGTGAGTGAAGGAGTAAAAATGGCAAAAGAATATAGCCTGCCAAACATTCTTATCTCTTTCATCGAAACGCACCATGGAACTTCTGTAATCCGATATTTTTACGAAAAAGCAAAGGCGAACGAAGAGGATAAAGACAAAGATATGCCTCACAAGGAAACGTTCCGCTACGACGGTCCCCTTCCGCATACCAAAGAAACTGGTATTCTTTTATTGGCTGATGGAATTGAAGCAGCTTCGCGTGCTATGAAAAACCCAACGTATAGCAAGCTCGAAAATCTGGTAAACCGAATGGTGGATGATCGGGTGAGTGAAGGTCAGCTGAGCCATTGCCCGCTTACATTCAGAGATCTTCAAGTGATAAAAGAATCGTTTATCTCAATTTTAGTTGGGGTATATCACAGCCGAATTGAATATCCGGAAGAAGGAAAAAGCACCGCCCAAATTGAAGAAGAAGCCAAGAAAGAGAAAGAAACTAAGAGCGAAGAACCCAAAGTACCTACAGAAAAACCTAAGGAAGTGGATGTAAAAACAAACGGCAGTACCAAAGAGTAAACCGTGCGTTTTAAACAAGAACTGGATTTATATCTTCAATTTGTAAAGCTGGAAAAAGGCTTGTCGAATAACTCGGTGGTTTCTTACGAGAACGACTTACAACGTTATTTGCACTATATGACGGTTGAGTTCAAACTCACCGATATATCAGGGATTGCACTTTCTCATATTGAATCTTTTTTGGATTACCTGATCGATAACGAACTGCTTTCAGCATCTTCTTTAGCCCGAAATATTTCCAGTATCCGGGGATTTCATGAATTTGCTATGGTAGAAGGATTTACGAAAGCCAATCCTGCTGAACTCATTGAGCTCCCCAAAAAAGCAAAGAAACTTCCAGAGATTCTTAATCCCGAAGAGATTTTTGCTATGCTGGATTCGCCCGACACTTCTAAACCGGCGGGCATCAGAGATAAAGCCATTCTAGAGTGTTTGTATGGAACCGGAATGCGAGTGAGTGAATTAACGGATCTACAAACGGATCGTCTTTTTTTTGAAATAGGCTTCATTCGTGTGATTGGAAAAGGAAGCAAGGAGCGCTTAGTCCCGGTGGGTGAACATGCTCAGGATGCTTTAGAACATTATATCGAACATGTTAGACCGCTTTTTTTTAATCCGGAGAAAGCTGATAAAGCAAAAAATAAAGTCTTCTTAAATCAACGTGGAGGTGCCCTTACCCGAATGAGCGTCTGGAATATTGTACAAAAAGCAGCTAAAGCCGCTGATATCACCAAAAATGTTTACCCTCATATATTCCGGCATTCTTTCGCAACTCATTTACTTGAAGGTGGCGCCGATTTACGTGCTGTTCAGGAAATGCTTGGACATTCTTCCATTCTTACAACCGAAATTTATACTCATGTAGATCGAAGTTTACTCCATCAGGTGCATAAGCAATTTCATCCCAGAGCTTGATAAGTTCACAGCTGAAACTACATTGTGGTTAAACAATGCACCACTGAGCACTCGGAGTTCACTGAGATAAGTATTATTTCGACGCTCATGATTCTTGTACTATTTATTCACCTCCCTTTATGTCTTCTGTGCTCTCTGTGGTTAAACAATGCAACTGAGCACTCGGGGATAAATTAAGCTTCCTGTAGAGTTTGAAGTAAGTACTCTGATTGAACCTGATGATGTGAACCGTACCATGCCACTTCTCCATTTATCAGTACCAAAAGTTGGGGTGATTCGTGGCGAACCTGTAATTTTTGTTCCAGATAGCGCGATAGTGGGCGTTGCCGGATAACGTCAATTATATATAAATCCGCGTTTTCCAGATCTCCTAAAGGAATGAGTTCAAGGTTTTTCTTCGCAAAAAAACTGGTAGCACATTGATTACTGTGCTTCAATATTACTTGAGGTCTTTCCATCGATTGCATTACAATGGCATCGATATCAGATGGTTCAGATACAGTATTCCAGAACTGAGCTTGTTCATTATTTTCACTACCAAATAAATTGCTTAAAAAACCCATGAAATTCTCGTTTTTACTTGTTAAGATACAGCAACATAAACACTCTTTCAGTTTATACTGATTGTTAATGAGAGACCAATAATCTAAACTATTATGACATTCAAGACTCAAGCGTACTGGCTGGGACATTCAGCGGTTAAACTTATCAGCCCAAACGGAACTATAATTTATATCGATCCATTTTTATCGCAAAATCCTTCTACTCCCGAAGAATTAAAAGAAGTAGAAAAGGCTGATTATATCCTGCTCACACATGGTCATGAAGATCACGTTGGAGATACCATCGAGATTGCCAAAAAAACAGGGGCAAAAGTTGTGGGCATTGTAGAATTGATGGGCTTACTGGTTAAAGAAGGGCTCGCAGATGATCAATCTGTAGCTTTCAATAAAGGTGGCACGGTTCATTTCGATGATTTTTCGGTAACTATGGTTTCGGCCAATCACAGTTCATCCTTTAAAGGTCAGTATGCGGGTGATCCTGCAGGATTGATTGTCTCATTTGAAGATGATATTTGCGTTTATCACATGGGAGACACCAATATTTTTGCTGATTTGGAGCTCTACGGTGAATTATATGATCCGCATTTAGTATTTGCTCCCATTGGCGATCATTTTACGATGGGTCCCGAAGAAGCTGCTTATGCTGTTGAAATGATTGATCCATTATATGCTGTGCCCATTCATTACAACACTTGGCCTCCCATTGAAGCAGATCCGGCCGTTTTTAAGGATCTACTTGAAGAGTTCGATATTGAAGCACGTATTCCGAAAATTGGAGAAAATATTATTTGATCCGATCATCAAATATCGCGGAAAAAGCTCTTTTACTTTGTGTATGCCTATTTTTTATTGGTGATGAGCTGCATGCGCAAGATTTCCAGCCTATATCGACAAGCACCGGGAAAAATTATTTTCTCGGTGTGGGAGTAGGTGATGCACAGCTCAATGTGGACAACAACTTCGGCACTTTTGGGCGAAGCAGCTATGTGCCCAGAATTACCCTCGAACTTGGGCAGTATCGAAAACTTGATCCACTTTTTGGGATACTATTATCTGCACGACTTTCTTATCAGCAGTTACGATTACATCCCATCAATACGGATAAGCCTTATAATGATGTAATCTCTTTTTCTGATGCTCAGCTCCGCTATGGATTATACCTTGGTAAGGATCTAATAAAATTACATCTAGGTGGAGCTATGCGATTGCCTATAAATTCTTCATTTAAAGTTAAAAGCCAAGATAGCAATGGAAAAGAAGAATGGATCGATTTGAGCGATGATTTTAAAGCATCACAAGTAACGTTTAGTACCGAACTAGGAATTACCTTTCTGACCGGTTCATTTCATGTGAGTCCTACCTTTTCCTGGAATCACAACAAATTTATCGAAAGTTCATTTACTACTGGACCTTATTCGTTCGATGATTCTGAATACTATACCTTAGAATTTGTCATTTACATACCATTGAAATTATGAATCTATCCATGTGTTTTACGGGTTTAATACTCGCATTTATCCTACTTGCAGATCCAGGTTCAAGCACGTGTGGAACCTGTGATATAAATATTGTGAGAGCTGGAGCGCTACCGGATACCACACTTACTTTAGGAAGCACTTGGGAAATTATCGTAACAGAGCGCTTTGCAAAATCTTCTGACAATTGTTTCTATGCAGATGACAGAGATATTGCTTCGAATAGATATAACGCCCCGGATCTGTTTTGGAAAATTGAAGGTTCCAGTGTAACTCTGCAACAGATAAATGACACCTTATATGTAGAAGCACTCAATTCCGGAGCATCAAATATTTTTATTTCTACTTCTTCAAAATCTTCGATCGATCCTAATGTTGTTAATCAACATTTAACTATAAGTGTGAAATAGTAATTGCCTTTTTACCTACCTTTCAACGCCATTAAAAGAATCAAATAGTAGTTTTATGAAATTATTGATAGCAGTTTTAATCACCAGCCTTTTCTTCAATTCAAATCCAGAAAGGGATAACCATGAAAATCGCCGTTGGGGGCAAGTTGGTCACAGAGCTACGGGCTATATCGCCGCTGAACATTTAACCGAACATGCTGCAGCTGAAGTGGCGCGAGTATTAAATGGCGATTCCATTGCCGAAGTTACCACCTGGATGGATGAAGTACGTTCAGATCCTGCTTTTGGATTTATGGCACCTTGGCATTATTGCACCATTCCTGAAGGCATGACCTATGAAGAAGCCGGCACACCGGAAGAAGGTGATATTCTTTGGGCGATCGAAAAAATGGTTACGGAATTGAAATCTGGGGAATTATCACCCGAACAAGAAGCCATCAATTTAAAAGTGTTGATTCATTTAGTTGGAGATTTGCATCAGCCGCTGCATGTTGGAAATGGTACCGATCGCGGAGGAAATGATGTTCGCGTACAATGGTTCCGTGATAATTCGAATCTTCACCGTATTTGGGACAGCGAAATGATCGACAGTCGCCAGCAAACCGGTCGAGAACTTGCCGATTTTTCGGACGATCAACTTACTGATGAGTTAATAGCCGAATGGCAAAGTACTTCTTGGTTAGATTGGGCCTATGAATCCAACGCCCTTTTAGCCGAAGTGTACGATTTTGAAGGCGATCGTCTAAGTTATGAGTACATGTATCGAAATTTTGAGACTGTTGAGCTTCGAATCGTACAAGCTGGCGTCCGACTTGCCGGGCTTATCAACGAAATTTATTCAAAATGATCCGCTCACTAACGTCTCTCCTATTTTTAATAATTCTACTTTTAGTTATTTCAACAACAGGCTCCGCTCAAAATTCTTGGATTGAGGGGCAAACTCCTGAAGACATCTTGTTTTCTGTAAGTGGCTTTGATGGCCCTGAAGCCGTTCGCTATGATGCTGAGTTAGACATTTACTTCGTATCCTGCTTCAATGGTAATACTTCTGGAGATGACAACGGGTACATTTCTAAAGTTTCCGCTGATGGCGAAATCATTGAGTTGAAATTCATGGTGGGCACAGCAGATTTTCCGTTTGATGCAGGTCGTGGCATGTTTATTACCGGAGATACACTTTGGGTTGCCGATCATTTGGGAGTGCATTATTTCGATAAAAACTCGGGTGAACATCTTGGCTTTGTAGATTTCTCTTCAGAAAATCCTGGTTTTTTAAATGATATAGCTGCCGACAACCAAGGCAAATTATACGTCACCGATACCGGAGCGCGAAAAGTGTACCGATTCAATGTTTCGGGGTATCAAACAGTGATCGAAGACTTACCCATTATGCCAAATGGAATTACGTTATTGCCGAATGGAAATCTCGCCTTAGCACCTTGGCGCGAAGGACCCAATATCTACCAAATTAATCCCGAAACCGGTGAATTATTAGTTTTTGGAACAGTAAATGGATCCGACAATTACGATGGAATCGAATTTTTCGACGGGGCATTAATCACTTCTACACAGCAAGATTCAAGCTTACATATCATGATAAACGGGCAGGATGAGTTGTTTATCAAAGTTTCGGGTAGACCAGCTGATATTGCCATAAACCCCAATGAAAATGTTGTTGCAGTTCCTTATGTTGCCCTTGGCAAAGTTGATTTTTGGAAACTTAAGCAATGAAACAAGACTTAAATTGGGGCATCTTAAGCACCGCAAAGATTGGGACTAAAAACGTAATTCCGGCTATTCAACAAACCGAGGGTAACCGAGTAGTTGCAATATCTTCCCGATCGCTTGAAAACGCTCAAAAAGCAGCCAAAGAACTTGATATCGAAAAAGCTTACAGTAGCTATGATGAGCTTTTAGAAGACCCGGATATCGATGTTATCTACAATCCACTCCCCAATCATCTACATGTAAGTTACACGGTAAAAGCACTAACTGCTGGTAAGCATGTGTTATGCGAAAAACCGATTTCCGTTAATCATCAGGATGCCAAAGACTTACTACATTTTGCGTCAAAATTTCCGCATTTAAAGGTGATGGAAGCATTCATGTACCGATTTCATCCACAATGGGAATTCATCCGCAAAATTATCGATGCGGGCGATATTGGTGAAGTCCGGCATGTGCATTCTACGTTCACCTACTTCAATAATCAGCCTGATAACATCAAAAATCAGGCGGAGCTAGGTGGCGGCAGTTTACTAGATATCGGATGTTACTGCGTAAACTTTTCGAGATTTATTTATCAATCGGAACCCATTCAAGTGCAATCGATGATGAACTTTGATCCGGTGTTTAATACCGATCGCTTTACATCAGCACTACTCACTTTTAAAGGTGGTTCTGCAAGCTTTTTATGTGGCATGCAAATTAATCAGGATCAGCGAGCGCAAATCTATGGCTCTCGCGGTAAAATCGAAATTAGCATTCCTTTTAACGATGCCGACGAGATTCAACGAAAAGTAACGGTTACTAAAAATGGGAAAACCAACACTCATTTTTTTGAGCCTTGCAATCAATATGAATTGCAAATTGCAGCGTTCAGCAATGCCATTCGAGAAAACAAAGAAGTTCCCATCCCCCTTTCTGATACCGTCGCTAATATGGATGTAATCACCAAGATTTTCACCAATTATCTGAAGTAAAAACTAATATTACACACTTCATTTGTGAGAAAAACTGTTTCAATTCTCTTGAAAGCAGACAAAGCTATTCGGTAGTCTAGTGGATTGTTGATTACGGCTTAACCGAGCGCAAAAGTCATAGATTTAGATGATCATATTTAAATGGAAAGCTCAAACAAAGAGCATTTAATTCTCTCTCTCCCCAAATGTTAACGAATGATTATCTGAATTACTCAGTTTCCAATGAAAATTCGTATTTTTCAATAATTCTTGAAAACAGTTTTAAAAAACGCCTATGCCTTCTCTGGTTACTTTTAACAACAAAATTGATAAAGAATTCAGCAGAGCTGTAAAGAAACGTGTAAACACCTACTTCGAAGAAAAAGGTATTTCTAAACACGCAAACGCTGCTATGGTCATCAAAACGATCGCAATTCTTTCCTTATACTGGGTTCCGTTTGTTTTAATTATGACCGCAGGATTTTCGGTAGAAGTGATGTGGTTACTTTGCCTGATAATGGGAATTGGAATGGCAGGAATTGGATTTTCGGTGACTCACGATGCGCTGCATGGTGCCTATTCATCAAATCCCACCGTAAATAATATTCTCGGCACGATGTTCGATTTAGTGGGTGCTAACGGCTACATCTGGAAAATCACTCACAATATCATCCATCACACATACACAAATATTCACGGCCACGATGAAGATCTTGAAGTTGCTGAGTTTATCCGATTATCCCCCCATACAGAATATAAACCTGTACATCGTTTTCAACATGTATTGGCTTTTCCGGCTTATAGTTTTGCTACCATTTTTTGGGTGTTTGTGAAAGACTACTGGTATTTCTTTAAGTCGCCCTTAGGTCCTTATGAGAACAAGAAGCATCCAACCAAAGAGTGGGTTAAACTAATTATCACCAAAATTGTGGTGTATACATTAACTATTGTGTTACCGCTCATGTTGCTGGAAATCACTTGGTGGCAGTATTTAATTGGCTTCTTTACTGTGCATTTAACCGCTGGTTTAATTCTGGGCATCATATTTCAGCTGGCGCATGTAGTTGAAAGTACTACGCATCCATTACCTAATGAAGAAAACATGATTGAAAACCATTGGGTAATTCATGAGATGCTTACCACAAACAATTTTGCCAGAAAGAACAAAGTATTATGCTGGTACGTGGGCGGATTAAATTTCCAGATCGAACATCACTTATTCCCAAAAATCTGCAGCATTCATTACCCTGATATCAGCCCGATTGTTGAAGAAACTGCTAAAGAATTTGGTATTCCCTACAATTGCCACGAAACCTTTCGCGAAGCGGTTGCTTCACACTATCGCACCCTCAAAAAATTTGGCGATAAAGACTTTACATGGTCGCCGGCCATGGCTTAATCATTAGGTTGTTTTAAAGCTCATCTCAGATGAGCTTTTTTTTTAAGTAATTATCTACATTACCAGATAAACCAACGATGTGCTGTGCAACATACTTTTACCATCATACTGCTTTATCTTACCATCGCCTTTGGCACTGAAGCTATTGCTCAGCCGCTCGCTATTCGTGGGGTGCTCGATTTACGAAATCAGGAAGTTAATGAAAACACGGCGCTCGAATTAAACGGTGAATGGAGGTTTTACTGGCAAAAGTTAGCACGTACTTCTAACGAGTTGCGCGAGTTACCGATGATCGTTCAACTGCCACATATATGGCCCGAGGATATTTCGCTAGATTCAAAAGGATTTGGCACATATAGCTTAGAAGTTTTATTACCAAACAACCACTCCGGATTATCTTTAGAAATTCCTTTGATTTACACTGCTTATTCATTGTTCGTAAACGGACAGGAAGTAGTTAGTGGAGGAAATGTTGGGACGAATAGTTCATCGCACTCGCCTAATTGGAATCAGTCGGTAATTCCTTTGAATATTGCTCCTGGGCGAGATAAAATCGAAATTCTTCTCCAGGTTTCGAACTATTCGCATTATCGTGGTGGAATAGCTGAGCCTTTCAAAATCGGACATCAAAACAAGCTGAACAGAGAACGAGAATTAGCTCTTGCACAACAGTTTTTTGCTTTTGCCGCCTTTGTTATTGCCGGAATTTTCTTTTTAGCCCTATTCTATTTTGGCCATTCCGAAAAATCGATCATCTTTTTTTCCCTCTTCTGTTTGTTTTACAGTCTTCGAATTATTTCAACAGGACTGTATCCAATACTGATCATGATACCAAATTTGCCATGGTGGCTAGCTATTCGGCTCGAATATATCTCGTTTTACTTTGCAGCGATTTCCTTTGGCTTGTTCATCTATAATTTATTTCCTGAGCTTTCCCTCAAAGGGGTGATATTTACCTTCACCGGTACATTTTTGTTTTTCATTGTCACAACAGTTCTATTACCTGCAAGCTTGTTCACTTCTTTTATCGACTATTACATTGCTGTAATTGCACTGTATTCGGTGTATTTGACCTATGTTACTTACACAGGAGTACGTCAGAACAAATCAGGAGCTTTGTTCATCTTTCTCGGAATCTCCTTCATGTTTTTAATCGTAGCTCTGGAAATACTTTCGTATTACGAAATATTAACCGTTGCAGCATGGTTACCGGGATTGGGATACGTAGCTTTTCTGGCATTTTTATCCTTAACAATCTCAAACCGATTTGTTTATCTATTTAATGAAGCCAAGTTGAAGGCCGAATCTGCCTCCATTGCAAAAACTCACTTTCTTTCCACAATGGGGCATGAATTAAGAACGCCATTAAATGCTGTAATAGGTTTATCCGAATTACTACTCGATAGTAAATCGGAACATGAAAAAACTCAATTTGCGAAAACCATCAAGCGAAGTGGCGAAAACTTGTTGGGGATCATCAATAATATTTTAGATTTCACAAAAATTGAGTCGGATGAGGTACAATACGATTATCAACCTACTCATATTCCCACTTTATTGGCCGACACCATCAAAATGTTGGGATCCCTCGTTGATCCCAAAAAAGTAAATTTGAGTTTTCGGTTTGATGACTCACTTAGTAATTTTTTAGTTGTAGATCAGGCACGTTTGCAACAAATTATCATCAATCTGGTGGGTAACGCCATAAAATTTACCCAGGAAGGAGAGATATCGATACAAGTAACTACCACGGAATCTATCGCCGAAAAAGATCAGATTTTATTTATAGTAAAGGATACCGGGATTGGAATTCCCGAAGAAAAAATGGGCTTACTCTTCGATCGTTTCTCACAGCTTGATGCAGATCGCTCGCGAAAATATCAAGGAACGGGTTTGGGGTTGGCCATCAGCAAACGCCTTATTGAAGCAATGGGAGGTAGGATTTGGGTACAAAGTAAACCGGACGTTGGCACTACTTTTTACTTTACCTTAGTTGCCAAAGAAGCCTCAGAAAATGACCTTCGAAATAAGGAAAAGGAACCAACCGAAACAGAAAAGTTACTTACAAAAGAACTTGATATACTGGTTGTAGAAGACAATATTATCAATCAGAAAGTAGTGATCAAAGTATTGGAACGTCTGGGATATACGGCTGATATAGCGGTAAATGGATTTGAAGCCATCAGGAAAGTTAAGGAACATACCTACGATTTAATTTTCATGGATATGGAAATGCCTGAAATGGATGGAATTGAAGCCACTTTTAGAATTAAAACACTTCCTGATCTGAAAAAACAACCTATTATCGTAGCTATGACGGCAAATGCTACCACCGAAGATAAAACACGTTGTTTTGAAGCCGGAATGAAGGATTTTATAGCGAAACCAATTACTCTTCAAACTACCGAAAATGTGTTGCTGAAATGGTTTTCCTATAAATAACTGCGCTTGAATTCTTTTATCTACCATAGCTTCAAATTTCTAAAGCGTTTTTCATTGCTTGCTTTTTTTTGTGGGATGATTTCTTTGGTACTCGTTGATCAGGTTCAAGCCAGACAATCTTCTATTCCAGTTCTCGATCTACGATCGCATGATTTCGACCGGCAACCCATTATCGATACCGATACCGTTTGGGCGTTTTATTGGAATAGACTATTAACCCTTGAGCAAGCTGTAGATTCTCAACCTGATACACTCCTAACTTTTACTGCAGACTGGGCCAGCATTTCTACTTTCTATGCACAAGGTTATGCCACCTATGTGCTCAAAATCTTGCTACCTGAGCAACATCCGGCACTCGCTTTAGACATCCCCGACTTTTACTCAGCGTATGAACTTTATATTAACGATCGTCTTTTTGCAACTAATGGAAAAGTAGCTTCAACTAAAGACGAATACCAACCGCATTGGCTCCCGCTAACTAAACCCCTATCAGATTTTCGCGCCGATACGCTAACCTTTGTACTTCATGTAGCGAATTTCGACCATAGCAAAGGAGGAGCTTATTTACCGATTAAGCTTGGGGACGCCGATAAACTGTTCCGCGACAGATATATCAGTTATGGATATTCTTTTATACTCACCGGTATTTTATTAATGGCCGGACTTTTCTTTTTAGGCGTTTACCTATTTGGTAGAAGAGAAATCTCCATATTGTTTTTTGCTGCGTTTTGTTTGGTTTATAGTTACCGAATTATCGGTTTTGGGAGTTATGCTTTCCACATGCTAATGCCCGAATTACCGTGGATCGTTACGCTACGAATCGAATACGCTACACTCTTTCTTTCCGGCTTCCTGTTTGGGCTCTACACCTTGTATTTATATCCGAGAGAAACTTCGCGCCCGCTCATTTACGTGCTAAGTGCAGTATCCATCTTATTTACCTTAGAATCGTTATTCCTCTCGCCATCGATTTTTACACAATTGGTTATCCCCTACTTTATCCTGCTCATATTTTATTTGATACTGGCATTTTATGTGTACATCAAAGCGGTATTAAATAAGCGGCCGGGGGCTATTTATTCACTAATAAGTTCAGGTGCAATCTTTGTAGTATTTGGATACGAAATCTTGGTGTATTTGGGCTTCTTCACAACTTCTTTGTTCCTAAACTTCGCCGGTTATTTATTCTTTTTCTTCTTCCAATCACTGGTTCATTCGTTCAGATTTTCTACCGCCATGCGAAGAGCACTTACTCGGGCCGAAGAATCATCCCGTGCAAAATCACAATTTCTATCTACAATGAGTCACGAGATTCGAACACCATTAAACGCCGTGATTGGTCTCTCCGGATTGTTATCAGACAGTAACCTCAATGCCCGACAGTTGGAATTTGCAGGAACTATCAAAAAAAGTGGGGAAAACTTACTTGGGATCATCAATAATATTCTGGATTTCTCGAAAATAGAATCCGGCAAACTGGAAATTGAGGAAATTGAATTTAAGCTGCGCGAGATCATAGAAAACGTGCTGGATGTAGTTTCATCTTCCCGAAAAAAGCAACAAATCGAAATTGTATATTCCGTCTCGGATGAGATTCCTCCTTATTTGATTGGCGATGCAAACCGCATTCAACAAGTGCTTACCAATTTATTAGCTAATGCTATTAAGTTTACCGAAGAGGGAGAAATCTTACTAAAAGTGAATGTTGAGCGGACTTTTTCGGAATCCATTGTATTACGATTTGAAGTAAAGGATACCGGTATAGGGATTAGCGAGGATAAGATGCATCGGTTGTTTCAATCATTTACACAAGTTGATGCCTCTTCTACAAGGCGATATGGCGGAACCGGACTTGGCTTGGTTATCAGCAAACGTTTGGTTGAAGCAATGGGAGGAACTATTTGGGTTCAAAGTGAAATCCAAAAAGGTTCCACTTTTTATTTCACCATTCCCTTTGGGCGAAGTGAGCGAATTGAAGATTTTAAAATTCCATCCATTTTAGAACACAAAAAAGTATTCGTTCTCGACGATAATGAAACAAACTTAGGGATACTGCAGCATCAACTAGAAAAAGCAAACTTAAAGGTATCTACCTTTAACAATCCCAAGATGTTGATTGCTGCTAAAGCTGAATTAAACGACTTCGATTTCGGAATTCTAGATATGCAAATGCCGGAAGTGGATGGCGTTTCGGTAGCCAAAGAACTACGTAAACTATATAACAGCAACGATTTACCGTTGGTTCTACTGAGTTCCATTCATGAGTTAGGAAGCCATGCAGACAAAGCATTGTTTGAACTATTTCTGAAAAAACCTATTCATCAAACTCGGTTTCTAAATAACCTAGAACGATTATTTACCACCGACTTTACCCCAAATTCAAATGACGATGAAAAAGTAAAAGACACAAAGTTATTTCAAACTGACTTTAAGGTGCTGATTGCCGAAGACAATGTTGTAAACCAAAAAGTTGCATTTAGAATATTGGAACGCATGGGGATTCGATCAGACATTGTGGAAAATGGAAAACAAGCAGTTGATGCAATCCTAACCGACCATTACGACATTATTTTTATGGATATGGAAATGCCGGAAATGGATGGCTTGGAAGCAACTCGCATCATCAAAAAACTACAACTCGGTGATCGAACATTGCCCATTATAATTGCCATGACTGCCAACGCCTTACAAGAAGACAGAGAGCGCTGTTTCGAGGCTGGAATGGACGATTTTATAGCCAAGCCAATATCGCTGGAATTGACACGTAAAATGTTAATAAAATGGCTGGCTGACGAGCTCCATTAATAGCTTTTTACTACTCTGTTGCTACCCAAATAGTATCATTCAGCAACAAAAAATGATACGTATGCGCTCTTCTGTTTTTTCAATATTGGCAGCTCTTTTATTCTTCTTGATTGGTTGCTCGGAAACGTTAACCATGTCGGAGAAAGAAACAGCTGAAATCCTATACACACTTTCCTCCGATGAGATGAAAGGCAGGCATGCTTTATCTAAAGAAATCAAATTGGCGGAAAACTACATAGCCGATAAATTTGATATGTATGGATTGGAACAACCAGATAGTCAATCCGATTATTTCCAATCATTTAATTTACAAGATGTTTCGATAGTATCAGAACAACTAGTAATCAATAACCAAGAAATTGATAATGAGCTTTATTTTGGATTCTACTCTGATGACTTTGTCGAATTAACAGCTACGAATACAGAACTTGTTTATCTGGAAGCGGGCAGAAACTTCAGAAATCAGTTCAATCAATTCAGAAATTCCTCAGAAAATTTAATCATCGTAGTTGATCCGTCTTATGAAGATATTTTTCAGCGCTACCAATCTTTTTACTCCCGAAATAATCGAATTATGGAAGGGGAAATACAGGGAAATATCATTTTTGTGTTATCTGAAGCACCGATAAGTAGCTACTCAGCAGTAATTACAACCGAATCAGAATATCATGGTTTACGGAATGTAGTTGGGAAAATTACCGGAAACAGAACTAATGAAATAGTGATCTTTTCTGCTCATCATGATCATCTTGGAATTCGAAATGCGGTCAGTTCCGATTCCATTGCAAATGGAGCAAACGATAACGCTTCGGGAGTTACGGCTGTGCTTCAGCTTGCAAAACACTTTGCTAAGCAACCAAAACCGGAGCGTACTTTAATGTTTGTTACCTTCACCGCCGAAGAAATGGGTGGATTCGGATCGGAATACTTTTCAAAACAACAAGATCCCGACGATATTGTAGCCATGTTCAATATCGAAATGGTTGGTAAGCCTGCAGTTTCCGGACCTAATTCGGCATGGATAACCGGTTATGAGCGGTCTACTTTTGGTGAGATTTTGAGCAAAAGTGCTGAAAACTCAAACTACGAATTCTACCCCGATCCCTATCCCAATCAAAATTTGTTCTATCGCTCGGATAATGCCGTACTTGCACGTTTAGGAGTTCCAGCGCACTCCATTTCTACAACTCCTATTGATGTAGACAGAGATTATCACGAAGTAACCGATGAATTTGATACGATCGACATCAGCCATCTGAATAATACCATCCACGCGATAGCCAAAGCCGCAGAGATAATAATTTCTGGTGAGGCTACTCCAACTCGCGTTGATACTTCATTAGTTGATTGATTGGGATTCACGCATTTAATGCTTGCTCAACATCCTTTTTTATATCATTGATGTGTTCCAGCCCAGCGGATATGCGTATAGTTCCCGGTTGAATTCCCACAGCCAATCGTTCTTCTTCAGATAGTTTAGAATGAGTGGTGCTTGCAGGATGGGTAGCAATGGTCCTGGAATCACCCAAGTTTGACGACAATGAAATCATTGAAAGATGATCTAAAAAATTTCTTCCTCCTTCTAAACCGGCAGCAAGCTCGAAAGTTACCAACCCGCCACCCTTCAACATCTGTTTTTTAGCCAATTCTTTTTGAGGATGCGAGTCCAGAAAAGGATAATGCACCTTTGAAACCGCGGGATGATCGGACAAAAACTCGGCTAAGGATTTTGCATTTTCACAGTGTCGATCCATTCGAACGGCCAATGTTTCTAAACTTTTCGAAAGTACCCAGCCGTTAAAGGGTGACATCGCAGGACCCGTATGCCTGTTCATAAACATCACTTCATCGATCAACGCTTTTGAGGCAAGTACTGCGCCACCGAGTGTACGGCCTTGTCCATCTATAAATTTTGTAGCCGAATGAGTTACAATATCTGCCCCGAGTTTGATCGGGTTTTGGAGATACGGAGTTGCAAAACAGTTGTCGACGTTTACCAAAATATTGTGCCGATGTGCAATCTCAGAAATTGCTTCTATATCGAATATTTGAAGCCCGGGATTTGATGGAGTTTCCAAAAAAAACACTTTCGTATTTGGGGTAACTGCAGCTTCCCATTCGTCTAAATTTGAACCTTCCACATACGTACAACTAATATCCCATCGTGGAAGTAACTGCGTTAAAATTTGATGGGTAGAACCAAAAACCGATCTGCATGCTACAATATGATCTCCTGCTTTTACAAAAGAAGCAAGACTGATAAACATCGCCGCCATTCCCGATGCCGTTGCGATTCCGGCTTCAGCTCCTTCCAAAGCACATAATTTCTGCACAAATTCGTCATTGTTTGGATTGGAATACCTGGAATACACATTCCCATCCACTTCTTTGGCAAATAAAGCTCGGGCATGATCGGCATCTTCAAAAACATAACTCGAGGTAGCGTAAATGGGCACGGAATGTTCGCGATGATTCGACCGTTCAGTTTGCATGCGGATCGCACGCGTTTCAAAAGCGTTGGGTTCCATAGACTTCGATTTATTTTAAATGAGTGATACTTTAAGATACACGCTCAAAAATTTTATATCTCAATATTCTGAATTATGAAAAATCTCTTCTCTTTTGTGCTGTTAGCATTGTTTTCTCTTACGGCAGCGGCGCAAGAATATGCACAAATGCAGCTCGAAAATTCTCCTCGCCATCATGAGTGGGTTACAATAAATTCCAACGATCGTGAACTTCACACCTTTGTTACTTACCCGGAAGTGAACGAACCGGTGCCGGTTGTGCTGGTGATTCACGAAAATCGAGGATTAAATACTTGGGCAAGATCATTCGCCGATCAAGTGGCAGAACGTGGATACATTGCTGTTGCCCCGGATCTTATCAGTAACACAAAAGAAGGCATCGTGAAAACTTCTGATTTTGCTTCTTCGGATGAAGCTCGAAGTGCTTTGTATGACTTAGATCCAGCCAATGTTACCACTGATTTAATGAATGCACTTAATTATGCAAAAAGTCTCACCGCCGGCAATGGTAAGGTAATTGTAGTGGGATTTTGCTGGGGAGGATCCCAATCCTTTCGCTTTGCAACCAACGCTGGTGATCAAATAGAGCAAGCCATTGTTTTTTATGGTACCGGACCTCAGGAAAAAGAAGCCTACCAAACCATAAAAGTTCCGGTATTTGGATTCTATGGAGGTAATGATAACCGAGTAAACTCAACGATTGAATTCTCAGAAAATGCAATGTCTGAATTCGACAAAACCTATAATTATGTAATCTATGAAGGCGCAGGACATGCATTTATGCGCCGCGGCGATGACCCTTCCCTTCCAGCTGATGACGCCAATAAACTTGCTCGGAATAAAGCTTGGGAGAAGCTTAAAGAATTATTAGCTACCTACTAGTTTCGGCGCCTACTTTTCTTGCTTATAACAAATTCTTGAGTGGTATGTAAGCGGTTGGTTTTATAAGTTCAGCCGTTTAGCTGAAATTAACCTGATCAATTTGCTTTTTCGATCTTCGATTCAGGTGATCAAGCTAGTTATATCTCAACCATTTAAAAGAATCTCTCTATGAGCACATCAGACAACGCTGTTTATCAGGTTAAGTCGTTTAACACGGGGCTAATTTTAATTGCAATTGTAGCTTCACTTGGTGGCTTACTCTTTGGCTACGATACCGGAGTAATCAACGGAACCCAGTTTTATTTTAGTAAATATTTCGATTTGGACGCCGCCATGAAAGGCTGGGTTGTAGGTAGTGCGTTATTAGGCTGTTTAATTGGTGCAGCTTCATCGGGGTTGATCAGTAGCGCTATCGGCCGAAAAAGCTCACTTATACTATCTGCAAGTTTATTTACAGTTTCTGCATGGGGATCAGGACTCCCGGAGTTTCTCCCACAATCGGTTTCATTGCTTGTGTTCTTCCGAATTTTAGGTGGATTGGGAATCGGGATTGCATCCATGAATGCGCCTACATACATCGCCGAGCTGTCTCCTGCTAAAATCCGTGGAAAGATGGTTACCTACTATCAAATGGCTATCGTAATCGGTTTTTTCGTAGTGTTTTTAGCTACTTATGCCATCGGACAAGGTGGAGATGAAGTATACAATCTCGAGCGTGGCTGGAGATTAATGTTCTGGTCGGAATTGATTCCATGTACCCTGTTTTTGGTACTTTTATTTTTCGTGCCTAAAAGCCCCCGTTGGTTAATGTTAAAAGGGCGTGAAGAAGAAGCGGTAATAGTACTTGAGCGTGTGCATGGCAAAGAAATGGCAAATGTAGAATTGATGGAGATCAAAGAATCCTTGAAAGGGAAGCAGACCACTCCATTCAAAGATCTTCTTAAAAAATCGGTATTACCTATTATTGTAATTGGCTCGGTTATTTCCGGTTTGCAACAATTTACCGGAATCAATGCTGTACTTTATTTTGGTGCAGATATTTTTGAAAAAGCCCTGGGCTTTGGTCAGGATGAAGTACTTGCCCAGCAAATTTTATTAGCCGGAGTGAATTTCTTATTTACTTTCATCGCTATGTTTACCGTGGATAAATGGGGACGTAAGCCACTTATTATTTCAGGATCTGTTGGTATGATTGTAGGCTTCCTGATGCTTGGCGTATCGTTAATGACTAACAATATCGGCTTAGTTTCTCTAATTGGTGTGTTAGTGTTTATTGGCTCGTTTGCGATGAGTATGGGTCCTGTTGTTTGGGTGCTACTTTCTGAAATGTTTCCAAACAGCATTCGAAGTGCAGCCATGAGTATTGCCGTTGCGGTACAGTGGGCAATGAATTACGTAGTTTCGCAAAGCTTCCCAATTGTGGTAGAAAGTGAGGTAAATAACTCGGCCTTCTGGAATGGCTCCCTACCCTATTTCATATTTATCTTCTTCATCGTCATTATCATTGTATTCACAATGAAATACATCCCTGAAACCAAAGGTAGATCATTAGAAGACCTCGAAAAAATTTGGGAAGAGAAATACGGCACCATTTCGTAAGACTCGTTTATTGAGACGAATTCCCGAAATAAAATCCGGTTTAAATCAAGCATTTGATAAGGTGATTCAGCATGTGGAAGCACAGCCGGATCACCTTTTTGAATCTTCAATTGCTGATGGGAAGTGGACAACCGGACAACAACTTGAGCATTTAATCAAAAGTGTTACACCGATCATTCTTGGATTATCCAGGCCGGCAATTTTACTTAAAGTTCGCTTTGGCACCATTAAACGTGCTGAGATGACTTTCGAGGAATTACAGGATATGTACCATAAAAAGCTAAACGAAGGCGCAAAAGCTTCTGCACCTTATATTCCTGATCCCGTGCCATTTTCAGCTAAAACAACTCTACTTAAATCCTTTCATAAAAAGAAGATTAAACTACTCAAACAAATAGACCGTTGGTCGGAAAAAGAACTCTCCGAAATTGGTGGAAAACATCCCGTATTGGGGATGCTTTCTATTCGTGAGTTACTTTATTTCACTGAGTTTCACACCCTTCATCATCTGGAAAGTATTCGGCGGATCGGTTGATAGCTTATTGGATATTTCTGCTATCAAAAGTACATTAGTGAGTAATCGCTTACTATGACTGAGAAAAAGAGAAATATTATCGATACAGCCGCTCAACTGTTTGCATCGAATGGTTTTTCGGCTACATCTACCAGTAAAATTGCCAAAAAAGCGGGTGTTTCTGAAGGTTTGATATTTCGCCATTTCGGCAACAAATCTGCATTACTCGATACCATTCTAGCCGAAGGTGAGCAACGATTAAAAAGCTATTATTCCGATATTGTTTTTGAATCTGATCCACGTGAAGTGCTTCGAAAAATTATTGAACTTCCTTTTGTTTTGACGGCCAAAGACCTCGAGTTTCGCCGACTTCAAACGAAGTTAGCTTGGGAAATGAACGCAACGAATTCCTCTCATTCAAAACCTCATTTTTTAAAAGTTGAACTCGCGTTTAAGAAGCTCGGTGTTGATAATCCAAAATTGGAGACCGATGTACTTTTCTATCTAATTGAAGGTATAAATGCAGCACTACTAAATGAAAAAATTGAAGATGCGGATGCAGTTAAAGTTTTTCTGATCAAAAAATACCTTTCCTAATTCGCGTTAAGAATTTTGTAAGTCAAAACGTACGGTATCTCCCGGTGCTAATTGTCCGGCTCGCCACAAATGGTATTCTGCTACATACAATATTCTAGGATAGCCACCGATCGTTTGTGCGTCTTTCATCAACAAGATTGGAAGGCCCGAAGGGGGCAACTGAATAATGCCCGGAGCTACTGCCGATGATTTCATATCCTCAAAACTATGAGCTACTGATGATCCTGAAAACCGAATCGCCATTCGGTTAGATGTAGAGTCAACTGTGAACTCAGCATTGAGAAGCTCCTTTTTTTGCTGCTCATTCAGCATTTCCCATTCCGGTCCAGGATACACATGTAGCGAGAGCTTACTCGAGAAATAAGGAATCTGAATATCCGGAGAGATTGATGGCACTACTTCGTCAAGTTCGTTCCACTTTAGGATATCTCCTGCTTCTAACGTTCTTCCCTCAAAACCTCCAAATTCACCCGATACATAAGTTGAAAATGAATTCATCACCTTATGTGCTTTCCAACTTCCACGAACTGTGAAATAACTTCTTATCCCTCTTTTCGGATGTCCGATGCTCAGTAAATCTCCTTCTAAAACCGTTAACGATTTGTACCGAGGCACCTCTTCTCCATTTATGGTGACTTCAGTGTTCGCTCCCGTTATTGCAATAACAGCATCTGAATTGAACTCATATGTCCCACCTTCAAATGTACATTCAATTACAGGATAGTTAACCGGATTTCCTACTATTCGATTTACATCTTCCATTGCTTGTTCATCCATTGCACCGGAAATTGGAATCCCAAACTTTCGATAGCCGAACCTACCTTTATCCTGCAAGGATGTAAACATGCCGGGATTTATCACCTTTAAAGTTCCCATCAGCTGCTTCTATCTATAAATTGTATAAAATCACCCGGCTTAACCGATATGGGAGGTTGATTTGTGGCATCAAAAAAGCGCTGAATTGTAGTTCCAATAATATTCCAGCCACCCGCACTTTGAATGGAGTATAAACCAGTTTGTGAACCTCCTATCCCTATTGCTCCTGCTGGAACTTGGTTTCGAGGCGAATCTAATCGTGGAATAGTGAGCATTGGATCTAGTCCATCCAGAAAGATAAATCCCGGTAAAAAGCCGACCATTGCTACCGTATAAGTTGTTTCCGTGTGCTTTTTGATGATCTCAGCTTTCGAAAGCTTTGTATAATTTTCTGCCCTTTCCCAATCTAATCCCTTGTTATAATCCACTTGAATGTGATGAGAAGTTGCTTTTTCAAATGCATCTACAACTTGAAGCTTTGTGAGTCTTTCTATCAATTGCTTTTGCGACAACTCAGCGTAATCCAAAAAAATGGTGAGATTTTCATACGCAGGCACTACATCGATGATACCGGCAATCGCATTCGACTCCAACATCCTAAATAAATTATGAATGGATGTAATCGGATTAGATTCAATCAAAGGGCTCAAAATCAATGCCTGTTCATTCAAGTGAGTTATGCTCCACTCCAATCCTTTAATATGCAACGATGGTACAACCATGATCGGTTAAATATTGATGTATTTGTTTCGCTAAATGAATAGCTCCTTCCGTATCGCTATGCAGACACATCGTTTCAGCATTTATAGGTTTTACCTTACCTGAATACGTTTTAACAACGCCATCGATAACCATTCGGTGAATATGCTCTTGTACTTGTGTGAAATCGTTTAGTACAGCACCGGGCTTTGTTCGGGCTCGCAATTCAAGGGAGTCTTCATAGGCTCTGTCAGCAAATACTTCTTGAACACAGGTAAAACCATGCTGCTCTGCCACCGTTTTTAACGAACTGTTCGGCAAGGTATAAATTGGAAGTTTTAATTGAAGGTCTTCTAAGCATTGCACAATGATTTTCGCAATTTTTTCATCTTTAGCTGCCACATTATATAATGCTCCATGCGGTTTAAGATGATGTACATCTACGCCTAGATTCGAAGCATGATCCATAAAAACTTCCACTTGGCTTTTCAAGGAATTCAGAAGTTCTTTTGGCGAAATATTTAGTATTTGTCTTCCAAAATTCTCTTTATCGGGATAAGAGGGATGCAAACCTAAAGCAACACCATTATCTGCCGCAACTTTAATGGTTGACTTCATGGATTCGTCATCGCCAATGTGCCCACCGCAGGCGATATTACACGAGGTAATGTAAGGCATGATCTTTTGATCATTTAGACGGCTTTCCGGTGTTTTCCATTCACCTAAGTCACAATTCAAGTCAATCTTCATCTTACAAAAATTGAAAAACAGCATTTAAACTTCGAATCCCAAGTGCAAAGGCAACTAACAACACCAGGAAACCGGCGGTATTTTGGAATATTCCATTGGTATACACACCCAGTAATTTGGTCTGATTCATCAGATACAGCAAAAAAATCGCTACTAATGGTAGTAAAATACCGTTTGTTACCTGAGCAAACTGAATAATTTCAACCGGACTTCCACCAAATAAACTGGAAAGAACACCAAGTACCAGAATGCTCATCCAAACCAATCGGAATTTAAACGATCGTAGACTGTCTGATTCCCAGCCTAGAATTCCGCGTGCAGCGTAAGTGGCAGCCAATGGCGCGGTAATAGCCGACGAAATTCCTGCAGCAAACAATCCAATTCCCAGAAAATAGCCCGACCAACTGCCTAATAACGGCTCTAGTTGCTGAGCCATATCAGCAGCTGATTGAATTTCGCTGTTCCCGAAGAGTGTTGTAGCACTTGTAATGATGATGCAGATTGAAATCACACCTCCAATGATGATAGCCGTCGCATTTTCTTTCCTCAAATCTGATAATGAGCGAACACTCGAGTACTTTTCCTTAACCAGTGATGCGTGCAAAAACAGATTGTAAGGAACAACCGTTGTTCCAATTAATCCAACCAGAAGTACCCAATCGGTATCACCGGTAAAGGGAATAAACATTCCTCGCAGAATCTGCCGAACATCCGGCTCCACCACTACTGCTGTAGTGATAAAAACAACACTGAGTATCATTACCAAGCCAATCAAAAACCATTCAATTAGCTTTACTTCTCCTATAAAAAGTATCAAAAAAGCTATTCCACCTAGAATAAGTGGCGCTAACGGTATTATATGATCACCAAATTCGTAGGTAATCGTCCCAAAAAACTCATTAAACCCCAACACAGCACCGGATATGTTTCCACCTTCATAAGCAGCATTTCCAATAATAATTGCTCCAAAAATCAAGATAACTGCCAACCCTCGCAGTACCGGTTGTTGTAATTGATCACGAATGGCTTCTCCAAAACCATTTTGTGTTACCAGACCAAGTCGGGCTGTCATTTCTTGCAAAATGATGGTAGTAAACACCGAAAATACTACGGCCCATAGTAGCGTATACCCACCGGTAACCCCAGCCAGGGTACAAATGGTTATAGTGCCCGGCCCAATAAAGGCGGCAGTTACAAGAGTGCTTGGACCAAAATATTTAGAGATGGAAAACTTCAAGAAATTGACTTTAGATTAAGTATCTCGCTTTTATTTATCATTCTATAAAATTATTATAAGCCCAACGAATCAGTTTTTCCAACTATAAATGATTACACGCTGTACATGGCGGAAAATAAAACAGTTCCAACCAATTTAAGTGTTGATGCCTACATCGAAGCCATAGAGCATCCGCAGCGAAAAGAAGACTGTAAAACCATTTTAAAGCTGATGACTGAAATTTCCGGTCGGGAGCCGGTAATGTGGGGCAGTAGTATTGTAGGCTTCGGTAAATATCACTACAAATACGAGAGTGGCCGTGAAGGTGATATGCTGATAACAGGATTTTCGAATCGTAAACAAGCCATCAATTTATATATTATGGATGGCTTTAAACGCCATGCCGAACTCCTGGAAAAAATTGGAAAGTTTAAAACCGGAAAATCGTGTTTTTACATAAAAAAGCTCTCAGATATAGACATTGACGTACTTTCTACAGTAATTTCTGAGTCGCTTAAAGCAGTAGAAGAAAAATATACAATTCTGGAGTAAACACTATTCGTTTAACCATAAAGATACCGTTGAGCTTAGGAACTTTGAATTTTCGACAGCGTATGTACTTCGAGGCTAATCAAAAGATTGGGGAATGGTTTCTGACTCAATAACCACAGAAATAATTGACATCACCCGTTAAATAATCAATCACGATACGGATGGAAAACACAATTGAATTAAAGACTACCATTAAAGCGAGCGCCGAAAAAGTTTGGGATACCATCACTAATCCGGATAAGATTGAGCAGTATATGTTTGGTTCCAGAGTTGACACAGACTGGAAGCCCGGTAGCAAATCGCATTTTTTTATAGAACAAGACAATAAGCAAATCACCATTGTTAAGGGAGAAGTGATCAGAAATATTCCGGGTAAGTTGCTGGAACACACGTTGTTTCCAAATGATAACAAGCTAAATGACACGCTCGAGAATTATATCGTAATCACCTACCAACTCGAGGAACACGGTGATGAAACCGATCTTACCATCACGCAACGCGGGTTTAAATATGTGGAAGATGGGCTTCAACGCTATATTGATACCCAAAAAGGTTGGAAAATTGCCTTACCTAAACTGAAAGAAGTCGCGGAATCTTGAGCTCACAACCTAACAATCCACTGCATGGGATTAAGCTCAAACAAGTTGTTGAGGATTTAGTGAACTATTACGGATGGGAACAGCTGAGCTTTCATGTGGATGTGAATTGCTTCAAAAATGATCCATCGGTTAAATCGAGCTTGAAATTTCTACGACGACATCAATGGGCGCGCGATCAGGTAGAAGACCTTTGGGTAGAAGTTATCTGGCCGATGAAGAAAGGTTCGGATTGAACTAGAATCCTATTTCAACCTCGATCGGCAAATGATCCGATCCAATTGACTTACCTACAGATCTTCGCAACACGTAAACACCCGGCGTTGCCAGTGCATGATCTAGAGTTAGCAAATTAATACCGAATAAGTCATTCCATGTTGGCAGTATTCCGAAGCCTATTCTGGTATCGATCAAGTCATTCTCTCGCGTCAATCTTTTAAAATTCGGGGAAAAAGTAGTCGAATTTAAATCACCTATCAAAATTATTTCTGTTTCGATGGTGCTTACAAAACGGTTAATATTCTCGAATTGAAGATTTCTTGACTCAAAAAATCTTCTCCCAATTGGAGGAAGCGGGTGAGTGGCTAACATTGAAAGTGTTTCACTTTCCTTTGATATCGAAACCAATAAACTAGGCAAGTTTGCATCGCTTAGATCTATTACTTGTATAGAATCGAGTTCAACCTTACTGATAACGCCAATCCCAAAATTATCCGATCTTGGTAAAAAGTAGGTATGCTCATAGCTATTTAAATCCTCAAATTGAAGCTGCCATTGATGATTTAACTCCATCAAAAAAACAATATCAAAATTATTCTTGGTAACGTATTCAAGGACTTCCGAATAATTCGAATTAGAGGAAAGTAAATTGATGGAAGCAATACTTAGAGTATTAGCATTACTTGAGGTAATGGGCGGTTTTGGTGAATAAAAGTGAATCAGTGGGGCTGTTAATAACAGAGCAATTAATATCGATAGCAATCCGGTTTTTATACTTCTAGCAAGAAGCAAAATAAATCCTATTGAATAGAAATAGATGATATAGATCAACCTGAAATGTGAAAATAAATCAGCGATCCAATGAAATTTTCCTAAAAAACCTAAACCAACCGGAATTAACCCAACTAGGAATAATAGGATGATTAATCGTTCAGATAACTTCATTTAACTAGCTATTCTATCGCCCCACCAAATTCAACATTTGATTCTCGAGTAACATCAAAACCATTACACCCACAATTCCAATACCAATCTTAGTTAATTTTGATTTCCAGTTAGAAGAATCAGGCTTTATCAGAACCTTCGATAAAGCAGCCATCACTTGTTCACGATTATAACAGAGCACAAAATTTACAGCTATGAAGTAGCTGATAGCACTCATCATAGCGCCGGTCGAAATCTCGTAGAAAAAATCCACAATTATGATATTTAGTAAAATTGGAACGAGAATAGCTGCACCAAGAATTTTAGTACGTTCAAAGAGAAGCAGCAACGATCCCAATAACTGGGAGCCTCCAATAAATACAATGTAACCGAACGAATATCCGAAGAATGTCCAGGCTAAATCGAAGCCTCCAACCTCTGCTAACGGTATAGAAGCAACCTTATCGGGTACTCCATTTTGGTAAAACTGTCCGCCCATAATTTTACCTAACCCATAAATACTAAGCATGGTACTTGCATATAATCTGGCGATAAATTCGAAGTGTTGTACCCAATTCTCCTTCATATAATCCTCCATTTATTCGCGAAAGATGTACGCAGATCTACTATTTTGTTACGTAGACGGTTGATAATTTTTCATCGTATTTCGGAATCAACGATTGCCAATCGTAGTGCTCGACAAGTTTTCGGGTATTGTAAGATTTAATGTTTTTGTAATTCAAGATCATCTGCTGCAAGCGTTCAAGAAATGTTCCTTCTTCGTACAAAAAGTCTGGTTTCGAGGCTTCATCCAAGTGCCCAGGATACGCCAATCTGTTCGGGAGCAAGGGAATACACTCACAATACATGGCTTCTACTACACTTCCTCCAAAAAAATCCTGCTTTGAAGTAACCGGCAAAATATCACCTTTCCACAGCCATTGGGCGTACTCTTCGAAGGATTCTGCATACCCCCAATGAACAATATGTTTTTGAAGTGATTCTTTGGCCTCATCGAAGCTTTTCGGGATCATTTCGTTGCGCTCACCTAAAACAACAAGTTTAAAATCGATTCCTTTTCCGCTGATTTTCTTCAAAGCTGAGAAAAACGGTTTCGGACGTTTATCGTATTCCCACCGATGATTCCAAATCACCAACGGCACTCCATACGAATGGGTACTGCGATGCGCATCGAATCGCCTAAGATCCAACCCTAAATGCAGCACTTCACTTTTTTTCTCGATAAGCTTAATGTTTGATTTATCTCGCTTATCCGGGAATTGATTTAAAAATGCCGGCAATGCCTCCAAAAAAGAAGCTCGATGGTATTCGGAATTAAACAACACTCGATCAGCTACCAAAGCTGACGTGTAATTGATGAATGCGTAATGGTTATCGCGCTTATGCTTCACATCCCGATCTTGGGGCGACCACGGATAGGTAAGTTGATTCTCATGAAAATACATCGCCGTTGGAATTCCCGCAGATTGGTGTCGCGTTAATCCCAAAAAAGTGGAAAAATCGAGCATAGATGTGCCAAGAATGAGATCCGGTTTGAAATCCAACTCATTAAACTGCTTGGCCAATGAAAGCGCCCCACCGTGCATCCGCCATTTCCAATGTCTGCCTGGTAAGCTCAAAATCTCAATGTGATGCCGAGAATGTTTTTTTAATCCTTCCGCCCATTGGCGATGCGAACCTGAAAAAAAGGGTTCTAGAAGGACGATTTGAAGGGCATTATTATTGATCTGTTTACCTTAGCTATAGTAATTAAAAATGAAAGATTTAAAATTTAAGATGGTAGACTAATTTTAAATCTTAAATTTTGAATTTTTAATTCTCTTCAGTCCATTCATAAAAATTGACCGAATCCATGATTTTGAAATCGGTGGCAGGATACAACTGATTTCCGATATCGTTGTCTTTGCCAGTTTCCAGATACATACCACAGGCATTGGTTTCCCGACATAATACTTTAGCTCGTTCGATCAACGCTTTTGAAATCCCTTGTCCACGGTGATCCCGGTGCACGAATAAATCATTAAGTAACCAATACCTCGCTAACCGTGTGGATGAAAATAATGGAAAGAGTTGCACAAATCCGACGGCCATCTCCCCTTCCCATGCCATAAAAATCTCCGATTCATTGTGTTCGATGCGTGCTTTAAGAAACGACTTGCTAGCTTCCAAATCCGAAGTTTTGTTATAGAAGCGCCGGTATTGATCGAATAGATCGTTGAGGGCATCGAGGTGTGTTAGGTCTGCTTTTAATATGGTCATATAATTTGTATTACTTAGTCAATTGAGTAAATTTAATCAGTGTATTGAGTAAATTGTTATGACATGATTGAGTTACCACAAAAAGATAAGCTACAAAAGAGGATTGAGAATGAAGAACGTAAGTTTATTCAAATCATATTAGGTCCTAGACAAGTTGGTAAAACAACCTTGGTTACTCAACTTGCATCAGATTCGACCATTCAATCACATTATGCTTCTGCAGATTCGGTTCTTATGGATCAAACCACTTGGATATCTCAACAATGGGAAGCAGCTCGATTTAAATTAAAGAACTCAAAAGAAAACGAATTTCTATTAATCATTGATGAAATTCAAAAAATTGATCAATGGAGTGAAATTGTTAAAAAAGAATGGGATTATGACTCTATAAATAATATCAACTTAAAAGTAATTCTACTCGGGTCTTCCAGAGTATTAATTCAATCTGGATTAACAGAGTCATTAGCTGGTCGTTATGAGACCACTCATGTTGGTCATTGGACATATTCGCTAATGAAAAAGTCTTTTAACTTTTCTTTTGATGAATTTGTATGGTTTGGTGGTTATCCGGGTACTGCATCGTTAGTAAACAACGAAAATAGATGGAAGAGTTACATTCGCGATTCTCTGATCGAAAGCAGTATTTCAAAAGACATTTTAATGACTTCTAGAATTGATAAACCAGCATTATTAAAGCGACTTTTTGAAATCGGGTGTGCGTACTCAAGTCAGATATTGAGCTATAATAAAATACTTGGCCAATTAACTGACGCTGGAAATACTACAACTCTAGCACATTACCTCACATTATTAGATTCAGCCGGCTTTTTAACAGGACTCGAGAAATTTAGTCCTGAAATAACACGTCAAAGAGCTTCAAGTCCCAAATTTCAGGTTCAAAATATGGCCCTTAAGAGTGGCTTAGAATCGTCAGACTTCAATGAAATCAGATCTAATCCGATAAAATGGGGTCGTTGGGTTGAGTCATGTATAGGTACACATTTATTAAATCATAGTTTTGGATCGGAACTTAATGTCTTTTACTGGAGACATAGAAATGACGAAATTGATTTTGTACTAGAGTACAAAAACAAAATAATCGGTATAGAAGTGAAAAGTGGAAGTGCGACAACTAAAAGAGGAATTTCTGCATTTAACAATCGATATGATCCCCATAAAGTATTACTTGTTGGTTATGAAGGTATTCCTTTAGATGAATTCTGCTCTTTTTCACCGTATGAATTATTTTAGAAATTATTAAAAAAAGGGCGCCTAAAATTGGAATGGTGCGGGCGCTGGCTTATAACCGGATTGCTTTTAGAGTAGTTGCTTTTGATATTGGGGGTTGATAAAATAGCCGGATGAATAAAGGATTAGTTTTATTATTGGTTGCTTTTTGCTTTGGCATTAGTACGCAACAAGATAATACCCCGTATTGCCTTATTGATGGGTATTATAAAATGGAACAATTGCTGGAACCGGCATATGCTTTTGTACATGGGATGGAGTGGGTGGAAATAGAACTAGTTGTACGCCCAAGCACGTATACGGGTAACCCTGCTACGGATACGGTAGTTGTAGTTAAAATGCCGGGTAGTGATTTGTACCGGGTGAGTGGTAACCTGGTTGCTTTTAAAATACCGGAATGTACCTGGTTGACTGATCCGGATACGGTTTTGCTTGTATTAGCCGGACAGGGTAAGGGGTATGTTGAACCTTTTATTGATTAAGGGTTTTGGGGAAACGGGCAGCATCCGGATTCTGAATCATATGCAACACAACACCCATTTTCTAACAGACATTACCAAGGTCGTTTCCCATAATCCGGTAATTTGACTATTCACATTTAAACTCAAGAATAGCAATAGGAATACAATCAGATTCAGTTTCTTGTTTGCTCTAATAACCATTTGTAAATATTTGGATTAGAATACGCCGGATTCCAAGCATCATGCCCCGACTCATTTATGATTGAGTATACAAACTCTGACTTTGGAACAGAATCTATAGTTTCTTTTTGCTCGAGATTTAACGTTTTGTTATTCGTGAGATGATCAAAAACCTCCTCTGCATATCTGACTGAGACCCTATCGTCATCTTTGTTATGAATGATCCAAAATGGAGTATCTCCGATATTGTCACAGTCATTTTCGCATTTAATTCGACCGGCGATGGGAATCAAAGCTGCAATTTTATTGGAATGTGTTTTTGCAATCTCCCAGCTTCCGCCTGCACCATGACTTAATCCCGTTAGAATAACCCGATTTAAATCGCCCGAATAAGTTGCAGAAACTTCTTCAACAATGTTGAACAGTGTTTCAGCGTGGTGATGCCAGCCTTTCGTTTCCGGCGGACCAATATCCAGATGTGGATTTATAATGATAAATGAGTCTTGAACCATTGCAGCTATTTCGGGATCGGGTAATTCCTGTATAGCGAACTTTGCAGGACCATCATGTTTTGCATCAATTTTTTGGCTGCTTACTCCAAGTCCGCCTGTAAGAAAAAGAATAACGGGATACTTTTTTGTGTCATCATAATTCTTAGGCAAATACAACCAATATCCATCCACTCTGTTTCCCGAAAGCCCCTCGGTAATTAACACCTGCTTACCTGGCTTTGCAGCGTTGAAATTGCATGAGATTCCAAACAATACACTGAATAAAACTATCCAAGTTAAAACCCGATCAGTTCCTCCGAAAGTATCCTCAGGATGACGGTCTGGAGTTTTATTCCTAATTCTCATATTCCTAAACCTTAATTTTTAATCAATGAAGCCTTGGCGCAGTTGATCTTAATTTTTAATCAACGAAGCCTTGGCGTAGTTGATCTTAATTTTTAATCAACAAGGCCTTGGCGTAGTTGATCCTATTTTTTAATCAACGAAGCCTTGGCATAGTTGATCCTAATTCCTAATTGCCGCTATCGCGGCCGCTACCTTTTCCCCATCTATCGCTGCCGATACAATTCCACCAGCATACCCTGCACCCTCGCCACACGGAAATAATCCTTTGATGCGAACATGCTCCAAGGTTTTTCGATCTCGTGGAATGCGAACCGGCGACGATGTACGCGTTTCGGGAGCATGAACAACTGCCTCGTTCGTAAGATAACCACGCATGGATTTATCAAACATTCGGAATCCTTTTTGTAATGCTTTCTGTACAAAATTTGGCAAAACTTCCCCTAATTCTACCGGAGTAATTCCCGGCGAATAGGAAGTATTAGGTAGATTCGATGACAACCTTCCCTCCACAAAATCGAGCAGTTTCTGAGCAGGAGCGGTTTGAGTTTCACCGGCTGCCTTCCACGCTTTATGCTCGATAGATTTCTGAAACTCCATGGCGGCTAAAGGTCCAAATTTTTCGAATGGTTTAAAATCTGCATCCCGAAGTTCTACCACAATCCCCGAATTTGCCGTAGATCTAGCTCGCCTTGAGGATGACCAACCATTGGTTACAATTTCGCCCGGACTTGTGGCACAGGGCGCAATCACTCCACCCGGACACATACAAAAGGAATACACCCCTCTTCCATCCACTTGTTTTACAATGCTGTATGGTGATGGAGGCAGATACTCACCGCGATCATCGCATGAGTATTGAATTCGGTCAATCAAAGACTGGGAATGTTCAACCCGAACGCCTACTGCGATTGGTTTCAGTTCTATTTCGATTTCTTTTTGATGCAGTAATTCGAAAATATCCCGGGCTGAATGTCCGGTTGCCAAAATCACTTGATCTGCTATAAACACTTCCCCAGATTGTGTTTTCACTCCCTTTATGGAATCACCATCCAACAAAAAGTCGGTAACACGAGTGTTGAAATGAATTTCGCCGCCTCGCTCCAAAATAGTTTCGCGCATCTTCGCGATGATACCGGGCAGTTTATTTGTACCAATATGTGGATGAGCCTCAACCATAATCTCTTTTACGGCTCCGAATCCGACTAACAATTCAAGAATTCGGTTTACATCCCCGCGTTTTTTGGATCGGGTGTAAAGCTTGCCATCCGAATAGGTTCCGGCTCCTCCTTCACCAAAACAGTAATTCGAATCTTCGTTTACAATGTGATTTACATTGATTCCTTTCAAATCTTTGATTCGGGCTTTCACATCTTTTCCGCGTTCCAGTACCACAGGTTTTAGTCCTTGCTCGATGAGATTTAGTGCGGCGAATAATCCTGCAGGACCTAATCCAACGATAAGCACTTCTTTCGCATTTCGAACATCGGGATAATCAGGTAGTTGAACAGGTATTTCCTCAAAATCCTCGTTAATAAACACCTGTACTTTAAGGTTGATATAGACTTGCTTTTGGCGGGCATCAATCGATCGCTTTACAATCTCGATGTGTCGAATTTCTGATTCGGGAATTCCAATTTTCTTAGAAACGAAAGCTTGAAGTTCCGCAGGCTGTCCGGCTATTTCCGGAAAAACCCGTAGCTGTAGTTCTTTTTGCATCCTCAATGATAAGGAAAAAGTGTTTAAGTGTTGAAGGGCGATGTGTTGGCGCTTTGAAGGGCGACGTGTTGATGTGTTCAAGTGTTGAGGTGTGAAGAACATCAACACCTAAACACATAAACACTCAAACACCTGAACACTTAAACTTAGTTCTCAACCCAAAAAGGAATCTCAGCTTCGTAGTTTTTTAATCGGCCTGTGGAATCTCTTCGGGCGTCGGCTTCATCTACTGCTTGGCGATAAATCCCAACCGTATTTCTGCCACTATTTAATGAGTCGGAAAGTGCATAGTAGCCTTTAAATCCAGCCTGATTGGTTTTCGGGTGATTGTAAAAGAGAAAATCAGAATCCAGAGTATCTTCTTGATTTATCACCACCGAAAAGAAGGCATTGGCACATTCAATATTGTGTTCATTTCGTTGTTTTCTGCGCTCGTATCTGCTTAAAGAATCTGATGCGGAAAATTCAGTGCAATAAAGTCCCAATTTTTTATCCATCATTTTTGAATATGGAATGTAAACCGACAATAAATCTCCTCTCTTAATGGTCGGAGAAGCAATAATCGGACTATCGAAATAAGCGCCCTCGAATTCGCTTTCATAGTTGGTAGCATCTAGGGTTGCTGCAGTTGACCGCTGAGAATAAAAATCTCTGGGTTCAAACAAATCCACTCTCATCAATTGGAAGGTGTTGTACATGAAAATTACCATAAAAACCGCGAAATAGGCTGCTCCATAATAGGACACCTTTTTCATGTTCTGATTCGATAAAAACGTCAGGTTTATAAACTGAATCGGCTTATTAATGAAGGGATAAAACAGGTTCGAAAAGTGCCAGGTGATCAGAAAATGTAGCTTTGCATATTTCTCTTGCGTTCTGAACTTTTCGGCATTCAATACAATAGAAAGTGTAGCTATCCCAAATAGAAAAACACCAGCCACGATGAGAATGATTGTCGAATATAGATCAAAAGTTTCCTCACTCACCATCAGCTTTACACCGTTCATGAGTAAGAAAAAGATCACATAAATGATCATCACACCGATCAAGTACAAAACAAAAAGAGAGGCTACGGAGAATATCAAACTTGCCAATTTATCAGCAGCAAGCAGAAAAGAATCCTTATCTCCTATCCTTTTCTTCATCTCTTGGCGGTAGTATTCGCTGTATTGCAGATCGTCGTACTTAATACCGTCGCGGTATACCGAGGTTAATCCCATCAACCCAACCCAAAAAGCGCGCACTACAAAATGAAAAATGAAGGCAAAGCTTAGCGCCTGTAATCCGGTTAGCAGTACCCCAACCACTAAAATCGGAATCAGTTCGTCGATGAATCCAGAACCGGCTTGTAAATTGTAGGTGTAGTAATCGTAAAACTTCCATACATATTGCGGCAGATTTAGCGTTGCATAAATAGCCAAACCCGATATCAACAACTCCGGCTCCCAGCTTTGCTCAGCTACTTTTTGGAGCCAACTTTTATTATGAATTTTAGATTTTGGATCGCTCATTTCGTGTCAATTTGATGAGTTGCCAATGTGATATATCTGCCTTAAAAAGGCAATGTGGATTTTTATTCGCAATTTTGATTACGATTACACAAATTTTAGCCGACTTTTCGATGGAGGGGAATATCAACAAAAACATTGGGTGCTATGAAGTTAATGGGGAAAATCTTTGCTGTAATCGTGACTGTATTTATATTAATGATAGTAGGCGTTTTAGCCTATGTAAATACCGCTCTACCGGCGGTTGAAAATGCGCCGGAGCTAAGTGTTGAGCTCTCACCAGAGCGTATTGAACGAGGAAAGTATTTAGCAAACTATGTATACTTATGTACCGATTGCCACTCCGATCGAGATTATGCGCAGTTCGGGCATATTTTGGATGAAGAAAATCTTGGTAAAGGAGGAAATCTGTTTGGTTTGGAACATGGATTTCCGGGCGATTTTTATGCAAAAAACTTGACTCCATATAACCTTGGAGATTGGACGGATGGGGAAATTTACCGGGCAATAACTTCCGGCGTGGATAATGAAGGTGAACCGATGTTTCCGATTATGCCTTATCCAAATTATGCACAGGTAGACCCTGAAGATATTTACGACATAATCGCTTATTTGCGAACCTTAGAGCCGGTAGCTCATGACGTTCCTGAAAGTTTTGCCCCTTTCCCTATGAGCCTGATCATTCGTACTATGCCATCCAATCCTCAAATGAAATCGAAACCGGACCTATCAGATAAAATTGCTTACGGTAAATATCTGGTTACTGCCGCAAGCTGCGCGGATTGCCACACCCCCATTGATGAACGTGGCAGAAGGCTTCCGGGCATGGATTTTGCCGGTGGAATGGATTTTCATGTTCCGGGTGGATTGGTAAAATCAGCCAATATTACCCCCGATCCACAAACAGGAATTGGAACATGGAGTGAAGAAGCTTTTGTTGCCGCTTTTAAACGATTCGAGGATCCAAATCATGAAGTAAATAACCGTCAACTCACTCCCGGCGAATATAATACTTCCATGCCGTGGCGCTTATATAGTAAGATGAATGAAGAAGATTTAAGAGCCATTTATGCCTACCTTCAAACATTAGCGCCAGTATCAAATACCATGGAGCGTTTTGTTGCTGTAAATGACTAACACACACTTACCGAATGTACCACCAACTAGTTCTCTTAACATTAGTAATTCTAATTGCACAATGTGGAAATAAGACTTCAACTCAAGATCAAAAAATCGAAACAATTAAACAGCCGCAGAAAGTATTTATTGGCACTTACACCCAAGACGAAGGCTGGGTGAATGGAAAAGGTGATGGAATTTATGTTGGGGAATTAGCCAAAGATGGATTAACCATAAATGACGTTCAACTAGCAGCTGAACTTAAAAATCCATCCTTTTTAACAATCTCACCTGACCAGAAAAATCTTTATGCAGTGAGTGAAATAGGTAGCGGTGAACCAGGTTCAGGACTTGTGGTGGCTTTTTCCATTACGGAAGATGCCACACTAACCGAAGTTGGTCGATATCCCACAAATGCTTATTCGCCCTGTTATGTAAGTGTTGATGCTACCGGTAAACTTGTTTTTGTAGTCAATTATCAGGGCGGCGTTGCGATGGTATATCGACGTTTAGAGGACGGTAGCCTGGAATTTGTTCAAGAGTTGAATCATGAAGGATCTGGACCTCATCCAAACCAAGGTTCTTCGCATCCGCATATGACGAAAATCAGTCCTGACAATAATTTTCTCTTTATTCCTGATTTGGGTGCTGATAAAATCTGGAGTTATAGAATAAATCACTATGATGTAGCAGTATCAAAAACTGCCCAAGTATTTGCTCAATCTGAACCGGGAGCAGGACCTCGTCACATGGATTTTCATCCCACCAAAAACCTTGTTTATGTGATGAACGAACTAAACAGTACCGTTTCGGTGATGGAATACAATCCAACAACAGGTGCACTCACACAAATTCAATCCATCTCTACCCTACCCGATACATTTACTGATTGGAATTCCTCCGCAGATATTCATGTGCATCCAAATGGAAAGCATGTTTTTGCATCCAATCGGGGACATAATTCTATTGTTGTTTTTTCTGTTGATGAAGAAACCGGCAAACTCACCGCTTTGCAGCGGATTAGTTCAGAAGGTGAGATCCCTAGAAATTTTGCATTGCATCCAAGTGGAGATCAATTGTATGTGGCCAATCAAAACTCAGATAACATCGCCATTTTTGAGATAGATTCTGAAACGGGTACCCTAACATTCAGTGGCAATTCATTGGAAGTACCGACTCCGGTAAATATTACTTTTTATTGATAGTGCCCCATCAAAACGAACCGTAATTCCTTTACAATTGTTAGGATGGCAAACAGTTAATAAGTAATGAACGACGAATTTATTCATCAACTATTTGAATCTCATAAAGAATGTGTGCAGTGTCCATCTCGTGAGGAAGTACAAAACTTTTTCGAAGGTCTTTTAGGCACTCTTTTTCCGAATTATTCCAAGGTAGACCATGAAAACTTGGAAGCCTTCAATCTTCATCTTCTAAATCTGAAAGAAGAATTATACGAATTGCTGTATACCCAAAGTAAAACCACAGGTTTTGATGCATGGGAAATTACTCGATCGTTTTTTGATGCCATACCGCAAATTTACGCTGACCTTCTTCAGGATGTAACAGCGATGTATAAAGGCGATCCTGCAGCGGTTAGCGAAGATGAAGTGATTCGCTCTTATCCGGGGTTTTATGCAATTGCAGCGTATCGGTTGGCTCATCAATTGGCGAAAAGTGGTGTGCAGATCATCCCACGAATGATTACCGAGCTAGCGCACAATATTACCGGAATTGATATCCACCCAAACGCTAAAATAGGTTCTCATTTTTGTATCGACCATGGAACCGGTATTGTTATTGGCGAAACAACTATAATCGGTAATCATGTTAAAATATACCAAGGAGTTACGCTTGGCGCTTTAAGTGTAAAAAAGGAAGACGCTAAAACTAAACGTCACCCAACCATCGAAGATCATGTAGTCATTTATTCCAATGCAACCATTTTAGGTGGAGAAACGGTAATCGGCAAAAACAGTACAGTTGGTGGCAATGTTTGGATCACCAAGAGCATTCCTCCAAACTCTACGGTTCATTATTCAACTCGAGTAAGTGCCGAAGGTGAAAACGCTTTTGAAACGAATATCATCAAAACACAATCATGAAACTACAGGATCTCATTGGAAATACTCCACTAGTTGAAATCGTGCATATTAATCCTAATAAATCGGTAAAAATTTATGGGAAATTAGAAGGGCAGAATCCCGGTGGCTCGGTAAAAGATCGCGCAGCCTTCAACATGATACAAAGTGCTCTGGATCGAAAGGAAATTAATATGGGTGATCGATTGGTAGAAGCAACCTCAGGAAATACCGGAATCGCTTTAGCAATGGTTGCGGGAAAGTTAGGAATTAGTTTGACGCTGATTATGCCTGATGGAGCCACACCGGAGCGCGTCAAAACAATGAAAGCCTATGGAGCCGAGGTAATTCTAACACCGGCCGAACAAACCATTGAATATTCTCGACAGCTAGCAGAAGAAATGGCAGCCACAGGTGATTATCATATTCTCAATCAATTCGCCAATCCGGATAATTATAAAATGCATTACAAAACCACCGGTCCTGAAATCTGGCGAGATACTGAAGGGAAAATCACACATTTTGTTTCGGCGATGGGTACAACCGGTACGATTATGGGAGTTTCTCGTTATCTAAAAGAACAAAATCCTGCTGTACAGATAGTAGGTACCCAACCAACGGATGGTTCTCGTATTCCCGGAATTCGCAGATGGTCGCCCGAGTTTTTGCCAAAGATCTATGAACCAAAGCGGGTAGATCGAATTATTGATGTAAGTGCTGATGAAGCCACACAGATGACACGCAGATTAGCTTCGGAAGAAGGAATTCTGGCCGGAATGAGCTCAGGAGGTGCCATTACAGCAGCTCTGCAAGTAGCCTCCGAAATTGATGAAGGTGTGATTGTAAGCATCGTTTGCGATCGTGGTGATCGATATCTCAGTTCTGATTTGTTTGAATAGTGTGTTGGGGTGTTCGAGTGATAAGGTGTTGATGTGTTGAAATAATTAAGCAATTATTCACATCAACACACCAACACCTGAATACACCAAAATCACACTACGAACAAAGACAGAATACTTTTAAATTAGTCAGATAAAATTAATTAGATCACCAACATCATTTTTTGAACCATGGGTAGGATTTTTGAAGTAAGGAAGGCAGCGAAATTTGCACGCTGGAACCGTATTGCTAAACAGTTTTCGCGAATCGGTAAAGAAATTGAGATCGCTGTAAAAGCAGGCGGACCTGATCCAGATACGAATCCATCATTACGAAGAGCCATCCAAAACGGAAAAGGCGTAAATATGCCTAAGGATCTCATCGACCGTGCCATTAAGCGCGCGATGGGAAAAGACTCTACCAATTGGGATGAAGTTTTACTTGAAGGCTATGCACCACATGGAGTAGCTGTTCTGGTTGAATGCGCTACCGATAATAACACTCGTACTGTAGGTAATGTGCGCCCAATCTTTAACAAAAATGGCGGCAATTTGGGTAACGCAGGCAGTGTAGCTTTTCAGTTCACACAAGTAGGCTCGTTCAAAATTAAACCGGGCGATTTTGATGAAGAAGAACTCGAACTAGAACTTATTGATTTCGGCCTCACCGAAATGGGTGAAAGCGAAGACGACGAAGGTAACCGCATTTTAGTGATTCGCTGTGAGTTTACCGAATTCGGAAACCTGCAACACGCTCTTGAAGAAAGAGATATCGAGCCAATCAGTGCTGAGACCGACTGGATTCCTAATTCAACCGTTTCCTTAGATGAAGAAAAAGCCGAAGAAGTATTGGCTATCATCGACAAGTTAGAGCAAGACGAAGACGTGCAACGGGTTTTTCATAATTTGGTGTGATTCAAGCCTAAGTAACCCTTTAACGACCCACGATCAAACTTACGTTAAATCCGTTGTAGGAAATCGAATTTCGTATATAACCCATTCGAAATCCAATTGGTGAATATCCTAATGATAGCTTCATAAGATTTAAATTAATTTCAGCTTCAAGGCTTGCTTGCACATTAAACTCGAATCTGTTTCTGCGGATTTCCCTTCCATCATTTAACCCATCTTCATAACGGTACTTTCCATTCATGGTTGCCATTCCCAATCCTCCACTACCGTTAAAAAAAAGTTGAGAACCATTCTTTGTACGAATAAATGTATGAATACTGTTCTCTAATCCAATTCCAAAAGAGTAGCCATTTTCTAAAATGAAATCGCCAATAAATGATGTATCATCAAATGTTCTTGGGTCGTAAGCGCGGTTACGAAATTCAGCGTAGTAAAATGTGAAATAATCAGTAAATCGGTTTTCAACACCTAATGCTATACCCGTTGTAAGTAAAGAGACATTTGCTTTGCCATAGCTATCTTTAAATTGGTTTGGTTCATCAAAGTTCTCATATACAATCTGAGCTCTTTCAAAACCGCTAAATGAAGATAGCTTAACCTTTTGTGCATGTACTGCTGTTGTTAATAAAACTAGCAAACTGAAAGTGAGTACCCTAATCATAATCTTATCTTTAGTTTCGGCAATAACTATCTGAAATAAATAAAATTATTCGCGTAAAAAAAATCAGGGTAAAATCAGGGTAATCCTTAGCCAAATACTTTTAGAAAGATAAAAACCAATACCCCAGTCACCGATACATACAACCAAATCGGAAATGTCCAGCGTGCGATTTTGCGGTGACGTACAAACTGCCCGGATAGTGAAAAGTAAAAGGTAGTAAGTACTAAGGGAACTACGAACACCGAAAGTACAATATGAGAGATCAGTATAAAGAAATAGACATAACGGATAATGCCTTCACTCATAAACTTGGTATCTCCCACGAAAGTGTGGTACACAATGTAGCTGACTAAAAAAAGCGCCGAAGTAATGAAAGCACTAATCATGTAATTCATGTGCTTGTCGAACTGCTTTTTTCGAATCTCATTAAAACCCAGTAAAAGAAATACGGTACTCAATGAATTAAAGGTGGCATTCAATGCCGATAGATTTTTTATCCATGGCAGTTCGGTAACAGCTGGTGGTTTGAAGTAGATTAACCAAAACAACATTAGAACTGCTACTATGCTAATTCCAATGATGATATAAATTGCTTTTTTTGAGTCTATGCCCTGCAGCGCGCGCGCAGAATCGGGTAATTTAATATCGTTTGCCATAAAATATTTAGCGGTTTTACTCTTGAGTGCGCCTTCTTGATTGCTTCCCTTAAAGTTAATGAATCTCAAAACTAATAGGGGGCGTTCCAGACCTTTCCAAGTTTTTTTAACAATTGTTCTTATCTTGCCGATAAGGCAGGAAGCCAGTGAATGAGGGTATTTTCAGATAATTATTTAGAACTAATTTAAATAAGAGTTCTATTCATCATTAAATACTATTCGTTCCAAATTTTCGATAGATTTGGCACGCCTCAATTTTGAGGTGTTACGCCGTGATAACTCAACAAAAATCAGCTAAAAAATATGGCGCAGATTTTCCCGAAGTGGACAAATCAGGTTCCCCGACTTTTATTAGTAGGACTTATAGTAACTGTAAATGTAATCATTCTGGGTGTTTGGTATTTCTTCTCACCTGAGTATACTGATGTAGGTTACGCACCTGAACAACCCGTTCCATATTCTCATCAAATACACGTGGATAAACTTGGCCTAGATTGCCAATATTGCCATACCTCGGTTTGGGATTCGAAACAAGCAAATGTTCCACCTACTCAAACTTGTATGAACTGCCACAATCAAATTAAAACCGACAGCGAAAAATTAGCTCCCATCCGTGAAAGCTGGGAAACTGGAAAAGCTGTTGAGTGGGTTCGTGTTCATAACTTAGGTGATTATGCCTATTTCAATCACGCTGCACACGTTAACGTAGGTGTAGGTTGTGAGAGTTGCCACGGTCGAATCGATAAAATGGAAGTGGTTTACCAAGCGGAGCCATTAAGTATGAGCTGGTGCCTGGATTGCCACAGAGAACCGGAAAAATACCTACGTCCGGTTGAGGAAGTAACAACCATGGGGTATGAAGTGGAAGACCAGCTTACTATTGGAGCAGAACTGGTTCGTAAAAATAACGTTAGCCCTCCCCAATACTGTCAGGGCTGCCACTACTAAACCAAAGATTGTTGAATTTATAATCATCTGATGAGCGAATTAACACAGAAAACTTACTGGAAAAGCCTAAACGAATTAGCTCAGAATAAAGAGTATGAGAAGTTTGTTGAGCGTGAATTTCCTGAAAATGCCACCGAACTAAAAGACGGCGTTTCTCGAAAAGGATTCTTGAGAATTATGGGTGCATCGATTGCGCTAGCTGGTTTTGCAGCTTGCCGCCGCCCTGTTCAAAAAATACTTCCTTACTCTAAACAACCCGAAGATATTGTCCCAGGCATTCCATTGTTCTACGCATCGGCAATGCCATTTCAAGGAAGCTTGACCGGACTTGTTGTCGAAAATCATGCCGGTAGACCTACTAAAGTAGAAGGTAACGACCTACACCCTGCTTCCGGTGGTAATACAAATGCTTTCCATCAGGCATCTATTCTTGAGATGTACGATCCTGATCGATCAAGAACGCCAATGAGAAACGGTGCTAAATCAAGCACTGATGATTTTTACTCGTTTGTTTCAGAATACTTTGCAGACACTAATAAGCGTGTTGCTTTCATTTCGGAAGCAAATTCTTCTCCTACTTATAATGGATTAAAGGAAGAAGCACTTAACAGATTTGATAACGCTGAATGGGTTACTTATGAACCATTTGGTGAAGACAATGCGATAGAAGGAAATAATATCGCATTTGGTCAGCGAGTTCGTACTCATTACAATTTTACCAATGCTGATATCATTGTTTCATTAGACGATGACTTTTTAGCACCTACTCATCCAAATAATGTTGAGTATGCTAAGCAAGTAACTTCCAGAAGAAAAGTTACCAGCCAGCAGGATTCCATGAGTCGAATCTACTCTGTAGAAAATGGTTTCACAGTTACCGGTTCATATGCTGACCATCGTTTGAGAATTAAAGCAAGCGAAATGGCTGATTTTGCAAACGCTTTAGCGAATGCATTATCTGGTAAGGTTACTGGACTAAGCAACTTCTCGTCAGTAAATAATAAGTTTACAGGCTCAGAATTTGTAACTGTTTTAGCTGATGACTTGGCCAATAATGCAGGTCGCTCAGCGGTATCTTTAGGCTTTGATTTTGCTCCTGAGGTACACGCAGTTGTTGCAGCTATTAATAGTGCACTAAATAACTACGGAACAACCGTAAATTTACTGCAAGTTCCTCATATCGACGATCTGAATAACAAAGCTGCATTTGCCGATTTAGTGAATTCTATCCGAGGCGGAAATTTTGATGCTGTTGTAATTATTGGAGCTAATCCGGCACTTACTGCCCCTAGCGATCTAAACTTTGTTGAAGCTCTTTCAGGTGCTGAAGAAGTAATTCAGATTTCCACATACAATGATGAGACTGCAAAAGCCACCAGTTGGCATGTACCGCGCGCTCACTACCTCGAAGCATGGGGTGATGGTTATTCTTTCGGCGGAGCAAGAGCAGTTATTCAGCCACAAATTCAACCTTTGCACGATTCTTTATCAGAAATTGAATTCCTTGGTGCAATTACTCAGGCTGGAAAAGTAGCCGGCTACGACCTTGTTCGTTCAACTTTTAATGGCTACTACCGATCAGAATTTGAAAACCGCTGGTTAGATATTCTGCACGATGGAATAGACGTAACTAACGGCTTTTCTGTAGCTAATCGCTCAATCCGATCAGTATCTCCGGCACCTTCTACTTCGATAAATGATATTGAAGTGGTGATTAAAGCTGATAATTCAGTGTATGATGGACGTTTCTCTAATCTTGGATGGTTACAGGAACTACCAGATCCAATCACGAAAATCACTTGGGACAACGTTGCTTTAATCAGCCCAAATACGGCAGAAAAGTTAGGAATCAGTACCGACGATTATCTTGGAAAAGCTGATCAACCTATTCTAAACATCGCTGTTAATGGTACTCCCATTAAAATTGCAGCTTGGGTTCAACCAGGACATGCAGATGACTCAATCACCGTTCATACGGGTTATGGTAGAGAAGGAATTGGACGTGTAGCGGATGTAAGTTCTGAAAACTCGCAGTGGCTAGATCCATCTACAACTTCCGGAGGGGTTAATGTTTACCCAATTCGAACTACATCTTCCATGTTATTTGCTCAGGCCGGTGTAAGCGTAACTAATGAAACTTATCCGATTGCTTGTGTGCAAGATCATCACAGCCTTGAAGGCCGTGACATGTATCGACAGGCAACCTTAGCTGAGTATAAGGAAACTGCTGACTACGCTTCGTTCAAAAAAGTACACAAATATGCAGTTCCCGGTATGAAGGAAGCTGCTGAACTTGGCGAAGATCAGCCGATTTCGTTGTTTAACGAGCAAACTGCGGTTGAAGGCGAGCCTCAATGGGGAATGGCCATCGACTTAAATGCTTGTTTCGGTTGCGGTGTTTGTATCATTGCTTGCCAATCTGAAAACAACATTCCTGTGATCGGTAAACGTGAAGTTGAACGTGGCCGTGAAATGCATTGGATTCGTACCGATCGCTATTACATGGGAGATAAAGAAAATCCACAGGCAGTACACCAGCCGGTACCTTGTATGCATTGCGAATTAGCGCCATGCGAGCAGGTTTGTCCGGTTGCAGCTACTACGCATAGCGATGACGGAATGAACCAAATGACGTACAACCGTTGTATCGGTACACGTTATTGTGCGAACAACTGTCCGTTTAAAGTTCGTCGCTTCAACTTCTTTAATTATCCAAAAGAGTATTTAACAACCGGTGAAGATCCGGATATTATTCAAATGGCAATGAACCCTGAAGTAACTGTACGTTTCAGAGGGGTTATGGAAAAATGTACCTACTGTGTGCAGCGGGTTAATCGTGAGAAAATCAGTGCTAAGATCGAAACTGGTTCGCCAAAACCAGCCGATGGCACTGTTCAAACAGCTTGCCAGCAAGCGTGCCCGGCCGATGCCATTTATTTCGGTGATTTAACCGACGAAGGAAGTGAAGTATCTAAAATGAAAAGAAACGAGCGTAACTACTTAATGCTTGAAGAGCTGAATGTACGCCCAAGAACTTCTTACATCGCCAAATTGACGAATCCAAACCCAGCTTTGGTGAAAGAAACTAATGAGGAATACGCCAAATAATGAGTAAATACGAATACATACCAGAGCCAGCACTTGTAAAAGGCAATCATGACTTTGCGAGTATTACAAAACTAGTTACTGATGTAAACCTCCGCCCTACACCAAGAAATTGGTATCTGGCCATGTTGCCGGCAAATGCACTTCTTGGTTTACTCCTGTTTTCAATTGGTTATTTGATTTGGGAAGGAACCGGTATTTGGGGATTAAATAACCCTGTTGGTTGGGGTTGGGCAATTATCAACTTCGTATGGTGGGTTGGTATTGGCCACGCAGGAACACTTATTTCAGCCATTTTATTCCTTTTCCGACAAGACTGGAGAACAGCAATTAACCGATTTGCTGAAGCCATGACCATCTTCGCCGTAATGTGTGCCGGTGTATTTCCCGCTATTCACGTTGGACGAATTTGGGTGATTTATTGGGTATTCCCTATACCAAATCAAATGGCGATGTGGCCGAACTTTAACTCTCCGTTATTATGGGACGTTTTCGCTGTATCTACCTATTTTACGGTATCTTTACTGTTCTGGTATGTTGGTTTAGTTCCCGATTTAGCAACGCTTCGTGATAAAGCAACTGACAAGATCAGAAAGTTCGCGTATGGATTGTTTGCATTAGGTTGGACAGGCTCGAGCCGTGCTTGGTGGAATTACGAAAAAGCGTATATGATTCTTGCCGGTCTTGCTACTCCACTTGTACTTTCTGTACACACGATTGTATCGTTTGACTTCGCGGTTTCAATGATTCCCGGATGGCATACTACCATTTTCCCTCCTTACTTCGTTGCCGGTGCAATTTTTTCCGGTTTCGCAATGGTACTTACCTTGATGATTGTTGCCCGAAAGATTTATGGCATGAAAGACATCATGACCGACGATCACATGGAAAAAATGAACATCATTATTATGGTTACCGGCTCTATGGTTGGTTTTGCCTACATGATGGAGTTCTTTATCGCCTGGTATAGTGGCGTAGAATACGAAAAAGCAATTTTCATGCTACGTGCAACCGGTCCTTATGCATGGGCATATTGGATTATGATGTTCTGTAACGTGATTTCACCTCAAGTGTTCTGGTCGAAAAAACTTCGCAGAAACGTAGCCTTCACTTTCTTTATATCGATTGTTGTAAATATTGGGATGTGGTTCGAGCGATTTGTAATTACGGTAACTTCGTTATCAACCGATTACCTTCCATCTTCTTGGGATTACTACTCTCCAACAGCATGGGATGTTTTAACATATGTTGGAACATTCGGTCTTTTCTTTACCATGTTCCTATTATTCTTACGCTTCCTGCCAATGATTGCAATAGCAGAAGTTAAGCTTGTAATGCCGCAAGGCGATCCTCATAATTACGATGATGAAACACAGGAGTATCATCCACATGTTGAAGAAGTACCACAACCTAAAGCAGTAAAGGCCTAAGCGAATGAGTACTACAGAATCAAAAAGTTTATATGGCATCTTAGCCGAGTTTAAAAACCCGAAAGCGTTGGTTGATGCTTCTAAAAAAGTTGTTGAAGCCGGCTACGATAAATTCGATACCTACACCCCATATCCAATTCACGGAATCGATAAAGCAATGAAGTTGCCGAAATCGAAGTTAGGATATATTGTTTTTGGGCATGCATTACTCGGGTTCTCGGGTGCGATTGCAATGATGTATTGGATGTCGGTGATCGATTATCCGTTAAACATTAGTGGAAAACCATTTTTTAATGCGCCGGCTTGGGTACCTATTACCTTCGAGCTTACCGTATTATTATCTGCATTTGGTGCAGTTTTCGGAATGTTTTTCTTGAACGGACTTCCACGTTTGAATAATCCTTTATTCGAAGTTGAGCGCTTTAAAAAAGCAACCGACGATGGCTTCTTTGTTTGCATCGAAGCAAAAGACAGTAAATTTCAGGAAGATTTAGTTCGTCAGTTATTCGAAGAAGCAGGCGCTACGCATATCGAGGAAGTTTATGAGCAGTAATCAGTTTAAAATATCATCATTTATGAAAACGAAAGGCTTAGCTAAAGCCGGTGGTGTGCTGTTAGTTGGTTTAATGTTAAGTGGGTGCCGCGGCTCCATTTCAGAAAAACCACCGATCCACCCAAACATGAATATGGATCAACAACCTCGTAAAGAGGCGCAAGAAGTGAACAACTTTTTTGAGGATGGCCGATCTATGCGCCAACCTGTAGAAGGAACAGTTGCTCGTGGTTTACGAAAAGCAGATGCAGCCTACTACGAAGGTGTAGATGATAATGGCGAGTGGGTAGCAGAAATGCCTATCGAACTAACCCGTTCTATCCTATATCGTGGCCAAGACCGTTACGATGTATTTTGTACTCCATGCCATGGTATTACCGGTGATGGACAAGGAATTATAATGACAGGCCAATACGGATATGTTCCTGCTCCTACTTTTCACCAAGCTCGTTTACGAGAAGCTCCGGATGGAGAGATTTATTCAGCGATCTACAACGGTGTAAGAAATATGCCATCGTATGCACATCAGGTGCCTGTTGAAGACCGATGGGCCATTGTAGCATATGTGCGAGCGCTTCAGGCTAGTCAAAATGTTTCTGAAGAAGAAATCGCAAACTACGATGTTGATTTGAATGAATTAAAGGCTGAATTCGCAGCCGCACAGGAAGCAGAAGCGGAAATGCAAGCTGCTAAAGATGCGCAGTCTGCTGATATTGAACCAACAGCTGATCTTGGTAAAGAAATTATCACCCAATATGCATGTGGAGCTTGCCATAACGAAACGGGCGATCCGGGTGGAATCGGGCCAACATGGTACAATTTATTTGGTAGTGAAGCCGAGGTAGTTACTGAAGATGGTGAAAGAATCACCGTAACAAAAGATGAAGAGTATATTATTGAGTCTATCGTCTATCCTGAGGCTAAGAAAACAAGCGGATACGAGAACGGTGTAATGGTAGCTTACGATTATTTAGCAGAGCATGAGTTACAATCCATCGTAGAATACATTAAAACACTGAGCGACAATTAAGATTTTTGGAAAAACAGTACAATGAGTCATAAACCTACAATAACCGATTCTTTACAATTTCCAGCAGATAGCAAGATTCCAAGAATTCTTCTTATAGTTGGTGCTGTTGGGTTATTAGCCACAGCAATTGGGTTCGCAACCGACCTTGAACAGTCACTATATTCGTATTTAGTAAGCTTTGTATTCTTTACGGGCATTGGATTAGCCTCCGTATTTATGGTGATGTTCCACCATATTACTAAATCGAAATGGGGCGTTGTAGTTCGAAGAATTCCTGAAGTATTTGGTGGTAACCTTAAGTGGTGGGCACTTGCTTTTTTGCCAATCCTTGGTGGCATGACAGTTTTATACCATCATTGGACAGACCCTACCCTTTTTGATCCAAACTCGCCTAACTTTGATTACATCGTTGCCGGTAAAGAAGCATACTTAAATGTACCTTTCTTCATCATTCGCCAGATCATTTACTTTGCAATATGGGGATATGTAGGTCACAAATTATATAAAGCTTCCATTGAATTAGAAAAAACAGGTGATTGGGGAATTACGAGCTTAATGAGAAAAATCTCAGCTCCTGCAATTCCATTGTTCGGTTTATCTGTAGCATTTGCGAGCTTTGATTGGTTAATGAGTTTAGATCCACACTGGTTCTCAACCATGTTTGGTGTGTACTTTTTCGCGATCAGCTTCCAAAGTTTCTGGGCAATCATGATTTTAATGGTGTTCTTTTTGCAATCTCGTGGATTGTTAAAAAATACTATCGGTCAAGCACATATTTATGACTTAGGAGCATGGTTATTCGCTTTCACTGTTTTTTATGCATACATCGCATTTAGCCAGTTTTTGCTTATCTACTACGCAAACCTTCCAGAAGAAACCCTTTGGTATTACCACCGACTAGAAGGTAGCTGGAAATTTATCGCATACGGCTTACTCATCTTCCGATTTGTATTACCATTCTTAGTTCTATTGAACAGAGAGCAAAAGCACCGACCTAATGTTCTTAAATTCGTTGCTGTTGTTGTAGTTGTAATGCACTATCTGGAGATCTACTGGATTGCAATGCCTTTACTAAGTGAGCATGGAATTCACTTCACGTGGATTGATCTTACCTCATTTGTAGGACTAGGAGGTATTTTCTTCTGGTTATTCTTCAAAAAATTTCAAGAAAACAGCATGATTCCGGAGAATGATCCAAAATTGGATGCATGCTTAGAAAAAACGTATCACCAATAATACTGTTCAAGAATGTCATCAAAACACACAGCAGATTTTAAAGCAAAAGTTGCTCTCGATGCGCTTTCTCATAAAAATGATACTTTTGCCAAAATTGCCGAAAAGTATGAGGTAAGTGCAGAAGAAGTTGAACAATGGGTTTCTGAACTTGAAGGTAATGCCACAGAGGTATTTAAAACAGCTTCTTCACAAGGTGAAGTTTTAGACGTTGCCATTGAGTCGGACGACGACACCTTTATCCATGCAGTAAGCTATGGTGCAGAGGAAGAAGGTTTGGATATGAGTGCCATCTACAAGTGGTCTGCTATTGGAGTAGTTGCTGTTGTTGTATTTATAGCAGCTCTCATCCCCTTTGCACAATATGCATTAGATAATGCAAAAGAAAACGTGAATGTTACCTCTTCGTACTACGAAATTGAGCGACTTACCGAGCAAGGAAATGAACGATTAAATTCCTACGGTGTTATAGAGGAAGGTGTATATCACATACCTATCGACGAAGCCATTAATACGCTGGCTGTAGATTAATATTATTTCTATTTATGAAACGAATTGCACTGTTAACATTCTTAGCAGTGCTTTCTTCTTTTAGTCACCTAAGCGCTCAGCTTAATCGTGAACAACCCGAAGCACTGCAAAGCGTTGGAATAGACGAAAAATTGGGAGACACTCTCCCCTTAGATGTACGTTTTGCTACAAGTACTGGCGACAGCGTTACATTAGCAGAATTATTCAGTGAGGGAAAACCTGTATTATTAAATCCCTTGTATTACGATTGTCCGATGCTTTGTGGACTTGTAATTGATGGGGTTTTGGATGTTGCCAATGAACTCGCATGGTCGCCCGGCAACGAATACACAATTATCTCTTTTAGTATCGATCCATCAGAAACACACACTTTAGCTTCTGATTACAAAAGCCGATACCTCGAACAACTGAACAAGCCTGACGCACAAGATGGCTGGTATTTTTTGACAGGAAATAAAAAAAATATTCAGCGATTAGTTCAAGCTGTAGGCTTCGAAATTAATGAAATTGAAGACACCGGAGAGTTCGCTCATGCCGCTGCAATTATGCTTGTAAGCCCAAATGGCGTAATCACACGCTATCTTTATGGCATACAGTATGATGAGTTCAACGTACGGAGCGCACTGTTTGAAGCAGCCGATGGAAAAATTGGCAATACACTTACTAAAGTGCTCATGTATTGTTATCAGTACGATCCAAACTCCAACAGCTATGTTCCCATCGCTTTAAATTTTATGAAGCTTGGCGGCTTGGCTACGCTGTTATTTCTTGGTATCTTCTTAGGCCTTTTATGGCTACGTGAAAGAAGGAAAAAACAAACATCTAATATCGATTTCCAATAATGGGTAGACTATTCGATTTCATGCTCCCGGAAAATAAGTCTCCGCTTACGGCAGACAGTACCGACGGGCTATTTCATTTCATCAACGAAGTGAGTTTAATCTTTTTAATTGGCATCACCTTTGCCTTAATTTACTTCGCATTTAAGTACAAGCGAAAATCCGAGGATGATAAAACCCCGGTGATTACGCACAATAATACGCTCGAAATTACCTGGTCGGTAATTCCATTGCTTATTGTAATGGTAATTTTTGGCTGGGGCTATTCCGGATGGTTAAACCTTAAAGCCGTTCCTAACGATGCTTACGAAATTCAGGCTACCGGATATAAGTGGAACTGGAACTTTAACTACGAGAATGGAGCTCAGACTCTAAACGAATTGCATGTGCCTAAAGGCCGACCAATTAAAGTGGTTATGCAATCGCGTGATGTACTTCATTCTTTTTTCATTCCTGATTACCGCGTAAAACATGATGTGGTGCCCGGTAGATATACCTACGTATGGTTCCAGGCTGAAGAAACGGGAGAATCTATCATTTTCTGTACTGAATATTGTGGTACCAGTCACTCCGATATGTTAGCAAAGGTGATTGTTCACGAACCCGAAGAGTTTGAACAATGGCTTGAACTAAACGGCGGCGGAATTCAAGGTTCGCCGGTTGAACAAGGTGAACAACTTGTGACATTACAAGGTTGCCAAACTTGCCATAGTGTTGATGGATCAGAAATGATCGGTCCTTCATTCAAAGGAATCTGGCAACGAGAGCAGCAGTTAACCGATGGTAGTACTGTTGTTGTAGACGAAAATTACATCAGAGAGTCGATTCTATATCCGGGTAATAAAGTTGTAGCCGGATATCAGAACGTGATGTCGCCTTATGAAGGAAGACTAAGCGACGACGAAATCACTAATATTATTGAATACCTAAAAACCATTAATTGATATGGCGATCACAGAAGCTAAAAAAATGACCACTCTTCAGGTTAAGCGATTCAAGCCATCAGAAAATCCTACAAACAATTATCTCACCGACGAGAAAGGTGTATGGGCTTGGATGACTACCGTCGATCACAAAAAGATCGGTATCATGTATCTTGTGGCAGTTGCTTTTTTCTTTGCACTAGCAGGATTTTTGGCAATTGCATTAAGAACTGAACTTTGGACACCTGCAAAAACTTTCATCGAGGCAGACACTTACAACCAATTATTCACCTTACACGGTGCAATGATGGTGTTTTTTGTACTTGTACCGAGTATTCCAGCAGCATTGGGTAACTTTATTCTTCCGATGCAGCTTGGAGCAAAAGATGTTGCCTTCCCGCGATTGAATCTTGCTAGTTTATACATTTACGTGGCTGGTGCAATATTCACGTTTGCGGCACTTGCCTCTGGTGGTTTTGATACCGGTTGGACTTTTTACACTCCATATAGCTCTGATGGAAATGGCGCCGGTGTTATTTGGGTAACGCTTGGAGTGTTCATTCTTGGATTCTCCTCTATTCTTACAGGAACAAACTTTATTACAACCATCCATAAGTTGCGTGCACCGGGAATTACCTGGGATCGCCTTCCACTGAATATTTGGGCTTTATACGCTACATCAATTATTCAGGTATTAGCAACTCCGGTACTGGCAATCACAATCTTATTACTCGCTTTCGAGAATATTATGGATATCGGGATTTTTGATCCTGCTTTAGGTGGAGATCCGGTTTTATTCCAGCATTTCTTCTGGTTCTATTCTCACCCGGCTGTATACATTATGATTGTACCCGGCTTTGGTATCATATCTGAAGTAATCTCTACCTTTTCGAAGAAAACCGTATTCGGATATTGGGCAATTGCACTTTCTTCGTTAGCTATTGCATTTATCGGTTTCCTTGTTTGGGGGCACCACATGTTTACCTCCGGTCAAAGTGCAGTGGCAACCACTGTGTTCTCATTCCTAACGTTCCTTGTAGGTATTCCAACGGGTATCAAAATCTTTAACTGGATTGCTACCCTTTACAAAGGCTCCATCGATATGAAAACGCCGATGTTATACGTATTCATCTTCTTGTTTTTATTCTCGATTGGTGGATTTACAGGAATCATGCTTGGTGCATTATCAGTAGATATTCACTTACACGATACGTATTACGTAGTTGCTCATTTCCATTATGTAATGATGGGTGGTACTTTAATGGCACTTCTTGCCGGTTTACACTACTGGTGGCCAAAAATGACCGGTAAAATGTACAACGAAACCCTTGCTAAGATTTCTGCAGTACTCATTTTTATCGGCTTTAACATGACATTCCTCCCACAATTTGTAATGGGATCGCAAGGAATGCCTAGAAGATATTACAACTACATCGATCAGTTTACTCCGTTTCACCAAACATCCACTATTGGATCGTACATTCTTGGTGTTGCTTTCTTGATTATTCTATACTACCTGGTTAAATCACTCTTTGGTGGTGAAAAAGCTAGTTCAAACCCATGGAACAGCCGTGGACTTGAATGGCAATCTACCTCACCTCCTGATTTCCACAACTTCGATCACACTCCGGTTGTCATCAACGGTCCTTACGATTACCACAAGCCGATGGAAGAATTCCAATTAGGTTTAGCTGTATCGCATAACGGACACGATGCCGAGCATACTTCTACCGAAGTAGAAAAGACCGAAGAAAAAGCTTAAATCAATCTAAAACTCAACTAATAAATGGCTAATCATTCAGCAAATCACCCTGCTCATGTTCAGCACCATTTTGTGGATTCGGACCAACAGTTCGATTCGGCAAAACTGGGAATGTGGGTATTTCTGGTGAACGAAATTCTCTTTTTCGGAGGGTTATTCTGTGCCTACATCATTTTTAGGGCATGGTATCCCGAACTATTTACACAAGCAGCTTTAGAGCTTAATGCCTTCTGGGGAGGTGTAAACACAGTGGTACTTATTGGTAGTTCATTAACTGTTGCCATGGCGATTCGTTCTGCTCAAAGAAACGAAATCAAAGGGTTACGTATCAACTTGATGATCACCATCTTACTTGCTTGTGTATTCTTAGTGATTAAATACTTCGAGTACGAGCACAAACTCCATTACGGAATTGCACCGGGTTCATTCTGGGATCCAACTCCGGAAAAGCTTGCTATTCTGGATCACCCTAAAGCGAATATTTTCTTTAGTATTTACTATATGATGACCGGTATCCACGGGTTACACGTACTTGTTGGTATTGGATTGATGATCTGGATTTATATCCGTGCAGGAAAAGGTCATTTCAGTAGCGAGTATTACACTCCGGTTGAAATCACTGGTCTATACTGGCACTTAGTCGATTTGATCTGGATTTTCCTATTCCCATTATTATACTTAATTGAATGAGAGGTTTATACAAATGAGCGCACACGAACATCACGGACATCATATTGCATCAGTTAAAATGCTGTGGTCGGTTGGTATTGGTTTAACAATCCTGACTGTGCTTACTGTAACAGTAGCAAAACTTGGATTGCCCAGCCCATTCGATATTTTATCAGCATTGGCTATCGCATTGTTTAAAGCTTATTTAGTAGCTGCCTACTTTATGGCTCTTAAATGGGATAACCGCTTTAATGCAGTACTTTTGATTGGAGCAGTTGCATTCTTCCTACTCATGGTTGGAGTTACCCTGCTCGATACCATGTACAGAATTGAAGTAGTTCCATCCTTCTGATGCTAATCAGAACTTTTTTAAGCTTCGGTCTTAACAGATCGAAGCTTTTTTTTATGTAAATGATTTGCTAATACTTGGCTTTTCGATGCAGTAATGCTGAAATTAGGCACTAAAAGACAATCTGAAATGAGTATGAGCAAAACTAAATTCGGTACTTTTAATTTATATACCATCGAAACAGGTGATTTTAAACTCGACGGTGGCGCAATGTTCGGCGTAGTACCTAAAACGCTTTGGTCGCGAGGTATTGAGGTAGATGAAAAAAACCGAATTACCATGACCATGCGCTGTTTACTGGTTGAATCAACTGCTACCGGTAAGCTTTATCTCATTGATAATGGAGCCGGTACAAAGTTCAATGAAAAGATGAACGAGATCTATCAGATTGATTATTCTTCAAAATCACTAGAGAAATCCCTTGAATACCATGGCTTTTCAGTTGATCAGATCACTGATGTAATATTTACACATCTACACTTCGATCATTGTGGAGGAACTACGTTCTATAATGAATCGGGAGAGATAGAACATACATTTAAGAAAGCAACCTACCATGTACACGAGCAGCATTGGCAAACTGCAACACATCCAAATGCGAGAGAAAAAGCTAGTTTTTTGCCGGATAATATCGGTCCTATTGAGTCTTCCGGCCGACTAAATTTAGTGCAGGATAATCATGAATACGAACCTGGCTTGACGGCGATTACAGCTAATGGACATACCATTGGTCAGCAGTTGCCAATTATAAGTGACGGCAATCGTAAAATAATTTTTGTTGCAGATTTAATCCCCACGCATTTGCATGTGCCTATACCCTGGGTAATGGGCTACGATATGCATCCAACAGAAACACTGAAAGAAAAGAAAGCTATTCTCGAACGAGCGAATGACGAGAATTGGTTGATATACTTAGAGCACGATCTGGAGAAAGAGATTATTACTTTATCCTATGATGGAAATAAAATGCAAATAAAAGACACATTAACACTAGGTGATGTTTAGTAACAATTTTCGATCATTAATTATGTTTTATGCTCACTTAGTGATTTATTAATCAGATGAATACACCCGCCAATAATAAAGCAGACCATTTAAAGAAGAAGCTGCACCAAGCGCATCAACTTCTTTCTGGTAGACAGAAAAGAACTACCATAGCTATTTCAGTTTGCCTTATAGCATCATGGCTTTTATTGTTTGTGTTGGCGGAAACTCAACTGTATTTACCGCCGGCCATAAAAATCGGATCTCTCCTTTTCCTGATACTTTTGATCGCTTTCCTGTTTTGGCAGAAAACTTCATCAACTATAAACGATGATTTTTTAACATTCTACCGACGATTTAGTAAACACTCTAAGCTAAAAGAACTTGGTTATGCCTTAGATCTGGAGCGCTCGAGTAATGCCAACCCAAAGTTAATTGAAGCCGCAATCTATAAGAATCTTGAACTTGTAGAGGAACAACAATTTGACCATTCTCTTACTCAATTCATTAGCAGTCATCCTAGTACATTAACATTTAAGAGAAACAGTTTGTTAGCTGTTTTCGCTTGTGTTGTAGCATCTGCCAGCTTCTTTAATTTTAATGAAGCAACACAACGCTATTTTAGCTTTACTCAACAATTTGAGAAACCAAATCCCTATCAATTTACGATTACACCCGGATCAGCTACGCTTGAACAAGGCACTTTGTTTGAAGTTTCCATTGAATTTGAAGGTGATCAACCGGATGATGTCGTTTTGTTTTTAAAAACTCCGGTCGAAGAAACCTATCGTAAACGAGGGATGGAGTCCTTTAATGGAGTATTTCAATCCTCTTCAAACGAACTAAACTCAGATCTCAGCTACTATATTGAGATGGATGGTTTTAAATCTGAATTGTATGAGATAAACGTACAATTACGACCACGATTTACTGATTTAACTGCGACCGTAATTCCACCGAACTACTCTGGGCTCGACAGTGCTTTCTATTCTTATCCTTTTTCTCAGATTACGGCATTACAGGGTAGTTCTCTGCTTTTAAAGGGAACAATAAATAAAGCTGTCAATCAATTTGAATTATTCAGCTCCACAGATACAATAGCTATTTCTGTTAACAAAAATACGTTTGACTATTCTCAAAATATTGAACAAGCAGATACACTTAGTTTCTATTTGATAGATGAAAGTGGCTTAGTAAATCTGAATCCTTTTGAATTCCTGATCGACCCAACTGAAGATGCTTTCCCCATCGCTGAGATTCTTGAACCGAAGACATCCGTAACACAAGTTGAGCCGTCAGAATTAGAGCTATTATATCGAACGAGTGACGATTTTGGAATTACCTCGACCCGATTGGGCTACCAATTGACTCGGGCATTTGTTGATGATACCGAAACAGGATCTATTACCTTGTCCAATCCTGCAAATGGAATTTTACAGAATTATATATGGGATGTAAGTGCACTTGACCTGAAACCTAAAGATGAAGTCACGTTCTGGATTGAAACCTCAGATAACGATGCTTACAATGGGTTCAAGAGCAGCAGATCTGAAATACTAAGCTTAACCCTTCCCTCCCTGATTGATTACTTCGAAGAGTTGGATGAGAAAGAAAATGAAGTAGGATCAGAGTTAGACGATGTAGCTGAGAGCTTTGAAGAAATGCAGCAACAATATGAGCAATTCAGAGAACAGCTAAAGGAAAATCCGCAGGTTGATTATCAGGATGTACGACAACTACAGGAAGTTCAAAATCAACAAGAAGAAATCAGAAAAAAAGTTGATGAACTGAACGAAAAGTTCGATGAACTGAAAGAAGAATTAAATGAAAACAGTTTACTATCCGACGAGACCTTAGAGGCATATGAGGAACTAAAGCAATTGATGGAAGAGATCGATGATCCTGCTCTTAGGGAAGCTCTCGAGCAATTGCAGCAGAACATGAATGCGATGACTCCCGAGCAATTGCGTGAAGCTATGCAAAACGTAGAGTTTAACGAACAACTCTATAAAGAACGCATTGAACGTACGATTGAGTTGTTTAAGCAATTAAAATTAAATGCTGATTTGGAGAAACTCGCGCAGTCTTATGATGATATGGCGAGACAAGAAGAGCAGCTGCAAAGTGAAGATTCTCCTAATGCCGAAGCTCAAAATGAAGCAATGCTGGAGCAGATTGAACAGCTAAAAGAGCAACTTAATAGACTATCTGAAAACACCTCCGAGAAGAACGAGGAAATGATTGATGAGCTTCAAAACTTAAGTAGAGATCAACTTGAAGAAATAAAAAAAGAACTTGCTCGAAGATTGGAAGCCCAACGTAAAGAAAAAGCAGAATCACAATCCAGCTCGGGTGGCGACAAAGAAGGAGATCCACAAAAAGGTCAAAATGATGAGGAGTCGCAGCAAGGACTGAATAACCAACAGCAGAATAAAATACAGAAGCAATTCAACCAGCTAGCCGAAATGACCCGCAATTCGATGCAGCAGATGAATCAGCAGCAAATGAATGTAAACATAGCCGGTTTACAGTATATTTTATACTCGCTCATTAATCTGAGTATGGAACAGGAAGATTTAGTGAGTTATGCATCCGGAGCGGAGAATAGAAGTCAGGCCTATGTGGGCTATGCGAGAGATCAAAAAAATGTTGAAAATATATTCGCCAATTTATCCGATTCTCTATTTCAACTTTCTACCGAAATCCCTCAATTTTCGAATCAAATCAACCTAGAGAAGCTCGAGGTTGAACGACTTATTGAGGCCGCTTTAACTCAAATGGCCGAACGAAATCAAGGACGTGCTTCGGTTACAACTCGACAGGCTTTGGGTGGTATTAATAAGTTATCCACTTTGGTTGCCAATTTGTTAGAGCAAATTCAAAATCAACAGAATCAAGGCAGCGGTAGTGGCGGGATGTCATCTCAACAGATGATGGAACAATTGCAGCAAATGGGTGAAAATCAGCAGCAGTTGAATCAACAGATTCAGGATATGATTAACGATATTCAGGGAGAGCGCCTTCGCGAGGATCAAATGGAGCGACTAGATCAATTATCACGTCAACAAAATGAAATCCGGAAGCAATTACAGGAACTCCAACAAGGCGGAGGCATGGAAGGTGGCGATGAATTAGGAAGTGAATTGGAGCGCATGATCGAACAAATGGAAGAAACCATAAACGATCTTAGAGGCGGTGCAGTTGACCCCACACTGATTGAACGCCAGCAAAATATCCTTTCAAGAATGCTTCAGGCAGAAGATGCGTTGCAAGAGCGCGAAGAGGAAGAACGAAGAGAAGGTGAAGCTGCAAATGAATTCGACCGAGTAACACCGCCGGAAATCACCTTAGAAGAGCTTGAAATGCAAATCAGAAATCGATTGAATGATCCTGATTTCACAAAATATGCACCGGATTATCAGCGGTTAATCGAAAAGTATTTCGAATTATTGAAAGAAGTTCAGCAACGTGAAATTCAATAATTGATGTTATACTCAATAATTTTGTGATAAGCTTCCAGTACGCCATCCGTTGATTTTCCACGCATTACATCGGCCACTTGTTTGACCGGTTCAGCTGCATTAACAGGGGCAAAAGGTAGTTTTACGATGTTGAGCCCGGGAATATCTCCACTAGAATCTCCGATGTAGGCAACCTCATCTAACGAATAGCCAAAGTGCTTACATATCATTTTTATTCCTTCTCCCTTGTTGGCTTTTTTTAGGATAATATTCACTGATACTTCTGTATGATGCACCTCAAAATGTGGATAATTGTTCGATATAAATTCTTTTGAGGCATCACGAATTTCATAAATGATCTCAGAATTTTGATTTATGATTCCGACATCTGTGAATTTGGCAAATTCAGGTATAGTTGCTTCATAGCTGTTAATAAATTTTTCAACAGCCCATTTTTTTATTTCCTTTACCTCTCTTTTGCGTTCATCATTTAATTCGGGAGTCCAGGTAAGTTCGTTTTTTGCTACATCATACATGCCTCCACCACTTTCGAACAAAAAGGGAATTCTTATGCCTAAAATCTGAGCCATTGCTTCGGCATAAGGCATGGGCCTTCCCGTGCAAATGGTTAACGGCGGTATATTTGGGTCGTAATGACTATTAAGATTTAATTGCCGGATTTTAGAAAATGCTTTCCAATCGGGTGTGATGAAAGGATCGGTTACACAACCGTCCAGATCTGTAATAAATAGTTTAATCATCGCTTCGCTTATTTCGCTCGATAGTTTGGCACTAGAACAGCCGCTATAAAACAAAGTAGAGCAAAAGCTGCGAGCCATTGATATTGATTTTTAAAATCGGCGTACTCTTGACTGCTAAACTCGCCTTTTTCAAGTTCATCTACTCGAGCCAGAAACGCATCGATTCCATCGTTACCTCGCTCAATAGAATAGTAGTTTCCATTACCGGTAGAAGCTATCTGCCGTAACACATTAGATTGCAAACTAGTGGTTACAACGCGTCCTTCTCGATCTCGTTTATAGCCAATCAATTGGCCGGTTTCTTCTTCATAAAGTGGAATAGTGGTTCCTTCCTGTGTTCCAATTCCTAGAGTATAAACCGAAATATTTGATTCAATCAGGTTGTCTAACGCCTCATCATACGATTGTCCATGATCTTCGCCATCTGAAATGATCAATAGAACGCTTGCCGCCTCGGTTGTAGATTCTTCCAGCGATTGAAAAGCCGCCAAAGAAGTCTCCATAGCAGCTTTAAAGTCGGTTGCAGAACTCGGCATTTGATCGGTGTCTACAATTTCTAAGAAGAGTAATAATGCAGAGTAATCTAGGGTCATTGGACTTTGGAGATAGGCTTCACCTGTAAATACAACCAATCCAACACGATCTCCTTTCAATCGCTCTATGAGTCTTCTGATTTCAAATTTCGCTTTATCAAGTCTGCTAGGTCGTACGTCCTCAGCATTCATACTTGCTGACAAATCAAGAGCAATGAGCATATCCACTCCACGACGCTTTACTTCACGTACTTCGGTACCTACTTTAGGACCTGCAAGTGAGATAATTAGAAAAACTAACCCCGTAATTGTTAACGATATTTTTAAGGAGCTACCTGTTTCCCAAAAGCCTATTCTTAGGGATTGGAATAGTTCATGGTCGAAGAATTTCTTCTGCGTATTTTGAATAGACTTACCTCTCCACCATACTAATGCTATCAGTACGGGTATCAGTATTAAAAACCATAAATAGGTAGCGTTTTCCCAAATCATGGTATAAGATACGTTTTGTTGAAATAGAGCTCAATCACTCAACAATCAACACTTGTAAATCCATCAGATTATTTCCCGTCGGTCCGGTTTTAATAAGCGTCCCCATTTGCTCATGAAAGTGATAAGAGTCATTATTTTGAAGAAACTCTTCAGGATTTAGTTTCTTCTTTCTTGCTTTAAGGGTAGTAAAGGAATCTATAATAGCACCGGCTGCGTCTGTGGGGCCGTCAATTCCATCCGTGCCAATACTCAATAATTGAACATTATGTTGTCCTTCAAGAGATAGAGCGCAAATCAAAGCCAGTTCTTGATTCCTGCCTCCTTTCCCCGAGCCTTTAACATGTACCTCACTTTCACCATAAAAAATTAGCGCCGCGGGCTTTTTTACCGGTTCATCCGAGCTCAATACAGAAATTGCTTTAGCTGATATTTCTTTAGCCACTTTTCTGATTGGACCACTATAAGCTTTTTTCGCAATCCAAGTTGAATATCCCTGTCCAGAAAGTTCTTTTCGAATAGTTTCGGCAAATTGCCCTGCACTGTTCAAATTCAGCACTGAGTGCTTTATAAAAAAACTTTCAGACTTTCTTGGGTTTTCATCAATTACTCCATCTACACCTAGCTGAATGTGAGTTTGAATAGATAACGGGAGCTTTTTCCATAGCTGATAGTTAACGAGTATATCTTTAGCATCTGCAAAGGATGAGTCATCACCTATCGTTGGTCCGCTCCCAACCATGGATAAGTCATCGCCGGGGACATCAGAAATAATTAACGATATTAAGTTCGTATCGGCTAAAACATGTGCGAGCTTCCCTCCCTTTAAATCGCAAACATGCTTCCGAACCGTATTCATTTCATGGATGGAAGCCCCGGATTCTAGTAACAGTTTGTAAAATACCTGTAAATCCTCAACTTCAATTCCATAAGGCGGTATTGTAAGTAACGACGAAGCTCCACCTGATAAACAGAAAAAAACCGTATCTCCGGGAGGTATACTTTTAGCTAATTCTAATAACTCATAGGATGCTGCAACGGTTTGTTCATCAGGATAGGGATGCGAACCTTTAAAAATCTGTATATGATCGAGGTAATCATGGGTAGGAGAAATTAGAATACCATCTTTAGGTAAAGCTGGTAAAGAATCCATTAGTTCGGTAGCTATTGATACCGATGCTTTTCCTGCACCTAGAATCCAGATATTTCCAGATACGTTCTCTATTACACTATCAGGAATATCGAGTGAATGAGAAATAATTTTTGATATAACTATTTCAGGATTGATTGGCATATAAGCGATCGTTCATTTTCAATTTACCATACAAAAAAGCAACATAACCAAATGAACCAAGTGGCAATAAGTAGCGTGAAATAAAATCCACAATGATAAATAATGACATAGAATAATTAATGGCTAGCATAACAAGAATCGTACTAAGTAAGCCGGATAAGAAGTGAAATCCAGATAAATAAAGGAAAGGTATTTTATCTACTCCCATTATCAATAAACCAATCACTCCAAATAAAAAAAAGGAGCCGAAAGGAATTTTAAACTGCCAACCTTTACCGTACTCCTTACAAGATTCACAAAATGTAAACGATACCGATGACTGAGCATAGAATGAAATATTTTCATTAATCTCCCCGTATTCAGCTGGTAAAATAGTACCCATATAAATATCATGAATCGATTTTCTAAGTTCACGAATTCCAAAAAAGTAGATCGCAATTACTAAAAACACCAATAGTATCTTTTTGAAAATACTAGGCATGTTTAACTTTTGGTTTAGAAGGGAAAGAAGCATCACTCAATTGTACCCATATCACCCAAAGAATGAAGATCACCACATAAAAAATTGTAGTTGTTGAATAATCATGAGTAAAGTCGAAAAACTCGATCCACTCTTCCTGCGTAATTGCAAGTACCACAATTCGAAAGATATTCACTAAATAAATGACTCCTATTCCAAGTAAGGAAAAACTGATTCTGTTTTTCCATTCCCCCGGGTAGGCTAATATGAAACCTAGAAACAGCCCTATTGCTGAGATTCCAGTACAACCATCAACAAGTTGAATTCCTGCATTTTCACCAATACCTATAATGCGATGCATTGTCCAGGTTTCGTATTCAAATAATTGAATTACTCCATTGCTCACTGCTACAATATTGAGTGCAAGCCATTCATCAAGATCGCCTTGGGGTAATAACCACAATTCATAGATAACGTACCATATTGCAAAAATACTTAATGCTTTTAATATGAATTCGTTTACAGGTGACCTTAACATCATTTGTTATTTGCTGACTTTACACTAATTATTTAACCTAAACAATGTTTAGATATTCTTAAATTTTTATTTAGAATAATTCATTATCTCAGTAACAGAACTTACTATTTCCCCAGTTGCATTTCTACCTTTCCGAGGTATCTCAAAGTAGGGATAATGCATTGATAAAATTCTTTTTAAATTTTGTGAGTTCTGTCCATGTACAAAATATAAATCTTTCACTTTATTCTAATCAATTATGATAAATTTTACTTTTACCATCTGTTAATCTTATTATTAGAAAATTTATTTACACTCATTAAAAATTCGAAGAATCTCAGTAAAACTGACTTCATTATGAATGAATGGATAGATAGATAGGATAACTTTAAATAATATTCAAAAGGATATATGCAACCTATAAAAATCTCAGTTATTGGTTCCGGTCGCATTGGTAAACGACATGCGAAGATCGCTCATGATTATAGTAATACTTCTTTAGTATCAGTCACAGATACTAATCCCGATCAATTTAAAGAATTCAACTCTCTGGAAATTGATGTTCCTCAATATACATCCATTGATGAGTTTTTGGATAAGGACAATTTTGAAACCGATTTAGTTACAATCGCGACACCAAATAACTTTCATGCACCTTATGCCATTCAACTATTAGAAACTGGTTATCATGTACTTATTGAGAAACCAATGGGTTTAACAACTGACGACTGTCTAAATATAATAAGAGCTCAAGAATCATCTTCGAAAAAAGTATTTGCCGTAAAACAGAATCGATATAGCCCTCCTTCTATATGGATGAAGAATATTGTGGATCAAAAAATCATTGGAGATGTATTGATGGTGCAAGTCAATTGTTACTGGAATAGAGATGACAGATATTATGGTACCAGTAATTGGAAAGGTCGAAAAGATATGGATGGAGGAGCATTATTCACTCAATTTAGTCACTTTGTTGACTTGATGTATTGGACATTTGGAGATATTAAAGACCCAAGTGCAATCGTTAAAAATTTTACACATCCCAAGTTAATTAATTTCGATGATTCTGGATTTGCACAATTTGAATTTGTAAAAGGTGGCATTGGGTCTATAAATTATTCGACCTCATGTTGGGGGCAGAATATGGAAAGCAGTATTACTGTAGTTGGTACGAAAGGAAGTTTCAAGGTAGGTGGACAGTACATGAATGAAGTTGAATACTGTCATATTGAAAATTATGAAATGCCAAAACTACCACCTACTAACCCCCCTAATGATTATGGCCCATATAAAGGTAGTGCTGCAAATCATCATTTTGTGTTTGAAAACATATTTGAGACTTTAAGTGGCAAATCTGAACCAACTGCAAATTCCTTCGAAGGAATGAAAGTTGTAAGTATCATTGAAAAAATTTATAAAGCTGCAGGCTTTATAGTGTAACCACATCTACTACTATCATGTATATACACGAATCTGCAATAGTTGAAAGTCCCGAATTAATAGGGAAAGACACAAAAATATGGCATTGGGTACACATAATGAAAGGAGCTCGCATTGGCAATAATTGTGTTTTTGGGCAAAATGTTTATGTTGGTAGTGATGTCAGAATTGGGAATAATGTAAGAGTGCAAAATAATGTTTCCATTTATGATAAGGTGTATCTAGAAGATAACGTATTTTGTGGTCCCAGCATGGTCTTTACTAACGTTATAAATCCGAGAAGTCATGTGGAAAGGAAAGATGAATATAAAATAACTTACGTCCGAAAAGGTGCCTCAATTGGAGCCAATGCTACTATCGTTTGTGGAAATGAAATAGGAGAGTATGCATTTATCGGAGCAGGATCGGTAGTTACAAAACCGGTAAAAGCCTTTGAGTTGGTAGTTGGTAATCCTGCCAAACACATTGGTTGGGTCTCAAAAGCCGGCCAAAGACTTCAGTTCAATAACAGTAGCATTACCAAATGTCCTGAAACCGGTGAAAAATATAGACTGGTTGATGAATCTGTTTCACCAATTTAGTCAGTCTATACCAAATAAGTCTCTAGTATATACCTTTTCATTTACATCTTGGATCTCTTCAACCATTCGATTTGCGATAATTACGTCACTTCCTTTCTTGAATTCATCTAAATCACGAACAACTTCGGAATTATAAAACTCTTCATCCTTCAAAAAGGGCTCATATATGATCACGGTGATACCTTTAGCTTTAATCCGTTTCATTATACCTTGAATAGCACTCTGACGAAAATTATCGGAGCCTGCTTTCATGACTAAACGATATACACCCACTACTTTCGGATCATTCTTACATATTTGATTGGCAATAAAATCTTTCCGAGTTCGGTTAGCATCCACAATAGCCTGGATAAGATTATTAGGCACATCCGCAAAGTTAGCTAATAATTGCTTGGTATCTTTGGGTAAGCAATAACCTCCATACCCAAACGACGGATTGTTATAGTGATTTCCAATCCTTGGATCCAACCCTACCCCATTAATCACTTGCTTACTATTTAATCTATGAAACTCACAATACGAATCTAGTTCATTAAAGTATGCCACTCGCATGGCTAGATAAGTATTAGCAAACAGTTTGATAGCTTCGGCTTCCGTAGAATCAGTGAAGAGCACGGTGATCTCTTCCCGATCTTTGATAGCTCCTTCTAATAGTAACTCAGCAAACACATGAGCTCGCTCAGAACGTTCTCCTACCACAATTCGAGAGGGGTATAGATTATCATGAAGTGCTTGACCTTCCCTTAAGAATTCTGGGGAAAATAAGACATTATTGGTTTTATACTTTTCTTTTACTTCCTTTACAAATCCCACAGGAATGGTAGACTTAATAACCATGACCGCTTTGGGATTAATGGCAATCACATCTCGAATCACAGACTCTACCGAAGATGTGTCAAACTCATTATTTTCAGAATCATAATTGGTTGGTGTGGCAATAATTACAAAATCTGAATTTTTATATGCTTCCTCCTTATCTAGAGTGGCTACCAGATTCAGCTGCTTCTCCTTAAGATACCTCTCAATCTCCTTGTCTGCGATTGGCGATTGGCGACTGTTAATTAGATCTACCTTCTCCTTTACAACGTCTAAAGCAATTACAGGAAATTTTTGTGATAACAAAACAGCCATTGAAAGACCCACATATCCAGTACCGGCAACAGTTATTTTCATTTGTGAAAAATTCAGCTTTTAATAAATTATAGAAAAGCTAAGAATATAGGAACTTTGCAAGAAAGCTTCTCAAAATTCAACCAATAAGTTCTGCTTTTTTATAACCTGTAAAGCTAGGTACAAGTTCATAAATGGCTTTTCGAATATCGTTTTGATCTCCTTTTTTTGCAATATCAATAATAGCATCTAACTTTTCTCCGAGTTCATGATCAAATCCTGATTTTCTAGCAACAAATATCTTTTCATGTGGAGTCATGTCTGTACCCTCCTCAGCGGTAAGCAGCTCCTCATATAATTTTTCACCCGGACGCATGCCTGAATGCTCAATCTTGATATCCACATCAGGTTCCAATCCGCTTAACCGAATCAAATCCCGTGCCATTTGTTCAATATTAACAGGTTCACCCATATCTAGTACATAAACGGCACCGTTATACCCTAGTCCCGCTGCCTGGATCACAAGTTGAGCAGCTTCCGGGATAGTCATAAAATAACGGATCATATCCGGGTGTGTTACTGTTATCGGCCCCCCTTTTTGTATCTGATCCTTAAAGATTGGTATCACACTACCTCTGCTTCCGAGCACATTCCCAAACCGAACCGAAACAAACACCCGATCATCTGGTGTGGCCGCAGCACCCCATTGAACTATATATTCAGAAATTCGTTTGCTTGCACCCATCACTGAAGTTGGATTTACTGCTTTATCAGTTGAGATGTTCACAAAGTGAGATATCCCATGTTCAACAGCCAGATTTACAAGATTACGAGTCCCCAGCACATTATTAAGTATAGCTTGTGATGGGTTTTCTTCCATAAGTGGAACATGCTTATGTGCAGCAGCATGAAATACAACCTCTGGTCGATCAGTCACAAAGATACGCTCAAGAGAATCCCTGTCACGTACATCCGCAATACGAATCAAATATCTAAGACTCGGAATTTTATCGTTGATTTCACGTACTAGTGTATGAATACTGTTTTCACCACGTCCAAGAAGAATTATTTGTTCCGGTTCGAATCGGGATATTTGCCTTACAATCTCTGATCCGATAGAACCACCTGCTCCTGTTACTAATACCCTTTTATGATTGATATAGCTTTTGATCTCTTTAGTATCCAAAGTTACCGGTTTACGACGTAAAAGATCTTCCACATCTACATTTCGAAGCTGACTAATGGTCACCTTACCACTTATGAGATCATAAATGCCTGGTATAATACGGTAATCAACTTCTGCCATACGGCACTTTTCTACCACTCTTCGGATGACATCGCCAGTTTCGGAAGGCAATGCAATCACAACTTCATCAACGAAGTATTTCCTACATAAAATAGGCAGATCAAATACGGTTCCTCTAACCGGGATTCCCATGATCTTTTGTGAGCGCTTAGAAAGATCATCATCCACAAAAGCTACTGGTTCTAGATTTACCTCTGTATTCTTAAGCATCTCTTTAGCCACCATAGCACCAGACTCGCCTGCCCCTACAATAAGCACGCGTTTGCGTTCGGAATCGCGATGAATGACTGGTATCCTGTACTTTAGAAAGAAGCGTGTTAATGCTCTGAGTGCAAAAAGTCCGAGTATGGCAAGAATAGATTCAATAAATGGAATAGATACCGGGATGCCGAATGCTTTTTGTCCGATCATTATGACCCCGATGAAAGGTATAGTAAGCATACCCACCATCACGATCACTTGAAAAAGATCGGCGAAGCCGATATTTCGCCAAGATTGCCGAAAACTACCTGTACTCCAAACTAACAGAATTTTTAAAGGTAAGAGAGAAAATATAAGCCACACAATTTGAGACTCATATCCAGTAATATCCCCGTCCAATCTAAGAATAAATGCAAACAACGTTGCACTCACCCATACCAACACATCAGAGGCCCCCTTAAGCAAACTCTTGTTGGAAAACATCAGATTTTTCATACTACGAATGTTTATTTATACTTAAAATAGCAAATCATTATAATGAAATTTCGTTTTAGAAGGTATTTGAAATACATAATGAAATTCCTTAAAAATGCTAAAATAAGGATTAACTCCTTAATTATTATTGCTAAGCATTTTAATAATAATACTTTTTGATAGCATATACCCAGCTACAAGCAACAATAACACAAAAATTGAATACAATTTCCAAAGATCTATATTAAGCCACCTTAATCCAATTATAATCAACACTTGGATAGTTGAATAGAATACTGCCACAGGAATATGTCCCCATTTGCACTCATTTGCCATAAACTGATAAAGATGACTCCTATGAGCTTCAAAAATATTTTCTTTTTTTAATATTCGATGAGTTATTGTTAATACAGAATCAACCCCATAGACCGAAACTAAAAGAATAAACTCCCATCTTCCAGTAGAGATGATAAGTGAAGACACTAAATAAGCAAGAATAAGCCCCATACTTAAGCTGCCAACATCACCTGCAAATGCCACAGCATTTATTCGCACATTTAAAAAACCGAAAATGGATAACGCTATAACTAATGTGTAGAATAGTGATAGTGAAAATGACATAACCTCTTCTCTGAATAGGTAAACACCAAACAGTACTACTAATGTGTACAATACGGTGATTCCATTTATACCATCCATAAAATTAAAAGTATTCAGCCAGCCTGTCATAAGTATAAAGGCTATTACTATATAAATAAATGTCATCGATAACAGGTCTAATTCCAACATAATTAGAAACACTCCAAGGGACTGGATAATAAATCGCGGTAACGGGGACAAAGTATAACGATCATCCAAAAATCCAATAAGCCCTATCAGTATCACTGCTAACACAAAGTACCAGTCTCCATGTTCAAAAAAGAAAGCCCATGCAACAACGGCTATAGGAAAAATTACACCTCCTCCTCTGACCGTTGGCTTTTTATGAGAACTTCGCTCATTGGGATTATCTATAAGGCCCATTTTTTTTGCCAGAACTAAATAACTGACCATCACACTTGAAAGAATCACAAAGAGAAGGATATAGCTAATCATCTCTCAAAACTCTGTAAAGTTTTACGCATACCAACCTTGGCTGAGATTGGCATACTCTCAATATCAAGTTCCTTCTTTATTTTCTCATTGGTTACTAAGTAGTTTTCAGTGAGTTTTTCTAATCGTTCTTCATTTAGTGGGATTGGGAGGACGTTACCAACCTTGGCGACAACCCTAATTATAGATTTCGACACTTTCCATATTCTCGATTTTTTTTGACTTACTTCTGCAATGATTGACACCAGTTCAGCAGTTGAAAGAGAATCATCATCTGCAACATTATAGATACCAGTTGGTACATTTCCATTTAGGGTCTCGTGTATTACAAAACATAAATTATCGATAGATAAGAACGAACGAGAATTTTTATAGGCACCTAATGGCCAAGGAATACCTTTTTTAATAATATTATAAAGCAAAGTCAGATTACCTTTATTTCCAGGTCCATGAATCATACACGGACGAAGTATAATGACCGTTTTATCTGTGTGTAAGTTATCGAGAATATACCGCTCTGCTTGTAGCTTTGTACGCCCATATGCTGTTTTTGGATCAGGTGAATGTTTTTCAGTAAGAACTCCTCGCACTTGATCAGCAACAGCTTTTACAGAACTCATATAAATATAAATGCTCGCATCAGAAGAAAGAAAGGCGTTATAAGATTTAACCAAATAGTCGAAATTCGCTTTACGATACGGTTCCTCATCAGAGATATTTTTCAAATCATGTGCCTTCCCAACAAAGTTTACAACGGCTTTAAATTGACTTATAAAATCACAATCGAAAGATTTTTCATAGAACTTAGTGTCATTGCTCCTTGAAAGCCCTCTATACGGTATATCTAAATTATCCAAGTATAATGAGTAGTTGGACCCGACAAATCCATTAGAGCCTAAAATGAGTATCATAATGTGTGTTCAACGATTTTTAAAAATTTTTTTAAAACCTGTTCTTTGGTAAAGTTTTTATTAAAGTAATTAAAACCATTTACTCCCATCTCAATTTTTCTTTCTTCCGATAAGTTGTAGAAATTCAAGATTGATTCAGCCAATTCTTCCGGTTTTTCTGCATCGGCGCAAATACCGCATCTTGCCTCATTAATTATGTTTTGCCCTACTCCATCCAAACTACCAATTATTGGTTTTCCAGCAGCCAAGTATCCCTGTAATTTAGAAGGAATTGTTAGCTCGAAAATGGGGTTTTTTTTTAAACTGACAATTAAAGCATCAGAGTAATGGAAGAAATATGGCATTTTTTCCTTCGGAAAGCGTCCCATTAAATGAAATGAGTCCTTAATCTTGTATTCAAGTACTTTTTTAGCCACATAATCTTTTTTTCGCCCGTCTCCTAGTATAAGCCATTTAATATCATCGTAGCCTTTTTCTTTTATGATTTTACATGCATTTAACAAAGTGTCAAAATCTTGTGATTCACCAATATTTCCAGCAAAAGTAATTCTAAATCCCTTAGGAAGTATATTTTCAATATCTTTATCAGGTTCTGTACCCAATAGGTTATTTTCGATGAAGTTAGGCAAATATTTAAGCTTCTGTTTTTCAACTCCTTGTAATTCAATATGTCTAACAAAACCCATTGATTGGCATAAAATTATATCACAATATGAATAGATGTACTTTGTAAGAGAGCCAATAATATTTAGAATTTTCTGATTGCTAATACCACCTGCATACTTAAGAGTGTCTGGCCAAAGATCTTGAACCCAGAAAAATATTTTTTTTCGAGTTTTTTTCTTGAGAATTATGGCAGGCAAACCAATAAAAATGGGTGATGGTTCAAAAACTAATATAAGATCGAATTTTCCCCTGTAGAAAAGTGCTCTAATTATTGATGCAATAGTAAAACTCACATAATTAATTATTAGACCAATAGAAGAAGAATTGAAACGGGGAAAATGAATTAACCGGTTTATAAGTATCCCTTTCCAGATTTCAGTAAATGGGCCTTTGTAAGAATATCCTTTTGTAAACTTTCCAGTTGGATAATTTGGTAACCCAGTTAAAACTGATACTTCAAAACCTTTATTCTTTAGAGACAGAGCAAAATCATTTATTATGAATTGTTCAGGATAAAAGTATTGAGTGACAATCAGAATTTTCACAAATAATGGGAATATAATTCCTGGTGCTTTTTAATCCATTCATGAAGCTCAATTAGCATCTGACTATAACTTTTAGACACTTCATGAAGGTCGTCTCTGGTATTTATCAAGGACTTATCTACAAAATAATCTTCATCTGGAGAGATTTGAACCTCAGAATTTCTAAAGATGTCATTGATTAAATTCAGAAGTTCGAATTTTGAGACTGGCTCACCATTTGTTAGATGAAAAATATCAGTAAAGTACATCTCTTCACGAATATATGATTCAATAAATTTAGCTAATTCTAAAGTGGTAACACCCGACCAAAAAGCTTTTTTATAACCCTTAATCGGTTCATTTACATTCATGAACCAATGAAAGAGGCCAACTCCATTTTTAATCTCAGGTCCAATTATTGATGTTCGAATTGTCAGATTTTTACCATCTGCAATTTCACCAAGAGATTTAGATTTTGCGTAAAGGTCAGCACCGTCATGTAATGAATTCTCTTTATACCCGCCCTCTTTTCCGCTAAAAACACAATCGGTACTCAAATGAATTAACCTAAAGCCATGTTTATTTGCTATATCTTTTAGAAAATGAGGGGCAAATGAGTTGACAAAAACAGCATTAGTGTGATTAACATGTTCACCACGATTCAAAATGCCTGTTGCATTTATAACATATTGATAAGTATCCCATGCAACCAGCTCCTGATTACTAAAAAGATCTTTTAAATCATATGAATAAGTAGACAAATCAGAATTTCTTGCTAATGTTTCGACTCTGAATCCTTTTTCTTTAAGATATTCTGAGATCATATGACCCGCCATACCTAGTGATCCAATTACTAGTACTTTCATAAGTCTTTATTCCAATTTACTCTATTTATGATTGGTGTATAGCTTTGGATGATACGAGCAACCATAGAGGAGACATTGTTCATGCTATATTCTTTAACAGACCTATTGTAATCACTAGTTGTGTGCTGAATTAGCTTTACCGACTGTAAAATTTCTTTCTTATGGTTACTCCCTAATATCACTGTTCCTGAATCTATCGCTTCAGGTCGTTCTGTACTTGTACGTATACTTATTGCCTTAAAACCAATCATTGCAGATTCTTCACTAATGGTTCCGCTATCTGAGAGCACCATAGTTGATTCCTGCTGTAGGCGAACATAGTCTATAAACCCTAAAGGTTGAATGTTTCTTACCATTTCATGGATGTGAATTTTATCGCTATCAATTTTCTTTCTTGTACGTGGGTGCATACTAAATATGATTGGATAGCGGTATTCTTCAGCTAATGCATTGATGGCTTCAATGATTGACTTAAAATTTTCTTTTAAATCCAGATTCTCTTCTCTGTGAGATGAAACCACAAAGAATTTATTTTTTTCAAGACCTAAATCTTCTAATACATTAGAAGAATTGATTTTATCCTCGTTTGCCTTAAGTACTTCGTATAGTGGTGAGCCTGTAACAAAAATATGATCCTTCCTAAAGCCTTCGGATAGCAAATATCTTCTACTATGCTCAGTATATGTCAGGTTTATATCACTAATATGATCTGAAATTTTCCTATTAATCTCTTCTGGTACATTCAGATCAAAGCACCTATTACCAGCTTCCATATGAAAAATTGGGATCTTCAATCTTTTTGCTGAAATCGTACATAGAACACTATTTGTATCACCTAAAACAAGAATAGCTTCAGGCATCAATTCGCGTAATACCTCATAGGACTCTCGTATGACGTTCCCGATGGTATCTCCAAGATGTTTACCCGCCACGGAAAGGTACTTATCAGGTTCTCTTAGGCCAAGTTCTTCAAAAAAAATTTGATTTAACTCATAATCATAATTTTGCCCTGTATGAATGAGAGTGTGATCAAAAACTTTATCAAATAACTTGATGCACTCAGACAATCGAATAATTTCAGGGCGTGTACCAATAATTGTTGCTACTTTCATGATTCAGAATTAATAATTTCATTAATAAATGGAAGTCTCAACAATAGCTCCTTCAATTCTTTATCAGAAAGTTGTTTGGTATTATGTGAGTTGTAATCTGCTGACTGATCAATATTAACATCGCCTTCAGAGAAATACTTTCCATAGTTCAAATCTCTATTATCAGGCACTATTTTATAGTATTCTTTTAAATCAACGGCTCGAATAAATTCCTCTCGCGTGAGAAGTGTTTCATATAATTTTTCCCCATGACGTGTACCAATATTTATAATCTCCGTATTCGGATCAAACATTTGCTTGAGAACTCTTGCAAGCTGCCCAATGGTTGAGGCAGGTGCTTTTTGAACGAATGTATCTCCAGGTTGACCATTTTCAAATGCATAAAGTACAAGATCTACTGCATCTTCCAAAGTCATCATGAAGCGTGTCATATTAGGGTCGGTAACTGTAATAGGTTCTTGCATTTGAATTTGCTTAATAAACAAAGGTATAACAGAACCACGGCTAGCCATCACATTTCCGTATCTCGTAACTGTTATAACTGTATCTTCTGATAGTCTTGATTTTGCTACAGCAACCTTTTCCATCATGGCTTTAGAAATCCCCATAGCATTGATTGGATATACTGCTTTATCAGTACTCAGACATACAACTTTCTTCACTTTGTAATAAATTGCGGCATCCAACACATTTTCTGTACCATGTATATTCGTTTTAACAGCTTCTGAAGGATAGAATTCACAGGAAGGAACTTGTTTCAATGCAGCAGCATGAAATACAAAATCTACTCCATGCATAGCATAATCTATGCTTGATCGATCGCGAACATCACCAATAAAGAATTTGATTTTATCTGACTGATAATGTTTTCGCATATCATCTTGCTTTTTTTCATCACGTGAAAAAATGCGAATTTCTTGAAAATGGTCAGTTTTTAGAAATTTTTCTAAAACAGCGTTACCAAAAGAACCTGTCCCCCCGGTAATTAATAGTTTTTTTCTTGGCATTCTTTTGTTTGTGTTTCTGTATTAATTAATATTTTCAGTTTTGTTCGAAATACTTACTAGATATCTAAATGTCTCTAACGATGTCTGCTGCCAAGTAAATTGCTCTGATCTTTGTTTCGCTCTCTGAGCTAGAAAATATCGCTTATCAGGATTTTCAAAAAGGTGAATCAATGCATTTGAAATTGAATCTACATTACATGGGTCAAAATATACACCTGAATCATCCAAAACTTCTGGCAAACTACTTTTATTAGAACAAGCTATAGTCAATCCAGCAGCCATACCTTCTAATAAGGTTATACCAAATGTTTCACAGCTCGAAGCAAACAAAAATATATCTGTTTTTTCAAAAATGCTTATTAATTCTTCATGTGTTCTATTCCCCAAAAACTCAATATGATTATTTTCAGGATCTACACTACTTTGTAGTTGTTTGACATCTTTAGATATTACTCCCCCCCCTACAAAAGTCATTTTTACATTATATCCAACTTTTAACAATTGGCCAACTGCCCTAATAATTTGTGAATGATTCTTATAACTAAAAATCGTTGATACATATACAATATTCCAGACTTTGTTCTCTGCTATATCTTTAGTCTTAGTTGGGCAATTTCTAAATATTGTATCTACACCATGATGAATAATCTTGAAATTATCAATTGGTCCTGTGAACTTTTGAACTTGATTCGCCGAATACTCGGACAGGAATATCACTCCGTTCGCTTTATTCAGAGCACTAGTTTCTATTTTATTTAGCATTTTGTTCTTTAGCTTAAATAGTAAACCTTGCTCCTCTTTTACAAGACTTGGCTCATAAGGCAGCAAATTTTGACATAACACAACTGTTGGATTGTAATCACAAAAATTAGTTGCTAAGGTGCTAAATAATATATCACACCCATGAATTTCCAATTCATGAGGAAGTTTCTTTCTTTGCCAATTTATTTGACTAATCAAACTCTTTTCTAGTTCTGCTGAGTAGTGTTTTATTAGCCACGATTCATCAGGAAGCAAATCAAGCAATTCTTTATAAGACCAAATATGAACTTCCTTTACACCTGTTGATTGCCTATTCAAATGTGATAAAATTCCAATTATGTGTGCTTTAGCACCACCTGATCTATTACGAGAGGCATCAATTCCTATAGTAGTTTGCATTAAATAGTTAACTTCACCTATTCATCTTTTAAAACTGAAATTAAATAAAAAATAGTTCTATTACTTGTACTTGTTTATTGCTTCCAAAAGTTCTTTCACTCGTTTCTTCCAAGAATTATTTTCTTTGAATACTTGAATTTTTTTACATATGTGCTCGGATTCTAGTGATTTAATCTTTTCAAGTAAAGCATTTAATTCAGTAGGATTGTCAGTATGATATCTATATAAGAAATCATCATACCTTGAATCAATCGAGGCATTTGCAGATGAAATGATAGGTTTCTCGAATTGTAAGTAGTAAAGTATTTTGGATGGAAACGTGGTATTTGCCTCTTCCGAATTAGAACGTGGACTTACAAAACCCGATGCTTTACTACATCTTTTTTCCAACTCTTCCGATGAAACAAATCCTCCAAGATGTATATAGTTAGATTGACTCACTAACCTTTTGATACGTTCATCATTACCTTGACCATAAATATAAAGATGGAAAAATGGTTTTTCTAATTTTGAATAAAGTTCAACAAATTCGCGAATCCCAGTTACTGGTGTTTGAGAACCAGCATAAACCAAATACGGTGGGTTGGTTTGGGGTTCAGTATACGTGATATCATTATCTTGAATACCACCCTCTAGATATAATTTGGGACCTTGGTCATATGACTCATAATACTTAGAGGACAAAAAAACTGTTAAATCAGGATTTCCGCTAACATCATCATCTGCTAGTATTGATATCCACTTAAGAGCAATGTTTTTTGATTTTAATTTATTAGCAATTATGCGATGTGACTTTAGGGGATTGTATGTAACAACAAGATCAAATTCCCCAATCTCATATTTGCTTAGATTAGAATTAATATGAGCTTTTGCAATCCAATTATCTCTTATACCTTTTAGATTTAGATATGATACATAATTCACGTTAAGAGCTGGCTCATGCTTCAGTATACTCTTTGAGACGTACATCTTACCCATAGGCCATGTTCTTTCTGGCAAATATGAAAGAATGACAACCTCTATACCTAAATCCTTTATTGCATTTATAAAATTTAGTTGCCAAAGATTAGCTGCTGCACTATGTGCTTTTAAGTTATGAATTTTATTATCGTCAATGACAGGTCCAATCCAACATATTTTTTTCATAAAGATCGATATATAAATTCGCTACTTCTTTGATATCCCATGATAATGAGTTCTGTCTAATATCATTCGGATTAAAATTGTAATTCAGACAATAGTTTATGCCATTAGTCAAGTCTTCATAATCTTTATATCTAGCTACATAACCAGTCTGACGATGTTTTACAAAATCCTCAGGCCCTGTATTTTCAAAACAAACTACAGGTCTTCCCGATAATTGAGCCTCTAGATGGGTTTTACCCATCGCTTCGGCTACCGATGGAGCTAAGAATAGATCAGATGCTGCCAATAATTGACTCAATTTTTTTTCTTTAACAAACCCCATATGCTTAATTTTTTGTGGAATTTCGTCATCATCAAAAGTAGTCTGCCCGTAGGTTAACACAAGGCAATTTTTGTCAATTTTACGAAGTGCTTTTAATGAATATTGAAATCCTTTGTAAGCTTCTCTAAGGTTTGTAGCACCAGTAAGAATGACTTTTGAATCTGGGTGTATACTTAATTCTTTTCTAGCCTTATGCTTATCGCCAATTTTAAAATCTTGAGATGAAACTCCACTTGGTATTATGGTGATTTCTTGATTTGCTAGAATATCACTTTCCAAAGCTCTTTTTTTCATCCAGTTGCTTATTGCAACCCACGAAATTTCTACATTCCTAAAATGAGTCTCTTTATGCTGATGACATCTATTCGAAAGATCTGATTGGTTTTCAGTACCTAGAATTGGACACTCTCCGCAGCTACGTTTATAGCCTTGACATTCAAAGGCATAATGACAACCTCCGGTAAATGCCCACATATCGCGCAGTGTCCAAACGATAGGCTTATTCCATTTCTGTAGTTCAGTTACATCAATGAACCCATGATTCGCCCAATGGACATGTATTACGTTTGCCCATTGAATAAGAGGATGCTTTTGCAAAGATAAACCTCTTAAACCAGGTGAAAATAAAACAGGTTGTCTATCGGAATAATTAGAAAGAAACTTTTTGTCCAATCTTGTGGCAACGACTCGTTTTAAATGATGGATAAATGATTGATCCTCATAACTGTAACAATTCTCGTCAAGATCCGACTCTTTTAAATATAGAAGTTTAGAATCAATGCAACTTTCTCTAAGATGTTTATGAGTTAGAAAAGCTGCTTTGCCTGCACCACTTTTTTTTGGAGCAGCCGATAAATGTAAAACTTTCATTTAATTAATATATATGAATTAGGAAAGTTATTTCCAATTTTTAGCAATTGTCCAAATAACAACCAAAACATAAAACCAACTCCGTCGTAAATAATGGATTGACCAGTGAAACCAAATACCATATAAACTGGAATCAAAGAAAACAGTACATAAAGATGTAATGAGTTCTTTTTGAAATTAATCTTAGGTAAGTATTTCATAAACATACCAACAAAAAGTACCAACATAATGATGGATGAAAAAACACCATTTTGACGAGCCATTTCTATAAAGATGTTATGTGCTCCAGCTTCCCACTCTATTATTGCATTAGAGCCTAACACGTCTATAACATAAAAAGGTCGAGCAGAGGGTACAATCCAAAAGTTCGAATCTCTAATTAGATTAAGTGCTCCAAACCAAACTGCTCCCCGGTCATAAACCAACTTATCAACAAAATGTTGTGATCCAATTAATTCCAATATCGGAAAAATTGATGTCATGAAAACAAGCCCGATAAATAATATTGGGAAAGTTACATAGGCAAAATATGCTTTCTTTGTTGTGATAACGTGTACTTTTAGTATTTTTTTTATAAATAAAAAAAGAAATGTAAAGAGAATAATTAGCATATAAGTAAATGTTGCGCCTCCAACCAAATAGTTGATAACTATCAATAACCCTATAATCTTATATGGCAACTCTAACTTAGAAAACAGAACAAGTGTTGCAAAGGCGGTTACAATAAACCCCCAATGACCTCTAGTAACACCAAATAACAAACAGATAAAACTAATTTTGACTATCGTCTTTAGTGAATCATTAATTGTCTTCGGATCTACACTTAAAGGAATTAATATAGCACCAATACTCAACATACTTCGAAAACCAACGGTAATTCCACCAGCTGATTGAATATTTTCATTTACAGCTAAGTATAAAGCCCCAATCGATATAAAAACACCAATAAACCAAAATATCGTTAACCACTTATTCTTCTGCTGATTAAAAGTAATTAAAAGCCGCACTGGAACCGCCAAAGATGCTGCAAACTTAGTTGATAACATCAAAGGACCAAGTGGAAATGCATATTGAAAAAAAGTTGTTATTGTTTTATATAAAAACCCCATCCCATTACTAGAATCACCACCCATACCGGCAAAAATGATTGCAGGCATTAATAATATAAATATAGAAACGAGATCTAATTTTTTCCTAAAGGCTACATGATTAAAGATTAATGCACTTCCAAATAAGATTCCTAATACATTGAGGGGTGTAAAATGTAGGAGGGTTAGTAAAGTTTCAAGACCATATGTACTTTTTGTTTTCAAAAATACTTAATCATTATTTGTCAATCTTTCACTATCTGGTATCATCATTGTCCTTTCATGCTTTTTATCATCATTGGCCCATACCTCAAATATAAAACCGGCGTCAATACAGGGGACTGAAAGTTCTTCCAATTGTGCTAAAATATTAAATTTACCAACCCCTGCTCCAATTAGAGCAAGGTCAATATTTTCATATGGTTCTAGATCCAATGTATCATACATTGACCGACTTGAAGAAATCTCGCACCATGACACTGTCTTAACCCCCTCATTTAACAAACTGAGCTTAATTGCCTCCCTTTTTTTCCCTGTAGCACTATGTACAACAAGCACATTTCGTCTGTTGAAAATTTTTTTTCTTTCGGCTCCTCGTAATAATGCATAAACAAAGTAGAAAGGGTAATAATTTTCTTCCGAAAATGAGATTCGGTTTTTTTCCAACCAATCCTTAAATGGCTTATGATAATTTTCTTGAAATGGCTTTTGGCTGTAATTTAGATGCAAAGCCATAACACCTTTATCAGCTATCCTTCGTAAACACTCGACACTATGTTGTTTTTGCTTTTTAATTTCTTCTCGAGTATAAATACCCGATGAAACATTTTTGGCTGTTGCAGCACTAAAAGTTTTTTTAAAAAATTTTTGCTTAATACCCGACAGCAATAACCGTATGTACTCAGTTATTGAATGTCCTGCATATAATGGAAATTTTAATCCAACTAAAAAATTATATTCGCCATCACTAAATCTCATTACAGGAAAATATTCAGATCCCTCAATTTTGTTATTAATCAGTTCAACAAATTCATAATACCAATCTTTTACAGTGGTATCTTTGAATGACAGCACATAACCTTTTTTCTTGCTATAATGTGTAAAATCAGGTACTTCAAACTCTAGAAGATAAGGCAAAATAAGTGAGGAAGTAGGGATTGCTCTAAATCCTGTTGGTTGTGTCTTTACTTTGGAAATCTTCATAATGATAAATATTTGATAATATGTTCTACAATTTTTTCGGCGCTATCACCCCCACCATAAAGCTCAACATAATCATGGAGTTCAGTCTCTTCACTTACCTTATTAACAATTTCCGACGTTTCTGCATCAACTAGGCAGTTCCACCCCCCATATAAGGTTTCAGTCCATTCAGTTTCCTGCCGAATAGTCACACAACGCGACTTCACATAATAAGCCTCCTTTTGAAGACCTCCACTGTCGGTAATCACGCACTTAGCTTTACTCAGCAGTGCTATTGTATCTTTATACCCAAGCGGATCAGCAAGAATTACGTTATCGCCTGAAATCAGACCATATTCTTTCATCTTCTTTCTAGTTCTAGGGTGAGCAGGAAATAATACGGGTAACGGCAAATTATCAAAAGCGTTTAAAATTGACTGAAGTCGCTGTTTCGAGTCCGTGTTATGAGGTCGATGTATAGTTGCGAAATAATACTTTTCTGCGCTTAATCCATATTTTTTCAATGAAGATTTTGAATCCGCTTTCTGCATGGTTAGTTGAACAGAATCATACATGATATCACCAACATTGATGACACCTTCTGTAATACCCTCTTTACCCAGATTATTTCTAGAAGGCTCAGATGGAATAAAAAGCAGATCAGAAATATGATCTGTGAGTACTCGATTTATCTCTTCTGGCATTTTTTTATTATAGCTTCTAAGACCAGCTTCTATATGTGCTATTGGGATGTGAAGCTTACTAGCCGCAAGAGATCCTGCAATAGTCGAGTTAGTATCACCATAAACGATAACCATATCCGGCTGCTGTTGTAGCAATACCTTCTCTATCTGGGTTAACATATTTCCGGTCTGTTCTCCGTGTGAACCTGACCCAACCATCAAATTGATATCTGCTTTGGCTATTCCGAGTTCATCAAAAAATACATCACTCATATTTTTATCATAGTGCTGACCTGTGTGAACTACATATGAGGAAACCTTCGCTTTTATCAAGGCCTCTTGAAGGGGAAAATGTTTGATAAATTGGGGTCTTGCACCTATAATTACAACAACTTTTGGACGTTTACTCATGAAATCTTTATTGTGAAGTTCATATACTGTTAATTAATATCAGATCAGCTGACTAAATCTTTTTGCTTCATTCTCAAAGCTCAATTTTTTAGCAGCCGTAATGGTATGCGTTTTCCACTCATTGAGCTTTTCATGATTTAATTCATTTAGAGATCGAATTAAATCTTCTGTTTGAAAGGAATCGGATACCGTTCCTATACCGAAAGAGTTTATTATTTTGCTCATATCAAAAGAGGGGCCGCTGATCACAGCTAATCTTGACTGGATATATTCAAAAAATTTATTGGGAAGTGAATGCTCTAGTGATGAATCGTATGGGGGATAAAATATGATACCCGCATCGTACTGATTCATGGTTTTTACTAACACATTATACTCAACTGGTTCGTGAAAGTGCACTCTATTAGAGGCAAAAGACTTGAGTTCATCAAGATAGCCCGCTTCTGGATCGGTCAAGTAGAGATGCAGATGTATTTTGGAATCTGCCTTATTTACGGCATCAATCAATTGATCCAATCCACGTCTTCTATAGGCAGCTCCGTGATATACCAATTTTACTGTCTCCCCTGATTCCCGAAAATTAGGTTCAATATGATCACAGTAATTAACCGTACTTCGAAAAACAACTGCATCGATATTCAACAGTCTTTGTAATAAATCTGCATGTCCCTCACATACTGTTAGTACCTGGTCGACTCTTACCAAATATTTTTTATATATATCTTTTCGCAATACATGATGCGCCCATGCCAGATTATTGAGAAGCGATTTAACTGGGTTTAGTACTAATCTTGAAGGTACAGTATCATCACGCCAATAAAAATCCCTAAGATCCAATATGATTTTTGCGCCTGAATACTTCAAGTCAAATGCAATTGGTAATAATTCGATTTCTTCTACTACAATAAGATCAATATCCGATGGAAGTTTATCCTGTAAATCTTGAACATTGTAACCAGCAACTAAGCTAGAGTACTTTTTTGCCTTATCTACATTTGTAAGCATTGAGTAATATGCAAGTGCAATCTGTGAAATATAGAGGGAGAGAAGTTTGAATTTACTACCAGTAGAGTTGGTGATCTTTTTTACTGAATTAGGAAACGTATAATTTATTGTACCTATTAAATTATGTTCGTCTGGAGAAACAACATAAACTTTGTAACCCTTACTTTGCAACAGATAGACATTTCTTTTGATTCGCTGCTTCTCAAGTGGATTACTCAGTGTCAACAAAAGTGCTTTTTTCATATTATTTGATTTTATTAAATCAATGTTAGTTGAATAACTTCACCCATCGTAAATAATTAATAATCCTCCATGTAGAGGAACTATATGGAAGATTACCATTTACTTGCCCTTTAATGAATTTATCAATTAAATTGAAATCTAGAAGATTTTGCTGCGCCACTACATCAATGTCTATCATTGCAGTCGTATCAAGTTGTTTTAACCACTCAAATTCTGGAGTCGCGAATCCGATTTTATCTTTTCTATCAATAACTTCATCAGGTATAATACCTCTCATTGCGTGCCGAAAAAGATGTTTTGTTTCGCCATGATCAGATAAATGATACTGTTCCGGTAAAGACAAACAAAACTCAGCAAGACTATGAGTTAAGAATGGCACCCTACTTTCGATGCTCCACCGCATCGAGTTCCTGTCGCCATGGCGTAATAAACGTTGAATACCACCTTCTGACAATGCATCTCTCATTGCATTTGAAAGCATTCGTCCTTTAGGTATCGCATGCTCAAATTTACCATCTGCTTTGGTTAATGAACTTGGATTCAAATCTATACCATTATCTAATAGCTGATCTTTGTTAAGCCAACTCTGAATTGTTACATCTCTTTTCTTTCCAAACAAATAGCTTATTTGATTGGGCAATACTTTTCCGAAAGCCGATTTTGCCATCATTATTGATTGCTCTCTGGAACGCCCTGGCCAATTTGCCCATCTCTCAACAAAAGTTAGAAATTTTCTTAATTCTCCCTTTTGAATTAGACTATGAAGACGCGCATTCGGGTAGCCATTATAGCCTGCAAGCATTTCATCTGCGCCTTGACCTTCAAGCATTACTGTAATACCACGCTCCTTAGCATACTTGAAGACTCTGTATTGTGCATAAATACTTGTAGTGCCAAATGGTTCTCCTTGAGTAAGGATTAAATCATCAACATCTTTAGCTAACTCTGAAGGCTTGATTATTATTTTGTTCGAGCTAGCGTTAATTTTTTTATTTATGTGAGCAGACCATTTTGTTTCATCGACCTCTGAACCTTTTGCGGCGAATGTAAACGTGTGTATAGGCATATCTGGGTAAAGGTGACGGATTCCACAAGTTACTGCGGAAGAATCCACCCCCCCAGAGAGTGCCGCACCTAACGGAACATCACTACGTAAATGGATTTCAATATTATGCAAAAACCTTTCTCTTAGTTCATCGGATGCATTTTCGAAAGATATCTGTTTGTTCTCTTCAATACTGGGAGACCACCAACGTATTTGCTGGATGAAACTAGCATTATCCTCTTGAGAATTTAGGTTTGCAATATCATTTAAATCTATCTCCGCATAATAGCCGGGTAAAAGCCTGTAGAGATTTTTAAAAAAAGTTTCTTTCTTGCCATCATAGGAACTAAAATTTAAATATTCATAGGCAATTTGCTCATTTATTCCCGGTTTGAACTCCATCGAGTGTCTTAGGGCAGGCAATTCAGATGCAAACCTAAGTTCAGACCCTATCAAACTATAATAAAGTGGCTTGATACCAAATGCATCGCGAGCCAAGAAAAGGGTTTTCTCCTCTTTGTCGTATATTGAGAAAGCAAACATGCCTTCAAATTTTGAAAGGGCATCCTTTCCCCAGCAGATCCAACTGTTCAATAGAACTTCAGAATCCGTATCAGTGAAAAAGCGGATACCTTTTTTTTGTAACTTGGCCCTTAATTCCTTGTAATTATATATTTCCCCATTGAAGATCAATGCAAATCTATTATCTGACGAATACATAGGTTGGTGACCCGCACGTGATAAATCTAAAATCGACAAACGACGATGACCTAGTATAAGTTCACCCCCAAGTGTTGGTATACAATCAATTCCGCTATCATCAGGTCCTCTGTGTGCAATATGCTGCATAGCAAGAGACATTTTTGGTTGCCAACTAGCACGATCTAATTTAGAGTAAGCCCCAAGTATTCCACACATTATTGTAAAATTAAAATTAGGGTTATCATTTTTTTTAAGTATAAGTTTTGATTTTCACCCATCTGGATATCTAATAAAATTTCTTTGATAAGTAGTTTTTTATACAGAAAATCGAGATAATAACAGATTAGGTGCTATATATAGTCTTGAGCATTTCTATCTTTAAAAGTGGGTCATACTGGAATCCAGTTTGCCGGGTAAAATGATTCATGTTGCTTATAATACTTATCAGAGGGGCGAATAATTTGCTTTTTAGTATTATCTGCTAAATAAGCAGCCCACCAACTAAATGTGCTATTTGCAATAACAAAATGATCGCATCTTCTCATCATTTCGAAATCTTTTATCTGTGCCGGTAGTTGTTTGTCGTTATTGCTTACATAAACACAGTTAATATTATCTAGATAGGATTTTGCTAATTCTATATCATCTGAAAACACCAAAAAAAGTAAATTCCCATCAGATAATTTTGATATTTTTTTTATTGCCTTCTCATAGTAAAACTTATCAACCATCAAATTGGAAGAGGCTTGATGCTCAGGCACTTCACGATAAGTACGAATATGAATACAAACTAATTCCTGATTTAAACTCGAAGTTTTATTATTCACTATATTATTGAATAGCTTATCTATAATTTCCTTGTACTCTGTTTTAAGAGAAAGGTACTCTTGTAGTTTATCATAATGCCGATCAAAATATGTATAAGATTGCAAATACCCATTCAACTGGACTGTATTGGCCAACATATTTTCGTTCTTCTCTACTGTACTTACCTTATTATCATCAATGTAATAGATTTTACGATTACTGAATTTATCGAATATGTATAGTATATATTTTAAGTAAGGTAGAATTTTACGAAATAAAAGCGATCTATTACGGGATACGCCAAATGGTATCTCGTAGTACTGTAAAGAGTATTTTCTATTGTAAGTATAGTCTTTGATGAAACCGGTTTCAGTATCTAATAGAATATCTTTTTTGGCTTCTCGCCATAAAGCCAAGCTATAAGCAAAAATAAATAACTGGTTCCCTAAACCTCCAAAAAATCGGGCTAAAATCATGTTATTAAAATCATGTTTGTTATTACTATCATTTCTTATAGATCAATTTAGATTTTATAATATTTATAAATTTCAATATATCTTTTTGTTCTACCATCTTAAATACTAAAACCAGTAAGATTACTAAAATTATTGTTACTATTTTCTTATACAAGTTCAATGTAGAATCGTGTAGATCCCAATTAGCACTAAACCAAACAATAGAATAAATAACAGTAACCGAAGGAATAATTAATTTCCAATGGTAAGGAATATTATATAATTTTTGGCTTAAATTAATATATATAACGAAGACTATAAGTGCGCCTGTGAGCGAAGCTAAAGCTGCCCCAATCAAATTAAAAGTTGGTATAAAAACTAAATTTAGTATTACATTTATAATGGCTCCAAAAATATTTATATATAGTATATATTTAGTCTTATCCTTAAGGTACATACCGGGAGCAAAAATATAAATTTGGTTAAGTAGTATTGCCGGAATTAAATAAATGACGACTATTTGACCTTCATAGAATTCAGGAGTAGTAAAAATTATTAATATTTCATTAGCGAACAATGTTAATCCAGCAAACACTATCATAACGAAGGCTATAAATAGCCGAAATATTTTAGCCAATTCTACGGGTGTATCTTTTTCTTTATACCTAGAAAAAACCAATGGAGTTAATGCCCCTTGAATCCCTGTCATTACCAATATAATAATACTTGCAATACGAAACCCTATACCATATAAGCCGACGTCTCTGATATCTAGAAATATATTAATCATAATACGATCAATATAACTTGAAGTAAATATTGCTAGACTTGCCGGCACCAGAGGTAAAGAAAAGATTAACATTTCTTTAAGATGATCTTTACTAAGTATGAATTTAAATGTTGTTCTCAATTGATAAATACCGTAGCAAGAACCAACTAAAAACCCACTTATGTAACCTAGAAATACTCCATTTAAGCCTAAATTTAAAAAATAAGTTAGCCAAACGGTAACACCAGCAGATACTAGTGTCATTACAACACTCATAATAGCAAACTCAATACTTTTAAGCTCCCATCTTAATTGATTTTGTACAATATAAACTGTCCCACCCAGCCAAATAGAAATTATACCTACTCTAAACTCAGTGACTAATGATTTTTGCCCAATTAAAAATTCACTTACACTTTCAGCTATAAAGTAAAATATTATACTAAATACAGTATATGTTAGTATTGTAAACCACAGAGCAGTCGATGCATATATTTTTTTTTGCCTAGAATCTTCCTCTTTTGTGTAAAAGCGCGCAACTGCTTGTGATATTTCCAATGCAATAGTCAGATTAACAATACTACCAAATACAGTAAACAAATCAAGAGAACCATAATCTGAAGGACTTAACACACGAGTGTAAAGTGGAACTAGAAAAAGTGACAACCCTCTTGATAAAAATTGAGGGATAGCATAAATCACACTATCCTTTAGGAAGGTTTTAATCATAAAGACCCAAAAAAAATACTAAATCCAATTCAACTCCTAGCAAATTCTAAAAATGCATTTTTTAATTTTAAGTTGTGATTTAATCCTAATGCATCATCGCCAAACTTATCAACAAGATTTCGAATATTCTCTTTTGTAACTTCTGGTCTTTGTCCAACACCATGAACATATGTAATTGAATAAGGATCCAAAAACCAATTCTTGTCAGGTTTGTCAAGAATTAAGTCATAAATTTTCTTAGCTACTTTTTCAGGTCTTACTTCTTTTGCTAAATATTTATTTGCTTGGATTCCAACTTTAGCGTGATCAATTTTTCCTTCAATTATAGCTTTAAGCGTTTCCGTTAATGATTCGGGCGTTGTTTCAATAAACGGAGGAATCATGTCATTTGATACAAACCTGCGTAAATAGTCAAGTCTCTGGCCACCAGTAATCGATGGCTTACCTTTCGATGCTGCTTCAGTAGCTAACCCTGCAAGGAAAACATCAGAATAGACCTGATCAATAATAACATCAGATTTTTCGATTTCTTTCAATACAGTGGCAAACGGCTGCCCCTTTATTTCTACATATTCTAATTGATACCCCGCTTTTCTAATTTCATCGATACTATTTCGAATCACTTTAGTTCCTTTAACATATGTATTTGAAGGAGCATGTAAAAAACGAAGCTTTTGATTAGAATTATCTTTTGGCATACTTTGAATATTTATTTTTTCAACCTCAAAAGGAATTCCAATTTCAGCCCAATTAATAAATGGTTTGGATAAAAATTGTGAGTTAAAAGGAGCTGCGATAATATAATCAGCATACTTCTCAAAATTTGTAACTGTCTGCCTATTATCTTGTGTTCGATTATATATTTGTGTTGTTGAAAACCCCCCTAAATTAGTGTCATACAATGATCCATCAGCATATGGTGGGCGAATTTCTGACCCATGTCCAAGAATAGCTATAACTTTTTTTCCACACCTTTTATACCATCGTAGATCATAGTTTTTTGGCAACAAGGAATCTCCATAACTAAAAATAAATACATCAAAAGAAAAAAAGCATTTTGCAGCCCATATTATCAAAGGAACAAATGCCAATTTTAAAAGTATTCCCTTTATTATAGTGTGTTTTTCAAAAGTTTTAGATTGAGTAACCCCGAGTAGGTATCTGTAAATTTTTAAATTGATAGTATTACTTTTACCCCCATCATAGCTGAATTTATGTGGATGTATTTCAAAAAATTCATTTGTTAGGCCTAGTTTTGAAAATCCAGATGAAAGATTCTTGTAGAAGCCGGCAATTTCTCTAGGTCCTATAAATATTTTCATCTATTTATTAATAGTATAGGATTGCAGTATAAATGTTGTTACTGATAACATTTTTATTCAAAAGATTAATTACGTTAATGAATATTTCATTTTTAGTTCATTCAAAATCGAAAGTATTAAAAGGTTCACCAACGTAAATCAACACTATACACCTGTTTCATAAATTTAATCTTCACTTATAGCAGCCTTGTAGATATATATTTTTTCATTATCTGATGTTCTTATAAATGCCCCAGGATAAGGTGGCGCTTGCGCTCTAATAAAATTGTAGATTCTTACTGGTGACCAATTCAAATCAATTTCACCATCTTCCGGAGAACGTTGAGGATAAACTTCAATTTCATCTTTGTTTTGTACTTTCATTTCAATATCAGGATATTGATCTAGCACTTTAACAAGTATCTTTTTTGACACCTCTGTTGCTTTATCATAAACTGTTGCAATATCATCTTGAAATTCAATTGGAAACGACTGTTGTTCTATGATATCCCCATCATCAACACCATCATCAAGTTTGAACAAAGTAACCCCAGTTTCTTTTTCACCATTAATTATCGCCCATACTAATGGTGCTCCACCTGCATATTTTGGTAATAATGATGCATGTATTCCCCACGCACCATGTTTTGCAAGTTCTCTAATTTTTTTAGGTACCATATAGTACCAACCAAGCACAAGGATAACATCAGGCTGATGTTTGCGTATTTTATCTTCATAATCCTGAAGTTTTGATCCCGGAACCGAGTCAACAAGATAGTGTTCAATTTTCCATTCCTGTGCCAACCTTCCTATGTTAGAATAGTTAGTATTAACCACCTTTTCTTCGCTGTACGAAATATTGAATTCACGGGGTATTGAAAAGATTGCTTGAATATCTGCTTTTGGATGTGTTTGTATAGTTCTAAGCAGTTCTTCACTAAATTTAGTACACCCCATAAATATTATTTTCATCCGTTCAACCCCTCTCCTTTTAAAAATATTCGACACCAAAGCTCAAAATTCATAAAACTCCATATGAGTAGTCGATGATTCACATGGTCATGAATATGCTCATTCACGATTTTTCGAACATAATCCAGCTTTATAAAATCACCTGAAACAACTTCGCCTTGCAGCAATAATTCTTCTATGTAAGCTGCATTTTCGCCTCTGTACCAGCTTTCATCAGGTGCGGAAAATCCCTGTTTTTTACGTTCTATGATATTCTTAGGGATCAGATCGTGCATCGCTTTTCGCAAAACGTTTTTCCCGTCATCATATTCGCGATAGACATGTTTTTTACGCTCCAGATTCTCATCAATTCGTCTGATCTCATCTTTCAGATTCCCAAGTTTATGGCGAACAGGGATTTTCTGAGCAAAATCAACCAAATCGTTATCCAGAAATGGGAATCTCTCTTCGAGTCCATTTGCCATTGAGAGCTTATCACCCACAATCAGCAATCCGTTCAGAAAGGTTTTTATCTCGAAATACAACGAATTCTGTATGTGCTCTTCAGGGCGATCATATTTGAGCTTGCTGTTAAATGTAAATACACGCTCAAAAACCTGTCTTGGCTCATCCATGTTAATCTGCCTATAAACACCATTTGTAAACAACTCTTGTTTATCATCATCTGGTACTAATCGTTGCCAAAATCCATAGTACTGATCAAAAAAATCTTGTTGCGAAAGAGAATCAAAGACTTTGTAATATCGCCAAGGATATCCACCGAAGAGCTCATCTCCCCCCGTTCCCTGAAGACAGACTTTCACAAATTTCGATGCAAGACGTGAAATATAGTAATTAGGGTAGGACATGCCTACACGAAGGTCTTCAAGGTGATAGACTAATCTAGGCAAAGACCATCGAATATCACCCGCATTCATTACTTGCTCAAAATGTTGCGTTTTAAAATGGTTGGCCATAAGCTCAGCATCTCTTCGCTCATCAAAGTTAGCTTCACGTCCACTTACTTCACTCATGTCGAATCCACAAGTAAAGGTAGAAAGACGATTGACATGACGGGAGGCAATCGCTGTTACAGAACCTGAATCCATACCTCCGGATAGATAGGAGCCTACGGGTACGTCGGCAATCATTTGACGCTCTACTGCCTGCTCGAAAAGGCGAAGTGTTTCACTTCTCGCTTCTTCAAACTCCATCTGCTCGTCAGGTTCAGTAAAATCGTAATCCCACCACGACTGATGACTGATTTTTGAAGTAAAACTGTCAATCTTGAGTGTATTAGCCTGAGGCATCATTTCTACCCCTTTGAACAATGTCTGATAGGTAAACATGTTCTGAAACGTAAAATACTCGTTCAACGCTGACAAATTTACATCCATGCTATACTGTGGATGTTTTATGATAGCTTTAATTTCTGACGAGAATACGAAAGATTTGCCATTAAACCAGTAATATAGCGGTTTAACGCCAAAACGATCCCTGCTAAGATAAAGTGAGTTCTCTTCATGATTCCAGGCTCCTACAGCAAACATTCCATTAAAACGTTCAAAGATGGATGGACCGTAGGCTGAAAGACCTTCTGTTATAACTTCCGTATCAGAATTGGAGATAAAATAATGCCCCATTTCTTTGAGTTCTTTTCGAATCTCAAAAAAGTTATAGATACACCCGTTAAAAACGACCGTCCATTTGCCATCCTTTGACTTCATCGGTTGTGCACCTTTTGGAGAGGTATCCAAAATTGATAGACGTTTATGAGCTAATCCAATATTAGATTCAAGAAAGAAGCCTTCATCGTCAGGCCCACGATGCGCAATGCTATTAGCCATCGTAACTAAGTCTGTCATCTTAAATGGTTGCCCATCTAGATTAAATACACCAAGTATTCCACACATAATTTAAAAATTCTTTATTAAATAGTTATATGGAAATACATGTCCATTAATATGAATATAATACTGCACATTGTCAGACTCTGAAAAATAGTTTTTTGTAGTATTAGTAACCGTTTCTAATCCAAATAATAAATCTTCTTTCTCTCCGTAGGTGAATAGAAATTGTGTATTTAAATTAGACATTATTTCCTTCAAATTATTCTTAGTATAATATTTGTACAAATTTGGAATAATTATCTGATCATGACCACTAGGTTCAATTTCAAACTGTAGAACGGAAAAACCTGATGATATTATTGATTTTTCAGGTTCTACCTGTAGTGAAGCTAATAAAGCAGCGGTTCCTCCCTGCGACAAACCTGCAATGGTCAATTTTTTAGAAATACTGTTTACATACTTACAAATTGCAATTCCATCAGCTATATACGACGCAGAATAACTCCCTCCCCTATTAATACTGTAGTTCACTATATAAGATTCAGAAAGTTTTTTAACACCATTATGGTAAGCTAGTACCCCTTCATTAGGTTTAATGAGAACAATTGCGCTAGTTTTTTTCTCTTTAGCATATTCTAAAATGCCATAATGGTAATTATTGGGATCTTCATTTACTATAGAAAATGATTGATTAACACCAGATCCAGGGAAAATAAGTAGTTGGGTACTATTATCTATAGTATCGTATAGAAGATAAGAGTAGCTAGTATAAAGAGTAGAATCAACCGAGTATAATATCTTCAAAATATTTTTTTTCCCTACAAATTGTAAAGTATCAACTTCAAGTATTTCAAGTTGATCATAAACACTAAAAAATTTTTCTACTGGTAATAAATCCGATTCTAACAGTGAATCTAATTGATCTATTGTATGAATCTTATCATATATCAACTGATCGTTTATTAAATCTTCAGAAAAGCCAGAATTAAAATATGCTAATTCTTTATCAATGTAGTTCGCAACAACTGGGGGATTGATTTTATTGTAGATTGCAAGAACATACTCATTAAAAACCGCATATGAACCAACTCTATTTAAACCAATGGTAATACCTATAGAATATGTGACTATTAAAAAAAATAATGTCAGTAATGCAATAATAATTGGTTTAATATATTTCACTAATGATCTTTAAACTATAGCTTTTCTAAATTGTTAGATAACATCGTATACTGTATTAATTAAAAATAAAACAGCTATAATAACTGCTTCAACTCAGTTACCACATCAACTTGCTGTTCAAAAGTGAGATCATCAAATAGCGGCAATGCTAGTGCATGTTCATAGCACCATCTGCTATTTGCCATTTCCCCCTTCTGTTCAATCATTGGATTATCCTGAAAAGCTTTATGCATGTGCAGCGAATAGGTTCCAATCTGTACCTCAATACCCTTGGATCTCAATTCCTTCATGATCACATTTCTATTCTCAACAAATATTGCAAAGGTCTGGTAGGAATGCTTGCAATTTGGAGGGGTACAAGAACAGTTTGCATGGCATTGTCCATGTTCCAAAAGTGGGTTTAACTGTACGCCTTCTACATTAGCCAGTAATTTTTGGTAATTCTTAGCTAACTCTATTCTTTTAGATAACAACCGATCGATGTGCTTGAGTTGCCCTAACCCGATTGCTGCCTGAATATTAGTTAGCTTATAATTTGTACCAATAATATCAAATTGTACACCTTCTCGTGCAGTATTAGTCATGTTCATTCCAAAATGCTTATACGAATTCATCCATTCGCCTAATTCTTTGGAATTAGTTGTAACCACACCACCTTCACCGGTTGTAATAAATTTTCGGGGATGCAGAGAAAACACGGTTATATCTGCCTGGTTTCCTACTTTTTGCCCATCAAATTCTGCACCAATTGAACAAGCTGCGTCTTCAATAATTACAAGGTTATGCTTTTCTTTTATTTTATTAAGCCGATTGTAATCTAAAGGAAATCCGAAAAGGGAAACCGGAATAATGGCTTTAGTATTTTCAGTAATTGCTTCTTCAATTGCATCATAGTCGATCAACATTGAATGTTTGTCAACATCAACAATTACAGCTTTAGCGCCAACAAGCGGGGCTACAGAAGCAGTAGCGGGGTAAGTATAATCCGGCACGATCACTTCATCGCCCGGACCGATATCCAGTGCCCGTAATGCCATCTCTAAGCCGGTTGTAGCTGAGGTAACTGCAACTAGATGACTGCACCCCAGATAATCTCGTAATGTATTCTCAAATTCTTTAGTAACCGGACCTTCGGTTAAATAACCACTATCAAGAACTTCATTAACTTTATCCTTGATTTCCTGAGTTATAAAAGGTTTGATTAAAGGTATATTATGGCTCATTTTATTTATCCTTTGTCAATTCCTTTGGTAATTCTCCAGTCGATTAATCGCTGAAGTCCTTCTTCTAAATTGAACTTGTACTCAAAGCCGATTTCTTCTTTTGCTTTTTTTGCAGATCCAATTCTGTTTTGTACAAGAGCTCGTGCATCATCTTCAGAATAAGGCTTATAAATCACTTCCAGATCTGAATTTTTTAGTTTTAGAATTGTATCACACAGTTCTTTGATTGAAGTTTGGACCTCTGTACCAACATTATACATACCAAATGGTTGGCTGCTTTTTAATGCCTGAACATTTGCTCTTGCTACATCTTCAACATAAATGAAATCGTAAGCCTGGCTGCCATCTCCGTTAATCTGCGGAGGCTCGTTAGCTTCAATCTTGTTAAGCATAATTGGAACAACACCTGTATAAGCAGCAGTTTGATCCTGATGAGGTCCATATACATTCATATATCTTAAACCAATTACTTCCAAGCCGTATCTGTCGTTGAAAGCCGTACACATTGCTTCGCCTGCAATTTTTGAAGCTCCGTAAAAGTTTTTGTTATTAAACGGATGGCTTTCGGTCATTGGCAATTCTATAGCATCACCATAGACTGAAGCTGAAGAAGACCATATAAGTTTTTTGATATTATTTTTAACACATGCTTCTAATACATTAAATGTACCGGCAATGTTAACATCAAAAGCTGTTCTAGGGTAATCTTTACAATGCAATAACCACATAGCGGCGAGTGAAATCACATAATCCTTATCTTTCATTGCCTCGTTAAGGATATCTGTTTCACGAATGTCTCCCCCAAAAGGAAACATTGAACATCTAGGATCTTTAAGCTGATCTTCGAGGTATTCTTTTTTTCCACGTGCTAAATTATCATATACCACTACCTCAGCTACCTCTTCTTTTAGTAGCTCAGATACTACGAAGCTACCAATAAAGCCTGCTCCACCTATAACTAATATTTTCTTGTCTTTTAAATCGTTACTCATGGTTGTATAGTTATTTATTAAAATCTAATTCTTCGATAATAGTATCTGCGATAGCTAAACATGATGTAGCTGCCGGAGATGGTGCATTTAATACATGCACTTGATTGTTGTTCTTTTCGATTCTGAAATCATTCAGTAATTTTCCGTTTTCTGTCGCTTGTGCTCTTATTCCGCAGGAATACCCAATAATATCTGAACTCTGGTAGTTACTCCAGTATTTTTTAACATTTCTCTCAAAATAAGCCTTACTTTTTTGACGAAGAAGCTCTTTTACAACCGTTGAACTATATGATCTGGCAATATTATACAACGCGGAGTTCGATATTATTTCTATTGCATCTTTAATATTCACCTCAAAGCCATCATACCCTTCTCTATGTAATGACAGGACTGCATTCGGCCCCACTTTCAGCGAACCATCAATCATTCTAGTGAGATGAACACCTAAAAAAGGAAAGTTCGGATTGGGTACCGGATAGATCGCAATATCAGAAGCGTAGTTCTCTTTTGGAACCTCAAAATATTCACCTTTAAATGGCACAATCTTTACAGTTGATCTTTCACCCGTTGAAAGCTCGAATATTCTGTCACTATTTAGCCCCGCACAATTAATGAGATATTTACAGCTTAAAGCTTTTGACCTGGTTTTAATCGTTATTTGATCTTCACTGTTATGGATGGACTCGATCATTTCACCAAAATAGTAATCAGAATTCTGAGCCGAGCTTAGTTCTACCAACTTATTTAATACTTCCCCATAATCGGTAATACCTGTCTCTTTAACATAAAAGCCTTTCTTAGTGACGATAGCAGGATCGATCTCTTTGATCTGATGTTCATCCATATATTCAACATCTAAACCTACAAGTTCTGCATTTTTGTAGAGTCTGTCGAGCTCTTCATACTCAGTTTCATCAGCCGCTGCTATTAGCTTGCCAGGTAGTTTATATTCTACGTTATGTTCAGCTAAAAAAGGAAGAAGTTGATTGTAACCGGATATACAATTCTCAGACTTTAATGAACCTTTTGGATAATACACACCAGAGTGAATTACCCCACTGTTCCTACCCGTTTGGTGCCTATTTGGTTCAGGCTCCTTATCGATAACAGCAACCTTTAGGTTATCATCTACCGCTCCAAGTTTATAAGCAACTGAGGCTCCTACAATCCCTGCCCCAATTACAATTACATCGTAGATATTATTCATTTCTGTGAAAATTCAATCAGCGTTGATGTTACGAGCTCTTGCTCTTCACTAGTCAAGTAAGGGTGCATTGGTAGGCTAAGTACTTCATCTGACGCTTTCTCTGAAATTGGAAAATCTCCTCTTTCGTACCCTAAATATTTGAATACCGGCTGCTCATGAAAGCATTTCGGATAGTAGACCCCGGTAGGTATACCTTTCTCCTTCAAATTCTCTATCAAAAATTCACGGCTAGCAGCATTAACTCTGATCGTGTACTGAGCATAAACATGCGTATTGCCTGTAGCCACAACTGGGGTAGCATAATAATCATTTAGTAATTCTGAATATCTTGCTCCAATTTTATTGCGTTGCTCTATTTCAATTAAAAACTGTTCCCACTTACCGAGAATAACAGCCGCTTGCAAAGTGTCGAAACGCCCGTTCATTCCTATGTGGGTATGAAAATGTCTTTTGATGCCCCCATGAGAACGGATTGCTTTCATGATATGCGCAACCTCATCATCATCTGTAAATAATGCGCCACCATCACCGAAACAGCCAAGAGGTTTAGCGGGAAAAAAAGACGTACTTCCTATATGAGATGCCCCACAACTACGATTACCATTTCTAGTCGCCCCAAAACTCTGTGCAGCGTCCTCAATAACTAAAATATCATATTTTTTGGCAATACCATTAATTCGTTCCAGATCAGGCATTTGTCCAAACAAACTTACCGGCATTATGGCCTTGGTATTCTCAGTAATCGCCTCCTCAAGTAGGTTCACATCCATGTTAAAAGAATCTGACTCTATGTCGATGAAAACAGGTGTAGCTCCCACAGCAGCAATCACTTCAGCTGTACTGATCCATGAAAAGGGTACTGTAATAACCTCATCGCCCGGGCCAATATTCATTGCTCGAAGTGCGATCTCTAAACTATCTGTACCACTTGCAACAGTCACACAATGCTTAACCCCAACATAATCGGCTAGTAGAGTTTCCAATTCGTCAATCTCTGGCCCCATAATATACTGACCATGTTCAAGTACCGCTTGCATCCTATGATCAATACTATCTTTGCAAATTTTATATTGCTGCTTTAAATCAATGAAATTCATAAGGTGTTTAACCAAACGTTAAATTAGCTGTTATTAAAAGGTTCGCTTTTGACTACTTTTAAAATTTACTATGGTATTTGTTTTGCTCAAATTATATTGACTTATAAATACTGATCTTATTCTGCTTGCTTGAGTACTTTATAACCTGCATTCTGAAGCTCCAATTCTTTTAAGAAAAGTTCAGTATCACTCTTTATCATATCCTCCAACAAACGTTGCAAATCATATTTCGGTAACCAACCAAGTTTATTCTGTGATTTGGTTGGGTCACCAATTAGGAGTTCTACCTCAGTCGGTCTAAAGTATCTAGGATCTACTTTTACTAACACTTTACCTACTGAGAGTTGAGAACCAATACCTTGCTGTTTGGTTGCGGAAATAAACCTTGATTCGTCTACCGAATCGATAATACCTTTTTCATCTACTCCTTCGCCTTCAAAACGGAGATGAATCCCCAATTCAGCAAAAGCAAGGCGTATAAAATCCCTTACTTTTGTAGTAATACCAGTTGCAATCACAAAATCTTCAGGTGTCTCTTGCTGGAGAATGAGCCACATGGCTTCTACATAATCTTTAGCGTGCCCCCAATCACGTTTTGCATCCATATTTCCAATGTATAAGGTATTTTGTAGACCCAAGGCAATTTTTGCTGCTGCCCTGGTGATCTTTCGGGTTACAAAAGTTTCACCCCGTAAAGGTGATTCATGATTAAACAGGATCCCATTACAAGCAAACATGTTATATGCTTCCCTATAATTTACTGTGATCCAGTAAGCATATAGCTTTGCAACCGCATAAGGAGAGCGTGGATAAAACGGAGTGGTTTCAGATTGAGGAACTTCCTGTACTAATCCATATAACTCAGAGGTTGAAGCCTGATACATCTTGGTTTTATTTTCCATACCAAGTAACCTTACAGCTTCCAATATCCTTAGAGCTCCAATTCCATCAGCATTTGCAGTATATTCTGGAGTATCAAAGCTTACCTTAACATGGCTCATGGCTGCAAGATTGTAAATCTCATCAGGTTGTGTTTCTTTGATGATCCGGGTTAGATTCATAGAGTCCGTCATATCTCCATAATGAAGGATAAGTCGGGGGTCTTCAACATGAGGATCCTGATATAAATGATCTATTCGGTCGGTATTAAATAATGAAGCACGACGCTTTACTCCATGAACTAAATACCCTTTCTCAATCAATAGATCTGCCAAATAAGCTCCATCTTGTCCTGTGATACCTGTGATAAGTGCTACTTTTCGATCAGTCATATACTACTTTAATTTATCTCTACTTCTTTAAATTCATTTAAGTGCTCCAGAAACCAATCATAGGTTGATTTTATACCGGATTCAAGTTTGATCTGTGCCTGCCAACCCAAATCATTTAGCCTGCTTACGTCCATAAGTTTACGAGGAGTTCCATCTGGTTTTGATGAGTCCCAAATGATACCTCCTTTGTGTCCAATTACTCTCTGGACAATTTCTGCTAAATTTTTAATAGTTATATCCTTACCGGTTCCGGCATTAATCAGATCATATTCTAATTTTCCTTCATATTCCATAATAAAGCGTACTGATTCAGCAAGATCATCCACATGAAGAAATTCGCGCATTGGTAACCCACTACCCCAAAGCGTGACTGGGGCATGATCACTTACTTTTGCTTCATGAAATTTACGAATCATTGCAGGAAGAACATGTGAGGTATTTAGGTCAAAATTATCTCTTGACCCATACAGATTAGTTGGCATCAATGAAATGTAATTTCGATCAAACTGCTTGTTTAGGGCTTGGCAAAGTTTTATACCAGTTATTTTTGCAATTGCATACCACTCATTTGTAGTCTCAAGTGGTCCTGTAAGCAAATATTCTTCTTTAAGTGGTTGAGGAGCCATTTTCGGATATATACATGAGCTACCCAAAAAAATCAGATCCTGTACATTATTTTTATGTGCAGCATTAATCAAGTTAGCCTCGATCATCAAATTGTCATACAGGAATTGCCATGGATATTTGCTATTAGCTAATATGCCTCCCACTCTTGCCGCTGCAATTACGATTTTATTTGGTGTGTGCTTAGCTACAAATTCATTAGTTGCTACCTGATTTCTTAAATCAAGATGTGAACTGGATGAAGTTATTATATCTTTATATCCATGCTTTTTTAGCTTTTGTAATATTGCAGCACCTACCATCCCTCTGTGCCCTGCGATATAAATTCGATCTGTATTACTCAATTTAAATGATTTTATATGTTAAGATAATGCTCATTTTATATAATCTGTAAAGTCTTTGTGTTCGATTTTATTTAACTCGTCAACTGAGAACCCTTTGAAATAGTCATAAACAATCTGAATGCCCTTATGCCTATCTGTTTTAGGGCTCCAACCTAGTAATTCGGTTGCCTTAGTTGTATCGGGTTTTCTAATCTTTGGATCATCTTCTGGTAGATCCTTAAAAATCAGTTTGTTGTTTGAACCTGTAATTTCCAAAACTTCCTTGGCAAATTCTAGAATAGTGATCTCTTCTGGATTCCCAATATTTATTGGCTCATTAATATTTGAAATATACAATCTATAAATACCCTCAATTAAGTCATCTACATAACAAAATGATCTTGTCTGTTTGCCATCGCCAAATATCGTTAGAGGCTCATTACGTAAACATTGTCCGAGAAATGTTGGAAGTACTCTACCATCATTAAGCCTCATTCTAGGCCCATAGGTATTGAAGATCCGAACAATCTTTGTATCAAGACCATGAAACCGGTGATAAGCCATTGTCATTGCTTCTTGAAATCTCTTCGCTTCGTCATATACACCTCGCGGTCCCACAGGGTTTACATTCCCCCAATAGTCTTCACTTTGAGGATGAATTAAAGGATCCCCATAAACTTCTGAAGTAGATGCTACTAAAATTTTTGCATTCTTCTCTTTAGCAAATCCTAATAGATTATGCGTACCAAGTGAACCTACTTTTAAAGTTTGAATAGGTATTTTCAGGTAATCAATCGGACTTGCAGGGGATGCAAAATGCAGAATTCCGTCGAAATTTCCAGGTACATGTATATACTTAGTGATATCATGATGGAAAAATTCGAACTCATCTATTTTCATCAAATGCTCGATATTCCCCATTGATCCGGTAATTAGGTTGTCCATTCCAACTACACGATATCCAGCAGAGATAAACTTATCAGCTAAATGTGACCCAAGAAACCCTGCCACACCTGTAATTAATACCCGCATGTTTTTTTATTTATAAATTTTTAGCCAGCAATTACTTTGGAACTAAACAAATCATTTGTTCTCTGGAATGAATTTCTAGTATCTACGATCACTTTAGCCCACTCAAGAAGCTTTTCATACTGAATTGATGAATGATTTGTTGAAATGATAACTACATCAAATGCTGAAACCACTTCTTTGCTCCATTCTACCGATTCCGTTCCAGTCCACTCCTGATGTTCACGGGTAGGTAAAATTTTTGGTATGAATGGATCGTAGTAGAAAACTTCAGCACCCTTATTTTTTAAGAGATCGAAGATTTTAAATGTCGGTGACTCTCGCATATCATCTATATCCGGTTTGTACGCGAGACCTACGACCAAAACCTTACTCCCGTTCATTGCTTTTTTATGGATATTAAGTGCATGAATGGTTCTGTCAACAACATAACGAGGCATATTGGTGTTAACCTCACCTGCTAACTCAATAAAACGGGTATGCTTCTCGAACTCACGGGCCTTCCATGTAAGGTAAAAAGGGTCGATAGGAATGCAGTGTCCACCTAATCCTGGTCCTGGTGTAAATTTCATAAAGCCAAATGGCTTTGTAGCCGCAGCATCAAGTACTTCATGAATATCAATCCCCATTGCCTCGTAAACTACTTTAAGTTCATTTACGAGAGCAATATTAACTGAACGGAATATATTTTCTGTAAGTTTAACAGCCTCTGCGGTTTTACAGTCTCTTACAGATACCGACTCTACAATTGCAGTTTCATACATGGCAGTGGCCAATACTAGTGCATCTTCTCCATGTCCACCTACCACTTTTGGAATTTTGGCCGTGTTAAAATTCGTATTGCCTGGGTCTTCACGTTCAGGGCTGTAGGCTACATAAAAGTCTTGACCAGCTACCAGTCCTGAGTTTTTTTCTAAAATAGGAATCATCAATTCCTCCGTGGTACCAGGCCAGGTAGTGGATTCTAAGATCACAAGCTGCCCCTTTCTTAGGTAATTCGAAATAGTTTCGGTGGTCTGCTCCACATAACTCATATCTGGCTCACGGTGGTGGTCGAGCGGTGTCGGCACACACATAAGTATGGCATCAGCTTCGTTAAGTTGAGAGAAGTCGGTGGTGGCCTCCACAATATCAGATTGAGCAAGAGCCTCCATCATTTCAGCTCCTAGGTGTTTTATATAGGGTGTGCCATTTTTGATGTTTTCAATCTTTTTATTATCAATGTCAAATCCTATTACTGGCATTCCTTTTTGATGAAAGGTCCACATTAAGGGTAACCCTACGTAACCCAGACCTACAATCCCAATCTTAAAGGTTTTGTTTTCTATTTTCTTAATTAACTTTTGTAACTGATTCACTTAATCCTAATTTTTGTTCTTTTCAAAATACATTATTCGACAACTTCCCCGTAAATCAAAAGATTTGGGTATTGTACTAATTCCTTGTCAACGGCTTCATAGGTCAATGTTCTGATCTTCTTCCCAATCAACTCTTCTGCTTTCTGTATTAATTTTGTAAGATAACTATTATCAATATCCGCTCCTATTAGCGTAACATCTACAACATTCGTGTCCAAGCCACGTGCAAGATCCCCTGTGAGATACACTGCATCTACATCACCTAGTTTTTCGATCACTTGCTCTATGATCTGGTCGATACCGAAATGCTTAATAGCAATCTTTTGTAACTCCCCATACAACGGGAATTGGGTATTAACCCTGTACATTTTCTTATTTCCCTCTTTATAACCAATAATCAAGCCCGCTTTTTCAAAGCGGTTTAATTCAACTCGCACCGAATTAGTACTTTCGTCAAACTCTTGAGACAGTCCACGGAGATAAGCAGAACTTTCCGGATTGAGGAAAAAACGGAGTAGTAATTTTAATCTTGTCTTAGATTGAATAAGAGTATCAAGCAAATCAGCCAGAAGCATTGAGCTGTATGAGATGAATAATCATTGATAGATGTAAAACCTCACTCAGCAATTACGAGTAATTTTATTACTCAATAATAGGAAGTTTTGAGAAATGGACAAAGGTTTAAAATTTTTCTTTGAATTAGTGGCTATAAGAACCTCTGCAAGTAATTTAAAGGCCGTCTAGCAATTACTCATACAATAACCCTTACAATAAGATGCTTTTAAATTCACCTAAATTTACCTTTTGTCTTATGGTTCTCTCGCCTAGATTCTATAAATATTTTATTTTTCCTAAGTAAAAAAGCATGTAAAATTCTTTTTTATGCGTAAAAAATAATTTGCAGAATCATCTATTCTGCAGCTACATACTAACAGTAAATAGTTCAAGATTAAAATTACATCATACCTCTGATTTCTAGCCTACATTAACTATTTTACATATCTTTCTATTCAACCCGTTATATTATTCAGCTATCTAACAAACAAACTATTTTGAATTGAGCGAAGAACAACAGAAATCTGAAAAAGCTGAATTCCCTTTTCAGGAATACCGCTTACTACCAATAGAGGAGCTTGAGCATGATCATGACAAAGAAAACGAGATCGATCTATTAGAACTGGCAAAAACTATTTGGAACAAGAAGGTATTGATCCTGCGCTTTGTGATTATCGGGGCTATGTTCGGAATATTTATAGCTATCAACACACCTAAAGTATATAAAAGTACTTCCAAACTCTTACCTGAATATAACTCAAATAGTCAAAGTGGAGCATCTGGGTTGTTACAGCAATACGGAGGACTACTTGGTATAAGTTCAAGTACTTATAACGCTAATAGCAATGCTCTACGAGTGGATCTTTACCCTACAATCGTTTCAAGTCTTCCATTCCAAATGGACCTTGCAAACACTCCATTCTACATTCCGAAATATGATACAACAGTGAGCCTAATGACCTATTATCGGGAGATTAAAACACCAGGTTTACTTAGCATCATTAAAGGCAACACTATTGGACTCCCTAGTAAAATTTTAGGCAAATTCATGGGACTAATCCTACCAAAATCAGAAGATCCGGTGATAAATAGTCCCAGCTTAGAGACATCAACCATACTTAATCTTCCCAAAGCAGAACTTAATGTTATTAACAGTTTGTCTAGAAATGTAGTAGCTAGACTTGATCGAGAAGCCGGAATTGTTACTGTTAGTGCCACTATGGATGACCCAATGCTTGCAGCACAGGTAGCTGAACATACGATCAAGGAGTTGACAATCTATCTAACGGACTACCGAACCCAAAAACTTCGTACCGATCTGGCCTTTATTGAAAAACAATTGGCTAAATCAAAAACTCGCTTTGAAGAAGCACAAGAAGAACTCGCTTCATTTCGGGAACAATTTCAAGGAACTGTATCAATCCGTAATCAAACCGAACAGCAACGATTAAACTCTGAATATCAGATCGCATTTGAACTATATAATACTTTTACTCAGAGACTTGAACAGACCCGCCTTAAGCTACAAGAGGAAACTCCCTTGTTCAAAGTATTGGAACCGGTTAAGGTGCCAGTTGATGATGAATCCAATGGAGTCAAAACACTCATAATTTATGTCATGATTAGCGGTATGCTTTCTTTAGGTTGGATATTTGTACCTCCGCTGTTTGAACGACTCAGAAATAACCCTTCCGATCCAAATCTGTCTGACAATAAAAGTTAATCTACTATTCAAATGCAATCTCACTCATTATTAAAAACCGTTTTCTCTATGGGTCACCGTATCGTTATAATATCATTTTTTTCATTATTACTTATTGCTTTAAATAATTCTGAAAGTTTTGCTCAGAGTGTTCTTAGCAACATTGACCCTACAACTGTAAATGTTGATAACTTATCTGATACTCAGATTAACCAAATTAATGATCGTATTGAGAGTGAGGGTCTTAGTATTCCGGATGCAATGGAGCTGGCAAAAATTCAGGGACTTCCGGAAGCAGAGGCTTCTAAACTTCAAATGAGACTAATGCAGATTCAGGGGACTAGAGCTGAAAACTCACAAGGGCAGGCAGTGGGTATTAATGTTCTATCAGAAGATGAAATAGAGGTAGTTCCTGATGATAACTCTCTAAATATAATGACAAAGGCCAGTGGTACCGATGAAGGTCCGGCCGTGATTGCAGATATCCCAGATCCAGAACAATCAATTTACGGACATTCAATATTTCTGGACCAAACTCTTGATGTATTCACCACAACCGACGCCGCACGGGCACCGGATTGGTATGTATTGGGTACGGGTGACCAAATAAGAATTACAATTTTTGGTGTTTCACAAACCGACTTGCTACTAGAAATATCCGAGGATGGGTATGTACAACCGACTGGTAGTCAACGCATTTTTATTAAAGGTCTTACAATTAAAGAAGCGCGTTCCATTCTCCAGACCAGACTTAAAGAGCTATATACATTTAATGAAGATGAATTTGCAATTACAATCAAAGCGGCAAGAACAATCACAGTAAATATTTTTGGTGAAACCAGAGCAAAGGGTGGTTTTACAATTTCTGCATTAAATACAGCTTTCAATGCTTTAACTGTGGCAGGTGGGCCAACACGAATTGGTTCTGTACGTGATATTCAATTAATACGCGGAGACGAAAGGTTATCTATTGACGTATATGAATATCTTACCGACCCAACTGTACAAACGATGTATACTCTGCGCCATAATGACATAATATTTGTTCCAATTGCAAAAAATATTGTACAGGTTGAAGGTGCAGTTAAGAGGCCAATGCGTTATGAATTAAAAGATAATGAAGGGTTAGCTGAATTAATTAATTACGCTGGTGGAATCAATTATAACACTGAAACAGACTTTGTACAAATTGAACGAATTGTAGACGGAGAACCAATTTTGTTGGAATATGAGTTAAGTGATATACTAAGTAATAATGCCTCCGTTGCTTTAAGTAATGGAGATATTGTAAGAGTTCGTAGCATAAACAAAGGATTGGAGCAATTTGTAACTATTGAAGGCGGAGTCTTTTATCCCGGAAGATATGATTTAAATAAAAGCTCTAGCTTATTTCTTCTTTTAGAGGAAGCTATGATACAGCCTGAGGCTATGACCGAGCGAATATTTATTGAAAGAATTGGGACCGATAATTCTATTGATATCATACCAGTTAAATTAGACAGCCTAATTGACAACAATCAAGATTTTAAGCTTCAGAAAGAAGACAATGTTATAATCTTTACTGAAGAGCGCTATCGTCAGCTTGCAACTATAGAAGTCATAGGTCTTGTACGTAATCCATTTACTCGCTCATTAGAGTTCAATGAAAGACTTAAAATTAAAGATGCTCTTTCATTAGCCGGTGGATTACAACCTACAGCTTCTCTTAAAGCATATATTTTCAGAACAAACTTGTTCAATCCAGAATTTGTAGAACATATATTGGTTGATTTAGAACAAGATTTAGATATATACCTTCAACCTGGTGATGAGTTAAGAGTATATGATCAACAAAATTTCACCGATATCGGCGGGCTTTCCATAGAAGGAATGGTAAACAGTTCTTTTAGTACTACATTTGACAGTTCTCTCACGGTCACTGATTTACTAACGATGGCCAATGGTTTACGTAGAGAAGCTGCCCTTAATAAACTGGAAGTATTTCGACTCAATCTATCATTACAGGAAGGTATTACTTATGATATTCTCAATTTAGCAGTAGATAAAGAGTTAAACTTAGTTGAAAAACCTGATAATTTCCGATTACAACCGTTCGACCGTATAATTGTTCGTAGAATACCGGAATATAACTTTGGTGCAACCATAGAAATAAATGGTGAGGTCAAATATCCTGGTATTTACCCCATAGATGGACAAAGAATCAGGTTAACTGATATCATCAGGCAAGCGGGTGGATTAACTACTTCTGCTGATCCTGCAAATGCAATTATTCTTAGACAGGCTGGAAATGTTGGACCTATCGGAGTTGATTTAGCTGCTGCCTTAGACAATCCAAATGACCCATTTACCAGAAATCCAGTGATACTAGAAAATGATATAATCACTATTCCAGAGTTTGAAAATGTAGTACAAGTGAGAATAAATGGTACTCGTTATGGAGATCTGAACAATGATGGTCTCGTAACGAACAATAATGCTTTAAATAATGATTTGATAAGTACTATATACACCGGTAATAAATCAGCAAAATGGTATATAGATAATATTGCTGGTGGTTTCGGTCGAGAAGCTGATAAATGGAGTGTGACAATAACGAATCCAAATGGTGAAGTAAAAGGCACAAAGAGACGTCTTTTCTTCTTTAAGAAATACCCAAAAGTAGAACCCGGTAGTGTTATCACATTACGTAATAAAGAACCTAAACCAGAAAAAGAAGGGCCAGTAATTGATTTGGAAACCCTTTCTAATAGAACACTACAAGCTGCAACTACACTTTTAACACTGTTAATTTTAAGAGACCAGTTAACAAATTAATACTAAACACGAGTGAAATAAATCAATTTTTTGCCTCATGTTGAATTAGTGTTTATTCAATTACTTAGAAAGAGTAGTTTCTTTTTATGTATTGTCATTTTTAGAAAATTAATTTATAAGCTTTCTCAAATACTCCCCATATCCATTTTTCTTAAGCTCTTCCGCTTTATCAAGTAATTTGGTTTCATCTATCCATCCATTTCGCCAGGCTATTTCTTCGAGACAAGCGATTTTATAGCCTTGGCGTCGCTCAATGATTTCAACAAATTGGGCGGCTTCAAGCATTGATTCATGGGTACCGGTATCTAACCAGGCATAACCTCTACCGAGACGTTGTACATTTAACTTTCCTTTATTCAGGTAGTTTGCATTTACAGTGGTTATTTCTAATTCGCCTCTCTTACTTGGCTCAATAGATTTTGCTATTTCAACTACTTCATTGTCATAAATATATAAACCCGTCACTGCTAAATCTGATTTTGGGTTCTCTGGCTTTTCTTCAATGGAAATGGCTTTATTATCCTTTCCCATTTCTACCACCCCAAACCGCTCTGGGTCGCTAACCTGATAACCAAATACGGTTGCTCCATCTAAATATGTGATGCAATCCTGTATAATATTCCCAAACCTAGGGCCATAAAAGATATTATCTCCAAGAATCATAGTAACGTCGTCTTCCCCTATGAACTCTTCGCCAATAATAAAAGCTTGAGCTAATCCCTCTGGTTTTGGTTGAACCGCATAGGACAAGTTAATACCCCATTCACTTCCATCATTAAGTAAGCGTTTAAAGCTAGCGCTGTCCTCTGGTGTTGTTATGATAAGTATATCTTTAATACCCCCCAGCATAAGTACCGAAAGCGGATAATAAATCATGGGTTTATCATACACCGGCATTAGTTGTTTACTGATTGCTTTTGTAACCGGATATAATCTTGTTCCTGAACCGCCGGCGAGTATAATTCCTTTCATGAGTTAAATAGGTTTATTAAATCAATGCAAGAATACTGAAACTACTAGGAAGAATAAACTTAGATTATTTAGTTTTGATCATCTTCGCATAAAGCTTCGTTGATTGAGAGTGTTAAGTTTTTAGTTGGATTTTGCCAACACTCTTATCAAAACTTATAATGAATTCTGAGCATATGAATGTGCAACCTTCCAATCTTGGCAATCTTCTTAAACTGGTAGATTGTTCGCGTTAATAAAACTTGTTTCAGGATAACTTTGGAAATTATGGCTGATTGGAGGTATTCCAGATGAATAAGCTAAAAGCTTTAAATAGCAAATAGTGCAAATAATATCATTTCAGATTCCCGCCTTCGCGGGAATGACATAGAGCGAAACGGAGCTTGCAGTTTTTACCATAAGCATACCTTTGACAGAGTGAGAAGTGATGAGTTTTTAGTTGAATTACATCACCGAACACTCAACACTCAACACTCAAAACTAATCACTGAACACTGTGCGAAGCACTTCAACTGCTTCTTCAACACTCAACTCATCGGTATTGATAGTAAATTTAGCGCTTTCTGGCGCCTGATATTCTGCATCATAACCGGTTAGGTTTGTAATTTCTCCTGCTTCTGCTTTGGCGTATAATCCTTTGGGATCTCTTTGCTGAGCTGTTTTTGGATCACAGGTTACGTGAATTTCAACGAAATCAGTTTCTTCAGGGAAGAGCGACTTTACAAATTCACGATCATTTTTGTAAGGAGAAACAAAGGTGCAAAGCACGATATTCCCATGTTCGAAGAATAATCGTGAAAGGTGGCCAACACGGCGAATATTTTCTTTTCGGTCGTTTGGACTAAAGCCTAAATCGCCATTCAAACCATGTCGAACCTGATCACCATCTAAAAGAACGGTTTGCTTACCATCATCCCAAAGCTTCTTCTCCAATGCTTTGGCAATAGTGCTTTTTCCTGCTCCTGAAATTCCGGTGAACCAAAGTACTTTTGCTTTCTGTCCATTTCGTGTTTCACGTTCTTCACGGGAAATATTCCATTCTTCCCAAATTACGTTTGGGCTGACCGGAGACAGAGGACCGGAGACCTCTTCATCTGTCATCGGTCTTCCGTTCTTGGAAGTAGTAGAACCTGCACGAATCATTCCGGCTCCAACCGTTACATTCGTAGTTGGATCAATAATGATAAAACTACCTGTTTTCTGATTGATCTGATATGGATCGAAGAAAATTGGTTGGCTGGTTTTCAGCTTTACACGTCCAATCTCGTTTAGATTCAGATTTTCGGTTTCTTCTCTGTTTAGAGTATCTACATTTATTCTGTAGAAAATTTCATCAATAAAAACCTGTACCTGCTTCGTAGTATGCTGCAGGATGTATTGCTTATTTACATCCAGCGCCTTTTCGTTCATCCAGCATAAAAAGGATTCAAACTCATTTCTAATAGTAGGTACATTATCCTTACGAACAATCATGTCACCACGTGAGATATCTATCTCATCTTCTATAGTGATGGTTACGGAATCTCTAGGATAGGCAACCTCCAGATTACCGTCGCGGGTTACCAATTCTTTTACTTTCGATGTTAATCCCGATGGTAATACTTTGATTTCATCACCGGGGCGAATTCTACCCGAAGCAACTTGTCCGGAAAAACCACGGAAATGCATTCCGGGTCGGATTACATACTGTACCGGAAAGCGGAAATCAACTACATTATCGGCGGCATCAACTTTCACAGTTTCTAGATGGTGAAGTAACGTAGATCCATTGTACCAGTCCATACGGTCTGATTTATCCACCACATTATCACCTTTCAGAGCAGATATAGGGATGAATGTAACATCGTTTACTTCCAGCTTATGAGCGAATTCTTCAAAATCTGCAACGATGTTCTCAAATACTTCTTCGCTGTAATCCACCAAATCCATCTTGTTTACAGCAACTACCAAGTGTGGGATTCTCAATAACGAGGAAATAAATGCATGTCGGCGAGATTGAGTCAAAATCCCTTTTGAAGCATCTACTAAGATAATAGCCAAATCTGCAGTTGAAGCACCTGTAACCATGTTTCGGGTGTACTGAGTATGGCCAGGAGTATCCGCAATGATAAATTTTCTTTTTGGAGTAGCGAAATAGCGATAAGCAACATCAATAGTGATTTTTTGCTCACGCTCTGCTTTTAAACCATCGGTTAATAAAGCAAGGTTTACTTCTTCTTCTCCACTGCTTTTACTGGTTTTTTCGATGGCCTCCATTTGATCTTCAAAGATCGATTTTGAATCGTAAAGTAATCGACCAATTAAGGTACTTTTGCCATCATCCACAGACCCCGCCGTTGTAAACCGCAGCATGTCCATGTTTAAATACGAGTTTTGAGTGTTGAGTTCTGAGTTTTGAGTGGAGTTACTCATTACAGTGATTAGTTTTTAGTTCTTAGTGTTTAGTTGGCTTGTTTTAACTATAGACGTAAGTAACCGAACCATCTCTAAACATAAATCATGCTCTTTATCTATATCCATATCAATAATTTCGCTTTGCTGCATTAGCTTCAGCCAATACAAAGATTCTCTAGCCTCTTTTGAAGCTATCGACATCTTGTGTATAAAGTCTTTCTTTGAGATTGCAGCACCAGCTTCATTGATATTTGCACCAACCGATGTTCCTGATCTTAATATTTGCCTTGAAATATCATACAATTTCTCAGAATTAAGTTTCTTGTGTAATTCTATCATCATAAGTGCAAATTCAAAACTTTTCGTGTATACGGGGCCTTCAGGTTCCATAATGTTGTATGATTAGTTACTAATTATGAAGTAAGACCTCTGAGATCGGTACTCCTTACAAACATCGTACACAATCTTAAAATCAATAACTAATCACTAAACACTAAACACTAAACATTAAAAACTTTTAAGCTTCGCTTAAAAGTATCCCTGCTTTTTGCGGTCTTCCATTGCGGTTTCACTTCGTTTGTCATCATGACGGGTACCACGTTCTGTTTCACGTGCCGATGCCACTTCCTGAATAATATCTTCCATCGAAGATGCATCCGACAATACTGCTCCTGTACAAGTAGCGTCACCTATGGTTCTGAAGCGAACTACTTTAGTAACTATTTCTTCGTCATCCATTTTGTTTACAAATTCAGTATCTGCTAACCAAACTCCACGACGGTTAAATACTTTACGCTCGTGTGCAAAATAAATAGATGGAATTTCGATTTCTTCTTGTGCGATATACTGCCAAACATCCATTTCTGTCCAGTTTGATATCGGGAACACGCGGAAGTTTTCACCCGGTTTTTTTCGTCCATTGAATAAATTCCAAAGCTCGGGGCGCTGGTTTTTTGGATCCCATTGCCCGAAAATATCTCGGTGTGAGAAAAAGCGCTCTTTAGCCCTGGCTTTCTCTTCGTCACGACGACCGCCACCAAGGGCAGCATCAACCTGATGCTTTTTTAGTGTGTCTAATAAAGTCACAGTTTGAAGTGCATTTCGTGATGCATCAGGACCGGTTTCTTCTTCCACCCGACCTTCGTCGATAGAATCCTGCACACTACCTACGATTAAATCAACGCCATATTTCTCTACGAGGTTATCACGAAATTCGATAGTTTCCGGGAAATTATGTCCAGTATCCACATGCATTAGTGGAAATGGCACTTTCCCTGGATGAAATGCTTTTAATGCAAGATGGAACATTACGATGGAATCCTTTCCACCTGAAAAAAGTAATACGGGCCGTTCGAATTGAGCGGCAGTTTCCCTCATCACATAAATCGATTCGTCTTCAAGTCGTTTAAGATGAGTTCTTGCTTTAATTAATGACATTTCAAATGTTTTCTAGATCAATAAATTCATTAATCCCAATCATAAAATAAGGATTAAGTAAATTCTCTTTATTGTATTTCAAAGGCGAGTATTTCTCTCCTTTATTCGTTGAGTACCGGTAGATAGCATCAGCTGCCGCCGTATCCCATTCCATGGTTGGTCCTAATCGGGGATATAAATCTGCTTTACCTTCCGCCACTAGACAAAATTTTAGAGAACTACCGGAAGGAACTTCTTCTGTTACTTCAATACCAATAGCGGCTAGCTTCTTTTTCGTTGTATCATCACCATGAGATCGGCTCACAACGATACATGCTTTGCCCGGTTTTGCGAATTCTTCTGTTATAATTCGGGTTACTCCCCCATTTTCTGATTTCTTAAAAGCTCCTGCCTCTTTCTCAGCGTAGTAGGTAATATTTTGCACCGGAACATTTACAACACCTAGTACCGGTTTTGTATTTTCAATTAATGCAATATTTACAGTGAATTCGCCATTTTTCTTGATGAATTCTTTAGTGCCGTCTAACGGATCCACTAACCAGTATGTATTCCATTTTTTTCTTTCCTCATACTCAGGCACGCCTGATTCTTCTGAAATAATAGGAACATCCGGGGTAAGTGCTTTTAATCCATCTACAATGTGATGGTGGGACGCTAAATCAGCTTTAGTTAACGGTGAATCGTCCTCTTTTGAGGTAACCTCAATTTCATCATCATAAAATTTTAAAATCTTCTCTCCGGCTTGCTCAGCAATTTTTATTACCTGTTCTATGATCATAAATTAAAAGCTCCATAATAAAGGTACTAATGTTATAGCTATTGTGGCGTTCAAAATGGTAAGTGGAATTCCAATTTTCACATAATCCATATAGGTATATCCACCAGGTCCGTATACCATTAAATTAGTTTGATATCCTATAGGTGATGCAAAGCTAGTGGATGCAGCAATCAACATGATCATTACTAATGGAATAAGATTGAGTTCAAAGTTAGCAGAAATTGCTTGAACCATTGGAAACATCAAAACCACAGCCGCAGCATTCGTTATCATTTCTGTAAGAAACCAAGTGGTTGCAAAAACTATAATTAATATTACGGGGATTGAGTTAATCAAATATGAATTACTAAGAATCATCAGATGATCAATTATACCACTAGAAGTTACAGCTGTACCAATACCTATTGCAGAAGCTATAGCTATCAGTAATCGCCAGTCGATATTTTTAATTGCCTCGGGATAAGAAATAGCTCTAAATAGAACCATAAATGCTGACGCTAATAGTACAGACTCGAACATCGTCAAAATCTGAAAGCCCGCCAACAAGACCATACCCAACAACACAAATAGGGCGACTCCCGATTTATTGAAATCTGTACGATGTACTCCACTCAATGAACTCACTAAGTAGTACTCGTTTGAGTTTTTAAACTTTTTCAAAAAATTTGTATCCGCTTCAATCAGTAGGGTATCTCCGGCTTTAAGCGAAATATCACCAACCTTCTTTCTAATTCTTTTCCCGCTTCTAGATATCGCTAAAATTACTGCCCCATATCTATTTCTAAAACCGCCATCTTTAATTGTTACATCAATTAAAGGATGAGTTGCCGAAACAACCGCTTCGAGCAGTACTCTATTTTTTCTTGGAGTATCAAGCTTAAACACTTGATCGGTAGCAGGCTCTAGCCCGTTCATACTTTGCAAATCAACTATAGATTCTACCACTCCGGCAAAAATTAAACGGTCATTTTCTCTTAATCGTTGATTAGGTCCTACTGCCGGTAATACCGCATCTTCTCTTACAATTTCTACCAAGAAAAGCCCCGGAAGTTGACGTAATCCAGCTTCTTGAATAGTTTTTCGCGCTAAAGGACTGCCTACCGGAACCAACATTTCAATGGTGTATTCCCGGGTATCTTTAAACGTTTGAAAAGCCTCGCCACGAGATGGTAACAGCTTATCACCAAACAGCAGTAAATAAATGAATCCCGCAATTGCACAAGGAATCCCAATTAGTGCGGGCTCAAATAATCCCAAAGATCTAATGGAGCCTTCTTCTATAAGAAGACCGTTTAAAATCAGATTTGTACTAGTTCCGATGAGCGTACAAGTTCCACCAAGAATAGCCGCGTAGGAGAGTGGAATCAGTACTTTGGAAACGGGAATTCCTGTTTTTTTACTCCAATGTTCCAGCGCGGGGATAAAAGAAGCAACGATAGGTGTATTATTCATAAAGGCGCTCATTACCATAACCGGAGCCATAATACGAGCCTGCGCACCTCGAACATTTCGCGTTTGCCCCATTATTTTTTGGGTAATCATCTGAATGGCGCCGGTTTCTTTTAAGCCACCGGCAACAACATAAAGAGCGGCTACGGTTAGCATACCTTCATTCGAAAATCCTGAAAGAGCTTCTTCCGGTGATAATATTCCGCTGATTAACAAAAATGCGAGTCCGGCAAGTAAAATAAGGTCAACTGCAATTGTTGTGGTTAAGAGCAGCGTAAGACATATACCAATTACCCCAACTACTGCCCAGCCTTCAAGTGTCATATAGCTTTAGATGATTTCGCCCCAAATATAGAACAATTGCCTTCAGAATGTGAAGAATAATCATCGAAATAGTAATCGTGCCTGAAGTCCAATATTCGTTCGCTGATTCCCTTCAATTTCATTCAATCCTGAGCTCAAAGTGAAAGCATCGGCTATTATTGACCTGGAAATTTTTGCTGAAAGATCTAGAAATTCGGTAGGTGCATACTTCACCACTACGTACCATCTTTGCCCGCGATCACTTAACGCTACATTAGAAAGCACATACAATAAATCGTTTTCGAACTGATATACTCTGGAGTCAAAACTATCGGTGTCGAAGAGTGTGTAGCGTGCATCAATAGTAAGAGCTTTACGTGGGAGCCAACGTAAATCCTGATATAAAAGAAAGCCTTGTTCTCTTTGTTCTCCCGGTTCCCTAGCAAACACCCATTCGGCCCTCGATCTGCTTCTAAGTGTTCGGTTGGCAAAATATTCGGCTTGGATTCTGAGACTTGATCTTCTCTGTTCTCCGGTATTGAGCACTTCTCGCCCGAACTCATCTATGCCAGGAAGATCAACTTCTTTCATTTCGTTTCTTATTAATATATATGCATTTAATGACCGGTTTACATTCCCTTCCAACAGTAATAACACATCATTACCACTACTATTACTTAACACCCCATTTCTAGGCGCCAGATATTGATACTGATCGAAATAGAAACTCCCGGATAATCGATTACTTATTTGATGTTTTAACCCAAAATACCAGCCTTTTTCGTTTTGTGGATTTCCGGACGACTCCCCAAACCCATCTCCAAAAATTGACTGAAAGTCCTTCGCATAGTTACGGTAGAGGATTGCTAAATCGGTGTTATCTCCTACTCCTGATTCCACTCCTATTATCCCGGCTAATGCGGAATTCTGGCTTCGGGCTATTTCTCCAAAAAGCGAACTACTCTTAAAATACCCTCTGTAATCAATCCCAACCACCGATGATGAACTCCCGCTAAAATCATATAAATCGTTGATGGAATTCCCTGAAGCAATGGGCATACTAAACGTTGTATTGTGGGCACTTAATCCAAATAATCCAAACTTACTGGATTGTACAAACCGAGCTCCAATTACTTGCTGATTGATACTATTGCGACGTTCAACTTCATTCTGCGTTCGATGAAAACCCGAAGAGGATGGGATATTTATGGTACTGTCACTCGCTAAACTAGCTGTACGTTTTCGATCAGAATAAAACAAAGACAACCTCGTGCGCTCCCCGTACGTGGCTGCTACACCTCTAAAGAAATTTGTTTCTTGTGCAGAGCCATAAGGACGAATTCCCCGCTCATTTTTAGAGATCGTTTTTATTACTTCGCGTCCTTTCCCAAACGCACCACCGGTCCATAGCACTAATCCTTGTGCGGCACTAATACTATAATCGCCCACTACAATTTGCCGGAGCTTACCATTGTCGTTTGCTGCTATATGAAAGGATTGATAATCGAAATCAGTTGGTCCTCTCAGCGCTTCCCCTGCATCTTTTTCTTGAGTCAGATTAATGGAAGCATGAGTACTTTTATAGCGCAAACGTTGGTAATATTTTATCGGATTGCCCAAATATCCACCTAATGAATCCGGTCGCACATACCCTTCCTGATTTTCCAGAACCTGTTGATATCGCGAAATGTATTCGAAGGAGGCACGATCCGTCCAATAATCTAAATTGGTATACAAGCTGCCAAATAATTCTTTGTTATTTCCTATAGTTACATAAGGCTGCATACGTTGAAAAGTAGCCGCCCCAATTCCTGCAACTTCATTCAATTCATCAACAGACTCAAAAGGTTTATTTCTGCGATATTCAACTATAGCATTTGCTGTAATGATGGTCATTCCGGGGATTTGCAATAGATCGGGAGTTCCGGCAGTATTTATATTTACCGGATTGGCTGCCAGATCTTGCAAAAACTGAATCAATTGCTCTCCATTGGTAGATTCTTCATCAATTTCTTGCTCTTCGAAAGTGGCCTCGAGTTGATCCCTAACTTTTGTTGATGTGGTATCCTGAGCCCAAGTATTAACTGAATTGGTAATAAACAGAAGCAATATGAAAAGCCCGAAACTCTTCATATCTAAAGCTTAACAATGATATCCAAGCCGGGACTCATCCCCAGAATTTCGTGTTGTTGAGCCGCAAGATTGATATCGAACTTAGAATGCACATACCCAAATCCAAACGAGTAGGTTACCGGCTCGGTTGAAAACCCTACTCTTCCAACAAAGGACTCGACAATCTCTACCTCAACGCCACCACGATATGACACCGGAAAGCGAACATCTTTTACTATATCTACATAAAGTTGCGCTCGCTCCTCAAGTTTGTATCCAAATCCAATACTTAAATCACTTGCAAGATCTTCCTCTCCTACATCAAAATTATAAGTCGGATTATTAATATTGCTGACTTTTGAGCCTAACGTAAATGACTCACTTATTTCGAAAAGTACTCCAAAATTTATACCAACAGCCCCACCGGAACCATAATCACCACCAAAGGCTAAGTGATTGTAATGTAATGCCATTCCAATTCTGAACCTTGATTGAATATAATTCGCACCCACTCTCATATTAGTCTCTGAAAAAAGATCATTTCCAAATCTTGAAAAACCCGCAGTAACTGCACCAAATTTTATAGGCGTGGATGCGTTAGTTGAAATGTCAGTTATTTCAGGAAAGCCGTAATAGCGTAAACCGTAAAAACCAATGTTCAATCTTTCAGCTTGCAGTGAAGCAGGATTAGCAAAAATAGCCCACTCATTATCGGTTAAAGCCGAGGAAACCATCCCCATAGAAATGGACCGAGCACCAATAATTTGTTGAGCGACTACAGGCTGAACCAACATCATCAAAACCCAAAAAGAAAATCCCCATCGCATTTTTTTCATTCGTATCATAGATTTGATTCCACAGAATATGTTAACTGTAGCAACCTTTGTAAAGTGAAGTGCCTAAATTTTAATTATTTGTTTTTATTTCTTCTTCTGTTTTCAAGCGTAGAAGCTCAGGAATTTGATTGTCAGGTAACCGTGAACGACGATCAATTAGAAGGGAACTCTTTCGATTATGTTGCCGGATCGTTAACTACCGATTTAGAAGCTTACATCAACGAATATCGATGGACAGAGCTTGAAGTTCTGGAACAAGAGCGCATCCAATGTCAGATAAGCATTATTCTATTGGCGGGCGATCAAGACTTCAATTTTTCTGCAGAAACTATTATTCAATCACGGCGACCCATCTACAATACACTTACCGAAACCGGTGTATTAATTCTAAGTGATGGTGCTTGGTCGTTCAATTATCCTGAAGGGAAAAGCCTGATTCACGACGAACTCGAATTCGAAGCAATGACCGGCTTTATAGACTATTACATGAATCTCATTCTCGGCTACGATTTTGACAGCTACTCGGAACTGGGCGGAACCGAATACTTCCAAAAAGCACAAAATGTTGTTGATTTAGCACAAAATGAAAGCACTATTGGCTGGACCAGGAATTCGAACAATGGCCGAAATCGATTTGTATTGATTTCTGATCTGCTCAATAATAATTACGAAACCATCCGAAAAGCGAATTACGAATATCATCGCCTCGTTTTAGATACTTTTACTGATAACCCGCGCCAAAGCCGCGGCAGACTTGTTGAAATACTCACCGATATTCAGGATGCAAAGCGCCGAGCTACCAATAATTTTTTATTCGATTTATTCTTTGATGCTAAATCAAAAGAAATTGCTTCGATTCTTGCAGATGCGGAACCGGAATTACAAATCGAAGCCTATCAAATATTGAGGGAAACCGACTCAGCACACCTCAACGATTACGAAGCTTTGCAATAGCTTTTGTTATCCTAAAAACCGTTATTCGAGGGTAACTCGAGCAAATCATGCTCATCAATACCGTCTGCATCATCCATATCCCAAGTATTTGAGTTTTTTGCAGGATTTGGCTTTGCAACAGCTTTAGGTTTTACACTTTTAGGGAGCGAGCTTCTTTTGACTTCTGTATTGGTGTTAAGCGCAACTTTTCGGTTGATGTCTTCAATAGCTGTTCGTAATACATGAATTTGGCTTTGCAACTCCTCTGCCGTAGATGCATTCCGCTCAGCCATTCCGGCTGTGTTATTTGTAGTGGAGGAAATCTTATCGATAATCCCTTTTAAGCCATTTAATTCAACCACCTGATCGTTGCTCGAAGTATGAATCTCGTCGATATACTCGGTAAGTTCTGCAATTTGATTTGAGATGCTTTCGGAAGTATCCGCTCCTTCCTGTGCCTTGCGGATGTTTTCATCAATCATAGAAGAAATTTCAGTAGCTGCTTGGGCCGTACGTTGTGCTAAAACACGTACTTCTTCGGTTACAACTGCGAAACCTGCTCCGGCTTCACCGGCTCTTGCAGCTTCAACCGCAGCATTTAGCGCCAATAAATTGGTTTGAGAAGCGATGGTATCTATAATTTTCGTAATGGATGAAATTTTTCGGCTTGATTCCTTCAATTCTTCCATCGATTGGTTCATTCCCGATGTATTTTCGGTAATGTGCTCGAGTTTAGTTTTCACTGATGTGGTTTGATCATTCAGTTCAACAATCTTGTTGTTCATGGTGTTGATACTGTTATTTGATTCATGAACCGCATCCGCATTTTGAGCAGCATCCATCGCTAATTCTTGTCCAGAGTTTGATATAAAATCAGCCGCTTGCGAGGTGTAATAAGCAGAATCGTTCAAATCATCCATGATATTGAATACTTCTGCGTTTGAAATGTACTCATCTGCTAGATTCACAACAATGGTGCAAATAACAGCTGCTTCAACAATCACAAAGGTTGCATGCAATAGCACGATATCCCAACCACAACCATAATTAAACGCCATTAATGGGGTTCCGGCAACCGAAAACTCAAAGGTTTGAGCTACGTTGAAAATAGCATGGTGTAGTGCAATTGTAACTACAGCCGACAATGTTGCGGCAACATCTTTGTAGCGAATGAAAAAGGCTAATGTAGCAAATATGTGAAAATGCATTTCTATTCGCCCTATATGCTGTTGAATAAAAATTCCTGAAAATGCCATAAAGGCCGCACCAATAGTCATTCTACTCCATAACGAACCGGGATTTGTTTTTACGGCTGCGTATGCAAGTCCATAAACCAAACCTCCGCCAATAAATCCAAGCAGATACGTATTGTAACTAAATGCAGTAACTGTACTTGCAACAGCCCAATGTATCAGTAACAATTTGAGCATAAAATTGTCGGTTTTTACAAATGAAGTATGTAATCCTTGCTTAACGCTTTCTGATAAGTCTGTTCGGGTGAGTGGAAACAGTTTTGTATAAATAGATGCTGACGTTTTCATGCCTTATGATGTTGTAATACTTATTAACTTAGTTATTTAGAATTGTGCTCTCTATCGCTGTTTTTAAATCTTCTTTGGATATTCCATTCGAGAGTACTTTTTCGATTTTCCATGAACCTTGGTGCTTCTCTACAATAAAAAAATGATCGGTGTGACCTAAATCGTCTGCTTCTCTGCCTGAATCGAAAATATTCAAACCAAATTGAGCTCTTAGGGCATTGAGTTCTTCCATTGTTACATTTTTCCCTACTATTTCTTCTGAAAAATGCTTGCCGTACTCGTGCGCTCTTGCGATTTGAGTATTCGCGTTTACATCAATAAAAAAACCACCAAACTTCTTATTCGGATGTTCGACGCGTAATTCATCCAGCACTTCTCCCAATCGAAACAATGAATTAGGACAGATGTATTTGCAGCCAACGAATCCAAAAAAAATCACCTCTGTAGTATTTTCACTTGATTGAAGAAACATCGCATCATTAAGCTCATGCCCAATTAACGGCGACGATTTACCCAAAAAGGCTGCACCTGCGATTAACATTACCGGTAGTAATGTCATAAGAACAAATACAATTTTTGGCGTCCAACTCTTCATATCATCAACTCCTGAGGTTGCTCTCTTTTCGACGTCATAAAGAGCATACTTAAGTGGTTTTTTGAATTAGATGCTCTACAGACTCGGAAATTTCGAGCTTATCAATTGCCCCTTAAAAGCTTATAAAAAGATCAACTTCTACTAATATATTACTCGCTACTTCCCTATATTCTGAGCCCAAAAAAGCGGTTCCATAAACCTCATCAAGCGAATACGAATGAAATTTATTGTAAGCATTAAAATGGTGCCCGATGTGTATGCACCATTCCAAATAAAAGACGGCGAATTATTGATGGATGGAGACAGAACGGTTCTTAACGCCTACGATGCCTCTGCTGTTGAAGAAGCCTTAGTATTAACTGAAAAACATGGTGGAGATGTAGAGGTTGTCTGCATCGGTTCGGCGAAAGCTTCCGAAACCATCCGAAAAGCATTGGCCATGGGTGCAGCTAAAGGCTATCACATCCAAACAAATGGCGATGAAACCTACGATTCGAGTAGCTACGCCCAAATACTAGCTTCTTTTTTATCTGATAAAGAATACGATATCCTGTCCTTCGGGAAACAATCGCAGGATACAGATTCAGGTCTGACCGGTGGCATGGTGGCTCAATTACTGAATCTACCTTACGCTACAAACGCTGTTGGGCTAGAAATTGAGGATAACAAACTAGTTGTTAAACGACAGGGTGATAGCGGTCAGGAAATGATCGAACTTCCTACACCTTGCCTCGTTACTTGTTCTAATGATATGAACGAGCCACGCATCCCAAATCTGAAAGGAATTATGGCGAGTAAACGCAAACCGGTAGAGAATCTTTCGGTTTCTGATCTTGGTATTGATGCCACTGCTTTGGAAGCCGTATCAAAAGTTACTTCTTACGAACCTGTTCCGGCACGCGCAGCCGGGAAAAAATTCGAGGGAGAACCCGAAGAAATTGCCCGCGAAGTAGCCCAACTACTCGACACCGAAGCCAACGTCCTTTAATCAAATTATTACTACAGAATGAGTACTCTTTTAACTTACGTTGCCATCTCTGATGGTAAAATCAAACGATCATCATTGGAAGTGTTATCCCACTGTAAGTCGATCGCAGATGCTGGCGGCATGGCTTGCGAAACAGTAATTATTGATGAAAATGCTGCTAATTACGCGGATGACGTCCAAAAATATGGCGCATCAAAAATTTATACCGTAGAAGGTGACGCTTTCAAACAGCACCAAAATGGTAGCCTCTTAAAAGCTCTAACCAAAGTAAATGAAGTGGCACAACCTTCATTAATCGCATTTGCATCTACCGAAGGCACCAAAGATGTATTGGGTGCTTTAGCCGCTCAACTTAAAGCTGGTGTAGTAGCGGATGTATCCTCTTTTAATTTTGATGGAACGAAAGTAACCGCTCAACGCCCAATGATGGCGGCCAAAATTATGGGAAATGTTGATGTGACAGGAAATCCGGTGTTGGTTTCTGTGCGTTCCGGCTCATACGATCTAAAGGAAAACCCAGTAACCGCTGAGGTTGTTTCTGTTGATGTAACCGTTGAAAGCGGTGATTTACGTGCCACACTTCGCGAAATTATTTCAGCAACCGGCGACACTATCGACCTGAATGAAGCTGAAGCAATTGTAGCTGCTGGACGTGGAGTTAAAGATGAGGAAGCCAAAGCATTAATTTCTGAATTAGCATCTGTACTCAATGCAGGTATTGGCGCTTCTCGTGCTCTAACAGAGTCCGGTGTGTACGATCCTAGTCTTCAAATAGGGCAAACCGGTAAGGTTGTTTCACCGCAATTGTATATCGCGGTAGGTATTTCAGGGGCAATCCAACACACTGCCGGTATGGCAAACAGTAAAGTGATTGTTGCCATCAACAAAGATGCCGACGCTCCTATTTTTGAAATCGCTGATTATGGAATCGTTGGTGATTTGTACAAAATCTTGCCGACTTTCATCGAAGAGATCAAGAAAATCAAAAACTAAACTAAATCCTCAATGTTAAGTTTTAAATGTTTAATGGCTACGTGCTTAATTAAACATTTAATATTTAACCCTTAACATTTCGTTATGGACGATAAATTCGATTGTATAGTAATTGGCGGTGGTGTTGCCGGCTTAGCTGCATCTATGATGCTGGCCAAAGCAAATATGAAATTTTTACTGATTGAGCGTGGTGAGTTTGCGGGTGCGAAAAACGTGTCAGGCGGCGTTCTTTGGGGAAATGATTTGGCAAAACTTGTACCCAATTACTGGGAAGAGGAAGATGGCGGCTGGGAGCGATTTATAAATCATCGCCGACTCACGTTCATGGATGAACAATCTACTTTCTCACTAGATTTCAAATCTTCCCACTTCAACGAAAAACCCTACACGGGCGTTGTCGTTTTACGATCTAAGTTTGATAATTGGCTATCCGGCAAAGTTCAGGAAGCCATTGATGCAAGCGATTATGCCATGGATTCTTTCATTGCAACCAACATCAAGGTTGATGAAGTGCTTATGGAAAATGGCAAGGCAGTGGGTATTAAAACCGGTGAAGATGAATTTCATGCCGATTCTGTGATTATTGCTGAGGGCGTAAATAACCTGTTAACCCGTCAGGTTGGTTTACAGGATAACTATGTACCAGCTGATCACATGCTTACCGGAATCAAAGAAATTATTCGTTTCGATCAGGAGGTGTTAGAGCAGAAGTTTCAGCTTAACGGCCTTAGTGGAATGAGTAACGAGTTCGTTGGCTGGGCTACCGATGGCGTTGAAGGCGGCGGATTTTTGTACACAAACAGAGATACGATTAGCCTTGGCTTAGTGGTAGGTATCAAAGACATGCGGGAGAAGAAACGTAGTCCGCATGATTTATTAAATCATTTCAAAACGCACCCAACCATTGCTGATATCATCAAAGATGGAGAAATCGTCGAGTATTCTGCACATGTGGTTTCTTCCGGTGATGCTCGAGCAATGCCAAAAGAACTCTATAAAGATGGAATCCTGATCGCAGGTGAAGCCGCTAATTTATTAATGAACGCAGGAAAGGCTATTCAGGGAATGGATTACGCCATGCGTTCCGGGATTATAGCTGCGGAAACGATTATTGAAGCCAAAGAAAAAGGAGATTTCAGCTCGGCAACCTTGAAAAATTATCGGGCGAAATTGGATCAAAGTTATGTAATGAAAGACATCAATAATTTTCAGGATGCCGTTCATCTGTTACATACCGAAACGATGCAAAATAAAGTACCAAATCTGGTATGCGATTTTGGGCGACAGTTTTTTACCATCAAAAACGAACCGACACCGAAATCGGAGAAGATGTTACTGGGAGCCATCAAGCGCCATGCATCTCTCTGGGAATTGTTGAAACTAGGATTTAAAGCGAGGAAGAGTCTGTAGGTTAAAAGGCAAAAGGCAAAAGGCAAAAAATGATTAGATCTCTGTTGATAAATCTCAACTAATCACAATCTAATGATTAAATTAAATCATAAAAAATTAGCAGTTTACAAACATAGCGTAGCCTTGGTAAGCGAGCTTTATCTTTTAACAAGTAAATTTCCAAACCACGAAACATTTGGGCTTTCAAGTCAAATGAGGAGAGCGGCTGTCTCCGTAATCTCAAATATTTCAGAAGGTGCTTCAAGAACTTCAGAAAAAGAAAGAATTAGGTTTTATGTTATTGCTCGATCTTCACTTGTTGAATTAGATGCACAAGTTGAAATATCAATCAACCTTGGATATTTAAGCAATGACTCTACAACTAGATTAAGTGATTTAGCTAATCAAGTTTTTGCTTTACTTTCAAAAATGATAAAAGAATGATTTTTCATTTTTCACTTTTCATTTTTGCCGTTTCACATTTCAATACTCATTCACTATTAACGCACAATAACTAATCCACATGAAACTATTAAAACTATCAGAACGATTAGGACTTGTAAACTACCGAAATCAGTCGAAGTCGGAGATTAAGCCGCATATTATCGTTGATACCGATATTTGTAATTCCGGATGTCCGCATAAATGTACTACCTGGGTTTGTCCGGCCAATTGTTATACCATGGATGAGGAAAACAAAGTGCATTTCCAAGTGGAAGACTGCATCGAATGTGGCACTTGTATGTACGCATGCGATCAGGGTGCGGTGGACTGGAATTATCCCGATCCGGAAATTGGACGCGGAGTCAACTGGAACTTTGGATAAGTCAAATTAGAGTGTTAAAGACTCGTTAGAATCGGTTTGATTGATCGATTCTGGTTAAAAACCAAGCTCCTGCAACACTTCGTCTTTAGTAGCCAACGGAATGTCTTTTAAAAGTGCAGTAGCTACTATTATTCTGTCGGCCGGATCATCTGGGAAATTTTCCGGGAGTTTTTGCTGAGCCAGAATAACATCCTCATCAATGGGAATTACTTTACAAATTTGAGGATCGGTTGCCCGTCGAATCCAGGTATCGAAATCGGGGTCTAATACTAAATCACCACTCCGATGAAGCAGCTCCGCTTCCCAAATAGTTGCTGCTGAAATCACAATTTCCCCGTTTAGCGCCTGCTCATCTAAAATAGCCCGTTCCGATTCATCCAGGTCTCCTTCTTCCAATAACCACCATAACCAAACATGTGTATCTAATAATATCATGGCTTATTCAGTTTGAAGGTTGAAAATCCTGATTTCGATGATTTTAACTGTGCATTTCCTTTACTCAATCCCTGCCGGAAGCTAGTATCAATTTTCTTTACCGGTTCTTCTTTAACCTCTTTCTTAGCTGCTGGATCCAATTCACTTTTTAGAGCCCGAATAAACAAATCCTTCAACGAAATGCCTTCTTCTACTGCACGTATTTTGGCGCGTTTCATTAATTCGTCGGGTAAATCTACAGTAGTTCTCATAGAGTCATATTAGCATATTTACATATTTCTGACAATATACATTTTTCTATGTGATTTTTTAACATTCGAATTTCACTCTTTTTTGTATTTTTGGAAGCGGTTCCACAAACAAAAAACAATACTATTTACAAGATGCAAGAAGTAGCAGAACAAGCCCTTTCTTTTGAATTAAGCGAAGATCAAAAAATGATTCGCGACAGCGTGCGAGAGTTCGTAGAACGTAAAGTTGCTCCTACTGTAATGGAGAGAGATCAGAGCAAAAAATTCCCCATGGACATTGTAAAAGAGCTCGGCGAACTAGGCATGTTGGGGATTTATCATCCAGAACAATATGGCGGAGCTGGATTTGACACCATGAGCTTTTGTCTTGCATTAGAAGAAATTGCACGCTGGGATGCCTCACTTGCCTTGACAGTTGCATCACATACCTCATTAGGCACCGGGCATATTGCAATCGCCGGAAATCACGAACAAAAAATGAAATACATGCCCGCAATGTGTTCGGGCGAAAAACTTGGAGCATGGTGTTTAACAGAACCGGGTTCAGGCTCCGATGCTTCAGGAATGAAAACAACCGCCGTAAAAGACGGTGATAATTACATACTCAACGGTTCCAAAATATTTATTACACAAGGTTCGGTTGGGGATATTTACGTTGTTTTGGCGAAAACGGATCCGACTAAAGGAACTAAAGGAATTAGCGCATTTATCGTAGAGCGAAATTGGGACGGTGTTAAACCCGGTGCAGGAATGCATAAACTTGGGATGAATTCATCCGACACCACCGAAGTTGTATTTGAAAATGTGCTAGTCCCGGCTGAAAATTTATTAGGCGAAGAAGGAATGGGATTTATTGATACCATGAAAGTATTGGATGGTGGTCGTGTTGGAATTGCCGCCTTATCTGTAGGAATTGCTCGAGGCGCTTATGAAGAGTCATTGAAATATTCGATGGAGCGTAAACAGTTCGGTACAGCAATCGGAAATTTCCAATACTTGGAAGGTAAACTGGTGGATATGGCTACCGAGATTGACGCCGCACAATTATTGGTTTGGAGGGCAGCATGGCTTAAAGATCATGGCAAACCTTTTACGAAAGAAGCATCGATGGCAAAACTATTCTCCAGTGAATTATCGGTGAAAGCCTCTCTTGAAGCAGTCCAAATTCATGGTGGCTACGGCTACACCAAAGAGTATCATGTTGAGCGCTTCTTACGCGATTCAAAACTCATGACTATCGGCGAAGGGACCTCAGAAGTTCAGCGCTTAGTAATTGCTCGCGAATTGAAGAAAAGCCTTTCTTAAAATGTTAAAGTATAAATGCTAAATGTTGAATGAATGCTTTTCTAGTTCAGCATTTAGCACTTAACATTTTTTCTTTTTTCCTTCTTTTAAAAGAACACTATTCTTAACATCCTACTAAACCAAAAAGCCTAATCGTTATAGCTCATGGCTAAAAACCTATTCAACATCGACGACGCGTTTCTTTTTGAATCTGAACTTGGCGAAGAAGATCGCCTGATTATGGAAACCGCTCGAGATTATGCTCAATCGAAACTCGAACCAAGAGCTTTAAAAGGAAATACCGAAGAATATTTCGATCAGGACATTGCTCGCGAAATGGGCGAAATGGGTTTATTGGGTGTAAATATCCCCGAAGAATATGGCGGAGCCGGAGCAAGCTACACGGCTTACGGGCTTGTCGCGCGCGAAGTTGAACGCGTAGATTCCGGTTATCGCTCTTTTATGAGTGTTCAGTCTTCGTTGGTGATGTATCCTATTTCAATTTTTGGTACCGAAGAGCAAAAACAACGTTTTATCCCGAAATTAGCTGCCGGTGAAATTATTGGTTGTTTTGGACTCACTGAACCGGATCATGGTTCTGATCCCGGGTCGATGGTAACTACTGCGCTTAAAGTGGATGGTGGATGGAAATTAAATGGCGCTAAAATGTGGATCACCAACTCACCTATCGCTGATGTAGCTGTTGTGTGGGCAAAGGCTAAAGAGACGCCTTCGGATGAAGGGGTTATCCGTGGCTTCTTAGTTGAAAAAGGAATGAAAGGGTTTTCCGCTCCGCACACAAAGTATAAAATGAGTTTAAGAGCCTCAGAAACCGGCGAATTGGTTTTTGATGATGTATTTGTCCCGGAAGAAAATGCTTTTCCCGATATCAAAGGGTTGAAAGGTCCGTTCATGTGTTTAAACAGTGCCCGATATGGAATCGCATGGGGAACCATTGGTGCCGCTGAATTTTGTTATCAAAAATCCCGGCAATATGTGCTCGATCGGAAGCAGTTTGGTAAACCACTAGCTGCAAATCAGTTGATTCAAACCAAGTTGGCTAACATGTTAACCGATATTACTGCCATGCAAATGCTGGCTTTACGATTGGGCAAACTGAAAGACGAAGGCAGAGATCATCCATCGATGACTTCTCTGGCTAAACGAAATAACTGTGGTAAAGCGCTCGAAATATCTCGCATCGCCCGCGACATGCACGGCGGGAATGGAATCACCGGCGATTATCGAATTATTCATCACATGATGAACCTCGAATCGGTAAATACATACGAAGGAACGTATGATATTCATGGATTGATTCTTGGTCGCGAAATCACTGGCATTCAATCTTTTACACCAAAAGGGTAGTATTCTTGTAAGGCGTTTAGTACATTCGGCAAAAAGGTGTTGATATGGTACAAAAATTCGCCTTTACACTACTTTTAGCAATTGTCGCTTTACAGTTTTTTCAGATTGATAAAACCAATCCTGTAACAGATCCGGCTTTGGATTTCATGAACATCACAAATCCGCCCGATGAAATTGCGACTATCTTAAAAACGGCCTGTTACGATTGCCATTCCTACAACACCAGATACCCGTGGTATACAAACATTCAACCTGTAGCTTGGTGGATTAAAGATCACATTGATCACGGTAGAGGTGAACTCAATTTTTCTGAGTTCGGAAATTATACCGAAGGTCGCGCAGATCATAAATTAGAAGAAGCCGCTGAGTATACCCTGAATGAAGAAATGCCTCTTCCCTCCTATACATGGGGACATTCAGATGCTCGTTTAACAGATCAAGAGCGTACATTTCTTGCCGATTGGTTTGAAGAGCAACGGGCAATTCTCTTTTCGGATTCAAACTCCGTTTTGGATTCAACTTCCGGCAAATAAGATGAAGCATTTGCTTCTGGAAATAAAGAAATGCACAATTTGCGCACCTGAACTACCATTTGGTGCTAACCCGGTAGTTCAAGCTTCCACAAATTCTAAAATCTGTATTATTGGTCAAGCTCCCGGGAAAAAAGTGCATGAATCTGGAATTGCATGGGATGATCCGAGTGGAAATCGACTTAGAAGCTGGTTAAATGTTACCAACGATGAGTTTTATGATCCTCAACTATTTGCATTGGTCCCGATGGGTTTCTGTTATCCGGGAAAAGGTAAATCGGGTGACAATCCACCGCGACCAGAATGCGCACCAACTTGGCATCCAGCTGTACTACAGGCAATGCCAAATCTATCCTTCATTCTTTTAGTTGGAAGTTATTCTCAATCGTACTATCTGGATGATAATCTTACCTTAACGGAAAGAGTTAAAACCTTCGAGAATTGCCCAACTCCCTATTTTCCATTGCCTCATCCATCCCCACGAAACAATATTTGGCTAAGGAAAAATGCCTGGTTTGAACAAGATGTTCTTCCGGCATTACGCTCCAAAATCGAGCAGTTAAAATAAATTCCCTCATCGAATTAGGGGTTATTGGGCAGATGCGTGTATTACTGTAAATACGGATTGTGGCTTACATTCTGATCCTGAATTACAATCACAATCTGCTTTAGAACATCGGGGAGAATTGCACCGACCAAGCATCAACCACCCCGATGTTCCTTTTTTAATAAATCTTTTTCAGAGACCAACAAACCCGAGATGTAAAAGGTATGTTTTGAGCGACATACCTTTTTTATTTAATAGCTAAAATTAGATAACTTGTTGAAAACAAATCGGCTATTTGAGCAGTACATACTAGTTGGTAAAAATTTTGGACAATATTACATCGATATCAGGGAAGCGCTTCTTTAATCCATTAAATATCAAAAAACGATTTCTTCTGCTATTTGCATTTATTAGCATGCTTCTTGTGACTAGTTATTCGGGTTCACACGCACAATCTTTTGATGTAACTCGCACTAACATAACATTTGATAACGGGCGATTCACCTTACATGGCGAACTCGTGATTCCGGATACCGCTCAAAATGCACCTGTTTTAATTTTTCTAGTAGGCTCCGGAGCAAACTCCTCTCATCGTACTCTTTACAAAGACTTTGTTGAACAAAACCTGGAGCAGTTATTTTTAGAAGAAGGTTTTGCTCTATTGTATTTCGATAAGCGTGGAGTCGGGCGATCGCAAGGTGCCTGGCAACGAACGAACTTGTATGAACGCGCAGCAGATGCCAAAGCTGCCATTGACTTTCTAAAAACTCAGGGAAGAATCGACACAGACAGAATTGGAATTGTTGGGCATAGTCAGGGCGGTTGGGTAGCACAGATTATGGCCGATCGCTACAAAGATGAATTTAAGGTGATGGCATCGCTTGCCGCGCCTACCTTCGATATGCAGCTAAAACTTACCAATGAATATTACAGCGACAATCTATGCGAAGGAATGCCTGATAACGAAGCATTTGATAAAGCCGGGAAAAAAGCCATTTCTGATATAAATTGGGTTTCATGGTTTCCGGTAAAAAAAGAATGGCGACAGCTACGCGAGCTCAGGTTTTTTGATCCTGCTCCACATCTTCAGGAAATTGAAATGCCTGCTTTCTTCGCATTTGCCGAAAACGATGCCGATGTCTACCCGGGTTGGGCAATTGGGGTTTTAAACGAAACATTTCAGCATTCTGTGCCTCAGCATTTTAGTCTTCAGATAATTCCGGGTGCAAATCACGATTTAAAAATGACTGAAATGTGTGCAAGTCCGCAAGAAATTGCAGAAGCGCCTTACTCTTCGTTTTTTAAGCAAGTGTTTAAAAATTGGATGTTGAATAATCTCTGATTACCCAAAGCCTTTAAAAGGAGCGAGTATGACTTTTAATGAAATCATGGCTTATTTGGAAGAAAAAGGCAACGATCAAACCAAAAAGGTTCTTATGAAGCATGGTGCTAGAGAACCGTTTTTCGGGGTAAAAGTTGGGGATTTAAAACCTATCCAAAACAAGATTAAAAAAGATCATGAGTTGTCGCTCAAGCTCTATGAGACGGGTAACTCGGACGCAATGTATCTGGCCGGACTTATTGCTGATGAGCAGCAAATCACCAAAGAAGAGCTACAAGAATGGGTGGAGCAAGCCTATTGGTACATGATTAGTGAATATACCGTTGCGTGGGTTGCCGCCGAAAGCCGATTTGGTTGGGAGTTGGCCGGTGAGTGGATTGAATCAGAAAAAGAAATGATTGCCGCTGCCGGTTGGAGCACCTACACGAGTTTACTTTCTATCACTTCTGATGATGACATTGATATACCACTCATTGAGTTACTGATGAAAAGAGCCGCTGATCATGTTCATGACGATGAAAGCAGAGTAAGTTACACCATGAATGGATTTATTTTAGGCGCCGGTGCTTTTGTGGAATCACTTACCGAAAAAGCAATGAAATTGGGTGAAGAAATCGGAAAAGTGACAGTATATATGGGAGAAACAAATTGCAAAGTCCCAGAGATTGTTCCGTATCTAAACAAAATGAAAACTAAAGGCTACATCGGCAAAAAGAAAAAAATGGCACGGTGTTAAACTCTAAGCTCACCGGGATATATTTAAACCACAGATAAAAGAAGTCAATGAATTTTAATGTAAATATAATGGGATTTGGCCTGAGTCTATTGCTCATGTCACTACTTTTTGCTTGTGCTCCATATCCAAGTTCATATATGGCTAGTTCTTCTTATAGCGCCAGTCAAGACGAAACGTTGGCCGAATCGCTCTTCAATTCCGATAATTCGGTATTGGATAAAGAAGCAGTTAATCAAATTTTAGCACATGAAATTGAATATGTGGAAGGTGCGAATATTGCGGTTCTGAAATTTCCTGATAATTACTCGAATCCATACCGCAATTACTTAAGCGAAACCTATATAAAGAATACACAGTCGTATTTAGATACGGTTTCTTCGGTACTATCGAGAACAGAATTCTTTGAAAAGGTGGTATTGCTGCCAAACCTACTTACTCCAAGCCAACCGAGTATTCCGCTAATAAGGGAAGCTGCTGTTCGCCTTCAAGCAGAGTACATATTGGTCTATAAAATCAACAGTAACATCTACAGTAAATACCGAGCATTTAGACCCAATGAGTTTAAGGCCTTCGCAACCATAGAAATGGTGTTGATTCATACTCGAACCGGTATTATTCCATATACCCATATTGAAACACAGGAAGCGCAAAGGAGAAAAACGCCTAGTGATTTAGACGATTCTGAAGCAATTTCAAAAACGATTCAACAAGCAACTTTACTATCTCTGGAGTATGCTACTCAAGATTTAGTAAAATTTTTGAATTCGAATTTTTAGTACCAAGAAATGCCTTCGATCTACGATTTAAAACCTCGCTTTCAAGAGATGCTATCCCCGTTTTTGAGGATGTTACATTCACTTGGAATTTCAGCTAATCAAATAACAGTTTCATCGATAGTTCTCTCAGCTTTTATTGGCCTATCGTTTTGGTTTGCAATTCACTACTCAATGTTATTTTGGGTTGTACCGATCGGTTTGCTATTTCGAATGGCATTAAATGCACTGGATGGAATGATGGCCACCACATTTAATCAACAATCGAAAAAGGGTGAAGTACTTAATGAATTTGGAGATGTTGTTTCGGATCTATGCATCTACTTTCCTCTTTTGATCCATTTTGAATCTTCAACTTATCTGATCATTCTTTTTCTTTGCCTCTCGATAGTTAATGAATTCGCCGGATTGTTATCGAAAGCAGCCTATGGAAAACGCGCATACGATGGACCAATGGGTAAAAGTGACCGCGCTTTCGTAATCAGCTGCCTATCTATATTTCTGTATTATCAATTTTTGGTTGTAGAGTATCAGACTTATTTATTTTCTGTGATCAATCTTCTATTAATAGTTAGTACCGTTAATCGATTAAATGCTAACCGCAAATCACATGGATAATATTTTTAACATGCGATCATTTACGTCGAACGACATCCATGTGGTGATCGCACTTATTTTTGGATTACTAATTACAGCTTCACTCGCTTTTTTTATCGCCGGCAAAGTAAAGCCAGAAGCTAATCTCGGTGAATTAAAAGCCCGAACTAAGTCTTGGTGGGTAATGAGTGTTGTGTTCTTGTTAGCCACAATGTTTATCAATGAGATTTCTTATATCGCTATTGCATTCCTCTCATTTGTAGCATTTAGAGAACTGTACTCAATATTAGATTTCAGAAATTCGGATAGAAATGCGGTGTTTTGGGCGTACTTGTCAATTCCGATTCAATATTATTTAGCGTACATAGGTTGGTATGGTGCATTTATCATATTCATCCCTGTTGTTCTGTTTTTGATTCTACCCTTGCGCCTCGTATTACGTGGCGACACTAAGGGGATCATAAAATCGATGGCAACGTTACACTGGGCAATCATGCTTTCTGTGTTTGGGATTAGCCACATGGCTTATTTTTTGTCCTTACCTGAACTTGACGGATTTGAAGCCGGAGGAAGAGGTTTGCTACTTTTTGTAGTGTTTTTAACTGAGATTAATGATGTTCTTCAATTTGCGTTTGGTAAACTTTTTGGCCGAACTAAGATCATTCCGAGTATAAGTCCCAATAAAACATGGGAAGGATTTATTGGAGGAGTTGTCACAACTACTTTAATTGGTTATTGGCTGAGTTTCCTTACACCTTTGTCCGGATTTTATGCGCTATTCGTAAGTTTTTTAATCGCTTTTGCAGGCTTTTCTGGAGATATCGTGATTTCTAGCTTAAAGCGCGACATTGGAATTAAAGATACATCGAATGCAATTCCTGGACATGGTGGAGTCTTAGATCGAATCGACTCTCTTGCCTACACTGCACCCGTATTTTTCCATATGGTTTACTATCTGGCTTATTGATGCATAAGTTATTATTACAGTTTATTTGGTGCTTTTGCGTTCGATGGTTTCTTCGAATAATTGTAGGCGTACGATTCGAAAATAGGAAAGCTTTAAAAAAAGAAAATCAGTTTATAATCCTCGCAAATCACAACAGCCATTTAGATACAGCGAGCATTTTAGCTTCGCTTCCGTCTGAAATTATCCACAAAGTAAAACCCGTTGCAGCCGGCGACTATTTTGGCCGGAACAAACTATCCTCAATTTTTAGCTCCATCTTTTTAAACACATTGCTTATCAAGCGAACTGTTGATTCTAAGAATGACGCAGCTTCTCCAATTAATCAAATGATAAAAGCCATTGATGAAGGCAACTCTCTCATTTTATTTCCCGAAGGCACCCGTGGAAAACCCGAAGAATTACAACCCTTTAAACGTGGAATTGCTTTAGTACTCGCAAAACGATCCCATGTAAAATACATTCCTACATTTATGACTGGCATGGGCAAATCACTACCAAAAGGTGAAAAAGTACTTGTGCCATACAATTGTGTACTCACTTATGGCGAGCCCACTTCTATAGTTGAAACCGATAGTAAAATGATAATTAAAGAAATTGAAGCTGAGATTCTAAAACTCAGAAAACTGAATTAGAACCAACGCATTCGCTCAATCACATCGCCTTGGGTGATTCGGTCTACAACATCCATACCTTCTACCACTTCGCCAATCACTGTATATCGACCATTTAAATGTGGATGCCATTGGTGCATTACAAAAAACTGACTGCCTTCTGTATCTAAGCCGGAACTTGCTATTCCCACTACGCCGCGATTGTACATACTTTCACTACCCTCAGTAGGAACCACAAAATCCGGTCCGCCCATGCCATTTCCGGTGTCTACATCACCACCTTGGGCTACAAAATTGGGAATTACTCTATGAAATGGAGTTCCATTGTACGCTCGTTCATTAATTAATTCATCCATTCCAGCTATGGTGACAGGCGCTTTTGTAACCTCTAGTTTCATAATAAAATCACCTTTTGCGGTTTCGATCACAACGAATGGATTAGCAGTGATTTTAGCAACTCGATTCCAGTCCGGTTGTCTGAAATCTTTTGTTATTGTTGATGGTTTATCTACCTCCCAGCCAATTTCAACCAATGTATTGTTAAGCGCCGTATTTCCTTCACTTGCTAATTCCTGGATAAAACCTTGTGATTCATCCTTAAATCGATCATAAAGTAATCTTGCATACGCTTGATATAGTTCAACATCTTCAGGGAGTGAAAATGCTCGTAAATGTTGCTCCAACTCCGGATAATTCTCTCTCGGTAGTAGCAAAGAATCTTCCATTAATCCGCCCATTACAAATGCAATGCTACGGTCTTCTTTTTCAAAAGCACCATCGACTAAGTCTTTTACTTCTTCTGATAAAGCTGTTTTCTCCTCATCTTCCAAATCACCCCACCAACTACTCAATCCTGCTGCTGCCTGAAATTGTAATAAATACTCTTCTCGATTTAAATCATCGGAAAAGGTGTTCATCATCTTGTTAGACTCATAAATCTTATCCAAAATCTGATACTTCAAGCTTTGCAGGAAAGGTGCTCCATCTGCCACGGCAAGCATTTCGTTTCGATATTCTCCCGGATTCAGAATGGTGTTAAATGCCTCCATTCGAGCCAATGGGTCCCGATAATCGACCAATGCAATTTTGTTCATGATATCGCCGAATAACCGCTCAGCTATTTCGGGATGTTGCTGAATGGCCTGCAAAGCGGTTATCTGCACATTAGGATTTCTATGATCTAACAGTGCGTTTAACACAATTGGCGTACGTTCTGTAGGCTCATTTCTGGCTATTGCTCTAGCTATTTCAATGGCTAGTTGAACATTCATTCTTTCATATTTTTCCATACTAAATTTTAGAAGAATTTGGTCTAAATGATTCGCTGAAAGAATCCGCACTATACTTTGATTACCTGCTTCACCAATCGGATAATAATTCTGCCATACATTTAAAAGGTGGGTTTCTGCTTGCGAAGAGAATGACTTTCTCGCCCGATAATACCCATAAAGATAGGCTTCTGTATTTTTTGCAGTTTTGGTGGAAAGCGCCTTGTCGATAAGGATGATTTCTTCTTCTTCCGTTAATTCTATCAGCCTTGAACGACTACCCGTTGCGAAAGCAAGCTTATAATCAAAAGTTGGTTCTCCAATTGCGTTTTCTGATAGCAACAACTCGAAAGTTTCTCTATTCCCTTGTTCTGCAAACAGAGTTAACAATCCGCTTCGCAAGTGCGGCATATCATTCCAAAGCGAATGAAAATACTCTAAATGCTTTTCATTTAAATCTTTGAACCAAAGTGATGCCCATGCTGCTTCTGTGTTAGATTCCAACACTTTTTGGATCTGCAAATCCAAATCTTCTATTTCTGAATTCATGATTCCGCGCCATGCTAACGTGCTTACTAGCGAATCTGAATGATCTACGAATTCTAGTAACGCATCACCATCTCTCGCATAAATGTGCTCATAAACCAGCGGATACTCTTCCGTTAAGACACGCTTAATCTCAGGATCAACAGATGTACAAGCCATGCTTAAAAACAAAATAATACAAGCAAGTGCTATATACATATTTTGTACACATTTTTTATTGCAGTTCATTTAGATTCTCCTTTACTTACACATGTTTTATACATTAAACCACTTTTGCTATGGATAATGCGCATTTAACCAGAAAACAACAGGAATTTTTTAACTACATCATCGACTATAAAAACGAACATGATGTATGGCCCACCTATCGAGAAATTGCCGATTATTTTGGTTACAAATCTCCGAATTCTGTTACTCAGAACATACAGGCTTTATTGAAAAAGGGATACCTCGTTAAGAAAAATGATGAAGAATATGATCTCCCACCTGAAAAGAAAGCAGTATATAGTAACGATGTACAAGAAGAAGGCATACCCGTTCGTGGTTTAATTGCAGCCGGTTATCTTCAAGAGGCAGTTGAAGCAGACTTGGGGAGCATAACCATGTCTACCCTATTTCCAAATCTTGATAAGCTTTTTGCGCTCCGCGTTTCAGGCTTCAGTATGAAAGATGCCAATATCTATGACGGTGATTTTGTACTGTTGATGGATACTGAACTAAATAATGGCGAAATAGGAGCGGTTCTTTATAATGGTGAAACTACATTAAAACGGATTTTCTGGGATGAAAACGGACTACGCCTTGAAGCCGCAAATGAAGAATATGACGATATTCACGTTGCTCCCGATGTTTTTGAAGAAGTTCGGATCATCGGAAAGTATATTGGACATGTTAATCGACAGGGTTTTCAAAGAGCCGCCAGCAAAGTAGCTTGAACACTTAGAAATTTTAATACGGTTGCACAACTTTACTTTTGAAATAAATAAATTAGTACCGTATCTTATCAAGCTCTGAAGAAATCGCAAAATTAAGATATTTGATCATGTACGCGGTCGTAAAAATTGGCGGACATCAATACAAAGTTGCAGAAAACGACACCTTGTTTGTAGACAGACAAAATGTTGAAGGTTCTGCCATCACTTTTGAAGATGTATTATTAGTAAAAGATGATAATGGAGTTAAAGTTGGCACTCCTACGGTAGATGGTGCTGTGGTAAATGCTACCTTACTTGAAGAAGTAAAAGCTGACAAAGTATTAGTTTTCAAAAAGAAGAGAAGAAAAGGCTATCAAAAAATGAATGGCCACCGTCAAATCATGTCACAAATTAAAATTGACGGAATTTCTCTGAACGGTGCTAAAAAAGCAGCTCCTGCAAAAGCAGAAGCTAAAACAGAACAAGCGGAAGCTACTGAAGCTAGCGACTTATCGTCGATGACTGTTGCTGAATTAAAAGCACTCGCAAAAGAAAGAGGCCTTGAAGGTTATAGCAGCATGAAAAAAGCTGAACTAATCGAAGCCCTCAGCTAAACCAATAACTTTAATCGAATAATCAATGGCACATAAGAAAGGTCAGGGTTCAACCAAAAACGGTAGAGATTCTGAAAGTAAACGACTTGGTGTAAAGAAATTTGGTGGGGAATTCGTGAGAGCTGGTGGTATTATCGTACGTCAGCGTGGCACAAAATTTCACCCCGGATTAAATGTAAAACGTGGAGGCGATGACACTTTGTTTGCCGTTGCTGAAGGTCACGTTTCGTTCAGTACTGCACAAGGCGGACGAAAGTTCGTTAATGTAGAAACTGCTTAAACGATCTTTTTAAGATTTTAAAAAGCCGCGCTACAACAGCGTGGCTTTTTTTATATTTGCTCAATGGATCAAAAAACTATTCCGGGACTTGAGCTTCCCATTCGAAATATTTACTGCATTGGTAGAAACTTTGCAGATCATGCAAAAGAAATGAATGCGGAAACTCCCTCCGCTCCCATCGTATTTCTAAAACCTACTTCTTCAATTTGTTATGATGGAGATTCTATTTCCATTCCGTCACAAAGCAATAATGTGCATCATGAAGGTGAAATTGTTCTGGCAATTGGTAAATCCGGCAAAAACATTGAAGAGACTAAAGCGCTTGAGTACGTAGCAGGTATTGGAGCAGGTATCGACTTTACGGCTAGAGATATCCAATCGGAAGCAAAGAAAGCCGGATTACCCTGGTCGGTTGCAAAAGGCTTTGACGGTTTCGCACCCATTAGTTCATTTAAGCCTTTATCGGATTTAATTACTGACTCTATTGAACTTGAGTTGAGTGTTAACGAAGAAATTCGTCAATCGGGAAACACTTCACAGTTAATCTTCTCTTTCGAGAAACTGATTTCTTATTTATCTACCATTTTCACTCTTCAAGCGGGAGATCTCATTTTCACCGGAACTCCGGCCGGAGTTTCTGCTATTGAATCCGGTGATGTTGTCACCTCCAAATTACCTCAACAAAATATATCGGTGAGTGTAAAAATTAAGTAATGAGAATACTTGTTTTCTGCTTTCTTAGCATTCAATCCAATTTATTATTCTCTCAAACTCAAGACTATATCTGGCCTACCGATGCTAGTCCCTACCTTAGCTCAACTTTTGCGGAAACGAGGTCCGCGCATTTCCATTCCGGGCTTGACATAAAAACCTGGGGCAGAGAAGGCTATCGAGTATTTGCCAGCAAAGATGGTTTTGTGAGCAGAATGGCGATCTCATCGCGTGGTTATGGCAGGGTATTATATCTCACGCATTCCGATGGTTCCGTAACAGTATATGCGCACCTTCAACGATTTATTCCGGAGTTACAAAACTACATCGATTCACTACGTTTAATTGATCATCGCTTTGAAATTGATATTAAATTGCCGGATCAAAAGTGGCCATTTAAGCAAGGCGAAGTAATTGGTTATACCGGATCTACCGGCGTTGGACCGCCGCACTTGCATTTCGAGATAAGAGATGGTGATGATGTAGCGGTAAATGCTCTACGAACAAATTTGAAAGTCCAAGACTCAATTGCTCCCACCATTTCTTCGATATTGGTGATACCAGCATCAGATTCAAGTACCGTTAATGGTAGCAGATTTCCTCAACTTTTCTATCCTGCAAATCAAAAAAACGACACTCTCACTTTTGGAAACCTAGAAGCTCGAGGCCTCGTGAAAATTGCTATTTCAGAGTATGACGGTGCGGATAATGTGACCAATAAATATGCTTCTTTTGATTACACTCTAACTCATCAGTCTGATACGTTATTTCAAAGCGTTCATAAATCTTTTCATTTCGATGAAGCTATAACAATGCCCTTAGATAGAATCGCCGCTTTTGGTGCTTCACGTCGCTCCTTTCAAACCTTATTTGATAATTCAATTACTAAAGTCCCTTTTTATAAACAGAAATATGGAAATGGATTAATCATGCCGGATTCAGTTTTTAAAGAATATCTTATTACTGTTTCAGACTTTTACGGCAATAAAACATTGGCTACAATAGGTTTAAAGCTTGAAGAAGAAGTGAAGATTGCTTCATCAAATGTTCTCTCAGAAATTGAAAATTGGTATTGGAAAAACGATTGGTTGGTACAACATAATGCTTCTGTAATTGATTTAAAGTCGAACAACTTTGGTGTAAACTGGAACAGGAATAGCCATCAACGGCTACTTTATGTTGATGAAAATAAACTACTTTTCACACGTATTTATCCTGATCAATCTACTACAATTTGGAGCACTGATCGCAGCGCTAAAATCCATTTTCCAAGACAAAGCACTTTTGATGAACTAAGTATAGCACTTTTTACTGGCAGTTTTGATGGCTTTCCTGCTCTTCAGATACAACCACATACAGCCGCTTTGCGTGGAAACATCTTCATCGAATATTATGTGGACGAAATTGATACTCTGGGCGCTAATCCTCAATTGTTTCATTATGATCGCTTAGGAGACAGATTTTCTCATGTCCCTTCTACCTTGAAAGGAAAAACTATTCATGCTAGAACAAATCAACTCGGCGAATTTGTAGTATTTTCAGACGCCAATCCACCTGAGATATCTGCAGTAAATATAGTTCAAACTGATTGGGGAATTTGGCAGGTTGAAGTTGCAGTAGCTGACGAGTTTTCCGGAATTGATTTTAAAAACTCTGAAATCAAAGTTAATGGGGTAAGAGGGATTACTGAATACGATTTTGAGGAAGAGATCTTAATTTATCTCCATCCGGAATTCAACCCCGGAGAATTAAACCGCATTGAAGTTATTGTAAGCGACAATGCGGGTAATTCAACATTTCAAACGTTTAATAGATAAACAAGCACTTATTTATGTGCGATACAGCTGATTTCGACAAGCACATTTTTTGGCAAAGTTTGAACAGCTACCGTCTCACGAGCGGGTGGGTTCTCGGTAAAATATCCTCCATAAACCTCGTTTACTGCTCCAAAATCATCCATGCTATCTAGAAAAATTGAACATTTTAGCACTTTTGAAAAATCGGATCCTGCTGCCGCTAATACAGCTTCTAAATTTTTCATCACCTGCTTAGCTTGAGTTGTCACATCTTCACCAACAATCTGCATAGTTTGCGGGTCCAATGGAATTTGTCCTGAACAGTAAATGATGTTGTTATAACTAGTTGCCTGACTATACGGGCCTATCGCCGCCGGTGCTTTTTCTGTAGAAATGATTTCCTTCATTTTTGATACTCCAATTGCATTTTTTTTGATAGAACTAGATGGCCGATTTATTGCACAAAGTTCATTATATGGTTACTTTTCCTAATCTAGTAACTATTTTAATCATACACACTCAAAACACTTGCAATGAAAAAGCACTTTTATAGTCTCTTTAGCGTGTTTGCTCTTACTTTTCTACTCATAAGTTGTGGACCTGAGAACGAGTTAATAACACCAATTAAGCAGGGTATCAATTCGCAAAATTATGAAGCGGCACTTGTTGCTGCAGATTCAGCAATTGCTGCTGAACCAATGAATGGTCAAGCAAACTACTACAAAGCTTATGCTTTAGGTAGAATTGCCGCGAACGAGCCCGTTATCACCGATCGTAAGCCTATACTCGCAGATATGAGAGAGAACCTTATGATTGCCCGTGAGAAATTCGACAATATGGAAGATCCTCCATTCGAATCAGAGCAGATCACCGAACTAACCATTGAAAGCTGGAGCCGTGAGCATAATGCTGCTATTGGTTATGCAACCGACGACAGCGTAATGGCATCTGTAGATGAACCACTTAAAGTGGCTATCGCTCATTTACAAAACGCGGTAACTATCAATCCTGATAGTGCCCTTTCACATGATGTACTTGCCCAGATTTATCACATGGATGGCAATTACACCGGTGCATCGCAATCACTTGAACGAGCTATGGAAATTCGTGGCGAAGCTGAAGCAGCCGATTACGATCGATTAGCTTCTTATTATTTCATGTTAGATGATTTCGATTCCGCACTCGAATCGGTAAATACAGGACTCGAAATTTATCCTGACAGCGTGTTTCTGGTACAAAAGAAAGCGGATGCTTTATTCCAAACCGGGCAAACGGATGCTGCTTTAGAAGTAGTTGCCGAATTAATAGCTCGCGAGCCTAGCAATCCACAATATCATTTAGTTGTTGGAACTCAGATCTATCAACGAGTTCAGGAATTGAGTGATGAGTATCAGGATAACAACGATAAGTTGTACGATTTGAGAAACGGTGATGGAAATGAAGCCGAAATTCAAGCACTTGAAGAAAGAAACGAAGAGATCCTTAATCAACAGGACGACTTAACGAATCGTGCAGAAGCTGCACTTTTAAATGCTATCGAACTTGATGACTCTAATCCGGTAAGCTTTAACACACTTGGTATTCTTTATCAGAATAAAGCAGCGGCTTTATTTGAGCAGCGCAATATGACTACTGATAATGACGAAGCTGAGAGATTGGATCAATTAGCACGTGCAGAAGCTGAAAAGGCAATGCTGAATTATGAGAAAGCAGCGGAACTAAATCCTGACGATCAAGGTATTTGGGAAACGCTATTCAGAATCTACACGTTGCTAGACTACCGCGAAAAAGCGGAAGCAGCTATGGAAAAAGCAGGCATGTAATGCACAATACTTTATCCAAAAAAAATCAATATTCCCGATTTGCAGGCTTCGTGCTTGCAATCGGGTTTTTTTTCGCATGTTCATCTTCTGCGCCAACTATAACCACTTTAGTGGATGAGCAACAATACACCGAGGCGCTTAATGCCATTGAGGCATCACTTTCTAACAATCCGAATCAGCCGGAGCTATTAATTCAGCGAGGACAAATTTACCTCACTCTTACAAAGGATGTGGAGGTTTACGACCGAACTGAATTTTATCAAAATGCAGTAGAGTCATTTAACACTGCTTCTACTTTTGAATTAAGTAACGATCAATCGGTAACTATCTCAAATGAACTAAATTCAGCTTGGGCAGATGAACTAAATACAGGAACTGATCTGTATGAAAATCAATCACTTTCTGACCGAATTGATGTAGCTATTGCTCATTTTAGCAATGCAATCATTTTGAATCCACAAGACCCAAAAGCGTATATGTCGCAAGCGGTTGCTTTGTACAATTCAAATAAGACTAACGACGCCATTGAAACTTTGAATTCTGCCCAAACAACGCTCGATGACGTACCTGATAAGCTTTACGAATATCTGGGCTTTTTACACCTGCAGAATAATAACTCGGAGCAAGCCATCTTTTACTATGAACTTGCCAATACGGATATTACTGCCAACAAAAATATCGCTTTTGGTCTAGTTAATACCTACATACTTAATCAGCAGCGTGAAAAGGCTATAGATTTGCTTGAACAATTAACTGTCAAGTTTCCTGAAGATGCTCGCATCCGTAATGTATATGGAACCCAACTATTCTTTATTGCGGAAGGCATTCTCGAAGATCTTACCGATGCGTATATCGCTAATGATCCAACGTTTATCGACCAGCTTAAATTTGAAGCTGAAGGCGTAAGCGAACAAGCAGAAGAACAACTTATCACTGCCTACGAACTGGAAAATACAGAGCAAGAATACGTTCAAAGCCTTGCTGTATTTTATAACAATATGACGGCCATCTATTTATCTCTTTCAGCGATATCGCCTGAAGAAGACAAAGGGTTATTTTTAAATAAGGCAGAAGCACTTCTCGACCTTTCCATACAATATTATCAAATTCTTAGCTCGATGAATCCCGGAGATGCTGAGATTAATGCCAGCATAGATATGTTGGAAAAGCTGAAAACTAACCGTTTTGGCAATTCTTAATTCTTATGAAATTTAATACTAAAGCTATCCATGCAGGGCAACAGCCGGAAGAAACCTCCGGTGCTGTAATGCCCCCAATTTTTCAAACTTCCACCTATAAACAAGCTGCTCCAAATGTGCATCAGGGTTATGATTATGCCCGCGTTGGCAATCCTACCCGAACAGCTTTAGAAAAACTGATTGCAGGATTAGAGGGAGCTGATGAAGCTGCTTGTTTTTCAAGCGGTGTTGCTGCGATGGATGCTTTAATGAAAATGTATCGCCCGGGCGATCACATTTTATCTTCCGATGATTTATATGGAGGATCATACCGATTGTTTACCAGTATTTTCGAACCTTATGGAATCGAATTTACTTTTATCAATATGACTGATCTCGACTTGGTAAAAGATTCTATTCGTCCAAATACAAAAATGATGTGGATCGAAACTCCAACCAATCCGCTTCTGCGAATTGTGGACATGAAAAAACTGATTGAGATCGCAAAGGAAAGGGATATTCTCACCATTGTAGACAATACTTTTGCTTCACCGTACTTGCAACGCCCACTCGAATTTGGTGCAGATGCTGTATTACACAGTGCAACTAAATATCTGGCCGGCCACTCTGATGTTATACATGGTGCAGTTGCGAGCTCTCATCCTGCAATTATGGAAAATTTGAGATTTCAGGTAAAAGCAGGTGGCGCTGTTCCCGGCCCAATGGATTGCTATCTCACTCTAAGAGGTATTAAAACCTTAGCAGTTCGTGTTCAACGATCTGTAGAAAATGCAAAAGAAATAGCTACATTTCTTGATCAACACCCAAAAGTGGGCAAGGTTCTATATCCGGGTTTAACGCATCACCCACAGCATGAGCTTGCTAAAACACAAATGGACGATTTTGGGGCGATGTTATCTTTTACACTCAAGGATAACTCGATCGAAGCCGCCACAAAATTTATGAGTAGCACTAAAATTTTCACTCTTGCAGAAAGCCTTGGTGGTGTAGAATCACTAATCAGTAATCCTGCATCCATGACGCATGGTTCCATCCCAAAAGAACTGCGCCAAAAATCCGGTTTAGAAGATTCTTTGATAAGAATTTCAGTAGGAATCGAAGATGTAAAAGATTTAATCGCTGATTTAGATCAGGCATTTTAACCCATTTTTTTAGAGTACAATTTTTATCTTAAAAGGCGCTGAAAAAGCGCTTTTTCTAATTTCAATTTCCCATCAGTTTATACATGAAAAACGTAGTAATTGTAGAAGCAAAGAGAACACCAATCGGATCATTTGGCGGATCACTCGCCTCGTTTACAGCGCCTGAACTGGGTGCAATGGCAATTCTTGAGGTGGTAAAGTCTGCCGGTATTAAACCTGATGATGTTCAGGAAGTTGTGATGGGTAATGTTTTAAGTGCAGGTGTAGGGCAAGCTCCCGCTCGGCAAGCTGCCATCAAAGCCGGTTTATCTCAGAAAACACCTTCTACTACGGTAAATAAAGTTTGTGCATCCGGGATGAAAGCAATTATGATTGCAGCCGATCAAATTATGTTAGGTCAAGCCGACATCATGGTTGCCGGTGGTATGGAAAGCATGAGCAATGTTCCTTATTACTTGCCAAAGCAGCGATTTGGATCAAAATACGGCCATGTACAAAGCGAAGATGGTATTTTAAAAGATGGTTTGTGGGATGTATACAATAACTATGCGATGGGGAATGCTGCAGAGCTTTGTGCTAAGGAATGTAATATCAGCCGAGAGCAACAAGATGAATTTGCGATCGAATCTTACAAAAGAGCTTTAAAAGCCTTTGAAGATGGAGATTTTGCCGGTGAGTTGATTAAAGTGAAAGTGACCGATCGACGTGGTAATGTAACGATGGTGGAAAAAGATGAGGAAATTGATCGTGTAAACTTCGATAAAATACCTTCGCTTCGTCCTGTTTTTGAAAAAGAAGGAACAGTTACTGCCGCAAATGCATCCAGCATTAATGATGGTGCCGCTGCTGTTTTGATGATGAGCGAAGAAAAAGCAGATGAACTAGGATTAACTCCAATCGCTCGAATCGTTAGCCACGCAAGTGCTGCAAAAGCTCCTGAGTGGTTTACTACAGCTCCTGCTGATGCAATTCCAATCGCACTCGAAAGAGCCGGAAAAACAAAAGATGAAATAGATCTTTTTGAAATAAATGAAGCCTTTTCGGTTGTTTCGCTGGCTAATAACCAAATTTTAGAACTCGATCCTGCAAAAGTAAATATTCATGGTGGTGCTGTAAGTATTGGACATCCAATTGGTTGTTCGGGTGCACGTATTGTAGTAACTCTGCTGCATGCTCTTAAAAAAACAGGCGGAAAATACGGCTGTGCCGGTATTTGCAATGGTGGTGGCGGTGCTTCTGCGTTAGTTGTAGAAATGCTGTAATTTTTTCTAAAGCATTGACATTATCTTGGTTCTAAGCTATTATTGACATTCAAACAGCAACAAAACCTGTATTACCATACACTACCGCTACTATTTCTTTCTTTTTATGAAATAAGCAGAGTATGGAGAAATCCTCTCTTAATCGATAATTAAACAGGTTTCCTATAGACTAGACCCGCTACTGTAACGACGTTCAAGTCAATAACAATAGATTGTATAATATGTGTAGAAGACTCTTCTACCTGTTATTATTTATTTGCGGGAGTCCTTTGCAACTTTTCGCTCAACAGTTTTATCCTATTTCGGAAAATGCTGAATACACGGAGTTTGTACTTGAAAATGCAAACTTACAAATAGCTCCGCCTTTCGAGGTCCTATTTGATGTACTTTCAGCAAATCCTTTCCAAATATTAGAACAGCGTATTGTTGAAAAAGACGCTGTTTTATCAGCTGATCAGGTTTTAGGTCTGGCATTATCAACTGATTCCGTGGGTGTTACCGAAGTACTAAACCCTGGAGTAACTAGAGGTAAACAAGTTGCTTCCTTAAAAATACACGTAGCCAGAGTATCCGATCAAAAAACCTTCGTTACTGAATTTTTGCGTGTTCGAGTTAAAAAACCGGTATACGCAACTCAACTCAGGACTAAACAAGTTACTACCATCAACGAGCAACCACTTTCGTCCGGTAGCTGGTTTAAAATCCCAGTCGCGAAAAGTGGGATTTATCAATTGAATGCTGCCTATTTAAGTGATCTTGGGATAAATGTTGACCAAGTTGATCCGCGGAGAATCCAGCTTTGGGGAACCAATGGATATATGCTTCCGGAGAGCAATAATGCGCCACGTCCGGAGTTCAAGCAACTTCCAATTTTAGTTGAAGGCGAAAACGATGGTTCATTTGATTCTAGTGACCGTGTGGTTTTTTATGGTAATTCACCCCATCAAATAACAAGATCTTCCGATAATTTCAGCCATAGTATCCATCCTTACAGCGACTCTAGTTTTGTTTTCTTAACTATTGGAGATGAAAATGGTCAGAGGCTGAATACAGAATCGGTAACGGGTTCGCCAACCATAACAATTAGCAATTTCACAGATTTTATCTGGAAAGAAGAAGAGCTTACAAAAGCAGAAGATCGCCAAAAAAGCGGGCGCTATTGGCTAGGACAACGAATTCCTGCAACTGCACAAAACTCAGCAGTTACCATTTTTCAGGATACGATTCCCGGTATATCAAGTGCTAGTAATTTAAAGGTTTCAGGAAGAATGTATGCGCGTGCCTTACGTACAACAAATTTCCGTCTCGACATTAATGGAACCACTTTAAGCCAACTAAGTATCAATCGCGTGAGTGGAGGATATTTATCCTACAATGGTGATGCAGCTAATGGTCGCACTTTTGCTTCAACGGTGTCACCCTCGCTAAGTGACAATATCGTTACAATAACAGCAACTATGAGTAATGCTGATGATGGCGCAAATGGATTTGTAGATTACTTACGCTTGCAGGTAGAAAGAGAACTAATCGCTGAGAATAACTATCTGATGTTTATGCCTCCGCTAAATGATTCACCAAACGATTTAGCTCGTTTCATTCTACAAGGTTTTACTTCTTCCCCATTAGTGTTAGATGTTACCGATCCAACTAACCCCGTGCATATAAATGCGGCTTCATCCGGCACAAATTACGAGATAGTTACCGAACAAAATGACACCCACCGTTTCATTGCCCAAGTCAACTATTTTACGCCACAGCCCGGCACATCTATCCCTAATCAAAATCTACGGGGAATTACTTCTTATCCAGATTACATCGTAGTTACCAGCGAATTATTTAAGCCTTTTGCTGATGAACTAGCTCAACATCGTGCAAATGAAGGCCTGACGCCATTAGTGGTAACGCAAAGTCAGATTCTGAATGAGTTTTCGGGAGGAGCTAAAGATCCTACTGCCATTCGTGATTTTGTAAAGTTCCTTTACGATCGCGCGTTAAATGATAATGCTACACTACCACGATATCTCTTGCTATTCGGAGATACTACTTACGACACAAAAAACATCATCACTAATGCGTATACGAATTATGTACTTACGTATCAAAGTCCGAACTCTTTAAGTCGGATTGGGAGCTATGCCTCCGATGATTATTTCGGATTTATGGACGCTGGTGAAGGTGGTTTTGTAAGTGGATCAAGAATTGATATTGGTATAGGCAGAATTCCCGCTCAAACCCGAAGAGAAGCCCGTGTAGCTCTGGATAAAATCTATCGATACGAAAATCCTGAGCATGACGGCGACTGGCAAAATCTGTTTACATTTGCCGGTGATGATGACTTCCCTGATCGAGAAACAAACAGGGATTTACATGTTTGGAATGCCGACGGTACAGCCGATAGAATGAATATTATTGATTCGGGATTGCGCTTAAAAAAAATCTACCTATTCGCCTATCAAGAAGAAATCACCGGTTCGGGGCGTGAAATTCCAGGAGCCTCCGAGGATTTTATCAATACTTTAAATAATGGCACATTGGTGATGAATTACTCAGGACATGGTAACACCGATGTTTTGTCGGATGAGGAGTTATTCACGATTGAGGACATCCCAAATCTCACGAACAGTAATCGCTTATCGGTAATAGTTACCGCTACATGTCAGTTTGGGCGCTACGATGATATCAGTCAGCAATCGGGAGCCGAACAATTATTTTTTGCAGATAATGGGGGCGCCATAGCAAGCTTTACTACTACACGAATTGTATATACGAGCAGTAATCCCAATGGCGGGCAGAATTTTGCGCTAAACATTGCGCTGTCACAAGAAATGTTGGTTCGAGATGAAAACGGGTTGCCATCAAGATTAGGTGATATTTTTTACAGAACTAAGAATACGTCTGCGGGTGCTTCATCCAACTCTAGAAGATTTATTTTATTGGGCGATCCTGCCTTACGACTCGCATTACCTGATAAACCGGCTCAATTAACAGCCATCAACAATATCAGCGTTGCCGAAAATGACACCTTACTCACCATCAAAGCTTTAGATCAGGTAACACTTAAAGGAGAAGTATTAAATGCCGACGGTACCAAAGACTCCGGCTACAATGGACTCGTAAACGTCACCTTATTAGATGCTAAACGAAATGTTACCCTACCGCAAAATTTAGAATGGATTGAAGATGACGGCTGCTATCTGTATGAATTTACTGAGCGGGAATGCACCTATGAAGTTGAGAACACTGTTCTATTTAAAGGGAAAGCAAATGTAACAGGCGGAGATTTTAGCATAGATTTTGTGCTGCCTAAGGATATCAGCTACAGCCCTAATCAAGCACGTATTGTGCTTTTTGCAAGTGGTGATGAATACACCGCCGGAGGTTCTTTTACCAACATAATTTTCAATGGAATTAATGAAAATGCTGTAAATGACGGATCGGGACCGGAACTAGATATTTTTCTTAACGACGAATCTTTTTTCAATGGTGATTTAACCACCGATAAACCAACACTAATTGTGGAGCTGGCCGACAGTTCCGGGATTAACGCTACAGGAACAGGAGTAGGACATGAAATAATCGCTACCATCGATACAAAACCAACCCGCACATTCGTACTCAACGAGTTTTACGAAGGTGCACTTAATGATTTCTCTAAGGGGCGTATCGAGTACCCGCTGGATGAACTTCCGCAGGGTAACTATTCGCTAAAAGTTCGGGCTTGGGATGTGCATAACAACCCATCAGAGGAAAGTATTTTCTTTGAAGTGGCAGAATCGGAAGATTTGGTAATTGACCAAGTGTATAATTATCCAAATCCAATGAATAATAAGACCGCTTTTACGTTCGAACATAACCAACAAGGAAATGCATTGGAAGTAGACATTAAAATCTACACGCTTTCGGGCAAACCGGTGCAGCACCTTCAAGAGTATATTACAAATACATCTAGTTCTTATGCCAGTATTCCATGGAATGGCCGTGACAGGGATTATGATCGCCTGGGTAACGGTACTTATATTTATGTGCTTCGGGTTACAGCAGATACCCCCGAAGGAAAAAAATCAACCGAAAAAATCGAAAAGCTCGTTATAATCAGATAACTATCTTCCACATATAATTGGATCGAATCTGTTATATTTGACGACTAAACTATTTGTCATTTATGAAAAAAACTATCTTGTTGGCACTGATCGCCGTGATCAGCGTTTTTCCTGCAGTAAGCAAGGCTCAAATCGCAATAACAGCAGTACCATTTCTTCAAATTGAACCCGATTCGCGTGGCGCCGCCATGGGTAATACCGGAGTTGCACTTGCAGACAATGCCGCTGCCATGTTCTGGAACCCCGCCGGTCTGGCATTTCAACGCGATAATCAAATCAGCTTAACACACTCTAACTGGTTGAAAAACTTTAACGTGAGTGATCTCTTTTATGATTATGTTGTTGGAAAAATGTACATCGACGGTATTGGCACCGTGGGTGGGCATATCACCTTTCTGAATTTAGGTGAACAAGCCGTTACCCGAGAAGACAGCCCGGATGTAATTTCTCGCTTCAACAGTTATGAAGTTGCCGTTGGTTTATCCTATGGGTTCGAAGTAAATAAGAATCTCGCATTAGGTTCAAGTTTACGCTTTATCTACTCGAGTTTGGCGAGCGGTACTTCGGTGGGCCAACAGCGTGTTAATCCCGGTAGTAGTGTGGCAATTGATTTAGCCGCCCTATACAAAACTAACTACTTTTCATTAGGTGGAAACAATGCCCAATTCAGTGCTGGATTTAATTTGTCGAATATCGGTCCAGGCATGCAATACACCGATAATGCACAAAAAGACCCGCTCCCTACGCTACTGCGATTTGGAACTGCACTTAGTTATGAATTAGATCCTGAAGGATTTAACAGAATAAACGTTGCCTTAGATGTTTCTAAAATAATGGCCCGAACTAAAGATCAAATCACTACCAATCAGGATGGTACGCAAGATACAATGCGGGTTGCATCGGGTCCTCTTGAGGCTTTAATCGATTCCTGGGATTCTTGGACACACTTTAACGGGCAAGAAAATGTGGAAGTAAGTTTACTACAACAATTTATGGTTGGTGCTGGCTTAGAATATTGGTACAACAACACCTTCGCTTTACGCGGTGGCTATTATTATGAAGATCCGAATAATGGCGACCGTAAGTACATCACATTTGGCGCCGGATTACGCTACAACGCTATTGGAGTCGATTTCAGTTATATAAAAACGCTGGAATCTGATCATCCCCTCGCAAATACCCTCAGGTTTAGTCTCTTAGTCAACTTTTAAATGAAATGAGACTTTTTCCCCCACTCAAGAGCATGTTCGTTATTGGCATGCTCTTTCTATTTCTTAGCCCCTCCTCTCATAGTCAAAAGATACAACTAAAACGAAGCCATCCGATTTCGTTAAATCAAGAAGTGCGCCGATCTACTCCTGCAATAGGTTCATTAAATGTAGTTGCAGTGATGGTCGAATTTCAGCCGGATACGAACCGACTAACTTCTGGAACCGGTATTTTTGGGGAAAATGGTTTTGATGGGCTTCCTTATCTCACACGCGAAGAAAAAACTTATATCGATCCGCTCCCCCACAATCAAACTTATTTCGAGAACCACTTAGAGTTTGCAAAAAACTACTTCCTAAAATCTTCTGATCAGCAGTTAACTATCGATTACCAAGTACTACCTCAAGTGTATCAATTGGACAAAATGATGGAAGAGTATGCACCTATTGGAGAAACCTTCACACTTGAAAAAATTGCGCAGTTAATGCGGGATGTGTGGACCAAAGTGGACGAACAAGGAGGATTCGATGCATCAGGGCTTGATCCCGAAAATACTGCTTTTGTGATTTTCCATGCAGGAATCGGTCGTGATGTAGAATTATTGGGCACCAGCCTCGACATCACTCCTTTTGATTTGCCATCCATCACGCTAGATGAAGAAAATCTTGGTGAATTACTGGGCGACCCAACTTTCGATGGCTTTTCCATCAACAACGGCAGCTTTAGAGTCAATAATTCGATGTTAATTCCACGCACGCAATCTCGTCGTGGAACCGACATCAGCGATAATGAAATTGTATTTCCACTTTCTATAAATGGATTACTTTGCGCTTCTATTGGTAGTTATTTAGGACTTCCGGATTTATTTAATACCGAAAACGGTCAGCCGGCAATTGGTCGATTTGGTTTAATGGATGGAGCAGGATTTTTTGCTTACAACGGACTTCTCCCTCCTGAACCCTCTGCTTGGGAAAAGATTTTTTTGGGATGGGAAACACCTTTTGAAGTTTCAGTTGGCGAAACGGATGCCATTGAACTTCCTGCAGCATCACTCAATCTACCCAATAGCATCGCAAAGATTTCGCTCTCTTCTACCGAATATTTTTTGATTGAAAACCGACATCGTGATCCTGAATTATTGGGCGAAACCGATGCTGAAGTGGTAATTTCAACCTATAGTAATTTCGAAATTCGTGAACGCGCTTATTCTAATTTCGATGAAGATTTCATCTTTCAGGCGGCAGGATTTGATACCTTATTAATTCCCGGCACCATCGTGGATGTAAGCAACTTCGATTGGAGCTTACCCGGTGGATTGGATGTTGGCGAAGATGGTGATGAAGGCACTGAAGATGATCGACATTTGAACGGCGGAATTCTCATCTGGCACATTGATGAAGGTGTGTTGGCGCAGCAATTAGCTCGCGATCGCGTTAACGCCAATGAAAATCGCCGGGGTGTGGATTTAGAAGAAGGTGATGGAGCTCAAGATATTGGTAAAAGTGTAGGTCTGCTCGACAATTCCCCTACCTTCGGTTATGCCTTCGATTTCTGGTGGGCAGGTAACGATTTTAGAGTAATTACTCCAACTTCCGAAATTGATCTAAATCCTGATAATATTTTCGGTCCGGAATCTTATCCCAACAATAACTCCAATTCCGGTGCAAGATCAGGATTTGAATTATATGATTTTTCGGATAATCTGCCGGTGGCTAGTTTTAGGGTTCGGGAGGTTAACTCTTTGGATCAGAACATCGAATCCATTCTAAGTATAAACGGCATAGATTATTATACATTTAATCCAAGCTTTTGGTATTGGGATTTATATCCTCTTACTCTAGAAATCTTTAAAAATGAAAAGTTAATTATCCCCTCCTTTAATTTCACTTACATTTTAGATTTATCAAATAAAACAACAATCGATACTCTTTTCATTGCAAATACTACAAGGCCAATTGTAGATGATGAAGCAATATACCTCCCATTCTTTACTACTTATGTCGATCCACTAGCTAGTTCCGTAATACCATTTAGTTTGTTACGTATACTTAAGTACACACTTGCAGGAGATAATAGTTTAACTTTTGAATGGACAACTAATTCAATTCCATTGAGAAAAGGACAAGATGGGGTATCATTCACCGATTTCAAATTTTTAAGCTCAAATGACAATGGTTCAACTATTGAACTTGATTTTATAGATTATTCAATAGATCCAATCAACGGTGATTCTATTTCTAGCCCAAGTGATTACGAATTCCGCTCTGAAATCATCAACAACAAATTCGTAGGCATAAACGGTAATTCCATCGAGTTTGTGGGCGAAAATATTCCGGATTATCTCGCAGATTACGAATACCGCTTATTTGCCGGAACCATCGAAAGTAATCTCAGGAACTACTACTACCTTTTCGAAGATGGGCGTTTTTCCCTGGTTGATCCATCTAAGTCGGAGCCCATCATCCAGATTTTTGACGAAGCTAAAGCCGAATGGCCTGCCATCGTTGATGAAGGTCATATTTATCGAATTAACCGATTCGACAATCAAATTGAAGGCTACAACTTCAATGGTGCGTTGCTGGCAAACACTCCAATTTTAGCGCCGGATAGCATTCAATTTATCGGAACACCCATTATTACCGATATCACCGGAGATAACCGTCAGGATATTTTAGTGGTTGGTCAGGATGAATATTCGGTAAACATTTTCGCATACGAAACAGACGGAAATCCTATCGAAGGCTTTCCATTGTATGTTGGTGGTGCAGTTGGTAAGGATGTTCAGCCGATTCATCCCGTTATGTACAACGATGTTTTATACGCCGTGAGCCATACCGGCGATCTTCGCGCGTGGCGATTTTTGAATCATACAACTACTCAGTGGCCGGGTCGCTATGGTGAGAACCCATATAATAAAGTTTCGGCATATATAGAGTTTGAAGAGACTTCCGGGTCTGATTTTTCGGTTCTAAATAAATCAGAAACCTATAATTGGCCCAATCCGGCGAATGAAGAAACCAACATCCGTTTTGAGATAGCCTCTGCCGGCACCGTTGATATTACCATCATCGATTATTCTGGTCGTGTAGTTTTTGAACGAACGGTTCAAGCTTTTGGTGGGGCCCCGGAAGAAATTACCATAACCACAAGTGCGTGGGCAAGTGGAGCCTATTTCGGACGCATTGAAGCCAATGTGAACGGAAAAAAAGAATCAAAAACCATTAAAATCGGAGTGGTGCATTAATGAGATCAATCCGCACATACCTCCTGCTTTTGCTGGCTCTTTTTTTTACGATGGGATTGCAGGCACAAACCAATCCTGAGTTTTACGATTACAGCTACAACCATCTGCAATGGTACACCATCGAAAGCGAACATTTTATGGTGCATTTTCAGGAAGGGAATTCCAGATCGGCGCAGGTTGTATCGAGAATTGCTGAAGAAATATATGATCCGATCACAGAACTGTATCAGCATAAACCGGATTCAAAAGTTAATATCGTACTAAAGGATCGGGAAGATTATAGTAACGGTGCCGCTTACTTTTTCGATAACAAAATTGATATTTGGGTTCCCTCGCTTGATACACCATTACGTGGCACGCATAATTGGATGCGAAACGTAATCACACACGAGTTTGTGCATATCGTACAAATTCAGGCGGCGATGAAGCGCGAGCGTAAAGTTCCTGTACTGTATCTTCAGTGGCTTTCGTACGAAAAAGTTCGTCGACCTGATGTACTGTATGGTTTCCCAAATGGCATTATTTCCATGCCTTTTGCATCGATTAATGTCCCCGCATGGCTGGCCGAAGGAACTGCGCAATATCAAACCAAAGATATTAAATATGATCGATGGGATGCCCATCGCGACATGATTCTGCGAACCCGAATAATGTCTGACACTTATTTCTCACTGAAAGAAATGGGCACTTTCAGCTCTAAAACCAGCATCGAGCGTGAAACGGTTTACAATCAGGGCTTTGCTTTTGTGATTTATCTGGCAGAGCGTTTTGGGGATGATGTGCTCCGTACAATCTCTGAAAATCTGAGCGAGAAAAACGTGTTTACTGTAGAAGAAGCCATCGAAATGTCTACCGGAATACCTGGTAATGAAGTATTTGAGGATTGGATTGCAGAACGGCGAGCTGAATACGAAGCAGAATTTAATGGTGTAATCTTATCCAATTCTGACTATGTGGAACCTAGCGGTTTTTTCAATTTCTACCCAAAAATAAGTGGGGATGGTTCTCGATTAGCTTATCTATCGAATAAAGGGCGCGATTTCTCCCTCGCTTCTTTGTACATCGTGGAACAAGGTGATACTTCCAGCATCAATAAAGTGGAAGAAATTGACCCCCACGCACATCATCATGATCATGAACAACATTTATCAGTAAAACCTGCCATTCCATTTATTGCTACCTCCTTCTCGTTTTCTCCTGATGGTGATCAAATTGTGTATTCGGTTAACAAGAAAAATCAGTTTGGGGAATCGTACCGCGATTTGTTTGTGTATGATATTGCATCCAAAGAGAACAAACGATTAACCCATTCTGCGCGATTGCAATCTCCTGCTTGGGGTTCAAATGGAAAAATCGTTGCCATTGAATACGAAGCCGGCACACAAAATTTAGTGGTTTTCCATCCCGATAGTGCTGAACACCGAACTAAACTCACCGATTATCAAGATGCAGAAACCATTTACACACCGGTTTGGCATCCAAATGGCCGCGAAATTTATTTCTCCTATGCCGATTTAGGTCAGCGAAGTATTCGAAAAATAAATCTCGATACTAAGCGAATTACCCCCGTTTTGGATGATGTATACACCGATTATCGAGATCCGTTTATTTCTGAGGACGGAATGCAAATGTATTACTCAGCCAGTCATAACGGCCGATTTAATATCTACCGAAGAAATCTAATCAACCAAGAGAACAAGCAGTTAACTAATGTTCTTGGTGGTGCTTTTATGCCTTTTGCATTTGGCGACACGCTTTACTTCTCTGAATATGAGAAAGACGGTTACAAAATAAAGAAACGTGCTCTGGTTGAGTCTCAACTCCCTGCATTTTTTCCACCTAAGCGAATTGGTGGCCGAATTGGAGATACGGAAATCACTCTAAATGATTTTAACGACAAAGACATCGATGCCTTTGGTGAAACTGCTGAAGCCATTGCCGATACCGGAACTTATACTTTCGATCTGGAGACGTTAAACGCCTCAAACGAACGCCAATACCGGGAATATGAAGATACTTTCCTCGATTACTCGTTCTTTCCGGTGCTCCGATTCGATAATTACACGAAGTTGAATGGTTCGAACGGCGCACTTTTACGGCAAGGTGAATTTGGTAAATTAGGCGAGAATCTACTAAGGGATATGAAACCGGGTGTTTATTTCGCAAACCGCGATGCCATCGACAAACTTTCTCTGTTTGGTGGGGTGATGCTTGGGTTAACCTCATCGCCAGCTGATGGAATTGCGGATTTTTTCTCCCCAAGCCGAATTTTCTCTCTTGATCGCGATATATTTTTCCAGGCAGAATATCGTGGACTTCCATTTATCAAAAAAAGCTGGTCGCCTACGGTTTCGTTCGAAGTATTTAACCTGCATCGAAATGTAGATGATGGACTTTCAATCGAAGAATTTCCATGTACTTCCTGCCTTCCCGATACCACCAATGTGGATATTGGCTATGAAGTTTGGGAAGCTAATTTATTTCTACGTTCGAAATTAAGTAGACGTAGTTTGCTTGAGTTGGGAATTGGCTATTCTCCCTATCAAGTACAAACGGATAACTTTTTCTCGAGAGAATTACAGGCGTTTATCAGTGGATCTTCTTCTGAATATTTTAAAGCCACAACACTCTCTGCCGCTTATACTTTCAATTATTACACCTATACCGTGGATGCTGATATCGCCCCAATTGGGTTAAAAGGATATATGCGGTATCAATATCAACCTTCGAAATTGCTGGAAGAATATCAGATCAAAGATGGAGCGCTGGTGCCTATTTTTAAAACCTCGCGAAATCACAGTACCGAACTGCATGTTCGTTATGGATTCAAAACCTTTGGCGATCAGGCGTTTCAGGCTCGGGTTCGTGGATTTACTTACTTCAATGATCCGAAAGACACCTTTTACACCGACTATGTGGGCGGATTTTTAGGAATGCGTAGTTATCCGTTTTTTGCCATCGCCGGAAATACCACTGCGTTTACAAGTTTGAGCTGGTTTATGCCTGTATTCAAAAACATCAACACACAAGTTGGTCCATACATGTTCGATAAAATGTATGCCCGCTTCTTTTTTGAAACCGGAAATGGTTGGTTCTTGGGTAACAGTGCAGGATCTGATACCGCTGATCGACTTAGCACAGGAAACAATCTTAAAAGTGGAATTGGAGCCGAGCTTCGATTGGCTTCCAGTGGCTACTATTTATTCCCGCTCAAATTTTTCATGAGTGCGAGTTATGGATTCAATGAGTTTAACGTTACCCTACCGGATGCCTTCCAAACCGGAACTCAAAGTAATCGCGTTAAATATGGTGGTGAAATTCTCTTCCATTTTGGATTAACTTTTGACTTTGAACTGCTATGAGATTTTTGCTAACTCTTATTCTTTTGATGGCTTTTTGCACCATCGCCCAAGCTCAGCCGGTTAAATCAGCTTTTCAGAATTCATTATTCGTTGAGGAGCAATTAACATCAGCGAACCTGGAGTTGCCACTATTTTTTGTCCCAAATCAGGTTCTGCAAAGTTCAAACAATGCTAGTGTGTTTTCCTTTGCTCAAACCAAACCCGGTGTGGCTATGTTATCCTCTGCTATTCTACCGGGCTCTGGTCAGGCAATGAATGGTAAATGGGGACGGGCGGCTGTGTACTTCCTCGCCGAAGCCTTAAGCGTTGCTTATTATTTTGAGCGCAATGCGACAGCCAAAAGAAATGAAGAAGCCTACGAACGGTATGCAAATCAAAATTGGAGTGTACTGGCTTATGCACAATGGCTGGTTGATTATTCCGCAGCAAACGGGCTCGAAAACGGATATCAACAATTAGAAGCTCAACTCGCTCAACTAAATCCAGCTGATCAAAATCCGGATTACTCCAACACAACCAACGACTGGAGGAAAGTAAATCTTACAACTCTACGAACCGTGGAAGTTCAGACGCGATTCGTGCATAACAGTCCACAACGTTGTGCGACCATTGCCGCGAATATTTGCAGTGAATTCTCTCACGTGGTTCAGGATTATGGTTCCCAGCAATACTACGAATTGATGAGTAAATATTATCAATTCAGCTCTGGTTGGCAGGATTTTCACACTCAGCGAATAGCGGAAGGTGATGCACACCAATATCAGTATACATGGGATCCAAATATGATTACAGCCGACTTTGTGGAAGGGAGAAACCGTGCTGAGGAGTTCAATAATAATTACCGCCAGGCAGGGAACATCCTCAAGTTTTTATTGGTAAATCATGTGGTATCAGCCTTCGATGCATTCTTCACTGTGAAGCTAAAAAACAGCCGCATCGAAACCCAGGCAACCATGCTGGGTGAAGAATCCGTATCGTTGATCTGGCACTTTTAATAGCAACGATCTTCTCGTATTTTTACCCCATGCTGAAAGCACTTCTGACCAACAAATATTTATACATCATAATATTCTCTTTTATCGCCATTGGCTCAATAACTTTGCTTGCCATCGATAAAGTGATTATGCCGGAATACACCAAGTATAACGAAGGGGTAACTGTGCCCGACGTAACCCGCGTTTCTCTGGAAGAAGCCGAAGAGATGTTAACGAGTATTGGCCTTCGATTTGAGGTTGCTGATCGGCGTGCTAATTCTGCATTTCCAGCGAATTATGTGATCGATCAAACGCCGTCTGCATCCATTTTAGTAAAGCCAAATCGAAAAGTGTATCTCACGGTTAATGCTGCAGTACGACCAACGGTTGAAGTACCAAATGTCGTAAACCTTTCATTACGAAATGCTCAAGTTCAATTACAAAATTATGGGCTAGGCGTTGGTTCTATCAGCTACGAATCGTCTCGGTTTAAAAATGTGGTACTTCGCCAGAGTGTAAATCAGGGAAATATTGTAGATCGTGGAACAACAATCGATCTGGTTGTGAGTGACGGACTTGGAGATAAAATCGTAGAAATACCCGAAATCGTTGGCTTACGATTACCTGATGCGCAGTTGAAAATCAGAGAAGCCGGTTTACGAGTTGGTGAAATCCGTTTTCAACCTGTAAAAGAAATAGCGCCGAATGTTGTTCTTGATTACACCCCAAAAGTAAGCACATTGGTAGAAGGCGAAACGCTCACGTTGGTTATCTCAGAGCGATTCGACGTAACCGAAGAGATTGATGGCGGAGTAATCATCACTGATTCTACAGGAAATAACAACCAAACTCCCGACAAACAACCTGAATAAATTCATGAATTTTAATCTGCCAATTTTGGCTCCTTCCATCCTTGCAGCAAACTTCCTTACGCTGCAATCTGATATTGAACAAGCAATTAAAGGGGGCACACAATGGATCCATTGCGATATTATGGATGGGCATTTTGTGCCGAATATCAGTTATGGTCCGGGAATTGTAAAACAGGTATCTAAAATATCTGATAGTGCATTTATTGATGTGCACCTAATGATCGAAAATCCAGATTTTTATGTTGATGAGTTTATAGATGCAGGAGCCGATCTGATTTCAGTTCACTACGAAGCTTGTCCACACTTACACCGCTCGCTACAAAAGATTAAAAGCCATGGCATAATGAGTGGTGTAGCTGTTAATCCGGCAACTTCTTTGTACAATATCGAGCCGATACTGGCTGATGTGGATATGGTTGTTTTAATGAGTGTAAATCCCGGTTTTGGCGGACAAAGTTTTATTGAACAAACCTATCAACGATTGCAGGAATTGGTTGATTTACGTGAAACCGGCGAACACGGATTTCTTATTCAAGTTGATGGTGGTGTGAATCTTAAAAATATTGCTGCTATAAAAGAAGCAGGAGCGGATGTTTTAGTGGCAGGAAGCAGTGTATTTAAAGCACATGACATCACTGCCCGAGTACAAGAGTTATCTGCATTGATTTAAAAAAACAAACTAAGGTTTAAATAATTATCGAAATCGAAGACGCAAGAACTTTACTAGAACAAAAAATTGAGATCACTAGCGTAGACCCCATCACTTTATTTGGGCTACAAGATCAACAGCTACGGGTATTAGATGATGCTTTTCCCGAAACCAACATCAACATACGTGGAGAACGTGTAAAACTCACCGGACCTTCTCAGGAAGTTGCTATTCTGAAAGAAGTAATTACCGGGATGATCGAAATTGTCTCTCGTAAGAATAAAATCACCAAAGACGATGTAAACACGCTCATCACTCTGAAATCCGGGCAGATGTCGCGCACGGTAGAACCTATCGATATTGGTGATGGCGAACTGATTCTTTACACGCACAAAGGACAAGCAGTTCTTGCGAAAACTCCCGGGCAAAAACAGATTTACAAATCATCAGCCAAACATGATATCGTATTTGCCATCGGTCCGGCAGGAACGGGAAAAACGTATACATCCGTAGCATTGGCAGTAAAAGCATTGAAAGAACGTCGTGTAGAGAAAATTATCCTTGCCCGACCTGCGGTTGAAGCCGGTGAAAACCTCGGGTTTCTTCCGGGAGATTTAAAAGAAAAAATCGATCCATATTTGCGTCCTTTGTATGATGCACTGGAAGACATGATCGATCAGGATAAATTGAACCTGCATCTTCAAAAGAATGTGATTGAGATTGCACCGTTGGCGTACATGCGCGGGCGTACATTGAATAACGCATTTGTGATTTTGGATGAAGCGCAAAACGCTACGAACACTCAAATGAAGATGTTTTTGACTCGTATTGGGTTTAATAGTCGCGCGATTATTACCGGTGATGTAACTCAAACCGATTTACCGAGAAAGCATCAATCAGGATTAATCTCCATCCAGCAAATATTGAAAGATGTGGAAGGCATCGACTTTGTATATCTCGATGAAAAAGATGTAGTGCGACATCGATTGGTGAAAGACATCATTAATGCCTATGAAGTGCATGATGCGAAGAGGGAGGAGTTGAAGGGGAAGAGTGACAAAGATTCAAAGTGATAGTGTTACAAAGTGACAAAGATTCAAAGTGACATAGAATGGGAAGCGTAAAAACACACCGAGATTTACAAATATGGCAGAAATCGATGGATTTCGTATCTATGATATATTCTGCAACTAATAACTTCCCTGATTCTGAAAAATTTGGCCTTACCTCTCAAGCCCGAAGAGCGGCTGTCTCAGTTCCAGCAAATATAGCTGAAGGTTATGGAAGACGATCTAATGGAGATTTTAAACGGTTTTTAAATATTGCAATGGGCTCATTATTTGAATTACAAACTGAAATTGAACTATCAACGAGACTTGGGTTTTTGGATGAATCGACCTTTAATGAGCTTTATGAATATTCTCGTGAAATTGAACGCATGATGAGCAGCTTCATGCGAACTCTATAACTCTGTTTCAATCAACGAAGCTCATTGACCGCAATTGATAACTCTGTAACTCTGTAACTCTGTAACTCTGAAAACTAAACAAACATACGTAGCAGCATTATACGAAGGCACTTTCTCGGTGGGATTGGATAAGAAGTTCATACGAATTCCGAGAGACGGTCGCCCGAACAGAGCTTCGCTTAAGATTTCTCTTAATCCTTTTTTGATCAATACTCCGGATAAAAAAATTCTGTTTGATGCGGGCATTGGTGAGTTTGGTGAAGATACCGGTCCACGAATTATTCGGAAGAATCTTGAAAAGCATGATTTGCAAGATTACGAAATCACAGACATTTTTTTAAGTCATCTTCATTACGATCATATTGGAGGACTCGCGCATCGCGATCATGGTTTTTGGGAGCTTACTTTTCCTGAGGCTAAAATTTGGGCATCACGTGCCGATTGGGAAGAGGTAAGTGATAAGGAAGAATACTACGACGAAGAAAAAACGGAGTTTATCGCTTTTTTAGATGCAAAGGCTGATTTCCATCTGATGGATGAAGTAGACAATCCATACCCTGAAATTCACATTGAAACGATTGGCGGGCACACCGAACATCATCTCGCTCTTTTTTATGATGATGGCGAAAACAAATACATGAAAGCTGGAGATGTAATTGCGACTCGAAATCAAATCAACAGAAAATTTGCTGCAAAGTATGATTTTGAGCCGGAAGTGAGTCAGTCGCAACGAGAACGCCTAACTCGATTTGCCTATAAAAACGAATATTGGATTTTAGGATACCATGATGATTATCATCCTATAGTAAAAATTACCGGACATGACGATAAAACGGGGTACATTACCGAGCCGATAACAGACTATGAGCATTCCTGAAGAAATTTTACAGATTAAAAATTGGCTGGTGCAAAACGGTGTTGCCTCAACATTGGATGCAGCAGTTATTCTTGGTTCAGGCTTAGGTGATTTCGGTACTCATATTCAACAATCTACCGTGATTCCTTATTCTGAGATTCCGGGCTTTCCTCAATCCACAGTTGTTGGTCATTCGGGTTCGTTAATTATCGGCGAGGTTTTAGGGAAAAAGGTGATGGCGTTCTCAGGTCGATTTCATTTTTATGAAGGATATCCATTTTCAAAAACGGTGGTTCCTGTTCAGCTTGCGAAAGCATTCGAAGTAGATAAACTCATCATCTCTAATGCTGCCGGTGGAATCAATCTGGATTTTCGTGTGGGCGATTTGATGGTGATTGAACGAATCATCCATCCGCATGTAGAAATTGATATTTCCGAACATGACAGCTGGCATGAGGAATTGAAAGACAATTCTAAAAAGGTAATTGCTATTGCCGCGGAATCAGATGTTCCGGTTAAAAAAGGTGCTTATTTATATGTCACAGGACCTAATTACGAAACCAAAGCTGAAATCCGTGCCTTTCGCAGTTTAGGTGGCGATGCTGTGGGAATGAGCACCGCACCAGAGTTAATGGAAGCTTATAGATTAGAAGTAAGAGCAATCGCCGTTTCACTTATAACCAATGCCGCCGCCGGCGTTACCGATCAAAAACTAGATCATGCCGAGGTTAAAGAAGCCGCTGAGCTGAAAAAAGATGAATTCGCGAAGTTGGTTATTGGGTTGATTGAGGGGCTTTGATTGTTTAACTCTAAAGCTCTAAAGCACTTAATTAGTGGAAAGTTACGAGCTCATATTGAATATGAGAGAGTTATAAAAAAAATCGTGCTTCATTCTGACCTCCCCTTGTTCCCCTCCTTATTAAGGAGGGTAGACTCAATAAAACTGCTCTTAATTTTAACAACGAGTACTTCTCCTTGACAAGCAGAAGACAGATGAGGTCGGACTGAATATGTTATAATTTTATATACTGTTAACGAACTCTCGGTTTAACACCTCCCTATCGCGATGTCGTTAATTCACTTCTAAGCAGAAACTCCTTCCTCAAGGAGGGAAAGTTTGAGGTCAGTTGAGTACTCAAATAAACGATCAGACGAACTCAAGCCGTCAAACAGATTGTTTTAAGCCAATTATTCCTAATTCTTAATTGATCATTGAATTACTGCTTCGCCGGCACTCTCGGAATCGTCATAATCTCACGCTGTCGGCCATCGATGTACCAAACGCCGGTTTCATCAAAAAAGGCATCCTCTTCCAGCATAATTCGAATTTCTTTACCCCATTCTTCGATGTAGGTCGCGTTATTTAATTCGATAGAATATGCGGTATTGAGTTTTAACGGATAATCACCATCACCTGGCACACCTCCTTGAGCGTCCCACATTCCTAGTGTTGTTCCGGCACCGTGGCCGTGATAGCCAATTGGATGAGTGTAAATCGAAGGTTTTAAGCCTTCATCAATGGCTTGCTTGCGTGACATTGCCAACACTTCGTTTCCGGTTCTACCCTCTTTAAAATTGTTGGTAAAAATATCCTGCAATCGATTTCCATTATCGAAAGCAACTTTCAAGTAATCAGGTACCTCTGTTTCTTTTGGGTGAAGTACATAGGCGTGTTGCTGAGTGTCGGTATTTAAACGAAGATAGGTGATACCGAAATCGACATGCAATAGATCGCCATGTTGAATCACATTGTTTTCAGGAGCGCGATCAAAGGTTCGAAGGTGATCGAAGGATTCCGGATCGGCACGTTGAATAGAAACACTTGGGTGAAACCATGTAACTAGTTTCAATTCTCGAATTCGCTCTCTATACCACCATTTTACATCCTCTGTGGTGGTAACACCCGGTTGAATTACCGCAGATGAGAAACCTTCGGCAATGATTTCATGCGCAATTCGCACAATCTGCGGATATAATTCCATTTCTTTAGCTGATCGGGTTTCTAACCAGCCAACAGCTACCATCTCGGCAGACACCAATCGATCAGAATACTTCCTACCAATTCCTTCAACTAACTCTTGATAGTCAGTTAATACCATTCCATCGGCATGTTGCCAATGCTCCGACTGATTTATCCCGATGTTTTTTGGATCTCGCTCTTCAATGATTTCTTTCAATCGAGCCCATTGATCCGGCTGTACTTCTTTATCCCACGCTTTTTTGAATACCTCACCTACATCATAACGAGCAACGGCTAAAGTTTCTAAACCTTCTTCCGGTCCGCGATCGTAAATCACCAAAATTGTACGGCGGCGAGCATTTAACCAAGTTGCAGGCAGCATGGTTTTCATCACCGGATCTTCGTTGTATTCACGGGAAATGATCAACCACATATCTAAGCCTTCGCGTCGCATAATATCAGGCAATATCGTTTCGATACGATCTTTTAGCACATCATCAATAACAGCGGCTCGTTCTTTCATGGGTAAGATAAGTGGCATCGTTTGCGCATTTGCCGAAAATGAAAATCCTATGAATAGTAAAGTAAAAAGTAGCTTTTTCATTGTATCTGATTTAATTGGAGCGGGAATATGTAAAGCTTTTGATTTCGCGGCAAATACTTATTCATCACCCAACCAGGCATTGCGATTTTCTCGAACCGATCGAGTTGGCCGACGTACTAATGAGGTTTTATAATTTTGATCCTCCATTAATCGAACTCTTGCTATTCGTTCTTCGCCAAATCGCTCGTACTTAATAGTGATAGTTTGTCCGGGGCGGCGTTCTTCTAGTATTTCCTCTACTTCTACTCCGGGCAAAATCGTTCTGCCACCAATCGATGTAATAATATCAGATGATTGTATTCCAGCTTCGTAAAGAGGAGATCCTTTAATGGCATTGCCACTGAGCTGAAAGCCTCCATCAACCCTAAGTAATCGATTTCCTAAAGTTGGTCGACCCGGATTCGCTTGTTCCATAACAATCCCAAATTCTCTGAGCAAACCGGCAAAGTCCGGCATCTGAGATTGGTACACAAAGCGTGAAAAGAAATCATCCGCAAAAGATTGATCTGTATAAGAAGCCAATGCCGATTTAAGATCGCGAATGGAATAAGGGATTTCTGTTTTTCCGTATAGCTCCCAAATCAATTTAAAATAATCATCCAAATTTTTGTCGTCGCTTCGGGTTCTGAGTGAGAGATCTAATGCCAAGCCTAAAACGCTTCCATAGGTGTAATAACTGACAAAAATATTCTCGTCGTTTGTCGGGTCGATGGATGTGGCTGCATCCACAAAAGGTGCTCTATAACTCATTTCAATCGGATTGAAGAACTGTAAACCCGGAGAATTAAATACCCGATTTATCGATCCCGCTAATCGCTCCGCGTATTCTTCTTCACTCCAGATGCCGGCTCTAACAAGTGTTAATGAGGTATAATAGCTTGTAAATCCTTCAGCAAACCATAATTCACCACTCATGTTTGCTTCTTCAAAATCGAATGGTTCCAAACTGGTAGGACGAATTCGCTCTACATTCCATACATGGAAAAACTCGTGCGAAATGGTGCCAATACTGGTTTCTGCCAAAGGTTCTTCAAAAGCCTTTTGATTGGTAACAATGGTAGAATTTCGATGCTCCATCCCATCCCGACTCGCATTTGGCATATACAACGAAAGGAAAGTGTATTCACCAAAATCGAAACTTGGAAGTTCGCCGAAAATCTCTTTTTGGGCTTTCACAATAGCCATCACCTTAGAGAAATACTCATTCACTTCGCTATCATTTGCGGGAGATTGCAATGCAAACCGTATTAATTGGTCATCTACCATTTCTTCACGTAAATGGAAATCACCAATCAACACCGGGCTGTCCATGAAATAGTATCCATCCGGTGCGCTATAGGTTGTACCACCCTCATATTTTAATTGAGTGGCTACGCTCCAGTTTAAATCTTTCCGCACATTAAACGTAATTTCTACCGGGCGATGCATATAATTTCTTGCATAAGCAAATGTTGCAGGAATATTCAGGCTGGCGTGAGTTTCATCGATCTGAGAGTAGGTTCCATCTCCACGATTTGCAAACAGGGTGTATTCAAAAACAACGGTTCCATCATGGCCGGTAACATCCCATTGCTGAGGATTTGGCCTAGAAATTTTGAGCTCATTGCCTTGTCCATCTCTCGCTGAAACCGCATATACATTTTTTGCGAAGTTATGGATAGCATATCTGCCGGGTGAGGTTCGGCTCATTCGCACTTCAAAAGGTCCGTCATTTAAATTGGTAAAGGTAGCTTTGATTTGAGCTTCATGATGAATGGCATTTTCGAACGAGATATCATACTTATGAACGGTTTGAGCTTGCAGTGGAATACTGACAATAATTAAAATCAGTACAAATCGTAGAATCTTTATCATAATGGCTTTTTTGAATGCTCTAGGGCAGAAAGTAGTTGTAAAATCCCTAAAGTAATTTCTCTTTTACACACATTTTCATCTATCTTAGGAGCATGAAAACTTTGATGGTTACCCTTTTATTGAGTGTTTCAGCATCTGTTGCCTTTGCACAGTCCAATGCTGATGTTCCTAAAGATGTAGAGTTTCGGTTTGTACAAGTTAACCTGATGCCTTTATCAACAAATGGTTTAACACTAGTTACTCAGCTAGAGCCGAGGAGTGACTTTCTTTTCCAAGCCGGTGCTTTATTACAGTCACTCAAGTTCAGCTCACCCATTGATCAGTTTAATGCACTTTCGCCATTTGATCAGCGCGCTTTTCATCCGGTTTCATTTAGTAGATTCAATCAATCTCTCAACAATGCTCAATTAATTCTTAACACGCATCCGAGTTATTATGACCGGTGAATTATCCGTTTCTGTAACTAACAGTATTGCAACGCTGGAATTTTATCATCCTAAAGGGAATTCCCTACCATCTGCATTACTTAGTAAATTGGCAGAATCGATAACTCGGCTTGGAAATGATGCTGAGGTTAAAGTGATTGTGTTACGCAGCATAGGTGATGGCGCTTTTTGCGCCGGTGCTTCCTTCGATGAGTTATTAGCAATTAACTCTGAGGAAACAGCGAACACTTTTTTTAAAGGATTTGGGCATTTGATCTTAGCTATTAAAAACTGCCCTAAATTTGTAATTGCTCGTGTGCAGGGTAAAGCCGTTGGCGGTGGGGTTGGAATTATTGCGGCATGTGATTATGCCATTGCAACTGAAGCTGCATCCATCAAATTAAGTGAACTTTCTATAGGATTTGGCCCATTTGTTATTGCGCCGGCTGTAATTCGAAAAATTGGAATCTCCGCCTTTTCAACACTTACAATCGATTCAACAAACTGGAAGAGCAGTGATTGGGCCGAGCAAAAGGGATTGTACAATGCAGTGGTTCAAGATTTTGAGAAATTGGATCAAGAAGTGCATTCACTCACCGAGCAACTTGCCGGTTATAGTTTAGCGGCTATGAAAGCGATCAAATCAATACTTTGGGAGGGATTTGAAGATATTGAATCTATCTTTGAAGAACGCGCGAAATTAAGCGGCTCGCTATCGCAGAATGAGGTTACTCAGTCTATACTCGCCCGATTTAAACAGGGATCTTAGCTTCAAATACAGCCCCATCAGAGCCGTCGTACGTTAATTCCGCATCCAATTGCATTGCCCACGATTTGATGAGGGTCATACCAAGAGATTGATGTTCAATTTCTAGCAGATTTTCTTCAGAACCAATGCCATTGTCTCCAATCCGCATGAAGTAATAATGCTCGTCAAGTTTTGAAAAATCGATGTTAATCGTAGCTAATTTTGTTGCATCATGATCTTGGAAAGCATGCTTGAAGCTGTTACTGAGGATTTCATTGATCATTAATCCAAGTGGCACTCCAATGTTAACGTCGACAAAAATATCTGCTACTTGTTCGTTTATGAGTATAGGATGATCTGCATCACTTATCGTGTTATCTAAAGAGCGAACAAGATTGGTTATGAAGCTTTTAAAATTTACATTTGCTAAATCTTCGTTTTGGTACAGCTGCTCATGGATTTTAGCCATCGCCAGCACTCGTGTCATCGAGTTTTGTAAAGCTTCGGTGGCAGGACCTTCTTCAATTTGGCGACTCTGTAAATCTAATAATCCAGAAATTACAGCCAGATTATTTTTTACACGATGATGAATTTCTTTGATGAGAACTTCTTTCTCGTCGAGGGCTTTTTTTATGTCTTTGGTTTGTTCAAAAACAATGCTTTCTAATAAATTCTTTTCTATTAATGAAACTCTGCCTTTGTCGATGGCATAGATCAGAAAACCAAGGGCAAGAATTATCAGCCCCAAAAACCATAACTGCAGATAAAAAGGTTTTTCAACCACAATGCGAATTCCCTGTTGCACTTCCGACCAATCTGAATTGGGTGCTTTTGTTTGTAAAATTAAATCGAAGGTTCCTGAGGGCAAGCTTTCGTAACGGATTTGAGAAATATTTTCTGCCACTACCCACTCGTTCTGTAACCCTTCCAGCCGATACCGATAATTTATTCTTCGCGGATACTTTTCACTAATCGCACTTAGTTTTATGGTTATATTATTTTGGCTGTTATCAACAACAATACGATCAACATCTTGCTCGCCATTTTCTTGATTATATACCACATCTGAACCGGCCGTAATGGAGCGAATAAACACTCTTGGTGCTTCGTCGGGGTGAAGTTGATACTCACCGTTTCTAAATTTATAAGTAATTAATCCATTGTTATACGTGCCAAAATAAAGCGTTGAGTCTTTGCTTAACAGGCTTCCATATACGCTAAACTCTGTACCATAACCATAATTTTGAAGAGGAATATGTATATGCTGATATCGGCCGAAAGCCTCAAATTCTTCCAGGTTGTAGTAATTTAGCCCGGCGTTAGTACCTTGCCATAGGTTTCCGCTTGCATCAAACTGTAAAAAATTCGTTTCATCGATATATAATTCTTCTGTTTCGAATGGTGTGATTTCTGAGAATGAACCATCTTCTTCAATTCCGCGCAGTATGTCTACCCCAACATTATGCACTAACCAAAGGTTGCCGTGGTCATCTTCTTTAATGTGTGAAATGCGATTGTTTCGAAGCCCATCTTCTATGGTGTAATAGGTAAATGCCCCATCTTCAAAACGAACCAAACCACCTTGTGTGCCAATCCAGTAAATTTCCCTACTATCTTTGAATATTACATTGAATTCGCTTTGCCACTGATCTGTTGTAACTGGTTCATAATAATTGATTGATCCATTTGTATCCGTTATCACCCTCCTTAAGGCCATAAACCAAACTGTTCCGTCAATCACTTCAACTTCATTTATTAATTCATTCTCGAAGATTGAATCGTACGGGGACTTAAAAAATTGGGAACCATCAAACTCAAGTAATGAGTAGTTATTCGTAATCATCAAAATGTTACCGTTTGGCAGTTCACTTGCTCTTAGGATCAATTCATTTTCGTAGTCTTCTAATAACAGAGGATAATTTTTGAATTCTCCGTTTTTAACCGAACTGATTCCATTCTCGGTGGTTATCCAGATGGTGCCATCTCTAGTTTGTAATACTGTAGTAGCGCTGTAGGCATCTAGAGTGCTCGATTCGTCATAAATCCGGAATTCGTCGTCAACAAAAACGTTTACACCGTTGCCATCCGTTGTGATCCAGACTTCGCCGCTCGGGCTTTTAGCCAAATTGAAAATATTGTTCGAACTAATTCCATTTTTTACAGTGATGTGGGTTTCAGCCTTATCCTCAATCCAAAACAGACCATTCCGATCAGTAGCTATCCAAATTTTACCATCTTCTGTTTGTTCGATTGCAAACACATAACCTAATTTATAATCGGCAACTTTCTCCCGGTTTGTTACTTTTCCATCCGAATGAATTACAGAAATGCCCTGATCTGTACCTACCCATATATTTTGGCTTTTATCCACCAGAACTTCGTAGGTTTTTTCACCGCTAAGCCCGTCTTCCAGATTCCAAATGTCAGTAATCTCATTTGATTCATAATGATAAGCAGCCACTCCTGCATAGGTAGAAATAAGTACTCGATCTTGAAGCTGAAAATTGAAATGAAACATCAAATCGGACGGAAGCCCCTCCGACGTAGTAAAGCGATGTTTCGTTTCCAGGTTTTCATCTAAAATCACAAAACCGGCGTTATCTAACGATAGCCAAAGGTTTCCCTGAGGATCTTGCCCGATATAATGCACAATGGTCGAATCTATCCAATCGAGTTGTGGCGGATAGGTAAACGTTCCTTTTTCATATTTCGCAACCCCACCTTGATCGGTACTTGCCCATAATATTCCGCTATCATCAATAAATAAATCAAATAGTACCGGGTCCTTTAAACCATCGTCTTGATTGTATGTTTTATATACTGCTCCGTCGTATTTAACCACCCCATCGGAAGTAGCAAACCAAACGTTGCCTAGTTTGTCGAATTCGACATCAAAAACATTATTTGAAGGTAAACCGGTATTAGCGGTGTATTGTTGAATGTTGAATTTTTGAGCAAAGACACCATCATACAACGAAAAGCCGACGATCAAAATCAATAAAAAAAGTGGGGAATTCCCTCGCTTCCTCATAAACGAACAATCCATTTTTAAATCTTGATACCTTAATTGAAGGGATACTGATAACAACCAAAACGAGGTGTACTCTAGTTTCCTTATCGACTTTTCCTTCCGATGTTAAAGAGAATAAATTTCAGGCAGAATTAAAAATTAGTGTCATCCAATTAAATATAATCCTGATGTAAACAGAACTTCAGGTATATCAATCGCAAAACTGAGCTTTATTCGCTAATCCAACGATTTTTTCGGGATTGTAAGTTTGAAGAGCGATCCTTGTTTATGTTCATATTCAAGGTATCCACCAATTTGTATACTTAACGACTTAATTAATGATAGCCCAAGCGATTGAGTTTTAGTATTCAGAATATTTGCAGCGGTACCTACTCCATCATCCGAAACCGACAATTCATAAACCTCTTCCATTTCTTTAAATAATATATTAATTGTTCCCTCTCTCCGGCCTATAAAGGCGTGTTTGTAGGCATTACTAATCAATTCGTTGATAATTAAACCAAGTGGAACTCCTATGTTTACATCAAAATGAACATCATCGATATACGAAACTACTTCGATATTTTTCTCTGCCAAATCCATGGTTTGTTGAATATTTTTTACCAGATCTTGAATGAATCTTCTGAAGTCAACATTGGATAATTGATGGTTCTGGTAAATATTTTCGTGAATTTTCGACATTGCGATAACACGCATCTTACTCTCCTGAATTGCCATTTTTGCATCACCGGCGGGCATTCTAAAGCCTTGTAATTCCAGTAATCCAGAAATCACCGCTAAATTATTTTTTACGCGATGATGGATTTCTTTGATCAATACCTCCTTCTCGGCTAGCGCTTCCTTTAACTCTTCGGTTTGCTTATCTACCAGCAGTTGTAGCTCTCTTTTTTCGATTCGGTTTACTCTCGCGTTGATATATGCACTTATTAATATGAGCACTCCAAAACCTACCACTATATAAAAGGGAATAGTAAAATAGAATGGTTTAGATACGGTAAAAGTTGCAACATTTTTAGGATCCGACCAATCCGAAAGTTTTGATTTTGCAGCAACTTGAAGATTGTAGGTGCCCGGTGGTAAATTTGTGTATCTGATTTGGGTTAGATCTAATTCTTGCTGCCAATTATTGTCGTATCCTTCTAAAAAGTACCGAATGGAAATTCCATTATTATTTAAGTAATCAACAGCATTCACATTAAAAGTCAGATCATTTTGATCGTAAGCAATTTCCAAATGTGTGGAGTTTAATGTGTCGCTTGTTTGAGTGTATACCAGATTATCGTTGGCAAAAATCGTTCTCAAAAAGATTCGAGGCGGATCCACATAAGTCTTTGCTAATAATGATTTTTCGGATTGATATCTAACTAATCCTCGGGTAGCAGATCCAAACCATAAGTTCCCTTGATCATCTAATGCAGAAGCATCTCCATTAAACTCTAAGCCGTTACCGGAACTTGTTAAAGTATACTGCAGATGCAATGGGTTTGAAAAATTGTTTTCCTCTGAAAACTTAAAATAATTCATTCCAAAATTAGTGCCTTGCCACAGATTACCATCCTCATCAAACTGTAAAAAAATAGTTTCGCTTAGTGAAGGATCGTGTTGTAAGAAAGCAGTGAACGAAAAATTGTTGTTCAGTATGTCCTCTTCCATCAGATAATAAATACCACTGTTGGTGCCAAACCATACATTCCCGGATTGATCCTCGGTAATTTCATACACCGATCTCCCGCTTATACCCTGTTTTTCATCGTAGTAACTAAAGGCATCGTTCTCGAATGTTGCCACTCCATGCTCGGTTCCGATCCATAAAATTCCTCTGGAATCTTTGAACAATGTGCTTAAATAATTCTTCCAAACATCTTCTGCCTCTGAATCATAAACCTCTAGTTCCCCATTTTTATAATGGAGTAATACATCAGTGCTGCTGAACCAAATTGAGCCGTCATCATCTACTAAAACATCATTTAAATAATAGGAATAAAGATCGTCGTAAAATTCGGGCTTAAAATATTGATTCCCATCGAATTGTAACAATTCAAAATTTTGGGTAAGAAAAAGTAAATCACCATTAGCAAGCTGTTCGATAATCCATATCTCATCGTAGGTGAGTAAGCTTTCAGGAATTGAGAAACTTGAGAAAACTCCATCCTCAAATCGTGTAATTCCTGCATCAGTAGATATCCAAAGCTCGCCATTTCTACCATATTCCAACGCATATACACTATTTGATTTTAAGGGTGAGTTAACATCGAAAAAATTGAAACTACGATCTTTGAAAATACTTACGCCATTACCATCTGATGCAATCCAAATACTTCCCTGAGAGTCTTTAACAATTCGATAAATAAAATTCGAATTCAGTCCCTCTTTTTTTGTGATGTGGGTCTTTTCGCCATTTTGCTCAACAATAACTATTCCTTTCCGCTCAGTGCCTATCCAGATGTTTCCGTCATTGTCGGTTTCTATGGTGTACACATAATCTAGAGGCACTCCATCTACTTCGGTAATGGTGTCAATGCTTTTATCAGGCTGAATAATGGACACTCCATTATTGGTTGCTACCCATTTTCTACCCATTGGATCGCTTACCAATTCGTAGGTTGCCTCTCCGCTTAAGCCATCTTCGGCAGTAATGAGTTCACTTATCCCCGTTTCCCGATTATAAACCGCGATACCGGACATAGTAGAAATCCACACCTCATTATCATTTTCGAAATGAATATCCCACACTTCGTTATCCGGCAGTTGATCTTCTTCTGTTAGATATTCGAAGGTGTTTTCAATCTGATCCCAAATGATAACGCCGGTATTATTTGTTGCAAGCCAAAGCTCATCTTTTCTAAAACTGCTTACATAATTGATTACTACCGTATCCAAACCTGCCAGCTCGGATAAGTAGGAAAACGATTCCCCATCAAACTTTACAATGCCTCCACCCTCGCTGGTTACCCAAATGTCGCCATCGTCCTCAAAATGGAAATCATAAATTAATGCATTTTTTATACCGTCTTCTTCATCAAAGGTCGTGTAATTTTCTCCATCGTAGCGAACTAACCCGTAAGGGGTAGCAAACCATAGAAATCCCTGAGCATCGGCATGTAAATCGTAAATGCTGCTGGTTGGCAATCCGTCGTTCACGGTATAACTTTGAATGTTAAACTGCTGCGCACTCGCCCATGACGTCAATAGAATTAGAATGCAGAATAAGTTTAATGCCCACATTTTTTTAAAAAGCATCACTTCCCCAGGAAAAAAGCATTATAAATAGTGCCATCACATCAGCTTAGCATTTTGTCCTTTTATTAGAAACACTGTAGCCATTATTTCTTAACTACTCAAATAAGTATTATCTGGCAACTCCCAACTAACTTAAGCGGATGAATTCTAAAATACTATATAGTTATCTAACTCTAATCTTGCTATCGAGCTCTATCTTGGCACAAGAATCTTGGATTGTTTCGGAACCGGATTTAGGCGAATCAACCTCACTTTCTTTCACTACCGATGAAGGTACGTGGATGAATTTGGATGTAAGCCCGGATGGGGAAACCATTGTTTTTGATTTGTTAGGTGATATTTATTCCATGCCGGCAACCGGTGGCGTGGCAACACCGCTTCGAATCGGTCACGCATTTGAGGTTCAACCACGATTTAGTCCCGATGGGTCTAAAATTTTATTCACCAGTGATGCTGGCGGTGGAGATAATATTTGGGTGATGGATATAAATGGGGAGAATGCAGCTCAACTCACCAAAGAAAATTTCCGACTGCTAAATAATGCCACTTGGATACCTGACGGTGAATATTTCATCGCAAAAAAGCATTTCAGTTCTACACGTTCGTTAGGAGCCGGTGAAATCTGGATGTATCATAAATCCGGTGGGGCTGGTATTCAACTCGTAGAAAAGAAAAATGCTCAGCAGGATATTGGAGAACCATCTGTAAGCCACGACGGACGCTATGTATACTACAGCGAAGATAATTACCCGGGTGGATTCTTTCAGTATAATAAAGATCCGAATAGCCAGATTTATGTGATACGCCGGTACGATCGGGAAACAGGCGATATCGAATTTGTAACTGGAGGAAATGGCGGTGCAGCTCGACCACAAATCTCTCCTGATGGAGAGCATTTAGCATTTGTTCGCCGTGTTCGAACTAAATCGGTTTTGTATGTACGGGAATTATCTAGTGGTTTAGAGCGACCGATTTATCAGAATTTGAGTAAAGATCAGCAAGAAGCTTGGGCAATTTTTGGAGTGTACACGGGCTTTAATTGGACGCCCGATTCCAAAGAAATCATTATTTGGGCTAATGGTAAAATTAATAGAATAAACGTTGAAACAGGAAATACACAAGAGATTCCATTTGTGGTAGAATCAAATCATGAAATTATAAAAGCAGCCCGATTTAAACAGGAAGTTGCTCCCGAAACTTTCCGAGTTAAAGCTATCCGAAACGCCATTACAAGCCCGGATGGTAAAACCCTTGTTTTTAATGCGGCCGGTTACTTGTGGATAAAAGAAATGCCAAATGGCACACCAAAACGATTAACCAATGCTTCTCACTTCGAGTTTGATCCCTCATTCAGTAAAGATGGAAGATATCTTACGTACGTAAGCTGGAGCGATATTGACATGGGTGCTATTCATATTGTTGATTTACAGCGCCGTGGACGACGAGGCAATATCAACGAGCCTGTTAAAATCACATCGAAAAAAGGAATTTACCGGGAACCTGCATTCTCTCCTGATTTTGAAACGATCGTTTTTCGAAGAGAAAGCGGAAATGGCCAACAAGGATTTGCCTACACCGTTGAGCCCGGTATTTACACCATTCCGGCCTCTGGTGGTGATGAAAATAAAGTAATAAATGGAGGTTCCTTTCCGCGATTTAGTGCAGACGGCACGCGTATTTTTTATCAAGGAGGAGGCTACTTATTTGGCGCCATCAATAAATCGTACAACAGTGTCGATTTAAACGGCAATGATGAAAAAACACACTTTTCATCAAGCTATGCACACAAATTTGTGCCAAGCCCCGATAATAAATGGATCGCTTTTTCGAATTTATATAAGGTGTATATCGCACCACTAACCCAGGCGGGTAAAGAAATTTCCTTATCACCAACTACAACTTCCATTCCAGTTAAGTTGGTAGCTTCTGAGGGAGGTTATCACATGCATTGGTCGGGCGATAGCAAAACACTTCGCTGGACGTTAGGCGACGAATACTTCTCGGTTGATTTAAACGAAGTATTCTCATTTGTAGATAACGCATCAGACAGTTTACCTGAACCGCCAAAAACAGGAACGGAAATCGGTCTGGATTTACCAACTCATGTCCCTGAGGGCTTGATTGCGTTTACAAACGCCAGAATTATCACTATGAATGGAGATGAGGTGATCGAAAATGGCAGCATTTTAGTAGATGGAAATCGAATTAAAGCAATCGGGCAGAATATTGACATTCCATCAACAGCTACGGTTATGGATGTAAGTGGTAAAACTATCATGCCGGGCATTGTTGATGTACATGCACATTTGGGAAATTTCAGATTGGGAGTAAGTCCGCAGCAACAGTGGGAATACATGGCTAATTTGGCTTATGGCGTTACTACCGCCCACGATCCATCATCAAATACCGAGATGGTGTTTTCACATTCAGAAGCGATAAAAGCTGGCAATATGGTTGGACCCCGCATCTACTCAACCGGTATAATTCTCTACGGTGCTGATGGTGACTTTAAAGCAGAAATAAATAGCTATGAAGACGCCTACTTTGCGCTAAAACGTACGAAAGCTTTTGGTGCGTTTTCAGTAAAAAGCTACAATCAACCGCGCCGTGACCAGCGCCAACAAGTTATGAAAGCAGCAAAGGAACTCGAAATGTTGGTGGTACCGGAAGGTGGTTCATTCTTTTTCCACAACATGAGCATGATTTTAGATGGCCATACCGGTGTAGAGCATAACGTTCCCGTTGTACCACTTTACAAAGATGTGCGTGAGCTTTGGGGAGCCAGCGAAACCGGATATACACCCACACACATCGTAAATTATGGAAGCATGAGCGGTGAATATTATTTCTATCAAAAATACAATGTTTGGGAGAATGAAAAGCTTCTCACCTTTACCCCGAGAAGTGTGATCGATCCGCGTTCTCGTCATCGTACCATGGTGCCGGATGAAGAGTATGATCACGGCCACATTTTAACTGCAGAATCTTCCAAATTGTTGAATGATGCAGGTGTTAAAGTAAATGTTGGGGCACATGGCCAACTTCAAGGCTTGGGAGCACACTGGGAATTATGGATGCTGTCGCAAGGTGGGATGACAAACATGGAGGCTTTGCGTGCCGCAACATTAAATGGTGCACATTACCTTGGCCTCGATGATGATATTGGCTCTCTAGAAGTTGGGAAACTCGCTGATTTAATTGTATTGGATGGCAATCCGTTGGAGGACATTAACAACACAAACACGGTTAGTTATACCATGGTAAATGGTCGATTATTTGATGCAGCAACCATGAACGAAATTGGTAACCAACCTAATGAACGTTTACCATTCTGGTGGGAACGTGATGGATTCGGCGACGAATTCGACTGGCACGCAATTACGTTACAGCCTGCCGGACTTGAGTGCTCTTGCTTTGGACAGAACTAACAACCAAATTACTTTATAAAGCTTAACCCTCACCATTTGGTGAGGGTTTTTTTGTGCTATGTAATTCTCTATTCAACTCTTAATCAAGAATTTAATGCGTTGCATTGCATCTCGTCATATTTATGGATTACTTCGATCAGCAACCAATCAATGAATAAATACTATGAAATTTCTTAGAACCACTTCCACCTGTTTAATTCTATTCTTAACCCTGGCTTCATCGTTTGCTTTCGCTCAGGATGAATCATTGGATGAAATTTTGGAAGCCCATTTCGAAGTTGTTGGGCAGGAAAATCTGGCTGATGTCGAAACCATCAAGCAAACGGGTACAATTCTTACTCAAGGCTTATCCATTCCAATGACCATGATGCTGAAACGCCCAAATATGATGCGGATAAATGCCAATATTGGTGGAGCAGAAGCTGTATTTATGGCTTACGATGGAACCAACGGTTGGGCAATACAACCTTGGACAGGAACCATCGATCCGATCGATTTACCCGAAGACCAATTAAAAGAAGCGATGCAACAAGCCGACCTGGATGGACCTTTATTTAATTACGAAGAAAAAGGTCATAGCCTGGAATTAGAAGGTACGGAGGAAGTAGAAGGCACAGAAACCTATAAGCTTAAATTGACAATGAAGTCAGGTGATGTGCTTTATTATTTTTTAGATACAGAAGCCTATGTACCTATCAAAATTACTTCTAAAACAACCATGGAAGGGCAAGAATTTGAGCAAGAACAATTCTTAAGCAATTATAAAATGGTTGACGGCTTTGCAGTAGCACATAGCATCGAAACTAAAGTGATGGGAAATACAGCACTTCAGATCACCGTTAACGAAGTTATTGTTAATCCCGAAATTGAAGATTCTTACTTCAAAAAACCGGGCACTAATTAATTGAATTTACAGCCGGAGTAATCCGGCTTTTCTTTTTTTTAAATTGATAGGGTACAATTATGAGCAATCGAACATTTATGGTAGGTCTATTTTACCTGCTCCTCTCACTTCCGGCACAAGCTCAACGAATTAATTCGAATACATTCGGGGCAATAGAAGCCCGACAAATCGGCCCGGCTGTGATGAGTGGTCGCATAGCTGCGCTCGATGCGGTCGACTCCGACGATCGGATAATTTACATAGGTGCAGCAAGCGGAGGTGTTTGGAAATCAAATAATCGTGGTTTGAGCTTCGAACCGATTTTCGATGATTATATAATGTCGATTGGTGCCATTGATATTGATCAAAATCACCCTGACACCGTTTGGGTTGGAACCGGAGAACCTTGGACTCGAAACAGCGTTTCAATCGGTAAAGGGGTATATAAAACTACTGATGGTGGCGAAAGCTGGGATTTTATGGGCCTGGAAAAAACCGAAAGAATCAGCCGAATAATTGTTCATCCCGACAATTCTGATATCGTTTATGTAGCAGCTTTGGGCACACTTTGGGCGCCTAATCAAGAACGTGGAATATTCAGGACAATGAATGGCGGTGAAACCTGGGAGAATATTCTATTTGTGGATGAAAACACCGGTGCAGCCGATATCAGCATAGATCCGAATAATCCTGATATTCTATATGCAGGAATGTGGGATTTCGAGCGAAAAGCTTGGACATTTCGTTCGGGTGGACCAGGTAGCGGATTATATACTTCTACCGATGGTGGAAATAATTGGACCGAAATTACCGGAAATGGATTACCGGAAGAAGAATTAGGCCGAATTGCTGTTAGCGTTTCCCCTGTTGTTGAAGGCCGGGTATATGCACTTATTGAAGCAAAAGAAGAAGGTGGTTTGTATCGATCGGATGATTATGGCAAATCCTGGGAAAAGACGAACAGTACAGCCGTTGTAAAAGAACGCCCTTTCTATTTCTCGAATATTTATGCTGATCCGGTAGACTCAAATACCGTGTACAAACCAAGCTTTAACATTAATATAAGCACCGATGCGGGGGAAACTTTCCGCCTTACCTTCGCAGCCGGCGGGCCAGCAGGTGGAGGAAATATTCATGTTGATCATCACGCATTTTATGTTAGTCCGGTGGATAATCAACGCTTATACCTTGGAACCGATGGTGGGCTTTATATATCAAACGATCGTGGGGCAACCTGGCAGTTCAGCCGCGATCTGCCTATTTCACAGTTTTATCACGTGAATATTGATAATCAGAAACCTTATTGGGTGTATGGTGGATTACAAGACAACGGTTCTTGGGCCGCACCAAACGAAAGTCCCGGCGGTATCGAAAATAAAGACTGGGTAAACTTGGGAGGAGGCGATGGATTTAATGTTTTTACAGCTCCTGAAGACCCAAATATTGTATTCTGGCAGAGTCAAGGTGGAAATGTTCGGCGTTCTTATCGTGATACACGCGAATCGAAAGACATCAAACCACTAAAAGACGCCCAAACCGACGAGCTTCGCTTTAACTGGAATACTCCGATTCTATTTAGTCCCGACGGCGATCGTTTATACGTTGGTGCCCAGTATTTATATGTTTCTGAAGATATGGGAGATAGTTGGACACGCATTTCGGATGATTTAACCACCAACGATCCAGAAAAACAGAAACAAAGCGAAAGTGGTGGAATCACCATAGATAACAGCACGGCCGAAAATAATACTACCATTTTTGATATCAGCGAATCGCCATTGGATAAAAATCTGATTTGGGTGGGTACGGATGATGGTAACATTCAATTTACTCGAAATGGTGGTGAGCAGTGGTCCGAAGTTTCTAAAAATATTGATGGTTACCCCGAGCACGCCTGGGTGAGTAGCATTACTGCAAGTAAATTTGATAAAGCGCGTGCGTATGTAACTATCGATGCACATCGTGTAGGTAACATGGGCGTGTATGTGTACAAAACAGAGAATTACGGGAAGGATTGGACACTTATAACCGACGACAATATCGAAGGCTATTCCCACAAAATTATTGAAGATCTTGAAAACGAAAATCTGCTTTTTTTAGGTACCGAATTTGGCCTGTATGTAAGTTTCGATCGTGGTGAAATCTGGGTTCGCTTTAAAGGGAATTTGCCCAAAGTATCTGTTCGTGATTTAGTTATTCATCCACAAGAAGACGATTTGGTACTTGGTACGCATGGCCGTGGTATTATGATCGTGGACGATATTTCGCCACTTCGAGGAATATCTAATGAACTTCTGCAACAAGATGTGGCTTTTCTCGAGATGAAGCCTTTTCTCATCTCCGGGCCAATTGGTTTTGAGCAAACTTTTGCCGGAGACGGAGAGTTTTCGGGTAATAATCCTCCACAAACAGCCGAAATCACGTACTATTTAAAACGCAGACATATTTTTGGAGATATGTTTATCGAAGTGTATGACGAAGCAGGGAATTTCCTCAAAAAATTGCCCGCAGGTAAGCGAAAAGGCATCAATCGGGTATCGTTTAATATCCGCAAAGATCCGCCCAAAGTACCTCGCTCAAATACACTTACCTTTGGCGCTTTGTTTGGTCCGGCTTATCCGCCCGGAACCTATACCATAAAATTAGTGAAAGGTGATGAGGTATATGAAAGTGAAATCACTTTACAACTTGATCCGGATTCTCGGCATACCGAAGAGGATCGAAAAGTACGATTAGCAGCCGTAAACAAAGCATATGAGATGCTAGGCGAACTTGGATTTGTGGATGGAAAAGCGGTACACGTCATGGATCAGATTAAGGAACATTTAGAAGATTCGACTTTAGAATCTTCACTCTCACAAAGTTTAGAAGAACTGCACGCTTCTCTCGATGAGTTACATAAAAAAATGGTTGCTACACAAACCGGTGGTATTACCGGAGAAGAACAGCTCCGTGAAAGGATTTCCAATATTTATGGCTCCATTGTGAATTATCAAGGTCGACCAACCCAAACACAAATCGACGCATTAGAAGTACTAGAAGTCGAAGTTGCAATGAATAACGACGAGGTAAATGCAGTACTGACCTCCGAAGAATTTGCAAACATTCAACAGCAATTAACGGATTCCGGTAACACTCCTTTGACAAGACTAACGAGAGAAGAGTTTTTTGAAGAAGAAGAATAACGTGAAGCCTTCATCAGCAAATGCTGAACAGCTGATTTCTGAACTCAAAGAACGCGCGAATCCTGAAAAAGCGCAAAAAATGAAGCGCTACTTTAAAACAGGTGAAGGGGAATATGCTGAAGGTGATCAATTTTGGGGAGTGCCCGTACCTGAGCAACGCAAAATTGCCAAGAAATATCAGCGCCTTGAATTAGAAGAGTTGAGAAAATTACTCGTTCATTCTGTTCATGATGTGCGGCATATGGCGCTTTGTTTGTTAGTTTATAAATCTGAAAAAGCCGGTACAACAGAACTAGTGGAACTCACCCATTTTTATTTAAATCATATCTCCTATGTGAGTAATTGGGATTTGGTGGACGCCAGTTGCCGTTTAATTCTCGGAAGATATCTTGAGCAAAGAGATCGCTCGTTGCTCTATGATTTTGCGATTTCTGATAATCTCTGGGAACGTAGAATATCCATCATCACCTGCCTGCACTTTATTAAGCAACGAGATTTTGATGACGCTTTGAGAATATCCGATATCCTACTAACCGATAGTCAGGATTTGATCCAAAAAGCCGTTGGCTGGATGTTGCGAGAAATCGGAAAGATCGACTTTGACGCAGAATATGCTTATTTGGTAGAGGACAATCGCTATCGCAAAATGCCTAGAACCATGTTACGGTATGCCATCGAACAATTCGAACCTGAATTACGCCAAAAGTTCTTGTCTGGCACTGTTTAAAGAATCAAACTTCTATCGGAAATCGAATATTGATTTGTTCCGTTGAGTTTTCTGATGATCTCTGCTCCGAGTATTCACCATGAATTTGTTTAATCAAGGTTTGAATCAAAGTAAGTCCTAACGACTCTTTAGGATTCGATTCAAACCCTCTTGCATTGCTTCCGCTATGACTTACACTAAGCAAAACATCTGAATCTATTTGCTTTAAATGAACGTTGATGAAGCCTTCCTCTCCCTTTTTAAAAGCATGTTTAATTCGATCGACGATTATCTCGTTCAGCAGTAATGAACAAGGCACAGCTTTTACCAAATCCAGTTTTACCGGAGAAACATCGGCAGACAACTCAATACTTTTACCCTGCATAACCTGACTCTTCGACAATTCACGTAATAGATCCTTGATGTAATAGCTATAATCTATATTCGCTAATGTCTCACTTTGATAAAGGCGCTCGTGCACTAACGAGATTGATTGAATTCTCGCCTGACTTTCTGTTAATACCTCTTTAACCTGATTATTGGAGCTCGACTGTTGTTGTAATTGAAGTATTCCTGAAATCACAGCCAGGTTATTTTTCACTCGATGATGAATCTCAGCGAGTAGTATATTTTTTTCGTGTAGATTCTTCCTTATCTGCTCATTTGCCAATTTTCTTTGGGTGATATCGGTTGCTACAATCACTTTACCAACTACTTCATTTTTGGCATTTTTTAAGTCATTTGATGAATATAAAATCGGTACATGATTGCCATGCGCATCAACTACTTCTGCCTCTAAATTTGCAACGGTATGTGTATTCCCCGAGATATTTGCCTGAAATTCTTGTCCAAATACAGATTTTAGTGGTCGATCAATCAGCGCAGATCGTTCAAGTTTAAGCAAATTCAATGCAGCTTTGTTACAGCCAACGATATGCTGATGATCATCCGTAACAAAAAGAGCCTCATTTATCGACTCGATAATACTGTCTAAGTAATCTCTGGCTAAGGTTCGTTTTCGGAGATTTAATGCCATTGTGTTAAAAGATTTGGCTAATTCCCCAATTTCATCTTCATTTTTAATCTCTACTTGTTGTTCCAAATCTCCGGCACCCAAAGCCTCTGCACTTTTGCTAAGCACACGTAGCGGGTTAGCTATCGAACGGTATAAATAAAATGCAATACCAACACTTATAAGCAATAAAATGGCGGATAGTATAATAATTACATAGCCAGCCATCTGAATTTGAGCATCTAGACGAGCATTTTCAGAGAATTGTCGGTGAATTACTTCTTGGCGTAATTCGTTTATGATTGGCAATATATTAGCCCTAAAATAAGGATTAATCGAAGTGGTAAAGAATGTAGAGTGTGGATCAATTTCCTCTTTTCTCAATTCTAACCATTCAATACTTAACTGTTCGTACAGTAAAAATCTCTCGGTACTTAATGCAATTAGTTGGTTGATCTCTTCGTACTCAACTTCCTGATTGATTTGGATTACCTGTTCTAATGCGTCAAAAGCTTGGTGTACCTGTTTTATGTTGTACTCGAAGCGTTCAATGAGCATTTCGGCATTTGGTTCGTCGAATGTGATTTGATCGTCTCCCACGTCTTGCACTTCATTCAGCGATGACAGTGAAAACAGGGATTGATACAAATAGGATTCTATTGATGCTGTTAATTCTACCATTCGGGTAGCTGTGGCATTCTCAGAAACCAATTGTTTTTGAAGTGAATTGCTGTACTTATTCGAAGTTATCCCAATAGCTGCAATTAGCATACTTATCGAGAAGAAGCTCAAAATTATTTTCTTACCCAGAATCAACGAATTTTTTTAAAAAGAACTTACCACTCAGGCTATGAATTGTCCTGCTTTAATTATTAGAAAATAATCATGTAACAAAGTTGAGTTTAGCAGTAAAAATTAATCTCAACTTAGCATATACACTCTATTATACTTTTTCTACTCTCAAAATGAACGACTCGCAGTGCTTTAGTTCTGTGACTGTAATTTTTTACTCAACTTTTTGTGCGCGATGAGTTTAAATAAATTTCTCGAAAAGTGGTTTTAAAATGTTCCATCTCTTCTGGGATACCAATCGTAATTCTTATACAGTTAGGTAGTCCAAAAGCATTTATTCTTCTTAGGATTACCCCTTTTTTTAACATCTCTGATGTCACAAATTCTGCTGTTTCTTCGTCTGGCATTTCTATCATCACAAAATTTGCGGCCGATTTAACATATTCAATCGAATGATCATCAAAAAATTTATATAAATCCTTTTTTCCATCTTCAACAATTTGAGCGCTTTTTTTCATGAAATCGTTATCATCGAACGCAGCTAATGCGGCTGCTTGGGCCAGCGTACCCGGCTCAAAGGCTAATCTTGTTTTCATCAGATAAGTGATAATCTCAGGATCTGCAATAGCATAACCCACACGGAATCCCGCTAAGCCATATCCTTTCGAGAATGTTCGAAGAATAATTACATTTTTTGGCTGATTGGTCAGAACATCGGGATAATCAGATACCGAATTAGCATATTCGTAATAAGCTTCATCCATCACTATTAACACATCATCAGGAACTTGTCCAAGCAACCACGCATATTCATCTTCTGTAATGTATGATCCGGTTGGATTATTCGGATTGGCTATGTAAATCATCTTGGTTTGTTCATCAATGGCATTTACAATCGCTTTCACATCAAACCTATAGCCTTTACTAAGTGGAATTCGTTTTACTTTGATACCCCGAATTTTGGCTTGCACGTAGATTCCGATAAAAGTGGCATCAGCAGTAATCAAATTTTCCTTGTTGAGAAAAAAAGTTCTGCACAATCCTGCAAGCAAACTTTCCGAGCCGGCTCCGCACATTATTCGATCAGCCGTAATGGAATATCGCGAAGCAATCGCATTACGCAATGCATGTGCAGCAGGGTCTGGATAATCATGAACTATCTCTAACGCTTTATTTACAGCTTCATCTACTTTTTTACTTCTTCCAAGCCTGTTTTCATTCGAAGCAAGCTTAGAAATACGCGCTGGCTTAAACTGCTCTTTCACCTCAGCAATGGTTTTTCCCGGCACGTAAGCGTTAAGTTCGTCGATATTATGTGGTACTAATGATCTCTTATTACTCATGAATTACTCCAACTTTTGTTACAAGATACTGATGTTCTCACTTTCTCTCCGTTGGTTTTTCATTTTGATGCCTTCCATTTTTATTGCCTATTTTCCACCATGAAACACATTGTAGTAACAGGAGCAAGCCGAGGAATCGGCTATCAACTTAGCCGTAGATTTGCCCAAAACGGTCATAAAGTAATTGCCACTGCGAGAACTTCAACCTCGCTAGAAACACTCGCCAATCAGGAAGAAAATGTTCTTGCGCTACCGGCAGATTTAACAACCGAAGCAGGTTTAACTAAAGTAGAGCATGAATTACAAAATATTGGACAGATTGATATTCTGATCAACAATGCTGCTATGTTGGTAAACAGCCCCTTTATGGAAACTAGTATAGCAATGTGGAAACAACAATTTGACGTCAATCTTTTTTCGATTGTCGAGTTAATACAGCGTTCTAAACCTTTCATGAAAAGTGGTAGCCATATTGTAAACATTGGCAGCATGGGAGGAGTACAATCCAGTAAAAAATTCACAGGACTAAGTGCATATAGTGCAAGTAAAGGCGCATTATCTATTTTAACAGAGTGCCTTGCTCTCGAATTTGCTAGGGATGAAATCTCGGTAAACTGTCTTGCATTGGGCGCTGTTTCAACTGAAATGCAGAAGTCAGCATTTCCAGATTTCGATGCTCCTGTGTCAGCCGAAGCTATGAGTAAATTTATTTCTGATTTTGCACTAAATGGTCATACTTTTATGAATGGGAAAATTTTACCTATATCTTTCAGTGACCCGGAATAACTGAGGTATTAACAAACATCTAACTATTACATCAACACCATGAAATTTACTACTACTTTACTGATTGGAGTATGTTTTTTACTAAGTCTAGGCACTGTTAATTCAAATGCACAATCGGTAAAAATATTTGGTTCAAACAGCTTAAATGGTGCAATTAACGGAGTTGTACTAGGTGGGGCTACTATGTTTGTGACCGATAAAAAAGTAAATGCGCCATTCAATAAAAATCTTGAAGACTTATACGCACTTCAAGTAGGATTGGGAATTGGAACTCTTTATGGTGTTAGTATGGGCGCTTATGATGTCGTGACCGGTGAGGGTCGACAAATTTTAGTATCCGGTTTTTTTAATGATGGAGACAATAGCTCAATCATTGCCTTAATGGATACCTTTTATGGAGCTGCCGCTGGTGGGATTATTGCCTTATCCGTTAGTCTAGTATCAAACGACCCTATTATAGAAGCTATGCAGTACGGAATTGGCTATGGAGCTTTTATTGGTTTCGGTTTTGGTCTGGTTGATATGTTCATGATTGTAGAGCGGTCTACTCAACCTATTGCATTTGGTAATTCAGGGCCTACACTAGCACCCGGAATTGCTTCAATAGATTTTGAAAACGGCAATTCCATAGGCTTCGTTAATCCAACCTTAACGAATATTATACAGTTTGATGCAGCTTCTTTAAAGCTGAATACTCAGCCAACACTTGAAGTTTTTAATCTCAGAATGGAGTTTTAGGATTATTTATCCCGAACCAAACCTTTCAGAATTTCTCGAGCAGTGTTGATGTGTCCGATAAGTGAGTGGTTTAACCCATCACTTAAAAAATTCCATGCTTCTGTCTCTTTACCCATTCTATTGCCTTGAGGATCGATTACAATTCCATTTTTGCCTGAAACAACTTCAATCACTTGATCCAAGTCTTTAGGTTCAATCGAAAATTCGTGCAATGGGTGTGTGCTGATTAATTCCTGAACTATCTTTGATGGTGTTATCCAAATTAGCGGGTTAGATACGAATTCCTGTAATACATCCTGAATGGTATTTAGGTTTTCCCAAGTTTCAGACAGTGGAATTAGTGTTCGATTTGGAGCAATATTTAAGCGCTGGGCATCATAAGTACCAACGTTTATCAAAACCCAATCCGGCTCATGCAAAACTACATCACGATCTAGCCTACGGAGAACGTCTGTAGTTGTATTGGCAGAGATTCCGGCGTTTATGAATGTAAAGTCAGCACCTTCAACCGAGAGTTCTAACACTTCCTGTATGATAGCAAACCAACCCTGTGCATCTTCTGTATAAGAATCACCTAAGCCGATAATTGTTTCTGAGCCATCAAAGGGAAGTTTATCGATTAAGTCGGTTATTTCATCTTCCTTTAAAAGCTCAAGCGCAGCTTGTTTTACATGATCTTCTAAGTTCTTTCTGCTGGCATTCAATTCTTCTTTCTTTAAACCTAACATATTTGCTTCTGCAGATACAAAATCCTCCGCCGGCATTAGAGGAAACCGCTTCTTTAAATGAAAGAATGGCACTATAAATTGTTCAACAATGGTGCGTGTTTCGTCTTTTGAGTTACTCATTTTATTGCTTTAAAATCTTTGTTGATAATTCTACCATTCCAATAGTTGCCGGTTGTTTAATATGACGCCATCCTTGCAAAGAGAAAGCGTCCATTGGACCTGGATCAATGATATATTTTTGATGTGCGCTAGTTGCATAGTTAATTAAACCCGCAGCCGGATATACTACTAACGATGTACCTACTACAACCAAAATATCAGCCTTAGCAATTATTTCTGCTGCGTATTCAATCATCGGCACCATTTCACCAAACCAAACAACAGCAGGACGCAATGTACTGCCATCACTATGGCAATCTCCTAGTGAAATATCGTTATAACCTATTTCTACTACCGAAGATGTATCGATTGAGCTACAAGCTTTCGTCAGCTCACCGTGTAAGTGTACTACATTAGATGAACCAGCACGTTCGTGTAGATTATCTACGTTTTGTGTAATGACAGTTACATTAAATGCTTTTTCTAGATCTGCAATTGAGTAATGAGCGCTGTTCGGTTTTACTGATTTAAGTTGCCTTCTTCGTTGATTGTAGAAATCAAGAACGAGTTCCTGATTTCGATTCCAACCATCGATACTAGCCACTTCGTACACATCATGACCTTCCCACAATCCACCTGAATCGCGGAAAGTTTTCAATCCACTTTCAGCACTTACACCTGCCCCTGAAAGTACTACCAGTCTTTTATTTTGCATCCATCAGTTGAAGATTAAACCAAGAACTGTCTAGACTAAAGTCTTCTACTACTTGGCTCATAGTCTCTGAATTGAAAGACGATAGTAATTCATTCACTTCATCTTGTAACGATTTGATTGCATTATCCACAAGATCGCGGTTAAAACCTTGTTCACCTAAATTGATGGTAAACTCCATAGATATAATTCTACCCAGTGCTCTACCTAGTTGAACTAGTTTACGTTGTGGCATTTTTGCATCAATCTCGAAATTGAGATAATCTTTAAAATAGTCTGATGATTGTATAGTGAGCTCATATTCTTTCAGAAAGTCGTATAAATTTGTGCTCTTGATCTTTCTCATCATTTTCAACACAGATTCACTTATCTGCTGATACAGAATATCATTGGAACCTTCAAAAATTTGGAAAGGTCTGCTATCCACTACAGATCGTCCGGCAATGTGATCTAATCGGTAACCTTTCGCTCCGGTTAATTGAAGTAAAGATTGAGAAGCTCGTTGCATGTAATCTGTTACTACAGATTTAATCGCATTCGCCTCAACATCCATGCGTGATGTATTTTTTTGAAGTGGAACATGTTGGCTTGTGAAATTGCACATAGCCGAACATACTGTGAAATACGATTGGAGTTTAGAAATTCTGTTTCTCACTTGATCATAATCAATCAGATTTTTACCACCCACAAAGCGAGACTTACAGTGATCAACTGCTTCTTCCATCATTCGCTTCAAAAATCCCATGCCCATACCGGGAAATTGTAATCTACTTCTATGTAGTAGATCTAACATGAGTGTAATTCCAGTCCCTTTACCTTCTAATTTATGATCCTCCGGTACTTCGATATTTACACGATTACGACCATATGGTAACATATACAGACCAAGGTTATTATAATACTCCTCAACTTCTATACCTCCATTTCTGGTATCGTGGATGAAAAATGAAATATCTCTACCCAAGTCACCTTTAGAATCAACACCACGTGCCGTCATTAACCAATAATCAGCCATACCTGTAAGTCCAGCCCAATGTTTTAAACCCTGAATATTGTAAACGCCTTTATTTGGATTGTAGGAATAAGAAGTCTGCATTTTAAGTGCTTCAGAACCATAATCGGGTTCGGTTATCATCAAACCGCCCATCTTATTATTCTCAATCACTCGTTTATAAATTGATTTTTTTACCGATTCATCTGCATAATTTGCAACCGGTTGAAGAAAAAGAGCACCGTTTATACCCATCATTAAAGAAAGAGGCAAAGATTGATAAGAGCTAGCCTCAAGCATGGATAAAGCTTCGGCGGTATTCCCACCATATCCACCATATTCTGTTGGTATAAATGCAGCCAGTGGAGATACATCTAAGATTTTGGTTAAAGAATCTTCAGAAATACCTCTTTTCAATGCACTTTTACTAGTCTCTTGGTTCTTCTTAAAAATTTCTGATAATCTCTGCTTGTACTCAGATAAGAATGATTCGAAGTCAATCATATAAATCGTGTTTTAAAGTGTTATAAGGCTACAATATACGATTTTTATTTGGAAGTAGTTCCTCGATTATGAGTATTAAAAAACCCCGTCATTCTAGGAATGCGGGGTTAAAGGGGAAGAGGCGGCGACCTACTCTACCGCGAGTGCAGTACCATCGGCGCTGCAGGGCTTAACGGCCGTGTTCGGTATGGGAACGGGTGGGGCCCCTGCGCAATAGC
>JANSXX010000020.1:0-19603 GCA_024742815.1 bacterium
TGAAAAAGGTAGAATCTCCACCCCCGACCCCCGCCAGGATTAGAATGGTTTTGTGTTGGTTATTGGTGGATAGCGGGGGACACGAGCAGTGCCGTTGGTGCGGTCTTGGGAGACGAGCGTTGCCGGTCGGCTGGTCTTGGGATTCGAGCGTTGCCGGTCGGTGTGGCGCTATTTTTTTGGCAATGAAAAAGGTAGAATCTCCACCCCCGACCCCCGCCAGGATTAGAATGGTTTTGTGTTGGTTATTGGTGGATAGCGGGGGACACGAGCAGTGCCGTTGGTGCGGTCTTGGGAGACGAGCGTTGCCGCTGGAGCATTCCTGGGGTCGAGCATTGCCGGCCGCTGGGGCTGCCAGGAGGCGGTCGCAAAGCGGCCGTGCCCTTGGAGGATGCTGGTGGGCGCTCAACCTTAACCTCGGCTGGGTCTTGCTCTGGACCAACCTTCTCCGGCTGACGTAGCCCCAATGGATAGGAAAGTGTGGCGTAGTCAGCAACCTCCCTAGGTCCTCCCCTGGACCCCGCCCAGCCCTACCCAGCCTCCACGACAGACCGCAAAGCCGCCCGGTAAGCCTCCGGCAGCCGGAGCTGCAGGGCTTCTTCTGCCGGGAAAAGGCGGAGTTCAAAATTCTCGCCGCTGAGGCGGAGGGCAGTGGCGGGGGCTTGGGTATAACATTGGTAAAGGAGGACCACCACGTTGACTTGGCGCAGGATGCGCAGGGTGGTGGCTTGGAGGAGGGGGCCGACGGTGACGGCGATGCCGAGCTCTTCGTGCATCTCGCGGCGCAGGCACTCGGTGAGGGGCTCGCGGCCCTGGAGCTTGCCGCCGGGGAAGTCCCACTCACCGCGCTCGTTGCGCAGCAGTATGACTTTGCCGTCCATGCAGCAGAGGCCTTTGACGGAGACGGGGTAGCGGCGGGCGAAGTAGTCGGAGGGGAGGAGGCGGCCGAGGGTGCGGAGGTAGAGGGACTTGAGGTTCAATGTTTTTTGGTTTCTGGGGGGTGGGGTGTTTTGGTTTTTCTTAGCTGTGGCTGGGGGTTGGTTTTTTGGTGTTTTGGTTTCTGGTTTTGTGGTGTTTTGGTTTTTTGGTGTTTCTGGGGGGGGGGTTCTGGTTTTAGGGTTTTGTGGTGTTTCTGGGCTTTGGCTGGGGAGGTGGTTTTGTGGTTTTGTGGTGTTTTGGTGTTTCGGTTTTCTGGTTTTCTGGTTTTAGGGTTTTGTGGTGTTTCTGGGCTTTGGCTGGGGAGTTAGTTTTAGGTTTTGTGGTTCTTTGGTTTTAGGGGGTTTTGGATCGGGCGGCTATGAGTTTGGCTAGCATGTGGGATATGTGTTCGTATTCTTTTATGAGTTCTTCTGTTATTTCTGGGGGGAGGTAGCCGATTTCTTTTGCGATTATGAGTTGGGTGATGACTTCTGCGGTTGAGCCTTTGGCGATGTAGAAGTGCCGGATGCTTTGTTTATTCGTATCTAATTCGTCTCCTTCGGCGGTGTTGGAGGGGATGGAGACTGCGGCGGCTCTGATTTGGTCTCGGAAGCGGAAGTCTTTGTTGAATTTGGGGTGCTCATCGGTTATTTGGTATATCCTGACGGCTAGGTTTTTGCTTTGTTGCCAGACGCGGAGTTTTTTGAAGTTGCCGATGGGGGGTGGGGTTTAGTGGTGTTGTGGTTTTTCTTAGCTGTGGCTGGGGTTTGGTTTTGTGGTGTTTCTGGGGTGTGGCTTGGGGTGGTTTTGTGGTGGTTTGGTTTTGCTGGGCTGTGGCTGGGGAGTTGGTTTTGTGGTGTTTTGGTATTTCGGTTTTATGGTGTTTCTAAGCTATGGCTTGGGGTTTGGTTCTTCGGTTTTGTGGTTTTAGGGTGTTGTGGTGTTTTGGTGTTTCCGACTTTGCACAAGGCTTCGTCGGGTTCTGGTTTAAGGGCTTACAGGTAGGTGGTTGTGGATGGTTAGGAATGGGGTGTTGTAGATGTTGATGGGGAGTGTTTGGAAGGGGAGGCCGGTGGTTTGGGCGATATAGTTGAAGCTTAGCTGATCGCGGCGGCTTGCTACACTTTGCAGGGGCTGATCGGTGAAGCAGAGGTAGTCTGCGCCGGGGAGCTTGGGCTGTGGCTGCAGCTCGTGTAGGGGCTGAAAATGGCGGTGTAGAGGGCTGATTTATTCACGTTGCCTTTGGTGTTACCTGTTTTCGGATTAGAAAATAGCAGCCACAAAGCAGCAGGTACAGGGTGGTCAGCCAAAGCAGTTGGACGTTAAATGGGTGTTCGGATAAAGCGTACACAACGGCTATGTTGATGCTGAATTGCAGCCCGCCGTACAACAGGGCGATGGCCCGGTGGTCCCATCCCTGCTCATTGGCGAGGAGCTGATAAAGGTGGGTGCGGTGGGCTTCGAAGATGTTTTCGCGCCGGGAGAGGCGGACCAGGATGGTCATGACGCTGTCTACGGCGTAGAGGGCGGGGAAGGCGAGGAGGTAGAGGAACTGTGGGCTGTACCAGTGGAGGAGGAGGGCCCAGGCGAGGATGAGGGCGAGGCTGACGCTGCCGATGTCACCGGCGAAGCAGCGGGCTTTTTTACGGAAGTTGAACCAGGAAAAGGCCAGCAGTGCCATCAGCATGCCGGGGAGGGCGGTAGATACGGCATCCCGGGCGGCATGGTTTTCCAGAGGGACCCAGAAGAGGGAAGCCAGGATGACGGCGGCGTACACTGCGCTGATGCCGTTGATGCCGTCCATGAAGTTGAAGGTGTTGAGCCAGCCGGTGATGAGGATGAGGGCTAGCAGCGCAGCCCAGAGGGGCCAGGTGCTTTGGGTATCGTAAACGAGTAGGGCGACGCTTAGGAAATGGGCGGGCAGGCGGTAGCGGACGGGGAGGGAGTAGAGGTCGTCCAGGAAGCTGATAGCAGCAGCCAAGGCTAAGGCTAGGGCGGACAGGTAGTAGCCGGGGGCGAAGAGCAGCAGCAGGACGATAAAAGTGGGGGCGAAGAGCAGCCCGCCGCCCCGGACCGTGGGCACTTCGTGGGAGCTTCGGGCGTTAGGGGTGTCGAGGAGGGCTTTTTGCCGGGCGTAGCGGAGGTAGAGTTGGATGCCCATGATATTGAGGATGAAAACTACAATGAAAATTGGCATTGTTGTTGTTTTACCACTTAGGGATTTTTTACCACTAAGTCACTGTAGGCACGGAGGGCACTTAGGATTTTTTTACCACTAAGGCACTGTAGGCACGGAGGGGATAAGACTTCAGTCTTAGTGCAACTTACTGCCTATGTGTTTTAGTGTTTCAACTTGTTATTCTGAACCTATCTTTCCCAAATGCTAGTCGTTGTTGCCTGGCGTGCGTTACGTTACGCTTCTTTTGGGTTCACGCGGCGATAGCGGCGAAGCTATGGTACGCGACGTGGTGCTGAGACGGCTGTGGTCGCAGTACAATCGCGTTGCGAGTCGCTCCGAATCGGAGCTTGGTGTCCAAGGTGAGCACCACTCCATGCCGCACAAACAGGAATAGCTCAACCTTTCCTAAGCTGCTGCTCAGTTCGGTAAAAATTTACTAGCAGCTGTTCGAGGAGCTGGCTGGTAGGAATGGACTGCTGTTCTAACCAGGCTTTAACTTCCGGATTTAGCTGAAGGCGGACGTTCAAGGCTGCTTCGGCTTCCGCTTCCGCAAGGCCATCGGTAGCCACTGGTGTCCATTCGCCTTCGAAAGCTTCGTCTTCGGCAATAGTCTCATCATCGTAGTAGATGCTTTCCTCGGGGACGTCTACCCCGGCTTTAGCAAGTTGCATCGCTTCAAGGGCTTCAACTTTATGATCGGTAAAATCCACTTGGTAGCCTTGTAATGGCTCTTCGGTTCTGGCTTTTTGCAGGGCTTCGGCTACGGATAGTTTAGTTTTCATCCCATTCAAATTTTGGCATAGCAGCAAAGATTGAGGTTGTTGACTAAACCTTTTTTTCCGGGGAGGAGTTCCGTGGGCGAGGCGTTTTTTGGGCTCACGCGGCGATAGCTGCGAAGCAACGGTTCGCTACGTGGCTTGGTGATGGGCTGCGGAGATGGTACCATCACGTTGCGAGTCTTTGCTGCGTTGCACTCGTGGCGTGAACCCCTACGTAACTAATACCAATCCTCCATTTCCACACCTTTATACACCCGCTCAACCCCCTCCCGCAGCCCAATCCGCGCCGTCCATCCCGCCGCTTTCAGTTTGCTGACGTCCATGAGTTTGCGGGGCGTGCCGTCGGGCTTGGAAAGGTCGTGTTCCAGATTCCCTTCAAAGTCGAGGAGGGCTTTTTGCCGGGCGTAGCGGAGGTAGAGTTGGATGCCTGCCAGGTTGAGTAGGAGTACGAAAACGAAAAGGAGGGGCATGGGCTCTATAGTGTTATAGCTTCATAGATGAGATATTTATCAAATGGGATAACGGAAGGTCTCAATAGGTATTTTTGTTAATCCCTCTTAGAATGATGGTTATCAATGAGTTTAATTGGCGTGATTCACTGCTTCATTGATGATTCGAATATACTTTTTAGCTATTACCTCATAAGTTTGATTTGCTAAAACAAATTCTTTGCCTTTTTTTCCCATATCAATTCTTGCTTGTGGACTCATTTTGAATAGCTCTTGTACCGCTTTTGCAATTGAGTTGGGATTTTCTGCTTCCGCTTGTATTCCTGCACCCGAAAGAATTACAGGGTCGTCTTTAATATTTGATGCTGATATGATAGGCTTTGACGCCAGCATGTAATCATTATATTTATTGGCAGAAACGCCATATTCATAAAGCTTTTTATTACGCCATGAAATAATAGTAGCGTCGGCTTGTGAGATTATACTGTGAAGATTATTTTTAGAGACTTTAGGAAGAAAAGCTACATTTGACAAATGTGAGTATTGCAATTGCAGGGTCTCTTTTTCGGGCCCATCTCCTATTAAAATAAATCTAATTGTTTTATTTTCTTCGAGTAATTGCGCGGCTTTGATAACGTATTCCATTGCGTTTGCTATACCCATAGCTCCCGTATATAGAATATTAAAGTATTGAGAGTCGAGTTTGTAAAGAGGTGTAGAATGGCTTTCAATATTTTCAAATATTGGACTACATGCATTTGGTATCCATGAAATATCTTTTTCCACACTTATCACAGTTTCGACATGTCTTGAAAAACCAGGTAAAACAGATACTAATTTATCAACTTTTCTATAAGAATACTTTTCTACCCAAGACATCATCCTGATGAATGGGTTGTGTTTTGAATAGCCACCTAGTTCAATCGGTGTCAACGGCCATATATCGCGCACTTCTAAAATAACCTTTGTACTAAACCTTATTCTTAAATATAGGGCATAAAAAACCGGAAAAATTGACATAGAGGAAACTAATACTATGTCAGGCACATCTTTTTTTTCAAAACGAAAACAAAAAAGCTTAAAAAGGAATTCAAACCATGATAAAAATCTACCAACAAAACTTTCACCGGAGTAGTGCCTCATTTTTATCCAAATCATTTGCCCACCCGGAATATCTTCTCTATTAAATAGTAATGGTGTTTTAGGATAAGCAAGAAAGAGATGGTTATATCCGCCTGAAAATATCTTAATGTTGTAGTCTGCCCTGTCGAAAAATGGAGCCAGATAATAAAACCTCTCACCTGCACCTGAGGAGTATGCAGGTGTACTGGCAAATTGGTTAATGACCCATAAGTTAAATCTCTTATGATCGCTCATTAAATATGCGATATGACAGCTTTAACTTTTCCACTGGGGGATAAAGGCAGATTATCTACATAGTTAAAATATACTTTCAAGTCTCCTAGCTGAGAAAAAAGCCGCTTTCTGATCATATTTTCAATATACAGCTTGTCAGCTCCAGTATCTATAACTAAGTTAAACTGAATTTGGTCAAGGCTCTCCTGTACAATTTGTGCACTCTGTAATCCAGGTACATCAACATATAAACCATGGAAACGAACCATTTCCCGTCCGTCTTTGCCTCTTACTACGTCTTCTATTCTTCCAATGACTTCCTTCACCACTGGCATGTTCCTTTCATCAGTCTGAATATTGCTGAGTTTAACCCGGTCTCCTATCCGGTAACGAATCAAAGGTTGATCGTAATTATGAAGCCCGGTTAAAACGACTTCACCTTCCCCACTTTGTTCAATCAATCTGCCATCTTGATCAATCACTTCCATTATTCCTGAATCGGGGCTAAAAACGAGATTTCTCTCCGGGGTTTCTGAGATAAGCCCACAGGCTTCACACCCACTGTAAGAATCGAACGCCTTGCATTGAAAAACCCGTTCAATGACCTGCCGCATTTCTGAAGTAAGTTTTTCACTTGAAGTGATAACGGCTCTCAGTTGAGGAACACTTAAATGTTGAGCTTCAGCCAGCCGCGCCATTGTGTAAATGCTAAATGCATACCCGGTCAGATATTCGACTTTGTTTTTCGATAGCCCATGGATGTAATTGTGTATAGTCTCGGGCCCTAAATGATAGGCAGAAAAATACGTTTGTTTCTCTACCCAGTTGTATCTGTATAGCGGAAAGTTCACTTTGCTCCCAGGGATTATCCTCCGACCCCCAATCATGCCCCGAGGCGTTTTCCCAGTTACGCCTGCCCAGTTTCTAACCCTTGTTTCCATAAGAGCATTCCACTTTTGATGGAAATATTCTGGCAGATAGATGCTAACTGGCGTTCCTGTACTTCCACTGCTGGAAATAAAGGAGCCTTTGGATTTATTCTGGCTTAAAAGCCTTGTCGTTCCATACTTACGAAGCTCATCTTTTTCAAGAAAAGGAAGGTGTTTCAAATCCTTTAATTCAAACGACTTTATATCACTCAGTGTTAGCCCTGCTGCACTGTACTTTTCTTTGTAAAAGGGAACGTTTTGAAAAGCATGCACCAAAAGGGTACGCAGACATTGAGTCTGATAACTATTCCATTGCTCTTGCGTGAAAAACTCGCGCTTCCTGGCGCCCTCAACCTCCTTTTTAAATACCCCTCCAAAGCGTTTACGGTACCAGTAAAAACCAAATACAGATATGCCCAGGTTCTGGAGATTTACAGGTAAGCTCGAATAGATATTACTAAGAACTTTATTCATCTATTGAATTAAAGAGATCCTTCCATTGTTTTCCTACTTGCGACCAATCGAACTGGCAAGCAAATAAACGCCCTCTACGGCTCATACGTTCCATCTTCTCAGGGGAATTGTAAAGAGCAATTATTTGATCGGCTAAAGCTGCTGAGTCTTCTTTTGGAACAAAATTAACGTGCTCGTCAGGAAATAAAAAGGGGACGCCCCCGACCTCTGTACTTACGATGACTAAGCCTAAAGCTAAGCCTTCTATTAAAGAAACAGGGGTGTTGTCAATATCCGGATTTGAAATCATGATATCATAATCCCGGCTTAGAGCGACCCATCCCTCTCTAGACATTTTGGGAAGTACTTCCACATAGTTATCAAGTTGGTTTTCTATGATAAAGTTGATTACTGCTTCGTACCATGCTTCATCAGCATTTCCAAGCATAGTTAAATGTGGGCGGTACCCCTTTTTAACTAGTAACTTGACACCACTGAGCGTCATTAAGGGATTATAAGGTTTTCCAAATCCTCTAATGTATAATAATTTAAGATTCGATTTTTTCCGGATTTCAAAGGGATAGTTTTGGATTTCAATGAAATTAGGGATGACCTGAACCGCAAAACCAAGATTCGTGAAATATTGCGCAAGGTAATTTGAGGGTACTACTATTTTTTCTGCCCGTGAAAGTATAAACGAAAAAATTACAGTTGAGCGTTGATACCGAACCGGAAGATCGCCTCCATGCAGAAAGAGAACATAAGGCTTCCGAAACAACCAACTCAAGCTGCTAAAAACAAAAGCAAAAGCAAAGGCTAAATTGGAATAGACATCAATAAGAACCAGTTTCGATTTATGCTGATTTTGGAAAAAGTTCCAAAGCATATCCACCGCTCTTACCAACTGATTGTGTTTATCAGAGGCAGATTTAACTTGGATAAATTGTGTAAAGCGGGGAATAAGGGCTTCCATCATACTTGGTGCTTTACCATGCCTGCTTAATTTATTTCCTAAGTAAAGCAACATGTTGTCTTTCTATTATTATCACACTAAGCCCTATCAACAAAGGAGATATGTAAGTGCGTGTCGCAGCATGGAACGTAGTATACCAGCCTATCACGATAAAGGACAATAACAACCCTTTATAAGTCCTGTTTTTACGGCTTATCCATACTTTATATATCAAATAAAACATAACAAAAACATAAATAATCCCAAGAACTCCGTGTTCAGCTATGAGCCGACTAGCTTCAACATGTGCTACTATTCCTTTAAGCTCTTCACGCAGATACTTCGATGCCCCTGCGCCAACACCAAAGAAGCCAGCGTTAAGAAATAAATCAATATCTCCAATTAGGATGTCGTAACGGTGGGTAGTGATTGTACTTAGGGTTTTTTCTTTGGTCCCTCTAAGTGTCCCGGCTGTTTCCCCTTTATATCGATCGATGAGCATTCCACCTGTTATAGCATTGGCTGTAAATGCTGCGGCAAAAAGGAAAATAGAACCAACTAATAAGTTGCTTTTAATTTTCTTGGTATTGAAACCGGATCGTTGCTTTCTACCCTTCTTGAACACCGTAAAGTATAAAACAATCAATACGCCCATAAGCCCTCCTATCATCCCTCCTCTTGAGAAGCTGAGGAGCCCCTGAAAAGTAAACAAAACGGCAATTCCTGCATCCATCAGTCGACTGCCCGATAGTTTGAATTTATTTAGCCAGAGATAAAAGGTAAGAAATGCCCCCAGACCAAACGCTGTAGACACCTGATTAGGACCAAAACCTCCTGTGGTTGAAAATGTGCCTGCATAACTAAATTCAATCTCATCAAAGCTTGGTGTTTGAAATATTGTAAACGTTAAAGCACTAATCAGCGGGAGGACTAAACTTATAAGGATAAGGTTAAGACCTTTTTCTGTGAATAACAAATTCCGGAAAAACCAAACCGCCAAGGCAATATTTATTCCACCTAAAAGATTGAACCGAAGGTCTCTAAATGTCACCTTACCGGATAAATCAAACAAAAATGCTGGCAAGAGCAATGCTAAAAGCAGTAAACCTTCTTTTCCTGGTCTTGCCCTGATTAAAATACCTGCGATGAGAAGGAAAAAAAGAATATACTTACCAAGTTCATAAGGTATTAGTGGAGATGTTTGCGCAAGCCTGGTAATTAGTTCAAAGGAACTCAGATAGGCAATTAGAATAGCTATTGGAGGATCTACTTTTTTATTTTTAAAAATATAGGTTATTGAGGAAAATAGGAAAAGGTAGAAAAAGGCGACTAATGGCAAAGGAGTAAATGCCGAGACCAAACCTAATGCGATGTGAAATAAGACCCATGTCTTTGGAGCGCTGTATTGAAGTAAGTACTTTAACAATTATGCGTCGATTAAGCGGAAGTACTCTTTTAGAAACTTTTGGCTTCCGTACTCATTCAAAATATGTTGTTTGAAGCCTTCCCCCATTTTTTGGGCAGATTCGTAATCGTCTATAATACGAGTCAGTGCTAAAGCTAAGTCGCTTGGTGCTCTGGGGGGGACTACTTGTCCATATTGTCCATGCCCAACGACTTCTGCACACTGCCCTACATCTGTAACTACTACCGGCAATCCGGCCAAGCCATATTCCAGTAAGCTAACAGGAAGACCTTCAGATTTAGAGGCAAGTACTCCAATATTTGCCATACTTAAAGCAGTTTCTACTGTACTTTGGCCTAGTAGCTTAACATTGGACTCTAGATTGTTTTTTTTTATAGCCATCCTAAGAGTCTGAGTATACTCCGATTTTTCATTGGTTTTTCCTAGCAATAACAGCTTGAAATCATTATAGCCTGACTCTTTAAGGATGGCTAGAGCATCGATCAAGGTATGATGATCTTTCGGCTCGCGCAAATTTGCAATCATCAATATCACAACATCCTTTCCTTCTCTTTTTCCTTTACTTAATTGTAAATATGGGAAATTCCTTAAATATTCAACCCTGGTTTTATCTATAAACAGGTTTTCTTTTGCCCAGTGTTTAAGCTCTTCATTAACACTAACAACAAAATCAACCCTTAAAGACATCAATAAAAAAGGTAAGTTCTTTAATCTCCCGAGTTTAGACCTTTCCCCGTTATGATCATGCCAAATTAAAATACAATTTGAACGAAGTAAAACATAAAGAACTGCCCAAAACAGAGAACTGGAATGAGCATGTATGACATCTGGATTTACAGAGTGAATGAACTTTAGCCCCCTGTACCATGCAAACACATCAAGACTATACCTTTTTTTAGCGCAAAAAAGATGCGTTTCCTGCATCAAATTTTGCTTTAAATCGCCTAATTGGCGAGTACACAAGATTGCATTCGGAATCTTATTTTCGGAAAAAGCGTTGGCCATATTAGTTGCCATCCTTTCAGCTCCTCCGGGATGTAAAGTATCGATTAATTGCACGATTCTCATTATAGAATCATAGTTTTGATCTCACTTTCGAATCGCTCCAGAGTGTACTCGCGAGACCATAGTTCAGCCTGCTCCTTCATGTTTTCGCGCTCTGAGGTATCTTCCAACAGTCTGCTAATGGTATTGGTTATTTCTGAAACCAACGGGGCTACTAATTGCCCACGTTGTCCATTACCCACCATTTCCGGCACACAGCTCACCGCAGTAGTGATAGGAATACAGCCCCACCACATTGCTTCAGCAACAACTTTAGGCCACCCCTCTGATTTGGATGCAAACAAAAGAAAGTGAGCATTTTGTAGTTCTGTTTTCACCCGTTCAGAGGAAACATTGCCTAACAAATCTACATCTGCTGACAACTTCTCATGTAGGACTCGTTCTTCCACGGCAGCCCTTTTTTCACCGTCTCCACATATCGTTAGCCTTGCATTGATTCCGAGGCACTTCAACTCCCTCAGCACTTGCACGGCTAGTTCAGGACGTTTACCAAGGGTAAGCCCACCGATAAAAATCAGGTTCACACCTTTGTCTATAGGGGGCTTGTCAATGTTTTTTCGGTCTGATTCCCGGTAAGTAGCCGTGAAAAAGGGGACCATATTTTTGGTCTGATCTGCCCAATGCCCATAAACCAAGACTCTCATATTGCGGGACAGCCAAGTGTTACGGAGAATTCTTTGCTGTAGCCGATAAGACCAGGGTTGTTTGGATTTCCAATCCCAGTTCCCAGCGTACTTAGCAGTCTTCTTTTTACCCGGAAATGCAATTTGCACTATAGACCCCAAAAGCCCCATATTGCCAGGGCAGCGCAGATGTATGTGATCTGCACGTTTCATGGCTCGGTAAATAGCCCGGAAGAGACCGGGCAATTTAAAGATAGTCTGTACCACTGCTTTTAGCGAGGTTAAGCTAAAGGCAGGTACTGCGGTCAGGCTTATCTTAGGGTGGTCTAACGCCATATCTATAGCGGATACCGAAGCCGCACTGAGTGGTGATACAATCTCCACTTCCTCTACATATTTGAACCAAAGGTTCATTTCCCGAATATAAGGCGCGTAACCGTATATACCCTCGGGTGTTTTTTTTAGTTCAGCGTGAGAAACGATTAGAAACTTCAACTTCGCAAATTCTTTTCGAAGAAACGCAAGTTTTGTTCTCCCAGCACTTCTATACTAAATCTTTGTTGAACGTCTGCATAAGCATTTTGTCCCAGGCGTTTGGCAAAAGAAGGGTCATCAAAAAGAGTGATTACCTTTTGGGCGATATCTTCAGGAGAATAGGGGTCAGCTAACAATCCGGTTTCTCCGTCTTTAACGACTTCAGGGCCTGGGCCCGTTTTTCCTCCTATAAAAGGCTTGCCCATGCCTAATGCCTCGAGCCATGCCAATGGCAGGGCTTCCATATGACTGGGATAAACACATACTTCAGCAGTAGCAATATATTTAGCCACGTCGTTGTGAGGTACTCCTCCTGTAAAGGTGATGAAATCCTCATGATGTGCAGGTAGGAACTTTTGAAGATAGGGGAAATAAGATTGATTCGTTCCAGGGAAATTAGCATTTCTTCCAACGACAATAAGGTGAGCGGTGGGATGTTTGCGCCTTATTTCTGGCATAGCCATAATAAGCTGTCGAATACCTTTTTTCTCTACCACAGAACCCACGAATACAATTCGTTTATCTATAATTTCATCAGGTACTGCTAATTTGAATTGATTGGTATCAACGGGATTATTAATAATGGTAACTTCTTTTTCCAGCCCAAGCAATTCAAGCGTTTTGTTTTTCACATAGGCACTAACAGCCAGCACCTTGTCCGCCTTGGAAAAGGAAAATTTCTCCATCAAAACTTTAAAAAACTCTTTTTTCCGATTCTCTGCTAAGGCAAAAAAGTGATGCCCTCCGTTCAGTCTGATTACATAAGTTATGTCTTTGATTTTCCTGAGTAAGAACAAACCTAACTCTGGTGTTTCTATAAAATCAATTTCATGCGATTGATGTAATTCCCTCACCCACTGGTTTAATCGAAAATACCTTTTCAAAGGGATAAAAGGTCTTCGAGTGATCGGATACCTGTATAGATGAACCCCGTTTTCAATAGTTTTTCCCGTTGTATGATATTCTCCAATAACAGAGACTCTTATACCCTTAGATGCCAGGTACTCCCCGATGAACTTAATCATAGTACCAACTCCCCCGTTGTTCTGACCGGTAGTAGGATACTCATTTGAAATAAAGCAGATATGCATGCTAGAAGTTTTCTTGCAGTTCTTTAGCTATCTGTTCGCTCGCAAGTACTTTATGAGTGCCTGTAATGCGCTTTTTCCATTTCAAACGGCCAGGTGCCATACTGTCAGGGGCATCAATCGCTTTTCTAATCACATTTAAAATTTCATCTTTTGAGTTGATCCAGCCAACAGCATCTAGTCCATTCATAGTTTTGAAATGCTCGAATTGGTAGATGATGTCTACAGACCAATTTTGGGCATGCGGTTGATCATAATTAAGATAAATCCCCGGGCGGTTGAAATGCGCGAAGTCAAGTGCTACAGTTGAACCTATGTTGATTACCGCGTGGCAGTGCCGGGCGAGATTAATCAGTAAGCTGATATCTTGCGTCAGTGGAAAAAAAGAAGACCATGCTGCGCCTTTTTCCCAAAGAGGAGGAATATGCTTAATGTTGGGATGTCTATTAAGTACAGTTTGATATCGTTGTATACCTTCCACAGGGACCTGACGAAATAATAGTTGTATATCAGGGGCCTTGCTTAGTGCAGCGGCGACGTCTTCAAGGTAATCATGATCATAAGGAGAAGTTGTCCTGTCGTCTCCCGAGAACAACACCCATTTTTGGTTAGGTTCTAATTCATATTGATGAGCAATCTCAAGCCTTGATTGTAAACATTCCGGGTTTTTATAAAAATCAAACTGTGGGGTCCCCGTAATTGCTACCTGACTTGGAGAAATATTAGGGTAGTACTCGAGCAACTCCCGTTTCATATATTCACTCCATACGAGATATTGATCTGCTCTAATCGGAAGTCTGGCTTTAGGCAGGTTGTCCCAACTAAATATAGCAGTGACCGTTTTTATACCTAATTCTTGTGCAGCGAGCATAGGCGCAACGGCAAAAGGGAAGCGTTGGTGGGTACAGAATAAAACGTCAATGTCTAAAGCCTGGATTTCTGATAAGTATTCCCGAAATGCTTTAGATTTCCTATGCAGGGCATGAAAAAAAGATTCAACCTTTTGTATTGCTTCTATCGAGTTGAGCCGTGCCCCTATAAATTCAGCCAAAGGATAGAGTAACTTTTTGCCAAGCGTATTACGTTTGGCATTCCAATTGGTTAAAATAGTAGGGTTGTTTTTGAGGTGTGCATTATAGCGAAGACGTGCATAAGAGGTCGCTTCCCTAAGCAGCCGGACTAGTATCCCTTCTGGCTTTGGTGTGAAACACTTGGTTTGCAGCGCTAGACTATGTTTTTGCTCTGCTATCCTGATAACTTCCTCCGGAAGGTTGTGCCAAATGACTACTTCCCCACCGGCATTAATTACCTGTTTAACTACATCTGAGTAAAGGTAGTTTCGTATACCTACACCATCCGGGATTAAAAAAGCGATTCGTTTACCCATGTAGCAGGCCTGTATTCACCCATTGCCACAAAAAAAAGCTGTTGTCTTTATTACCTTGATTATAGTTCTCTACCTCTTTCTGTAAAAGTTTTTTATTGAACCAACTTGTATCAGCAGCGTACTCGATTTGTTCCGCAACCCAAGGCTTCAAAGCTTCTCCAAGCCATTCCCGCTGTGGAGTCTGAAGGGGGCGTTTGGGGGCTAATGCGATATCGCTGCCTAAATACCCTGAGGCTATTTTTCTCAGTAGCCATTTTTGATTACCGTTCCTGACTTTAAAAGCGTAAGGACGGCTGAAAATATATTCCACCAAGCGGTAATCTAGAAAAGGTTCCCGCAGTTCGGTACTATAAAGCATGCTCACCCGGTCATTGAACCTTAATGCCCGGGGAATTTTAGTGTAAAACAGATCCCTATACTGCTTATTTAACAGGTCATCTTGGAAAGGCTTTTCATAATTGGGCTTAACTGCCTGATTCAGGAAGTCGGGTTGTAGCACATTCGGCCGTAAGGGAGAAGACTTAATACCCTGAACTACGGCATCGCTTTGCTTAAGGTAATAATCATAACCTGCCCAGGCTTCGTCACTCCCCTGACCATCAAGCAATACAAGAATACCTTTTTCCCTGGCTCTCTTGAATACTTCGGCATAGGCTAAAGTAGGCACCCCACCAAATGGCTCCGCCTGATGCAATGCCATTTTTTTAGCCTTTTTAGCAACATCCAAAGCCCCCAGTAAGCACTTATTCAAGGGGTAGACTTTATCATTGAGCATCATTTCGACCCAGGGAAGCTCATCGTAACGGTCATCGCCGGTGAAAAAAGTAAAAGCTTCGATGCCTTCATCATTCGGATAAGCATGATGTACCAAAGACAGAAGGGTACTGCTGTCAAGCCCTCCGCTCAGGTTGAATCCAACCGGGACGTCAGCTCTGAAACGGAGTCGTATAGCACTGTTAAGCAGCTCCGTTATGTAATTTTCCTCATTTGCCCGATTGATATGCTGTAGTTCCCTGACCCGATCTGCAAAGTGATACCATTTCCGTATCTTAAGCGCTCCGTTACTGCCAAGGGTTAGCGAATGCCCAGCTGATAACTGCACAATGTCTTTCCAAAAAGTTTCATTGGGCAAACCATAACTGCCGAAAGCAAAAAAAGATGCCCAAACCGGCTCGCTAGCTTGCTTTGGAATACCGGCTTCCCACAGCGTGGGTATTTCCGATGCAAATACGAAGCTGTTTTGCAGCCAACTGTAGTAAAAAGGTTTTACACCAAATCGGTCACGGGCTGCGAACAGGCAACTACGTTGCCTGTCCCAAATGGCAAAAGCAAACATACCATTGAGCTTCTGCAGACAATCTTCCCCCCAAGCCTGATAGGCCGCTAATAAGACTTCCGTATCAGAAGTTGTGGAGAACCTGTACTTTTTTGTCTCAAGTTCTGCTTTAAGTTCTAAATAATTGTAGATTTCCCCGTTAAAGACTAATACGAAGCGATTATCTATAGAGACAAAGGGTTGATGGCTCGACGGGCTTAAATCCAGGATGCTCAGACGGTTATGCCCTAATGCTACATGCTCATCCAGCCATATGCCCGTATAGTCAGGACCTCGATGTTGCTGCTTTTGCAGCATTCGCTCAAGCGGCTTACGCTCTGACTGCGGACCAATTATGCCACAAATGCCGCACATCAGGAAGCTTTTTCTCGATTTAGGAAATTGTCCAGTAACTGCTCTGCGAGCTGCCAGTCCAGGAGCGTATCTAAATTTACGTGCACGTCGTTTTTGTTTTCTATGAAAGATAGTGTACGCCCGTATAAGCTTTTCTGATGAAGGATTACTTCAGTCCGGGTGAGGTATAATGCTCCGTCACGAATGTATGCAGGAGGTAGTTCCTGCCGTCTAGATATGATATTTTCTTCTCCGGTAGCAATCTTAAGAAGACCAGCCTGGTCAGGCTCGAATACCCAATGTGGATTGTACTCATGAGGCACCGACCGTACGGATACCAAGGCATCTGATTCCGATTTTACAAATTTTTTAATTCCCTGATCAATCAGATCAGAGGGTCGAAAAGGAGATGTTGGTTGTAAAATGCAGATGGCGTCGTATTGCTTGCCCTGTTCAAGGAAGAATCTGATGGCATGTTCAATAACTGGCAATGTAGGCGATTGATCGGATGCAAGAGGTGCCGGTCGTAGAAAAGGGACATCTGCTCCTGCTTTTTCAGCAACTTCGGCGATGGACTGATCATCGGTGCTAACGATATAGTCAGAAAGCAAGCCTGACTTTATTGCAGATTCGATGGTATAAGAAATAAGGGGCTTCCCTCCTAAAGGCTTTATGTTCTTATGCGGTATTCCTTTTGAGCCGCCCCTGGCTGGGATAATTCCGAGAATACGCATTAATAAACAATCGTTTTATGATACCTCAGCGGTAAGGCTGCTAAGCGCTGAGCTATTTCAGTTCCTGCTTTTCCTCCACCATAAACGGCAGAAACTTTTGGAGTTGTGGACTCATGTTGTTTGATCGCTGCTAAAATTTCTTCCCGGTTGTAGCTTACGTCAATTACATTAAATCCACGTTCCCTGCGATTTTGCCGACTGCCGATATTGACAACAGGAACGCCCAGGAAGGCACATTCCCTAATTCCAACACTGCTGTTGCCTATAAGAGCTTTGCTATTGTAAAGTAGTTTTAGGAAATCCCGACCCTCCATATTTTTAAAAAAGTGGAAATTCTCTAAATCGTACCGTTCCCGAAAAGAGCGGATGCCTGTGCTTGTCCCATCTGCTCCGGCATCTACATTCGGCCAAAACCAAAGTACCGTTTCCTGTAGTTCATGCATGGCATATAAGGTTTCTTCTACGTGCCTTCTTGAGCTCTTTACCTCATTGGTGACCGGATGCTGCATGACTACGTAGTACCCCTGACCAATAAGTGGCTTACTGCCCACCCCTCCGTATTTTTCATAAATATCGAAATCAAGCTTTGGGGCTTGTGCGACTTCTGCTGCCAAATCAATACTTGGGCAGCCGGTATTGAAGACAAAATCAGGGTCTTCGCCTAATCTCAGCACCCGCTCTTTAGCCCCTTCGGAAGCTACGAAATGGTAATCTGCCAGTTTGGTGATACTGTGCCGTACCTTTTCGTCTATATTGCCTGTCACCTCTCCTCCCTGTACGTGCGCGAGTGGAATATTCATATAACTGGCGGCTATAGCGGTTGACATGGTCTCAAAACGGTCAGCGATAGTGACCACAATATCCGGCGATAGGTTGTCAAATACAGTAGAGAGTTCTAATATACCGATACCTGTTGTTTTAGCCGCTGCGGTCAGGTTTTCTCCTTCAAGCACATTGAAGACTTTAGCAGCAATGCTGAAGCCATCCTCATTGATATAGTTGACCGCGGAGCCATACCGGTCAAGCAGAGCCGAAGCGGCAACTACGAGTTGCAATTCTAACTCAGGATGCTCGTCAATAGCCTTTAAGGCCGTTTTGATCCTGGAATACGAAGGGCGGGCGGTAACGACTACACAAATCTTCCGTTTACTCATCCACAATATCTTGATGATTCAAAAAGCCCCACTTCTTTAGAGGGTGCTTTAGTTTTTTTCCAATAACCTGCTCAAATTGATTCGCTGAAATGCCATATCCTTTTGGCTTTTTGGCTTCCAGGTCTTCAAACTGCAGGATATGCCCTTCAGGCAACTCTCTGTTCACCGCGAGGCTTTTCTCAAATATGCCTTTTAAACTCTTAAATTGACTATTGTCGTTTTTTTTGATGTGATGTCCCTGAGCAACCTTAATCTGCTGAATACCCTTGACCAATTGAGCGGTTTGATCAATCGTAATGCTCGCCGGTGTATCAGGGCCAAATTGCCGCTTATCAAAAACCACGTGAAATTCGAAAAGTTCTGCGCCCAGCGTAGCTGCTGCGAGACAGGCGTAAATATCACCGCTGTGATCGGAAAAGCCGACTGGAAGGCAATACCTATCTTTTAACTCCTGAATAACATTCAACCCCCATTCTTCCGGTTTCGTAGGGTATGCAGTGGTGCACTGTAAGATGCTGATGTCATTCCCGAATGAATTGAGGAAGTCAACGGTCTCATCTAGTTCAGTAAAGTTGCTCATGCCTGAAGACACGATAATGGGTTTTCCGGTCTGAGCGATTTTTTTGAGGATAAGCAGGTTATTAACTTCGCCGGATCCGATTTTATAGCGTTTCACCCCTACTTCCTCCAAAAGATCTACTGCTGCATTGCTAAAAGGAGAGGACATAAACTCAAGCCCAACCTCATCGCAGTGATTTTTGATATCCTTCCATTGCTCGAGGGTGAATTCCATTCTGCGCCAGTAGTCTATACGGTTGGCGTCCTGCTTGCTGAATTTTACACGGAAGGGCTCGTGTATGGAGCTCTCTGCGTCCGCGATGTGGGTTTGGAATTTAATGACGTCTATACCCGTAACCGCTAAGGCATCGATGTATGCATGAATACTTCCTAAGCTTCCGTCGTGAGCTTGACCTATTTCAGCAATAATCATTTACTTCGGCTTTTGGATGATCTCATAAATACTTTGCAGCTGTGATAAATCTGTTTTGAAAAACGATTTCAATTGTTCCAATTCAATATCGTTTTTGTCCCACCATTTCAGACCTTGTAGTTCACTTATAATTTCCTCTGAAAATCGATATTTCAAGATTTTTGCTGGATTCCCTCCTACGATTGCGTAAGCAGGAATGTCCTTAGTAACCACAGCTCCGGCTGCAACTATCGCGCCATTTCCAATCGTCACACCACCCAGGATGATAGCTCCGTGACCAATCCAAACATCATTACAAATCTTAATAGGTTTACTTTGCTTTAATTGTGATAACTCACCTCCAAATAATTTTTTGTTAATATAGGTAGTTGGATATTTAATAGGATGATTTGTTCCATGCATTGCTACGTATCCTCCGATTTGACAATACTTGCCTACTTGTATATCACCAAAGAAAAAATTGTGGACCCCCAATGTGGTACGGTAGCCAACCCTTATTTTACCAGAAGCGACACAGAACTCTGGTAAAATATTTTCCCCTTCGAATTTTATATTCTGAAAACCTCGAGTCAGTATTGATGCGCGTACATCACCAGCATGCTTCTTAGTCTGGAAAAAAAGCTTATTTATGACTTTCCTTATATTCATTTTACTTATGATTAAAGGTAAATAGGCTTAATTATAGTGGCATGTATAGTTCACCAAGGCAGGATTTGTGATTTTTCGAATCGCTGGAAAAGCGGATTTAAAAGTGTCCATAGTTTTTCCTGATGAACGCCTTGGTTTAAATTTTCAAGAAGGTTAACGATGGCGTTTTCAAAAGTTTCCTTACAGATATGATATGATTTAGCCAGTATTTGCTTCATGTATTTCCACAATCGCTCAATCAGATTCAAGTTAGGTGAGTATCCAGGCAGAAA
>JANSXX010000117.1:0-1250 GCA_024742815.1 bacterium
ATTATCATCAAGGCAAGAGAAAGCAACACGAAGAAACCAGCTTTCATCAACATAACCTCAAACTGAAAAAAGAATATGAAGAGCGTCATAAAACAAATACACCACCAACACCCCAGAACTTGATAACTACTAAAAGGGCCAACTCTTTCAAATGAAAAAAATGTCGGCCCCCAGCCCAACAATGAACAAGGCGACAATTTACCCAAATGATTACCTTAACGAAAACGATAAATAAGCTCCCCGAAAACCCTCTTTTAAAAACGAATAAGTGGGAACACAGATTTGAGATGAACATAAAAACCAGAACAGGCAACCATCAACAGGCTTCCCCTCAGCTTCACCCTTTTCTCCATTTTTTGGGGGCGGGGGTAGGCAACCGGAAACTCAAACGGTTGTGGGGAACCGGACCGGATGCTTTACTGGACAGCCACCTTCACGCAAACAAACATGAGCAGCAAAACCACAACCAAAAAACTCATTTACCATCATTGGCCGACGAACTGCTGTGGAATGGCTTCACCTTCGGAGTTGGTGGCTTGGTTTGAAGGTTGAGGCCTTCCTTTCAAGAGGAACTGGGGGGGCTGAACCTTTGTTTGTGAGAGGGTGCGTGACATTCTGACCGGTCCATCTAGGCGTCCGAAAATAGGGCCCTCAAAATGTGTGTTTCTTCCCGGTTGCCTTTGAAAAGCTCCAAATGGCTGGTCTGTTCAACAGGAAGTTTGGTCAAACCTTTGAACCCTTCCATGCCTTAAACTTTGCGATTGGGGTACTTGTAGAAAATCATACCAGACCTCATATTTCGTGAGCACCCCTCTCCACTTTCAAAGTGGCAAATGCTAATGCGGTGAGTGTGCCCATGCCGTGCTTATAAGAGAATTGCAACATACATACATACATATATATATATATATGTGCGTGAGTCATATGTGAGTCTACCTAAAGTTCATTTTGACTACTAAACCCACTAGTTCTCCCTTGGCCTTGCAGGATGTTTGGGCACATGTATAATCAGTTACATGAAAACTTGACAGAAAGTGAAACAAAATATAAACCATCAACACTTGTAGAAAGATTAAGGGATTTAAATAGAGATAATAAACGAACACATGTAAAATGTCAGTGTGGGTGTTTCATTATTCGGAGTGTCAGAGTTAGACCTGACTATATTGGTTATAACTGGATTATTTCAATTTACAATATGTTCGTGTCAAAATATAAAAATGGTTATGTTCTCATCAATGACAACACTA
>JANSXX010000004.1:0-275360 GCA_024742815.1 bacterium
AAACTTATAATACCCAACGCCCTCACTGGAGCTTGAATTTAAAGACGCCTCAGCAGGTACACACAAAAATGGCTGAGATAACGCCCAGCCATTATGAGTAAGAGTAAACAAAAACCGTCAACTTATTTTAGGACGGGACACTTCTGTAAACTGATACTGTGTTATTTCATCCTTCGCGGAATTGAATTTGCTCCACCAATTATCCAACTCAGAATAAAATTCCTTGCGCTCATTGGTTGTAAGGCGATTATTTAGTAGGGTTTTTTCAAGCCCGTAAATATTCGACATACTGTTATTTAGAATAGCTAAGGCCTGAGACTTTGGAATTAGTACTGTTGCAATATTATCGATTACTTCTTCGCTTTGTAGCGACGAAATAGTACCGGAGACACCGATTACTGTGGTCACGATGAATAGAATTAAGAAAGCAGCTTTTATTTTTTTTGTGATGGTCCAGCTACTAATTGAACCAAAAACCACCGAATTGTTTGAATTATTTTTCACTTGACGTAATACTGAGTTTTAATTTTAAATGTTGGAATTGATTACATCTCAAAATTAAAAACGAAAAGTATTACAGGTCTGCCATAAAGATTTACAAACCTGACAAAATACGGACTGAATTATAAAAATTTGGGATTACAGAGCGAAAGAGAGTTGAATCACTTCTAAAAAGTAGCCGCTGTATAAAAATAGCACGAGTAGGAGGGTACTTGTGATAAATAACGATCCAAGGGTTAGCATCATATAACTAAATCTGCCGCGTACTAAATATTTAGAACTATCAAGGGATGCGAGGATAAAACTCAATATGGATACGAGCAGAAAGGAAATGAAAAGCATCGTAATAAAAGAAGTGGATGTACCTGTGATGACTTTTAGAACAGCTAAACTTACAATCAGAAAATTTAAGTGGAACAACCAAGTGTATAGATTAATCGCTTGACTAAAATGGTTCATCGATTTACTTGGTAAGTAGATCATTAATAACCCAACGAAGTGCAAAAATGTGCTTAACAGCACAGAAAGAGCAAAAAGCGAAAAGTAGTTTTGCCCAAAAATTCCCAAATATGGAAGATGATGGTAAAATGCCTTCAACCCAATCTCCGAAATCGTAGTTATGCTGAATGCATAAATCATTAAACCGGATAAAAAAGCATTCTGAATGAGGAGAAAAATCCCCGAAACCGCCGATCTTTCCCGATAACGCATCACATCATCCACAAAAAAGCGATGGTAGGTAAAGTAACGAAAAATTAATGGGCGATAAGTTGGCACGATGAGCATATGTATCCCTACACTAAACCAAAGCAGAATCAAAAAGATTATAGGCCAATCAGGAATTCGACGGTATTCTTGTGCTTGATCAGCGGTATATAAGAATGAGTCACCTTGAGCGTAAGCAATCAACGCTTTTTCAAACAATTGGGACTCTGCACGCGCTTTTTGTAACCAATTCCAGTTCATCAAAATTAGTGAAGTCTCATTACCAATCGACTCCGTGAAATGACTAAAATCTTTTACAGTAAACGGTTGATCAAAATAGACATACTCTGCATCGCTGAATGAGTTCTTGTTTGCTGATAGTATTGATGTAATAGCAGCATTTGGCATAGTATGATGCTGATAGATATTTATTTGAGATGAATCATTCAGTAATTCTGTAATAGTTGTTGTAAGATTGATTTTACCCACTCGGCTAAAATTGAATATTCCCAATGCCTGAACACGTGGATTTCCTGAGTATCTATCTAAGAAAGGCTTGAGGATTTCGTTTTGGATTGATTCTGAGCGTAGTTCAGTGGGAGTCAGGTAATTCAAGTTACTCCGAACAAAAAGCTGAAATCCTGCCGATGCTAGTGAGTCTAATAGGGAAGGAGAAACAGGATCATGAAGTTCAATCACCTGTATTCCTAATCTTTTTAGCTGCGCCTGATTGTTTAAAATGAACTGATCAGAAGTTTCAGGACCAAAGGAAATTCCAAGTACCGTTCGATCTGTGGGCTGAGCATACGCCAAGTTGCTCATACCCGACATTAACGCGCTAGAAATCAGGCAAAAGATCGTAATGTATGCGCGTATTTGATTCACTTATGCTTCTACGGCCACTCCGTAATATTCAACCAATGTAGTTTTCCTAATTGGTTTCGCCTTGAGTGTGGCTGAGGTTGAATCGGTAATTTCAACTTCTACATAATCGCCTTTTTTAAAATCCATACGATCAAAAATCACGATTTTATTGGTATCGCTTCGTCCGCTCATTTGCTCTTCAGAACGCTTCGAAGTGCCTTCAACCAACACAAGATGTCGGTTCCCGATTTCTTTCAGATTACGTTGTTTCTGAATATCCATTTGTTGATTGATGATTTCAGTCAACCTACGCTTTTTAACTTCTTCAGGCACATCGTCTTCAAACTTTCGGTAGGCAAGTGTGCGCTCACGTTCAGAATAAGCAAACATATAAGCTAGGTCGTATTCCACTTCCTTCATTAGCGACATCGTTTGCTGATGCTCCTCTTCGGTTTCGCCACAAAAACCAGCAATAATATCGGTAGAAAGTGAAAGACCTGGAATTATTCGCTTCATTTTAGCGATCAAATCGAGGTATTGCTTGCGTGTGTAAGGGCGGCGCATTCGTTCGAGCATGCTATCCGAGCCTGCCTGTGCCGGGATATGGATATAATTACACAAATTTGGCCGTTCTGCGATCAGATAGAGTAAATCATCCGGAAAGTCTTTCGGGTGTGGGGATGAAAAGCGAAATCTGATTTCCGGATTTACCAGACTAGCCGCATCCATTAACGCGGTAAAGGTGTTTTCACCATCTTTGTAGGAGTTTACATTTTGGCCTAACAGCGTTACTTCTTTGTAGCCTTCGTCGCTTAGTTGTTGAATTTCTTTCAAAATGCTTTCCATTGGCCGACTTCTTTCACGACCTCGCGTGAATGGAACCACACAAAATGAGCACATATTATCGCACCCACGCATGATACTAACAAAAGCAGAAACGCCATTGCCGGTTGTACGAATTGGCGCGATATCGGCATAGGTTTCTTCGAGTGATAGCAACACATTTACTGCTTTTCGACCGTCATCAACTTCAGCAAGCAAACGAGGAATATCTCGGTAAGCATCCGGGCCAACTACGATATCAACCAGTTGCTCTTCTTCAATAATTTTATCTTTGATGCGCTCGGCCATACACCCTAACACACCTACGGTTAGGTCGTTATTGGTTTTTTTAAGTGAACGAATTTCTTTGAGACGATTCCAAACTTTGGTCTCAGCATTTTCACGAATCGAGCACGTGTTCACCAAAATAACGTCGGCTGTTTCAGCACTTTCTGTGGCTGTCATTCCCTCTTCTATCAAAATAGAATTCACGATTTCGGAATCCGCGAAATTCATTTGACAGCCATAAGTTTCTATAAAAAACTTCTTATTACTCAAAGTAATACCTCTTCTTAAATTTAAACTAGTTCGACCAGGTGTCTGGATTTTTACGCCAGCTGGAAAGCAACTCTAAATCAGATCCGGTTACGAATCCTTTCTCAATGGCTACATCCACCAACGTTGTATAATCGGTGAGTGTGTATAATGGCACATTTACTTTTTCGAAATTGGCATTTGCCACATCAAAACCGTAAGTAAAAATCGAAACGAGTGCGTCTACTTTTGCTCCAACAAATTGCAATGCATCGATCACAGAAAGTGCACTACCACCCGTTGAAACTAGATCCTCAATCACAATCGTAGACTCTCCTTTGGCAACGCCTCCTTCAATTTGATTTCCCATTCCGTAGCTTTTAGGCTTGGCGCGCACGTAGGCCATTGGTTTATCCAGTGCGCCGGCAACCCAGGCTGCATGTGGGATTCCTGCGGTTGCTGTTCCAGTAATTACATTAACGTTAGGATACTTTTTTGAAACAAATTCAGTGAACTCTGCGGCAATTTTTTTTCGTATTTCCGGATAGTGCAAAGTGAGTCGGTTATCGCAATAAATGGGCGAATTCCAGCCAGAAGCCCAAGTAAACGGCTCTTGTGGTCGCAATACCACGGCGTTGATCTCAAGTAAATGAGCGGCTAATTCGCGTGCAAATTCTTCGTTTATAATCATAAGTCTTTTCTACGGCTTTCAGGAAGGGTGTATTTATATACCTGAAAAATAATTAACCAGAAAAATAAGAGTTTTCAGGCATAGAAGCGCATAAAAACCTGCAAGTATATCATCCAGTAAAACGCCCCAATTTCCCTTTAGTTTTTGAATCTGATTTATGCCCAGTGGTTTTAGGATATCGAAGAATCGAAAGAGAGCAAAAGCAACAAGAATCCACACCCAATCTTGACTGTCGAAAGTTGCAGAAAAGGAGATAAACACGATCGCTTGCCCTGCAAATTCATCCATCACTAATTTACCCGGATCAGGTCCCCAAACTTCAGAACAGGTGTTTCCAACCCAAAAGCATAGCACACTAAACAAAATCATGCAAAAAATTGGTCCAAAAATCGGATGTACTCCCAATGAAAAGTAGACTGGTACGAGAGCGAGCAAACTTCCAAATGTGCCCGGAGCAATGGGCGCGTAGCCTGAGCCAAAACCTGCACCAATAAAAAGCTTTAAAGCTTTCATTTGGGATTGGGTTTCATGATCAACATGCGGTTAACGTACAAGTATTCAAGTCCGGAGTATACCGTTACAGAGGTTACAAAAATCATCAAGTACAGCATAATGTCGGTGCTAAGTATCCACTCCACCCAATTGCCGGCAAAAAAGTTGACACCCTGGAACAGTCCCACCACTAATCCTAGATAAAGGAAAATCATCTGGATGGTGGTTTTAATCTTGGCTGTAAACCGAGTTACCATCGTAGTTTTACGACGTTTCATGTACACTCGTAAAATGGTGATAACGGTATCGCGAATGATGATTAAAGCAATGGCCCACCAAGGGAATTGATCCAAAGCAATAAATGGCAACACGATGAAGCCACTGAATGTCAGAAATTTGTCGGCCAAAGGATCGAGGAAAGCTCCAAAATCGGAATACACTCCATACTTTCTGGCGAAGTATCCATCATAATAATCAGTAACCGCTGCAATTATGTAAACGGCTAAACCGATTGCCTTTAGCAGGAACTCATCCTGAAACCAAAGAACCAAAAAAACGGGAGCCAACACCATTCTGATCCCGCTAAGAATATTTGGAAGTTTATGCATGCGACAAAGATAGGAATATTTTTTACTTGATTAAGGGAATCTCTTAATAAATGCGTGTAATGCGTTAGCATTTCCATCTGCGAAAGCACTATTTTTAGTTCATGATAGCTCAAATAATTTCGATCGGAAACGAATTACTAATCGGTGATACTGTAAATACGAATGCATCGTGGATGGGGCAGTTCTTAAATGAACTTGGCGTTGACGTACAACGAGTGCACACCATATCCGACGATAAGCAGATAATCTCAAATACGATTCGCCAAAGTATGCAAGAATCGGACTTGGTGATTACAACCGGTGGGCTGGGACCTACGCACGATGACATCACCAAAACCACCATTGCGGAATTATTTGGCGTAGATATGCGGCAAGACGAAGAGGTACTCACTTATATCAAGGAACTTTTTGCTTCGCGTAATATTCCTTTCTCTGTATCGAATGCCTGGCAAGCAATGGTTCCTGAAAATTGTGAGGTGTTATTTAATAAAGCAGGAACAGCTCCCGGGATGTGGTTTCATGAACAAGATTGTTTTCTGGCTGTGTTACCCGGAGTACCTTATGAGATGAAGTATCTGATGAAGCGTAGAGTTGCTTCAAAGCTTAGAGAGCATGCTAAAGATATCGGTTACATCCATACCAAATATCTTAAAACAGCGGGAATTGGTGAAAGTACTCTGTCTGATCAAATCCTTGGTGATTTAAGCGCGTATCTAAATGATCATGTTTCGTTGGCTTTTCTGCCTTCTTTTGGACAGGTAACCTTACGCATTACAGGCAAAGGCGCGTCAAAAGAAGAAGCTGTTTCGAATACGGAAGTTCTAATTACTTTAATTCGTGAAAAAGCGGGTAAGTATATTTATGGAGATGATAAAGAGCATTCGTTAAGTGAGCGTGTAGGGGAAATTTTATTGGATCAAAAAAAGACCATTTCCACTGCAGAAAGTTGTACCGGCGGTTTGATCGCAAGTACAATTACAGATATTGCAGGAAGCAGTGCCTATATGTTGGGCGGAGTGGTTTCGTATGCAAATGAAGTGAAAGTTCAGGAATTGGGTGTTTCTGAGAACGATCTTGAAGAAGATGGAGCGGTTAGTAAGAAAGTGGCATTGCAAATGGCTAGAGGTGTGGCCGAAAAACTCGGTTCGGATATTGGAATATCTACCACAGGCATTGCTGGTCCGGGAGGAGGCACCCCGGAAAAACCCGTTGGCACCGTTTGGATTGGGTTTTACAGCAAAGAACAACATTTTGCGGTGAAGGCGTTGTTAACCAAAGATCGATTAGTAAACAAGCAAAGAACAACCATAATGGCATTGGAAATCATCCGCCGTATGTTACTCGGCATTGATGAACTACCTTATGCACTAACCAAAGAAATGGCTTGAGACCGAACAGCTTTTTATTCTCTGTTTTTTTGATGTTCAGCCTATCCGGTTTGATTCAAGCTCAAATTCCTGATGGCATTCTTGCCGATCCCAGTCAATTTGCCGAAACAGATACTACTAAAAGAGAAGCAATCTATATTGAGCCATGGAAGAAAACTAATCCATTTGGATTCAATATCATCACCAGCGATAGTTTACTCAGATGGCAGAACTGGGCGCAATGGGGCGATTTTCTAGCGTATCGAGCAAATACTATTTCGTACCGACAAGGAAGCAATGGTCGTATTGATGCCTATGATATTAATGGCTATGGACCTTTAGAGCAGGATGTGACGGTAAATGGAATCAGTTTAAAAAATCCTATTACCGGATTGGTGAACTATAATTTTATACCGGCATATAAAGTGAATGAAATGTGGGTTCAACAATCGGGGAGTTATAAGGCGGATATTCGATTGAAGGATTACTATATCATCAAGCCATTGAGCTACCTTACTTTTGATGAAGCTGATTTCAATTACCGGAATCTTGAATTTATGGTTACACAAAATTTCTCTGAGAAAACCAATGTAGAGCTGTCTTTTTGGGATCGTAGAGATGGCGGTGGCTTTCCTCGAAATGATGTGCAAGGAAGTCAGATCTTCTTTAAAGGGTATCATTTTCTGTCACAAAATTTACAGCTTCAGGCTATGATCATACGCAATCAGTACGAGCGAGAAGAACCATTTGGCTACGTAGTTGGTGATCCTACCACATTTGCTTTCAGTGAGTTTAGTAGCCAACCGAAAGAGTCGGGTGTTTCATCGGATGTATTGCGAAGCGACATCAAAATTGGGCTATATTCTCGACCGGATTCACTATCAAAACAAAACTACGGGGTTGAGATCTATCGCACTAAAAACGAATTCGATTTCCCTTTTGATTCAGATACGCTACATTGGGATCTACGTTCGTGGCGTTTAAAAGGAATTGCAAATACTCAAATTGGAAATGTTGCGGTTTCAACTCAGGCTGAGTTGAAAACACATGCCAGCAAGTCGCTTAGTGGATTAACAAAGAGTAGTTGGGATGAGATTTCAGTAAGCGGGAATTTCAATTTGCCAATTACGAATAGCTTAGAACTTTTTTCAAATAATTCATTCTCGCATCGATTTGATGGTTTTCAGTCGTATAATTTGGGAGCAGGAGGAAGTATCCGTTTTGGCAAAATAGGATTACGAGCGAACGCCTCCCTTTTCCAACGGATGCCAACTATTCAGCAATTATACTGGTCGGCCTCAGACTTTACGGGTAATCCTGATCTTCAAGAAACAAAGGGGATTTCTATTGCTCCGGCAGTGGATTTCGAATTAAGCAATACGCTCACTTTTGGTATTTCCGGTAGATATGCTTTGTTAGATAAGGATGTGTTTATCGGTACAGATAGCAGTTTTGTGAACGCAGAGGCTTATGATAAACTATCGGCAACAGTTTTTGGTGAGTTTGATAATCATAGATTCGAGATTCACAGTTCTGCTACTGTTGATGCCGCATTGGCAACTGAACCGACTTCAGTTTTACAAGCAAATAATATGCATGATCGTAAAATCTGGCTCAGAAATAACGCATTTATTAAAGGGTATGTGTTTGATCGGGCAGCTTACGTTAAAGCCGGGTTACGTTCAACATTGTCTCCAATTCCATATCGCACAAGACGTTTCAATACAGGATTGCAATATTGGGAAAATGCTGCTCTTGAAGAATCAGAAATACCAGCTTTTTTCCGATTGGATGCCGAACTATCGGCCCGGGTCAGAGCAATTATGGTGTTAATCCGATGGGAAAATACACTTGACGGATTTGGACAAGCAGGCTACTTTGAGGCGGCTACTTTACCTATGCCGGCACGACGACTAATCGTAGGAATACGGGCACAATTCAGAAACTAAAGAATGAATCTTTCATACATCATCAAAGAAGGCTTTGCCGGAATTAAACGAGCAAAACTTGCCGCAACTACATCTATACTGTCTTTATTTATCGCAATCCTACTCTTAGGGATTCTATCGCGAGTGGCTTACAACGTGTATGTACAGGCGATGTCGTTCAAAGAACTTATAGAAGTGGAAATTTTTCTGTTTGATATCGATGACAATACACGCGCACAAATTCAGGAATCTCTTAACGAAAATCCCCTGGCTCTCGAAGTAACCTACATTTCAAAAGACAGTGCCTCTGCAATAATGCGCGAGGAATTTGGTCCGGGCGTAGAAGAATTAGTCGCTCTGAATTTTTTACCCGCATCTTTTAAAGTAAAGGTGGATACCGAAGCAGGTGTTGATGAAATTTCAAACTTTGTATCCACGATGTTAAATCAGCGTGGGGTAGATGAAGTAAAATACAACGAAGGGCTGCTTAGGGTGATGGAATCAAATCTGAATTTATTTACCATGATGGGAGCGGGTCTGGGTTTGTTGATTTTACTTGCTGCCGTCATTTTGGTGTACAATACCATCCGATTAACGATCTACGCGAAGCGTGAACTCATCCGAGCGATGAAACTGGTTGGCGCCACTAATAAATTTATCCGAAGTCCATTTATCGTTGAAGGCATTTTGCAGGGATTTGTAGCCGGGATACTCTCGGTGGGTTGTATTTTTCTGATTTTCGAATTTATTCTTCCTCTGTATCTGCCGGAGATGGGAATCCTGGGATGGCCGTACGGGCAATGGTATTTCTTGGCAGGAGCAATGTTTGGCCTCTCAGTTCTAATGGGCTGGTGGGGTAGTAGACTTGCTGCCCGCAAATTTATTGCGGAGACGTATATTTCTGGCTAGGAAAAGAGAGGAGATAGGAGAAAGGATTAAGGAATTAGGAGAAAGGAGTGTTTGGTCAAAGCAAAATTCGGGAGCTCGATATCCGGGAGTGAACTCCCTGCTTGCATATGATCTGGGTGGATTCACAATCTGAAATCAGAACTGTTTTAACTTTAATTCAATGTGCGATTGAATTTTTTTATCTAACCTCGATCATAAGCAAGTAAAGGCTTCAGCCTTGGTGATTCGAGAACGGTAAGTAGGGTAGGAAAAAGGAATAAGGACAGGAGAAAGGAGTGCTTTGGAAAAGGGAAAGTTCGGGAGCTCGATATTCGGGAGTGAACTCCCTGCTTGTTTATGATTTTGGTGGATTCACGATCCGAAATTAGATCGGTTTGTTTTTGATACAATGTACGATTGAAATGTTTTGTCTAACCACGGTCATAAACAAGTAAAGGCTTCAGCCTTGGTGAGTCGAGAACGATAAGAAGTACAGGAAACAGGAGAAAGGTGTGCTTTGGAAAGGCAATAATTTGGGAGCTTAACATCCGGAAGTGAACTCCCTGCTTTTTTATGGTCTCGGTTGATTCACAATCCGAGATTAGTATGGGTTTGTTCCTGATTCAATTTACGATTGAAATTTTTTTCTTACCTCGATCATAAACAAGCAAAGGCTTCAGCCTTGGTAATTCGAAAACGATAAAAAGTACATGAACTTAACATCCGAAAGTGAACCCGCTTTGCTCACTGAAAATTGCTTGTTGAACACTGCACATTGAAAAACCTATTCCAAGATTTTGTGCATCCGTGTCAATAAAATGTTTCTCCCTGACTCCTTACTCCTGATTCCTTTCTCCTTATTTAACCAAATCCTTCTTTCCGCTATTTGCTTTGCGGTGTTCACAAGTTTCAATATCCCGGCACCTTCCATAAAAGTGGAGCGAATGAGATTCGATTTCCATTCCATGGATTTTTCCGATTAAATCCTGAATTTCGCCAATACGCGGGTCGCAAAACTCCAGTACATGTCCGCATTCGTTACAAATGATATGATCGTGCTGTTGGTAAGCGTACGCTCGTTCGTAGTAGTATTGGCTTTTACCAAATTGCTGGCGTTGTACAAGTCCGCATTCAACTAAAAGGTCGAGCGTGTTGTATACAGTTGCGCGACTAACACGAGTGCCTCCATCCTGCATCCGAAAGAAAATATCGTCCGCATCAAAGTGTCCATCCGCACGATAGATCTCCTCCAAAACCATAAAGCGCTCAGGGGTTTGCCGTTGATTACCTTCTTTGAGGTATGACCTGAATATTTCTTTTACAAGCTCAATAGTGTCTTCGTGTGCGGGATGTGCCATGATGGAATTTTTTTCTAAATATACGACTTGTTATACAGGTTATGAAACTCGTGCTTTTGCCATTAAGAGTATTATATTCCCACCGGAAAAACGGAATAAACAGAATCACACATGCCTATAATTGTACCTTTTGAAACTCTTACCGAGTTATTCAAAAACCTATCAAATAAATATGCAGGAAAACAAAAAGCTGCCTTCCATCATAAATTAGATCCAAATGGAAGCTATGAGCCGGTATTTTGGGATCAGGTAACCGACGACGTTCAATCCATTGCGGCGTACTTAGTGGAAAAGGGAGCTAAACCGGGTGATAGAATTGGTATCCTCAGTGAAAACAGGTACGAATGGGCTGTAGTTGATCTTGCAATTCAATTAATTGGTGGGATCAATGTATCGCTTTATACCACCTTGCCACCGGCGCAATGCGAGTATATTTTGAAAGATTCTGATACCAAAATTTTCTTCGTTTCGACGGGTATTCAAATTAAAAAAGCAGTAGAAGTTTTCGATAACTGTCCCGATTTGGTAGAAGTGATCGCTTTTGATGAACCGAAAGTTAAATCCTTACTCGATCATGAGTATTTGAATCTTTTTTCTGATGTAATCACAAAAGGTGCTAAGCTTTATTCTAAGCATAAAGAAACCATCAATAAATACTCGAATGCGGTAGAACCCGAAGATATCGCAACCTTAATTTATACAAGTGGAACTACCGGGAATCCTAAAGGAGCTATGCTTACGCATCATAATATCGTGAGCAATGTAAAATCGGCTACTCAGCATATTTATTGGGATGACACAGATCGTTCACTCTCATTTTTACCGCTTTGCCACAGCTTTGAACGTACAGGTGGTTATTACGCGATCATTTCCTGCGGAGCTGAGATCTATTACGCCGAAAGTGTGGATACCGTTTCCAAAAACATGCCCGAAGTTAAACCCACGGTGATGGTGAGCGTACCACGTTTATTCGAGAAGATTTATAATCTCATCATAAAAAGTGTAGAAGACGGCAGTGATACCAAAAAAGCGATCTTCAACTGGGCAGTAGAAGTTGGTAGAAAATATTCTGAAGGACAACGTGGATTGGTTGCCCTACAAAAAATGATTGCTGATAAACTTGTTTTTGATAAGCTCAAAGAACGCACGGGTGGACATGTTCGATTGTTCGTTTCGGGCGGAGCAGCACTTCCTCCGGATATCGATCTGTTTTTCCGATGCGCTGGTCTCACCATTCTTCAAGGTTATGGACTCACCGAAACCTCACCGGTAATGGCAGCCAATAAACCCGGAAATGAAGTTGTAGGAGTAGTAGGTAGAGTTATTCCCGGAGTAACTGTAGGTATTCAGGATTTAAATACCGGTGAAATAATTGCACAAATTAGTGGAGAAGATTATCCCACCGATTTAACCAGTAAAGAAGGTGAAATCTTAAACCGTGGACCAAATACCATGAAAGGGTATTGGAAAAATGAAGAAGCCACCAAAGAAATGATTGATGAAGATGGCTGGCTTCATACGGGAGATGTGGGTCGATTTGTAAATGGAAATCTTCAAATTACCGATCGCATTAAACACATGATCGTGAATGCCGGTGGTAAGAATATTTATCCGGGTCCGATCGAAGATATGTTCAAAACCAGTAAATGGATTGATCAGCTTGTGGTAGTGGGTGAGGCTCAGAATTTTATGGCAGCGCTGATTGTACCGGATTTTGAAGCTCTACAAAAGTTCGCGAAAGAAAACGGCATCGAAGAAAAAGATCCTGCAAAATTGGTTAAGAATGATCAGATTGTAAATCTCTTCAAAAAAGAAATGAGAAGCTTCTCAAAAGAGCTGGCTTCTCATGAAAAAATCCGGGATTTCCGACTACTTGAAAATGAATTTACCGTTGAAACTGGTGAAATAACCCCGACGCTTAAAGTAAAACGCCGGGTGATTTCAGAAAAATATGCCAGTTACATCGACGATATTTTTAAAGACGACGCTGCTTAATAAATACTAAGTAGCATCTGCGCGGCGGGCTGCAATAAATGAGCGAACTGCAGCAATAACATATACCAAGCACATGGTAAACATGGCAGCCTGGGCGTATACTGCAACAGGGCGCTCTACTTCTCCGCCACCCAATATTTCAATTACACCGGGTATGCCGCGTGCTGCACCAAAAAGGCTTACAACTGCAAGTAAAACCGCAATGTGCATTACGTGTTTTTTAATTTTTTCGATGCCGACTAAAGCACCTAGTCCGGTAAATACCAACCCGAAGAAAGCGGGAATCAATGCGGTGATGCTTTCACGGCCCGTTCCGAAATAAGAAGCCAAGCCAAGTACGATGAGCAATATACCCAGCGATAACGTTAAGTTTTTCATGGTTTAAATTAGTTTGAGATCTGTTTTTTGATGTGTTTAGTAAATTTTTTCACTCTCCGATTATTCACTCCCAAATCGTAATAGCCTTCGCGACTAGCGCTGCGAATAAATAAGAGGGTTTCGCTGCCGGATGTTCGAACGGCTAGATCGAAATCATCCAAAAAGCCAAAAACGGGAATTTTAAACACTGCATTTAATTGATTCGATTCCGTATTCCATTCAATAGAATGAGCATCCATATCGCGAAGCACGGCATCCGCAGCATTTAGAACGGTAGCAGAATCGGATTCGAAAGTGAGCGTGGCAACAGCGCAGTTTGGAGAATCGGGGCATTCTGGCAATGGGTTCGTTTGGGCTTGAACCTGAGTGGGTTGTTGTGAGCTAAAGAACATGAATAATACACCCAGTAAGGTGAAAGTTTGCTTTAATTTTATCATGACCCTAAAACTCAAATTCTGAGCGTATCATTTCAGCTGTATCTTCGAAATTAGTTGTAATAGAGAAAAGATTATGAATAGAATCCCGTAGAAAATCCTCGCTTAAACCACGGGAAATGAATTGTTCAAGGCCGTCAAAATAGCCGTTCTTGTTTACCAGAATTATTGGTTTGTTGTGATAACCTAATTGTCGCCACGTAAGAATCTCGAAGAACTCATCTAAGGTTCCGAAACCGCCCGGCAAAACTATGAACAAATCAGAAAGAGATTCAATCAACGCTTTGCGGGTATGCATATCTTGTGTTTCGTGCAATTCGGTAATTCCGGTATGAGCCACTTCCAATTCTTTTATGGCCGTTGGAATCACCCCAATCACTTCTCCTTGATGTTGCAGGCAAGCATCTGCAATGATTCCCATAATCCCAACTTTTCCACCTCCATACACAAGAGTGAGGTTTTTCTGAGCCAAAAAAGCTCCCAAGTTTTGTGCTAATTCTACAATTTCCTGATCCTGTGGGACACGAGATCCACAATACACCGCAACTCTTTTCATCAAACTAATGCAAACATTCGGTTGAGGACACCATTCAATTTTTCAACCAAAAAGTGGATGTCTTCTTCGGTATTCTTTTTCCCAAAACTGATGCGAATACTAGATTTTGCCACTCCTTCCTGTAATCCAATTCCGGTAAGTACGTGCGAAGGCTCCATCGCACCCGACGTACAAGCCGAACCGTTTGATACACATATCCCTTCAATATCTAGATTTAACAACAGCATTTCGCCATCCACGCCCCGACCTTGATCATCCATAAATGAAATATTGATGATATGAGGCACGCCGTTTTCCTCATTCCCATTTATTCGATAGGTGCAAGAGGTGAGCTTTTCATTTAATTGATTGATGAGTAAAGATCGCAGGTGCTTAAAGTGTGCAGTGTTTGTTTCCATCTCATCGTGAGCTAGTTCCAGTGCTTTTGCAAAACCGAGAACTCCGGGCACGTTTAACGTTCCGCCACGTCGACGACGTTCTTGCGAGCCACCGGTCATCCAAGGCAGCCATTTGGAGCCATTTCGCACATACATGATGCCAATGCCTTTTGGGCCGTAAATTTTATGGGCACTTCCTGATAAGAAATCCAATCCAAGATCTTTCACATCCACCGGAATTTTACCCAAACTTTGAACGGTATCAGAATGAAAGGGGATATTTCGTTCGCGGCACATGGCAGCGATCTCTTTTATCTCGTTGATGCAGCCAATTTCGTTGTTCACATGCATGATGCTCACCAAAGCCGTTTCATCACTCAGTTTGTCGGCAACCGCTTTAGCTGTGATGGTTCCACAATCGATGGGTTCGGCAAATACCGGTTTGAAGCCCTGCATCTTCGACATTTCGATGGGATGCAACACCGCATGGTGCTCAAGTTCGGAAGTGATCACTTCACTTTTCTTACCTTTTTGAAGAGCGAGTACGCCTTTAATCACCGCATTGTCGCTTTCGGTTCCGCCACTGGTAAAAATGATCTCAGCGGGTTCTGCATTTAAAAGTTGAGCTACTTTTTCGCGTGCATCTTCCACTTTAACTTTTGCCTGTTGACCCAAATGATGGGCTGAATTGGCATTTCCGAAATTCTCCGTCATGTATGGCAGCATTACTTCAAGCACTCTTTTATCGAGTGGGGTGGTAGCTGCGTGATCCAAATAAATAGTGCGCATTTTCCTTACTCCGTTATGCGGCAAAAGGTAGGGAATCGGGCAGCAAAAATCAGACTTAGTGATGTTCGCTAATAAATTTCATTTCTTCATCGGAAATACTTAAAGTAGTGCTATGATATTGAAAGTTAATAAGTAATAAGGCTTAGTATCCTGATCGGGTTTAATGGGTATACACAAAAAATTATTTGACGAAGGTTTGATCGAACGGGGTCAATACGACTATATAGAGATGATCAATGATAAATCGAAGGTCTCTGTCTACTACGAGCTGCGTTCTCTGCTATATGTTGGAATTCTTTTCTTTACGGGTGGGGTTGCTTACTTCGGTTATAATCATTTCACTCATGTCGGACACTTATTAGCAATGCTTTCTTTGTCCGCCACACTTATCTTTGTTCTTTATAAAGTATTTAAACTATCTCACCCATTCTCAGCTAAAAAGGTGATTGTCGAACATAATTATTTCGACTATTTCGTCTTGTTTTTGGCCTTACTTTGGATATCGTTGTGGACATAAATACAGCTTTACTTTGGTTTGCTCGAGATTCTGATCAGACCGTTTTCTTTTGTAAGTACCCTACTATTTTTTGGATTAGCTTATCGATTTGATAATACAGCAGTTTTAGTGTTGGGGATCACAGCACTTGCCGCATCGGTTGGATTAACAGTATCTCCGCTTGACTGGATCAATGGAGGGTACGTTTCACTTAATTCCCTTTATTACAGTAGTATAGTGCTTGGGTTAGCACTAATTCTGATTTCTTATGTTACCATTCTTCGTGGAGTTAAAAATCACTTTAGATCAACATATCTGCATTTCGGATACCTGCTTTTAATATCTGGATTATTAGTAGCAGAGTTTGAATCTGGTAGTTGGGGATTTATAGTGATGAATATTCTTATTGGAGTTCTAATAAGTTTTTACCACTGGAAGACGAGAGAATTTCTATTCTTTTTCTATGGTAATTTATTGTTTTATATAGTGTTTAATCATGCTCTATATAAGAGTTTAGGTATGGATTTCTTCATTCTTGGTCTATACCATTATCCGTTAACATTGCTTGGCTACATCGTTTTCATTGTGAGTAATAAAAAACAATTTTCTGATGATTGAACATTTAATCGCTTATAAAATAGAAGAGATTGAGAAATTGATTCGCGTCATTCAAATCAAAGATTGGGTGCGATTAGGAATAATCACTGAAGAACAATGGAATATAATTAAAGAGGACTATTCGTCGAAGTTGTACGCTCCATCAGTATATATAAAACTTCCTTTATTTCTGATTACACTAATTGGTGTTCAATTGCTAGTAACATTATTCTTTGGGATGTTGATCATGGGTTTGAATAATGATTTAGGAATGAGGTTAATCTTTTTACTAGTTGGAACTGGTTTAATTTTAGTATCAGAATACCTCCTAATTCGCGAGTTTAAGCATTGTAATAGTGGAGTTACTGAGGCTGTTATATATATCGGGGCTGGCTATCTTGGAATTAGTATTACTGGTTTCGGATTTGAAATTCCTTGGTTAACAATGTTCGTATATACTGGAATCGCGGCCATAATTGCAATAAGATACCTTGACCTAATTGCTACAGCTATTTCCTTTCTCTTTTTTTATTTATCGCTATTTCTATTGTTAAACGAAGCAGGAGGCGTATTTACAGCAACACTTCCATTTATGGGTGCAGGAGCTTCTTTGGCTATTCTTCTTATAACAAACAAACTTTTTGAAAGTAAGTATGAGAAGATTTTTCGATACCAATTAACCTTATTGAAAACGGCTTCCTTAATAATGATTTATGTGTCGTTGAATTATTTTGTTGTTCGAGAGTTAAGTATTTCACTACTAAATTTGCAGATTTCTGATTCTGAGGAAATACCATTCGCTGCAATATTTTATTTCTGCACACTTTTTATCCCAGTTTTCTACTTATTAATAGGTATCAGGAAGAAATCACTTCTATTTATCAGAGTAGCTTCAATTTGCTTTTTAGCTTCCATAGCAACATTCCAAGTTTATTGGTTTAAGGAGCACGCAGTTTTATACTACTCAATTATTGGAGTTTGTATGATTGCATGCGCACTCTTTCTGTATAGGTTATTAAAAAACAAAAATACAGGATTTGTAACAGATCGATTTCAATATGAGAGTTGGAAAGTGAATAGTATCGTTGAGTTGGCAGGAAATAAGGTTTCGGATAAAAATCTCATAAACAACTTTGGAGAGAGTGAAATTGGTAAATGGTAAAAGTAGTCACTTGTTCAGGATACATCGATTTAGCATCAGTTTAATAACTATTATATTGGTTTGTAATTATGTGCAGGCCCAAGTTGCAATCACCGCTTTACCCTTTCTAGAAATAAACAACATTGCCCAAAGTGAGGCTTTAGCCGGTGCAGATGTTGCTGATTGGCACTCAGTTAGTGGCTTACATTTAAATCCTGCACTTTTGGGCGGAGATGAAAGTGTAATCTTTTCAACGCCATTCTATTTTGAAGATGGAATACGAGCCGGAACCGATTGGTTGCCCGAATTCCGATCCGGTTTAAAACTACAGACGCCGTTTGTTGTCGTTAATTTTGAGAATTTTTCGATTGGTTTTAAACACAATAGAATTACACTTAATCAATTTATAACACCTGATGACTCACCAGAGGTGATCGGGTCTTTTGAATCTGAGGAAGTTAGTAACAGTTTGGTCGCTTCACTTCAGCTATCTGAAAATTCGAAAATAGGGTTGAGTTATAACTGGTTCAAGAGTGATTTATATGCCGGTTCTATGGTGGGAGGTAACGGAAGAGTGGTTGCAAAAGGTAGAAGCTTTGACATTGGTGTTGTACATAGATTTCCCACAGAAACGAACTACTTTTTTATCACACCATCCGTCGCGTTGGCAATTAACGATATCGGAAGAGCTATTAATTATGGGTTTGGTGAAGAAGCATTGCCAACAACCATTCGGGCTGGTTTTGGTGTGAACTTTCAATCAAAGAATGAAATTTCGGGTTTATCAACAGTTTCGGTGCGTACATTTGGAGCGATATCGAATAAATTAGCCGGATTTGATGAAGATGGTAATCCTTACGATGGAATTCAGGCTCTTTATAAAACCTGGAAACCTCATAGATACTTTAATGGAGTCGAGTATCGCGAGCTTTCTGTGAAAGAGCAATTTCAAAGCCATTTGGGAATTGAATTGTCTTTTTTAGAGATTTTGCAAATTCGGGTAGGGAGATATTATGAAGACGAAAACAATGGAGATCGGAATTATATAAGCAGAGGTTTTGGGCTTCATTATAAATTCATTTCAGTCGATTACACTAGAATATATGATAAAAATGAAAGTCGACTCCTTGATAGAGATTTTTATCAGTTAACGGTTAACATTCCGTGGTAAACCAGAAGTCAAACCACCCTTCGGGCAAATGAATTCCGAAGTATTGATCTATAAATCGTATCTTCAAACCTGATTTTTCAAACAAAATACATTCAGCTACAATGGCAAAACTCACTCTCAACGATATCGACGTAAACGGCAAGAAAGTAATGATGCGCGTAGATTTTAACGTGCCCATCATCGACGGGAAAATCACCGACGATAACCGCGTACAAGCTGCTTTACCCTCTATAAATTATGTGCTGGAAAATGGAGGATTACTCATTCTTACCAGTCACCTTGGCCGACCAAAAGGCGAGCGGAACCCTGAATTTTCTTTAAAACCGGTTGCCGATCATTTGGCAAACTTAATCGATGCACCGGTACATTTTGCCGATGATTGCATTGGCGAAACCGCAGAAAAAGTAATTGCTGCAGCCAAACCCGGAGAAGTGGTAGTACTCGAAAACGTTAGATTCTATAAAGAAGAAACCGACAACGATGAGGAGTTCAGCAAAAAACTTGCTGCTCATGCAGATGTTTTCGTAAACGATGCGTTTGGATCTTCACACCGGGCACATGCATCGGTTGCTGGCGTTACCCGTTACTTACAACCGGCAGCATCAGGATTCTTGTTAGAAAAAGAAATCAAGTACTTAAGCGATAGTGTTAACGATCCTGATCGTCCTTTTGTGGCTATTCTAGGTGGTGCGAAAGTATCGGATAAAATTCCGGTTATTGAACAACTCATCACCAAAGTGGATACCATCATCATCGGTGGTGGAATGGCGTACACATTTTTGGTAGCCAATGGTAAATCGGTAGGGAATTCTTTGCTTCAAGAAGAAATGGTGGACACTGCCAAAGAACTAATGGAAAAAGCGAAAACCGCCGGAGTGAATTTAATGCTACCTTTCGATTTCGTAATTGCCGACGATTTCAGTAATGATGCCAATCAGGAAGTGGTAGACGAAGACAATATCAAAGATGGCTGGGAAGCGTTGGATATTGGTCCTGAAACCGCAATTGCTTTCGGGAATACCATCAAATCCGCAAAAACTGTAGTGTGGAATGGTCCTATGGGCGTGTTCGAAATGCCAAGCTTTGCGGATGGAACCAACGCGGTAGCTGAAGCATTGGTGGAAGCTACTAAGTTCGGAGCTACCACAATTATCGGTGGTGGCGATTCTGCATCAGCTATAAAAAATGCAGGACTAGCGGACCAAGTTTCTCACGTTTCCACCGGCGGTGGAGCGAGTCTTGAGTTCTTAGAAGGTAAAGAATTACCTGGGGTAAGTTCTTTGACGGATAAGTAATTCGAGTACTTAATACGGTCAATTTACTAAAGCTCCGGAGGTGTTCTTCGGAGCTTTTTTTGTTGAAACGCATAAAATTAACGCTATCTTAGCATGTTGATTTTAAATACACTTAATGAATATGTTTTTTCGGGTAATTAGTGCAGCATGTATACTTTGCTTGTGTGCACATTGGTTGGGTAATAATGCCTTTTCGCAGGTAAGAGAGTTTGGGGATGTAACTGTTGAGGATTTCAGCGATTACGACGCAAAATTCGATTCCACCATGCCGGCGATCATTTTGATGGATTACGGTGTCGCATCATTTGATAATGATTTAAACACGTATCTCACATTACACAGAAGAATGTTGATACTGCAAGACGAAGGACTTGATTATTCCGAAATCGAAATTCCATATTTGATACAAAGAGAGCAAAATGTAGACAATATTTCCGCGGCTTCGTACACGATGAGTGAAGACGGATTTATTGACAAATCTGAACTCGAAAAACAACAGATATTTATTGAAGAGTTCGACGAGGATATCCATATCGCTAAATTTCTAATACCCAATGTTAAGAAAGGATCCATCATCGAGTTCAAATATCGAAAACGAATGGGTGGACCGTTTTTATTTCCAGATTGGGAATTTCACGATTATTTGCCGGTTAACTGGAGTGAGTACAGGATGATTATACCTGTAGGTCTCGATTATCAGCTAATCTTGAAAGGCAGCGATTCACTTTTTATCAACGAATCAGTTAAAATCCTAGCATCAGAAGTCTATAACAATGATAGTGGTTCTATTGCCTATCAACTAGCGAAACGAAATCTCCCCCCGGTAGAAGATTTGCCCTTCCTCATAAACAGAGATGATTACGTTACTAAAGTGATTACACAGCTGAGAGAAATTCAACTTCCGGGATATTCTCGTCAGCGTTTTTTTAAAGATTGGAATATGATTGCAAAAGAACTAAACCGGAGAGAGGATTTTGGAAAACAAAAATTGAATGGCGAAATGAAAGAGATCGTCGATGGACTGATTGAAGGAAAGGTGAACGATTACGAAAAAACCAAAGCCATTTATGAATATCTGTCGCAAGTAATAGAGTGGAATGGGTTTCACCGGATTCTTACCGAGAAAGGCATCAGAGATACGTTCAAAGAAAAAACGGGCAATACTGGCGATATAAACCTCACATTGATCGAAATGCTACGACATGCCGGGATTAAAACAAGTCCCGGATTAATAAGTACACGTTCTAACGGTACAGTGATCACCAATTATTCGCTCATCAATCAGTTTAACATGGTAGTGGCAATCATAGAAATCGAAGAAGGCGCATTTATCTTAGACGCGTCCTCGGGATTAAGAACTATCACTACGCCTCATCCGAAGTTGTTGTATCGCAATGTGTTTGTGATAAGAGAAGATGACTCGAATGGCTGGTTGTTTGCGGAACCGATGGATAAAAATACGGAACAGTACAGCCTCAATTACTCATTGAACTCGGAAGATGAGATTGAAATTGATTATAGCGGAAAACTATCGGGCGAATTTGCGGCCCAGACTCGAGCTTCGGTTGATGTATTTAACCAAAACACATATTGGGAAAATTATATCGATGAATATGAATCTCTAAAAGTAGATTCTACCACGTTCGATAATTTACTCGGATTTGAATCGGATGTACGATTCGACGCTAAACTCACCATTCCTGCAGATGAAATTATTGATAAAAGCAGCGATTATATCTATTTCAATCCATTTCTGTTTTTGGGGATGGATGAAAATCCCTTTCAACGTGAAAGCAGAGATTTCCCTGTAGAGATTGCTTACCCTTATAAACAGCAATACATTGTTTTTGTTGAGATACCGGATGGATATGAGGTAGATGAAATGCCCGAAAGCTCCCTTGTAAGACTTCCCGAGAAACAAGGTCATTACCGCTTTATGGCTACTCAAAACTCGAACATCATTAATTTTATGGCGGAAGTGAATTTAACTACTGCCTATTATCAACCTGAAATATATCCCGAGGTAAAATCTATGTTTCAGGAAATAGTTAATACCCAAGCTTTTACCGTTGTACTTAAAAAGACGGTTGAGGAGTGATCAGTTGAGTATTAAAAAGCCTCATTCTTTCTAGAGCGAGGCTTTCTCATTGTAGAAAAATTTGAGGTTGAGAATTACATCGATTCCATCTCAGCCAAAACTTCCAGCATTTGATTTGTATGGCGTTGGCCATGTGCGGCAACCAAAAGATAGATTTGATACGCATCAACAGTAGCTACTGGAAGTGCCATTTTATAGTGACGTAAATCATGATCGGTCGAGTTTAAATATTCTACCAATTTAGATCGTGATTCTTCCAAGGCAGCCAGCATTTCAGTTTTGGTATTCCATTTACCGGAAGGTTCGAAATTTTCAGAAGTACGTACTGCGGTTCCCCGGTTATTGAAGTTTCCAATCAACACGCCGTCGGCCATCGAGTTGTTGAATTCGTTATCAGGTTCATTTGAACTCACCGCTCCTTGAACCATCCCATGAAAGGCCATTTCAGTTGATAAGATATGCTCAAGGCAATTTGCGACCGACCAGCCGCCATCAGCAGGCTTCCAATTGAAGGCTTGTTCATCAAGCTCAGAAACGGCATCAATAATGTACTGCTGCGAGGCAAGTAAATAGCTTGATGCAAAATTACGCTCACCTTCGCTTAGCTGTGCCAATGCAGATACCGAACAAAAAGATACAAGTAGCAGTAGTGTGATTTTCCTCATCATATTAGTACCCAATTAGTTAGAGATTTAGTGATTTTTGATAGTAACAAATTGAAATCAGAATATGGGACAAAATTCTAACCATAAAAAAGGCGCCCGAAGGCGCCTCCCACTTACAGTGTATGTCAACTAAAACTATTGCGTTGGAAACCAAACATATCGCCCGGTTTTATCGATGTAGCCTATTTCTTCCTCTACCTCGTTCTCGTCGTTCAGGGTATAGGTAATTACTCTGGCTAGTCCATGATTGAATGGTTCTACCTCGTCAAATTTTGGTTCGGTAATTTGGGCTCCATCCAAGGAAATGAACGTCCATTTGTCGCCAATACGGACAGGTGCAAACTCTTCATGGAAAGAACGAACCTCATCAAATTGCTCAGATATGACGAAGGTGCCGGTCTTGTCGATAAACCCAAATTGATTGCTGTTTTTACGTGCGGGCGCTAACCCATCGTTAAAAGTTCCTGCGCTTACAAATTGTGGAGAAATAGAAATCGTGCCCATCGGATCAATGAATCCCCAACGATTACTAATTAACACCGCTGCCAATTGATCGGAAAAGGGCAGAGCCTCAGCATATTGTAAATCGATGATCGTGTTACCGGTAGGATCGATGTAACCGTACAATCCGTCTTCAAGAACTAAGGCGCGTTCTTCGGTAAAACTCCCGCTTTCTATGAAATCCATGTCACTGGGCATGTTTAAAGCGTCTAGTGAGTTGCCAAATTCATCGATATAGTAATAATCGCGGTAATCTAAACTGCGTACAAAAGCACGATTATTGGAAAAGGGTGTAGCTCCACGAAATCTCGGGTTAATGATGAAATCTCCATCTAGATTGATGTATCCCCAGCGGCCATCCACCCGAACAGCGGCTCTGCCTTCGCTAAATGATTGCAAATCTTCGAAATAACCATCAAACGCTTCTTCACCGGTTTCATCAATATATTTCCATCGCCAACTTTCGCGAACAACGGCTAAACCTTCGCTAAAATCATAGGCACGCTGGAAACGAGGTTCAATCACCATTGCTCCTTTTTTGTTGATGTAGCCCCACTCACCATTTAACAGCACAGGGAAAAGCTCGACCTCTGCAAGGGGTGGTGTTTCCTCTTTTCCGGTTATCCCATCCACCACTTCACAAGCAGATGCAAAAAGGAATCCAAGTAGTAAAAATTTAATGATGTGTTTCATAACTCTGTTAGCGTGTGGGGTACCAAATGTATTCACCTTCTGTGTTGATGTAGCCATATCGAGCGTTTTCGTCGTCGCCAATACGTACTCTCGCGATTCCATTTCGGAAACTTTCGGCTGCATCAAAAGGCTGATTAAAAGCAATTGTGCCCGTTTCTGCATGGATGTAATACCAATCGCGACTAATGCGTACAGCGGCAAAATCTTCGTTAAAGGCTTTCACCTCAGCAAATTGATAGGGAATCACTATCTCACCAGATTGATCGATATAACCGATATATTCTTCGTCCATCACCCAAGCTAATCCTTCCGAAAAACTTCCGGCTTGTGTGAATTTTGGATTTATCACCGGAATACCATTTTCGTCGATGTAGCCCCAGCCATCGTTGGTTTGAAGTGGAGCTAATCCCTGAGCAAAATTTCCGGCATCTGCCACCTGAAATCCGGTGTTGATGGCTACAGCTCCTGTGTTATCTATGTATACCCAACCTTCGAAGGTATCCACGGCAGCATAGCCATTCGAAAAAGATTTGGCCTGACTGAATTCCAAATTGATAGCAATATTTCCATCCGTTGAAACATAGCCCCACAAGCCATCGGAGCGAACAGCTGCCAGGTTTTCGTTAAAAGAGCCGGCAAACTCGAATTGCGCATCAATGGCAAAATTACCGGTTGAATCAATAAAACCATATAACTGATTTGGGAGTTGAGCAAGGGCTAATCCATTGGAAAAATCTCCGGCTACACTAAATTGAATCGGAATTGTTAACGATCCATCGGTTTCAGAAATATATCCCCATTCGGTGCCTTTTCGAACAGCAGCAAAACCGCCTTTAAAATCCTTTGCTTCATCAAATTGAGGAGCAACCGACATTTCTCCGTTATTGGTGATATATCCCCATTTGCCATTTAGAAGTACAGGATGCAGTGTTTGGACTTTTTGTAAATCGTCGGGTTCATCTGATCCTTTGATGGCATCTACGGCATCACAATTGCTCAGCATAAACAGGCTGACAATAGAAATGATAAGTGCCAAAAAGCGTATTCGTTTTGCCATAGTTATTTAATTAAGGTCATTTTTCTTGATGCAGCCCCGTATGGAGTTTCCAATCGATACACATAGGTTCCGTTTGAAAGATTACTTCCATCAAACCGGATATTCTGCTGTCCGGCGGGTACGTTTCCATCGATAAGCGTTTGTATCAATTGCCCTTGAATGTTGAACACTTGTAGACGAACATTTACAGAAGCCGGTAAGGTAAACTGTATGTTTGTTGATGGATTAAATGGATTCGGATAATTCTGATGCAGTTTAAATGCGAATGGTTTGCTGTTTCGGGATGCATTAGTAGCCACGTTTAGGAAGCCTAAATCTTCATATTCACCATCTAACACAGCGCTCATTCCGGCAGATTCTAATTCGAACCAATTATCCAGAATATTGGCGTAGATATTTCTGTAATCCATGCCATATACAGGATCACCGGAGCGGTCCAGATCGATTAAATCTGCATGCTCGCCATAAATACCACCATTTACAGGTCCAAAAACCATTACCGGCGCCGATGAACCATGATCAGTACCGGCTGATGAATTTTCATCCAGCGTTCTGCCGAATTCAGAGAAGGTCATAGTTAAGGCACGATCATTTAATCCATCCGAAGCCAAATCAGCATAAAATGCTTGTACAGAATCGGCCACATCACGTAATAAATTGGCGTGCCCACCCTCGGTTGAGCCTTGATTATTGTGGGTATCAAATCCACCTTTCGAAACCAGAAACACTTTAGTTTGTAATCCACCTCGAATTAAGCGAGCAACTACAGAAAGACTTCTGGATAATCCGGAATTTGGGTACTCATTCATGTTGGTGGAATTATCAGCAGCTTCCTGTATGGCTTCCAGGTATCGAAACGAAGAATTCGCGATTTTACGAGCAAAGGAAAGGGAACGTCCGAAATCGTTGTCAGGGGTGTTTTCTTCATTATAGAAACCTCCCTGTTCCAAAAATTGAGCAAATTGGGAAGCACCACCAAAGGTTACTCCAAGATTTCCGAATTCACTTTGGAATAGGGTAGAGGAGCCACCAATTCGAACTCCCAAGGGGAATTCAGGGGGATTTGCGATTAAATCGGGATTATCTTCCACCAAAAAGCGACCGGCCCAGCCCGTTCCCATCATTTGATCGGAATCGCTGGCAGATGTCCAAATATCAGTAGATCGTGCATGCGAACGATTCGGGTTTTCGTAGCCTACATTATTGAAAACGGCCATATTCCCTTCGCTCCACATTGGCGATAAACTCCCCATAGCGGGATGAAGTCCGATATCATCGCTCAAAGAAATGGCTTCGTTTTTAGAAATGGCGATAGTAGGTCGTTTCTGGAAATACACATCATTTTCTACAGGAATTACGGTATTGAGTCCATCATTTCCGCCACCAAGTTGAATCAAAATTAACACACGATTATTAGCGGCAGAAGCTAATCGGTTTAAGAATTTTGTACGAGCCATGGCATTTACCGGAATGCCACCCAGCATTAAACCCGAGCCAAGTGCTCCAATTCCCAGAGTGCTTAAGAAACTACGTCGGGTCCACGATTGATGATCTTTTTCGTGCGCCTGACCATGTTCCAGGCTGCTTCCATGGCGGTTTTTGTGCGATGAATGTTGGTTACACATGCTGGGTCTCCCTTAAATTAATTGATAAGCCGGTAGTTGAATGATGTACGAAATGTATTGCCGAAGTGCCTCGGCCAGATGTTCTTCGTAATACAAGTTACCGTCGGTATCGGTATTGGCGGTCCATTCGTACCAGGGAATGGGACCCAGCAAAATCTTAGCAAGATTGATTTTATACTCCGGGAAAGAGCTAACATCTGGGGCATATGCGGGATCGCCCGTAAATTCTTCTTCTACTTGGCGAATTCCCACCTGATCGAGTGGAAGTGACAACAGATGTTCTGCAATGTCTTCAGCCAGCGTAAATGGATTTCGGGGATCAGATACTTTCTCGGCAATGCGCATGGGGTTGTACAAATCACCGGCACCATTGTAGCCGTAAATCATATCGGTGATGGTACTCCAGCGAGCCGGAAGCAAATTTGTATTCAGCCAGGTGAAATGGCCGGGAGTCCCGTCAGAATCAGGTGGATTGTAGCCGCTCCAACCAAAAACGGTTTCAGGGCGCAGTAATTCTTCATTTAGTTCAGGCATTTGAACTCTGATGAATTCTTTAATCTCTGGCGTTGGCACAATCTCAAACTGACGAAGGAAGCCAAGATAGATTTCAATCGGGCTTTTGATGCGGGCACCGAAAAATCGCTCTTTGTAAAAGTGTTCGGAGGCAAGCAAGTTTACAAGTACCGCAGAGATATCGAAGTTCACACTTAGGCAGTAATCGGCTAATGCTTGTACAGGTGCTTCTTCCGGTTCTGCACTAACAAAAAAGGTGTACAGCTTCTTCGATAAAAACCATGCTACTTTTTCCGGTTTTTCATCAAAAATCAAATCCACCACCGAATCCATGGTGTAGTTGTTCGAAATCCCGAAAATTGTTTTCGAGGTAGCGTCAAAACGATCTTCATCAAAAAAGCCGGATAAATTTGAGTTATTTACCCGCCAGCCGGTAACAGCTCTGGCTACTTCGGCTACATCTGCTTCGCTGTAATTATCAGTTCCGATTTTGTCGGTAGTGCCGAGAGTAAACAGCTCTAATAATTCACGGGCAAAATCTTCGTTGGGTTGCCCGGCGCGATTGTTGTAATTATTGAGGTAATACAACATGGCCGAGTTCTTGCTCACTTTTTTTACCAGTTCTTTAAAATCACCAAATCCATCAGTTTGCAGCAACTTCACATACTTGAACATGTGGCTGGCATAACTATTTGGTGCTTTGCCGGGCAAGTCATTCATGTTTTGATAGGAAACCGCAAAATGGTTGGTCCAGAACAGTAACATCTTCGACAGAAAACCACCTTGGTACATGGCATCCATCCAGCGAAACTGAATGTCGTACATATCAAGGATATTCCCCGAATTGTTATTGGCGAACCAGGAAGGGTCGTCCGGCAAAACGGCATTTTTGGCTTCATCAACCAAGGTTTGAGCTGCTTCGGTTGCATTTGCAAAAGCCCGAACTCGATTAAGGTCGCTTACTTTGTTACCAAAGTGTGTGCGGCGGACTAGATGTGAAGCCTGTGACTTGCCCCAGTTACCAGTGTATGCCGGCAAGCCGGTGTGTTGTTGTGTGAGTGAGTGAACAATCGTTGGAGATGAATTCATGAAACTGCGTTAATTCTGTGCTCCTGTTATCGACGGTGATGCGTCGTAGTGTAAGAGGGGAAGTTACATTCGATTGTTACATTAAATGTTGCCAGCCGCGCTTTTTAAAATAAATCTGAAAGGATTAGAGAGTGGAGTTTTTGTTGATTTAGGAATAAGAAAAATGTTACTTTGGTGAACATTTTTAATTAGTTAAATATAGATGAAGGCTTTTTTCGCGGTAATATTTTTGGGGTTATATTTTTTTCCTCTTCAGGCACAGGTACAGAAATTTGGGGACATTTCACGGGCAAATTTAGAGATGGAAGTGTATGATCTCGACAGCAGTGCAAGTGCAGTGGTGTTGTTCGAAGTTGGTGAGTCGGAGTTGAATTATGTGAATAATCTATTTCAACTATCGACCAAAATACATCGCCGGAGTAAAGTATTTACCGATGATGCTTTAGAATTAGCAGATGTTAGCATTGGATATCGTGTGGGTGATTCTGAACAGAAAGTAAATAATGTTAAAGCAAGCTCGTATTGTTTGGATGACAACAACGAAATTGTGGAATCAAGTATTGGAAAAGGCGATACATTTACTGAAAATACTAGTAGCAGCTGGGCAGTTCTTAAATTTTCTATACCCAACGTTCGGTCAGGGTGCATTATAGAGTATGAATATGATAAGAGGTCCGAAAATCCGATCGATTTCCCAGATTGGTATTTTCAAGGAGAATATCCCACGCTTTGGAGTGAATACAATACCAAAATACCTCAATTTTTTAAGTTCCTTACGGTTACAAGAGGGTATCAGGAGTATTTTATTCAAGAAAGTTCAGACTACAACGAACGATACACAATCAGGCCTTCAGCAGGACCAAGTGTAATGGCAGGGCAACAAAATGCGGGAAGGTCAAATCAGGGAATGCAAGATTTTATGGTTGAGGGAATTAAAAACAGATACGTAATGAAAGATGTTCCTGCCATACAGAGCGAGCCTTATATGAAAGCTAAAATTGATTATTTAGCACATGTTAGATACCAGCTTGCAGGAGTTGAATTTCCGGGTTCGATGCCTGAAAGAATTATAAAAACTTGGGAGGAAGTAGTTGCAGGTCTTGACGAATATAGAAACTATGGGGATCGACTAAAAAGTAGTAGGACGCTTAAAGAAGTAGCGAATAATGTTGTTGAAGGCCATGATTCAAATCTTGATAAAATGATTGCACTCTATAATCATGTGCAAGAAAAAATAAAATGGGATAAAAGCTATCGCTTGTATGTAGATAAGAGTTTAGAAGAGTATTACAACGAAGGATTGGCTTCCAGTTCTGCTATGAATTTTATACTGATACAGCTTTTACGAGAAGCTGGTTTTCAGGCTTATCCGATATTGGTAAGTACTGCCGGAAATGGTGAAATAATTGGATTATTTCCAGAGCATGGTCAATTTAATACTACCATTACATACGTTGCAGTTGACGAAAATTACTACTTATTAGACCCAAAAAATGAGTACCACCCTTACACCATATTACCCTCAAATATTATCGGTACCGAAGGATTAATGCTTTATACCAAGCAACTAGTTTGGTTACCCATCGATCAAATAGTAAAAAGTACTTCATTTAAAAATATATCAATCGATATTTCACAGGATAGTATTCGCGGCGATGCATCCATCCAGTTTAAAGGATTATTTGCTGTTAACGCAAAAGAATTGCTGTCAGATGAGCAGCAAGAAATTGCGATTAGAGATAAATATTTTGGATCAAAATCTGAAGTAAATCTATCTAAACTTAATGTAAATAATGCTGATGTAGTGCAAGGTGTAAACGTCAATTTCGAATTCGCTAAGAAAGGGCTTGAAGAGTATTCAACGTTTTATTTCAATCCAATGATAATGGGCCGAATTTCGAGCAATCCTTTCAATCTAGAAAACAGAACCTACCCCGTAGATTTTGATTATACCTTCGATGAAAATATGGTTATGACCATTACAATCCCCGAAAATTGGAAAGTGGATGAACTCCCTACACCGGTTTTATATCGGTTGCCGGGTAGAGCCGGCGAGTTTCGAAGAATCATCAAAGCCGAGGGTAATACCATCACACTAAACTATCGGTTTAAAATCGATAAAATGCGCTTTATGCCCGAAGAATACGAAGTTCTGAAAGGTATGTATGATCAAATGGTGGTTAGCCTAAACGAGAATATTGTATTTACTAAACTATAACATATGCAGTCACTTATAAAAAGAGCTGGTGCAGTTTCAACACTTCTTATCCTCTCTCTGATATCACCAAATAAACTATTCGGGCAATCTACCACAAATGTATTCGATTATGGAGATATACCTCGATCGCATCTGGAAATGACGGTATATGAAGAGGATCCAACTGCAGATGCAGTGATACTTTTCGATAAAGGAAATTCTGAAATCAGATACTCCAACCGAAAAGGATTTGAGTTAATAACCAGCAGACATAAACGAATAAAAATACTGGAAGACGCCGGTGTTTCTCTGGCAGATATAAGCATTCGATTTCGGCATGAAGATCCGGAGCAAGAAATTGACAAACTTAAAGTTACCGCTTACAATGTGATGGAGAACGGGGATGTTGTTGCAACAGAAGCCACCAAAGAGAATATTTTTGAAGAGGAGGAAACAAAAAACTGGTCGGTACAAAAAATTTCGGTGCCCAATGTAAGTAAGGGTACCATCATCGAAGTGTACTACGAAATGACCATGGAATTTTCCTACTGGTATCCAACCTGGTATTTTCAAACAGACATCCCAACAATATGGAGCGAGTATACAGCAAAAGTACCGGAGTACTTCGTTTTTAACTATCAAACGAAAGGGTATGAGAATCTTTTCTTTGAAGAAGCGAATACCTACAACAGCCGAATGGGAGATGATTTTCAGACCGGTAAAGAGCTCTACTTCGCAATGAGAAATGTAAAAGCCTTGCCCGATGAACCATACATAAAATCAAGAGAGGCATACGAAGCGCGACTGGAGTTTCAGTTTACAAGTGTAAAAGTACCGGGTGGACGAACCTACATGTATACCCAAGGTTGGGAGCATGTAATCAGCGACTTGCTAAATAGTAATTATTTCGGAAAACGCTTGAAAACTGATAATGCTATGGTTGCAGAAATGCAATTGGAAACCTACGGGTTAGAATCGGATCAAGAGAAAATGCGAGCACTGTATAATCTTGTTTCTAAAAGAATGGAATGGGATGGGTACAGCGGACTTTTTATGGATAAAAACACTGCCAAAGTATTTAAAGAGGCAAAGGGCTCGGCAACAGAAATAAATATGGTGTTGTTGCAACTACTTAAGGAAGCAGGCTTAAATGCCTATCCACTAATTACCAGTACTCATAAAAATGGAGAAATAAATACTTTGTTGGGTGTGATCGATCAGTTCAATTATGCTTTGGTTTATGTAGATCTAGAAGATGATGCATTTATTCTAGATGCAACAGATCCTGATCGGCCTTATAATTTACTTCCTGAATATGTACTTAGAACGCAAGGACTATTGATTTACGAGGATCAAGTAATCTGGATGCCCATCAATAATGTAAGCCAAAACGCGAGCGTAAAAACAGTATTAGTAAACATCACAGAACAAGGGATAACGGGTAGTATCAGAGATCAGAATACCGGGTACTTTGCTAAAGAATTACGAAGTGAATATTTGGCTTCCGACTCGGTAAACTCGCTGCAAGAGTTGGTTTTTCAAAATAACTCGTTTAATAAAGTCACAACTGTAGCAGGAGTTCAGGATAATGAAGAGCAGGGGTTTACGTATCAACTGGAATTTGAACAAACCAATGCGATCGATTCGGACGTAATCTACTTCAACCCAATGGTGGTTGAGCAAGTAAACAGAAATCCATTTACTATGGATGAGCGGTTCTTTCCGGTAGATTATTTGACACCATTTCAGAAAATGGTTTCCATGAATATTTCAATTCCGCAGGGGTGGGTAATCGACGAACTTCCCAAACCCATTATTTACAGAATGCCCGATAATTCCGCCGAATTTCAGCGGATCTTGCAAGCAGGAAATGGTGCTATTATGATGAGATACATCCTTAAGGTGAATAAATCACAATATTCGCCCAACGAATACGCAGCTTTAAAGGATATGTACGATCAACTCGTAAATACGCATGCCGAACAAATCGTATTGGTGAAAGAGTCATGAAATATAGCCTGATAATTGTAACTACCGTTTTATTTCTTGCGTGCACTCCACCCGGTTTGTTGTACGAGTTCAGTACTCAGAATTATTATAATACGCCGGCCGATTTATTAGACGGAGCACATTCTACCATTCAAGAAAGTGATATCGAATTGATAATTCACGACCGATCAGAGGCTACCTATCGCGAGCGGGTTGCGATAACAATTCACAACGAAGAGCATCAAAAGTATGCGGATGTATACGAATTTTATGATCAGTTAAGTAGCATCGAATACATGAACGCCCGACTGATTGACCGCAACGGTAAGATTGTTGAAACCTATTCGATGAAGGATGCAGGAGATTACAGCGTAAATGATGGAGTTTCATTTTTTTCGGATAATCGAGTGAAAGTGCTCGAGTTTTATCATCCAACTTACCCATACACCATCGAGTATGAAATAGAGAAAACACTATATGGCACGCTGAATCTACCGGATTGGTATCCAATGCAACCCGATCAATCGGTGGTGATGTCAAGATTTAGTATCACAGATTACAATACCGGAGTAAGAACGCATCCGGTGGAATTAAACTCCGAAGTAGCGGTAATAGAAGGGGGCGAGTATACAACGTACCGCTGGGATTATAACAACCAAACTGCAATAGAAACGGAACCGTATTCTTCGGTTAGAGATAATTTGCCCCACATGTTGGTAGCTCCGGGCGAATTTGAAATTGAAGGCACGGTTGGTGATGCCCGTACCTGGGAAGCATTTGGGAAGTGGTATTATGATTTAGGTGCGCAAACTCGTGTCTTACCCGATGCCGCAAAAGCCGAAATCGACGCCTTAGTTAAAGGAGTGGAAAACGAGCGAGAAATTGTAGCTATCCTGTTCAATTATTTGCAGGAAAAAAACCGATACGTAAGTATCCAACTCGGAATAGGTGGATGGAAACCCTTCCCGGCTGAATTTGTTTTTGATAATAGTTACGGGGATTGTAAAGCGTTAACAAATTACATGTTAGCCGCTCTGGAATATGTTGGTATTGATGCGCATGCGGTATTGATTAATGCATCCGCCGATCGTCCATTAATCGAAGACTTCCCTGGAAATCAATTTAATCACGTTGTATTGCGTGTTACCCTCGAAAATGGAGAAGAAATTTGGTTGGAATGCACCAGTAAATATCTGCCTCCGAATAATTTGGGCAATGGGTATTCGAAAAAAGCCTTGCTGGTATCTGCCGAAGGTGGGACGGTTGTCGAAACGCCTGATGTAACAAATCAAAACAATAAAAAAGTAAGTGTATACTCGATTAATATTGATGAACAGGGACACGCAAAAATAGAGGGTGAATTGGCCTATCAAGGAGCGTCTCAAGGCAGAGTTTTGTATCAATTATTATCGGTAAGCGAAGCCAAAAAAACTGAGTGGCTTGAGGATATGCTCCCAACAGATCATAAAAGTATCGAACTCGCTGATTTTAGTGGGGTAGATTCAAAAAAGGATATTACCAGCATCAAATACAAAGCGCAGCTAGATCATTACGCACGATCGTCTAGTAAACGGTTGTATGTTCCATTAAATAAGCTGAATCGTACGCGCATAGATTTTAAAGAAGTAGAAACCCGCAATCTACCCATCCGGTTTCGATATGCTTATACCGAGAGCGATTCGGTACTTCTAAACTTTCCCGATGGCTACGAAATTGAATCAAGGCCCTTATTTACTAACACAAGCACAGAGTTTGCTGCATACACCCAAAAACTAGAACGGATTACAGGTAACACCTATCTATACATTCGCACTATGGAGTTGAAAGAACGAGAAATTGCTCCTGAACTTTACGATGATTTGAGAAATTTCTATCAAGACCTTCGAAAAGATGATTATCAACAATTGGTGTTAGTTCGAAAAGATTCGTAATTATTAACAACCTGATAATGTTCAAATTTATACTATAATTGCACTAACCTACAGATTGTGCAAATGAAAGAGTATCCACCGGCTATTCGTTATTTGGTGCGCATTGCATTGATTTTTGCGATTGCAGCCATTTTAAGTATCACCAAACAACTATTGGTGCCTCTCTCTTTCAGTATTTTTTTAGCCTATCTCTTGTATCCAAGTGCGCGTAAGCTGGAAGAGCTTAAAATTCCTCGCATAGCAACGAATTTTATTGTCATTATTGTATTTATGGGCGGAATATTTACGCTTCTGTTCATTCTTTCCCAGTTATTCGAAGGTCTGTCTGAAGATTTACCCGAATTACGGAAGTCATTTTCGGCAAGCATTAATATGCTACAGCAATCAGTAGATCAGGTATTTGGACTAAGCATTGCTCAACAAAACGATATCATAAAAACAGCAGGTTTAAATAGTGATTATTTTGCAACAGTAATTGAAGCCGGAAAAAATCTGTTTATTACCCTTGCTCTCATTCCAGTGTACACTTTCTTGTTACTCTTTTACCGCGATAAGTTTAAAGACTTCGTGTTTATGCTGGTGAGCGATGAAAAGTCGCAAACGGTAAAAGAAATAATTCTTAAAGCAGCGGATGTAGTTCCTAAATACTTAAAAGGTTTACTGGTTGTTTGCTTTCTTTTAATTGGATTGAACACGTTGGGCTTTTATCTGATTGGTGTAGAATATTTTCTTCTTTTTGGATTGGTAGCCGCCATCTTTAACCTGATTCCATACCTGGGTACAGTGCTTGGCTATGGTATTGTGGTATTCTTTGTGTTAGGTACTCAATCACCGACAGTTGCTGGCGCCGTTGTTATTCAGTTTTTCATAGTTCAGTTTTTGGAGAATAATATCCTTACTCCAAATATTACAGGTTCATACGTTCGAATAAATCCATTAGTAATTATTTTTTCTCTTATTGCGGGTGGATTAATCTGGAATTTACCCGGTATGTTTCTGGTGATTCCAACTTTGGGTGTACTAAAAATTATTTTTGAAAGCGTAGACGAATGGAAGCCCTATGCCTTCTTATTAGGAACAAGCGGTACCGAAGAACACTCCATTACCATAAACTCGCTCAAAAAAAGATTCGGCTGGGAATAAAAGCCGATTCAAAAAAATTATCATTAAGTAAAAACTTAATGATAGAACAAGGGATAAAAAATTTTTTGTAAGGAATTCAATTGGCAGGCGTCTTACCTTGCAAACAAACATTAATTATAGACAGTAGGATACGTAATGAGTTCACTAAACAAAGTAATGCTAATCGGCCGTTTAGGTCAGGATCCGGAAGTAAGATACACCCAATCTAACACCGCAGTTGCCACTTTAAATATGGCTACCAGCGAACGTTATAAAGATGGAAATGGCGAAATTCAGGAAAAAACTGAATGGCATAGAGTAGTTGCCTGGGGTCGTTTGGCCGAAATTTGCCAGCAATATCTACATAAAGGTTCTTTGATTTATATCGAAGGTCCGCTACAAACACGCCAATGGGAAGATAACCAAGGCCAAAAGCGCTACACTACCGAAGTAAAAGCGTTACAGATGACCATGCTAGACAGCCGTGGAAGTGGAAATAATTCCGGGCAGCAAAATCAGAACCAGAATCAGCAGGTTCAAAATCAGAAGCCCCAAATGTCGAGCGCTACTCCAATCGATAGCTCATTCGACAACATGGACGATGATTTGCCATTCTAGGTAATTACCAATAATTATAAGAAAGCGACTGTCTTACCGATCGTCGCTTTTTTATTTTGTAGCAACCTTTAGCCTGATTAAATTTGCACAAACGCTAACAATTCTACCTTTATCGAAGACCCATTTAGTTATATCAGTTTGAACTTGCTACATAGTTTTGGATTTTTTGCCACTGGTGGCGAATTAGACATTTTTGTTCTCTCTGTACAGATTTTTATAATGATTCTCGGCTTAGTCTTTTCTGCTTTCTTTTCGGGATCGGAAGTCGCTTTTTTCTCGCTTTCTACAAGACTTGAAGATTTACAGCAAGACGAAAAAGGGCATTCTGCGGATTTTCGCATTCTTCAAATGCTGAGTAAACCACGCCGATTGCTCGCAACCATCTTAATCGGAAACACTTTTTCCAATATCATTGCATCGGTTTTAGCAGCAGTTATTACCGGTAGTTTGTTAGGATTAATCGAAGTATCAGAAGTGTTGATTTATACACTCGAGGTAATTGTATTAACCTTCACGATTTTGATTTTGAGTGAAATCACACCAAAACTCATCGCAATAAATGATCCTTTGGGGGTTTCCAGAAAAGTTAGCGGCCTTATTTATGCGCTCTATATTTTATTAAAACCGATTGCTGTTTTACTAGCTGAAAGTGCGGTTACTTTGGAGCGCCATCTGCCCAAGCCAACCTCAAAAATGACCTCCGACGACATCAAAACAATGGCGGTAGTTTCAGAACAGGAAGGCTCTTTAAAAGAAGACGAGCGAGAAATTATCGAGAACGTAATTGATTTCGGTACTACCACTGTTCGCGAAATTATGACCTCAAGGGTAAATGTTGTAGGTGTTTCAGTTGATGATTCGCTTGAATCGGTTCTGGCATTGATCAAAAAAGAAGGGTACTCGCGAATGCCACTGTACGATAACGATTTAGACACTATTTTAGGCGTTATTTATGCAAAAGATGTGTTACCATTTCTGAAAGATGTAGAAGCAGAGCCGGCATTCAACTGGAAGAACATAGCCCGAAAAGCATTATACGTGCCGGTTACAAAAAAACTGGATGATTTATTACGTGATTTTCAGCAGGAAAAAACACACATGGCTGTAGTAGTGGATGAGTATGGCGGTACCGAAGGTATTATCACGATGGATGATATTTTGGAAGAAATTGTGGGTGATATCATCGACGAAGAAGGCGAAGATCCCGATATGTATACACGATTTAAATCCGGTATCTACATATTTGATGCGCAAATCGATCTGGATGATATGGAAGACATACTGGAGTGTGAAATTGCCAGCGATAGTGATGAGTTCGAAACACTGGGCGGGTTAATCTATCACACCACCGAAAATCTACCGACCGTTGGAGAGCGGATTAGTTTTAAAAATCTTGAGCTAACAGTTCATTCGGTGCAAAATAACAGGATCAAAAAAGTGCGGGTTAAAGTAAACGACACTACCGAACCTAAACAGGTTGAAGAATCCTGAAAATGCCTGAACAAAACCTCCGTATTTCTAAAAATGTAGATCTTTCTTCCTTTGCCACGATGCACGTTTCTGCAAAGGCAAAAACGCTGATCGAAATTGACTCTCTTGAAGATTTGATTCAAGCCTTGCAGGAAATTGAACGAGAAGATGATAAGTTTTTGATTCTTGGTGGTGGTAGCAATGTTCTGTTTGTAAACGATTTTGATGGGGTAATCTTGAACATCAATTTAAAGGGGATTGAGATCCTTGAAGAAACAGATAAGCAGGTTATACTAAAAGTGGCAGCCGGAGAAAACTGGCATGAACTGGTATTGTATTGTGTTTCTAACGGATGGGGAGGGATCGAAAATCTGGCATTAATTCCCGGCAAGGTTGGTGCAGCTCCTATCCAAAATATTGGGGCTTATGGTGTCGAGTTATCCCAAGTTCTTGTGGATGTTGAAGCTTTGATGATTGAATCAATGTCTAATAAAACCTTCTTAAATGAGGAATGTAAGTTCGGTTACCGGGAAAGTATTTTTAAATCCGATCTCAAAGGAAAAACGGTGATAACCTCGATTACTATTACATTATCGAAAAATCACACTCTCAATACAGAATATGGTGCACTCAAATCACTACTATCGGCGAAGGGAATTGAAAATCCTACCATAAAAGATGTATGTGATGCAGTAATTGAAGTGAGAGAAAGTAAATTACCTGACCCCAGTGAGTTAGGCAATAATGGGAGTTTCTTTAAGAATCCAGTAATCGATGTGTTTTTATTTAACGAGCTGAAGAAAGAATACAAAGCTCTTCCCGGTTATCCGATAACGGAGCATTTGGTGAAAGTGCCTGCCGGTTGGTTAATAGATACCGCGGGCTGGAAAGGATATCGAAATGGTGATGCCGGCGTGCATGAAAAGCAAGCATTGGTGCTCGTGAATTACGGAAACGCAAGTGGTGCACAGATTTATAAGCTCTCTGAAGCGATTAAGCAGGATATCCATCAGAAATTTGGAATAGAACTAGAGCGAGAAGTAAATATTGTTTGATCGTTATTCCGAATTGTTTTCTCCAATAAAATCGATGAAAGCCGTCTGATAATTTTCGGCATCTTTCAGTACTTCAAGTTCAATTCTGAAAACCTCCTGGGTGTTTGTGAATAAGGAATCAAATACCTGATAATCCATTTCATTATTTATCTCGAGTTCAAGCTCTAGTATTCGGTTCGGGTTTAGATGAAGAAAATTGTTGGTTTGCTTACCGGTTATGAAGTTAGCATCGGCAAGAAAAATCCCATAGGTAAGAGTATCGTAATAATTCACGGCATTGATCCATGCAGTTGAGCCTTGTTTGAAGATAAAATCACTGTTATTGCGGTGGATCAGCGTCATTTGCAGGTTCTTGCCTTCACGTTCCATTCCTAAGAGTTTGAATTCGACTCCGGCATTTTCTGCAGTAAATTCACTGTTATTTTCTTGTGCATTTACCAGCGCTAACAAATAACCAAGGGTGATCATGATATTGAGGCCAATTAGAAAGAAAAAGGAGAGGATGCGTTTGAAAAAGTGTATTTCTTCGATTTTTAACACTCTTGATATCAAAAACGCTGGGAAAATGGTGAGCAACAATCCGTATAAAACGATAGCAACTTCGAGATCCTCTACCAGGTTCATGATCTCGAATATTTCCAGAAACATAGCGGTGGCATAAATACCATAAAGTAACAGCGCCATAAATGCAAATGCTGAACAACTGAAGCCAATGCTGTATAAATAAGCAGACCCAAACGCAGCTTCAGGCTTTTTAAAAAGTTTTCGGTAGATAACTTCAATGATTTGCGAAATCAAAATAAAGAACAAAATGGTGGGCAAAAATTTCATGATGATCGACGTAGTGTTTAAGCTCACTAAGTCGTTCTGAAGGTTAGAGAACATGCCCTTTTCGTCATCAAGTTTGTCTTGCCCCGCTGCCGATCTGCTGCCTTCACTTAAACTGTATTGCTCGTTCGCATAGCTTTCGCTGTAATATTCTTCGTAGGGAATTGAAACAAGTTCTAAGCCTAGCAATAATAATATGAAGCTGAAGAGCAGGTAGTTAAACGGTCGAACGATCTTAAGATAATCTTGGTCTTCATGTTTGAGTTCGATAAACGACCTGAAACGAAATAGAATAATCCAAAATGTTCGAATATATCTAACTAAAAAGTCGTAAATATCGTCGATGGTTTCGTTCACCACCTCAAACAATTTAAAATTGTTAGCACCCATAACCCCGATCTAATTATATTTTTTAAGTAATTACCTGATATTGAGCAACAATTGCAGGAAATGTTACAAAAGCTTTTTAAACCATGAATATACTTACCCACCGATTAAAATCTTCATTTTTCATTGTATTAGTGTCAGCTTTAATTGCTGCATCGGGCTGCGTTACCATACAGACAAGCCCCGTTTCGGGTAACAAGCGTGTGTATGGCTACACATGGCAACAGGAATTAGAAATTGGGAAGGAAGCCGATAGCGAGATCATCGCGCAATATGGAATATACGATGATCCCGAACTTACCGAATATGTTGACAGATTAGGACAAGAGCTTTTGGAAGTAAGTCATTTTAATCGTGAAGACACACCGGCAGAATATAGAAATACACCTTTTACTTTTCGTGTGTTGAATAGTCCCGTTGTAAATGCTTTTGCTCTGCCCGGTGGTTATGTATACGTAACGCGTGGTTTACTTTCACATCTCGACAACGAAGCCCAACTGATGGTGGTTCTTGGGCACGAAATTGGGCATGTGGCCGCGAGACATGCTTCCCAACGAGCCGCAGATCAGCAGTTTGGACAATTAGCGGTAATTGGTTCTGCGATACTTGGCGAAAGTTTAGGCTACGATGGCGGACAAATTCTTCAATTAAGTGGAACAACCGCTCAGCTGTTATTTTTACGTTATGGTCGTGATGATGAACGCGAATCTGATCGATTAGGAGTTGAGTATTCTGCTATGGAAGGATACGAAGCTGCAGAAGGAGGGAAATTCTTTACATCCTTAAAACGAATTAGTGAAAAAGCAGGATTCGATATTCCTTCTCATTTATCTTCACACCCGGATCCGGGCGAACGCGAAGAAAATATTCCAAGATTAGCCGCTGAGTGGGAAGAAGAAGGGTACGAACAATCCATTATTAATCGCGATGAATTTCTGAATATGATTGATGGATTGATGTATGGCGAAAATCCACGCGAAGGATATGTGGATGGAAATACTTTTTACCACCCGGAGCTAAAGTTCCAGTTTGCTGTTCCCACCGGGTTTGGTGTAGCTAATCAACCATCAGCAGTAATTCTATATAACGAGGCGCAGAATGCTATCACACAATTCACCATAGACGGAGAAAATTCGAATCCCAAGTCGTCGGTGAATGCGTTTACTAGTCAGGAAGGAATCAATCTGGAAAATCAAAACGAAATTGTTGTAAATGGGTATTCCGGACATACAGCACTAGTTAATACCACCACACAGGATGGTACACCTGTTAAAATTCAGGTGAGTGCTGTGAGTTATGATGGTAACGTATATCGGTTTTTAAGCTACACCACTTCCGACCAATTCAGTACCTATGCCAATGATTTTAGTTCGGTGTTTACTTCTTTCGATGCAGTAGATGATCCCGCAGTACTGAATGTTCAGCCAATGCGTATTCGTTTGGAGCGAATACGACAAGGTGGTGTTTTCTCAGAATTGATTCCTCAAAATCTACCCAGAGGAGTTGATCCGTTAGATGTGGCCATACTGAATCAGGTTAATCTTGATGACAGAATTGAACGAGGGGCTGTGTTAAAAATTCCTGCAAACTAAAGTTCAGTAACTACAAAAAGGGAGCTTATCACCACAACAAGCTCCCTTCATGCAGTCAGAGAATGGCTAAAGCGAAATGCCAAAAAACAAAAAGCTTATTTCCTGATAAGGATTGATGATATAGCTTGTGAATACAGGCAGTGAAAATGACTCAGTTATGGTGATTTCCTTTGAAGCGGAAAGCCCGATTTCCTGAACTGCTGCCGAAGTATTTCCATACCAGGCACTTTCGCCTGGAATGAATCCAAGAAAAGCTTCCAGACTTACATCTTCTACTTCAAATGGATATGAAGCACTCAGATAGATAGAATTATCCGGATCGTTGAGTATGTTCATATACGCTGTAAATGAAAATGCTCCTGAATAACTGAGAAATGGTTCGATCACGTGGTTTCCATCGGTATCGAAAGTTGTGAACGTTCCAGGTGCGGCTGGGAAATAGTAATCGGTAACTCCTATCGATAGAGATGAAGCATCATCCAAATCGAAAGAATAGGAGGCAAATAAATCGAGTTCGTTGGCAACACCAATGTCGTTTGCATACGATCCCCATGCGCCTATTTCGAAGCTTCCGCTGGCATAAGCAATTCCGGGTTGAAAGCTAAGTGATTGTCCAAAATCGATGCCACGCCATACATAACGGCTTACAACATCGGTTCCAAAACTAACTTGCGCAATTGTTTTTGTGCTTCCGGCGGCAAGAATAAATGCCAGTGCAAGAAGCGTAATTTTACTAAGTAATTTCATAATGAGTGATTGTGTGAGTGAGGAGTGAAATATGAAGGAAGAGGGAGTGAAGCTCTTCCTTTATTTGTTGAGAGTGAAAGTTGCCTAGACGTTAAGCTGGTGCAACTGAGTTGTCGGGTGTAAATTCTGGATAGGCTTCTGCATCATGCTCGTGCAAATCTAAGCCCATTTCTTCGAGGTGACCATTTACACGCAATGGAATCAATGCATCGATTCCTTTAAAAATGAGATAGCTAACGGGGAATGTCCATACAAAAGCTGCTAAAATACCAATAGCTTGAACACCCATTACCGACCAGCTAAAGCCGGCTGAATCGAAGAGGCCTGCTGCTAACGTCCCCCAAACACCACAAACTCCATGAACAGATACTGCGCCTACGGCATCGTCAACATACTTTTCGATAAAAATCATCGAATAGTGACAAAGTATTCCGGCAATAGCTCCGGCAACAATTGCAAAAGCAGGCGACAAATTAGCACAACCTGCGGTTATACCAACTAGCCCGGCTAAAACTCCATTAAGTGTTACCGCTCCATCCGGCTTACCGGTTGATATCCATGAGATTACCATTGCCGCAAATGCACCGGCACCAGCCGCCAAAAAAGTATTTAAAACGATGAGGGCAACGGAAGTATCTCCGGTAGTGGTTGATCCGGCATTAAAACCAAACCAGCCTAACCAAAGAATAAATACTCCTAACGCAGCCGTTGGTAAACTGTGTCCTTTTATTGGCTGTGGTTTTCCATCAATGTATTTGCCAACGCGAGGCCCTACAACCAAAGCACCGGCTAAAGCCGCCCAACCGCCCACAGAGTGAACCACTGTTGATCCGGCAAAATCGATAAAACCGAGTTCTTCTAACCAGCCGCTACCGTTAAACAAACTACCCCATGCCCAAGAGCCGAAGACAGGATAGATAAATGCCGTAATTACGATTGAGAAGATGAGATACGCATTAAAAGCCGTGCGTTCTGCAACGGCACCCGAAACTATGGTTGCAGCTGTAGCTGCGAACACTGCCTGAAAAAAGAAAAAAGTATATGACCATTCTACCGAATAGTCGCCGATGTTCATAAGCATAAAGCCATCGGTTCCAATCCAGCCACCGGCGCTTGTGCCAAACATCAGGCCAAACCCGATAAAGAAAAATGCGAGTCCGCCGGCCGAGACATCCATCACATTTTTCATGATGATATTTAAGGCATTTTTTGCCCGTGTAAAACCGACCTCTACCATGGCAAAACCTGCTTGCATAAAAAATACAAGACAAGCTGCCACAATGGTCCATATATAGTTAAGGTTATTTTGTACCGTCTCTGCCGCTAATTCCTGAGCCTGCACCGAGTTCAGCGTCATAAGAGCAAGTACGCATAGAATTATTTTGTTTCTGAACTTCATTGATTGATTATTTAGTGATGAGTAAGGTGAGATTGCTCCCGACACTAACTTAGTTAGGTGAAAACTAAAATCAAACAAATAATATTTAGTAAAATTATAATTAGTAAATAATTTAATAGGTGTAAGCGCTTTTCTGATTGAATAATATAGGTGAAAACGCTTTTACGCTTAATTCGTTTAATTAGTCAAAAACTGAATCGGATTAGGTTATTTTGACAGAAATAACAGTAAATCGATCTACAAGAAGAGGAACAAAGCTGTATCTTATGCGAAAATTTTAAAGGAAGTAATTAGCTATGATTTCGAGATACGCACGCGAGGAAATGTCGGGGATTTGGACCGAGGAAAACCAGTTTAATGCCTGGTTGGACGTAGAATTAGCAGCTTGTTGGGCTTGGGCGAAAATCGGCGTAATTCCGATGGATGATGTTGATGTTTTATATGAAAAATCGGCCTTTAAATTAGATCGGATTAAAGAAATTGAAGAGCAGACCCGGCACGATGTAGTGGCATTTACACGTGCAGTTTCGGAAAGTTTAGGAGACGAAAAAAAGTGGATTCATTATGGACTTACCTCCACAGATGTTGTGGATACCGCTTGGGGAGTTCGATTAAAGCAGGCGAATGTAATCATTAAAAAAGATCTTGAACGCATCATTTCTGTGTTAGCTGAGAAAGCAAAAACTCATAAATACACCGTGATGATGGGACGAACCCATGGTATTCACGCAGAACCGACTACCTTTGGATTAAAATGTGCGTTATGGTACGCCGAGATGAAGCGGAATCTTGAACGCTTCGAAAAAGCCGCGTCAGACGTAGAATTTGGCAAATTGTCGGGTTCGGTTGGTACATTTGCCAATATTCCACCTGAGGTTGAAATGTATACATGTGAAAAGTTAGGGTTGACACCGGCGCCCATCTCAACACAAACCTTACAACGCGATCGCCATGCACATTATGTGTCTACCTTAGCTTTGATTGGATCTACGTTGGAAAAAATGGCCGTTGAAGTCCGACATCTTCAACGAAGTGAAGTTCGAGAAGCAGAAGAAGCATTCAGAAAAGGACAAAAAGGCTCCTCAAGCATGCCACACAAACGAAATCCGATCAGTTCAGAGAATATCTCCGGTTGTGCACGGGTACTTCGTGGTTATATGGTTACGGCTTTCGAAAACATCCCACTATGGCACGAGCGAGATATTTCACACTCATCTGCAGAACGTATTATCCTACCGGATGCCACTATTTTGCTCGATTATATGCTACATCGTTTTGCTAACGTAATGGAGCGATTGGTAGTTTTCGAAGATAACATGGAAGCAAATATCTGGAAGACACATGGGCTGGTATTTTCACAACGCGTGTTAAATAAACTGATTGAGAAAGGTATGGTTCGTGAGCAGGCATACGATGCGGTACAACCTTTAGCAATGCAAGCTTGGGAAAATCAAATGCCATTTAAACCGATTGTTGAGGCCGATGCATTTATCATGTCGAATTTGAGTCAGGAAGAGATTGATGACGCCTTTGACCTGAAACATCATACCCGTAATGTAGATGTGATTTTTGAAAGAGTTGGGTTGGGGTGATTTTAAGAGTTAAAGAGTAGTGGTGAACGTCACTTTAGGGTTTTTTAAATTATGTCTGATTGGTTTAACCAGTTGAGCCATCGCTAAATACTTTGTTTGAGGGTTATTTTTTTGAACGATAGCTAAGTTTGTAAGTGTTGGGAGGTTCGAAAACACAATAATTACGAATGCTTGCACAACTGCTTATCGATTTCGGTTTGGTGATTCTCATTTGGATGACGCAACTCATCGTATATCCATCATTTACAAAAATGAATCCGGATAACTTATTTGCGTGGCATACCTCCTACACCGGCCGTATTTCTATTCTTGTGATGCCTTTAATGATTGGTCAATTAGGTCTGCATATTTATGGACTAACACAAACTTTGAGTAGCGCACAAATAGCAGCATTCCTATTCGTAATTCTAGCGTGGATCAATACTTTTTTCTTCGCCGTACCATTACACAATCAAATTGCAGGGGGTAAGGAAATAGCTCAAGCCGCAAATCAATTGGTTACCGTGAACAAGTGGAGAACAGCTTTCTGGAGCTTCGTTTTTATAATTGATGCTTTATTATACACCCAAATACTCTGATTTATGTCGACAAAACAAATGTCATTAACTCTAAAAATTGCCTCTATTTATAATTTGATCTGGGGTGCGTGGGTAGTGCTGTTTCCCAATCACTTTTTTGAGCTGGTAGGTATGGAAGCTCCAGTGCATCCAATGATTTGGCAAGGCATGGGCATGGTAATTGGCGTTTATGGATTGGGATATTGGTGGGCAGCTCAAGATCCAATAACACATTGGCCTATTGTTATGGTAGGATTTCTAGGAAAGATATTTGGTCCTATTGGATTTTTGGTGAATTACCTGAGCGGGACGGTTCCGTTTGGCTTTTTTTATACTCTGATTACCAACGATTTTATTTGGTGGATACCATTCTTTTTGATCTTGAAAAAGGCATACAGCCAAGGAAATATTAAATGGATTTGAAGAAAGTTAATCTATTTTTGCTAGGGGGATTTTACATCGTTGCCGGTTTTAATCACTTTATAAATCCAGAATTTTATTTGGCTTTAATTCCTCCTTACCTGCCATTTCATGAATTGATAAATGTATTAAGTGGCGTAATTGAGGTTGGCTTAGGAATTGGTGTTTTGGTTGAAAAAAGCAGGAAAAGCTCCAGCTATTTACTCGTCGCAATGTTGATCGCGTTTATTCCAGCACACGTTTATTTTTTACAGATAGGCAGTTGTATTGATGGCGGATTATGCGCTCCCCAATGGGTTAGCTGGGTGCGACTAATAATCATCCATCCCTTACTTATTTGGTGGGCACTTTCGGTTCGAAATTACACAAAGTGATTAAATCATCCCGTTATTGTGTGCCATAGTTTCCGGTACTTTTTGAATGGCATCCCAATGTTCCACAATTTTACCGGATTCGTTTACTCGGAAAAAGTCCATGGTAACATATTGTTCGTCGCCCGGCCAATGTTGTAATGTATGTAGCGCCACCAACGATCCTTCGGCAACGCATCTCACAAACTCGATACTCTTTTCTGGGTATTCTGCATGCATGCGTTCAAAATAATTGATAAAGCCTTCTTTCCCATCTTCAACAACCGGATTATGCTGAATATATTTTTCCCCTACATAACGCTCTACAGCCTCACGAGGTTTTCCATTAAATGCCATTCTATAAAACGAAATCACATTTTCTTTATGTCTTTCTAAATCCATTGGTAAAGTGTTTTTTTAATTTACGTGATCGTTTAACTCACTCGATTTTTGAAGCCCATACTAAATCAATCATACGGTAAAAATCACCTTGATTAAATGTGTATGGTTTTTCCGTATCTACCCGATGCACCACTACCATTTCGGAAGCAGGGTATATTGCCAAAAAATGTACGCCATTGCCAGTATGATAAAATGATTTACTTGTTCTCTGCTCTGTTGGCACAAGTACATACCATAGCATTCCATATCCTATTCCATATCGTTCATTGGTTATCGAATATGCTTGAGTACTTAGTTCAATCCATTCCTGCGGAATAATTTGTTGTCCTTCCCAAGTACCGTTATTTAAATAAAGCTGACCAAATTTTGCCATATCTCTGGCTGATAATCGAAAATGATAAGCCGGGAAATTAGATTTTGAGGGCTCAAGTTGATAGAATCCATCAGTATTTGGAATTTTTGCATCCGGATCTTCTCCATCGATGGTTGCAAATTCACCATTATAGTCTTCCATCCCGATTTTTTGCGCGATTTCATCGTGAAACAACTCATAGACTGATTTGTGGGTTTTCTGCTCCAGAATGGCACCCAATACGTTGAAATCCCAGTTATTATAAAAGTAAAACTCTCCGGGATTATAGGAGTTTCTGGGCGGGCGGTTTGCAATCATACCGCGGGAATTTGCCGCGGCATCATGATATACACCCGATCTAGATTTAAGTACATCAATCAATCTCGCCGAATGCTCTTTTTCACTTAAAGAATTGATATCATCAATATTCAGTGATTTAAGAGTTTCTGAGGTATCGATGATCCCTTGTTGAATGAATATGCCGTAAAGGGCACTTATTAAGGGTTTTCTGATCGAATGAATGGTATGTCGTTTTGTGGTATCACCCCACTCAAATACAACTTTACCTTTTGACAAAATTAACATGGAAGATGAGCCAGCTTCGTCTAGGAATGCAGCTAGGGAATCGAAGGCTGCAGATGAAAAACCATATTCCTCAACAATTTTTTGATCATTATAAGGAACAATGGGTTGTGCTCTGACAGAATGAATCGTAAGCAAAGCCAAAAAAGCGCAAGTAATACTGAATTTCTGGAAGAATTTAAGGTACTTTCTAATATCAGGGAACACGAACAAAGAATAGATTAATAGTTTGAGTCGGTTTTAAGACGTCCTCGTTACGAAACCGTTTAAAATGGTTGCAAAAATCTACGTAGGCTCGTGGCCTATTTCTTCGTAGTTCCGGGCAAATTTCACCATTTCTTTAATCAGAGATTCAGCTTCTGCTCCTTTCTTCGTTATGCGATATCCCACTCTGGGTGGTACTTCTCCGTAATTCTTTCGGTGGACTAAGCCAGATATTGCTAACGTTTTTAATTCCTGAATCAGCATTTTTTCGCTGATATCTGGAATCAATTCTTTTAACTCAAACAAACGAAGTTTTGAGTTCATAATAAGTTGTTGCAGGATAATTAGTTTCCATTTCCCGCCAATCAGTTCAAGAGTGGTTCGAATGGGGCAACGTGCAGTGACGTATATTTTTTCTTTTTCCATACTTACTAAAAGGTTAGTACAGCTAATATAGTGAGTGGTATTATAAAGAGCTATCTTTTCAAAAAACCACTACAATACTCAGTCATCATGAAGAAAATTGCCTTATTTGGAGCAACCGGACAAACAGGAAAACACGTTTTGAAATTAGCCGTTGAGCAGGGTTATCAGGTAAAAGCGTTAGTTAGAAATCCAGATAAGCTTAAGTTACACCATGAGTTTTTGGAAGTGATTAAAGGCGATATTTTGAACCTTTCTGATGTAGAACAAACGATAAATGGATGTGATTATGTAATTAGTGTATTTGGGCATGTAAAAGGCTCCCCAGAATGGCTTCAAAGAGATGGCACGGTTAACATCATTGCTGCAATGAAGAAATACGGCTTGGAAAAGATTATTTCATTGTCGGGTGGAGGATTACCTTTTCCTGAAAAAGATGAGCCTAAATTTGTTGACAAAATGATCCGGTTTATTATGAAAGTCGCGGTTCCAAAAATTCTAAATGATGCTATTGCCCATCATAAAGTACTAGAACAAAGTGGCTTGAAATGGATTATTGTCCGAGGTCCAAGATTAACAAATGAGCCAGCTAAAGGATCATATAATGTGAGTTGGGTAGGTGTTAACTCTGGTACTTCGTTAGGTAGAGAAGATCTTGCAGATTTTATTCTAAAGCAGGTAGAATCGGATGTATACTTATATCAAATGCCGTTTGTTAGCTACTAGATGGAAAGAACGATCCTACAAAAGGGAAGACAGGATTCTTAAAAAGACTTAGTAGATTACTTTTTAAGAATCTTCAATAATTCTCGTCGTTTTACTTTACCGGTTGCAGTTTTAGGGAGTTGATCAACAATGCGTAGTTCTTTGGGTAATTTGAAATCAGCGATTTTTCCTTTTAGCTGATTTTTCAGGAAATCGAGATCTGGATGCATGCCGTTAGCAAGTGTAACAACGGCAACCACTTTTTGTCCCCACTCATCATCTTCCACACCAAGAACTGCAGCTTCCTTGATTTCCTTAAGTCCTTCAATGGCCTGTTCTACTTCAAATGGATTGATATTTTCGCCACCGGAAACTATCAAATCAGTGCGGCGAGATTCGATAAATAAATGCCCATTTCCATTTAAATGGCCATAATCGCCGGTACAAAACCAGCCTTTTCCATCAAAAGATGCATCTTGCTGTTGGCTGCCATAGTATCCATCAAAAACTTGAGGGCCCTTTAACCAAATTAACCCGGATTCATTCATGGGTTGGCGCCTACCATGTACATCTCGTATTTCAAGATTATTGGCTGAGAAAACTTTACCTACACTTTTGATTGGAATATACGTACCAGAGGGCACCAGCATCGGATTAGCTACGATCTGAGCACACGTTTCCGTCATCCCATAACTTGATATCATTGGAATTCCACGCTCAACAGCTTTTCGAAGTAATGTTTCGTTGGAAGGCCCACCACCAAGCAACACCGCTTTGAAGCCGGGATGCGTCCGGAAAAAAGGATCTTCAAGTAATCGTTTAAGCATTGTTGGGACCAACGAAGCGGCTTGAAATCGCGTATTTTCCGCCAAAAATTCCTTAATCATTTCCTCATGAAAGATGTCCAATCGATAAACTCCGGTTCCGTAAATCAGTGATCGAAGGATGATAGAAATACCTCCTATGTGATTGAGTGGTAAACATAACAACCAAAAATGATTAGGATCGGGTCGTAAATTTCGAGCCGATGACTTAGCCGCAGAGAACATTTGTCGGCGTTTTAGCGGAACAATTTTTGGTTTACCCGATGTGCCGGAAGTAAAGAAATACCCAAAGCATTCTTCTTTATCGATTTTTGCAGGATTTGGGAGTTCAACATTTCGTGCATCAAATGTGAATGCATTGATGAAATAGTTCTCATCCATGTGGATGACATCATCTCCTGTTAATCGACTACGATTTTTAGAATCGCAAAATATTAAACTGGGGCTTAGGGCAGTTATCTGTTCCTCAAGTTCGGCCTGAGGTAGTTTTGGATCGAGAGGTATAAAAGGAACGCCGAGTTGCCAACACGCTGCAATTGAGAGTACCAACATGTCGCTTGAGTCAGACAAAAAAGCGACCGGCCATTTCAAAGAATCGGATTTCCGGATTAGGATATCCTGGAAGTAAGCTGTGAATTTTTCAAGATCACCATACGTGTACATTCCATCCTTCGAAGCCAGAAATACATAATCTGGTGTGGATTTTTTGAATTCAAATATGTGTAATCTTGATTTAAACACGTCAGGCAATTTTTTTGAAATAGGATATATCGAAAGAATGAGTAATTCCCGCTCCCTCAGGTAGTTGGTACGTACCGGATTGAACCTCGCTTTGCAAAGTCCAGGGTTCTTTAAGGAACTTTCCGGTTGCCAAGCCATGAGCATAGTTATCGGAACCCAGACCCGATGCCAATGTGGCGGTTATTGTCCTTCCTATAATACTATCAAACGCTGTTGTTAGAACAACGTGTATGGAATGAGTGTTAGCCCATTCTTTTGTTACGATCAAATCTCCAATTCTGCCGAATAAAGCGGGTTTAAGTATCAAAAGGTTACAAGCATTTTCTTGAATCAACAATTTAGCGTCGCGAATAGAACGAACTGCTTCATCTGCCGCAATAGGGACAATATGTGATGCCGTAATTTTTTTCATGCCATCGATATCGTGTTGATCTACCGGTTGTTCGCAATACTCAATATTATACTTCGAAAAATCTGTAAGCTTTGTAATCGCTTCTTCTGTTTGCCAGGCTTGATTGGCATCAATCCGGATTTGAATCTCCGAATATTTCTCTCGTAATCTTTGAATTAACTCAATCTCTCTCTTATGGTCGGAACCTACTTTAATTTTAAAAGTACGGAATCCATCATTGTAGATGTTATCGGCAGATTTGAGTGCTTTCTCAAGGTCTTGAATGCCTAAGGTTGCATTTACTTTTGGAGAGACAAAGGGGCGACCAAAGAGATGCTCGCATAATGAAACTCCTGCTTTTTTTGCAAGGTAATCCGCTTGAAGGGTATCCAATCCAAATGAAAGAGATGGAATTTTATGAATACTATGCAATACGGAAAGTAACTGTCCGCTTTCACCATTTCGGAATGCGTTATCAAGCTCACGTTGATTTTGTAAGAGTACAGTGAGTATTTCCTCTAAAGATTCGCTTGAAAAGCCGGGCAGGGGAGCTACTTCGCCGTAAGCAGTTACATCTCCATCCGTAAAAGAGAGAATAAGTCCTTTACGAGTCTCAAAGCGCTTACCCGCGAGTTGAAAAGGAGAAGAAAACGGAATCTTGTAGGCGTGCACAGCAAACATTAGCTAAGAATTACCCCCATTGAAAAAAGGATGCCGTATATAGCCATCAATTGGGCAGTTTGTTCCAAAACTTTATTCAAATTTGGCTTGTGAGTTTCTGTCCAAACTTTACGTAAATGAAAGAGCGCTAAAGGCAAAGAAAGGAAGGGTAAATAGATCCAAATAGAATAATTTAATTGAACGTGAAAATGTGGAGGAATTGCAAACGCAAGGGCCAGCATTAGGGTGTATTCAAACTTTAAAGCAGTATCGCCAAATAAAACACCAAGCGTGCGTTTACCTACTTTTGCGTCTTGTTCTACATCACGTAAATTATTGATAACTAATATATTTGTACAAAGAGCACCAACTGCTAACGATGCCCAAAATGTTGCTTCCGACCATTCCAGAGCATTTACATAATAGGTAGTCATCACAGCTACAATTCCGAAAAAAATAAATACAAAAATATCTCCCAACCCATTGTAACCGAGGGGAAAAGGCCCGCCGGTATAAAGTATTCCGAAGATGAGAGATAACACTCCGATTATTAGAATAGTCCAGCCGCCAATCCATACCAAATACAATCCTGAAAAAAATGCGATAGCCATTACCAAAATAGTGGCTTGCAACATCGTTTTTGGAGCGATTAATCCGGCAGCAGTAGCTCGCTCGAAGCCAATGCGTTCGTCGGTATCGGCGCCTTTAATAAAGTCGAAATAATCGTTGGCAAAGTTTGTTCCAATTTGAATCAGAAAAGCACACCAAAGGGCTACAAAAGTGACAATAGCCTGGAAAGCTCCATCATGCAATGCAATAGCTGCGCCAACAAGTACAGGGGTGAATGCAGCTGCAAGAGTTTTAGGTCGGGCAGCCTGAACCCAAATATTAATCTTAGATTGCGTAGTAGAAGACAATTACTCTAAAGTTTGATGTGAATAAGTAGTAAAAAGATAGAAAGCTTAATTAATTAGTTAAACCAGATTATCTGCTAAAAAATGCCTGAAACAAACGAAATGATGAGGTTGAATTTATTAAGTCTTGAAAAAAGATTGGCTATGAAAGCGCTTTTATGCCATCATTTTTAATATGTGGAAAACTAATTGGTTAATTTAATTGAGTGTTTTAAAAAAAGTGCGTTATATTTGTTTTGATTTTTTAACGAATCTCATAAAAAAATAAAGTTCACATGGCGTTCGCAAAACTCGAATACATTTGGTTGGATGGTTACAAACCCACTCAATCGCTAAGAAGTAAAACTAAAATTGTGCGTGATTTCAGCGGAAAGTTGGAAGATTGCCCGGAATGGTCGTTCGACGGGAGTTCTACCCTGCAAGCTGAAGGAGGAAGCTCCGATTGTTTATTGAATCCGGTTGCTATTTTTGAAGATCCGGAAGTACGTAACGGGTACTTGGTTATGACCGAGGTACTTAATGCCGATGGCACTCCACATGAGTCTAATGGCCGAGCTACTATCGACGATGAAGACGAAGATTTCTGGTTCGGTTTCGAACAAGAATATTTTCTAATGGATTTGGATACAAATTTACCATTAGGCTTTCCGGCAAATGGATATCCAAGACCTCAAGGACCATATTACTGTGGCGTTGGCGGGCAAAACGCATTCGGCCGTGCCTTTAAAGATGAGCATTTAGATATTTGTTTAGATGCTGGCTTAAATGTTGAAGGTACAAACGGTGAGGTTGCTGCCGGACAGTGGGAATGGCAGATTTTTGCGAAAGGAGCAAGATCAGCTGGCGACCAAATCTGGGTTGCACGTTTTCTAATGGAAAGGCTTTCTGAAAAATATGGTCTTTACATCGAATATCACCCAAAACCACTGGGCAAAACTGACTGGAATGGTTCGGGAATGCATGCAAACTTCTCGAACGAATATATCCGTACTGCTGGATCGAAAGAAAAGATCGAAAAAGTATGCGAAGCTTTCAGGAATGTAGTAGATGAGCATATTGCAGTTTATGGTGCCGATAACGATCAACGGTTAACAGGAGATCATGAAACGGCAGCTATCGATCAGTTCTCATATGGTGTATCAGATCGTGGTGCTTCAATTCGTATTCCTGTTTACACAGCTACACACGGATGGAGTGGTTATTTGGAAGATCGCAGACCTGCATCCAATGCAGATCCATATAAAGTGGCTGCTCGGATAATTAAAACAGTAAAAACTATTACCGACTAAAATAATCGCTTACTTATCGAAGTTATTAGCCTGTCTTCTATTTTAGGAGGCAGGCTTTTTTTGTAACATTGTTACTAAGAAACTATCCTTTAAACAACTGATTAACTATAAATACTATCACTATGAAATCAACAAAAATAGGGGTCATCTGTATACTTCTGGGTCTGCTATTAAGCACAGGAATTGAAGCACAAGAAAGAGGGGACAAGAACAAACGTGGTACCCAAAAAATTATGGAGAAATTGAATAGTGCTCCTTTAAATTCGGTATTGAAACAAAAGAGTAGTATTGATCGAGGGATTAGTAGTTTTACGGTCGATTATTTTACCAATAATGAATGGATGGTTTTTGAACGCCACGATTTAAGCTATAATGAAGATCGAACAGTAATTACAGATGAAACTTATTTCAAATCCGGTGATACATTTGTCAAGGTTTCGGAGAGCATCATCAAACTAAATAGCAATGGTCTGCTCACTGAGTTTGTAGAAGAGTCGGTTGAAGGTGGGTATAAATATGAGCAGAAGTTTTACTACAACAACGATTTTTCGATGCTAGATTCTGTGATAATTGTAGAAGATGATGGAGAGGATTTCTATTACGATCGTGTAGAATTTGTACCTCATACCGCTGATAGTATTGAAATTATAAACTACTATGATTATCCAGGTGAGGGAGAATCTGGAGTGATTACCGGCGACTATGCCTTGCTGAGAGATGGTAATTATATTGAGCACTATTTCTACGCAGAATTTATCGATCGATATACCTATTTCGATATTACCGTTGTTCAATTATTGCAATTCGCATTCACCGATTTCCAGTTCTTCGATGTTTACAATGATGAATATTATTTTGCGACCGAAGAATGGGTTCCATTCGAAAGAATTACCATGTACAAAAACAATGATCAGGTTGTTGAGCTGCTAACAGAAGGTTGGTACGATACGGAGTGGCAGGATGAAGAGCGGTATCTTTTTGAATATGAAGATGGAGAAATCGCGACTAGAACGTACGAATATGCAAGTGGCAATGCCTTTGAGCCGGAATCACGAAGAGTGTATACCTATGAAAATGCTACATCTTCAGAGCTGAATAATGACCAACCTAACTCATTAAGTCTTTCCCAGAATTATCCAAATCCATTCAATCCTAGTACATCTATTTCTTTTAACGTACACCAAACCGGATTAACTAAGCTCGCCATTTATGACATGTTAGGTCGTAAAGTAACAGATCTTGTGAACGAGATAAAACCGGCTGGTTCGTATCAGGTAAGTTTCTCGGCAACAGGCTTATCAAGTGGTTTGTACTATTATGTATTGGAACAACCTGAATTTGGAATTCGATTAACGAGATCAATGACCTTAATTAAGTAATAATTAAACTCGGTTAGTTCTACTTAACAATGAAACAAATCTCCTGGCAAGAATTTGAGCAAGTTGAATTGAGGGTGGGGAGAATCATCAAGGTTGATGATTTCCCCGAAGCCCACAATCCTTCCTATAAAATAATCGTAGATTTTGGTAGTGAAATAGGCCACAGAAAGTCATCGGCTCAATTAACCCTTCATTATTCGAAGGAACAGTTGTTAGGGAAACAAGTTATAGGGGTAGTTAACTTTCCTGCGAAGCAGATTGGACCTTTTATGTCGCAATGTTTAATTACCGGATTTTACGACGATAATGGCCATGTAATTCTTGCTGTTCCGGATAAAGAAATTGAAAATGGAAAAAAACTTGGATAATTCATTCTTACAGAATGATTTGCCCAATTTTAGAGTTACAGTTCAAAAACTAACATTCATCAAAAAATATCGCGAGAGTGCAATTGAAGTTGAAGTCGAAAATGATTCAATTCATTTTATTATTTGTGGGAATCGTTGGATCCCTTAATTCAGATGGCTCGGCGCAAGAACGCCCAGACTATATTACTGAAAAAACAGCGAGCTTTTATTTAACCATTGAAGGCTTAGCAAAAGCTGAGGGTGAGCTCAGAATTGCGGTATTTAACTCTCAGGACACATATACCGTAGATCCAATGTACGCTGTAGTTTTATCAGTAGATAGCACCGTAGTAGATTGGCAAGTAGATGAGCTACCATTTGGTGAGTATGCGATTGCCGTGTATCATGATAAAAATGAGAATGGTAAACTCGATACCAATCTCCTAGGGATTCCAAAAGAGCGCTACGGTTTTTCAAACAATGCTCGTGGACGGTTTGGTCCTGCTTCTTGGTCTGATTCACATTTTTCTTTCAATGCAGAGTTACATTCGCACACCATACAAGTGAAATAAGCCGAAACAGAAGTAGTACTGCTTCGTAATCGATTCATCAAAATACATATTCGATGAATCAATTTTTTAATTCTGCCCGCATCGCAATCGATAATATTCGGGCTAATCCACTGCACACATTACTTTCAACGTTAGGTATAATAATCGGGGTTGCCGCTTTAGTTGGGATCCTTGCCTTAGGTGATGGACTAGAAAAAGCAGCACGTGATCAACTCTCCAAAACCACTACGGTACAATCATTTACAATAAGTTCGAACGCACGAGTTGTACGAAACGGAATTAGTGTAGCAGTACAAAACCGGCCAAAATTGAGCTACAAGCACGCCCGCTACATCGAAGAGTTGTACGATACCAAAGCCATTGTTGAATATGTAGCTATGCGAACTACTGAAGCATCCATTCAGGATTCTACTATTGGACTTTTTTTGCATGGATCGTTAGATAACGCCGATCAATTACTGCCGGATTTTGAATTAATAAATGGCAGAATGTTTACGCGTTCAGAAGTAGACTCTGCAGCAAATGTCATGTTGGTTAACAATCATTTTGTATCCAATTTAGCCGATTCTAATACCGTGATTGGGGAAATAGTCACCATAAACCAAACTAATTATAAGATCATTGGAACGATACAATTACCAATGGAAAGTCCGCGTGCATTAATACCAATTACAGCATTTGATGCATCCGGCCAAGCGTATCCGTCAATCACTATGAAAGTTGCAAATGTAGAAGAAATCCCGATTATCGAGCAGGAAATTAAGCAATGGCTTGATGAGGAATTCGACCAAGGAACTGAAGCTTTCAGTTTGATAAAAGATGATTTTTGGGTAGATCAGCTGAGTGAGGGAATCTTATTGTTTAAACTGATAATGGGCGCAATAACCGGTATTTCTGTACTAGTAGGAGGAATTGGTATCATGAATGTATTATTGATATCAGTAACCGAGCGTACCAAAGAAATCGGTATTAGAAAAGCGAGTGGAGCTAAAAGTAAAGATATTGTCATGCAGTTTATGTCGGAGTCGATTACCATTTCGATGGTAGGTTCATGCCTTGGTTGGATAGTTGGTATGCTTGGCGTATTGATTTTTGTTCCGTTGGTCAACTCACTTGTAAATATTGAATTTAGTGTAGTGGTGAATCCTCTGTCAGTACTCATTATCTTGATTTTGGCAGTGTTAATTGGAGTAACCTTTGGAACCTATCCGGCCTGGCGTGCAGCACGATTAGATCCTATCGATGCCATTCGGCATGAATAAATTCTAAGCAAAGCAGTTGTGCAAGTGTAATTTAGATGGTGCATATTTGGCTCGAATGTAAATCCAAGCGATGATCGAGTCAAAAAAGAATGTTTCATTATTAATTCCTCTGTTTAATGAGGAAGAAGTGCTCCCATTATTAATAAATGAGATCGAAAAATTCAGAGTAAAACGACCCGAAATTTCTGAAATAATTTTTATTAATGATGGGTCTTCTGATCAAACTGCTGTAAAGGTTTTAGAGCTTACTACTTCACTTGAGGGTTACAAACTAGTTAGCTTTTCAAAGAATTTTGGCCATCAACTTGCTGTAACTGCCGGGCTCGATTTAGTTACCACCGATGCTGTGATCATTATGGATGCAGATTTACAAGATCCATTAGAAGTTGCAGGAAAAATGATTGACGAATGGAAAAAAGGATACGATGTTGTGTATGGTATCCGAGAAAGTAGAGAAGGTGAAACGTATTTTAAGCGGATAACGGCCAAAGCATTTTATAGATTTTTCAAATGGCTCACAGATTTGGATATCCCATTAGATACCGGTGATTTCAGATTGCTATCTCGTCCGGTAATTCAGGCTTATCAGCAGTTAAATGAGCAACAACCATTTGTGCGAGGCTTAGTTTCCTGGCTCGGTTTTAATCAAACAGGAATTCATTACCACCGGGAAAAACGAAAAGCGGGAAAAACAAAATATCCGCTTTCAAAAATGCTTCGTTTGGCAACTCATGCTGTAACTTCCTTTTCCGACAAACCACTTCGTATCGCTACTCATTTAGGAGTTTCAGTTTCGATGTTAGCGGTTGTGGGCATAATTTGGGTGTTTTATGCGCGATTGATTTTAGATACAGCCGTTCCGGGTTGGGCATCTTCGTTAGTAATCATCCTATTTTTAGGCGGCGTTCAAATGCTGTTTTTAGGATTGATTGGTGTATACTTATCACGGATTTACGCTGAGGTTAAACAACGACCTCGATATATTATTAAAGATGTTTGGCAGTCAGGAGAGAAGAAAAAGCATATTTCTGATGAAGTATAATTTGTCATCTGACTTTCTTCAAAATCACCTGGTAATCAGTACGATATTACTAGCTGTGGTGTATTATTTGTTTTCAATCTTTTCGGAAGGATTTTACCAGCATGATGAAGCAGCGCATTTTACAAACATGCTTCAATTCTGGCATCAACCGGAAGTAATTATGGGGAATTGGGGAAAGCCGGGCTTTAAGCTGATATATGCTCCTGTTGCTCTTTTAGGATTGGAAGCGGTGACGCTTTTAAATTGTCTGTTTGCCGCGGCCTGTTGTTTCGTTGCCTACAAAATTATGGAGCAACTCGGTTATTCGAGGCCCTGGCTGGTTTTCATATTTCTAGCAACTCAGCCATTTTGGATAGAACTTTCATTTCGGACATACTCAGAAATTTTAACCGCTTTTCTGTTAGTATCATCTGTTTGGGCTTTTTACGCTCGAAAGCACTGGCTTGCGGCGCTTTTACTGTCGTATATACTAACCATCCGGCAAGAATTTTATCCCATCGTTGGATTATTTGCTTTTTATCTCACCGTTAAAAAAGAATGGAAGTCGGTTTTATTAATTCTTGTATTTCCTTTCACTCAGCACATTGCCGGTTGGATTTTATTTGGTAATTCATGGTATCTCTTTGATGCAATTTTTGGCTTCAGTGGTGCTATTCAAAGTGCTTATCCGCGACAAGGTGGAGAACACTATTTTCTAATGCTATTACCTGTTATTGGTGGGGTTACATTTACCTTATTAATAGCGTTTTTTGTGCAAGGATTGATGGAACGAAAGACTTGGTATTGGCCTATTCTGTTGCCATGTGTAATCTTTTTTGCAATACATGTGTTGTTTAGCATGGAAAGCATAAAAATTGGTCCATCAACCGGTGGAAACCTAAGATACCTAATGGTAATAGCTCCCTTGCTAGCAATATTGGCAGCAATAGGGGCAGAACGAATCTATGAGCAAACGTCGAAAAAAGAACGGTTAAAATATTTATGGGTATTTATACCACTTATCTTGATAGCAATATTTTTTATGTCTTTCGAGCACAATCATTTAAAATACACCTATAAGCGGGATTTTAGCCACATACTAATTCTGATTTTAACCTTCGAGATAGTAATTCTTGGGTTAAGCAAACAATGGATAAATCGTATGATTCTAGGTGTAAGTGTATTGGGAATATTTCTAACTGTTCGTCCAAAAAATCTCAGTGAAGAAGATCAAATAATTAAAGATGCCTCAGCATGGATCGATCAAAACTATACCCAAGGTACACAATGGATATTTAGCCACACGTTGATCCCATATTATTTGAACAAGGTTCCACAAGATTTCGAACCTAATTCAAAAAGGGTAAAACTTGATGCTGTGCTGACCGCAGAAATTGGTTCGATCATCGTTTGGGACGCTCATTATTCTTACCGCCCACGCCGAGACTCAAGTACATTACCTTTGGACTATTTCCTCCAAAACCCCGATCAATTTGAACAAATCAAAGATCCGATTTCTACTCAAAATCAGGTTTTTAGTATTTATTTCTTTAAAAAAAAATCAAGCTAAATTAGTAATTACAGTAGTTTAGATGGTTTATGATTTGCGACTCACATTAAGATGTGAGTAACGAAGGGAGTAATTCAGCGTTTTATTGGTGTAACGAGTTCATAAATAAGGAGGCACCATGAAACGCCTGACAATACTATTCATTTTTAGCATAATTTTTTCTGCACAATCAAGCGCGCAACGTTATTCAGCCTATTATAACACCGATCGCACTAATTACAGATTAGATCGAGAAGAATTAAGGGATTTCGAATACGATATAGAGCAATTATCGTACGCGATGCTAACAGAAAATGCACGATTAGCTCGAATTACCAAGAGAAATATATTAAGGGATATGGAACGAGAAATTGAGCAAACCGAGCGAACATTAAGAAGATTCGATCGTCAACGTTATCAGCAAAATGGGTATTACCATTACGATTGGCGAACTCCCAAATTGCATTCGAAAAGGAATGGAGTACATCAAGAGAAACGAACAGTCAGGAGTGAATATGCCGAGTTAGTGCACCGTTTAGAAAAGCAAGAGCGGCTGTATTATCGGTTTTCCGAATTACGATTAGTAGGGCAACGAAGAGGAATAATTAATGAAAATGAACACCGACGAATCATGTATCGGTTTTCTGATACTATGAGAGAGGAACTAGTAGAACATCATAGAACCCGACCCAACCCTAGAAGAGGGAGATAATGGAGAAATCCCGCGTATCGAAAAATGCGCGGGATTTTTTTGAAATTTATTCAGCTTGAACTGCCGTACCGGAAACAGACACCATCAACATACTGCCGTTAGCACCAATCGTTTCGTAGTCGATATCGATGCCAACTATTGCATTTGCACCAACTCGACGTGCTTTTTCCTCCATCTCGGCGAATGCTAAACGCCGTGCTTCCTGTAGTTCTCGTTCGTACGAACTGGATCGCCCACCAACAATGTCTCTGATTCCTGCAAATATATCTTTGAAGATGTTTGCACCTAAAATAGCTTCGCCGGTTACTACGCCTAAATAGTTGCTTATTTCTTTGCCATCCAAAGAATTGGTTGTGCTCATTACCATGATAAATACCGTATTAAGTGATTAATTTTTACAGATTACTGATACTAATTCAACATAATTTAGTTACCAAATTTTTGACATAAAAAAAGCCTTTCTGAACAGAAAGGCTTTCAATGTAAGAAAATAAAATTCTTATCTGCGGTAGCCGCCTCCGCCGCCACCACGATTGTTACGACCACCGCCGTTTCCGCGATCTTCACGAGGACGTGCTTCGTTTACTTTAACCGAACGTCCGTCAATTTCTGCACCATCCAATTGGTCGATAGCAGCATTTGCTTCAGCGTCGTTATCCATCTCTACAAATCCAAATCCTTTAGATCGTCCAGAGTATTTATCGGTAATTACTTTAGCAGAACTTACAGTTCCGAAAGCTTCAAATACTTCTCTTAAGTTGTCGTCAGAAACCCCATAGCTAAGATTTCCTACATAAATGTTCATATCAAATATAAGTGTGTTATCAAGTTATACGGAACAAGTCAGAAACATAGCCTCAGGTCAAAAATAACTTGAACAAGATGATAAGCTCAGCGTTGTATCCGCGGATAAAATACATCGAATTCTTGCGATCAACAATTAATTGTTTAAATCGCTGTTTTATTAAACCATTAATACTCACGCGTAAACATTGCGCTCATCGCAGGTTGCAACTGATCAAGTACCCGATTGTACATCGTCCATCTATATTTGTCTTCGCCAATAAATTCCAGTGATTCAATAATATTTACACCTTCTGCCGATCCTCCGTAACCAACAATGCTGTTATTCATTCGTCTTGGATCTGTAAACTCGGTGGAATAATCGAAAAAATTTATATGCTCGTTTAGCAAGTTGCCATAACCTTTAATGGTTTGCATGCCGGGATGCCAAAACCAAGTAATCTCACCATTTAGTGTAGTGTCAGCGCCATTGATAATATATAACTTAGAGTGGATTGATTGTTTGCCAACGCCCCATTCGAAAGTTTGTAGAGTTGTTGGAGTTCGCCATTCACCTCCAACTAAAAACTCGAAGTGTTGCAAGGGATTATCAGGCCTGTTATCTAACTGCTGAGCTTGTAATGTGCTTGCAAGAAATAACGCGAAAAATAGAACGAATGATCTCATAAAGGGTAATTTATTCAGAAGCTTTTTGATGATAGTATGACTGAAGTACATAATATGCCATTTTCTTTTCGCCGTTATTTCCAATTAAACCTTTACGATTCCATCCATCTTGAATAACGGATAATTGTCGACGAGGAGATTTAAAATCCACCAAAATCCATGGAGACATTCCACGTAAATTCTCGATTTGAGAGAGTGCATCCAGTGTTTTTGTGTATAGATCAGCCTGATATTCTTCACTAAATCTGGTTAAAGAATCGGCATAAAATCCTGCTTTCGCTCCAGCTCCGAATTCCGAAATAAATACGGGTTTGTCGTAAGGCACTTTCCATTTTGATCGCACCACCTTTTCCGGCGCACCATTATACCAGCCTACATATTGATTGAAGCTAACGAGGTCCACGTAATCAGCAAGCGGATCGCCTACGATATATTCGTTAGGATCATCTTCAAGATGTACTTCCATTGCCGCACTAAGTAATCGCGAATCATCCAACGAGCGGGCAGTATTCGCTAGCTTTACAAGAAATTCTGTTCTTGCTTCACTAACCGGTGTTTCGTTAGCGAGCGACCAAATGATGGTTGCTGCACTGTTTTTATGGCGATGGATCATCGCTTTAAGCTGATGTTCAGCATTGGCATACGTCTCCGGGTTCTCCCAATGTATGGTCCAGTAAACGGGAACTTCTTCCCACACCAGTAAGCCGAGCTCATTAGCAAGGCGAATCATGTGGCGGTTATGTGGATAGTGAGCCAATCGAACAAAATTGCAACCAAGATCCTTTGCCCATCTAAGTAATAATTCTGCATCTGCTTCTGATCGGGCCCTGCCTTCGCGATAAGGGTTTTCCTCATGAATCGATATTCCTCTTAAGAAAATAGACTCGCCATTTAATAAAATATCGGCGCCTTTTGTTGTAATCGTTCGAAAACCAATTTGATCAGCTATTCGCTCATAATCTGTTTCAACAATTATTTCGTAAAGCTTCGGGTTTTCGGGGCTCCAATACTCGATATTGTTAACCGTAAAGTTGAAAACTCCAACTCCTTCTTCAAGAGTGAAACTCTCGGATACAGAAAGCTCTGGAATTGAAATAGTAGCCGTTAAGTCTCTATTGAATCCATCCGTCTGAATATACCCTTTGATTTCATTAGGGTTTTCGGGATTCAACTGAATCATATAATCGCTTACGTATTGTTGCGGTGTTTCGATGAGCATTACATCTCGCGTAATTCCTCCGTAATTGTACCAATCGGTGTTTACGGTAGGCACACCTTCGGGCTTGCGATTATTATTGACAAAAACCACGATAGAATTTTCGTCCTGAATTAAATCCGTTACTTCAAATTGAAAGGGAGTAAATCCGCCGGTATGGTCCCCAACTTTCTCGCCATTTAAGTAAATCTTGGAATGATAATTAATGGCCCCAAAATGGATAAATACCCTATTTGATGCCTCTGATTTTTGGTAACTGAATTTTTTTCGATACCAGATGGTCCCTTCATACCATTCTAAATTCTCGAACTGATGATTCCAATCTCCAGGAACGGAAATGGAAGGAGAGGTATCCCAATCATATTCTAATAATTCGGTTTTGTCGGCCGGTTTAGAATCGGTGAAATAGGCACTTTTTGGCGGATTATCCATCTCATCGAAGGGCTGTAATCTGTAATTGTAAAACCCGTTTTCATAGGGATCAATTAAGTACTTCCATTCACCGTTTAAGGAAGTTGTTACTCGGTTGTCGACGGTTGTTATTTGTAGTGATTGAGCCAAAATTTCATTGGTAAGGAAAAGACTGGCAAGAACTAAAAAATACTTCTTCATTTACATATCATTATTAGATTTTGATATTGTACGGATAATCAAACAAGTATAAACTATTTCAAGAAAAGTATAAGACTATAAATGACTTATTTAATCGTAACAATCATAGTTTGGATCTTTGAGATAGGCATGCCTTACTCGCATAAAAACCACTTCATCATTCTGATTGATAAGTGGTGCCGTTACATATTCTCTGGTATATTCAGCGAGTTCCAGGTTATTGAATTTTGGAAGATCTGTGATGGAAATTTCACTTTCCATTTCAAAAGTTTCCAAATTAAAAATTGCGATGCTTTGGAGATCGTTACCGGTAAAAATGATTTTTGAATCTGAGACAAACCCTTGATAATAATTACCAAATGTCTCTTCTAGATCGAAAACATCCTTAGTTTCTAAATTAATAAGCTTATTTCTGGTTAATGCAAACTTATCGTTTGGGCTTATTTGTTTAGGAAGATTTCCTTCATATAAAGGTTCAGATAGTTTTTTTTCGGATTCATTTAAACGATAGATTACATCACCTCTTTTAATAAAGATGCCATTATGAGTTACCTTGTAATAAAAATCATATTGCGATTGGAAATGAAATATAATGGAACCTGAAAGTGTGTCGGTAGATGTGGGAATATTGTATAATGTATCTATTTCATTAAATGAATTAATACTAATAAGGCTAGGATTTAATACTCTTTTTGGGATGTCATAATACGCAGAACTCCAAAGTACTTTGGTCCATTCTACATCGGATTGAAGTGTTGCAGATATTGCAATTGCATTACCTTCGGAATCATACTGCAGATCATCCAGAAAAATTGCTTGAGTAGACATAGAATCGGTGAAAAAGGGCTCATAACCAACTACAATAGTATCGCTTTTTGATTCAAACAAGTCATTAACTATTAATTCATAATTAGAGATGTATGAATCAGCACCATTTAAATGAGATAAGTTGAAAGTGATACTGCTTAGATCTATAAAACTATATGATTTTCCATCAGGCGAAATAGACCCGTCAATAGTCTTTATAGGTCCAAGATCATGGCTGAAGTCATCAAAATAAGGACCGTAGCGTAATACTTTATTACCACTTGGATTTTCGTAACTAAAAAAAGTTGAATACTCACCATTTATGGAAAAGTTAAAATTGTACAAATCACCATCAAATGGGATAAATGAATCTCCACGATCTAATTTTGTTTTCCTAACAACTCGAACATTACTAAAGTCGGGGGTAGCAACAATCTCTAAAATCTCAGTTTGAGCAGTTTCGTCTGGGAATTCCAGAAAACAATCACCGAAATTAAAACAACTTACCTGACTGATCCAAAACGCTGTTAAAGCTAGTATGGTCGATATTTTCATAACCCCTCCCTAATATTAAACAGTTTACTATACTATTTAAATTGGACTAAATCAATTAGAATCAGTTGTAGAGGGGTAAAGGCTTAAACTAGATTCTCCGTCTTATTTCTGGATGCTACAGCCATTTCTTCGTAATAGTTAATCAGTTGATTGGCCAGTTTTGAGTCGGTGAAATAGGCGCTTTTTGGCATATTATAACTAATAGATACTCCAACATAGATTGGATATATATACTACACTCCGAAATTTAAAATCTCGTAGTATAAATATTTAAATAATAGAATTAAGTACGGCAGAACAGTAGTTCAATATATCAATCATAACAATCGTAGTTTGGATCTTGCAAGCGAGTATGACGAACATGCATGAACACTAACTTATTGTCATCGTTAAATATTGGTTCAGTAATATATTTAGTGGTGTATTCTGTTAACTCTAAATTTTGAAACTCTGGAAGTTGCGAAATAGAAATCTCTGTGACCATTTCTAACGATTGTAGGTCAAAAATGGCAATTCCGTTATTGTTTTTATTAACAAATACAATGTTAGTATTTGATAAATATCCACTATGATAACCTTTAAAAGTGATATGTAAATCTAACGATTCATTTGTATCGAGGTTGATTAGATGTGTATTGGTTAGAATATATTTGCCGTCGGGGCTTAAATGAAGCGGTAACTCACCAGTATAAAGGGGTTCAGAAAGCTCTTTACGTTCCGTATCTAAACGGTATACCGAGTCATCTTTTTTAACAAATATACCATGTTGAGTAACTTTATATGATGTGTTATAATGATAACTTAAATCAAAAAATTTATTGGAAAGCGAGTCAATTTCTTCCGAAAAATGATATAACGTATCTATTTCATTTGAAGTTTTAATTCTTATTAAGCTTTTATTAATGATTTTCTTAGGTATACCATAATATCCCCAGCGCGAATGTACTTCAGTAAATCCAATATCAGAATCGATTGTAGCAGAAAGTGTAAGTAAATTTCCAGAAGGATCGAATTGAAGGTTTTCAAGATAAATTGAGCGGACTGACATTGAATCAATAAGGACAGGCTTATATCCAATATTTAAGGTATCTAGCGTAGAGGTAAATAAGTCTTTTATAAGGATCGAATAGTGAGTTAAGTATACTTCAGCATTGTTAAGGTGAGGTAGGTTTTTAGTAATTGAAACACTTTCCACAAATGCATTTAAATCATTTGTAGGTGATATATCTCCAGTAATTGAATTTAACGGTCCAAGTTCTTTGCTGAAAGAAGTCTGGGAAGGGCCATAGCGTATAACCCTGTTTCCAATTGGTTTTTCATAACTAAAGAATGTTGCAAATTTGCCATCAATAGTATATTTGAAATTGTGGAGGTCACCATGAAATGGGAACGCTGAATCACCTCGATCTAACTTTGTTCTTCGAACAATTAGAAAATTTGAAAAATTAGAAGAAGCAATAATTTCGTGTATTTCTGTTTGGGCACTTTCATTAGGTATTTGTAAAAAACAGTCTCCAAAATTGAAACAACTTACCTGACTGATCCAAAACGCTGTTAAAGCTAGTATGGTCGATATTTTCATAACCCCTCCCTAATATTAAACAGTTTACTATACTATTTAAATTCTGCTAAATCAATTAGAATCAGTTGTATAGGGGTAAAGCTCTAAATTAGATTCTCCGTCTTCTTTCTGGATGCCACAGCCATTTCTTCGTGGTAAATATTCAGTTTATTCGCTAATTCTGCATCGGTTGTACTTAAAATTCTTGCAGCAAGTAAGCCGGCATTTTGAGCTTTCCCGATAGCAACGGTAGCAACCGGAATTCCATTTGGCATTTGAACAATGGAGTATAAGCTATCCACTCCACCTAACGCAGAAGTTTGAATAGGAACACCGATTACAGGTAATGTGGTATGGCTGGCCAGCATCCCCGGTAGATGTGCCGCACCGCCTGCTCCAGCTATGATTATCTGAATTCCACGAGCTCGTGCTTCTTTCCCGTAAGTTGCCATGTCATCAGGGGTGCGATGGGCAGAAACCACTTTTTTTTCGAAGGGAATACCAAAGTGGCTTAGAATTTCTGTGGCTTGTTTCATGGTTGGCCAGTCGCTATCGCTACCCATAACAACGCCAACAAGGGGAGAATTACTCATTACTCAATATTTTTAGTTTTGGGTAAGGTAAGAAATCTCGCTTTTCTTACTTAAGATTCTTGATATCTCGCAAAATAAAACAAGCCGAATGTTCTTCCATCCCGATTTTTGGGTAATAGTTGGTTGCAGCCGGAGCAGATAGCAAGATTAGAGTAGCATCAGAGCTGGCTAGTTTTGTTCTTCGAAACAACTCCGTCCCAATTCCTTGGCCTTGATAATCAACATCAACAGCCAAATCGGATAAGTAGGTGCAATAAGCAAAATCTGTTACAGAACGAGCAACGCCAATCAATTTTGAATATGATCTGGCAGTAATAATTAGTTGAGCATTCTGCACCATCTTTTTGATCCGCTCTTCATCGTCGATCGGTCTTCGGTCACTTAGTCCTGACTTTTTTAATACGGTAATAAACTCCCGGAAATCTAACTGTTCCTCAACTTGATACGTGATCATTAAATCTCAATATCTTTGGTTAAGAGCTTGGCTTTTTGGTGTGTAGATTCAAGATCATCACCTAATAATGTGAAATGCGCCATTTTACGGCCAATTTTACTTTGAACTTTGCCATACACATGTAAATGCCCATCTTTGGTAGTAAGTGCATCGGTGACATGATCCGCTTCTGCCGGGCGATTATGTGTTCCAAGTAGATTTATCATAACAGCAGCGGGTTCGGTCATTTTAGTTGATGCCAACGGTAAACCAAGTACAGCGCGCACATGATTTTCGAACTGTGAACCAATACAACCTTCGATGGAATAATGCCCCGAATTATGCGGACGTGGAGCAGATTCGTTCAACAAAACCTCTCCATTTTTTGTAAGGAAAAATTCGAAGGCAAAAATTCCTTTTCCATCAATAGCTTCTGTTGCCTGAACGGCTAATTCTTGCACTTTCTTTTGGATTGCCTCATCAACCGGAGCAGGAGCCAATACCGCAACACAAATATGGTTTTCTTGAACGGTTTCGCAGCATGAATACACGACCGAACCCGTTTCATTTCGTGCAACTTGCACGGCCAGTTCGTGAGTGAAATCTACAAATGCTTCTGCGATAATATCGTGACCTTCATGACCTCCAAGAGCTTCAAATGCTTTGGCCGCTTCTGTCAAATTATGAACGGTTTTATTACCGTAGCCATCGTAGCCCCCTTTACTGGATTTTAAAAGAAAAGGCCAACCATATTTTTTTCCGAAATCGGTAAAATCAACACTATCCTTTACCAACTTATAGGGAGTTACCGGGATGCCTGCATTCTCAAAAGTTTGTTTTTCGATAAGCTTATTTTCGATGAGGGCAAAACTATCGGGGCTTGGGTAAATCGGAGTTCCGCTTTCTTTTTGAACCTTGCGTAATACACTTGAATTTATGAACTCATTTTCGAGGGTGATTACATCGCAGGTTTTGGCAAATTCTACCATTTTTTCCACATCATCGAACGACCCATTATAGGAATAAGGAGTCATAAACTGAACGGGTTCATTTTCCGGCCGATCAGAATAAACGGCTACCTGAATGCCAAATCGAAATGCTTGTAATGCGCTCATTCTGGCAAGTTGTCCGGCGCCTAAAAAACCGAGCTTTGTGGATGCTTTTATTGAGGTTGTCAATGATTCAAATTTCGTTTTTATTAAAGGGTTAAGATATGTGAAGATTTGAGAAAATAGTATTTAGAATAATAGAATTTAGAATCAAGAATTATTTAGGAGATAGAATGAATCGTATTCCAGCCTCAAGTTTTAAAGACCTATTAGTTTGGCAAAAAGCACATCAATTTGTTTTAAGTGTTTATAAGATGAGCGAGCAATTTCCTAAATCAGAAGTATACGGGCTCACCTCTCAATTACGAAGAGCAGCAGTATCTGTACCCGCAAATATTGCTGAGGGATTTAGGAAACGAGGAATAAAAGACAAAGCAAGATTTATGAACATTGCAGAAGGGTCGCTTGAAGAATGCCAATATTATATGATTTTAGTACATGATTTAGGGTATGCCAATACCGAGAAACTAAAGCGAGATTTAACTGAAATAAGTAAAATGCTGAGGTCTTACAGATCCAAAATTCTTGAAAGCTAAATTCTAGGTCCTACATTCTATTGATTGAACGATTCATTAACTTCACAACCAAAATACAGACCAGCACGAAATCTCAACATGGATATTGAAAATAAGCTCAAGCAGATAAAATCTAGATTTGAAGAAATAAATGCCGCGATGAGCGATCCGGGAGTTTTTGACGATCCCGATAAATATACAACCCTAACCAAAGAGCGCAGCGAATTAGAAGAGTTAGTACAGGATTATGACACTTGGATGGACCTGAAAAACAGGCAAGAGGGAAATAAAGAACTCATCGAGATGGATGAAGATCCCGAGATTACCGAAATGGCTAAGATGGAGAACGCAGAAATAAAGGATGAGTTATCGAAATTAGAAGAAGAGATTAAGATCAAGCTCGTTCCCAAAGATCCGGAGGATTCCAAAAATGCCATCATTGAGATTAGAGCGGGTACGGGCGGAGATGAAGCCGCAATTTTTGCAGGTGATTTATTTGATATGTATCGAAGATACGCCGATGCTCAAGGTTGGAAAATGAGTTTGATGAGCCTGAATGAATCTGAGAAAGGCGGGTATAAAGAAATTGCCTTTGGCTTGGAAGGCAACGAAGTGTTTGGAAAAATGAAATTTGAATCCGGTGTGCATCGGGTTCAACGAGTTCCGGCTACTGAAAGTCAGGGGAGAGTACATACTTCGGCTGCTACTGTAGCCGTGTTACCTGAGGTAGAAGAAGTTGATATTCAAATAAATACGGCTGATCTACGCATTGATACCTTTAGGGCGAGTGGAGCAGGAGGGCAGCATGTTAACAAAACTGACTCAGCCATTCGAATTACTCATGAACCCACCGGAATTGTAGTTGAATGTCAGGAAGAGCGGTCGCAACATCAAAACAAAGAGCGGGCAATGACGATGTTACGCTCCAAAATGTATGATATTGAGCTCGAGAAAAAGCAAAAGGCACGTGCAGCTGAGCGGAAGAGTCAGGTTTCTACCGGAGATCGATCCGCTAAGATTCGAACATACAATTATCCTCAAGGGCGATGTACCGATCATAGAATAAATCTCACGCTTTATAATTTGGATAACATTATGAAAGGGGATATCGGCGAAGTAATTGATGCACTTCGCGTTCAGGAAAACCTAGAACGCATGCAGGAAATGGCTGATTAATTGCCTAAAAATTCAACCGGACTTACAACCGGTATGCTTGAAAGTGCGTAGTCTTTCTTATTTCTGGTGATGATGAGATCTATATCATTCTCTTTGCATGTGAAATATTGTAGAGCGTCTTCAAAATCATTAAAGGAAGATTCTATAGCTTTGACTACAGCATGTTCTGATGTTGGAATTACCCCGAAAGATGTTAGATAATACGCCAATTTAGATTTGGCAATTTCAGACCCAACATGTTTTGAGTAGATGTAATGAATATTACTGATACAAATACTCGATGTATAAATCTCAATGTCGCTCGATTTCGCACATAAATCATAAAATAGTGCCGAGCTCTTTCCAAAAAAGTTGCGTTCTAAAAAAATGTCTAGAAAAATATCTGAATCGATAAAAAACTTATTCATGAGTACTTTTTAATTAGATACTGATATCGCTCATCATCAATAACTTTATCCTTATCTAATGAGCCAACCATATCACGTACTAGAGGCGATAAAAAATCTTTCCATGAATCATCACGTTCCTCAGAATCAGACAGTTGCTCGAGATATTGCTCCACTATTTTTGAAATAGACGTGTTATTTGCTTTAGCGTAAGCTTTAGCTTTTTTCTTTATCTCTGGGTCGATGCTTAATGTGAGCTTTGTATTCATGCGTATGAATTAGTTAATTTATACGTATCAATGTATCTAATTGACCCAAAAAAAGAAAGCCCGCTGATTTCGTTCAACGGGCTTTTCTCATCACTAAATAACTAAATGCTTAGTTACTATTTCACAAATTTATAGCACCCGAGGTGCAGCATCAAGAATCTCTTTACTGCATTTATCCTCAAACTGCTTAAAGTTTTTGATAAACATTTTTGCAAGTTCATCAGCTTTGTTGTCGTAGTCACGTGCATCCTGCCAGGTGTATCTTGGAATCAACACTTTGGAAGGAACTCCATCCACTTGAATTGGAACATCAAAACCGAAGATCGGATCCTTTACATACTCTACCTTGTCCAATCCGCCATCAATAGCTTCTGAAAGCATTTTACGGGTGAATTTAAGTTTCATACGTTCGCCGGTTCCAGCAGGTCCGCCGGTCCAACCGGTGTTTACCAGCCAAACTTTTGATTCATGCTTTCGAATCTTTTCGGCAAGTAATTCTGCATACACTGACGGATGTAGTGGCATGAATGGAGATCCGAAACACGCTGAAAAAGTAGCCTGTGGTTCTGTTACACCTCGCTCTGTACCGGCAACTTTTGCAGTATATCCACTGATGAAGTGATACATTGCTTGTTCGGGAGTTAATCGGCTAATTGGAGGCAATACACCAAAAGCATCACAAGTAAGGAAAATCACATTTTCGGGGTGATTTCCTTTTCCGGTTTCGCTAGCGTTAGGAATGAACTTAAGTGGATATGAACATCGAGTGTTTTGTGTAAGACTTACATCCTCAAAATCAGGTTCTCGATTTTCATTTAGAACCACGTTTTCGAGAATAGTACCCGGCATTTTTGTGGTTGCGAAAATGAGTGGTTCATTCTCTTCAGTCAGATTAATGGTTTTGGCATAACAACCACCTTCGAAGTTAAATACGCCCTCATCGCTCCAGCCATGTTCGTCGTCACCTATTAACGTTTTATCAGGATCCGCTGATAAGGTAGTTTTACCGGTACCGGAAAGGCCAAAGAAAATGGCAGTTTTACCATTCGCATCATGATTAGCTGAACAGTGCATAGCCATTACCCCTTTTTTGGGTAATAAGTAGTTCATGATAGAGAAGATGCCTTTTTTCACTTCACCAGAGTACATTGTGCCTCCAATCAAAATGATTTTCTTGGCCATGTTCACTAAAATAAAGGTGCTGGATCTTGTGCTATCAACTGCAGGATCTGCTTCAAAAAATGGGGCAGCCATCACTGTAAATTCAGGAACATGAGCGGCAAGCTCTTCATCGCTTGGATTGATAAACATGTTGTCTGTAAATAAAGCGTGATAAGCTACTTCAGAAACAACGCGTACTTTTAAGCGATTATCTTCGTCTGCGCCACAAAATACGTCCTTAACAAAAAGGCGTTTATCGGATAGGTATTCCTGTACTTTTTTGAAGAGATTGTCGAATACGTCTTCTGTGGTAGGTTGGTTGATGGGGCCCCAATCAATTTCATCCATAATTTCAGGTTGTTCAACCACAAACTTATCTTTCGGAGAGCGCCCCGTAAATTTACCGGTATGTACCAGCAAGGCATGATCTTTAGTTAAAATTGCTTCCCCGTGTAAAATTGCATGCTCGTAAAGTTCAGCCGGTGTGAGGTTCCAATACACTTCTGTATTGTTTTCTAATCCCAGATAATCCAGTCCAATATGGCTTCTGGGGTGTACATCGTAATCCGCTTTCATAGCTCCTGTTTCTATCGGTTTATATGGTCCTTTTAAGATAAGCATATGAGTACCTGTTTTACCCTCAATTTATGAGATTGATTTCTGTTTAAGCATTTTAGTGATACTGAAAAAGCGCTTTCATAATTTAAGCTGATCAGTGCACCACATTAATTATGTTTATCTAAAGTGAAGAAAGTGTGAAATAAAATCAGCTTAAAAAAAGGTGTTGAATTTTAGCAAAAATATTGAACCACAAAAAAGCTGTGCTAGAAATGAAAAAGTGGCTATATGTTTTAGAAAAGCGGTACCATGGAGTATCTTAATTTTTCAATACTCCATGATAAAACGTGGGAATTATTTTATGAAATTAATTTTCTTTTTCTGAATACTCAGAATATCCACCCAACAAATTATTAACGTTTTTAAACCCAAGTTCTTCGGTCATTAATTTGGAGGCAGCGGAAGAACGTCCACCACTTCGGCAATACACTATGTATGTTTTTGAAGTATCTAATTTGGCTACTTCATCAGCAAAGTTCTCACTTCTGTAATCTATTTGAATAGCTCCATCTATCATGCCTTCAGCAACTTCAGGATCGGTACGTACATCGAGTATAACCACATCTTCGGGGAGATTGGATTCCATGTTCTTAAACTCATCCTGAGTGATGTCGGTATATGTAGTTGTTTGAGGGGCAAGTGCAGGAGTCGATTCGGTTTGAGGGGCTTGCTTTTCGGCTTCACAGGCAGTAGCTAATATGAGAAGTGAAAAGGCGAAAGTGAGAAGGGGTGCTTTTTTCATATTTGGTCAATATTTGGTGTCTCTATTGTTTCATTTGATCAACATCATTTTTTGGGTGATGCGTTCGTTTAAATCCTTAGCCTCCAATACATAAAAATACACCCCACTGGATAAGGAACTGGCATCAAAAGTAACTGTATGCGTTCCAGCCTGTTTGTAGGTATTCTCCAGAGTTTGAACTTCTCTTCCTAATTGATCAAACACTCTAAGTATTACTGTGCTGCCCTTCGGAATCGAAAAACTGATCACTGTACTCGGATTAAACGGATTGGGGTAGTTTTGATGGAGGGTGATTGACGAAGGAATACTTGGCGTACTATCTAAATTAGTTTTAGTCCATGAAGGTTGATAAAACATCACATTAAAACCATCACCTGCACTCCAAATATTAGGCTGTCTTCCAATCTGCAATTTTTCAAGAGTTCTAAACGGCAGTTTCGTATTTAGAGAATGAAATCTTTCAGTAAAAACGTACCCGTCATCATAAAAAGACGTTCTATATAAACGAGAATCTTCGTTTACCTCTATATATCTGTATCTATTAGCTCCATCTTTATTAACGAGTACACAATCTATTGGCCTTGATTCGCGGGGCATTTCTAACCAGCTAACTCCACCATCCTTTGTGAAATAAACTGCATAGTTTGTTGATGCAACTCCAATATCACTATTGATAAAATCAAAACATCCTGAATACTGAAAGCCGTGTTCAAAAAATATATTATTCCAAGTTTTTGCTGAATCAATGGATAACCACAGTCCATCACGGTTTTGAGCATAGATTCGATTAGGTGCTTTAACCTGAACTTTTTCAAAGTTACTATTCTCTGCTAATGAATCAGGGATTTCTACTCGATCCCAACTTTTTCCAGCATCAGTAGTTATGTAATGGTGAGATGATTCATATATATTTAGTTCAGGATTTTTCTTTTCAAAAACGGAGTATAGAATCCCAAACTCGTTTTTAAATGCTATCCCAGAATAAAGTTCATTAGTTGAAGTTATTGGGTGTTCTGTAAAGTTTTCGGCACCATTTTCAGTAAAAAAGATCTTATCTCTCGTTACGTACCAACCGATATTCTGAGATACCATTGAAACTTCCCCAGGGTCATTAAAGATTAATTCTTCTGGCTTAAAAACAAAAGACCAGTTATCACCACCATTTTCAGTTTTATAAAGCCCACCACTAGTTGATGCAATACCGTTCGAGATACTCCAAAACGATAATGAATGAATATTATCTCTTGGTTCATTAAGAATATTTATCCAATCGTTTCCAAAGTTTGATGTTCTAAGAAAATGGTGACCAAATAAGAATCCATGCTCAGAATCAAAAAACTCCAAATCATATCGACCATTAGAAAACGTAATATCTGGCATTGGTAAAGTTTCCCATGAAGAACCGGAATCTGTTGATCGAAGAAGGAATTGTCCATTATTCCAAAATCTAGAAATAATAGCTTCTTTAGTTGGAACATTTATGGTTGTTATTCCATCCTGAGGATGCTCATATTTCTCTTGCCAACTAACTCCTCCGTCTATAGTGGAATACAGTTTTTTTGATGAATATACCCAGCCAAGTGAATCGGTTAGAAAAGTTATTCCACGTAAAAAATCATTGAAACCGTAATGCAAAGTGTCCCACGTGAATCCCCGATCTAAAGAATGAATGATTAAGTTTAACGAATCATCAATAATATCATTATTAAAGGCAGTTTCAAACGAATAAAGTGCAACTATTCGGTCAGAGGTCGTTTTTTCAAGCTGTCGAAGTGTACCATATGGCTTTACCGGATACCAAATATCGGATGAATCTTCGAAAGTGGGAGGAGAATAAACCTCTTGCCATTCATTAAAGAAATTATCAACGAGTGAAATTACACCATCTTCATTTGCTCTGATTGCTATAGAACTTGAGATGGGAAGAAAACGATTTCTATATATAGATAATGAATATTCCTCCCAACTTTCTCCACTATCGTTTGTGTATAAAGGTTCACCATATTTAGGTTGAATGAAACCAGTCTCATCATCAATAAAATAGATATTTAGTAGTTCATGCTCATGATTATACTTTAGTTCCCAGCTTGTACCACCATCATAAGACTTAAAGATCGATCCACCACTATTAATAAAAAGCACTTCGTTCTTATTTAAGTAATGTACATCATTTATGAAATCTGAAGGAAGAGTTGGATGTATTCTTTGTTGTGAGAATAAAGGTATCGAAAGAATAAAAATGAAGATGGAAAATAGTACTACTCTCATAACCCTAAATAATTGGTTCGCAGTAACGTAGCAAATACCAAAATCAAAGTCATATTAAACTTACTATCTCATTCTCAACTTGAGTATCTTTCAAGTTCTTAATTCATCGACGAAAACAATTTTTTTGAATGAGTACGATAGCTCACGAGCGTTTTGAAGCCGTAATTGGGTTGGAAGTCCACGCCCAGTTACTAACTAACAGTAAAGCCTTTGCCCCGGTAGCACCCATTTATGGCGAAGCCCCGAACACCATGGTAACTCCACTGTGTTTAGGTCACCCCGGAACACTGCCCGTTGTTAACGAAAATCTGGTGCGATACATCATCAAAATGGGCTTGGCAACCAATTGTAGTGTTGCAGAAAAATCCATTTTTGCACGGAAAAACTATTTCTACCCTGATTTACCCAAAGGCTATCAGATTTCGCAATTCGAAACGCCCATTTGTTTCGATGGATTTATCGATATCGAGCTCGAAGAATACAACAAACGCATTGGTTTGACCCGCATCCACATGGAAGAAGATGCCGGTAAATCTATCCATGATCAGGATCCATATAATACGCTGGTAGATTTAAACCGTGCCGGTACACCGTTGATCGAGATTGTTTCGGAGCCGGATTTGCGAACTCCACAAGAAGCGTATGCCTACCTCACTAAAATCAAGCAAATCGTTCAGTATTTGGAGATTTGTGACGGGAACATGGAAGAAGGGTCCCTGCGCTGCGATGCCAACGTTTCTGTACGTCCGCGAGGCAGAGAAAAGTTCGGAACTCGAACCGAGCTCAAAAACATGAACTCGTTCCGTAATGTTGAGAAAGCCATCGAGTTCGAGATTTATCGACAAATAGAATTGATCGAAAGTGGTGGAGAGGTGGTGCAACAAACCCGTTTGTGGGATACTTCCAAAATGCAGACGCGCATCATGCGATCGAAAGAAGAAGCGCATGATTATCGGTATTTCCCTGAGCCGGATTTGCCACCTATTATTGTGACTTCCGAAATGCTCGACGAAATTAAAGAAGAGTTGCCGGAACTGGCCGATGTCCGCCAAAAACGCTTTGTGTCCGATTACGGAATGAGCGAAGTAGATGCGGTAACCATCACAGAAGATCGTTATCTGGCAGATTTCTTCGAAGAAGTTGCTGAGGCAGCAGGAAATCCAAAGGCAGCACTAAATTTGGTGTTGAGTGAAGTGCTTCGAGTATTGAATGAACAAAGCATCAATATTAAAGAGTTTGGGGTTAATCCGGCGCGATTGGCGGAGCTCATCAAGCTTAAAGAAGAAGACAAAATTAACTCATCGGCGATGCAGAAGATTTTCGATGCCATGCTGGATGAGGATAAATCGGCTGAAGAATTAGCCAAAGAAATGAACCTGATTCAGGTGTCTGATACCGGATTCCTTGAAGAGTTGGTGGATGAAATCATTGCCAATAATCCGGATGAAGTAGAGCGATTTAAAGCCGGGAAAAAACAACTAATGGGCTTTTTTGTAGGACAAGCGATGAAAGCCTCCAAGGGGAAAGCGAACCCGAAAATGGTAACCCAAATGGTTACAAAAAAGTTAGAAGGATAGATTTTGATGCAAAAGTTTGGCTTTTCAGTACTCGTACTGATTTTAATCGTTACAGCCTGTTCAAGAACTCCCGAAAAACTTGAGGTGCACTTCGAAGCAAATATCTCGGTAGCCGATTCCATCGATCAAACCGGAGATTTTTCAGGGTTTTCTTTTTTGGTGTATAACCGACTTTCGGTAAACGACCCTATCGACACACTTTTTTACGGAGTAACTGACACTGCCGGTTTTTTAAGTGGCATTATTCCATTTGAAGAACCCGGAGCATATCCGTTACAAATTTCCAGGAACAGAGTGAATTTGTCATCGATGCGTTTACTGCTATCCGACGATGATACCATTCGTTTTTCAGGGGAATTTCCGGATTTATCGTCAACACTCGATATTGACTCGCGCGAGAATAGAGCCATGGAAGTATATGAACGAGTTGATAATGGTTTTAATCGTGTGAATTTATTCATCCAAACCGGACAAATAGCCGGCGAGGAAATTCCTGTTGAACTACAAAAATGGGTGGATTTATATTGGGATGTATACGAAGAAAAGAAAGGGACATTCGCATCCAAATTTGCCCTTGAAAGTGCAATTACTTTGCTGGAAAAATTCGATCGAAAGCAAATGTATGACAAGTTGAATCAAGCATTTGACGAAGAGTACGCTTACGCCTTGGCCGTTACGTACGGTAAGGAATTTGTGGCACAAGCTCGTGGTTTTGAGGCCGCTGTAAGCTATTTAGATTCTGTAAAAGCTTTAACGAAAGAAGAAAATATCCATCAAACTTTTGATAGGGCAAAAATCAAACTCCACCTTGATAGTGCCTATGTAGAGCAGGCTCGCTCGCTACTAAGCAAATATGAAAGAAACTATGAGGAAGAAGACGATTACTCATTCTGGTATAAAAATATTCGGTTCGAATTGTACGAGCTGCCACCGGGAAGTGCGATTCCTGATTTCAGTTTTGTAACCGCGGCCGGAGATACAATCTCTCGAGATAATTTACTAGGACAGGTATATGTGTTGGAATTTACTGAAATGGCAAGCCGATTATATCAGCAGCAGTATGATGAAAGTACGGTTGTTTATCAGTTGTATGGTCCTCAGGGATTGAGCTATTTCACTGTTCCTTTCGATGCAAGTGTAAATACAATTTTAGCTTTTTACGAGGAAAGAGACCGGTTTTGGCCGATTGCCGATCCGCCTTCATTTGATAAAGAAGAACTAAAGGATGATTTTAACATCCAATATTTTCCAACTCGAATTCTTGTTGATGAAGAAGGAAATCTGGTTCGAAAATACATTGGAGAAGAATTTGACGGGATTATACCCGGAATCACTAAAACATTAATGAATAACTAAGGTTATGCGCCGATTTTTAATAGCCGGAAACTGGAAAATGAATTGTGGTCCTGTAGATGCAGCGGAACTGCTGGAAGGACTAAAAAACGAAAAAGCAGAAGTAGCGGAGGATGTTGATGTACTCGTTTGTCCGCCTTTTGTAAGCTTAGGGATGAGCGTTAATTACCTGCAAGATACCGACATTCACGTCGGGGCTCAAAATATCCATTTCGAAGATAATGGAGCTTTTACCGGAGAAATTAGCGCAAGTATGCTAACAGAATGTGGCTGCTCCTTTGTGATTATCGGGCACTCTGAACGACGAGAATATTTTGGTGAAACCGATTCTTCCGTGAACAAGAAAATCAAAAAATCGCTCGAATTTGATTTGGTTCCTGTGCTATGTGTGGGTGAAAGCCTGGATCAACGTAAGCAGGATATTCACTTTGATTTGGTGAAAAATCAGGTTGCTGCAGCATTCGAAGATATTTCGAGTAACGAAGCGCTGGATGTAGTTATCGCGTACGAGCCTATTTGGGCAATCGGAACGGGTGAAACAGCTTCTAAAGAACAAGCACAAGAAATGCACGCATTCATTAGAGGAGTAGTTGCAGATTTATACGATCAGGAAACCGCCGATGGAATTCGAATTCTGTACGGTGGAAGTATGAAGCCAGCAAATGCCGAAGAACTGCTAAGTCAACCCGACGTTGATGGTGGTCTGATCGGCGGGGCCTCGCTGGATGCTGCTAGTTTTGCTGCAATCATTACCACTGCCGAGAAGTTATCATAAGCCTGATTTAACGAATGTAATCCTTATCCGCCAACCGGCGGTGAAGGATTTGCATAGTCAACATTAGGCGACAAAACGCTGTGTAGACTCTTCGCTACGCACTAAGTGACTCACAAAAATCATTATTCAAATGTCATTAAACGTTCTACTAATCGGTTCAGGTGGGCGCGAGCATGCCCTTGCATGGGGAATTGCAAAATCACCATTATTAGCCACGCTTTACATAGCACCCGGTAATCCCGGTACAGAATCGCTGGGTGAAAATGTCTCGCTAGATGTTTCCAATCATGCAGAGGTTCAACAGTTTATTGAAGATAATAATGTGAAGCTGACAGTTGTTGGTCCCGAACAACCTTTGGTTGAAGGTATCGCCGATTATCTGGAAAAAGCCGGACATAAAGTCTTTGGTCCCAAGAAAGCAGCAGCCATGCTCGAGGGTAGTAAAGAATTCGCCAAAGATTTTATGGCAAGGCACAACATCCCAACAGCTGCTTATGAAGTTTTTGATCAGGATGATTTTGATGCTGCTGCTGCCTACATCAAAGCGCAAAATTCATATCCGATTGTACTAAAAGCGGATGGACTTGCCGGTGGTAAAGGCGTATTGATTCCGGAATCAGAAGCCGAAGCAATGGAAGCTCTGGAAGAGTTGAAATCAGGTTCGTTAAGCGGAGCAGCTTCCCGATTAGTGATCGAAGAATTTATGGTGGGCGAAGAAGCTTCGGTGTTTGCCATTTGCGATGGGAACACCTTTAAAGTGATCGGAAATGCGCAAGATCACAAAAGAGTGGGTGAAGGCGACACCGGACTTAATACTGGCGGGATGGGGGCCTATTCGCCAGCACCAATTCTAACTGCAGAATTGCTGGCAAAAACCGAGAAAGAAATCATTTTGCCAACTATAAACGGTATGAAATCGGAAGGATATCCATACACCGGGTTTTTATATGTTGGGCTGATGATTACGGAAGAAGGACCGAGAGTTGTGGAATACAATTGCCGGTTTGGAGATCCTGAGTGTCAGGTGATAATTCCAAGGATGCAATCAGATTTGCTGGAAATTATGTTAAACTCAGTGGATGGTAAGCTCGAATTAACCGACATCAATTTTGATGATAAGTATCGATGCACGGTGGTGTTAGCATCGGGTGGATATCCACAGAGCTATGAAAAGGGAAAAACTATTTCAGGTTTAGATTCTGTAAAGTACGCGATGATTTTTCATGCAGGAACCAAGCGAGAAGGAGATCAGATTGTAACAAATGGCGGTCGCGTCTTGAATGTGGTTGGTGCAGGAGATACACTCAAAAAAGCCATCAACCAAGCTTACGCCGATATAGAAAAAATTACTTTTGAAGGATCGTTTTATCGGACAGATATTGGTGCGAAAGGGTTGAAGCATTTGAACGTTGAACATTGATCAACTACGCTGAAGTTTACAGTTTGAAGCTGAGCGCAGTATTGCTTAGTTGATTGAAAACAATTGAACATCGAACTTCGAAGTTCGGGTGCAAGTCGTTAAAATTGAAAATAGCCGAACAATGAAAAAACTCTCCCAAAAATTAAAAAGAGCTAGTTCCCTCTTGAGAGGGAGTTTTGGGATGTGTTTTTATTTACTCCTTCTAGCTTTTACTACCGGCATTTCTGCACAAAACACTCAGGTTATTTATTCAGGTTTGGTTAATCCTACCTCGATTTATGCAACTCAAGATCACCTATTTGTAGTGGAATCAGGAAAGCATCGGATATTGAAACTCAATTATGATGGAGATGTAGTAGCAACACTCGGGGGATTAGGATCAGGTGATTATCAATTTGATAGGCCCATTGATGTGGATGCCACCAATGGACTCCAGATTTATATTTCTGACAACCGAAACATGCGGGTTCAAATTTATGATCGGCGTTTCAGATATCTCAGCTCGATAAAAACGGAAGTTCCGTTTACAAATCGTCAGATGAAGCCGACTCAAATTGTGGTTAATGACTTTGATGAATTGTTTGTGTTTGATGAAGTTTCGAAATCTATTCTCAAATTTGATGAAAATGGGAATTTCGTCGATAGCTTCGATTTGGAGGGTATTATTCCGGCCAATCTTGAGGTGGATGGCGACCGATTGATTATCACAGATCGTTTAAATAAACAAACAGTGATACTAAGTCAGAATGGGATTATTGGTGAAAGCTTTCCACTTATTAAAGGTGAAAAATTGCTTATTCAGCAAGTAGAGTTTGGTCGATTTAGGTTTAAACTCTTTGCCGACCGGATCGAGAAAAATCTAAAACAATGATCGATCCCTTTGATCTAATGCAATCTTTCGAAGAAAAAGCTATTCAAATCTTCGAATTTCAGAAGAAAAATAATCTAGTATATAAACGATTTTGCAATGCATTAGGTGTTGGGGCAATAAAATCCACCGAAGAAATTCCATTACTTCCCATTCAGGCATTCAAAGATGCTACGGTGATTTCATCACCGAATTCAAAATTCAAAATTCAAAATTTAGAATTTTTTCAAAGTAGCGGAACGTCCGGAATGAAGCGAAGTAGGCATTATCTCATCGATACTGCGGTCTACCGAGATTCCATCATCCTTGGAATGAACCATTTTTATGATCTGGACGAATATGTGATTCTTGCTTACACCCCCGGCTATAACGCCAATCCTCATTCCTCTCTGGTTTGGATGTTGAATACTCTAATTGAAAACGATCAATCAGGACTGAGTCGGTTTCTGGAGATCGGAGAAATAATCCCTCAGCACGTACTGGATTCGATTTCTGCAACCGGAAAAAAAGTGATGTTATTTGGTGCAGCTTTTGGACTATTAGATTTGATTGAAATGGGACAACCATCATTACCGAAACAATCCATCATATTAGAAACAGGTGGGATGAAAACCCATCGCCGGGAAATGACGAAAGAGGAACTTCACGAACAATTAGCAATCGGGTTTGGACTTCCAACTTCGTCGATTCACTCCGAGTATGGAATGACAGAATTGTTGAGTCAGGCTTATTTTCAAGGTTCTTTATGGTTTGAATGTGTGCCGTGGATGCGAGTTTCGATCAGAAATCCTCAAAATCCATTTGAAATTTTACCTAGCGGCAAGGAAGGACTCATTGGTGTGATTGATTTGGCGAACCTATTTTCTTGTTCATTTATCCTAACCGGAGATAAAGGAATTCAACGTGAAGATGGAAAGTTTCAAGTGTTGGGGCGCTGGAATCCAAGAAACTTGCGCGGCTGTAATTTTTTGATTGACGACTGATTTAGTTTTTGTCTTTTCGAACGAGTGCATACGAGAGAGAAATCTAGAGGGTGTGTTGATGGATAGCTCTTTAGATCTCTCCCGTTGGTCGAGATAGCAAAAAGGGTGCTGGTAGCTTTTATACTGTCTCGGTTTTTGTCTTTTCGAACGAGTGGACACGAGTGAGAAATCTAGAGGGTATGTTGGTGGATAGCTCTTTAGATCTCTCTCGTTGGTCGAGATAGCAAAAATGGTGTTGGTAGCTTTTATACTGTCTCGGTTTTTGTCTTTTCGAACGAGTGCATACGAGAGAGAAATCTAGAGAGTGCATTCGTGTATAGCGCTTTAGATCTCTCTAGTTGGTCCAGATAGCAAAGATAGTGCTGGTAGCTTTTATACTGTCTCGGTTTTTGTCTTTTCGAACGAGTGAACACGAGTGAGAAATCTAGGGAGCTGTATTTTCGCCAATCTTACTTTGTAAAAAACGACAAATTAATGATCTTCAAGGGTGCCATACTATGTATACATAACAACAAATCAAACGAAAAGTACTGTTTACATTGGCATGACAAACGATTTACCATCTCGTATTTTGGAACATGGTTTGAACGCTGGGAAACCAGAGACTTTTGCAGGTAGATACTACTGCTTTAACTTGACCTATTATGAAGAATATAAATATGTAGATGAAGCTATTTATCGTGAGAAACAGTTAAAAAAGTGGAGTAGGTCGAAAAAAGATAAACTGGTAGCTACAACTAAACCAGAGTTTAGATTTCTAAATCAAGAGCTTGGTTTATATCCTTTTGGAGATTATTCCGATGAGAGAAATATTAAAAACAGAAGATCTCATTACTGAGTTGTTAGCCATTCTCCTTTCGAACGAGTGGACACGAGTGAGAAATCTAGAGGGTATGTTGGTGGATAGCTCTTTAGATCTCTCCCGCTGGTCGAGATGCCAAAAATGGGGCTTTGCGCTTGTAAACAGTTCCGTCTTTTGTCTTTTCGAACGAGTGCTTACGAGTGAGAAATCTAGTGGGTATGTTGGTGGATAGCACTTTAGATCTCTCTCGTTGGTCGAGATGCCAAAAATAGAGTTTTGCGCTTGTAAACTGTTCCGGTCTTTGTCCTTTCGAACGAGTGCATACGAGAGAGAAATTATAGAAAGTGCAATCGTGGATGGCTTTTTAGATCTCTCCCGTTGGTCGAGATGCCAAAAATAGAGTTTTGCGCTTGTAAACTGTTCCAACTTTTTGTCTTTTCGAACGAGTGCATACGAGAGAGAAATCTAGAGGGTATGTTGGCGGATAGCACTTTAGATCTCTCCCGTTGGTCGAGATGCCAAGAATCAAGGGTATTTGGTCGTAAACTGTCTCGGAACTTAATACTTTCCATAGATGTGAGGTAATTCGAGGACAAAGTCGTTACTTTACCAAAATGACAATGACAAAACACATAGCCCTCATCGAAGAAACCACAAAAAAGTGGTTTCGCCCGGATAATATCCAACTCAAAAAGGCGATTGAAAGAACGGTAGCAGAAGGATTGTTTACCTTCGAAGACATCAAGTTCGCCATTCTTGCGCTTAAAGAAAAAGTGGATGCCGGGCAAGTTTCGGAATGGGCTAAGCGAGCTGAGCTTAGTGATGTACACAATCAAAAAGATAAAAAAGTATTATGTTTACATGCCGGAAATTTGCCATTGGTTGGATTTCAGGATGCTTTGGGTACGATACTTAGCGGTGCAGATTACTATGGAAAGCTTTCGAAAAAAGATCCGTATCTGTTAGCAGCCTATTTGGATTCGCTCCAAGAAGTAGGACTATCTAATTCGATTCGATATTCAACCGAATTGGACTCTTTTGAAGGATTACAAGCTGATAAAGTACTATTTGCCGGTTCGGAATCTTCGGTGGATACTGTAAAAAAAGAATTGCTAAGGCTTCAAGCGGTTAATGAAGAAACGGAGTTTACGATCCGAACCGCCAAGTTCTCGATAGCGTACATCACCAGCGAAGAGCCGGAAGTGGTAACCGATTTAGTAGAAGCCATTTTCCGTTATGGGGGACAGGGTTGTCGTTCGGTAGCCGTGGTGGTAAGTCCGATCCGCTTTTCAAAATTGAAATGCCATTTTCAGGATTATATCGAAGCTTTTTGGCTGAAAAATCCGCCTACCAAAAAACCTACCGATGCCATTGAATATCAGTTTGCTTACAACAAAGCCATTGGCCGAGATCAAGCCTGGCTCGATCATTTCTTAATTCAGGACAGCGAGGATTTTCCGGAACTCGATGCCACCTTACATTGGGTGGAAGGGGATGAGGAGAAAGTGAAAGAATTATTAAACAAATATGGTGGGGCTGTACAAACGGTCTACACCGCCGGGGAAAAAATCGAGGGCGTAAAGACTGAGTTTCTAAGCATGGCTCAACGACCACCGCTGTGGTGGGAACCGGATGGGATTCCGGTTATTTGAGATTTTAAAAGACACGGTTGTGGCGCACATCATTATACAAGAAATAGTTGTGTTAAACTCAATTACTCACAAAAATTTAAAAATTTCGAGTAAGTACAAGCAAGGGATAGGTAGAACCTTCAAAATGATTGGTGGCCAAACGAGTGGTGATTTTCGTTTGATAAAATCGGGTAGTTCCGATATTCATACTATCCCAAACAGAATAACCATACACTAAGGCAAGTCCGGCTCCATACCATAATGCTTGTTTTCGGGCTTCAATCATTATATCCCGTTGAGCATTAGCATTTTCCCGAAAACGTATGGCTTCCTGCGATCTTTGAGTGTTATTATAGCGGGATTCCCAGGTATTGAAACTGGATTTTGCATCACTATACGTTCCCACCTGCTGAATAATGGGAATAGAAAGTAGGGCCATCGCCGAAACAGTAAGTATACTTTTAGCTTTTTTTCGATGGTACCAATATCCGGCTCCGGGTGTAAAATAGAAGCTCTTTTGCTTAGGATAAATCTCTTCGAGTTCATAACTGATTGTTGAAACGGTGCCTGGACTAATTAAGACATCCCGTTTCTTCGATTTTTTGCCAGATTTGATCTCGAAAGTATACAAACCCGGCACTAGTAATGTATCTCGAACATTAGAAGGCACAGGTTCATCATTGATCTGTAGTAGTGTGGTGGAAGGAACATGGAATTCAGCATTTAATTGCGTTTGTAAATTTCGATATGAGCTGCGTGTTAGATTTCGATTGAAACTCCCAAAGCTGATACTTGTTTTTACTGTGTCACTAGGGATAACCGTTACCTCGGTACGCCAATCATTTACCGTATACCAAACCAATCGAAGTTGATTTTTCCCGGCTGCTAAAAGCAGAAACTCGTCATTATTGAGAAGTACAGGATTATAAAAATCCTCATTTATCACAACATAGAACTCATCCAGATTGGTAGTGATTTGAACCCAACCGGAATCATTTTCAAGAGTTTGAAATTGAGCAACACTCTCTGAAAAAATACAGAGACAAGCTATTAAACTGAGTAACATGATTTTGAATGTATCACTCATCTTTCACCCACCCTCCGTTTTCGTAAATCATTCTTATTTCTTCACTTTCGAACGAGGTAATTCCATGGCGTATACCAGCCACTTTTATTATGTATGTATTTTCGGTGGATGGCGGTTCTATAACCGTGGATGAAGGGCTCAAATGCAATCGTTCAATGACCTCAAACTTTGAATCATTCTCAGTTTTTAGATATATAAAAATTTCGTCGAAACACTCGTTGTGTACACTAAAATTGATGAAAATAGCATTTGTATTGAATGGCGAAGCCCTACCATCAAGTTCTGGTATCTCTGTTGGGGTAGGGGCATCGGCACAGGTAGAAAATTGTGGATCGGCAGTACTAACATAATCCGATTCGATACCTTGGTAAATCAATTTATGACGGATAATACCATCGATATCATTATCAAATTCAGTAAAAAAATTGTCATAAATGATTGAGGATTGAAGGTTGGCAAGGCGATTTTCCAAAGTAACGAAGTTCACTGAATCGGGCGCATATTCGAGTTCAATTCGAAACGAAGGATTTACGAATTTAGGGTTATAACTCAGCTGATTGGAAGATTTTCGTGCATAAATGATTCCTAATATGTCTCTCGTAGGAAGCGTTGCATAAGCAAAATCAGAATAATAGCGGAAGGCAGCTTCCGGTGAATCTTCATTATTAAATTCAAAATAAGAGCGTACAGCATAGGTTTGTGGAAATTCTAAAAAAGCCGGACGTATAAATCCCAAGCCACTAGTTGCATCTACTTCGATCATATACTGCTCGAAAATTTCACCATCCTTAACAATAAATACTTCTTGCCCGGTAATATTAAATAAAGATTGTGGATCCATAGTAATTCGCAACTGTCCGTTTCCCAGTCGTTTGAATTCAAGATTTTTTGGTGGTGGAAGAGTGTAGCTCGATGATAAAGGATCGACAACATTTCCTGTAGGAGTATCCGGAACACAAGCTTTCCCTGTGAAAAGAATTATCAAAAAAATTACAATTCGCTCTTTAATCATTACTGATCCAAATAAACATCATCAATGTACTCGACAGGTTCGGATTCTTGTCCATCTAGGCGTAAAAATAACTCTAAATTGAACGGCTCTGTAAAGCCTTCCAAATCACCAAATGCCGTGTAGAATGGTGTATTTCTATCGAAAGAAACGGTTCTGTTTTCAATAACAGATTCATTGTTATCTCTCAGAATTACTCGATATCCATCTGAAGAAATTGTTTCGTCAAAATAAACGTAAATAGAATCCATTCCACCGTACACATTTGCGTATTGCGGAGCGCTTAAATCAAACTCTAGTACTCTTGAATCAGAATAAACGAATTCGGAATTATTTAAGTCGTTAGAAATCCGTGCCCGAAATCTGATACTATCTCCAAGGGAAAGATTTATATCATCCCAAAAAAACTCTGTACCCACTTTTACTTGAGTTACCGAGGTATAACTTCCGTTATTTATTTTTTTCTCAATATCTACGGTAGAAGAAGAGTCATTACCTATTACACTCGAAACTTGTAGGAATAATTTAACATCAGAGCTATTCAAAAATTCAACATTTAGCAGATCTATCTTTGTATCAACTTTAGTGATCACATCACTTACAACCCATTCAGAATAAATAGTTTCGAAATCATCACCAGCAAAAAAGGTGCGTACCCGAAATTGTTCTCTTTCATTTTCAATATTTAGTATTTGTAGGAAGTAAGTTTGTTTACTGAAAATCTCAAATTCTTGAAATTTATTTAGATCAAAATTGAATCGTTCTACTTCAACGCCGTTAAAAACACCATATGGTTTAACTATGGGTACGCTCCATACTAAGCGGTAGTCCAAACTCCCGCCAAATCTTCGTGCGTCGATCACTAAAACATTAATATTTATGGGTGGCGCTACCTGAAACTCGGGACTTAATGGATCAACAGGATTCGCTTCGAAAGTCGGGATTTCACGACATGTGATTGATAAGAAAGCGATGGATATAAACAGTATCCGATGGTATGTATAATTACACATCATTTACCCCCTCCGAGTCTTAAATTTAAAGAAATTGCCGGGCTCATAGATATTGGGTCTACAGTGGGGGAAACATTCACTTTTCTGCTGTAATACCCACTTTTAGGCTTCATGAATCCATGAATAGTAGTTGCAATATATAGAGCAGCCATACCGGATAATATCATAGTACGTGTATTATTCAGTTCTTGCATTTTCGCTTTTGGAGACTGCAGTTCATTGCGTAACTGAACAGCAAGCAGAGTGTTATTTGTGGATTGATAATTACTGTAGATCTCGTCGTATTCGCTTTTTTCCCGTTGATACTTGGAATTATTACCAGACAATAAAACCCCTAAGCCTATGAACGCCGAATAAGTGATAATTGCATGTTCATAGCGCTTTGCAGAAAGGTAACCACCTCCGGGAAGCAGTTTTAGAACGCCCCAATCTTCCGGGTTTCTGTGAAAACGGTTAATATGTGTTATTTCTGTAAGATCAGAACTGAATGAATATTTGATTTCACCTTCTTTGGGATGTCTTACAATCAACTGATGTTTACCTGGTGCTAAGAATACTTCAGCGTAGCCGGTACCCACATAGTTACCATTCACGATTAATTCTCCATCAGTTTCGGTAGTGAGAGTGGTATTATAACCATTTTCTAGTACGAGAAATGAAGTATTAGCATCACGTCTAAATTTTCTAAAATTATAGAATTTATAGGTGGTTTCATCCTCATCAACCAAAGCGTAGGAGATCACATCATCCATTACTTCGTTCACCAAACGCAACTGTTTATACCCAATACTAACCTGAATACTGTCACCGGATTTTACCTTGTGGCGGTCTTCATAATTATTATCAACCACCACGTATAAATATTCGAGGTTAAACTCAAATTCTATCCATCCTTTAGGCACTTCGGATTCATTATTTTGGGCAATAGCTGCGTTGCAAAAAAGAAAGCAAAGAATGGATGTGATATATAGGATACGAGCAATCAAAAGTTAGAAGTTAAATTTAAAAATTGAAGGTAAAATGAAGTTGTGGGGCAAGCTGACCTTTACGATTAAGTGCTTGAGCGTTGAACTGTACCGGTGGTGTTGCATAACCACCTTTTGGGCGTTTAAAAGCCTTGTAGGTGGTAAAATTGTAAATCAAACCTGCACCTATAAGTGAAAGGGTAGAGCGCCGTTTATTCTTTTTGATATCTTTTTCGTAGTTGTCTAATCGCTGATCAGCACTTGGCCCCGGTACATATCCGCGAAAAAGAAAGAGGTCACGGTCTTGGCGTATTCTTTCCACTCTCTTTTTTGAATAGCTGCTATAAGCCAACAAACTACCAATACTTGCAACCGTTAGAAATGCTTCCTTTTTTTCATCATTAACGAAATAAACAAGTCCGGGCACAAAACGCACAACATTAGGGATATTTCTGTAGTCGTTGAAATAATGGTGCAGTTCCTTCTGAGCTTCCAGAGCGCTTTCAAATTTGTTGGTTAATGTTCCAAACTCTGGATGATTTATAAATAGCTCGTACGAGTTATCAGGTAATAATAATGAAATCTGAGAATAGCCCATCAGCACCTGATCTACAAATATCTCTGCACCTTCTTCAGAATGGATGGTGACATTATAACCGTTAACAATCGATTTGTAGGAACTTCTGGGGCTAACATTCTGTGGCTTGTTAAAATTGATTTGCATTCCGCTTGTCTGTGCGGTATAAATAGTACCCTTGAATTTAGTGTCGTGATAGCCTTGCTGAATTCCCCGAAATGCATAAGTACCTGACGGTAATTCGAGGGTGTCTCCGGAACTTACATATAGCGGATTATCCAAATCATCGTCGATCAGTAAAATGAAATCTTCGATGTTACTTTCGATAACAAATTTACCATTAGGAATTTCACTTTCAGATAATTGCGCAAACAGTGATGGCAACCCCGAAATGAACAAAAATAAACCTAAAAGAAGTACCCGCATGAACTCTGATAATATTGACTTTATTTTCAAATTCGAAAATAGAATAATATTCATTAAATAAAATAAGCAGATTGATTTAGTTGCTAGTCATCAAGCTGGATTTGGAGATGTATTAATGGTTAGATTTGTGATGTTAAATACGTTTTCCGAATTAATTCAGTCAGTATAAACCGGTCCTTGTCCCATTTCTGGGGATTCCAATAAATGTAATTCGAAATATTCTGGAATGATTTTTTATCACTGATGATATGCTCGTAATAATTACATGCCAAACGGGGGTTCCGGTTGTCTTGCGGATAGGATACAATTTCGATGATTCCATGCATATGAGTAGGTATTACAACCATTGAACGTAATTTAAGATGGTTTATGAGTTTTCAAATCAAAACCAATAATCATTCGGTAAATGGCAAAGAATAGTGGTAATTTTGAAGCTTGTAACATTGATTTAAATAAAGATTACTCGCTAAATGCACCCTTACAGACCCGCTGATATCGAACCGAAATGGCAACAATACTGGCTCGAAAATAAGACCTTTAAAACGCCTACCGACCGTACAAAACCAAAGTTTTATGTGTTGGATATGTTTCCGTATCCAAGTGGATCAGGGTTGCATGTTGGTCACCCGGAAGGCTATACAGCTACCGACATTCTAGCTCGCTATAAGCGAATGAACGGCTTTAATGTATTACACCCGATAGGTTGGGATGCATTCGGACTTCCGGCCGAGCAGTATGCGGTAAAAACGGGTACACATCCTAAAATCACTACCGAGAAAAACATCAATCGATTCCGCGAGCAGTTACAAGCTATAGGTTTTTCTTACGATTGGGATCGAGAAGTAAACACCACCGATCCCAATTACTTCAAGTGGACGCAATGGATATTTCTGAAATTGTTTGAACGAGGGTTGGCGTACGAAGATGAAGTTGCCGTTAACTGGTGCCCGGAATTAGGTACTGTGCTCGCGAATGAAGAAGTAATTGATGGAAAAAGCGAAGTGGGTGGATATCCCGTAATCCGCAAGCCGATGCGCCAGTGGGTGTTAAAAATTACCGCTTATGCCGAGCGATTACTCAATGATCTGGATGATTTAGACTGGCCGGAATCGCTAAAAGACATGCAGCGCAATTGGATCGGGAAATCCATAGGGGCGGAAATAGATTTTAAGGTTGATGACTATGAAGAAACCATCAGAGTGTATACTACACGCCCGGATACTATTTTTGGAGCAACCTATATGGTGCTAGCACCTGAACATCATTTGGTGGCAAAAATCACTACAGATGAACAAAAGGATGCGGTTGGCGCTTATCAAGAAGAAGCGGCGAAGAAATCTGATTTAGATCGACAGGAACTCAATAAAGACAAGACCGGTGTGTTTACCGGCGCTTATGCAATTAATCCGGCAAATGGAAAGAAAATCCCAATTTGGATTGCCGATTATGTTTTGGTGAGTTATGGAACCGGGGCAATCATGGCAGTTCCGGGTCAAGATGAACGCGATTGGGAGTTCGCAGAAAAATTCGAACTGCCGATAGTTCGAACAGTTCAACCTGAAGAAGGTTTTGAAGGCAAAGCATACACGGGAGAAGGTGCTGCCATTAATAGTGATTTTTTGAACGGTTTAGAAATTACTGAAGCCAAAGCGAAGATTATTGAATGGCTGGAAGAACAAGGAGCCGGAACCAAAGCAGTTAATTACAAATTGCGTGATTGGCTGTTCTCACGGCAGCGTTATTGGGGCGAACCTTTCCCAATTATTCATGTAGATGGGCAAGCTAAAGCGGTGAGTTATGATGAACTCCCTCTTGAACTCCCGGAAGTAGAAAAATATCAACCAACGGGCGATGGTGAACCACCGTTAGCGAATGCTACCGATTGGGTGAATACAACTGATCCTGAAACCGGAAAACCGGCAAAGCGTGAAACCAACACGATGCCACAGTGGGCGGGATCATGCTGGTATTATCTGCGTTATATTTCGCCCGATTGGGACGGCGGACCGGTTGATCCGGATTATGAAAAATATTGGATGCCGGTGGATCTTTATGTTGGCGGGGCAGAACATGCTGTTCTTCACTTGTTGTACGCTCGCTTTTGGCATAAAGTATTGTTCGATTTAGGAGTGGTATCCACCAAAGAGCCGTTCCAAAAATTGGTGAACCAAGGGATGATTTTGGGTGAAATGGAATTCACTGCTCCCGATGGTTCTAAGCTTGCTGAAGATCAGGTCGAGAAACGTGGAGATGCGTTTTATCAAAAGGGATCGGATATCAAATTGGATGCGCGAGCTCATAAAATGAGTAAGAGTCGCGGTAATGTAATTAACCCCGATCATGTAATCGAGCAATTTGGTGCAGATTCACTTCGCTTATACGAAATGTTTATGGGGCCACTGGAGCAAGTGAAACCCTGGAGTACTAAAGGCGTGGATGGCGTAAACCGATTCCTAAACCGTGCTTGGAGATTATTGGTGGATGAAGACTCAGGGAATTTAAGAACTGATGATATTGAGGCGAATAAAGATCAGCTGAAAGTATTGCATACAGCCATCAAAAAAGTAACGGAAGATGTTGAAGCAATGCGCTTTAATACTGCTATTTCTGCATTGATGATTTTTGTGAACGAAGCAAACAGCTGGAAATCGGTGCCTGTATCAGTAGCCGAAGATTTCCTGAAGTTGTTGAACCCATTTGCACCGCATATTGCTGAAGAATTGTGGAGTAAGCTCGGAAATAAGGATACTATTTCTTACACCGATTGGCCGACATTTAACGAAGAATACCTAAAAGAAGACGAGATTATGTATCCCGTTCAGGTAAATGGAAAAGTTCGTGCAGATATCTTTATTCCGGCAGAAAAAGCCAAAGACAAAGACTATGTACTGGATGTTGCTAAATCGGAAGAGAAAGTTAAAAAGTATCTGGATGAGGGCAATTTAATGAAGGAGATCTTTGTACCAGGTAGAATTGTAAATCTGGTTATCAAGTAGATTCATTTTTTGACCAAGACAGTCTTACCAAACCAAAAAAGGCTTCTAAGTAGTTAGAAGCCTTTTTAATTTCGTAACAGTAAAAATTATCTGTCGCCTAAAGCTGGATAGGGTTTATTTTTCTCACCCACGTATAAAGCACGTGGTCGAACCAAGCGGTTGTTTTTAGATTGCTCGATAAAATGTCCGGTCCAACCTGAAATTCGACTCATTGCAAAAATACAAGTAAACAAGTCGGGCTGAATACCCATTGAGTAATACACGGTTGCGGAGAAGAAATCTACATTTGGATCGATATTTTTTTCGCTTTTCATGGTGTTTAACATATCCATCGACCATTTATATAGGCGTTCATGGCCGGTTTCTTCGCTAAGTTTCTTAGCCATTTTTTGGAGGTGACGAGCTCTTGGATCAAAGGTCTTATATACGCGGTGACCAAATCCCATGATTTTTTCTTTTTTCGCTAATTTATCTTTCGTAAATGCAACGGCATCAGCGTTTTCGCCCTGCTCACCTAATTCAAGTAATGTATTCATTACGGCGGTATTTGCGCCTCCGTGTAATGGGCCTTTTAAAGAGCCAATTGCTCCTGTTACTGCAGAATACATATCTGATAAGGTTGCACAAATTGCGCGACATGTAAACGTTGAGGCGTTCATGCCATGCTCTGCGTGTAGAATTAAACACAGATCTAAGGTTTTTTCGGCTTGCTCACCCGGGCGCTCACCATTCAGCATGTAGAGGAAATTATAAGCAGTGCTTCCTTCGCTTAGAGGAGCAACCATTTCTTCACCACTTCGGATTCTGGAAAAAGCAGCAATAATCGTAGGCATTTTTGCGGTAATGTTGATTGCTTTTTCGTAAAAAGAATCATCGGGTAGATCGATATCAGATTCGGAAAGCATAGATACAGCAGAACGAAGTACCGACATCGGGTTCGATTTCTTATTTACTGTGTGTAGATAATCAACAACTACTTTTGGTAATTCTCTGCGCGACTGTAATTTTTCCTGTAAAGCTTCTAATTCTTCTTTATTTGGCAAGCGATCGTTCCAGAGCAAAAAGCAAACTTCCTCGAAAGTGCTGTTCTCGGCTAGTTCATCGATATTATAGCCTTCGTAAATCAGTTCACCGCTTTGGCCATCAATACTGCTTTTGGTAGTAGAAAAAGCAACGATACCCTCAAGTCCCTTATTTATATATGGGTATTTCGTCTCATCAAAGCCAGTGTGTAGGTCGTTCGACATTGTTTATTCCTTTAAATTTAGTAGTTCAATACAGGATATGTTCAGACAACAGGAATGCTTTTCTTGACCAAAAAATTTCCCGATTCCGATACTTTTTAAGATTAGGAATTTACACAAACAAGGGGAAAATATTAAACAGTAAAAAAGCGGTTTTTTCGATTGAAACCTCAACTTGATACCAACGTAGCTTTATAAGTATTAAATGGAGGATTATGGATAGTTATCAATTTGATTTTTTAGGTGGATTACATTTTTTATCAGCTATACTGGCTATGATTTTAGGCGCATTTGTATTGTTCAATAAAAAGGGAGGCCCAACGCACGTACGTGCCGGTTATGCTTACGCAGTAATGATGTTAATTCTAAATATCACAGCCCTTTTGATCTATAAACTATTTGGAAAATTCGGCCCTTTCCACATTGCAGCGGTAATCAGTTTGGTAACTTTATTGGGCGGTATCATACCTGCTTATTTACGAAAACCAGAAAAAACCTGGCTGGAATTTCACTACGAGTTTATGAACTGGTCGATTATCGGGTTGTACGCAGCTTTTTGGTCAGAAACATTTAGCCGGTTTTTTCGATTTGCAGGATTTTGGGTGTTAGTAGCCACAGCTACAGCCTTAACTGTTGCAATTGGGGCATATTTCTTAAAATCACGAAAAAAGAAAATACTTGAAAAATATAAGCCCTCAGCTTCTACAGCCTAACTTAACTAGATATTAGATTTACTTTCTTCCCAGTATCGGTCCATTTCCTCTAAACTGGCTTCTTTAAGTGGCTTTCCTTCCTTTTTTAAAGATTCTTCCACAAACCGAAATCGGGTTTCGAATTTTTTGTTGGTAAGTCGCAAACTGTCTTCTGCAGTTAACTCAAAAAACCGGGCAACATTAACCAAGCTGAAAAGTAAATCACCAAATTCATCGGCTTGTTTTTCTTTGGAAGACGATTCCAACGTTTCACGAAACTCAGCAAGTTCTTCTTCAAGTTTATGCCACGCTTGTCGCCATTCGGGCCAGTCGAAGCCCACATTCGCTGCTTTTTCCTGCATGCGCTGGGCACGAATTAGCGCTGGCAGGTGAACGGGAAGTCCATCCAAAGTCGATTTTTTCCCTTCTTTCAATTTGATGTTTTCCCAGTTTTCAGCTACTTCGTCTTCGCCTTTTACTACTTGCTCGCCAAAAACATGTGGGTGTCTTGTAATCAACTTATCCATGAGGGTGTAAATCACATCGCCCATGTTAAAAGCCTCTTTTTCGTTGGCCATGTTCGTGTGAAATACTACATGAAGTAATAAATCTCCAAGCTCTTTCTTAAACTCATCAAAGTCTTGATTATCAATAGCTTCAATTGCTTCATAAGCCTCTTCAATCAGGTTGTCTTTGATGCTTTCGTGGGTTTGTTTACGATCCCATGGACATTCTTTTCTGAGGATAGCAACTAGTTCAACGAGATCTTCAAATTCACGGCTTGGCTTCATAGTAAATGTTAAATGCTGATTTTTAAATTTTAAATTAAAAACAATTTAACACTTAACATTTAGCATTAAACATTGAATTAAGTTTTTCTCTTTTTCTTTTTTGCTGCCGGGAATAGAATGTTATTCAGTATAAGCCGGTATCCGGGGCTGTTTGGATGAAGGGCTAAGTCTGTTGGGGGATCGTTTACTCGATGCGTGTAATCTTCCGGATCATGGCCGGCATAAAAGGTGAATGTGCCATTTCCATAATTGCCATGAAGATATTTCACTTGCTCTCTGCCGGGTGCTTCAGCTAAAACCACAACCGATGATTTCACTTTTTCGGTACGGAAGGCGGTCGTTTGACCGTAAAAGCCCTTAATGCTACTCACATGATTTTGTGTTAGCATAGTAGGAACGGGATCCCATTTCGCGGAAAAATCGAACAGAGTGAAGAAATCAAGACTTTCATCAACTTCTCGAATTGCAACAGGTACATCCACATCGGCGTGTTCGTACTGGTAAGGACTTAATTCAATAGTAAAGTCTTTGAAGGCAAATGTTTTATCGTAATCGAGTCTTTCTTGGGCATCAGGATCTACAGGGTCACCATCGAAAGGAGAGGGTGCGATATCGACTCCCTCTGCAGCAAGTGCGATATCAAAAGTATCGGTACCGGAGCACATCGCAAAAAGAAAACCTCCATTTCCTACATATCGCTTTATTTCTCGGGCTACTGCTTTCTTTTGTTCACTTACTTTAGAAAAACCAAGCTCAGTGGCCATGGCTTCCATCTGCCGAACCTGAGTAATATACCAAGGCGTATTTCGATAATTTCCCCAGAATTTTCCATACTGTCCGGTAAAGTCCTCATGATGGAGATGCAACCAATCGTATTTATCCAGTTCACCGGCAAGAACTTCAATATCCCATATTTTATCGTATTCCACTTCTGCATAGGTGAGCGCTAAGGTAACGGCATCATCCCAGGGTAGAGCTTGATCGGGCGTATATACCGCAATATTCGGTGCTTTCTCCAGATTAACCACTGAAGTGTTGGAGCCGGGAGATTCAACCTGATTGACGATCGATATAGCTTCGGATGAACTCACCATTTGTAAACTCACATTACGAAGTCGTGACTTTCGAACAATATCATTTTCGGCTACAATCAAAAAAGAACCGCCTCTATAATTCAATAACCATTTTGCCTTAAATCCATCTTTAATGTGATTAAAAACGACACCATAAGCTTTTAAATGATCGGTTTGAGATGCATCCATAGGTATTAACACCTGCTGCTGAGCCATCGAAACGGAAGAGGCGAATAAGATGAAAGTGAGTAAAATGAATCGATTCAACATATCAAGAGGAAATTTTTGGGAGGGATTGTAACCTTTGGCGAGCATACGGGGCATAGAAGCCATCAGGATATTCCAGGATAATTTGTTCATACAACTCTGTGGATGAAATAGTAGGAACAGGACTTGTACAAGTTAGACTGAAAAAACAATTTTCCACAGAATTTGCATTTATTGAATCAGTACTTATAGGATAGGCACCGAAGGACTCTGATTTACGAGCCCGAACCCACATTAAATCTTCTCTAAGCGGAGTTTCTTGTCCGGAGTCTAAGAAGCTATTTAAGTGTCTTACAAATTCAGGATTTATTCCATCGGAATATTCTGCCATTGCAAGTAGGATATCATCTTTAAACATGGTTTGCGGAAACTGATCTAAAAAATCCAACATGATTTGGAAATTGAAGTCGTATGGATTTGATCGTAGTTCTTTCATTCCGGCTGCAAATAGACGTAATTCTACATTAGCTGAGTCGATATTGGAACCTTCTTGAAGCCATAATCGGAGTTGCAGGGCATCATTGGCATAGTACGAGGTATTTTTCCGCCCAAGTGTTTTTAGTTGGATGGTGGCGAATTCAAAATCACCGGCATAAAAATCGGTTAATGCTAAAAAGTAGCGCGACTTCTCTGCTAGTTCACCCGTACCTGCTTTGCGATTGGCTCGCGTAAAACTAACCCTTGCCTGTGTGTAAGCTCCATCTTGTAAGTAGATTCTCCCATCCAGATAGTCGGCTTGAGCCGATTCTTGCATACCGGGAAAAGTTTTAAGTCGAGTAATTGCTTTTTTTGCTTCGTCAACATCATATACCTGATCTAAACTTAGCTCAGCTTTTCTCAGATACACCCGATCGATACTTCGATAATTTGGAGCAGTTGTAATTAGAGTATCGAGGTAGGCAATCGATTTGGTAAATAATTTTCGGCTTTCGAAATCCTGATCTAAGTTATAATCCTGTAAGTATTTCCCCCAGCGAGCATACACATCAGCTAACTTTTCATAAGCCATCCATTGGATATTTCCTTCGGCATTGCTTCGGTAGAAATCGAAGGCATTTGCAGCAAGTTCATACTGATTATTATCAGCTAGTTGGCCGCCTACCAAATCCAAAGCGTAATTATATTCAGTAGTTATCTTTTCATATTCCAAAGCAGAGGCAAAAGCGCGGCGATATAGTTTATTTTCGAAGAGCAACCAGATTTGTAGACGAAAGAGCTCGCTATATGCAGGGTGTGTTACCGCCATATCTTGCAACATAAATTCTAGCTCTGCAATGCTGTCGTCAAATAACAAAGGATCGTTGTATCGTATCAGTAATCGTTTGAACAAGCTGGATTGATTGGGCTGATCCGCAATGAATTGAAGCCATTCACCCACTGCTTCCTGATATCTGCCGGCTTGCATGTACACATTAGGTATTTCGGTCCTGAATAAATCTTCATTTTGAAATACTGTTCGTGCTCGTTTATAAACTTCTATTGCTCTGTCGAATTCACGACGCTCCGTCATTACTGTAGCGGTGTTGATATACAATTGAAGCAAGTCTGGAAACGTATTCAGATTTTGCTGCCAGATAGTGTAGGCTCTTGTAGTGTCGCCTTTAAGATGAAAAAGTTTGGCGGACAGAATATTCGTAAGCCCAACATTACGATTTTCATTCAAGGCTTTATTGACAACAGCCATTGCTCGATCATACTCTTTCAACTGAATGTTGCATTCTACTAAACGCTCCATGAATACATAAACCTGTGGCTGCTGATTATGCAAGCTCTGCAAGATAGGTAGCGCATCTTCGTAACGCTGTTGCTGCATCAAGCGGGTTGCAATCTGAAAAGAGTTATCAGTTTGAGCATGCACCGTATTAACTGGTACAATCATCGAAACGAATAAAAAAACACAGAGTAAAGAACAGGATATTCGTTTCACGAGCTAAAAATATTTGGTTCAAATTCTTTCATTTCTCGGTAAAATCTATTTAGTGGAAAGCCTACTACATTGTAGAAGTCGCCGTCTATTCGTTCTACGAACACGGAACCCCAATCATCTTGGATTCCATAGGATCCGGCTTTATCCATTGGGCTGCCTCCTGCCACGTATGCTTCAATTTCTTTATTAGTTAATGCGCTAAAAGTAACGATCGTTTCTTCCACAAAAGTATGACTTTTAACCGCCTTTGATTCACTATTTGTGGCAATCAAAGCAACGCCGGTAAACACCGAGTGTTTGTTGTTACTCAGTAGTTGCAGCATATTGATGGCGTCTCGTTCGTTTTCCGGTTTGCCGAGTATGTTTCCATCGAATACTACAATGGTATCAGCGCCAATAATCAACGATTCTGTACAGTTCTTTGCTACTTCTTCCGCTTTTTGGAAAGCTAAATCCGTAACCACCTTCTCAGGATTATCCGAAGTTACAATTTCCTCCGAAGTACTTGGGATTATCTCAAAAACTAATCCAAGCTGGGATAATAATTTTTTGCGTCTCGGGCTTTGTGAAGCCAATACAATTTTTAGCATACTCTGTTCGTCTCTCCTTTGGAGTTGTTCAATAATTAAATAACTTCACAATCCGTTTCAAACCGAAATTTCGTAAAGTAGTTTTAAAGTTAACATGCCAAAAGCAAAGCAAGCTACCGATTCTAAACCAATGTTTTTTTCTGCCTTCAATTATCGACTGATTGGATTAGCCGTGTTGTTAATTGTAGGTGGATTTACCGCCATGCTTTTAGAGAATGAAGTTAAAGGGTTTATCTCGCTTTACGTTTCACCGATTGTTGTGATGATTGGGTATGTTGTGGTAATATTCGCAATCATGAAACACGATCGGGTTGAAGATACACCTGAAGATAGCTGAGTACAATTGTGCTCGATCGGCAACTAAATATACTTTTCTTTTTTGCTACTGTTTTCGTTTTTCTTCTGTTCTCGGAAGGTTTTGAGCAAACACGTTTTTTTGTAGCAGTTTTTTTATCCATTCTTTTTGTAACCATTGCCTTTGTTTTAAATTGGCTAACCATCGATGGTGCGTTATCTGCATTACTTTTTGGTATCATTTCTCTTGGTTTTGGTGGTCTTTCAGCGGCAACTGTTGTTCTAGTATTTTTTGTGACCTCCTCTCTATTATCCAAAAGTGATAAGAATGACGATCTTTTCACCATTCCGTTTAGGCGTGATGGATATCAGGTGTGGTCGAATGGCTTTTGGTTTGCACTCTGGCTCATCTTTTGGTTTACCACCGATGCATTAGTTTTTGAAGTAGCCGCAGTAAGTAGTATTGCCTTTTCCACCGCGGATACCTGGTCGTCAGAAATTGGAGGTAAACGTGTTAAAGGCACCACGTGGATGATTGGAAGTTTCAAAAAAGTAGAGCCTGGACTTGATGGAGGTGTAAGCGTAGCAGGAACAGCTTCTTCATTGGTTGGTGCACTTCTAATTGCCTTGATTTATTGGGCCTTTAATTCTGAGTTAACTGTGGGAATAATTGTATTAGTAATTCTTGCAGGAATTGCGGGAAGTTTGATTGATTCTTTGCTTGGTAATTATGTGCAAGGTTCTAAAATTCCTAGGAAAATAAGTGCGCTATTTAATTATCAGATTACCAAGTTTGACAATAACACTACAAATTGGGTATCGGCGGGTAGTGCGTCTTTGCTTGCAATTTGTATCTTCCTGCTCGTTTTTTAATAATCAATAAACAATAGATTAACTGTATGTGGTATAAAAAATTACACTGGCAAATTGTGATTGGTCTGATTTTAGGTCTCGTTTATGGATTAATTTCCAGTGTAGCAGGGCTCAACGATTTCACGCTCGAATATATTAAGCCATTTGGTACCATATTTATCACCTTACTAAAGTTAATCGCGGTTCCGTTGGTTTTGGCGTCGTTAGTTGCTGGGGTAACTAGCCTAAATGATACCACCAAACTGTCGCGAATGGGTGGAAAAACAGTGCTTATTTATTTGTGTACCACTTTATTTGCGGTTTCGATTGGATTGTTGGCCGTTAATCTAATCCAACCGGGAAAATCCTTGCCGGTAGAAACCCGCGATAGCTTGCAGGAAACTTACAGTGAATCTATCGAAGATCGGGAAGAGTCGGCCAAAGCAGTTAAGGAACGAGGTAATCTGGATATTTTAGTGAATATCGTCCCGGAAAACTTCTTCGAATCAGCTTCAAAAAACTCCAATATGCTACAAGTAGTGTTTGTGGCTATTTTATTGGGTATAGGGATTATTCACTTGGGAGGAGAAAAAGGTAAACTCTTGGTTAATGTGTTTGATGCGTTTAACGATGTCATCATATTGATCGTAGACCTGATCATGAAGACAGCACCGTACGGTGTTTTCGCCCTGATGGCGGGACTTATTGTAGAACTTGCCGACGATGATTTAGGAAAAGCACTAGAATTGCTCGGTGCGTTGGGGCAGTATAGTTTAACATTACTTGCTGCCTTAATACTACATATTTTTATTGTATATGCAGGCATGTTTAAATACTTCAGTAAAGGGAAGTTGAGTTTGCTACAATTTTTTAAAGCCATACAACCTGCTATGCTGCTTGGTTTTAGTACCAGTTCTAGTTCGGCAACTCTACCTGTTACGATGGAGCGAGTAGAAAAAAACCTTGGGGTTGATGAAGAGGTTGCAAGTTTTGTACTTCCTGTAGGTGCTACCATAAACATGGACGGAACCAGTGCCTATCAGGCCGTGGCAGCGGTGTTTATTGCACAGGCACTCGGACTTGATCTCAGTTTCACTCAGCAATTAATGATTGTACTCACTGCAACGGCAGCATCTGTTGGAGCAGCCGGTGTGCCTGGAGCCGGAATCGTAATGTTGGTGGTAGTTCTTGAGTCGATTAACGTGCCAACCGCAGGTATTGCGCTGATTTTAGGAGTCGATCGAATCTTAGATATGTGCCGTACTGTGGTGAATATAACCGGAGATGCCGCCGTTTCGTATGCTGTGGCCGCATCAGAAGGGAAATTGCACGAGCCAAATTTGGTAGATTAAAATTTCGATAATCGGAAGAATTAATATGGCATTTTGCAGAATAAGCCGTTAATTCTAGTACTCTCTATCGCAAATACTTGCCTATGGGTTGTATGCTACAATCAAGAGTATTAAAGTTAACACACATAGTATCGTCTCTGCTACTTCTCTGGGTATTACTCGGAAAAAGCTATGCACAAACTACATTGCTACCCGGCGATCTGTTAGTAGTTACTGCCAATACATCTATCAATGAGTTTGAACTAATTCCATTGATTGATCTCGAAGCGGGAACTCAGCTGCGATTATCCGGTGCAGTTGAAAAAAGCACATTCGAGCCTATTACAATAATCATTGATCAAAAAGTTACTCGTGGACAAAGAGTTTCGGTTTCAAATGAGGAAAGTGATTTAATTAGTCTTTCGGCACCAATTCAAGTTGATTCGGAAACGGGGATGATTATGTTTTCGCAACCCGATGAAGGGATAAATCGCCTACTATTTGGTATCACTTGGGGAAACTATGAAAGCGATCTTATCAACGCTTTTGCCAACTATCCATCGGTGCCAATGTTACGTTTTGATGATCGCGGCCACTATCAATATCATCTGAAAAACGGGGCCAGTGGCACTACAAACATGCTCGCAAAAATGGTGGGAAATCCTGCAAATTGGAAATCATCTACCATACCGTATTCCAGCTTCCAAACTTCATTAAGAATTCTAAATGGCCCGGTAATTGTATTTGATCAAAATATATCCACCGTATCTGAAAGCGATAGTATTCGATTGAATGTTGCAATCTATGAACATGATGGCTCTAAGCTAACAGTTGATGCCAAATTCCATCACGAATACAGCACTGCCGACACTAACGACGTGAATCAATTTAAAAAGTACACCTTCAATTTTACGGGATTGATTGGCGATGCGGTGTACGAAAAAGTTGTTCCAATCACTGATGATTCCTTTTTTGAAGACAGAGAAACAGCCTTCTTTGAATTAGAGAATTTGTCCTCCGGTCAATTCGGCGATTTTATTAGCCACGCAGCATTTATTTTAGATAACGAGATTCCAGATGTACAAATAATTGCTGATCAAGACAAAGATTTCAAGCTACCAATTTTGTCTGTTACCAATAACGAACATGTTTATTTGAACATCAACGATTGGCAAATACAGATTGATGAATTAGTGATAACTCTCTCAGATTTGATAGAAATCGCACCTTATGAAAATCAACAGGTTAATCTTGATGATTTTGTAACCCAGCAAATGTTGGAAAGTCTCCGAAAGCCTTCACTAAATACGCTTCAAATATTGGATCGGGAAGGACAATTAATTGATGAACTTAGCTTGAGTAAAAGCAATGATATCGCTCAATCAAAACCAGCTGAAATCAAACGAAATAATAACGATATATCGCAGGATGTTGGAGCTAGTAGCGAGCTAACGATTGAATCGGGAGTAGTAAATCAAAGTAACAGCGAAGCAGTAGAATCAAACAAGCCGGATTCGATTTCTACACCGATTAAAGGTTGGAGTCCTTTCTCAGGTGAGTTAAATGAAGCATTCAGTACGGAAGTACATTTTTGGGATCCGTACTCTCAATCTTTTCGTATTGTGAATTCTGCCAATCAGGATTCAATTTCGGGCAAGGGATTACTCCACTATGTTGATCTTTCTGAGGTTGAAGCTTATGAAATGGAGGTGTTTGTAGATTCTGTAAGTACCATTCAACCTGAAGCCATGCCGAGTGAGATGGTGATTTCAATGACGGCCTTAGATCGAAACGAGAACTCAGTAATCGATGGGCTTGAGGGACTAAATCTACTGCAAAATACTTCCGGCGCTGAAATATCTGTGCAGAATTTACTTACAGCTATTACCGAGCAAATTGGGGTAGGTAAAATCAGTCCTTATGTGTTCGATTTGAATTTTCAGCAATTGGCGGTAAATGAAGAAAACACTTTAATCAAACCAAACGAATTGTTTTGGATACTCGCGGATTCGATTTTACCACAGACTGATATTGTAATCAGTCCTGAACAGTTAGATAATCCGATTACAGAATTTAAATTACCTGACGAGCCTGTTTCAACCCTTGAACTCAGTCTTCAATCCGAAATTGACATAAAAACCACTCAGATTTCATTATTTGATGCTGAGACGGTGATCAAAAAAAGTGTTCCTAATCCAAGCATTAGCTTTTCCGAGTCGGACATACTCAATAACGGACTTCAGTTCGCTTTACAAGCCGAGCAGCGATGGGTGTCGAGTTTAAATTTAGGATATACCTCAGATGTGATGTATTCCATCCCACTTGGAATAAGAGATACCGTTTCCGGTAAAATGACTCTTGAGATTACAGATTGGAATTTAGAAGGCGGTTGGCAATTATTTATTGAAGATTTGGAGATGGAAGAGCAGTTCGAGCTACTGCCAGGGGTTAGCTTTAGTTTCGAATATTTTGCCGATGATGAACTCAACAATGAACCTGAAAATCAATCTCAAATCAATCAGAGATACCGTTTGTTGATGGTACCGCCCGGAGTTGAATTTCAGGATGAATCGATTCCGGAACAAATCGAATTATTTCAGAATTATCCGAATCCATTTAATCCGGCAACAACAATTTCCTTTTATTTACCCGAACCAGTAGAAGTTTCACTTTCGGTGTTCAACGTTGTTGGCCAACCCGTTACTACCTTAACCAAAGGAGTTTTAAACGCCGGAGAACATCACTTTGAATGGAACGCCACGGGCTATCCAAGTGGTATGTATATATACCAACTAGAGGTAGGTACAAAAGTATTGACTCGAAAAATGACCTTAGTCAAATAAACAAAATCTAAATTCAAACCATTAAATACAGAATTACACTTCTGAAATGAACTCAAAAACTATTCAAGGGGTAGACGTTCCCGAAATCGGACTTGGAACTTTTAAACTGATTGGAAAAACCTGTGAGCAGGTAGTTAAAATGGCGCTAAATATGGGTTACCGCCATATTGATACAGCTCAAGTCTATAAAAATGAGAGAGAGGTTGGCAATGCTATAAAAGCAGCGCACATCGATCGCGATGAATTATTTATTACCACTAAAGTAGATCGAATTAATTTAGATGCTGATAAACTACTGAAATCGACTGAACGGAGTTTGCAGGAACTTGATGTACCTTATGTTGATTTGTTATTGATACACTGGCCAAACCCGGATTTCGACTTAGAAAAAGCGGTAGAAGCCATGCTAACTCTGCGAGATCAAGGGAAGGCGTTGAATATCGGAGTAAGTAATTTTCCTATGAATTTACTTCAAGAAGTGAATGATGAAATGGCCGCTCCAATCTTTGCAAATCAAGTTGAATATCACCCACTTTTAGGACAATTTGATTTATTAGACTACGCAGCAGAAAATGATTTGATGGTAACGGCGTACAGCCCGTTGGGACAAGGACAGATGTTGGAGAACGAGCTTTTGATAAACTTAGGGGAGAAGTACGGGAAATCTCCCGCACAAATCGCTTTGCGATGGTTGATCGAACAGGAGCAAGTAACTGTTATTCCAAAAGCTTCATCACGCGAACATCTTGAAGAAAACATAGATATCTATGACTTTGTATTAGAAGATGATGACTTCTACGCAATTGATGATCTGCCAAAGAATCACCGTATTGTGAATCCGGATTTTGCACCGGAATGGGACTGAATTCGTTAACTCAAAGTGGCTTCAGCTACAGCGATCACTTTTCCATTTTGGTTAGTAATTTTGAACTGTAAGTGCTGAGCGTCAATGTGTTTACACGAAGCAGTGAGTTTGTCATCTACAAAGGTTTCCATCATATAGATTAAATCAATGTTTGTGAGTTTTTGAACCTCATCTAAGGTGATGGTTTCTAACATCCATTCTAAATATCGCACGTTATTTACATGATTATTCATATCTAAATCGGCACGACGTACGATGATGGATTTGGAATTAGTAGCGTCAGCATCATCGAAAGGGCGAATGCGATTCGACTTTACCTCAGTTACATGAGGTCGGTCGGTTAAGCGAGTATCTAATACTTCTTGCGGAATTCGGGTTGGTCTTCGAGTTTCTAAATTCATAACCATCCAATAGCTGAGGCAGTGCCCGAATTCGTCGCCTTCTTCATCAAGCAAACGATAATTCCGATAAGCACGTAGGGTATCTCCGGCGGCGGGCCAAGTTTCAACGGTGATGCAATCTCGCCAATGAGCTTTGCCAAAAATATGAATATCCATTCGATGGAGAACCCAAGTAAGATTTTGCTCGTGCATATCGGTGATGTCGAAGTTCAAATCTTTGGCATTATTTCCGGCCACTTCCTGAAAGTAATTGCAAATGGCGGCTAAAGAGAGTGATCCGGTAGTGTCGACCTCATTCGCACGGATTGTAAATTGCTCAGTGTGGAAGGTGTTTTCCATAAATTGATCGGATGTATAGATGATTGTTTATTTGTGGGATGAATAGAAACGTGGGGAAATATAGACAAAAAAGTCGACGAGCGGGGTGGTGAGGTTATTCGAAATCAGTTTAAAAATGATTGTATTTGTCAATATATCCTAGAGAACCCTGCTAATTGGGCTAAAGAATGGAGAGGGTAAAGAGTTGATTCATATAAAATGTTTAGGCTATTTTAAGCCTGATAATCAGTATCTCCGTAACATTTTACGGAGATACTGGGAACGGAAAAAGTGATGTGAGTTTTGATTATTTATAGAGTATTACCTCTTAATCTCAGACATCACACCCACGCGCTGTCTCCAGATTTTAATATCGTCGAGGATGATATAAATAGACGGCAATACGATCAGAGTTACCACAGTGCTGAATGTTAATCCACCTACAATTGCTCGAGCCATTGGGAAGTAGGGAGGACCATCACCACCGATTTGTGTGGTTCCGATACAAAGCGGAATTAAACCAAGAACGGTTGTTGCAGCAGTCATCAAAATAGGACGCATACGATCTTTTCCACCTTGAACCACAGCTTCACGTCGACTCATACCTTCGCTTCGCAGATGAAGAATATGATCTATTAACACAATTCCATTATTAACAACAATCCCCATCAAAATAAGAATTCCGATGATTGCCATAAGATCGAAGGTGGTTCCTGTGATGAAGAAAAACCAAAAAATACCTACCACACCATATAGAATACAGGTAAGAATACTTGTTGGGTAAATGAGTGATTCAAACAGGGAAGCCATTACCAAGTAAATCAGGAAAAAAGCGACTGCAAGGTTAAATAACATCACATTTAAGGCCTCAGCATCATCATCGAAACTTCGACCATAGCCCCAGCCATAACCGGCGGGATACACAATCTGATCCATAACCTGAGCGATAATAGGTCGGGCTTCATCCATGGGTAAATCATCGAGATTCACGGAAATACCCAAAGAAGTTTTACGATTTTCACGGAAAATTCGTCCGGGACCTTTAGTCTCTTCAAAAGCAGCTACACTTGAAAGTTTGATACTCTGATTATCACCAATACTTATCGGAAGTTCACGTAAATCTTCTACCGATTGGCGATCCGCATTTTGTAAAGCAAGTACTACATCAATTTCGGATTGTTCGCCACGAATTCGTCGTAGATTCATTCCTCGAACCGAGCTAGAAACTGTTTGTGCAATTGCGGAAGAAGTGAGGCCATAATTTCGCGCGCGTTCATGATCGATAGTTAGTCGAACCTCATCGCGACCCATTTCTGCGTCAGATTTTACATCCGATAAGCCATCAATTTGATTTAGTCGCCATTCAACTTGTTCTGCGAGTTCTTCGAGTACATCCATCGATTCGCCATGGACAAAAACTTTTACCGCTTCGCCACTGTTTCTGTTTCGGAACTCGAAACTAGGCTCACCAATGGTAACTAGTGGTAAATTCTCCTCGATTTCTTTTTTTATAGTAGGAACGGATTTCTTTGCGTCTTCTTCCTCAATCAGAATAATCGTAGAGTTAGCAAATTCAGGCTCGTAGTAGGTGTAAACCGATTCAATCTCAAAGCGATCCTGATTATCGTATAAATACTGCTCCACCTTATCTACCGTTTCTTTTACTCGATCGAGCGTGTAAGAGGCATTCAGGTTATATCGCAGTTGAAGTTCTCGTTGTTCCACACGTGGAAACATGTCCACATTAATCATACCGGCGGGAATAACTACACTAAAGAATAAAGCTGTAATCCCGATAGTTGAAACCCATCTTCGATCGATGAACCATCCCAAAAAACGTGCATAAACATCAGCGAGTTTATCGATAACCGTTCGTTTTCGAACCTTAGGAACGGGGATTTTAGATGTAAGTAATGGAATTACCGTCAACGAAATCAGTAAAGAGGCGATGAGCGAGATAATGATGGGCATCCCGATGTAATACATGTACTGCTTAATGAAACTCTCATTCACAATATTTGGCAAAAATACTACAACCGAGGTAAGAGTTCCGGCTGTTACAGCAATCCCAACTTCACGCGCTCCCCAGATGGCAGATTTTTTGCTATCAGCACCTTTGCGTTGATGGCGATGAATGTTCTCTGTCACTACTACCGCATTATCAACCAGCATACCTACGGCTAGCATCAATCCCATCATAGAAAGGATGTTTAGCGAAATATCGAGGAAGTAAAAAAAACCAAGAGTAACAATTAAAGAGAATGGAACCGCTGTGGCTACAATCATCGTTGTGCTAAATTGACGTAGGAAGAAAAACAGCATAATGATGGAAAGTCCCGCTCCTAAAATTCCGGCATTAAACAATTCTCTAAGTGAACTCAGAATCCCTTCGGCTTGATTATTCATTTCGAAGATTTTGATGCCTTGCATCTCCGGAAGCTGATTGATCTCTTCGATCTCCTCAAGAACACGGTCCACTGTAGCAACCGTGTTGGCAGATGATTCTTTTACGATATCCAGACCAATCGCATATTTCTGATCCAAATGACGAGCATAGTTACGAACCGGTTCAGTATAGCGCACATTGGCGATATCTTTCATGCGAAGATTATTAGCACCGATAATCAGATTCTCGATATCCTCAACACCAGTAAGTTCTCCCATCGGGCGAACATTATATCGAAGTCCGGCATCGGTAATTTTACCCGCTGATGTAGAGAAATTTGCACGTTGCAGAGTTTGTGTGAGTTGCCCCAAATCAATACCGTATGCCAAAACCCGGTCGTTGATGAGCTCAATGCGGATTTCTTTTTTCTCTACGCCATACAGCGTTACTTGTCCAACTCCATCAATGCGCTCGATACGCTGTTTCAGGTTTCGATTCAGTAAATCGTAAGCGTTGGATAAATCACGTTCGCTGGAAATTCTGAGCTGGAGGGTATTACCGCCACCATCCTGAAATTTGAAAATATTGTAGTATTCAAAGTCATCGGGCAGCTGATTCCTAACACTTTCGATTTTCTCTTTTATTTCGATGGCTTTAAGATCGATGTCGCTTCCTTGCTTAAAAATCACCTGAATACCGCCATTATTTTCACCGGCGTTTGAGTTGATGCGATCAACTCCGGAAATGGTAGCAAGCACTTCTTCCATCGGTTTAATTACCTGCTCTTCAATTTCCTCAGGCGAAGCATTAGGGTAGGGCACCTGAACAAAAGCACCGGGAAATGAAATATCCGGGAAATACTCTAAGGGTACCAAACGGGTGGCGATCAACCCAACCACAACAAGGCTTACAAATACCATCATTGTGGTTACCGGGCGGCGGACAGATAGTTCGGTTAAGCTCATGATTCTACCGTTACGGGTTCGAGATTATCATCTGTGCTGTAATTCTTGAAGTCAAGGATAGAATACATCACAGGAATCACAACCAGTGTCAATAATGTACTTACCAATAGCCCGCCAATTACAGTGATTCCCATCGGAGCACGTAATTCTGCGCCATCACCAAAGCCAATGGCCAAAGGTAGTAATCCCAACGTAGTTGTTAGGGTAGTCATAAGAATGGGGCGAAGTCTGGATTTTCCGCCTTCCATAATGGCTTCCATTTTTGAAGCTCCTTTTTGGCGCATTTGATTGATTAAGTCGATAAGAACGATGGCATTATTTACTACAATACCGGCCAATAATATCAACCCAATGAACACGACCACCGAGATGGTTGTGCCGGTTACATACAATGCTAAAATTGCTCCAATCAGTGCTAATGGAATAGTAAACAGGATGATAAAAGGATGAAGTAGCGACTCAAACTGTGAAGCCATCACCAAATAAACCAGAAATACCGCAAGTGATAAGGCAAAGATCAACGATTGAAACGAGTTCGACATTTCTTCGTTCTGGCCGGCGATTCGGGCATAAGTCCCAACAGGCATACTTGTTCCGGCGATCAATTCCTGTACATCTTCAGCGGCTTCACCTAAATCGCCATAGGTTAAGTTGGCGGTAACTAAGGCAACACGTTGTTGAGAAGCACGGCGAATTTCACTTGGTCCATTCGCAACTCGTACATCTGCTATGGCACTTAGCGGAATAGGGCGCTCAGCATTTGGATTCACAACGATTTGCTGAATCTCTTCTACTGATGAACGGTCCTGTTCACGAGCTCGAACCAATACATCAATTTTTCGATCTCTGTACGTATACCTTGTGGCAACATCACCACGTACGTTACTCACCACCCGATCGGCTACTTCGTGCACTTGCAAGCCAAGCGCAGCAGCACGATCTCTGTCGAATAATATTTGAATTTCAGGGGAACCGATCTCCATGGTATTTTTGACATCCGCAAAGCGAGGATTTGCATCCATTTTATGAGATAATTCATCACTTACTTCTTTTAAATCTTCCAGATCAAATCCACTTACTTCAATTTCGATTGGGGTAGAAAAGGTGAATAATGATGGTCGCGAAAACTTGTACTGAAGTCCGGGAACCTGAGCCAATGAACTTCGCATTGCGCTCATCGTTCGTTCTTCGGTGTCAGACGAAGCACCTGAGGCTAACATCACATTCAATTCACCGGAGTTTTCGCCGCCCTGATCGGGGTTCGCATCAATTCGATTTCCCGTTCCGGCAACAGCAAAACTTGAATGAACATTAGAGTTCGAATTGGTTGCTGCTTGCACACTTCGTAAAGCCGCATCCGTTTGTTCAATCGGAGTTCCGGGAGGAAGTTTAAACTCTACTTTAAATTCACCTTGTGATAATTGAGGAATTAATTCGATTCCAATTCGAGGAATTAAGGTCAATGATCCCGCAAAAGCGATGATCGCAATACCAAGCACAATTAAACGATGATTTAGTGCCCCGCGAAGTACGCCTACATACATACGTTCGATCGCGTTATATACGGCATCAAAGCCTTTTAGTGGGAAATAGAAAATTCCTTTGAAAACCATGGAAATTCCGGCAACGATGTACTTTAGAACCTTTGTGAAAAAAGCCGGAATACTGTAAAAGAAAAACAAGCGTAAAGTACGTGCACCTTTACCGAATTTAGTTTTCGGTTCTTTTAAATCGAGTGGTGCTATTTCTTTTTTCTTGCCACTTAATGAACTCATCATTGGGATTAAAGTAACCGCAACAGCAAGTGAAGCTAAAAGCGAAAATGTAACCGTTAGTGCCTGATCACGGAATAGTTGTCCGGCAATGCCATCTACAAAAACTAACGGGAAGAATACAGCAACCGTGGTGAGTGTGGAAGCGATAACAGCGGTTCCAACTTCTCCTGCGCCATCCTGTGCGGCTTGAAGCACACCTTTACCCATTTCGCGATGTCGGGCTATATTTTCCAACACCACAATGGAGTTATCTACCAACATCCCAATTCCGAGTGCGATACCACCCAACGACATAATGTTTAGGGTGATGTCGTTCCCATACATCAAATTGAAGGTTGCGATGATTGAAACCGGAATGGATACCGAAATAATAACAGTACTCCAGAAATTTCGAAGGAAGAAGTAAAGCACCAATATGGCGAGAATACCACCGATAATTCCGGCATTCTTAACTTCATTTACTGCTGAGGATATGAAAATGGATTGGTCGTACACTTTTTCCAATTTCATGCCTTCGGGAAGTGTGTTGCGAATTCGGTCGATGCGGTCTTCAACCACTTCTGCAACCGCAACAGTATTTCCATCACCTTCTTTATAGATGGCAACCTCAACCGCTTCCATTCCATTTAAGCGAGTTATAGCTTCTCTATCTTTATAAGATTGCGTTACATCGGCGATATCTTTCAAGTAGATGGTATTTCCGCCGGTGGTAGATACAATCACATTTCGAATTTGCTCGATATTTTGAAATTCGTTGAGTGTTCGAACCAGATATTGCTGAGTTCCTTCCTCTAATCGCCCTCCGGAAAGATTCACATTTTCCGCACTCAAAATATTCGTTACAGCTTCAATAGGAATATTGAGATAAGAAAGCCGGCGTTGATCCAGGTTAACTTGTATCTCTTCTTCTAAACCACCACTAATTTTTACCGATGCCACGCCATCTGAAGATTCCAGATTTTTCTTTAATAACTCATCGGCGATAATTCGAAGTTGTTTTAATTCTGCTATCGCATCTCTGCTGTTGATGTCGGAGGTTTCGGATGCATAATCAACTTGAACATCCCGTGTGTTATCTTGCTCAGCTTCGGTGTTATCGTAATACAACGCATAGCGCATTACCGGATCCAGCGTAGGATCGAAGCGTAAGGTAACCGGTTTTTTTGCATCCAAAGGGAGCTGCAAAGCATCCAACTTAGCGATTACATCAAGGTTGGAGATATCCATATTACTGCCCCAGCTGAATTCCAATACAACATCAGACTGGCCGGTTCTGGAAATTGAACGCACTTTTTTAACTCCTTTCACCACGCCTACGGCTTCTTCAATAGGTTTGGTGATAAGATTTTCCACTTCAAGTGGAGCAGCGCCTTCAAATTCGGTTCTGATCGTTAGCGTTGGGTAACTTAGATCGGGAAGGAGGTTTACGTTTAAGCGCGATAACGAAACTATTCCGAATAACAGAATAGCAACGGTAAACATGCTTATAGTAACCTTTCGTTTTATAGAAAAATCAATGAGTTTCATGGCGAATCCTCAATGCCGACTTAAAGTCGAACAATATTAACTTTAGTGCTGTCGGTTAGACTTCCTTGGCCTGTGGTTACTACCATTTCACCATCTTCTAGTCCATCAATAACTTCGATGTTTGTTCCGTTTATGTAACCGGTTCGAATATTTTTTCTGAAGGCGAGCGAATCTTTAATTACGAACACCGATTGAGTTTCATCTTCAGAAATAATAGCTGCTTTAGGAATCATTTTGGTGTTTTCGCGTGTGTCATAAACAATTTTAACGCGACCAAACATACCGGGGCGTAAGAAATCCTGATTTTGATCCATGTAGATGGTCACTTTAAAAGTACCGGTAGTTGGATCGATGGTTGGACTGATTCGCTCAACTTTTCCGGTAAATAACGTTCCGGGGATGGCATCTGCTAACAATTCGGCACGTTGACCTTTTCTGATTTTTGAACGCTCGTGCTCGGGAACATATAAAATGGCTTGGATAGGATCGAAATCAGTAACCCGAAACACTTGCTGGTCGATACCAATCATGTTTCCCTTTTTCACCATGCGCTCTGAGATCACCCCGGTTATTGGCGATTTAATAGAGGTATGTTGATAATTCAGTTGCGCCAACTCGTAGGCTGATTTTTGAGCTTCATATTCAAAGCGAGAGTTTTCGTACACTTCGGCGCTAATCAATTGTTTGTCGAACAACTCTTTGTTTCGTTGAAAGTCGTTGAACATTCGATCGAGGGTGGCTTTCGCTCGTTCCGCTTCAATTCTGTACTGATCGTCTTCAATTTTCGCGATTACTTGTCCGGCACGAACTTCATCACCTTCTTCTACATTAATTTCTTGGATGATGCCCCGTACTTTAGAAACGATGTTTGCTTCTTCTACAGCTTCGAGGGTAGCTGTGTTGGAATAGTAAGCTGAAATTGTTCCCCGACTTACATCCATTACCTCAACAGGAATAACTAGCGTTGAATCGGCATCGTCGTTCATGTTTTCGTTGTTCTCTCCGTTACTGCAAGCAGAAAGGGAAGCGATTGATAGTGCTGCTGCAGTTAAAAAGGTGCCTAACTTTTTGGTTTTCATTCTTCAAACATTGATTTAAGGGGTTAAAGCGTGCGGTTGATACGCCCGCAATATTTCAATGTTTCGCAAGAATTTTTGCCCCAACTACAAATCGGAGCAGTTACTAATTGATATTAGTTAGCTTTACGGAAAACAATATTTCCATAAAATGCTATGGCAGTGCTTTTGGTATTGTCGGTGTCTGTCATAATAGCAATGCCATTTATGCGCGGCGGTTCTTCTCCAAAAGCTGTTTTGTAGTCTTCGTAAATATTTCTTGAGTACGACAGCCATTCTGAAGTACGATCATTGCCGCTTTCAGAAATCACCATCATCACCCAATTGGAATAGGCATTAGGGGCGATGGTCTCCGTATCTGCATCGTTTGCCCAAATGTAATTGATGGCACGAAGCGGAATTTTAAATCTGCTGAAAGTCCGAATGGTTTCGTATTTAATACGGTCACCTAAACCAAGATTCGATTTGTCGTAATCGAAAGTGATGTAAATTCTGGCGGCATAATCGTCTCCTTTTTTTGATCGGAAATCCCCGCCTTCCACCAAATCATCCACCCTCCATTTCCATTCTATGATGGGGAATTCAGCCGGATCAATATCAACTTTATACACCAAACCGGATGCACTATTCTCGCTTACAGCTTTTATCGATACCATGGAATCTTGTTGATGTAAAGAATACTCCGTTTTTGATCGGCGCGGTAAGGTGAGTTCACTCCAGCGTGGATTTTCAATGTCCTCGTTTTCTAATGATTCGGGATTAAAATCAGTAACAGGAATTATAATAGAGGATTGGCTGTGCGCTTTAACAGTGCAAAGGGTCAGAAAGATGATTAATAAGCTTGAGCAACATCGAAAGAACATATTTTATTAAGTGATTGGTGGTTATATATGATAAAGTACGAGGATAGAGTCAGATTAGATTGCCAAGAGGCACGATTTGATCAAAATGTGATACTTATTATAAATGCGCTAAGAATTGGTTTAAACGCTGCTCATTTATTAAATAGAAAAGAGATTGGGTGAGTGATAGAGTGCATTGCCTAAGATTAATATTTTATCATGTTAGATTTAACATTGATTGTTCCACGCCGAATTTATATGATTATGAGTCGGTAAGGATTCAGCAAAGTTATTTAGTCACTTCAAGTAATAAGATTAAGTATTCAGATAAATGCCGATAACGAACTATTAAGAGGGTTCCATCAAATTACCTAACAATGGATGTACAGAATAATGAAAACGACCACTCCGACGAGTTGAGTGGTTTAGACCTATTTAAAATTCTCGCAGATACCGATACAGATTTGATTGCATTGCATGAATCTGATGGAACCTACAAATATGTTTCTAAGTCATTTACAAAAAAACTGGGTTATGAAATCAGCGATTTACTAGGCAAGGATCCTTACAGTTTTTTCCATCCGGATGATGTACAGGCTATAAAAGATGTACATGCAAAGGTGCTTATACAAAACGAAGATCCGGGCATCGAGTATCGTTATCGAAACAAGAGTGGTGAATACAATTGGCTTTTTACCAATACAATACCGGTAAGAAATGAAGCCGGTGAAACTCTTTTCATTCAAACACGCTCTCGGTTAATCGACGAGAAAAAGAAGAAAGAATTATTGGTACAGCGTTCGCTAGTAATGACCATGGTTGGCGCGTGGGAGTTCGACTTGAGAACGCAAGATTTATTCTGGTCGAAAGAGGTTTACCAGATTTATGAGTTACCAGAGAAGGAGCGAATTAACGTAGAAAAGGCTTTTTCTTATTATCCTGAAAAAGCAAAAAATGAGCTTGAACAAGCATTTAACCGAGCAATTGAACAAGGCGAGCGTTATGATATTTCTATACCATTTATTTCGGAATTAAATAATTACAAATGGGTTCGGGCTATTGGTGAACCTCAGTACGAAGATGGGGAAATAGTAAAAGTATCCGGAGCTTTTCAGGATATCACCGAAATAAAACGAAACGAAGAGCTATTTAAAGATGCTCAAGAAATGGCCAATGTAGGAGGATGGGAATATTACTTGGAATCCGGTGAATTGTATTGGTCGGACGAAGTGTATCGTATACATGAAGTAGAAATTGGAACGCCAATTAATATTAACGACGGCATCAGCTTTTACCCGGAAGGATTCTCACGCGATTCGATTACCGCGGCAGTAGCTCATGCCTTAGAAACAGGGGAAGGCTGGGATTTAGAGCTTCCTTTTGTTACTGCAAAGGGAAATGAACTTTGGGTGAGAGCTAAAGGTCGAGTTGAATTTATGCAGGACAAGCCCATAAAGATGTTGGGTACTTTCCAGGATTTAACCGAACATCACGAGCTTTTATCACAACTTAAAAGAGAAAAACAGTTTTCAGAAAAAATTGCCAGTGTTGGCCCTATGGGTGTGTATATCTACGATTTTACCAAATCACTGAACTCTTTTGTGAATGAACAATATGAGAAACTGTTAGGCTATACCATCGATGATATAAATGCGATGGAACAAGCAGAGTTTTTTGGGTTGTTTCATCCCGAGGATCACGAAAAACTTGGGGAACACATGAAGTATCTAGCTTCAGGAAAAGGGGAGCATGCCATTGAATACCGATTTAAGCATAAAAATGGTAATTGGATTTGGTGTTATTCTATAGATAGTCCATTCGAGCGAGATTCAGAAGGAAAGGTTAAAAGCTTTATTGGGATGTTTCATGACATCACCGAAAGAAAAAAACTGGAAGAAGAGCTAATACATGCTAAAGAACAAGCTGATCTTGCAAATAGAGCGAAAAGTCAGTTTCTGGCTACCATGAGCCATGAAATACGCACCCCGATGAATTCCATTCTTGGCTTTACGGAATTATTAGAGAATCGAATAACCGATGAGGAACAGCTCAAATATTTATCGAATATATCTAGTAGTGGTCAATTACTATTGAAGCTGATCAATGACATTCTGGATCTTTCAAAAATTGAGGCCGGGGCTGTTAAATCGTTACTTGAACCGGTGAACTTAGTTCGAACGCTTCAAGAAATAAAAGGAGTATTTGACCTCAGTATCGGCGAAAAGAATTTGGATTTTGAAATGCAAATTTCACCAGATCTTCCTTCCGCTTTATTGTTAGATGAAAAACACTTACGGCAAATAGTGTTTAATATCGTAGGGAATGCGATAAAGTTCACAAACTCCGGGTCCATAAAAATTAATGTAGAAGCCAAAGAATCGAGCCACTCAGATAGCAGAATTGATCTTGAAGTATCTATTTCGGATACGGGAATTGGAATAAAGCCGGAACATCGCGATTCTATTTTTAACGCATTTGAACAACAAGGCAGATCAATTTCGGATGAATACGGCGGAACGGGCTTAGGACTGAGTATCTCAAAGAAGCTTGTGGAGCTTATGCATGGCGAAATTCAAATCGAAAGTGAATTTGGTGTTGGTACAACGTTCAGAATTTTGATCCCGAATGTGGTCGTTTCCACGATAACTACTAAAGAAGAAAACTATCAGAAAAATGAAATTAGTTACACTTTAAACAAATCCAGGATTCTGATTGCAGATGACGTAAAAAATAACCGAGAATTACTTGCGGCCTGCCTTATTGACCAACCGGTTGAATTAGTGATGGCAAATGATGGGCAAGAAGCGCTGGACAAAGCAAAAGAAAGTGACTTCGATTTGGTTTTGCTTGATATAAAAATGCCGAAACTTGATGGTGTTGAAGTGATGAAAACACTTCGCGCGATGGATTATAAATCGAAGATCGTTGCACTTACGGCTTCTGTTATGGTAGGTTACGAAGAAAAGGTGATCGAAGAAGGATTCGACGAGTTTCTAAAAAAGCCTATTAGCTACTTAGATTTGATGAAATCGTTGCATACTCATTTGGGTGGCAAAATTAATAAAAAGAAAGATATTCATGTTGCCGAGGGAACGCCGAAAACTTCAGGCTCGAAGTCAATAAGCACACATGATCTTGAGAAATTAGTGAAGCATAGATTTGATGAACTCTATGTGCAGTTTAACCTGATCGATAAAGAAGCTATAGAAATGGATAAATGCGAAGAGTTTGCTCGCTTGCTTCGAAGCGCAGGTCAAACCATTAGGAGTAAATGGTGCATTGATTTAGCCTCAGAAATTGACTTTGCCGCAAAAACCTTTGATACTGAAAAAGTACTCGCTGAACTTGAGAAGTTCGAAGACATCATAGAAAGCGCCAAAAAATTAAAAGGAACTCAGAATTAAGTAATGAAAGACGGAAAGATTCTAATTGTAGATGACACTCCTGCAAATCTACAATTGCTTGGAATGACTCTGCGCGGAGAAGGGTATCAGGTTGTTGCAACTTCTAAATCTAGCCAAGTGATGGAAAGTGCCAAAAAATCCAATCCCGACCTGATTCTACTCGATGTAATGATGCCGGTACTCAATGGGTTTGAAGTTTGTGAACAATTAAAAAATGACCCAACCCTCATAGAAATACCGGTGATATTTCTCACAGCAAAAAGTGAACAAGAAAATATTAATTATGGTCTTGAAGTAGGCGGAGTAGATTACATCACTAAACCATTTAATAAACAAGAACTGCTTTCTCGGGTTGATACGCACCTATCGCTGAAATTATCTAAAGATGAAGTAGCGCGCCAACGTGAAGAATTAGCAAAAGCAGTTGATTTTAAAAACCGAATTTTTTCTGTGATTGGGCATGATTTACGCTCTCCCGTAAGCGGAATCAGCGGAGCGTTGGAATTGATTTTAGAAATGCTTCAAGAACAAGGCAAAGACGAGTTCGCATCTATGAAACAAATTGCCACCCTCTCACATTCGGCTTCGGTTGAACTAGGGGCTATGTTGGACGACTTACTTAGTTGGGGGCAATTAGAATCCGGCTCCTTTAAATCCCATCAACATGCATTTAAATTATGTAGCGTTTTAGAGATGGTGGAAAAGTTAAATAGCTATCAACTATCCTCTAATGAAATAAAAATAATAACTACCTGTGATTCAGCTCTAGAAATCTATTCAGACAGGAGAGTGATCGCCACAATAATCAGAAATCTGCAATCTAACGCCATTAAGTTCAGTAACCATGGTTCAGAAATTCATACAAAGGTAGAGAAGTATGAGGATGAAATACGAATTTTGGTACAGGATTTTGGACAAGGTATGCCCGAGGAAGTTCGAGATGCCATGTTTAACGAATCTTATCATCCCAAAGACTTCAGCATGAAAAACAAAAGTGGGGCCGGGGTTGGTTTGATGATTTGTAAACGATTAGCAACTGCCATTGGTGCAGATATTACCGTTGAAAGCAAGGTAGATGAAGGAACAACTTTTACGCTTATAATTCCTAATGCTGTGCAGACAGAGAAATCAAATACTGAATCATAAAGTAAGCTAGCCTATAATTTAAATATTTCAGTTTTGATCATACTTACTGTGTGTTTACCTTTTGGTACTCTTTGAAATAGTGATGGTTCTCGTAAAGAGATGAAAAGGGAATCCGGTGTAAATCCGGAACTGTACCCGCAACTGTAATTTCGATTCCGGCCATACTGCCGGGCTTGTTAACATCCACTTCATGCCACTGTTACGCCACGGCGTTACGGGAAGGCGATGTTAAGCGAAAAGTCAGGAGACCTGCCATCGATCAATCTATTTCTCGGGAAGCTTTCGGGAGTTAAAGTTTCTGAGGTAATTATGAAATCAATCTATGCACGGGCATTGCTAGCCTGTGGTCTCTTACTATCGGTACAAAAAACCATCGCACAAACCGTCGCCGACTCGCTGTGGATGGATGAGATACGAGTGAAAACCACTCGTGTGGGTGTTGAGGATTCTTATCAAGCCATATCTGTACAGCGCATCGATTCGTTGCAAATTCAGCGAATTTCTACAACCAATCTGTCCGGTCTTTTACAAGCACTAACCCCAATTTACGTTCGGGATGCCGGTCCGGGCGGACTCGCCACTTTTTCTTCGCGTGGATTTTCAGCCTCACAAACTCAGGTAATCTGGAATGGATTTCCACTCAATCATCCAATGCTCGGTGTTACCGATTTAAGCCTGATACCAACAATCGCTATTCAATCGGTGGCTGTAAGTGCAGGTGCTTCAAATGCATCATTTGGGGAAAAGGGAGGTGGAACCGTAGCTATCAAAACCGCGCAACCAACAAAAGGTGTGGGAGTGCAGTATTCAACAGGCAGCTATGGCACCAATGCGTATTCGGTGCAGGCCGGCCAACAAATAAAAGATTGGAACGTGCAGGTTTTAGCCGGTTTCCGAAATGCAGATAATGATTTTGAATATCTAACCAGAGCATTCAGCAACGAAGCCGGTGGTTTTGTTGATGTAGAAAAGAAAAGAGAGCATAATCGAACAGAATCAGCCACAGTAATCATTGGTTTGGAAAGGGAAAGCGATCATGATGTGTTTTCTACAAAGCTTTGGATGTTGGATTCTATAAATCAGATACCAGGTGGGATTTCTTCACAAAGTAATTCGGCACAACAAGATGATCGTTTTGTTCGATGGGTTACCACTTGGAAGCGACAGTTTGATAAACATCGGCTAAGAATTTCTTCCTACGTTTCAACTCAAGATCTCGATTATGTAGATGATGCAGCACAGATAAACAGTTTAAGCTCTACCGATTTATTTTCTTTAGACGCCTCTTTGAGCAGTTCCATTCATCCGAAATTGCAAACAATTGGAGCTATTCAACTTAGCAGGGCAGAAGTTCGAAGTTCTGAGTATCCCGCTGATGTTGCCAGGAATCAATTTTCGCTCAATCTTCAATCCGTTTGGATGCCGGTAAAACACCTTTTCATCTATCCTGGCGCTCGATTGGATTCCTATTCTGATTTTGGAAATGCTTACACCGCGCAATTAGGTGCGAATTATTCGCTAATTAAGGATCAGTTATTTTTGAAATCCACGGTAAGTCGAAATTTTACCACACCAACCTTCAACGATTTATACTGGCCGGCGCTGGGTGATCCCAACTTACAACCCGAAACCATGATTAAAGCAGAATCTTCGATTGAACTCCGCTTGAATCGACAGCAAGTTACATCGAGCGCAGAACTTACCGTGTATACCGCAGATGTAAGTAATGGCATTCGATGGTTGCCTCAGTCAAATGGGCAGAGCGCACCTCAAAATATAGAGTCGTTAGCTATTCGCGGGGTAGAGCTCACTTTTAACTCGCAAATCGATTTAAATCCGGTGGATATTCTCCTGGGTGGGTCGTTAAATCAGGCACTGGCATCCATCAATCAAGCGCGATTCGAAAATGATCGTGCGGTCGATAAACAGCTGATTTACACCCCTGAATGGCAGTATAAAGCCCATGCAACCATCCAAGTAAAACCATTTTCTGCTACGGTACTCTATGCGTATATCGATGAACGTTTCACGACAAGCGATCATAGTTCGCCCTTCGATCCCTTACCTGCTTACAACACGTTGGATGTAACGGGTAGCTTATCAGTTGAAACGTCACTGGGTAAACATCAAATCCTGCTTGGAATCAGAAATTTGCTCGATGAGCGCTACTCCGTAATTCGGGACTATCCCATGCCGGGTACTCATTTTAATTTAACATTTACTACTAACTTCAAAACAAACTAACGAATGAACAAAGCTACTTTTTTTCTGTCTGCCATCATGTTGATTTCTACATCAGTGGCTGGCCAACAAACGCTCGAACGGGTACTCATTGGAAATGAAGGGAATTTTGGCTACGGTAATGCTACCATCACCGCCTTTGATTTTGCCACTAAAACTGCAACCGATGGTGTATTCCTGAATGCAAATGGAGTAGGGCTCGGGGATGTTGTTCAGTCAATCACCGAAATTGATGATGTGCTATATATCGTGGTGAATAATTCACAAAAAGTGGTAATCACCAATCCTGATACCTTTCAACAAACCGGACAAATAACACTTGGAGCCGGTTCAAGTCCGAGAGAAATACTTCCAATCGGAAACAATAAAGCATACCTCACCGATTTGTTTGGAAATCATGTATTGATGGTGGATTTAAATACAAAAACTGTATTAAGCGACACCATTAAGGTAGGACGAAATCCCGATCAAATGCTCCGAGTAAACGACTTTGTATTTGTTTCTAACAATGGCTTTGGTGCCGACAGTACCATATTTAAAGTAGATATCACCACACATACTGTTGTTGATACGATCACGGTGAGTAGAGGTCCGGCTAGCATGGTGCTTGATAGTGAAGGAATGCTTTGGGTAGTTGCGACAGGATATTCCGGCGATTTTGACGACGAGTTTAATTTGATTCCGGGTACTTCACGTCCCGGTGGTGTTCATAAAATAAATCCAACCACAGGACAAGTATTGGCTTCAATAGAGGTTTCTTCGGCGGGAAACGATCTTGCCATCATATCAGAAACTAATAATCTCTATATAAATAGCGGTGGAATCAGAAGAGTAAATCTTAATGATCTGGAATTAGTGGCAGACACTTTGATTTCAGGAAGTTTTTACAGCTTCAATTACGATGCGGTAAATAACTTGTTCTTTACCGCTGATGCAAAATCATTTACCAACGCCGGAGAGGTTCGATACTACTCTGAAGATGGATCGCTTGTCGGAAGTTTTGAGTCCGGAATAATACCCGGCGATATCCATTTTGATTACGAAATGTCTACTTCTATTGCTGAAGTATCTACACACCCTGTGGATAACTTTGAGCTCCATCAAAACTACCCGAACCCATTTAACCCGAGCACCACTATCAGTTTTTCGCTAGCAGAAACGGGACAAGTACAGCTGTATGTATTTAATGCGGCCGGACAAAAAATTGCACAGCTTATTGATGAAAGATTGAGTGCAGGAAATCATTCCGTAACCTTCGAAGCAAGCTCAATTTCAACGGGTGTATACTTTTACAGGCTTCAAACAAGTCAAGAGATTATTACAAAAAAAATGATGCTTATTAAGTAAAAAATATTATATAATTACTACGTATTATTTATCTAAATAGTATTATTAAAAGCAGAATATTTTATCAAAATATTCTGCTTTTTTTATTATATAAATCTACTATTCATCTTTGCAATGTGGATAACTCTAATGTTGACAAAAGTTAGAAAATCATCACTAATTGTATTAAAAAAGGGGTTTCAAAGAAAGGAGGTAAATACGATTTTGAGTGAACATCGATAAAAAAATATAATTTTAATTTTCTCATTTCTTCGATGTGGCTTTTAAAAATTTACTAATGTGGATAAGTGAATCTATTTGTGGAAAAGAAATGCAGATTTAATTTGTGAGCATACCTGCAGGCGTATATATTTGGTAGCACTTCTGTAGGAGTTTTGGCTCATTTTATTACAGGGATAACACACCCGGAGCATCATCTATCAATAGTAACCATAGCGAAGTACGCCCATGAATTTTTCCCGCTTTTATACCAAATCAGACTGGAATACCCCGTATGATAATATCAATTTTGTAAGTAGAACTTCTGAGATCAAAAATCCGGATGGTTCCCAAGTTTTCCATATGGAAAATGTGTTGGTTCCCGAGAGTTGGAGTCAGGTTGCTACCGATATTATCGCCCAAAAGTATTTTAGAAAAGCGGGAGTACCGGCAGCACTGAAAAAAGTGAAAGAAAAAGGCGTACCGGTATGGTTGCAACGCTCAGTAGCTGATGAAAGTAAACTAAAGGAATTGCCCGAAAATGAGCGCTTTTCTCACGAAGTGGATAGCCGCCAGGTGTTTAACAGATTGGCGGGTTGTTGGACATACTGGGGCTGGAAAAACGATTACTTTGCATCCGAAGAAGATGCCAAAGTATTCTATGATGAACTTTGCTATATGCTTGCTCAGCAGATGGCGGCGCCAAACAGTCCACAATGGTTTAACACCGGTTTACACTGGGCATACGGAATTAACGGCCCGGCTCAAGGACACTATTATGTAGATGCCAAAACAGGAAAACTGACTCGTTCAAAAGATTCTTACACTCATCCGCAGCCACATGCTTGCTTTATCCAAAGCGTGGATGATGATTTGGTAAATGAAGGTGGAATCATGGATTTATGGGTCCGTGAAGCTCGATTATTTAAATATGGTTCTGGTACGGGAAGTAATTTCTCTGATATACGCGGAGCTAATGAGCCGCTAAGTGGTGGCGGTCGCTCATCCGGTTTGATGAGTTTCCTCAAAATTGGTGATCGTGCAGCAGGTGCCATCAAATCGGGTGGAACGACACGAAGAGCAGCGAAAATGGTTACTCTGGATTTGGATCACCCGGATATTGAAGAGTACATCAACTGGAAAGTTAAGGAAGAGCAGAAAGTAGCTGCCTTGGTTGCCGGGTCGAAAATCACCCAAAAGCACTTAAAAGAAATTATCAAACTTTGTCATACTCCTGTTGAAATTGAAGGACGTACATTCAACGGAGCTATGAGTCGCGACCCATTAAAGAACAAAGAATTAGGTAAAGTAATCCGACAAGCAAAACGCGATCAAGTACCGCTGAACTACATCGAGCGCGTGATGCAGTTAGCAGCACAAGGATTCACTGATCTTGAATTCGAAACCTTCGATACCGATTGGAACTCGGAGGCTTATGCTACTGTAGCGGGACAGAATTCTAACAACTCTGTGCGCGTACCTAACTCGTTCATGAAAGCGGTTAAGGATAACAGCGAGTTTAACTTGTACTGGAGAGTTGAAAAAGAAAAAGCAGCGCTTGAAGGTCGTGAGCCGGAGCCATGTAAAACACTTGATGCCAACGAATTATGGGATCAAATAGCATATGCAGCGTGGGCTTCTGCCGATCCCGGAACTCAATATCATGATACCATCAACGAATGGCATACTTGCCCGGAAGATGGCGAAATCAGAGCGAGTAATCCGTGTTCAGAGTACATGTTTTTGGATAATACCGCATGTAATCTGGCTTCATTGAACTTGATGAAGTTCTTCAAAGATGAAGACTACAAAGAGTTTGATGTAGAATCGATTCGATTTGCCAGCCGTATCTGGACCACCGTTCTGGAAATTTCCGTACTAATGGCGCAGTTCCCATCCAAAGAAATTGCTGAATTATCGTACGTGTTCCGCACACTTGGGCTTGGTTACGCAAACATCGGCGCCGCTTTGATGGTGCAAGGAATTCCTTACGATTCGGACGAAGCAGCAGCTATTACAGGTGCAATCACATCGATCATGCACATGAAAGCCTATGAGACGAGTGCAGAATTAGCCGGAGAATTAGGTGCCTTTGAAGGATACGAGCGTAATAAAGAACACATGTTACGTGTGATGAGAAACCATCGTCGAGCAGCGTACAATGCCGATCCAAATGAATACGAAGGGCTTACGGTGAAGCCATTGGGAATTAATGCTACCATTTGCCCCGATTATCTGTTAAAAGCAGCTCAGGAAACTTCTGATGCCGCGGTTAATTTGGGTGAAAAAAATGGCTATCGAAACGCACAAGTAACAGTTCTTGCACCTACCGGAACAATTGGTTTAGTGATGGATTGTGATACAACGGGTATCGAGCCAGATTTTGCGTTGGTGAAATTTAAGAAACTTGCAGGTGGTGGATATTTCAAAATCATCAACCAAAGTGTGCCAGCCGCACTGAAAAACCTAGGCTATTCTCCAAAAGAATCAAAAGCTATCATTGATTACGCAAAAGGTGCAGCAACCTTGGAAGGATGTCCGCACATTAACCCACAGTCACTTGGCGAAAAAGGCTTCACCAAAGACAAAATTGATGCCATTGAAGCAGCACTACCAAGCAGTTTCGATATAAAGTTTGCCTTCAATCAGTTTACGTTAGGTGAAGATTTCTGTAAAGATGTGCTCGGAATCACTGAAGAGCAATTGTCAGATTTTTCTTTCGATATGCTCCGACATCTTGGATTCAGCAAAGAGCAAATTCAGGAAGCTAACGATTACGTTTGCGGAACTATGACTGTTGAAGGTGCTCCATATCTGAAAGACGAACATCTTGCGGTATTCGATTGTGCCAATAAATGTGGAAGAATCGGAACACGTTATATTGCAGCTTCCGGCCACATCAAAATGATGGCAGCTGCGCAACCATTCTTATCAGGTGCTATTTCTAAAACCATCAACCTGCCAAACGAGGCAACGGTTGAGGATATGAAAGATGCGTACATGCTCTCATGGGAAATGATGTTGAAAGCAAATGCGCTATATCGTGATGGTTCTAAACTAAGTCAGCCTCTAAACAGTATGGCCGACGTGTTTGAAGAGCTTGAAGAAGAGGAAGAAATTGTGGATCAGGCAACAACCGTAGCGCAAGATAAAGTGGTAGAGATTGCAGAGCGCATTATTCATAAATACGTTGCTCGCCGCCAACGCTTGCCATTCCGACGCGAAGGATACACCCAAAAAGTGAAAATTGGCGGACAAAGTGTTTACCTGCGAACCGGTGAATATGAAAATGGTCAGCTTGGTGAAATCTTCATTGATATGCACCGCGAAGGCGCTGCATTCCGAAGCTTACTAAACTGCTTTGCCATTTCGATTTCGCTTGGTTTGCAACATGGTGTACCACTCGAAGAATTTGTGGATGCCTTTGTATTTACCAAATTCGAGCCAAGTGGTATGGTAAACGGAAATCCGCATGTGAAAATGAGTACGTCGGTAATCGATTACATTTTCCGTGAACTAGCAGTCACTTATTTAGGAAGAGAAGATTTAGCACATGTACCGTCTGATCAGATTACAACGCGAGATCTTCGTCCGACTGATGAAGAAGAGTCTGCACAATCGGCAGCTCCGGTTGCAGCAGTTGCTCCGGCACCGGTTCCTGAACCTGCAGTTGCGCCATCAGCTCCGGCACCTGCGGTTGCAAAGGCTACATCCAGCTACGAAAGCGAGTACGATAAAGCTAAGCAACTAGGCTACACCGGCGATGCTTGCCCGGAATGTGGAAGCATGACAATGGTTCGCAACGGAACATGCATGAAATGTATCACCTGCGGTTCAACTTCGGGTTGTAGTTAACACATTCTGAAAAACATGATGGGCCTGCGAGAAGCTCAGGCACCTTCATTGTTTTATTGATAACTGATTTTCTTTCATGGAGAAACAGGATAATGCCTCACCAGATTGATTTCGGTGGGGCATTTTTTTATGGATCAATTACTTAGAAGGGGTGTTTTTGGTAGAGACTAACCGTATTGAATTGCTTGAAGGTACCTTAATAACCAGGATCATATGGTTCTGAATGTTCGAATCGAGATGAATTATCACGTGGAATACCATCACACATTCCGGGAAGTGCAAGTATGAGTACCACAAGTAATAATAAAATAATTGCACCAATTCGTTCGAGCCAATACTTCATGTGGATTAAATTATATGTTAACAATTAAGTTAGTCTACTAATCTACTAGAATACTATAAATAAATGATTTAGCAATACACATTGTTGAATAAATAATAATATTTAGTTAAAAAATAACTTCATCCTTCACTCTCTTCTTTATAGAATTCTGTAAGGAATTAGTTTAAAATCGATCTAACGGGTATGAAGAACAAATACCCAAATCGGAAATCCATTCGCCTTGCTTCGTGGAATTATGCTTGGCCAGGCTATTATTTTATCACCATTTGTACGAAGAATATGGAGCATATTTTTGGTGAGGTGCAGGATGGAATTATGAAATTAAATTACTTTGGCGAAATTGCGCTGAGAGAATGGCTCAAGACATCAGAAATAAGAGATAATGTAATCTTGGATGAATTTGTAATCATGCCGAATCATATGCATGGGATTATTCGGATTATTGATAAGGGGAAAGATCATGATTTAATGAGGGGAAATCGCTCTGAAAATGAAATCGTACGGGCGAATCGCTTAGAAAATGATATCGTACGGGCGTATCGCGATACGCCCGTACTCCCTAATCGCGATACGCCCGTACTCCCCAATCGCGATATGCCCATACTCCCCAAAAGCAATTTGCAAGCGCCTGGCGAAAGCAATTTGCTTGCTCGCTCAAAAAGAAATCTGCCTCATAGCAATAAAAGAGAGCCAGATATTCCGAATGGAAATCAAATTAATAATCAATTCGAAAAACGCTCTTTCCGATCGCCTTCAAAAGATCTGGGGGCTATCATCCGTGGATATAAAGCTGCTGTAACCACAAATATAAATAAGAGTCGGAAAGTGAAAGGCATTCCGGTATGGCACCGCAATTATTACGAGCATATTATCCGCAATGAAGATGCATTAAATCAAATCAGATTCTACATACAATCTAATCCCAGAAAATGGGATGAAGATCGATTTAGCAGATTCACTTAATCAAAGTCATCGACTTGGTAGTAGTTTGTCCACCAGCGGTTAATGAGTAGAAATACTGTCCCGACGGTAAATTGCCCGCATTAAATGGTATCTGATGGCTTCCTGCACTAAAACTTTGATTGATTAACGCACTCACCACTCTTCCCTGAATATCAAACACCAGCAACTTCACCCGAGATGCTTTTTCCAGTGTGAAACTAATTGTGGTAGCTGGATTAAAGGGGTTTGGATAATTTTGATGTAGTTGGAAATCAGCAATTTCTTCTGCTGTTTCTTCTACCGAAACAAACTGACCTTTTATGCTTTCAACCGCTTCGGAAAGCGTCAGGTATTCGATGTTATCGCCGTAAAAGTGATTCAAAGAATCCATCAATTCAACCATCCAGTCGAGAACAATACCGTTCGAGTATCCACTTCTGGTGAAATGATCATGCAGCATTAATCCGTAAATTCCGGTTTCTGAAGCCGCTTTTTTAATGTCAACCAAAGCACTATCTAAGTTCTGTTGATACATTTCCTGCGATAATGCCCACGTATATTCTTCATTTATTGGAAAGTTGAACACATTGTTGGTCATAAACTGTGCTTCGGTATCATCAGAAAACGAGGTTAAATTGAAATCAGAAAGCACTTCAAAGGTGGTGGCATCGGTTACATGTCCGGGAGGAATAAACGAGGTTGGTACAAAATCCAGATGTTCGGCAAACAAGGCCAAGCCGTCTTGAATTAGTGCTGTTTGTTCAGCCTTGGTGAAAGCCTCGTTGTGCGTAGTGCAATACATTTCATGTCCCCAAAAAGCCGCACGAGGAGTACTTTCGCATCGATTACAAATATGATCGAAGCCATGAACCGAGACTTCATGTCCGCGCGTAATGGTAGCTTTTAATTCTTCGGCAAGAACGCCATCGGCATTAGCTGTTTCTATCAACCGATGCGGAATTACACCCCAAGTTACTTTGCCTCCACGTGATTCCACGCTATCCTGAAATGGAACAATAGATCGTGGAAGAATGGTAGTATTTCGATTTAAAATATCATCAACCCGAATGATGAATTTAAGTGATTCAGTTTGTGCAAATGTGAGTGAAACCTGACAAAAAGCAATGATCAGGAGTAATGCTGTTTTTTTGACCATGAGAACGAATGAGGATTTCTGCTAAGATAAGTGCCTTAGGTGGGGAATAGAAATCATGCACATTCTGATCGCGAAACAGTTTAAAGCTATTGATTAATAGCCTTCTAAATTCGATTCCAAAGAGTACGAATGTATTTTTGATAAAGTATTTCCTTTAGTCGAGGTAAAGTGATAGACATCACAAAACACATAGGTTTTACCACCCATGATAATAGCACCGGAGAGTGATGCATCTCGCCCATGAGTGATAATTGACTCAATAATCAGTTTGTCCGCTTTATTGGAACTCAACCTTCGAATTTCATCCGAAAACTCTTCAATTCCACGAATGATTTTATCGCCATGCATGAACCAGATTATATCTTTCGATGCATGTTGAATGATAAAATCGGCATCACCTGTTGCAAAGGCAGTATTAAATGATTTTAGAAATTCTTTGCGAGGTGCATTCCCGCACGATGGTCTACATATAATTTCTGTTTTACTCATTCTACTTTCTCCGCCATCTTATCCCAATCCATAAATGCCATATTCCAACGATGTCCATCCGGATCCTGAAAACCAAAACCGTACATCCAACCTTGCCAAGTTTCAGGTCCGGCGAAAATGGTACCTCCTGCTTTCCTGACTTTTTCAGCCAATTCATCTACTTCTTTTTTAGATTGAGCCTCCATCGAGATGAGAAGTTCACCGGAGTGACTCAAATCAGTAACTTTTGCTTGTGTAAACTGCTCAAATTGTTGATGGGAAAACATCATCACCTGAACCTTATTCTTTCCCAAATAAATACCGAACATTTCGTTGGTTTCATTCTCAACAAAAGTGGCGCCTAATTCTTTGAAGAATACCTTCGAGCGTTGAACGTCATTTACGGGGAGATTAAACCAGGCGGAGTTCGTCATAGTTGCAGATTTTCTTTTCGGCTAAGTTGAAACAAATGGGTGGTTATTTCATCTTGATAACAGTAACAAATTTCGTTGAAAAGCAGAATTAGGAATTTGGATTTTGCTTTAATTTTCACACCTTCTGCAAGGGTACTAATTATTAACGGGTTAACTTTACGGGAACTAACTATGGCCGATCTTAAGAAAGCATTCGAAAATCTGAAATCAAATATCGCTGATAAAGTAAATGATGCTGTTTCGCTAGATGTGGTGACATTTTCAGGCAATTTCAACATCAAAGTTGGCGATGTTATCGGAAATGATCAGAATAAATTCGATCTGGAAAAAGTGCTGAACAGTATGAAAGCCGATGTAAATGCAGAATTGAATGTAGTTGCTTACTCAACCATAAAATTGGATGGCGACCAAGTGAATATTGTTAAAGAAAATCTGAGCAGCGAGCAAATGGAATTGGTGAAATTTCATCGCGAAATGATTGAAGCCAGTCAGAATTCGAGAAAAGCCATCGTAGATATGATTAAAGGGTTGGTGTAAGCCAAAAGGTGAATGGCCAGCTCAGAACATCTTGACCTATTATTAAAAGAAGCCGAACAACAAGTTGCTGATTTCGGAGATGACTCTGCAGAGATAATCCAACATTTACGTGATTTAGGATATCTCTCACAGCTTCCGTTCAATGTGATCAATAAGGAATCAACCTATCAGAAAGCTTTGGAAGAATTCGAGTATGATCTTATACAATCTAAGTTGTTTTCTGACAATGCAATAAACGCTTTAAAAGCATTATACAGCGAAGATTTTGCCGGAGAAATGCTTCGGAAATTAATGGATTTAGACGAAGGGATTGCTCTGAGAAAATTACCGGAAATGGGTGAGCTTTCATTGAGTTCAAGAATCTTGCATTATCGCCTTTTGATGTATGGGTTATACAATGTTGACGCAACTCGAGTTTTTGGATTCGCCTCAATGAATGCAATTCAAACCTTAAAACATCATTTAGCCTTGCAGAATGGTTTGGATGCGGTGAATGCATTAGCCAACAAAGAAGGGGTTCTAAAGCGTATTCTTTCGATATATGGAAAAGAGCGCTGTTTAATGTTTATACATATCGCAAAGTCAGCATTTAATACGCTCGAGTTTGATCCCAAAAAACTTAGATCGGCAAGAGATTTTTATCACCATCTAAGTACGGACTTTGACTTTAAGCCTCGATACCTCGCAGGTTTTAAGCGTGATATTTTGCCTAGAAAATCTAAAGATGTAAAATGGGAATATGTTAAGGGTAGAAGTACCGACGAACTCACCAATTTTATCATCAAGGTGCTGCAAGTTCACCAATGGATGGATGGGTTTTATGAAGGGAATACAGACGGGGAAATTGGAAGTGTGAGTCTGAATTCCATTGCTGATTTATTGGAGTTCTACAATGCTGCCTCCAAGAACGAGTTGAATCTCGATTCGGTGTTGTATTACATCGGAGATGGGTATTTCGTGTTTAATGCACTTTCATTGATTAATACCTACGTAATTGAGCAAGTGCCCGAAACGATGGATGAAGAACTAATCAAAAAACTCACCATCCAATCCGGAAGACTAAAAGAATCTGAAAAACGTACTTTTGAAAATAATTTATCGAAGGTGTTGAGTTCCGCTAAAATTGAGCTTTCTCAAGATCAGCAGAAACAAAAAATGGGGGTAGGTAAGCGAATCTATTTTGGTATTCGAAGCTTTCTCAAAAAACTGTTTCGTATTGGAAAACGTTTGGTAAAAACGATTCTTCATCATCTGAAAAAGATATTTAATCAGCTTAAAGACTTTTTCAAACGGGTACTCGAATATGGGAAACGTGCACTCAAATCATTCATTCAAGGCATTAAATACATAATAGGAAGGTTGCCTATTGTAAGTGAATTTGACCGAAAAGTAGCGCTAAGTCACAGCGAATTTATGGGTGATACTTTATCCATTTTCGATCATGAACTTTCAATCGACGGTATCTATCAGCATGAACAAAAAGTGCGGGAAGTTCAGCGCAGTTCTCAGTTTAGTGTAGCCATTGTAGGTGAAGTGCTAAAGCTTCTGAAGTTTATGATAAAAGGATTTGTAGGATGGCCCATTCTAATCCTGCAATTGGCAAAAGCCACACGAGTATTATATCAAAAACATCAATTAATCTATCAAAAATAGGAGTTATTATGGCCGGAACAACAGGGGAAAGTACATCGAAAAAAGCGATTCAGGATTTTCTTGATAACGCTAAAGATAGTGTGAAAAATTTGACAACATTGGAAATCAAAACCATCGTAGGTGCCATTGAATTTGAAAAAGATGGAAGTCTGAAACCACCTACGGGCGATTTAGAAGGCATTGTAAGCAAAGTACAGTTGGTTTCAGGTGATATCACCACACGAATCACCCCGGATTTTGGAAAGAATTATGCGCAGCTGATGGAATACCATCTGGTTAAGGAAAATCAGGGACAGGAAATCGTTCGGAAGAACCTGCAGGTGGTTAAGGAAATCGGCACAACCTTGGTAAGCTTGTTAAATAACGACGACAAGCTAAACGAGGATACATAAGCTGAATGGCTAAGCATATTGAAAAGGTAATTCGTACCGCCGAAGACCTCACCACGCTTGAGATAAATACGATTGTAAAGCGAAGTATGACCGGCGGCAAACAACCCGACGACGACAAAGAGGCGTTGTATAAACTTGCTGGGATTTATTCGAGTGAGCTTGAACGGCTTGGGAATCGGTATGTTAAATGTTTGTCGGAGGAAAGCGAGTTCTATCAGAAAGTGGTGAAAACCATGCCCGAAGAGGCAAACCTATTTCGTCGAGTCAGCATTTTTAAAGGCGGTGGTGTGTTTTCCTTTCGTGAGATCGGAATTTGGGCACGATATGCAGATGAATGGCTGAAAGATTATGACGAGTATCTGATCAACGAAGAATCGGAAAGAATAGACGACCAATATCAGCTAAAACGAATTGCAGCAAAGTGTATGGAAATGTCGAAGATGATAGAAGCGCACTTCTTCAAAGAACGAGATGGGTTTAAAATTCTGGAAGGTGGAATCGTGAAAGATTCCATAAAAGAAGAAGAAATTGGGACTAAAGAAGGGAAGAATTTACACCTCTATTTCAAAGAGGTAGAACAGTTATCAACGTTTCCGGAAACTACCAAAGCGCATTTGTTGGGGTTAATGAATCGTTATTTGGAATTAAAACCTCACGAACCAGATGGCTATAACTGGGTGGAAACCGATCCAGTTAAGTTTCAAGATAATTCCGAGAAATTTCAGTTTGATTTGAGGCACCGGCTTTCACTTCGAAAGTCAATCGATATTGGTGTTGAGAAAATTTTGATGCAAACCAGAATCGGAATGGATGGCGACATCACTACCCGTTTAACACAATCATTTAGCGAAGAACCCCAGCAATTTATCCTCGACATCCATAATACCTCCATTCGCATTTCGGTAGATTTCTGGGAAAAGATTTTCGATGCGTTGATGTCGCTGCTGCATAATGTTTTGAAAAAGAAATGACCGAGCTTACCCACAATCAACAGTTGATAGTTAATGTGAAGCGAATGCTTTCCAGAATCAAACGCCTTATTCCTTACCCAATTCTGAAGTATGGCGATGTGTTGATACAAAGTTTAAACCCAGTTTTTTGGATCAGAGCTATCCAAGCAGCGGAAGAGTTCATCCATTTAATGCGCCGACAGAGAGTAGAAATCACTGATTATCAAGATAAGCATGGTTTAAGTGCCATCATGTATTTTTCCGGAGATATTTCAATCTATATCCATCACCAAAAAATGGAAGATTTAAATAGTGACATTGTTGAAAAGTTTACTTCTGAATTAAGAAAGAAAAGTCACACGATTACCCGATTACCCTCTGTTTTTCTAGCTTGGCTCGGTCAATTGGTTGGACTTGCAGGATATTTTAATTGGCCAAAAATTGAAGCAACAGCGATTCATCTAATCGATATCATACGATCATTTATTGCTTGATTACAATCGGGTTCTGAATGTGCACAATGAATTTGATTTGCACCAATCCGCGAAAAAAGGGATAATCAGCCACATACAAACGAAGAGGTACAATGAGCGAACGCGACTTAAAAGGGTATTGGCGAAAAAATCTGCGCTATTTATCCATCTTGTTAACAATCTGGTTTACTGTTTCTTACGGTTTTGGAATTCTGCTTGCCCCTGTATTAAACGAAATAAAAATGGGTGGCTTTAAACTTGGTTTCTGGTTTGCCCAGCAAGGTTCTATTTATGTGTTCGTGATCATCATTTTTGTGTACGTGTATTTGATGAACAAACTTGATCAGGAGTTTGGTGTAAGCGAGGAGGATGCTTGATGGAGGTACAAGTATGGACATATATATTAGTAGGAATCACCTTTGCCATTTATATCGGCATCGCAATCTGGTCGAAAGCAGGGTCCACCAGTGAATTTTATGTGGCCGAGGGTGCAGTTAAACCATTAACCAATGGCATGGCAACCGCCGCAGATTGGATGTCGGCCGCTTCTTTTCTTTCCATGGCCGGACTTATCTCGTTTATGGGCTACGACGGCACCGTGTATCTAATGGGATGGACGGGAGGTTACGTATTACTTGCGTTACTATTGGCTCCTTATCTCAGAAAATTTGGGAAGTTTACCGTTCCAGATTTCATCGGTGATCGTTATTACTCCCAAATTGCCCGAACGGTGGCGGTAATTTGTGCGCTTATCGTTTCCTTTACTTATGTGGCCGGACAAATGCGCGGAGTTGGCTTAGTATTCTCGAAGTTCCTCGAAGTTGATATCTTTTGGGGAGTGATTATCGGGATGGCCATTGTATTTTTCTACGCGGTTCTCGGTGGGATGAAAGGCATCACCTACACGCAGGTTGCCCAATATTGCGTACTCATTTTTGCTTTCATGGTACCGGCATTTTTCATTTCGATGCAATTGACAGGGAGCCCGATTCCTCAAATCGGGTTTGGTTCTCAGTTGAGCGATGGATCAGGAATGTATTTGCTTGACAAACTTGACCAACTGCACACCGAGCTGGGTTTTGCAGAGTATACATCCGGTACAAAAAGTATGCAGGATGTGTTTTTTATCACCGTTGCATTGATGGTTGGAACTGCCGGACTTCCACACGTCATTGTTCGCTTTTTCACTGTTCCTAAAGTGAAAGATGCTCGAGTTTCGGTAGGTTATGCTCTTATTTTTATTGCGATTTTATACACAACTGCTCCAGCTATTGCGGTTTTTTCGAGAACCAATCTTATCGATACAGTAAGCGAGCAACCCTATGCCGAAATGCCCGAATGGTTCCACACCTGGGAAGAAACGGGATTACTTGCCTGGGTGGATAAAAATGAAGATGGACTGATAAATTATCGTCCGGGTTCCGCTATCGATGGCGCACCCGATCTGGTTCGGGTAGATGGTGAGATTCAACGTGGTGAAAATGGCGAGCCGTTATTGAATAACTATCGCACGGATTCGCCCAATGAATTGTATGTAGATCGGGATATTATGGTGCTGGCTAACCCCGAAATTGCCGGTCTCCCAAATTGGGTGGCTGCCTTAGTGGCCGCAGGCGGATTAGCTGCCGCACTTTCTACCGCAGCAGGACTTTTATTGGTGATTTCAACAGCTGTTTCTCATGATCTCATCAAGAAGCAAATTAACAAAGACATTTCTGATAAAGCAGAATTACGATATGCTCGTATTGCGGCAGCTGTTGCGGTTGTTGTAGCCGGTTATTTTGGTATCAATCCCCCGGGATTTGTAGCTGAAGTAGTTGCCATTGCCTTTGGTTTGGCAGCGGCTTCATTTTTCCCGGCGATTGTTCTTGGGATTTTCTACAAACGTATGAATCGTGAAGGGGCGGTTGCAGGAATGGTGGCAGGTCTGCTGTTTACCTTGGCCTATATTGTCTTTTTCAAGATTCTTTATCCCGAGTATAATACGCCCGATTATTGGTGGTTTGGAATCTCTCCTGAAGGCATCGGAACGCTTGGTATGATCGTGAATTTAGCGGTTTCTCTTGCAGTAGGAATGGTTTTTCCCGATCCCCCTGAAGATGTTCAGGAAATGGTTGAATCGATTCGATATCCAAGGTAAATGGTAAATGTTAAGTGCAAAGGTTTAAATGTTAAATGGTCCATTTAACATTCAAAACTTAACATTTAAAATTGCTTACGCCGGATCACTAATTCCGAATTTATCTTCGATTACTTCTTTAAATGTGTGTTTTGGTAGTGCACCTTGCGCCATTTGTGGAGCTCCATCCATTGGTATAAACAAAATAGAAGGTATGCTTCTGATACCAAAAGCTGCGGCTAGTTCTTGTTCGGCTTCAGTGTCAATTTTATAGATATCTACTTTTCCTGCGTATTCATCTGAAAGTTCTTCCATCACAGGGGCAATCATTTTACAAGGACCACACCAATCAGCGTAGAAATCAATAATTGCCGGTCGATCCCCCAAAAACTTCCACTCTTGCTCGGTTTCGAAATTGAAGATTTTCTCTAAAAAACTCTGTTTGGTTAAATACTCTGTTGCCATATCGCTCATCAATTTAATGTTTCAACAAAGGTACGGATTAATCACCGGATGTCATGACTTGTTATGATAGGTTTTGAGGAAAGGAGGAAGGAGCAAGGAGAAAGGAGCAAGGAAGAAGAGAATCAAAAAAAATATATCGACGCGGCAATACCCGAAATAACGCCTGACAGGAGCTCACTTATTCTTAGTTGACTAAAAGCAGAAGGCAATAGGACAACGAGGCTACAAATTATTGCATTTCTGATTATTAACTTTTCACTCGAAATACCTACCATAGAACATTCGCGATTAAAAATCGTCTTCTCTCTTTGTTTCTATTAATTCAAACAAACTCGGGTTTTATGAAATCATTGTTTTCACTGGTAATAGCCAGTTTATTATTCCTTTCAGCTCAAGCACAAATCTCGCCGGAATGGGTTCGCTATCCGGTTGTAGCACCAAATGGAAGCACCATCGCTTTTACTTATAAAGGTGATATATACACTGTAAGCGCAACAGGAGGAGAAGCAACGCGACTTACTTTCCACACCGCTCACGATTACATGCCGGTTTGGAGCCACGATTCTCAACATCTGGCATTTGCATCAAATCGACATGGAAACTTCGATATTTTCGTGATGGATGCCAAAGGTGGAGCCGCAACCCGGCTTACTTATCACTCCAACGACGAATCGCCTTATTCCTTTTCTAATGATAATGAGTCGGTAATTTTTGGGGCACACCGACAGGATTTAGCGACTCACCGGCAACATCCAACCTCCAGCCAAACAGAATTATATTCTGTGCCGGCGAATGGTGGTAGAGTTGATCAGATATTAACGGTTCCGGCAGAATACATCAGTTTGAAAAGAGATGGTTCAGGATTTCTGTATCAGGATAAGCCCGGTGGTGAAAATATCTGGAGAAAACATCACGAAAGCTCGGTAACCCGTGATATCTGGATGTACAATGCTAATTCCGGTGAACATACTAAGCTTACAGAATTTGGTGGCGAAGATCGCAATCCGGTTTGGTCTAATGACGAAACAGCCTTCTATTATTTGAGTGAGCAAAACGGCACGTTTAATGTGCATAAGATGGAATTAGCTACCGGTGAGGTAACACAAATTACCGATTTGGATACTCATCCGGTGCGCTTTTTAAGCATGAGTAACAATGGGTTAATGGCTTTTAGTTATCATGGAATCTTACATACTCTAAGAGAGGGCCAAGAACCAAAAGCTGTTGAAATAACCATCCGCACCCAAGAGGTAGAAAACCCTGAAGATTTGATTACCATAAATGGTGGTGTTGCTGAAATGGCCGTTTCACCTGATGGAAAGGAAATTGCATTTATTGCTCGTGGAGAAGTATTTGTAACCTCAGCCGATGGAAATTTCACCAAACGAATTACTAAAACTCCGGCAACCGAGCGATTCGTAACCTGGAGTGGTGATGGGGATGCTGTCATTTATTCCAGCGAACGCGATGGAAAATGGAGCATTTATCAAACCAAAAAAGTGCGAGATCAAGAGCCGTTTTTCTATGCAGCTACTTTATTGAATGAAGAAGTTGTTCTCGAAAATGAGTTTGATAATTACTTACCTGAGATTTCTCCTGATGGGAAGAAAATGGCCTTTATCGAAGATCGAAGAACGCTTAAGGTAATGGATTTGGAATCCAGGGAAACGGTGACACTGCTAACTCCGGATGAACTATTTCATATGCGAGATGGCGATAAATACTTCACTTGGAGTCCTGATAGTAAGTGGTTACTCGCTAGTTTTAGTCGACTCTTAAATAACAGCGATGTGATTTTATTGGATGCCTCCGGTGAGCAAGAAAAAAGAACCTTGGTAAAGAGCGGCTACTACGATCACACACCTCAATGGGTGAACGAAGGCAAGCAAATGATCTGGTTTAGTAATCGAAATGGCTTAAAAAGCTACGCAACGAGTGGAAGTACGCAATACGATGTGTATTCCATGTTTTTTACACAAGATGCTTGGGATGAGTTCAATCTTAGCAAAGAGGAATACGAATTAAACAAAGCCATCGCGGAAGCCAATAAAAAGAAAGAGGAAAGCAATGAAGAGGATGATAAAGACGAAGATGAAGAGGATAAAGAAGAGGGAAAATCGTTAACCTTTGAGTGGGATAATTTGGATGACAGAACAGCTCGGTTGACAATTCATTCTTCGAGTTTAGGTGATGCGGTGCTTTCCAAAGATGGAAGTAAACTCTACTACTTAGCTCGTTTCGAAAAAGGGTTTAATCTGTGGACCACCGATCTACGCACTAAAGAAACCAAAATTGCAATTTCCCTCGACGCTTCATCCGGTAATTTGATGTGGGATGCTAAGATGGAAAACCTGTATCTCTTAAGTGGCGGGCGAATCGCTAAAGTGGATCCGGAAAGTGGTAAGCGAACCGGTATTTCAATCAGTTCTGAAATGATGTTAGATGGAAACGCCGAGCGAGAGGTGATGTTTGATCATGTGGTGCTGAGAACGGAAAAAATCTTCTATGAGCCCACTTTTCATGGCATCGATTGGGAAGCTATGGCCGATGCCTATCAACCAAAAGTTGCTCATATCGGAAATGGATTTGAGTTTGCGGAGCTATTGAGTGAGTTACTCGGCGAGCTGAATGTTTCGCATGCCGGAAGCGGATATCGTGGTGGTTCATCGGATGGAGATGCGACGGCATCGTTAGGTATTTTTATGGACTACGAGCATGATGAAGATGGCATCAAAATTGTGGAAGTGATTGAAGGTGGACCGTTAGATAAAGCCGATTTCGATATCAAACCGGGGATGATCATCCAGAAAATCGACGGTGAAGTTGTATCAGCAAGCATGGACGTAGCCATATACTTAAATCGGAAGGCGGGTGACTTTACATTGCTTGAAATCACCGACGAACGTGGGCGTGATAGCCAACAGATTACAGTAAAACCTATTTCTTTGGGTGCTGAATATCGATTATTGTACGATCGTTGGGTAGATAAAAACGAACAAGAAGTACTTGAACGAAGTAACGGCCGATTGGGCTATGTACACATTGCCGGAATGAACGACGGCCAATTCCGAAATGTGATCGAGAAAATGCTGGGCGATCACTATGACAAAGAAGCCATAGTTGTGGATACCAGAAATAACGGCGGTGGCGATCTGGTTGCTGATTTGCAAATGTTCTTCACCGGCGAGCGTTTTCTTACTTACGCTACCGAAGCAAAAGTGGTAGGTGGAGAACCAACTTCGCGCTGGACAAAACCCGTAATTGGCTTATTCAATGAAAGCATGTACAGCGATGGTCATTGCTATGCCAGCGGTTTTGAAGATTTGGATTTAGGAACATCGGTTGGGATGCCGGTGCCCGGAACGTGCAGCTTTGCAGGATGGGAAGGATTACCAAATGGCAGTTATTGGGGAGTAGTGCCGGTTAGCGCCAAAAATAAAGCCGGTGAGTGGCTAGAGAATAATCAGACCAATCCCGATATCATCGTAAAGAATATGCCTGGTGAAATTGACTTCGGCAAAGATGAGCAGCTCGAAGTAGCTGTCGATCAGATGCTGCGTGAGCTCGATGGTCAATAATATCAAAATAGCTTAATGCAGGTGGATGGTAGCATAAGGGCGTATGGTAATATGCCCTTAGCTCACCTATCCCTCTATGAAATAAACATTAAGCTTTATTACTTCTCAAAAATAGCCAAGCCAAAGTAGCACGGCTCAATGGAGCAGGAATACATCGAAATTTCGATCTGAAAACGATTTGAGCTGGTAGGAGAGAAATACATCAACGGGAAGTCATCGTCTTCGATATCACTATCGAGTTCCTCGCCCGAATTATCCCTTAAATACAAATCGAGATCGTTGCAATCTTCGTCGCAAAAGCCCCGAATTAAGTACTCTTTACTGCTATCTAAGTAAAAAGTCCATGTATTATCTTCATCTTCGCCAATTGCGCCAATAATATAATTTTTCATTGCATATCCATCGCTGGATGCAGATTCAAACGAATTCTGAATTTGTGTCCAAACAATCTCGGTATAAGATTGAGCGTAGCCCGGCGCAACGCATAATATGGATAAGAAGATTGCCGCCAACAGGTTTTTCATAAACAGCCTCGGTGTTTAGGTGATTAATTTAAGTTGAGAGGGTGTTACGAAACGCCCAAATCTTTGAGTAAAACAGTGATTTTAGTATCGAGTTTTTCAGCTTGAGTTTTGTAATAGCCGCGAGATGAAAGCTCACCATTTACACTGCAGTAAAATTTAATCTTAGGTTCGGTTCCTGATGGTCGAGCAGAAACAATGCTTCCATCTTCCGTGATAAATTGCAATACATTCGATGCCGGTAGATTAGTCGGCTCTGAGGTTTCTGTATCCAGATAATGCACGGTTTGTGTTTGATAATCCTTCAACACAGTAACCGGAGAACCACCCAACATTTTTGGTGGATTTGCCCGGAAATCAGCCATCATCTGCTGAATTTCTTCGGCACCTTCTTTTCCTTTTTTGGTGATGGAAATTAACTTTTCACGGAAAAATCCATGTTCTACATAAACATCTAATAATGCTTCAAAAAGACTGCTTCCCTGATCTTTATAATAAGCGGCCATTTCAGCAATAATTACTGCTGAAACCACCGCATCTTTATCGCGGGCATGTTCGCCAACGAGGTAACCATAACTTTCCTCACCACCAGCAATAAAGGTTTTCTTTCCTTTTAAATCGGTAATCAATTCGCCGATGTATTTGAAACCAGTGAGAGTATTAAAACACTCTACGCCGTACGCTGCCGCAATCCTATCGATGAGGTAACTCGTTACTATGGTTTTTACGATGTACTCATTTCCGGTTAATTTCCCGGCCTCTTTCCACGCGGTTAGCATGTAATTGATGAGCAAGGTTCCGGTCATGTTACCATTAAATAACATCCATTCGCCTTGGTCGTCTTTTACTGCAATCCCAACGCGGTCGGCATCGGGATCGGTGGCCATAACCAATTCAGCGTCGATTTCTTTGGCTTTGGCCATAGCCATGCTTAAGGCTTCTTGTTCTTCGGGATTTGGATACACAACGGTAGGGAAGTTACCATCAATCACCATTTGCTCTCCCACAACATTAACATTGGTAAATCCGTACGCTTCAAGTGCCGGAATTACCGAAATCCCCGTTCCGTGGATGGGAGAAAAGACAATGTTTAAATCGTGTTGTCGCTTAATAGCATCTTGCGAAACCGACAATTTTACCAATTCCTCGATATAGCGCTTGTCTATTTCTTCGCCGATGGTTTCTATCAAATTCGGATTTCCTTCGAACTTGATTTCATCCACAGAAGCAATTTTCTGTACTTCTTCCATCACCATTTTATCATAAGGAGATACAAATTGTCCGCCATCGCTGCCGTAAGCCTTAAAGCCATTGTATTCTTTCGGATTGTGGGATGCAGTTAAAACAACACCACTGTGGCAATTCAATTCTCTGATTGCAAAACTAAGCTCGGGAGTGGGGCGGAGGCCATCAAAAAAGTACACCTTAATTCCGTTTGCTGAGAACACATCAGCCACAACTTTGGCAAGCGTGTCCGAGTTATTTCGGCAATCATGCGCTATAGCTACTTTAATTTCTTCGCCTTCATATTCTTTTTTCAGGAAATTTGACAAACCTTGTGTCGCCATTCCAAAGGTGTATTTATTCACCCGGTTGGAGCCAACCCCCATAATTCCGCGTAATCCTCCGGTACCGAATTCTAACTCTTTGTAGAAGGCATCGGTCAATTCGGTGTATGCTTCTTTTTCTAATAAAGATCGAATTTCAGCTTTAGTTTCTTCGTCGTAACCCCCTTCGAGCCATTGCTTTATTCTTTGTTCAACTGATGCTTCCAGATTACCCATTGAGCTAAATTTTTATTGATTAACGGATTGGTGCAAATATATAAAACTATGCACTATTTGATAGCTGTGAATCAATATTGAAATGTAAAGTTTCGGTTATTTTGAATAAGTCGAAGCAGTTTTTGTAAAATGGTTATCCGATTTAAATTGATGCGCTGATTTTTTGCTAAAATCGGGGCTTTTTGGCTACCTTATTCCATTTCTAATTGTATTCATTTTGAACTCCCAATCTTGGAACCAATGAGACGTCTTTTTACGAATCTATTATTACTCATTTTCTCAGCTACGGTAATGATGGCCTGCAGCACGTCTAAGCCCACAGCTTCAACAACTTCTTCAAATGCAGAATCAGAAAACAAAGAGGAAATTGTATTAAACGACACCAGAGATGCTGCAGAAATTGAAAAGCTTTTCTGGGCTCGCAGAGATAGCACCACTTTAAATTACGCCAAAGCGGATGTCGATTTTATGCAAGGGATGATCGCCCATCACTCTCAGGCGTTAATCATGTCGAGCCTTGCAAAACCTAATAATGCGAGCAAATCGGTACAAACGCTGGCCGCACGAATAATCAATGCGCAGAAAGACGAAATTGCCATCATGCAGCGCTGGTTAAGTGATCGCGATGAAACAGTACCACAAGTAACTGTTGATGGATTAAACTTGATCATCACACCTGGAAAAACCCCTTCGCTAACATTTGATCAGGAATCAGTTGTTCATAGAGCACATGAGCAAATGGGACACGGAGATCATCACGCCAAAAAACCGGAAGAAAAACCCGAAGAGATGCGTGATAAAATGCATGCAGAAATGGATAAAGAATTAAATCACTCTTCGCACATGGGGCACATGGCCAATAATGGAACGGGTGGTGGTAACATGGACATGGGCGGAATGATGCACGATCACTCTGATATGGCCGGAATGTTAAATCAAACGCAACTCGAGGAGCTTGCCATGGCTAAAGGGAAAGACTTTGATCGTCTGTTTCTACGCTATATGATTCAACATCATGCAGGAGCCATTACCATGGTTAATGATTTAGTTCGAACAGATGGTGCGGCGCAAGAAGTAGGTATCGGGAAACTCGCCGGAGATATTAACGTAGATCAAAAAACTGAAATCGAACGAATGCGATTGATGCTCATGCAAATCATGCAGGCCGAGCAATCAGAATAATTCATCAATCAATTTTCAACAATCAACAATAACTAAAAGGACAAGTATGAATCATACTTCTACTAAAGAACGGTTGTTCGGGTACGCAAAACTATCCGCAATTGCCGGGGCACTGCTTTTCAGCTATGCCTGTTCATCGTCATCGGAAACAACGATGGCACCATTTACCGCTCCGGAAGTTGCTCCGGTTGAGGATGCAACTGTACCCAGCCCGGATCCACGCGTAGGTCTTGAAGAAGGACTTTATGACGCCGGGCAAGCTTACTGGAATATGGAGCGATTATCACAAACACCACCGCCGGAGAAATTTGTAGGAAAAACAAATTCTGACCTCGCTTTTAAAGGCAATTACGTGTTTCAAGGAAACTACAATGGAGTAATTATTTGGGACATTACTGATCCTAAAAGCCCTGTTTTAGTTCGCGACTACGAATGCCCTGCCTCTCAAAGCGATGTTTCTGTATATGGAAACCTTATGTTTGTTTCCGGTGAAGGCCTTGAAGGTCGCCTCGATTGTGGTACTCAAGGAGTACAAGAGGCAGTTAGTGAAGATCGTCTACGCGGAATCCGTATTTTCGATATTTCTGATGTGCAGAATCCCGTTTACGTTTCAAACGTACAAACTTGTCGCGGTTCTCACACACACTCTGTACTGAAAGATCCTAACGATGACGAAAATATCTACGTGTACGTTTCAGGTTCTTATGTTGTACGACCGGACGAAGAATTACCGGGTTGCTCTGATCTGCAGCCGGAAGAAGATCCAAATTCTGCGTTATTCAGAATTGAGGTTATCAAAGTTCCTCTCGATAGCCCGGAAGATGCAGCCATCGTAAGCTCACCTCGTATTTTTGAAGATCTGGAAGCTCCTCCAACTCACGGTTTAGCACCAGCGGATCTTGCTGCTTTGGAAGCTGCAAAAGCAGCCGGGAAATTCACTTTTGTATTTGGTGGAACCGAGCGTGTGCTACCTGATGGCTTTGCCAGAAACTTATTGAATTCAATTGTGCAAGAGCGAGGTGGCGAAGGCGCACCAACAGCAGAAGATAGCGTAGCACTTCGTGGTTCTTTACAAGCGCGTATAGATATGATGTTTGGTGGTGGTGAAGAGGACGAAACTCGACGCCGCGGACCGGATCAGTGTCATGATATCACACTTTATCCTGAAATCGGATTAGCAGGTGGAGCATGTGAAGGGTATGGTTTATTATTAGACATCAGCGATCCCGTTAATCCTGTACGTTTGGATGCTGTTGCCGATTCTAACTTCGCTTATTGGCACTCTGCTACTTTTAGCAACGATGGGAATACAGTAATTTTCACTGATGAGTGGGGCGGTGGAGGCGGACCAAAGTGCCGCGTTGACGATCCTTACGAGTGGGGTGCAAATGCGCTCTTCACTATCGAAGACGGTGAAATGGTATTCCAGGAATATTACAAAATGCCGGCACCGCAAACAGTGTATGAAAACTGTGTGGCGCATAACGGTTCTTTGATTCCTGTACCGGATCGCGACATTATGGTTCAGTCGTGGTATCAGGGTGGTATTTCTATTTTTGATTTCACTGATCCTTCTAATCCTACCGAAATCGCATTTCATGATTATGGTCCGGTTGCAACTGATGGTAGCGGATTTGGCGGAAGCTGGAGTGTGTACTGGTATAACGGCGTTATCGTTAACTCAGAAATCGCTCGTGGGTTAGATATTTTCGATCTGGAGCCAAGCCCATTTTTGACTGAGAATGAAATCGCTGCTGCAAAAACAGTAACGTGGGATTACCTAAATGCGCAAGGTCAGCCAAAAATTGAATGGCCAACTACGTTCCATTTAGCAAGAGCTTATGTGGATCAGTTAGACCGTGATAACAGTGTTTCTGATGAAGCGATCACAGCTTTCCGTCAGGGAATTGCCAATGCAGAAGCAACTCCGGCCAAAAAGAGAGGCAAAATGCTTACTCGCCTAGCCGATGAAGTAGCTGATCATTCATCAATGAGTTCCGACTCAGAAAAAGTACAAAAGCTGGCAAACACTTTACGCGGTTTAGCTTCTATGTAATACAATGAAGTTGAACGGATTGTAATTAAACAGTCCATGAACCCCGCTCTTTGAATAAAGGGGCGGGATTTTTTGTGTTTCAAACTCAAAAACAATTAACAGAGGTTTTTTAAAATCTAATTATTAATTACCATAGGTTTATGAATAATTAAAAAAAGCTTTTTTGGATGATACACGTTAAATATTGTTGGATACTCGGGGCTATACTATTGTTTTCGGGGTTAACTTTAGCACAGCCTGGTTATATTGATTTAAAGAATGGCGAACGAATTGAAGGGATCATTGATCTAACTGATTTAAAAAACGAGGGCATAATTACGCTTTCAGCGAGAAGGACAGAATTAAGCTTCACTGCAGATGATATGACTGGCTTTTTTGTGCATCAATCTGGTTTCTACTATGTGAAATCAGTGAGTATTTACCGTGATGAGAACGTAGTGGAAAACAAGGACGTAATTCTCAAACCATTTGTTGAGAGTTCGTTGAGTTTCTGGGAAGCATTTGGGACGAGCTTTGATTTTGTAGCTGGAAAGTCAGAGAACTATCATGCATTACAGTACCAATATAATTCAACCACAGAAAAAGTAAATGATGATGACTCTCCTTACAAAAAAGTACTTATTGAAGTATTAATACCTTGTAAAGAAATAATTCTTTCAGATTCATTTGCTCTCACAGAAGAAGCTCTTATTGAGTTATCATCAGCTTATGATGAATGCACGAAAGAAACTAATAGAAAAACAAAAAAGAGGTTAAATATTTCGGCAGAAATTGGCCAGAACGATGCGGATTTAGAGTTTAATGTAGTTTCGAATAGTTTAGGCGATAGAGGCGAGGTATATGACTTAAGGTATAAAAGCCAAGAAGTTTATTTTGGTGTGGGACTACAAGTAATTGATTTGATAAAAAATATAGACTTTGGTGCTTCAATTGAAGTAGCGGAATTTAACTTTTCCCCCATACTTACAGATTCTATTTTGGCAGGTGGATCACTGGATTATATGGAGTTGAAGCCCAAAATTTATCTGGAGCCAAGATTATCCTATGGCAGGTTTTCCGGTTCTATTAAAACCGGAGTAAGTTTTAATCTTACACTACGAGATAATAACGCTGCATTGGAAGTTGAAGTTATTCAAAAAGGTAGACGATTTGATGCGAAAGGTATAGTTACTCCAAAATTCGACAGAAATATGAGAACAACAGCAACAATTTACGTATTTGCCGCTCCAACATTATCAATTCAAATTTCAGAAAAGGTTGATTTAGGTATTAGCTATTACTTCAAGTCGGATTTAGAAGAGCGGGTAACTGCGGAAAATGACGCAGCAGATGACAGAATTAGACAATCTGCTTATAGTGCAAGGCTCATCTATAGATTACAGTAATAACATTAAAGGATGAGTTATAATAAAATTTATTGGGTGCTCGGGGCTATGTTTTTAGCTATGGGAAATGTATCTGCACAGCCCGGATTTATTGATTTAAAAAATGGAGAAAGAATTGAGGGGATCATTGACCTAAGTGAAATTGAATCGAAAAGTCAGATTACAATAACTCCCAGGCGCGGTGAGTTCATTGTTGAGCTGGCAGAAATAAATGCTCTTTTTGTATACAAAGAAGGTCACTTTATTGTACGACCAGTTATTTACTCCAATGATTCTTCAACAAACGATACAACGGAGGTTTTACTACAAGGTTTAACTAAGGGGGAAGGTGTGAATAAATTTTTTAAGGCACTTGCAGATGGCTTTGAATTTGTAGTCGAAAATAATGGGGAATACTTCTCACTTCTAGCTGTTGAAAACAGAAATACAGATTTAAATCAGAATTCTTTTTTAGATTATAGAGACAGGCTCCGAGAAGTAGTTTTGGAATGTAATGAGATCACTATTGCAGAATCATTTCAACTGAGCAAAGATGACCTGACTGAATTGGCAAACGCGTATAACGATTGTGTGAATAAAACAAAGCCAAGGCTCGGAATAACTCTAATTAAAGGATTCGGTAATTCGACCATTGATTTCAACACTCGATCATCAGAAGGCGAGATTTACGACATTAGTTATAGTAGTACGAGTTCTTACTATGGAATCGGTTTACATAGTAATGCTTTTAAATTTCTCGATTTTGGCGCGAGTTTTGAAATTGCTGATTATAATTTCAACCCTGTTTTAAATAGTCAAATTAATAGTGCAGGATCATTTGATTATTCAGAATTAAAAATAAAATTATATGTTGATTACATATTCATAAGAGGGGCTTTTTCACCATCGATTCAATTTGGAACCAGAGGGAATTTTACAAATCGTGATTTTCTAGCTCAGATTACAGCAAAAGGGAAAGTTTCTCAAAATGTTGTGAGTAATCTAACACTTAAATCAAAAGGGTCTACATTAACTCAAGGCTATTTCAATGTGTTTGCTGCACCAAAATTATCCTTAAAATTGTCTGACTCAATGATGATGAGTATGAGTTACTATTTTTCATCAGTTAGCAACGATAGAATTTCAGCAAATACACGTTCATCTTCTGATACAAAGAGTAGTGATTTATTTGATATTAGCTTTGTCTTTTGGATGAAATAAGTACATCAATCAATGGTAGTGATGTATCTCTCTTAGACATAAATCAAATCTTCTTTTATCGATTTGAGGTACTGTTTTTTCAATCCTTTTTTAGAGATTAGATCAACTTTTAAATCAATTAACTCTTCAAGCTCATCTGCCAGATCAATAAAGCGAATTCCAATTTTATCGTTGAATTCAACCACTATATCAACATCACTGGTTAATGATTGTTCATTTCTCGAAAACGAACCAAATATTGCCATAGATTCGATAGGATATGAACTGTATAGCCTGGATTTATTCTGTTCTAAAGTGGTTTTTATTTCCCTTAAACTTTTCATGACACAAAATTAATCAAAAAACCATCAGTAATAAAAATTACACGAAAAGTATATCGTGCTCTAGCTGATCAAATAGTTGAAAACATTCTGTGAAAATTCATCCCTCAAACAAAAAAACTTGATAAAACGGGAGATATAATTCTACCGAGTTAACCGCACTATTATCTTTTGATGCTTCGGATATTCCTCTACCAATCGTTCACGCTCGGCCAATTCAAAATCATCAAAATCGAAGCCGGGCGAGACGGTGCATCCAACTAGTGAATAATTACCGCTATCCACCACTTCCGAAGCAAACCATACTCCTGCCGGTACTACAAATTGAGGCCGTTGGTTTTGTGAGAAACCCAGCCCAATATCTTGATACGAATACTTTCCTGATGCATCAATCATGTGCACGCGAAGCGGATCCCCTTCATAAAAGTGCCACATCTCATCTTGTTTAATCCGATGAAATGCCGAGAAATTTCCGGCCGATAGCAAGAAATAGATGCCCGTAGCATAATTACGGGCACCGTTAAAGTTTTCTCCTAATTCCTCTGCTGAGATGCTTCCTACACTCCGGTAGCTTTCTTTGTAAAAACCACCCTCGGGATGTGGACGAAGCTCCAAATGGTTGACTATAAATTCTATGCGTTCCTTATGACTCATAGTTGTTTACAGTTACAACATTCAACAAAGAACATTCAATAGACAATGCATTTAGAGTGTATAACTAACTTATTGAAAGTTGCCTATTGCTAATTGAATGTTGAATATTGAATATTCTTACTCTTCATTTCCTTCTTTAACCTGCTCGTTCACCAACACCGGTTTACCAAAGCCGAGCTCTTCGAGTCGATGCATTTGCGTTTCGGCATCTCCAACAATCACGTAGATCATTTTGTTTGGATTGGCATACTCTTCGGCCAATTCAGAGATATCTTCGATGGTGATGTCTCGGACAATTTGCTCACGTTCTTTCACATAATCCGGTTCCCATCCATAAGTGCTCACATTGTACAACATGTTCAATTTGGCACCCAATGTTTCAAACCGGCGCGCATTACTTTTTAGTAAGAAGCTTTTTGTGGTAGCTAAATCCGTCTCAGTAAAGGTTGTGGGATAATCCTCCAGTATTTGCTTTACTAAAGCAGCAGATTCTAAAGTAACATTAGTACGAACACCGCTCGAAATCTGGAAAGCACCAGGCAATTCATTGCCGTTAAAACCGGATCGGATGCCATAAGTGTAGCCTTTGCCTTCGCGTAATTCTTGCGTTAAACGAGAGGCAAAACCACCGCCGCCAAGAATGTAATTCATTACTGTAGCGGGATAATAATCCGGATCGGTCTCGGGCATGGCTAAATAACCGAAGTTTAATACCGACTGCTTTGCGCCCGGAACATCGTAAAAGTAAACGATCGGCTCAGTAATTGGTTCAGGCTTAACGAACTCAGGAATCTCTACCTCTGCGCCTCTCCAATTGTTTTCTATGCCGGATAACACACTTTCTACCTTCTGTTGATCGGTTGCACCAACCACCATAAAGTCTGCCATGCTTGGACTTATATTCTTCTCATAAAACGCTTTCAGATCATCTAGAGTGATGGTTTCGACGGTGTTGATTGTACCAATTGGATTTTTGGAAAGAATATTCTCCTCACCATAAACCACTGAGTTAAAGGTGTTGCTGGCAATGGAATTCGGGTCGGCGCTTTGTGCAGCAATTGCACTTAAGGTACTTTGTTTTGCGAGGTTGAATTCCGTTTCATCCCATCTGGGTTCTAATAACATTTCTTCAACCAATGCCAAGGTAGCTTCAAAGTTACGAGCTAAGGTATTTCCAGAAATCGTGATGGATTGTCGCCCGGAATTTATGTTAATGGAAGCTCCTAACTCGTCGATGGCTTCCTCAAGCTCTTCGGGTGTTTTGTTGGCAGTTCCGCGTGTCATTACTTCTGCAAGTAGATTCGAAACTCCTATTTTATCCATTTCTTCCAGCATCAAGCCTCCTTTGATGCGTAACTGAAATTGAACCAAAGGTAATTCTGTGTTGGTAATACCGTGAACCGGAATTCCATTATCTAGAGTAAATGACCATACATCCGGCACTGCTAGTTCGGGTGAATCCCCATAAGGTGGCTCAACAGTGCGATCAAAGCTAGAAGGTGTGCGTTCAAAATCTGTTTCTTCCGGTAATTCAAACTGCTCATCTGCACCACTTTCGGCAATTACTTCTTCTACAACTTCAGCAGGTTCAGAGCCATCTAACGCCAAGTCTGCCTGACCGAGTGGAACAAAACTCGTTGCTATGTAATCTTTTCCTTTTACATATTGATTATACACGCGCATCACGTCGTCTTTGGTAACAGCGAGAGTTTTTTGTATGTCTTGGTTGATGTATCCCGGATCGCCGGCAAAAATATTGTACTGCGCCAAGTTGAATGCCTTACCAAGTACGCTGGACAGACCATTATAAAACTGAGTTTCGATTCCGGCTTTTATCCGATCCAGATCTGCTTCACTAAAACCTTCTTCCTCAAATCGATCAAAAGCTTCATAAACTGCGCTATGCACCTCATTCAAATCAGTGTTTGGGAATGCTCGCACAATCAACGACATCTCACCGGCAATCTCCGAGTTGTTTGAAAAGAAGAATACATTTGAGGTAAGCTCTTTTTCATCAACCAAGACCTGAGTCATAGGCGCTTTTTTGCCTGATGCAAGTAATTCAGTTAGAATATTAAGTGCATAAGAATCTTCGTGATAGATGTCTACTCCCGGCCAGGTTAACCTAAGTTCAGGCAGACGAGCAAAATTATCCTCATAAAAGAGTTTTTTAGTTTCATCTAAAGATGCAGGTCGGTCTGCTAACGGCTCGATTTCCTCACCACGTGGTATTTCATCAAAATATTTTTGAACCCAGGCTTTGGCTTGTTCAAAATCGAAATCACCGGCAATTACAAGTGTTGCATTGTTAGGCACGTACCATTTGTTGTAGAATTCTTTTACATCGGCCAGAGTAGCATTTTGAAGATCCTCCAGAGAACCAATAACTTGCCAATTATATGGGTGATCTGCCGGATATAAATTCTTACCAACTACATAATTTACATGACCATAAGGACGATTATCCACGCCTTGACGTTTTTCATTTTTAACCACTTGTTTTTCTTTAGCTACAACAGCTTCAGTCACCGTATTAATAAAAAACCCGAGTTTATCAGCTTCAGCCCAGATCATTTTTTCTAAGGCATCATTGGGCACGGTTTGAAAGTAGTTTGTTCGATCACGAGAGGTAGAGCCATTAGCTCCGGAACCACCAATGCGGCTACTCATTTTATCAAGACCACCTTTCCCAAGGTTTTCAGACTCCAGAAATAAAAGATGCTCGAACAGGTGAGCAAAACCGGTTTTGCCTTCTTTTTCACGGGCAGATCCAACATGAAAGGTTAGAGCAACTGCAACTACAGGATCAGATTTATCTTCATGAAAAATTACTTCCAAACCGTTATCCAGCGTGAATTTTTCGAAATCGACGGAAAAATCCTGAGCTTGAGTATTTTGGTTTATGAGTAGAGAAACTGCAAAAAGCAGAAACATTGAGATTCGTTTACTTACCAGCATTGAATTAGATTATGTTAAACACCAAATGAAAGTACGTGTACTTGAGTTCTTATGTCTTAAAAAATTGGTAATTGGTTAGTCATTTCACAATTTTAAAAGCAAGCAAATGGCACGATTATTGTATATTTGGATATGATTAAAGTTGGCGACATAATTCTCTCAGACGATATTGCGACACAAAAGTTCGCATGCGATACTCCCATTTGTAAAGGTGCATGTTGTGTTGTTGGTGATGCCGGCGCTCCGGTGTCGAAAGATGAAATTCCGGTTCTTCACAAAGCCTATCATACATTAAAAGAAGAACTTCGGCCCGAAGCTATCGCCGTTGCAGAAAAGGATGGAGTGGTAATCGGATCGAAAGAAAAAGGATATGAGATTTCGTGCGTCGACAGTGCAGAGTGTATTTTTATAAATTATGATGAGCAAGATGTTGCGTATTGCACCATCCAAAAAGCTTTTTTTGAAGGCAGATTTAATTGGGAAAAACCGATCAGTTGCCATTTATATCCGGTCAGATTAAAAAAAATTGGTGGATTTGAGTATGCCAATTTTGAATACATGCCTAACATGTGTTCAGCAGCCTGCGCTAAGGGAGAGAAAGAGGACACCTATTTAGCTGATTTCTTAGAGCGCCCGTTGGTAAGACGATATGGACAGGAATGGTACGATGAGTTTTTAGCAGCATGTGAATATGTAAGAGAGCATCAGGATGCTTAAGAACAGACAAAATATCGGGCAAAGTTTACAACAAGGGATGCAGCAAAAGCTGTCGCCCCAACAGTTGCAGTACATCAAATTACTGCAATTGAACACCATCGCTTTGGAACAGCGCATCAAAGAAGAGATGGAAATGAATCCGATTCTCGAAGAAGGGGACCAAAGCCTGCAAAATGAACTTACTGAGATCGAAGAGTCATCCCCTGAAAAAGAAGAAGCACTCGAAAGCTTAGATGAGCACGAAGTAGATTGGGACGATTTCGATGAAAATACCGATTACGATGGCGAAACGTATTCAACACCAAGAAATCCTGATTTGGATGAATGGCGCGATCTTCCGAACGAGTATGAGGTAACGCTACTCGAAGAGCTTGAGCAGCAGGTTTCCTTATTGGATTTAAACGAAGAAGAAGAGCTGATTGCTGATCAGATTTTGGGTTCATTGGATGAAGACGGGTATTTCCGGCGCGAATTAATTGCCGTGGCAGACAATATCACTTTCAATCATGGGGTGTTTATTGAAGAAGACGATGTAGAAGCGGTGCGAAAAAAAATACAGCTGCTTGATCCGATTGGGATTGCATCCCGCGATTTACAAGACTGTTTATTAGTACAACTCAAACACGCTGATGAAGATTTACCCGGACGTTCACTCGCTATTCGTATAGTTCGAGATGCATGGAATGCCTTCGAGAAAAAGCATTTTAAAAAGCTGATTCAGCGTCTTAATACCGACGAAGAAGCCCTTAAAGAAGCCTTTGAGGCAATACGACACATGGATCCACGTCCGGGTGCAGTTAGTGATGGATTGGAGGAAACTCAAAATTACATTGAACCGGATTTTGAAGTGTATTGGCGAGGGGCCAATCAAACAGATAGCGGAAAAGGGGAGTTTGTGATTTCGTTGAACCAACGGAATGCTCCTCAGCTGAAGATTTCTCCCGAGTACACGCAAATGTGGGAAGAGATAAAACGCCGAAAAGAAAAGCCCGATGCACAAACTCAACAGTTTATGCGCACTAAGATTGATTCGGCGAATTGGTTTATCGAATCGATTAAGCAGCGTCAAAATACTTTAATGAATGTGATGAAAACCATTGTGGCTTTGCAGGAAGAGTTTTTCAAATTCGGGGATGGCTTAAAGCCCATGATTTTGAAAGATGTAGCAGAACGTATTGGGATGGACATTTCAACCATATCGCGGGTTGTAAATGGGAAATACGTTCAAACGAACTTTGGAGTCTATGAACTCAAATATTTCTTCAATGAAGGATTGACGACCGAAAGCGGGGAAGAGGTAAGTAATCGTGAAGTAAAAAACATATTGCAAACCATCATCGATAACGAGGACAAGAGAAATCCATTAAGCGATCAGGCATTAGCTGATAAATTAAACGAAAAAGGCTACAATATCGCACGACGAACAGTGAGTAAATACCGCGAGCAACTTAACGAGCCTGTAGCACGATTACGCAAGCAGATTATTTGAGCAAGTACTCCATCTATTGGGCGAATGCTCGGTTAAGGGTTTTGGTGATGCGCAGTTTGATTAATAAATCGAAGTCATTCCCACAAGGGGAATCTGATGCATTTTACTAATATCTAAGCTAAATCAACGATCTAGATCCCTGCCACACTTTCGTTAAAACTACTGTGCGCTTGCTCCGCAGGGATGACAATAGGGGGTTACTCTGTAAACCATCACACCGACTTCGACGAAATGGTGGTGGGCAACTCAAAGAGATTGATTACGACGCAGAGCATCGAAATCAGAAATAAAAAACAAGTAAATCCTATAATCAATAAAATCAAGGTCTAAAACCTATGATTCTTTCATACTCCTTAATCAACTGCTCCCTTACCGGAATTCCTTTTTCATAAATTGCTTGTTGGGCTTCCAGGTATTCCTTTCGTCCGGTTTCGGTTTCAATTTTGATGGGTTCCAAGCCATGTTCGCGTAAATCGTAGGGACTTGCTTTCATGTCAAACTCACGAGCTTCACAGGCAAGTTTGAAGGCTGCAAATACAGAATCAGACGAAATCCACGGAAAGCCTTTGAACGCCCATTTGTATAAATCCATATTCGAGTGGATGCATCCCGGTTGCTCCATATCTGCAAAGTTTTCGCGAGATAGCGTGTGTTTGTTTAACGGTACAGCTTCGGGAGTGAAAAAACGAAAGGCATCAAAATGAGTGCAAACTAAAGGTCGGGATTCAACGAATTCGGCAAGTTCTTTGTCATCCATTCGAAGTGGAACTTGTCCATGGCGGATTTCTTCAGATTTGTACACCATCGCCCACTCGTGCATTCCAAAACAACCAAAAGCAGGGCGGCGATCTCGGGTGCTTTTCAAAAGATATAGTATCCAGTTGAAAGATTTGAGTCGCTTTTCTGGAATGGATTTTGATGTCAAAAAGGCGATTTCGTATTCAAATTCCCATATTTTTAATGGCGGTAACTCGTCAATTTGGTCGAATTCGAGACCAGCGTCAATACCGGGGCTCCATTTTTTTAGCCAAGAAGGACGAAATGGATAATACTCAAACAGGAAATCCATCACCGGTTGTTTTATGCCCCGGCTCCTTTTTTCTAAATAACCATCGATCAACAATGAAACCTCTTGCTGGTGCGCAGCTTCTCTCTTCTTCCAGGCTGATCTTGAATATTGAGTTGTAATATAGTTTGGTAAATCTACGATGTTCGACTGCATAGCCAAAGATAACACTTTGTTGAACTATCATCATTATTGAACAAATCAATCATTTGAGTTGAAAGGGGTTCGTAACTTATTGGCCTATTATTATTTAATCGGTTTGGCCATGTCTACTATTAAAGAATCAGTTATTACCCATAAAATTATTGAAGAAGCCTTAGAGTATGAAGCTTTTAATTTGCTCACCAATAAATTGTTTGATGAAAGTCGCACAACGAATGATGATAACTCTGAGAGAATGTTGGAATACACTAAGTTGAACATTCAACGAACCAACAGAATCGATAAAAGAGGTGTTATTCGCGAAGATATCCAATCGTTGATCGGGCAAATCAGCGGAAACCAAATATGGTTGGTGATAACGGAGGGTTGGTGTGGGGATTCTGCCCAAATCCTGCCCTACATTAAAAAAATGACTGATTTCGCTGAGAATATTGAATTGAAGATAATCCTGCGCGACAAATATCCCGAAGTAATGGATGCCTTTTTAACTGACGGTAAAAGTCGATCTATCCCAAAGGTAATTGTTTTAGATGCTCAAACTCTTGAAGTACTCGGCGAGTGGGGACCAAGACCTGCTCAAGTGCAAAAAAAATATCTATCAGACAAAGCTGATCCCGAAATTGGCGCTAAGCTTGCTTCTCAAAATCTGCACACTTTTTATGCTAAAGATAAAGGAGCGTTGATTCAGGATGACTTTAAAATGTTGCTTGAATCACTGACATAAAAAAAGGCAGCGAAGTTGCTGCCTTTGTGAGATTTTTATTTGATTAGCGTCATCGTTTTTGTTTGCCTGAATGGGTTTCCTCCATTTTGAGGAACAGCCTCTAATTGATAGAGATAAGTTCCGCTGGCAAGGCTCGATGCATCAAATGTAGCAGTAAAGGAACCGGCTGCCAATTGACGGTTTGAATAAATTTCAGCTACTTTCCTTCCGTTTAGGTCAAATACGGTCAAATTCACTGTCGAATTAGATGGAAGATTGAACGTAATATTTGTGGTTGGATTAAACGGGTTTGGGAAATTCTGATTTAATGCAAAATCGGAAGGCTGGTCGTTTTCCGGTAATTCTAACTCATTTGAAACGGCGGTGCCAATTTTCCCAACAAATAAACCACGGCCATGAGTACCAACAGCTAGAGTTTGGTCTGATCGACGATAATCAAGTGAGGAAACAATCGCATTTCCAATTTTATCTTCGGCAACTCTTGTCCAAGTTGTCTGTGAACCATTCAATTGATCGGTGTAGTACAATCCAACACTCGTTCCTACAAAATAAAAGGTTCCATTTTCATTAGTTACAGCAATTGCACCAGATCGAATAGATGGACCGTCATCACCGGCTAAGTTTCCTTCAATGTCTGTCCAGTTGGAGCCGGCATCGGTGCTATGCCAAATACTTTTAACTCCATAATTCGACATTACCACCATTAATTCATCGCCATTATCAGGATTTACTGCGATATCATTTACATAAGATCCGCTTGATGCATTGGCAATTACGATGTTTTCATCGCCGTTGTTAGCGGTTAAATCGTCTACCTTTTTGATAAATGGGATTTGAACATCCACAGCATCGGAAGAGCCATAATAAAGTCTACCTGCAGGATTGCTGCTGCTGAATGATACTGCAGTAATTTCATGATTTTCGGTGCCGGAGTCTAAATCCGTGCGATCCGTCCAACCTTCAGACGTTCCGTCGGAGTTTGAAGTATTTCTCGTTAAGGTTAAAAGCTGATCATTCACCCATAATCGGTCAAAAGCCGGATACACCATAAAATTTTCGTCTGATGGATTTACAGCATATGGATGAATAAACTGTTGATCTACTGCACCCAATGGAGAGATATATGAGAAATTAGTTAAATCGGTTCCAGCGTAATCAAATTTTAGCAAAAACCCATTTTGAGATGAAGTAACTGCAAAATTATTTCCTAAATAAGTATGCGCGCCATCACCTGAAGAAGCATCTACCGATAAACTTGATTGCCCATCAAAATCAAAAATAAAGTACGGTGTACCATTATCCTGAGTACCACCACCAATGCGTCCATCGTCTGCATCGGGGTGAATCGAAACTGTATAAAACTGAGTTACATTGTAACCTTGATCCAAATCAACCCAAACCACTGGAGTTGCGGTAATGTCGTTGGTTAAACTTAAACCGCCATCGTGAGCGCTTATCGCTTTGTTAGGATTTTCCGGATAGAAAATTAAGTTGTGCTGGTCGGGGTGGTGGCTTGGAAACTGGCTGATATCATTGTCAAAGTCGTAGCCACCTACCCAAAACTTAGGTCCTTCGCCAGGTAAGGATTTCCCTTGGTTGTCAGAAACAGGAGGATTACTGAATCCGGAAGTAGAACGGAATAAATTTGTTCCACCTACAAATACTAAATTCGGATTGGTTGGATGTACCTTCACCATCAGATTGTAGCCACCTTGAGGATCTAAATCACCCACAGGTTCACCAAATGTAGGAATTCCACCGGTTCTATCGCTCGTTTGCACATTAAAAGGCTCACTGATATCAAATCGGTGCAAGTCCATTCCCTCAGGTCCTGAACCGGTATCGGTTAGCACATAAAATACATCAGGATCCGATTCGGAAACACCAATTACACTACGATTTCCATTATTTGGAAATGAACCGGGTGTTACATCCGACCAACTGATTCCATCATCGGTTGATACATACACGCCGGGATCAAAAGTTTGTTCAACACCTTGAAATGCCGTAGATAAAACAGCAATTACAGTACCATTTTTATTAACAACTACATCCGACCACACATGGTTGTTAACTTCACCTAATGCGTGAATGGAGGAGGCAAAATCGTTGGTGGTTCGGTAAATCCCCAATGCATTACTAGCAAAAAAGATCGTTCCTGTTGTCGGGCTGATTGCGAGATTTACGATAAAGTCGTGTCTTGAATTAAATGCAGTATCACTATCTCTAGTAGTTTCGATCTGAGACCAAGTTTCGCCGTTATCTTCTGATTTAAAAATACCGGAGCCATAGAAACTTGCACCGGTTGCTCCCGCAGAACCGAAAAATTCTCCGGTTGAGTAATACCAATTATCCGGCGCTGTTGGGTCTTGAACTAAGGCCGTAACACCAAGATGGCTGTTGAGATCAGTTTTTTTACTCCAGGTTTGTCCACCATTGGTGGATTTCCAAATTCCACCTGAAGCTCCCCCGGCAATAATGATGTCAGAATTGCGAGAGTCCATAGCCAACGCACGTGTTCTACCTCCAACGTCATTTGGGCCTACTTCTTTCCATTCAAATAAGTCGTTAACGGCCTTTCTTCTGTTCGGCTGTTCCTGGCTTAGTTTTTCAGCAAAAGCAATCTCCCGGGCGTGTATACCATCCGGGATTTTCCCTAATTCGGGATCTTTGAGCATTTTATGGAAATACTCGGCTCTATCTTTTTGGGTGGTTTCCTTACTGATGATGGTGGGATTCTTTACAAAAGAATCGCCGCCAGATTGGCTAGTCGTTGTTTGTAAGTTTGTGCTGGTTGCTAAATAAAGCGTTCCTGCAACCCCTAAAGCCACAAAAACAGCAAAGGTGATGATTTTTTTCATTCTACTTGATGTTATTATTCTGAAATAATTTGTGTTATTGTCCAACTACCGGATCTCATACCCATTCCGGCAGGTTGCATCGCTACTAGTGCGATAAAAACGTCACTTTCCTGTAGCATCTCTACTTTATCTACAATCGAATCGTGAACATGGAAAGAAACCGGTGCCGACCGACTGATTCGATCGGTAGATGCTCCGTATTCGATAACTTCGCGAACAGAAGCTTGAACCATTTCGTCCTCGTAGGCGATGAACTCAAGTTCAACTTTAGCTGATCCTACCGGGATCGGGATTTGTTTTTCAATACTTTCTGTATCCACGTTGGGCTGTTTTTGTTTGTTGGATGCACATCCTGTTGTTACCCCTATCAACAAGACCATCACTAACATGAAATGTATTCGCATTAAAGAATGGTTGATTAAATTAATTGTGTAATCAATATGCTAAATTTAACCTTTCAAAACACCTGTAAATTGTATAACACATTGTTAATATGAACACCTTAGATCGATTTAAATCCGTAGTTGCTCAAACCAGTGATGCTCCACTTGGCTTAGAGATTTCACATGCCGAAGGAGTTCATTTGTATACAACTCAGGGACAACGATTTATCGATTTTATTTCGGGAATAGCTGTGAGCAGTTTAGGGCATCGGCATCCAAAAGTTGTTGAAGCTATTCATCAACAGGTTGATAAACATTTACATGTGATGGTGTATGGGGAGTTTATTCAACAACCTCAGCTCGAATTTGCAGAGTTACTAACGGCTCAATTTCCAGAGCATTTGGAACAAGTGTACTTTGTAAATAGTGGAACCGAAGCCATCGAAGGTGCGCTTAAACTTGCAAAAAAGCATACAAAACGCACTAAATTGGTTGCCTTCAAAAACAGTTACCATGGCGACACGCATGGTTCGCTATCCGTTACCGGAAGGGATGTGTACCGTGATCCATATTTGCCCTTGTTGCCGGATGTCCACTTTCTGGAATTCAATAATTATGAAGGTTTAGATGCAATTGACGACGATACAGCTGCGGTCATAATGGAGCCGATTCAAGGTGAAGGTGGCATTATTCCCGCTGAATGGAATTGGTTGGCTGAAATCAGAAATCGATGTAACCAAGCTGGAGCGCTGCTGATTTATGATGAAATACAATCGGGATTCGGGCGAACAGGAGAGCTTTTTGCCTTTCAGCAATATCATATTTGTCCCGACATTCTATGTGTGGCTAAAGCGATGGCAGGAGGAATGCCCATGGGGGGCTTCATTTCGAGTGCTACTATTTTCGAGAGTTTCATGTATAATCCTCCGCTAAATCACGTAACCACGTTTGGTGGACATCCGGTATGTGCCGCTGCAGCTTTGGCAAATTTGAAAGAATTGCTTTCCGGGGATTATTTAGAACGTGCTTCCATCATCGAAAAGAAAATAAAAGAAACGCTGGTTGGGCCCGGAATCGTTGAGGTACGTGGAAAAGGAGCAATGTTGGGGTTGCAATTGGAATCTCGAGAACTCACACAGCAAGTTGTAGAAGAATGTTTCGAACAGGGAATTTTACTTGGATGGACATTGCATTCAAACACATTAATTCGACTTGCTCCACCACTAATTACCGATGATGAAACATTATCTACCGTGATGGATAAGATCACGGAGAGTATCCAACGAAATTATAAATAAATAATATGTTACAGACGATTAATCCTGCCACCAACGAATTAGTAGGAGAATACAGAGAACACAGTTTTGAAGAAGTTGAACTGTTTATTCAAGAAGCAAATATTGCACAAAATGAATGGAAAACTACGAGTTTTGAATACAGAAAAAGTTTACTGAGTAAACTTGCAGATCTGCTTGAAGAGAAAAAGGAAGTTTTAGCCGAGCTCATGGCCGAAGAAATGGGGAAACCACTGAAGCAGGGTGTTGGAGAAATCGAAAAATGTGCTTGGCTATGCAGGTATTATTCCAAGAATGCAGAAGGTTTTCTAAAAAATGAACAGGTTGAAACCGATGCTTCGGCAAGTTATGTGGCTTTTGAACCGCTTGGAGTGGTTCTTTCAATCATGCCCTGGAATTTCCCTTTCTGGCAGGTATTACGATTTGGTGCCCCGGCATTGATGGCTGGCAACGGAGTAATTTTGAAGCACTCAGAAAATACCACGGGTTGTGCATTGGCCATCGAGCAAATCATCCATGAAGCTGGTTATCCCAAAGAGCTGTTTCGCACTATTGTTGTGGATAAAGACAATATGAAGCCAGTAGTACAGCATGATGGAATTGCAGCCATCACCTTAACAGGAAGTACACGAGCAGGGAAAATTGTTGCTGCACAAGCCGGAGAAGTGCTCAAAAAAACCGTACTGGAATTAGGCGGCTCCGATCCTTACTTGATTTTAGAGGATGCAGATCTTGAATTAGCAGCCAAAGTTTGTGCTCAATCCCGTTTAATCAACAGCGGACAAAGTTGCGTTGCAGCCAAACGATTTATTGTAGTAGAGTCGGTGTATAATGAATTTCTGAAACTCTTTCGTGAAGAACTAAATTCGAGAAAAGTGGGTGATCCAACTCACGATGAGACCGACATTGGACCAATGGCTCGTGAAGATTTACGGGATGTACTTCATCGACAGGTAGAAGAATCGGTAAAAGCCGGTGCAAACTTAGAATTTGGTGGAAATCTTCCAACAGGAGAAGGAGCTTTTTATCCGGTTACCTTACTAACAAATGTTAGCTCAGGAATGCCTGCCTATCACGAAGAATTATTCGGTCCGGTTGCCGCTGTTATAAAAGTGGCCGACGAAACCGAAGCAATTGCCGTTGCCAATGATACCAATTATGGGTTGGGCGCTGCCGTATTTTCGAAGAATAGTGAACGAGCGGAAAAGATAGCAGCAAAGAAACTGAATGCAGGATGCTGTTTTGTAAATACATTAGTTAAATCTGATCCGCGATTACCTTTCGGTGGAATTAAAGATTCGGGTTATGGCCGTGAGCTCAGTCTGTTCGGGATACGAGAGTTTGTGAACATAAAAACGGTGTGGGTGGAGTGAGATGGAAATGAAAAATGCAAAATTTAAAATTTTAAATGACTTCTATTAGCTAAGGATTGTTAATCAATTTTTAGCTGTCAGATTCAACTGCTTTTAGAATTCGACCATCACTTAATTTCCATTCGGTTAATCCATTGGCGCTTCTACCCATAACAATGGCTGCTGCAGCCGAGGGACTTGAAAATAGATAGTCTTTAGTGAAAACCATTTTATTATCACTTTCTATAATTGTTCTATCTTCAATAAGACTTTCGCGTAATGTGATCCAGTTTTTTGGAAAAGAATTTGTGATCGAATTTGCAATTTTTGAACCTTTTAAAACAACGAAACCTTCATTGGTCATTTGCCCCTTTGCATCAGCTCCTCTCGCTGCTGTTATGTAGAAGGTAGTTTTAATTTGTTCTTCAATCGACTGATCTTTTCGTAACTCTTCAAAAATTTTAAAGCCTAGGGTGTTAACTAACAACTTAATATTATCGAGAAACTCCTCCATTTCAGCTTGATCTGCCTCAGAAATGTTAGATCTTTGCGGGACATTTCCATTCTCTAATTCATATCTATTAACTTTAAGCGCAATCTCATGTAGCCTGCTTTCCAGATATTTAATGTGAGCTTTGTTCAAGTTTTCATCCTTACTAACAAATATCAGAGCTTCATTCCAAAAATCTTTAGCAGAAAGGTGTTGGTTTAGTCTTTTGTAAATTCCCTCAGCTTCACCTATATAAGCAAGCTCTTTTCGATCAGAACTGGGAGACTTTCCAAACAAAATATACACGCCAGTATTTTCTAGCTCTGGTCTATCAGAGGACTCCTTTATTTTTCGTCGCGGTATTTTTAATGCTTTACCCGTCCAATTCGATAATTCACAAGTCATTCTACCATTTGGCTCCCCATCAACTAGGAATATTTTTATAGTCTTTCCAAAGTTTTTCATGATATATACTTATTCGTAGTCTCCATTTAAACAATTGAATGAATAACTAGCTTTGTTTGTAGAAAGGCAATGAATATAGTACCGCAAACAATATTCCTAATTCTCCAATTCCTAATTCCTAATTCAAATCCCTTTTATCCAGCCTCCATCTACAGGTAGAGAAACGCCAGTTATGTAAGCCGCTCGTTGACTGGCTAAGAAGGTGACAGCTGCTGCAAATTCTTCAGGTTGAGCTACTCTGCCCAGCGGGACATCCTTGGTAAATGCATCCCAATTGGAAGCATCACCACGTAGTTGAATGAGTCGCTCTGTTTCGGTGTAGCCCGGTAATACGTTATTTACCGTAATGTTGTACTGCCCGAGTTCATTAGACAGGGTTTTCACTAAGCCGAGGAGGGATGCTCGTACCGAGTTCGACAAGATCAAACCACTCACTGGCTGTTTTATAGCCTGAGAAGTTATGGTAATGATGCGACCCCATTTTTGATCTTTCATTCCCGGTAGAACTCCTTGAATCATTGCCACTGTGCTTTCAAGCAATAGTTTGTAGGCTGCTTCCCATTGATCCAGCGAATGATCTTCAAAAGAACCTGCTGGCGGTCCACCTGCGTTGGTAACCAGAATATCTATGCTTCCGAAGACATCATCAGCTTTGTTGAGTATAGAAGTCCGGCCTTCTGAGGTGGTTACATCACCAACCGCATAATGAACTTCTGACCCGGTTTGTTCAGTTATTTCTGTTTGAGCGATTTTTAAATCCTTTTCCGTTCTGCTACAAATCAGCACCTTAGCACCCTCTCGGGCAAGTTCCATTGCAACGGCTTTTCCAAGTCCCTTACTGGATGCCATTACAAGTGCTTTTTTTCCTTTGATGTGTAAGTCCATAGAGAATGTTTGGTGATTGATATCCTGAGATTAGGTCGTCATTGACTACTGATAGTCGCCGATACCTCGTAAATCTATTTCTTTAAATAGTCGTCGGTGCCATCGATCCAGTCGGTACGAGGTGGTGCCCAAGTATCCGTTTCTTCCACATCACCGATCATTAACGCTTTATGAGGCAAATTCCCTGGAATTACTACCGATTCACCGGCATTGATATCTACAGGTTCAGAATCTTCAGTTTCAAACCAAAATCGAATCGTCCCTTTTTGAACCTGAGTGATTTGTTCGTTTTCATGACTGTGCATTGGTACCACAAATCCATCTTTAAATTTCATCCGAGCAATCATGATTTTCTCACCCCAGATCATCTGGCGAATCATTTTCGGATTTACTTGTTCTTTGGGGACATCGTCCCAGTTTATTTTTTTGAGCATATTTAAGTGATCAACTACGCTAAAGCTTCGTTGATTGAAAAAAGGTTAAAATTTAGAAATAAGACTATGGATGAGGTTTGAGAGTTCTCACTCCTCATTCCTCAAGGCTCACTCCTCAATACTTATTCTAACGCATCCCAGTTAATCAACACATTCCAAAGCAGACTGGAGTCGTGATGATTTAGGAACCTATTAAGTGGATTAAAGGTGAAATAAACCACATTTCCTTCCCCAACAGGGGCATTCATAATGGCTGCGTGACCAATAATTGCTTGTTGATTGCGAACCATTCCCGAACGTACATAAGGCGGTGTTTTCTCCTTTTTCTGTTCCTTATTCATTTCCAGCGCTTCGCTTTCTGCCATCGAATCGTCGAGTGGTTTGCCCCATGTTTCACCGTTATAGGGTTTTTCATCAGAAAGGGGTTCTGTTCCAAATTGAAGCACCTTCATTTCACGATCTCTACGATTGGTATTTAACAGATATCCATTTCCTTTAAATACATGAAAGGTTTCAGGGTATCCATATAGAATTGGGCTGGAATCGTTGTTCTTTTGTACGGTAACTATTGAGCCCGGATGAAATAAGCCACTCGGATTAAAGGCACTTACTTTTGGTGAAATCCCCAGTTCTGCAATCATGCGCGAAGCATTTGCCAAAGGAACTAAAACACCACCTTGTTCAACAAATTCTTTAAGATGCGCGATGCCTTCAAAACCTGGCCCTCCGGTTATATCATCACTTGCATCCGGAGTACCAAACGAAGGAGTTTCATCCGTTTTTGTGTAGGCAATAGGCCCGAATGAGTCATCAAAACCATTCACAAATGAAGAAGCATCTCCGCGTAAATGTGGAATGAGTATTACATCGAATTTGCGATTCAAATTGCCTGCTTTCAAATCATCTTTATCGATTGAGGTGTAGGGAATTCCTTTTTGCTCAAGCGTATATCGCGCCCAACCTTCAGCTTGAGTGTCGAACCAACTGTGATATACAGCAATTTTTGGCAAAGTAATGAGTCTGCCGGCATTTGTATCAAATTCGCCGGCAATCAGGTCTAATCCGTGCGCAGATGCTAGGGCGTTGGCATCATTGGCATTTAAACCGGACAACAATACGGAGCCAGCAGCCAAAGTGTCTTCATTAATTATTAATTCTTCATCAATCACCGTGGCTTTAAATCTGCGGTATTTGTTTTCCGCATCATAAAGTGCAGAAATAACAGAAGATTCCGCCTCGTAATTGATGGCAAACATATTTCCATCTCCAGCAACACTTCCTTGATAGGTAATGGGATCAGTAATAAGAGTTAATTCATCATTCGAAAAGTGCATGGAATCTACGGCGGTTACATCAACGCCATACATGTAGCCTAAGGTCCAGGCAATAGCATCATAAGGAGGAAATTTGGCATCCTGAGGATATTTTTGCTCAGTGAGTAAATCGACCGCAAATTTGCTATACGGTTGATTTAAAAGCACTGCGTAATCCCCATTTTCAGCCTGATGAACTTCAATTCCCTGTCGCTGCAATTGATTCAATAAATATGCGGTCATTGCGGGGTCACGCTGATCGGCAGGAATATGAAACATCTTGATATCGCCAGTTTCTCCAGTTTTGGTGTTGTTTACACTTTTTTGGTAAAAATTTCGGAGTAGGGTGGTCGCGTTGTCAGCGGCATAATGTAACGAAGCGAGAACACCGGCTTGCATATAATTGGTATTATTTCGAGCCGACCACCAAATATTACCGGCAGGAGGTTCGGGGCGGTACCATTCTCTGGAAGTGGCAGGATCGCCCGCATACCGCGATCGGGAAATGTCACGCAAATAAGTATCTGCACCGGCATTACCAAAGGTTTCGTAAAAACGACCAATGGAGTTATGATTGTTTGCCACCCAAATGCCGTAACCTGGCCACCAACCATCGTAAAATGCCCAGTTGAAAACACCGGGCATTCCTTGAGCAGCTAAGGTTGTCATTTCATGATTAGCAATGGTTTGCCATTCACCAATGGTTATCGGGTCCACATTCTCATTGTAAGGACCTGTTCCTGTTGAAATATATAATAATGGAACCGACTCGTGTAGATCCAGCATTACCGTTGGATGCCATTCGAAATAGATATCGAAAATAGCTTTTGTAATCGCCTGCGAGATTTGAAGTCCGTCTCGGTTGTTATCATGAAATACATACTGTCCCCAATAAGGCGGTGTTCGGCGGAAACCGTCATTCCAGTCGGTTCGACCTTTGGTGTATGCATAATACCAATCCACTTGTTTGTCTCTGCCATCAGGTTCTGAAACAGGATTAATTAAGACAATGGTTTCTTTTAGGATTTTTAGGATGTCATCGGATGGATCCGCGATCAAGCGATAGGCGAGTTCCATTAGCATTTCGGGCGAGCCCATTTCGATAGAATGCATCCCACCGTTGAGGTAATAAACGGGCTTTCCGTTTTTAGCAATTTTTTCAGCTTCCTCTTTTGAAGTTGTTCTCGGATCCGAGAGTTTAGCCAGCATCGCTTTGTAATCATCAATGTTTGTGATGGTGGCTTCATCCGAAATAGTAATCAGGTAAATAGGCCTGCCTTCTTCACTGGATCGTACTTTTTCCATAACAAGGTTCGGAGAGGCGTTGGCCAGCACTTGGAAATACTCATAAATTTGAGTGGTAGTGTGCATTACACCGGGCTCTCCAATAATGGTCCCAAAATGATCTAAAGGAGAAGGGATGGTGGGGTGATCCGGTATTCGTTCAACCGAACTGCCTATAAACCGGGCGTCGGTGGTGTATTCTTTGATTTTTGCTTCGTACTCGGTTTCATATGTTTGTGCCGATATTGTTGTAGAAAAAAGGGCAATGATTGTTGCCATCCCTAAAAAGCGTAGTGATCCCATAAATCTTAAATTGGTTAGTTTAGCTGACGATACATAATTCGACTGAGATAATCAGTGGAATTGATAGGCTAAAACACGAGATCAACCCCTGATTTACTAAATTTATCAAGAACTCAGCAGTAGCTTTTTCTGCAGTATACAATCAGAGGTTAAATACAAATGCCGATATATTTGAATGGAACAAAAAAAGGGAACCGATTTCGATTCCCTTTCCCTTTATTTAATTCAACTTGCAAAGCTAATGTTAGTACTTCGCAGGTGTGCCGGCAGGTGGTAATGATTGTTGAATAAATTCCCGAATATCCTGATTTGATAACTCCAAATCTTCTCGGCGCAGATACATCATATGTCCGCTTCGATATCCTTTAAAGCTAAGTCGATCTTTCATTCTCCCACTCGGGTCTAATTGCCACATGGTATATTTTGCATCGAAGTATTTGGTAGCTCCGTCATAATATCCGCTTTGAATCATTGTGTGCAGATACGGATTCATAGCCATGGCCTGCCGTAGGTTTTCACCAGTTTCATTTCCAGATCGATCCCATGGCCGAACCGGACCAAACATGTTGTATTTAATGTCGGTAACGTAGTTCAATTCATTCTGGAAATAATAATTGATTGCGGGGGTAAACGAATGCAACCATGAGGTGAGCTCAGAGTTGAAATCCGGTCGATCGCCGGCAACGGTTCGATCTAAGCCTTTGTAGCGCGAATCCAATCTTCCGATCGTGTGACCTTCGTCTCTTAAAAGTTCCTTCCAATAAAAAGAAGTTGGGACGTCTAAATTATATTGAAGAATTACTTCCTCCGAAATTCCTGAAAATCTGGAAATCATTCGCGCTGCTTCGGCTTTTTCTTCATCGGATGCAAAGCCACCTTTTGCTAAAACCGGCATTAAGGTATTCATTGAATATTCTTCCGACAGTTCTAAGGCTTCAAGTAAATCCATAGCTTGTAAATCGGCTGGCAATTTTTTGTGGTACCAAGCCGCTGCTGTGAAGTAGGGAACCCGTAAACTCGCGCCTAATGGTCCATCTCTTCGTCCACCACTTGTATGGATACCCAGTTCGGTGGGAGATACCAAAATTACACCGTTTAAGTACATCCAATGGCTGGTTTGTAGTTCTAAAGCTAATCCGGAAACACGGGTTGTCCCATAACTTTCACCAATCAGATATTTAGGGGAATTCCATCGATTTACTCTGGTTACGAACGTGTTTATCCATTCTGCCAGATACTCGATATCTTGATTTACTCCAAAAAACTGCTCGCGCTCAGCTTCAGGGTCTAATATGCGCGAATAGCCGGTGTTAACAGGGTTTACAAAAACGATGTCCGCAACATCTAGGATTGAATAGGGGTTTTCTTTCACTCCATAGGGTTGAATCGGAAAACCTTCGTCATCAATTTTTAAAATGCGGGGTCCGGTATAAGCAAGGTGCATCCACACGGAAGCCGAGCCGGGACCGCCATTAAAGGAAATGATTAACGGTCGGCGATCGATGTCATCAACATCTTCCCGTTGATAGTACGTATAAAACAGCGTTGCAATTGGTTTGCCTTTATCATCCCAAACGGGTTGGGTGCCTGCAGTTGCCGTGTACTCTAAACGTTCGCCCAAAATAGTAGCAGTGTGAGAAGTAGTGACCTGCGATTCAGCTTCGATCATACGTTCCTGCGCCGAAATTAAGCCGGAACAAATCAATAGTAACAGTATAGAAAGAGCAATATTTTTCATACAAACCTCAAATTTTTAATTGGTTTGTATTTAATCAAAACTAAAATGCCATTCTGTAAAAAATCATATTACAAATTTGATGGTGTCGGTAATTTGTTGGTTTTTTTAATGGGTATGGTCGGGATTAATCAATATTTTGTGGTGACGAGAGAAAAGCATCTACAGAATATCAACTGGTACAACTTATGAAAACGCGTATCTCAATTATATTGGCAACATTTTGCATCATGCTGTTTACGGCATGTGGAAAAGATAGCGGTGGAGAGCCATCCATCGAAATGGAGTTAATTGAAACTACAACCGAACAACCGGCTAAAGTTCGGTTATTTTTTAAGGTAGATTTGGGCGAAGAGCATCTCTTTGAAACGCTTACCCAAACAGATTTTGAGATTTACGAGAACAACTCCTTGATATCGAGTCTCGAATCTCAGGCGAGCATCAGAAATCAATCGGGTGCATATCTTTTTAGTTCTGTTTTATTGCTCGATTTAAGTGGGAGTGTGTTAAACAGTACCGATTTGCCTCGCGTAAAAGATGCGGCGGTAAATTTCATAGAATCGGTAATGCCAACATCCTTTAATCCCGAATTTGGTTCAAAAGAGATGGCAGTTTTTTGGTTCGATGGGGAAGCCGAAATACATGCATTAACCCCTTTTACTATTAATCGGGATGCAATTATAGATTCCATAAGAAGTATAGATACTGATATCAGCAGCGACAATTCTACTAATTTGAATGGAGCAGTTGTGCAGGGTTTATCAGCGCTTGAATCTCGACTTACGCAAACCAGTCAGGATCCAAATTTATCAACCGCAGGCGCTATGTTGATTTTCACAGATGGAACCGATCAGGCGGGACGTGTTACTTCTTCCACTGCAGAAGCAACCGTTCGTTCTTTATCCAGTCAGTATTCGGTATTTACTATAGGTCTGGGATCCGAGATTGACGAAAATACTCTTCGAAAATTTGGTCGCGATGGATTTGAGCTGGCTGTTAATTCCTTTGATCTCAATCAAGCTTTTCTTGATATAGCTAATCAAATTAAAAGTGCTGCAGGCTCGTTTTACGTACTCGAATATTGCTCACCGAAACGCTCCGGTGAGCATACTATTCAAATTCGGGCCAATTTCAATGACCAATCAGGTCGTTTTTCAACCAACTTTAATGCAACGGGTTTTACCGGTGGTTGTGTAATTAATTAGCAGACGCTTTTTGATTGATCTTTGCTAACCCTTCTCGTACTCGAAGTTGAATAAATTTCTCGATATTCTCGTGAGGAAGAAGGGTTTCTCCCGACCATTTGTAGTTCAATCCTTCCAAACGTTGCACGTATTTCTGTTCAACGCCACCGCTTGCTAACAAAACCGGGATTACGATGGCGGTGCCATTATCATCAGCTTCTTGCACATGTGCTCTAAATTCCAATCGAGCTTTTTCATGAATGTCTTCCGGAGCGTCATCACGCACCGTTAATGAAATCATGTTTGCATAGGTTTTTCCTTCTGCAGATTGTTTGGCTTGAATTTTCTTTCCTAAGCTTTCTAACTTTGCCACCCACTGTTCATTATCCGCTTCCTGATTTGGGCCATGAGCTACTAATAAAATCGTTTCTTCATCCGATTGAGTGCTTAGATCCTTAATACGCTGATGCAGAATTTCTGCTACTAACTCATGATCATCCAACGGATCGGTTAATACGATGTCAGCTTTTACATCTAATGGTTGTAGGTTTTCCGGCATTTTCATCGTCATTCGATGGTTTTCCATATCATGAACCATCATAGGCATAGGTGCATCTGCTAATTGTTCTCTAAGGCCTAACAAATATTCGTTTTGGCGAATAATTGGGCTGAATGAAGACACAAATAATTGTACGACAACAATGTGATCAACGCCTTTCTCATCTAGCTTTGTGAGGGCAGGTTGCATATTTAACGCATTTGCCATTCCCCATGCAATTTCAACAGTGTGGTTTTCTCGGATGGGTTCAACCGCATCTTCAATGGCATTATTCCAAGTTTTATCCATACTACCGTGGGCTAATACAAGCACACCAACGTTATCATTAGATTGAAATGCAAAGCTCAAGTTGGTTAAGAGCAACATGAAAGAAAGAATGGGTACAATTGTTCGTAATCGCATTACTGTTTTGTTATGTTAATTTAGACTGTATCTAAATTAAGAACATTGACAATCCACATCAACCAAAAAAATACTCGATCAAAAAAAAGCCAACCCCAATTAGATTAGGGTTGGCTTCAAATAGAAATTTTAGAAAAAACTAGAGCTTCATTGCTTCTTCTACCAGTTTTTGTTGCTCAGCATCGTGCATGGCTTTTTGTCCTGCAGCAGGAGATGCTGAGGCTTGTCGGCCTGCATAAATCAAGCGTTGGCCATCATCGAATTCTTCCATAAATCGAGTGGCAACAAATGTCCAGGCACCCATATTCTTTGGTTCTTCCTGGCACCACACGATTTCTTTTACATTCGGCATCGAAGCTAGGTATTGCTTCACGTCTTTATCCGGGAACGGATAGATTTGTTCTAGTCGTGCAATAGCAACCTTATCGATTTCATTTTCCTGCTGATATTTCAACAAATCGTAATAAACCTTACCCGAACAGATAACCAGCCTTTCAAGCTTTTCGGTATCTACATTGGTTTCATCTTTAATAAATGGTTGAAATCTACCTTCACCAAGATCTTCTGCTTTTGAGGTAGCCATCGGGTGGCGCAGTAAGCTTTTTGGCGACATTAACACAGTAGGTTTGAATTTCTCCATCAATGTTTGCTTGCGAAGCATATGGAAATACTGAGCCGGTGTAGTCAGGTTCATCACATACATGTTATCTTCGGCACAAAGCTGCAAAAATCGCTCTAGTCGTGCAGAAGAATGCTCAGGACCTTGACCTTCATAACCGTGGGGAAGGTTCAATACCATGGAACAGGTTTGTCCCCATTTAGCCTCACTGGAAGCAAGGAATTGATCGATAATAATTTGAGCACCGTTGGCAAAATCACCAAACTGTGCTTCCCAAATCACCAGAGCTTCTTTTTTTGTGGCCGAATACCCAAACTCAAAACCGAGAGCAGCATATTCACTCAATAAACTATTATGAATATGAAACTGAGCCTGATCTTCGCTCAAGTTATTTAGAGGAGTAAAGGTTTGATTGGTTTCGGTTCCATGTAACACTGCATGGCGATGAGCAAAGGTTCCACGCTCGACATCTTGTCCGGTAATACGGACCGTTCTTCCGGCCTTTAGCAATGTTCCGAAAGCAAGTGCTTCTGCAAATCCCCAATCAATTTTCTTCTCGTTGTTCTGAACAATTTCAGCACGTTTAGCTAACTGACGAAGTAACTTCGGGTTTGCATCAAAATCTTTTGGAACCGTATTTATTTTAACGGCAATCTCTTTTAAGTCATCGATAGTTGTTGTTGTATCAGGTTGTTGACTCCAGTCTTCCTGATCCATTTCAACTCGATCGAAGAAGGCATCTTCTTCTTTTAAACTCGGTGCTTTTTTAGCGTCTTCGAATGCACCTTGTAACAACTCATCAAATTCATCAAAAATCTGCTGTGTTTCTTCTTCGGTTAGCTCACCGGCTTTAACCAACGAATTTGTGTACAGATCGCGCACGGTTTGGTGATCGTTGATCTCCTTGTACATGCCCGGTTGTGTAAATGCTGGTTCATCGCCTTCATTATGGCCATGTTTACGGTAACCGATTAGGTCGATGATAACATCCTTACCAAATTTTTGTCGGTATGCTAAGGCCATCTGAATAGCATGAACAGCTGCTTCAGGGCGATCTCCGTTCACGTGGAAAATCGGTGCCAGTACTGTTTTTGCAAGATCAGAAGCGTATTCAGTGGATCGACCATCTTCTGGCAGGGTAGTAAAACCAATCTGATTGTTAATTATGATGTGCACTGTACCGCCGGTTCTGTATCCATCCAATTGCGATAAGTTCAAGGTTTCGGCAACAACTCCTTGTCCGGCAAAAGCTGCATCACCATGCATTAACACCGGTAAGATTCGCTTTTCTGCATCTTCTTTTTCGTGATGATCGATTACAGCACGTGCAGCTCCTTCAACAACCGGATTTACTGCCTCCAGGTGACTCGGATTCGGAAGTAACTCAATATCTACTTCTGCACCATTTTTTGATTTATGCTTTCCACGTGCGCCTAAGTGATATTTTACATCGCCACTACCTTGAATTGTGTCAGGATCAACGTTGCCTTCAAACTCGGCAAATACTCGGTGGTAAGGCTTATTCATAATATTTACGAGGATGTTCAAACGGCCACGATGTGCCATCCCCATAAATACTTTTTCAATTTCTGCTTGTCCGGCTTTCTCCAACATAAAGTGGATCATTGGAATCAGCGTGTCGTTACCCTCGAGTGAAAACCGTTTGTGACCAATGTATTTTTTGTGCAAAAACTCTTCAAACGCCATGGCTTGGTTAAGTTTATGCAAAATCTCTTTTTTATCTTCTTTGGTTAAATCCGGTTCGTTCCCGGTTGACTCCATATTTTCGCGCAGCCAACGGCGTTCCTCCATATCCAGCAAGTGCATATATTCTGCACCGATATGTTCGCAGTAAGTATCACGTAACTTTCTGATAATTTCGCGCAAGGTTGCACGTCCTGAAGGGAATAGTTTGCCACAGAAAAACTCACGATCCAAATCCCAAAGCGATAAGCCATAATACTCAAGATCTAGTTCAGGATTATGTCCCGGTTTTTTCTCAAGTGGATCCAAATTAGCCAAAACATGCCCACGCATGCGATACATGTTGATCAAACGCCAAACGCCAACGGTACGTCGGTCTTCCATATCTGATTTGGAAGCTCCGCCAAACATTCCTTCAAATTTATCTTCGCCGTAAGGGATAGGTTCGTATGGAATTTCAAGGTCGGTGAAAATGCCGGTCCAGAAATCTGATTGTCCGGTTAGCAATTGATTCACTTTTTGTAGAAAAGCACCAGACTCAGCACCCTGAATAATTCGGTGATCATAAGTACAGGTCATGGTCATCACTTTACTGATTCCCAAATGGTTAAGTGCCTGCTGCGACATCGCCTGATATTCTGCCGGATAATCAATAGCACCGGTGGCAATGATAGCGCCTTGTTTTTGCATCAATCGTGGAACTGAAGAAACGGTTCCTAACGTACCCGGATTGGTAATACTGATAGTGGTGCCTTGGAAATCATCCAAGCCAAGTTTTCCATTTCGGGCTTTATCCACCAAATCGGCAAACGCATATAAGAACTCTTTAAAGTTCATATTGTCAACGCCCTTGATGTTCGGTACCACAAGATTTCTACTGCCGTCTTTGTTGGGTAAGTCAACAGCTACGCCCAAATTCACTTGCTCAGGTACCGCACGGAAGTGATCTTTTCCGTCGAAGTAGTAAGAATGATTGATGGTTGGAAACTCTTTAAGAGCTTGAATAACCGCCCAGCAAATAAAATGGGTAAACGAAGCTTTGGGTTCGTTTCGATTAACCAAGTGCCTGTTTATGATGGTACGATCTTCGATCATCATTTTAACCGGGAGCACACGCAATGAAGTAGCTGTGGGCACTTCTAGACTCTCGTCCATGTTCTCCACAATTTTAGAAGCAACGCCTTTGATCTTTTGCAGATCTGCGTTTTTCGGAGGATCCTGAATTACTTTGCCTTTCGCAGGCATTACAACAGGATCTGCCGCTTCACTTCCATTAGATGAAGGCTGTGGAGTAGTTTTTGGAGCTGATTTTTCGGTGGTACTAGTTCCGGTTAGTTCATCGAAGTAGTTTTGCCAGTGCGCAGGCACCGAATCTGGTTCGGATTTATACTGTTCGAATAATTCTTCTACTAGTGCTGAGTTTGGCCCAAACAGGGCTTCAAGTGATTTCAAAGGATATATCCTCTAGTGCGTGTTAATCTGTACTTAGCGTTGTTAAACAAATGCATTTATCGGCTAGATAGTTTCGCTTCCTAACCTTGGATGGAAGCGATTTTTAAGTTAAGCAGTTCACTATTAAAATTCGAATGAATAGAAGACGATTCTAATCTTGATGTTGACAAAAAAATCTGCTCTGCAAATATGATGTGTAATCAATAGATATGTAGTGTTTGGCACAAGAGTAAATGAAAAGTGTGTGAGATGTGATCAAAATGTATCAAAAAAGCGCTTGCATATAATTCGAAATTCGCATTATTTGAAAAGTATCAAACAATCAAAACAAAAATGAACAAAGAGCAAATAATTCAACAACTGATCAATTCCTATTCGGATGCTTACCAGAATTTGGGATACAGTTCATTAATGGGGAAGATTGTTGCGCTACTTTTGTCGGAGCCTGAGCCTGTGTCGTTGGATGAGATTTCCGAAAGTTTATCGATGAGTAAAGGGCCGGTTAGTCAGATTTGCAGAAAACTGAAAGAACATCGACTCATCGAAAAAGTTTGGATACCGGGAGAACGGAAAGATTACTACAAAGCTGCAGACGACATTTTTGGGCAAGCGTTCAGTAATTACGCCCATTCAATGAAAAGGAATTTAGCTATTGCAGAACAGTGCATGAATGAGCTTGAAAAGCTGTCGGATCAAGATGAACAAACCGATCATTTAGAGGCTAGAATGCGAGAAATGGCAAATTTTTATAAAGCTATGGATCAGCACAACAAAGAATTTATTGAAGAATGGAGAAAAAATATTAAACCGGAAATAGTCGATGTAGTGAACTAATTCATCAGGCTAAAAAATTTTAAATCGAACATTTGAAAAATTTCAAACATAAAAAATATTAACAATGGATCAACAAGTTGTATTAGTAACAGGTGGAGCAGCAGGAATAGGAGAGGCAACCGTACGAGCATTTCTCGAAGAAAAAGCTATTGTTTGCATTTGGGATGTGAATGAAGAAAAAGGGAGAGAGCTAACGGAAGAATTAACGGCTCAAGGGCATCAAGTACATTTTGCTAATGTTGATGTGACAAGCCTTGAAAAGGTAGAAAACGCCGTTGCCCAAATTGTAAAGGATGTCGGATCCATTGATGTACTCATAAACAATGCCGGAATTACTATGGATCGTAGCTTCTTAAAAATGGACGCTGCTACCTGGCAAAAAGTAATCGATGTAAACTTAACCGGTGTATTTAACTGTGCAAAAGCGGTAGCTCCAATCATGGTTGAAGGCGGTAAAGGAGTGATTTTAAATGCAAGCTCTGTGGTTGGTTTATATGGCAATTTCGGTCAAACGAATTATGTAGCTACAAAAGCGGGCGTTATTGGAATGACCAAAACACTAGCGCGAGAATTGGGAAGAAAGGGAATTAGAGTGAATGCAATTGCACCGGGATTTATAGCCACGGAAATGGTTCAAAAAATGCCTGAAAAAGTGATTGAAGGAATGGTTGCCAAAACTCCAATCGGAAGAATGGGCTCTCCGGAAGATATTGCAAATGCGTACGTATTCCTGGCATCTGATAAAGCAAGTTTTATCACAGGAACTGTGCTCAGTGTGGATGGGGGCGTTATTTCATGAGAAGTGCGCGAATAATAGCAAGCGGAATGGCAGTGCCGGATCGGGTGGTACCAAACAGCTGGTTTAACCAACAGTTGGGTGAAGATGTAGACACCTGGTTACAGCAAAACCTGACCATCAAAGAACGTAGGTGGATGACCGAAGGGGAGGCGATGAGTGATTTTTGTATCGAAGCAGCGGAAAAAGCTCTTGATATGGCCTCCCTATCACCTTCAGAAATTGATTTACTGGTGATTTCGACCGATACACCGGATTTTATTTCACCTTCCACGGCATCGGTAGTTTGCCATAAAATGGGATTGGTAAATGCAGCCAGTTTCGACATAAATACTGCTTGTGCCGGTTTCGTAGTTGCCAGTGAAACAGCAGCGAATTTCATCAAATCTGATCCAAGGTATAAAAAAGCGCTGGTCATTGGTGGCTATGGTATGAGCAGATACCTAAATCTGGATGATAAAAAAACGGTAACCCTGTTTGCTGATGGAGCAGCAGCAGCCATACTTACAGAAACGGATGAAGAACAGCCTTTTCACCTTGCAAGTGATATGCGCACCCGAGGCGAGTTTTACGACTATATGGGCATTTATCATGGTGGAAACGCACATCCAACCACGCAAGAAAGTATAGAGGATGGAAATCAGAAACTCGTATTTGCAAAGAAATTCCCAAAAGAACTCAACCCGATTATGTGGACAGAAATGATTCAAGCCGTGGCAGATCGAGGTGGTTTTAAAGTGAGCGATATCAAAAAAGCATTTATGACTCAGATCAACATCAATCAGATCTGGGAAACCATGGACAATCTTAAGCTGCCCAGAGAAACCGCTCCAGCTATTATGCAAAACTATGGCTACACCGGCTCTGCGGCAATTGGTATGGCTTTAGATATCACGGTTCGTCGTGGAGAATTAAAAAAAGGAGACATATTTGTAATGATGGGATCTGGTGGGGGATTAACCTTCGCCTGTAACGCATTTAAATGGTAGCCAAATATTATGAATCTCGCTTCTGAACATATGATAATTGCCGGCTGGATTTTAATTCTAGCCTATGCGGTGGTGTTAATTTCCATCGTAATTAGAGGAGCGCGTAAAACGAAAAGTATTGATGATTACGCAGTAGGAAGCGTGATTTTTTCTCCTTATGCGGTTGGATTATCACTGGCGGCTTCCATCACGAGTGCAGCGACCTTTATTATAAATCCAGGTTTTGTTGCATTATATGGCATTAGCGGTGTGCTGAGCATGGCCATTGCCTTACCAATTGCGGCCATTATCTCGTTGGTAATTTTGACAAAAGGGTTCAGAAAACAGGGTCAATCCGTTAAAGCATTAACCTTAGCCCAATGGGTGCAAAGCCGCTACGATAGTAAGTCGTACGGACTTTTCTTTGCCTTTCTATCAATGCTTTTGCTCACATTTATTGTATTGATTTGTGTGGGATTGACCAAAGTTATTTCAAGTACACTTGCGGTACCTGAATTCTACGCGTTGCTGGGAATTGTAATTTTCGTGTTTGGATACATGATGTACGGCGGAGCAAATTCGATGGTGTATACCAACACAATTCAAGCTGTGCTTATGTTGATAGTGGCTTTCATCTTGTTAGGATCGGGCTACGAGCATTTTCGGGAAGGTGTTTTTGGGTTTATGGAAAAGCTTGAATCTATTGACCCAAAACTAATCCAATCCACAAACGATCAAAGCTTTTTGTTTCGTGATTTTTACGAAATTTTCGTGGCACAGATCATTGTAGGAGTGGCAATTATTTGTCAGCCGCACATTCTCACTAAATCGTTGCTACTGAAAAACGATAAAGATGTAAACACATACTTGTGGGTGGGTGGCTCGGTACAAATGTTGTTTTTCCTAGTAGTAATTACCGGATTATATATTCGCATTGCCTTTCCTGATTTACAAGCAGCCGGAGAAGCGATCCCAATGGATGGATTGGTTTCTGCGTATGTGGTAAGTGAGTTTCCAGTTTTCGTTGGTCTACTTTTGGTAATGGGTTTGTTATCAGCAGGATTGTCTACTCTGGAGGGGTTGATTCAATCTTTATCAACCACCATTACTCAGGACATTCTCAAACCTTTAGCACCCCGACTATTTGAAAAAGACGCCAATCGGCAAATTTTCATCAACAAAATGGTAATTGTTGCACTTGCCATAGCAACGATTTTTGTGAGTTGGGATCAATTGATAAACCCGAAACTTAGTGTGGGAATTTTTGCTCAAAATGGAGTTTATGCATACTTCTCTGCTGCATTTATTCCCATTTTACTTGGTACCTTTCATCCAAAAGTCACATTGAAAGCGGTATTTACAGCTTCAGTTACCGCGGTAGTTATTCACTTTTCGATGTATTACTTACAGTTACCGGTGCCTTTTACCGAAGCAACCGGAGAAAATCCCGGTGTGGCTGCATCCACAGCAATTCTAGTCTCCATTATTGTGGCATTTTTGGTGATGCATTTCGATCGATCTGAACATCCAGAAAATGAGCAGGACTCATGATCGACTCAAAAATCATACAAACTTCGCGAATTGCGCTTCAAGTGCTTTCAAAATCAGGGGATTCGGATCAAATTCCTGTGCTGTTCATTCATGGTAATGGATCATCATCGGTTTTCTGGCGGGATATCATGAATCGTTTACCGGAAGATATTCCGGCAATCGCCCCTGATCTTCGTGGATATGGCGATACGGAAGACAAGCTCATAGATGCAACTAGAGGCTTCAAAGATTTTGCGGATGATTTACAGGCATTACTCCTGAAACTAGGCATAAATAAAGTTCACGCGGTTAGCCACAGTATGGGTGGAGGAGTTGTTTATGAACTTATGGCGCATGCTGCCAATAAACTTGAATCAGTTACGCTCATAAATCCCATTTCTCCCTATGGTTACGGTGGTACTAAAGATGTAGATGGAACCCCTGTGTGGTCTGATTTTGCCGGCAGCGGAGCCGGTGTTGCTAATAAAGAATTTGCTGAACGTATCGAAGTGCAAGATCGAAGTTCAAAAGAACCGCTTACTAGTCCACGCGAAATAATGAATACCTATTATTGGAAAAGCTTAGCAGATACCGATCAAACCGAGGACTTGCTATCAGGGCTCTTAAAGCAGAAAATAGGTCAGGATAAATATCCCGGTGATATTGAAACCTCAGAAAACTGGCCCTTTGTTGCTCCCGGAAAATTCGGTCCTGTAAACGCTGCTTCCCCAAAATATAATCAAACGTTAGCGGATAGATTGTTAGATGCGGATGAGAAAGTCAAAGTGCTTTGGATTCGTGGAGCTGATGATCCCATAGTTTCAAATACTTCACAGTTTGATGTGAACTATCTGGGATTGACGGGAAAAATTCCGGGGTACCCCGGAGTGGAAAAGTGTCCGCCCCAACCCATGATCGAGCAGACACGACATGTTCTTGAGCAATATGCGACGCATGAATATCCCCTTCATGAAATCGTAATGGAAAATGTAGGGCATTCACCGTTTTTGGAAAAACCTGATGAATTTATGAACCATTTAACCCGATTTGCAGGATGGTTAGAACTGAAGAATTCTTAGAAGTAGATTGGATCAAACGCTGGGCGCAATATGCACCAAAAAGTGTAGCGATTGAGAGTGTAGATCAGAATGTGACGATCACCTATATCGAACTACATCAAAAAGTGGGTGTAACGGCATCTTATTTACAGCACGAATATGGAATTGAAGCCGGTGACCGGGTAGCTGTATTATCCATGAATCGATATGAGTATATCGTTCTATTTTTTGCGCTTCAGAAACTAGGTGCGATTTTACTTCCACTCAATTACCGATTAGCAGCCCCGGAATTAGCGTATCAGTTAGAGGATGCAACTCCATCACTTCTTATTTATGAAGAAGATTATGAAGCTACCGTCAAGAAAACAGAATTCGATGGGCAAATCATACAATTTGATGCATTTATAAATGGATGTGATCAGCACAAACCTAAAGCAGTCAGATTTGCCGGTCATTTCGAATACACCTGCAAAATCCTGTATACAAGTGGTACAACAGGCCGACCGAAAGGCGCCATCATCACGAACAAAATGTTGTTTTGGAATTCCATCAACACGGGATTACGCTTAAACCTGACACAGCAGGATGTGATTTTAACGTTTGCCCCCTTTTTCCATACCGGTGGCTGGAATGTGTTAACCACACCCATTCTTCACAGAGGTGGTAAAGTTGTTCTTCTTAAAAAATTCGAGCCGGATCAGGTTTTAGAATTATGCGCTAAATATAAAGTCTCGGTTTTATTCGGTGTTCCAACAATGATGGCCATGCTCGCGGATGAAGCATCTTTCGAAAACACCGACTTGAGCAGTATTCGATATGCCATTGTAGGCGGAGAACCTATGCCGATTCCACTTATCGAAAAATGGCATCATAAAGGAGTACCGGTGCGGCAGGGATACGGGCTAACAGAATTTGGTCCAAATGTGTTTTCATTAAATGAAGAAGATGCTATCCGAAAGAAAGGATCCGTTGGGTTTGCAAACTTCTACATCGACACAAAAATTGTGAATGATGATGGAAAAGAAGTACAGATTGGTGAAGTAGGAGAGTTATGGCTGAAAGGTCCAGTTTGTACCGAAGGCTATTGGAATAATCCGAAGGCCACCCAAGAAACCATCGAGCAAGGTTGGCTAAAAACAGGGGATCTGGTTCGAAAAGATGAAGAAGGGTACTTCTTTATCGTAGATCGGAAAAAAGACATGTTTATTAGCGGCGCGGAAAATGTATATCCCGCTGAAATTGAGCAACTATTGGTAAAACACAAGAATGTGAAAGAAGTTGCAGTAATTGGCGTGCCCGATGAAACCTGGGGTGAAGTTGGAATGGCGTTCGTTGTGACAGAATTCGGGGAACTAACAAGCGATGAATTGTCGAGTTACTGCAAAGAACATCTGGCAAAATTTAAAGTGCCGAAGCACTTCGTTTTTATGGTTGAATTACCCAAAAGCGATACGGGTAAAATCCAGAAGAAAACACTGAAAGAATATATCAATCAAAACAAATCGTTTAACTAAACCAATATCGATAAGGTGATAACTATGAAAAATAAACTATTAACATTAGTACTAATTGCAGCCTCCATGTTTGCTTATTCATGTGGAGAAAGTAACAGCAGTAGCGTTGAAGTGGAAGTTGAAGCAATTGTTGGCGAATGGGTTTCTGAAGGTGCCAGCAATGTAGCTGTTGGCTTACAGGCGCTAACAAAAACAGCTCGAATTGATGCCGATTTCGAAGAAAACGGAACATACAATGTTGTTTCTACCGACAGTGCCGGCGCTCAGGTAACATTTACCGGAACCTACAGCTTAGGTGAAGGTGAAGCCGGTGATATTCGAACCATCACACTTACTCAGGCTACGCCAACATCGCTAACTTCTGCGGGTATTTTCCAGATTCAAGGCAATACCATGACTTATGAAGTAATCCAAACTGAACCAAATATTGGCGCAGAAGCACCAACGGTTGAAGGAGGTTTCGGAAGTACCTTAGTGGGTGGTTCAAGCAATGGAACCATTTGGGTTCAAGGCTTTGCTCGCCAATAAATATTGAGTTGATAGAGGCAGAGTTTAATCTGCCTCTTGTTTATTCAAACAAACTCCTCTACTTATGAAAAAACTGGCCATTATCTTACTGATGATGTGTTCAACATCGGTGTTCGCTCAAGAATCATTTCACACCGATTCCACATCACAACTTGCAAAAGAACGAGCAAAAAAAGAGCGATTATCAGATCCAATTCCGCGTGAATTCCAATTCATTGGCTATTCTTTTTTCCGTTCTACTGCTTCCAATGTAACGCCCACCAACGAGGTATTGCAAGGACAAGTAATTGGTCGGTTATTTGGGCCAAACTCTACCGAAACAGTAAATCGAACTGCTGTTTACACGGAGCAACGATTTGTGCCTTATATGGTATATCAACCGGCTATTTTAGATGGGTTTGCAACCTTCAGAGGGCTTTTCAAAATCGATTACACTTGGGGTGATAATTCCTACGGTGTGGGTAATAACCGAGGTGGAGGAATAAGCGGTGGACAAGTAAATCTCCAAACGCTAATGGCCAATGTTTCTCTGCGACCCAAAGATAGTTGGTGGAATCTGGTTTTAGGTATGCAACGAATTTTTGATGGTCCATACGATCCAAATATTACCCCGATCAGCCACTTTCAGACAACAGGCTACAAATTATCCTTTTGGGGAACCCAAGCTGTAGGAGCGAGTTGGTTTGCACGACCACATCAAGCAGTACATGCTCGATTAGGTTTTTTCCAATTATGGGAAAATCAGGTTAGTCGCGACCAAGACGTTTTTATTACAATGGCGGATGTATTAACGCGACCTACCCCAAAATTAGAATGGGGTGTAAATGCATGGTATTTACGCGATACTGCAAAAGGTGCAGGTGGTATTTCGGTACTTGGACAAGGTTTAACATCACAATTAGCAGCATATAATGGCGCTACACGGGTGAATTTTCCCGGTGGAAATCAGCGATATGCCGCAAATATTTTATGGCTTGGAACAACGCTACATTACAACAGAAATTTTGTTCAAGGTCCGTTGCAGGCAGATGCTTATATAATTTCTAACCTTGGCACATTAAATCCCGAAAATGAAGATTTAGATAATGTTTCTGTATTTGGTACAACCGTAAATGCTTCAGTTGCATATCAGTATGGGAAAACAGAAAATGATAAAGTTTGGGTAGAACTCATTTCAACAACCGGAGATGGCGACAATGTTGATGATGGTACTTTAAACAGTGTGTTAACCGGAAATGTTTGGGGATCGCCGGTTGGGATTTACAGTTCGCATCGCTCTTTGTTAGTTTTTCCGGATGCGCAGGTTGTAAGTCGATATTATTCGATGGTACACGATATTTCTAATGTTGGATTAGGTGTTACCGGCGGAACAGTAAACATTATGAGGGATCTGATTCCGTATAAATTAAGTGCAAAAGTTGGAGGCGCATTTGCCTACAGTAACTTCACTTTGCCACAGGGCGGATCACACATCGGAACGGAAATAAATGCGGAAGTGAAATACAATCTCAAGGTATTTCTCACTCTGGGTATAAATGCGGCCTACGCTGTAACCGGCGATTTTTACGATGCCCCGGCTGCCACCGAACAAGGAATTAAGCCTACCAATCCTTGGGTGACATTTGTAACGCTAAGCTGGTTAATGTTTAATTGATGGTGATGAAAATGAAGAATAAAGCACCTTTACTATTTGTATTTATTGCAGCAATTCTGAGCCTTAATTGTGGTGGAATAAAGCATGCTCATAAAGAAGCGATCGCCTTCAGCGACATCGATTACGGTTTTGAAACGCAGGTTCTGGATGCATCCCCAAACATAGCCTACATCGATGAAGGCTCAGGTGATCAAACTATTTTACTGGTTCACGGTTTGGCAAGTAATGCCGGATTTTGGCGATATAACATCGAGGCATTATCAGAGAACTATCGAGTAATTGCCGTTGATTTACCTGGATACGGGAAATCAGAAAAAGGCGATTTGCCGTATGGGATGGGATTTTATGCACAGGTATTGGCAAATTTTATAACCCAAATGGACTTAGATAATGTTGTGTACGTTGGGCATTCGATGGGTGGACAAATTGGGATTACGCTTGCTATTAATCACCCGGAGATGATTTCAGAATTAGTTTTGGCTGCACCGGCCGGTATCGAAAAATTCGATCGTGGAGAAGGAAAGTGGCTTGCAAATGTATTTACGCAAGAAGGGATAATTAAAGCACCGGAGCCAACAATCAGAGAAAATCTGTCGCTAAATTTCTATCGATGGAATCCTAAATGGGAGTGGATGGTCGAGGAACGGGTCAGAATGGCAAAATCTCCGGAAATGAATGAGTTTGCCTACACTGTTGTGCAATCAATAAAAGCAATGATCAACGAACCCACTTCTGATTATTTGCATCTGATAACTCATCCAACTTTCATTATCTATGGAAACGAAGATGGGCTTATTCCAAACAGATATTTGAATCCCGGACATACCGCTGATGTGTTCGAGCAAGTGGTTTCTAAGATTCCGAATGCAACTTCAAAAGCACTTAGTAAAACAGGGCATTTGCTCCAGATTGAGAATCCGGGTGGCTTCAACACAGCTTTATTGGAATACCTGGATAAATAACTAATGGTTATGATGCAACTAAAAAAGGGAAGATCAATGCTCTTCCCTGCTTATAAGTATTCTATTTGACGGAATACTCTATTAGCTCGTATCTATATAAATGTGAAAGTGAAAGTCGCTCATCATTTTCTTCAGATGTCGAAAAAGAGTAATAAGCACTTTCAAAAACTACAAAACCAATTTGATTCGAAATCTCATAATTGAGTTGCGCTGGTTCCACTCCATACTTTCTGTTACCGTCAAAAAATTGGTAGTATTCTCTGGTATAAGCTTTTGTTTCAATATTTAGGAGGGATTCAGCTTTTACTCCTATATAGTTAACCGAACCAATAAAGTAATCATTTTTTAGTAGCCGCTCTGTTATTTCAGTATCAGGATTATGAAGAAAAAGGAATTCATTTGTTGCTCCGGTTGAATTATTTGAAAGCTGATTGATCATTAAATTATTGCCATTTGATCTCGACCGAGTCTTAGATGGAATAGTTAATTTTTGAGGATTTTCTGATAAACTCCAAGTTTGGTAGATCCCATCTTTCTGGTTGCTGTAGAAGCCGCCAACTAATCTGTTATGAATATGATGATCACTACCGATGCGATACCATTGAACACCATTTACAAGAGTATCAGAAACAACCGTAAATATTACAGAATCACTCTCTGTTTCTCCCGTGATATTTCTAGTCATGGTGACTGAATAATGCCAAGAGTTACCAACTTGCAGAGGTAAGCTACTAATTTCAGATTCAGACAACTCATCTACTGATGTAGATGAATTACAAGAAAGTAGGAATAGAAAAGGTAAAAATAGAAAAATAGAATATTTCATGGCTACAAGTACTAAATGTTAAGATTGAAGAATTTGTAGCAGTGTTAAATATTCGGGGATTAGTTAAGTGTTGATATGAGTTTATGGATATCTATCAATTTATCAAAATTAAAAAATCGTTTCCGATTCGTAAAGAGAGTTTATATCCATTGTAACTCGGCATATATTCAGTACAAAAAAAATAAGACTACATCTATGAGCGAATCTACAGAAAAGAAAGTAACCGGCGCAGAAAATATTCATTGGGATCTAAGCGATTTATATGCATCAAGTGATGATCCTCAACTGGCCAAAGACAAAAAAGACGTTTTAAGTGAAGCAGATGCCTTTGCAGAAAAGTACAAAGGGAGAATTGCAGATTTATCTGTTTCAGAATTCAAAGAAATGCTACAGGCTTACGAGGCATTGCAAGATAAAGGCGGGAAGATTGGAAGCTTCGCGTACTTACAATGGAGTACGGATACCGGGAATTCTGAATACGGAAAGTTGGTACAGGAAGCCAATGAATTAGGATCAGAGCTTAGCCAAAAGCTCGTTTTTCTGGAAGTAGAATGGTTAGCCGTTTCTGATGAGGAAGCTCAAAAGTTGATTGATGCCCCGGAATTGGAGTTTTATCAGCATTATCTGGAATCATCCCGACGATACAAAGATCACGTACTGAAAGAAGAACAAGAGCAGATTTTAAGTGCAAAATCGGTAACAGGGCGCAGTGCATGGGTTCGCTTTTTTGATGAAACTTTAGGTCAGGCCAAATTTGAATTAGACGGCAAGGAATATTCCGAGCAGGAAGTGCTTAGTAAACTTCATGAAAGCGATCGGGAGTTACGAATTCGTGCACATGCTTCGTTGACGAACAAATTCAAAGAATTGTCGCATCCGCTTACTTTTGTATTCAACACGTTACTGGCAGATAAAAGCACAAACGACAAACTGCGCCAATATCCAAGCTGGATTACCTCTCGAAACTTATCCAACGAAACCGACGACGAAACGGTAGATGCGTTGGTAAACGCGGTTACGGCCCATTATCCCTTAGTTCAACGCTACTACAAGTTAAAAGCAAAATTGCTTGGCTTGGATGAGATGTTCGATTACGATCGATACGCGCCAATGATGAAGAATGAGGCCACCATACAATGGGATTCGGCCAAGAAAATGGTGCTGGATTCGTACACCGAATTTCACCCGGAAATGGGAGCAATCACTAACGAGTTTTTTGAGAAAAACTGGATCGATGCCGCCATCAAACAAGGAAAACGCGGTGGTGCCTACTCGGCCAGCACAGTGCCTTCGGTGCATCCCTATGTATTCATGAATTTTGATGGAAAGATCCGTGATGTACAAACACTCGCTCATGAATTAGGGCATGGTGTACATCAATATTTAAGTCGGCAACAAGGACCGCTACAAGCAGGAACTCCGCTTACAACTGCTGAAACGGCATCGGTTTTTGGAGAAATGCTTGTGTTCCAAAATCTCCTTAAAGAGCTTTCTGATCCCAAAGAAAAACTGGCACTAATTGTTGGTAAAATCGACGATACCATTGCTACGGTTTTCCGCCAAATCTCCATGAACCGCTTCGAAAACGCCATGCATACTGCTCGTCGTGACGAAGGAGAATTGACCACGGAACGATTCTCTGAACTTTGGATGGAACAGCAAAAAGCATTGTATGGCGATGCTGTAACTTTGACGGATGAGTATGGAATCTGGTGGAGCTACATTCCGCATTTCTTACACACTCCGGGCTATGTATATGCCTATGCGTTTGGTGAATTACTGGTGCTTGCTCTGTACGAGGAATTTACTCAACGTCCGGATGGCTTTGCTGATCGCTACATGGACTTGCTAAGTGCCGGTGGATCTGAATGGCCACACGATTTAGTTGCCAAAATGGGACTTGATATCCGCGATCCTGAATTCTGGAACAAGGGCCTGGCATCGTTCGAGAAAATGGTAGAGGAAGCGGAGGAGTTGGCTGAAGAGTTAGTTTAATACTCGCATACTTTTTCTTCAATTTAAGTATACATAAAGTAATATCTTCGAAGTAAATTTTTTCCAATAGGATTACTTTGAGGGTATTACTTTTTCTTTTTCTGAGCTGTATTTGTTCACGTGCAATTGCACAAGAATACACCATATTTGGTTATGTACTGGATGCCCAAACCGGCGAAGTACTCATCGGCGCCAATATTTACAATCCCGAACAAGAAAACGGAGTAGCAAGCAACCAATATGGCTTCTTCAGCTACCAAACAGAGACTGGAAGCATAACCCTTCAAATTAGCTACATTGGTTATGCCCTTAAAACCATTACTTTTGATTTAATTGCTGATACTTCCCTAACAATTGAGTTAGAGCCTGGAGATGAATTAGAAGAGATTGTAATTGAAGGGCAAACAGAAAGATTGAAAACGAAGCAATCATTAAACTCTGCCCAGATTAAATCTTTGCCACGATTAGGAGGCGAAATTGATGTTCTAAAAGCGTTTCAACTGTTGCCGGGAGTTCAAACAGGTGTTGAAGGTACAAGCGGTTTATTCGTTAGAGGAGGGACACCAGATCAGAATTTAATATTGTTAGATGGGGTACCGGTGTACAATGCGTCGCACCTATTTGGGTTTATTTCGGTGTTCAATATGGAAGCGGTGAACAACGTAGATTTTGTGAAAGATGGCTTTCCGGCGCGTTATGGTGGTCGTTTATCATCAGTTGTTGATATTACATTAAAGGAAGGGAATTTAGATAAAATAAGTGGTCTTGTTTCAATGAGTCCGGTAGCTTCATCGCTTACTTTAAATGGGCCTATTGGAGACAAAACCAGTTTCCTATTTTCTGGAAGACGAACCTTTCTTGATTTAATAGCTCGACCAATAATTCGATCGAGAAGTGGAGGTGAAGATGATGCCGGATATTTTTTTTATGATGTTAATGCTAAGATTAACCACAGAATAAATTCCAACAATCGAATATATCTAAGTTTCTACGCTGGAAGTGATCGGGGATTTACACTATCAACTTCCACTGACTCGTCCCAATCTGGATTAAGCTCTTCATTTGATATTTTTACTGAGCGTAGTTCTAGTTATGAAATTGAGTGGGGAAATGTGACCACTGCTTTACGGTGGAATCATATTTATGGACCACGTTTATTTAGCAACCTCACATTAACTTACAGTAAATATCAGTTCGAGGTATCTGAAGAGCTCGATGAGATTAGGAAAATTTCAGTTGAGACAGATCAAAATTATTCCGCGATATCATATTCATCGGGAATTGATGATATAGCTATTAAACTGGATTACTTTTTTCAGCCCAATCCTATTCACTCTATTAGATTTGGTGGTTCAACAATTTCTCATGCTTTCGATCCCGGAGTACTTGGTTATTCTACTCAGTCACAGAGAGATACCACATTGGGTGATCAACAAGTAAATGCCATAGAGTATTTTTTGTATGTCGAAGATTCATTCAAGCTATCGGAAAAAATTAGCGGTAATTTTGGAGTGCATTTTTCAGGATTTGAGGTTCATAAAAAGCGATTCACCTCTTTAGAACCGCGTTTGTCATTGAGTTATCGAACAAGAGCGGATGTATTGTTCACAACTACCTATTCTAAAATGAAGCAATATGTTCATTTGCTTACAAATAGCGGAATAGGATTGCCCACCGATTTATGGGTTCCATCAACAAAAAAGGTGAATCCTCAAAAAGCTGATCAGTTTACACTAGGTGTGGAGAAAACATTTAAGGACATCAATTTTTCTGTAGACGGTTTTTACAAACAGATGGAAAATCTTATTGAATACGAGGAAGGAGCGAGTTATCTCTCGGTAGATGAAATTTGGCAGGATAAGGTAGTAAATGGTGATGGCAAATCTTACGGGATTGAGACTTTGTTTAAAGGATCATTTAATAAATGGAACGGTTGGATTGGCTACACTTTATCTTGGAATAATAGAACATTTAGTAGTCTTAACTCAGGTGAATCGTTTCCATATCGCTATGATCGGCGGCACGACATTAAAACTTTTATCAACTTTAAACCAAAAAAAGGAGTGAGCTACTCCATAACATGGGTAATGCATAGTGGGAACGCCATTACCCTAGCAAACGATCAATTTGCAGTGAATTGGGGTACAACGTTAAATCCGATACAACCAGTTTTTAATTACGAAAGTAGAAATGGATATCGAATGCCGGCTTATCATAGATTAGATATAGGTGCAACTTGGACTCGGCCAGTAAGATGGGGAGATCAGAGTTGGTCTGTAAACATTTACAACGCTTATAACCGCCGTAATCCTTTCTATATTGAACTTGAAAGTAAGCCCGTATATGACTCGGTTACGAACCAATTCACAAAAGAGCTCAGATTTGTTCAGTATAGCTTATTCCCGATTATCCCATCCATTAACTATAGCTTAAGATTCTGATGAAAGGTGCTACAATTCTACTTTTCGTGTGGTGCCTGTTCACTTTAAATTGCGAACAGATTATCGAAATTGATATTAATCAAGCCAATCCAAAAATCACTATTCAAAGCGAATTAAATCCGGATAGTCTGATAACAGTTAATTTGTATGAAAGTATCAGTGTACTTTCGAAAGAATCATTTCCAGTTATCTCTGATGCGAGCGTTGTAATACACCAAATTTCGTTGGATGAAAAATCTTATTCATTAATGCCGCTTGGTAATGGGGTATATCAGACAAATGTTTACCCTAAAGAAGGTGTCAGCTATTCAATTGAAGTTCAAAAAAGTGGCTTTCCACCTGCTTTTGCAAGTGATCTAATCCCAGAAGATACTGCAGAAGTAAATAATATAGAGCTGAGATTTCTTCGAAATGGAAGCGCTGAAATTGATTTTATTCTTCAGGATGAAATCGGTAACCATTATTACGAATTCTACATAGAAACTAGCTACCGTTTTGAAAACTCCACTGAAACCGAAACTTCAATCGACTTTTTAACATCTGATGATCTGGTTTTTGATCATTTTGATGAGGCCGAACAGTTTATGTTTACTGATGATGTTGTTTTCGATGGTGTAAAGAAGTCTCTCACATTAAAAACCTTTTTCTCTTTTCCCAGAAGTCGCGATTCAAATGTAATTGTACCTCCAGGAATTGAAGTCAAATCCACTCTATATATTCGAACATTGAGTGAAAAACTATTTCGATTTAAAGAAACAGTAAAACTCCAACGTGATTTAGAAGACGATCCTTTTTCAGAGCCTGTTCCCATAAATAGTAATGTTGAAGGTGGATTAGGAATATTTGGAGGATTCAATACAGCGAAATATGTCATTTTTGATTCTTCTGAGTAATATAAAATAAGACTCTAGGCAATCCTCTGAATCTTTGTAATAGTCCCAAATTCCAAATTAGAAGTTCTGTTTAGTTTTGTACCTTCCACGTTGGAATTGAATAACGGAATTATCAGCTAAAGAATGAGTCTGGACAGACAGGAAAAAGCACTTCGCGAATTTAAGCAGATTATGACCGATCTGGTTCATCTGTTGCGGACATCCGCACGGGTGGAGCTTGCATATTTATGTTGGGTAAATCATGGGCGGCAACAATTTGTGTGGGAAAGCAACAGCACTAATCTACCGAATGTGATGTTTAAGGATCGGGTTGCGTTCGAACACCACTTTTTGAACGATTACAAAGAGACCTCCGAAATTGTACAGCTTAGAATCGGGGAGGATATCGCCAAAGGAAAGCTCGGGCATTACTTCGATTTTGTGAACGCCAAACACATGTTAATTATGCCGTTCATCAACAAAGGAGAGACGGTTGCGCTTACAGTGTTGGAGTCGGAGGATGAAATCAACCTGCGTCAAATCAACGATCAGCTACATGCATACAATAATGCGTTGGTAAATGTACTCGATACCTATCTGGAAGTGGTAGATCTCCACGAACAGCAAAAAGAATGGGAAGAGTACGAGCAATCACTGAATGCGCTGGATTATCGCATGCATCGCGTAGATTTGCTTTCCAAGATGTTGGAAGAGATGCAGTTATTTTTACCCACCGGCGGAGCTTGTTTAATTGTACCTGCTATGGACAGTTGGACACTGGCAATGACCTCAAAATTTGCTAGAAATGCCCCGATGCTAGGACTTGCAATGGATGATAAATCAGTTGCTTACGATGCCATCGAAAAAGGTGAGCCGGTGTTTAGTATGCATTTCAACAACACTCCAAAGTTGATCTCAAATCGAGAACGCAGAGTAGAAGGCGCAAGTTATGCGATCCCGATTTTAGTGCATGATCGCCGACAAGCGGTGGTGGTAACTTACGATCAGGATCCGTTGACTTACAAGGAATCTACCAAGCACAAATTGGCGAATTTAGCGCGAATAGCTTCTCTTTCTATTCAATCAGTGGTTAAAAAAACGGGAATGACCGAAGAGTTATTTACCGAAAATTACGGAGCGATTGTTACCGAGCTTTGGGAAAACACCATCGACAATGAAATTAAAAAGGTACAAGCGGGTCGGGCTCCAATTACCTGGTTTGGTATGGTAACGCCACACGATTTGTCGTCTTTAAGAACCAAATATCGTTTAGAAGAGCTGCAACGCATACAGAAAGACTTCGTAACCTTTCTGAATCCTGCGAAACATGGTATTCCCGGTTATATTGGCTTTAATTCTGACTATGTTTACTCATTCATCATTCAAAGTGATAAAGAATCTGCGGTGGAAGATTGGATGAACAGCGTGCGCACGAAACTCGCACATGGACTTAAACTCTCGCAAGGCGGGACCTTAGATGTAGCATTTAAAGCTGGTTATACCCAATTAGTACCGGAGGATGGGAACGCTTATCAGGTACAAACTAAAGCAAAGAAAGCCCTCAGCGAAGTGGTCAAAAACGAAGAGTTGGAGCTTTTCGAGGCTTAAATAATTAACTCAGTCCTTTTTAAAAAGTCATCCTGAAACCGACTTTTGTCGGATGAAGGATCTGCAAAAACATATCTGGCGTTGAACTAGTTTTTTAGATTCTTCACCGCCAGCAGGCGGATCAGAATGACAAAAGTATAATCTATGAAAAACTGTTATCTCATCATCATCGACGGACTTGGCGTAGGAGCGCAAGAAGATGCACACGTATATGGTGATGAAGGCTCGAATACGTTGGGAAACGTGAGCGCTGACACCGGAGTAGAGCTTCCAAATCTTGCTAAAATGGGGATTGGAAATATCATCCCACTCAAATCAATTCCGGCTGTTGAAAATCCGAGTGCAGCTTTCGGAAAGATGAGGGAAGTATCGGGTGGCAAAGATTCGACTACTGGTCATTGGGAAATTGCCGGAATTCAGCTCGAGGAACAATTTCCAACCTATACAAATGGATTTCCAAAAGAGCTGATGGAAGCTTTTTGTAAAGGAATTGGCGTTGAAGCAGCACTTTGTAATCTACCATATTCAGGAACGGATGTAATTCGCGATTATGGGGAAGAGCATCTCAAAACCGGAAATCCTATTGTGTACACATCCGCCGATTCCGTTTTTCAAGTCGCCACAAATGATTCGATTACACCGGTCGATAAGTTGTATGAGTGGTGTGATTTTGCTCGGAATCATATTTGCGTTGGTGAACACGAAGTAGGAAGAGTGATAGCCCGACCGTTTACAGGAAAGCCGGGAGCATTTTCACGTTTAACCGATCAGCGCAAAGATTTTTCAGCCATCCCACCAAAAAACAATGTAGTACAAGCAGCTTTTGATGCAGGCATTCGCACACTTTCGATTGGAAAAGTAATCGACCTGTTTGCAGAACAGGGGTTTGCTGAATATCGAAAAACGAAAAATAATGCCGAGGGAATCTCTAAACTTCTGGAAGTGATGGATGAAGTAAAAGAGACCTTTGTTTTTGTAAATCTTATTGATACCGATCAACTATTTGGTCACCGTCTGGATCCTGAAGGATATGCCGGTTCACTGAAAGAATTTGATAACGCTTTGCCCGAGATTCTTGCAAAGATTGATGAAGATGACTTGCTGATTATCACCGGAGACCACGGCAACGATCCTTGTTCTTCTTCCACCGATCACTCCCGGGAGTTTGTGCCTTTGTTGGTGTATCCCAAATCACAAATTCTGAGCGATCCCGGATTGAGTAGGGAAAAGCGGTCTCAGATTTCAGGGCACGAAAGTAAAATCCGTCAGACGGGTGATCCGTCAGATGGAGAGATAGATTTGGGAACTCGCGAAACCTTTGCAGATGTGGCTTCGAGTATCGCCAAATTTTTTGGGATTGAGAATACCTTTCCGGGGAAGTCTTTTCTTTAAAGATTCAGTTGATCTGAAAACACAGTTATTAAAAGTCATCCTGAAGGAGAAGCGAATGCTTCGACTGAAGGATCCGCAAAACCTCGTTCTAGCTATTTTTTTAACTGTGCAGACTCCTCTGCCATAGGCATCCCTTCGGGAGGTTCCTCGGAGTGACTTATAAGGCTCTTATTAACCAATATGATTAAGTTATTCTGCTTTTATCAAAAAATTTGCATTGTAATGACAAACAAATAAGTTGTCCTCAGTCCTCAGTCCTCAGTCCTCAGTCCTCAGTCCTCAGTCCTCAGTCCTCAGTCCTCAGTCCAGTGCCCGAGCCTGTCGAGGGAAACATCAACAAGATTTAATCAAATATTAAGCGAAAAGATGCGTATATTTGACAGTTCATTTATTCAGGCCAATTGTAGTTACACTTTGAAGCTTAGAACAGACGGTTGCAACCATTCAGCTTAACACTATTCGCTACACCTGAATAACGCGTATGCGAAAAATTTCAATAAAAATATTTCACTGTGGCAAAAAGTTCAGGAATTTCGACTCGTGAATCGGAATCATTAGATAGATATTTACACGAGATCGGTAAAGAAAAACTCATCACGCCCGACGATGAAGTACGTCTGGCAAAAGAGATTCAGAAAGGAAGTCAGAGAGCACTAGAAGATTTAACAAAAGCCAACCTTCGTTTCGTTGTTTCTGTTGCGAAACAATACCAAAATCAGGGTTTATCATTAGGTGACTTAATTAACGAAGGTAACCTTGGTTTGATCAAAGCAGCTAAGCGTTTTGATGAAACTCGTGGTTTCAAATTCATTTCGTACGCTGTTTGGTGGATCCGTCAGTCGATTTTACAAGCATTGGCTGAGCAAAGCCGAATTGTTCGTTTACCGCTAAACCGTGTTGGTGCGTTAAACAAGATCGGTAAAGAGTTATCGAAATTAGAGCAGGAATATGAGCGACTTCCATCTGCACATGAGCTTGCAGAAAGCCTTGAAATGACCGTAGGTGAAGTTGCGGATACCTTAAAAATTTCTGGTCGCCATCTTTCGATGGATGCTCCATTCGCTCAAGGGGAAGATAACCGACTTCTTGATGTTCTCGAGAACGAAGAGATCCCAAATCCGGATTTCGAACTGATGGGTGAATCGCTCAAAGTTGAAATTGAGCGAGCTTTATCAAAATTAACTAAGCGTGAAGCAGAAGTAATTCGCTTGTATTTCGGAATTGGACGCGAGCACTCGCTTACCCTAGAAGAAATTGGCGAACGTTTTGATCTAACGCGTGAGCGTGTTCGTCAGATTAAAGAGAAGGCACTAAGAAAACTACGTCACCACAACCGTAGTGCGGCCTTAAGAGTTTATTTGGGATAATTTTTAGATTATCCCACCGGAACCAAAACCCCGTTCAAGCAATTGATCGGGGTTTTTTTATGGTTCTAAAGTTGATAAGTGAAGCCAAACATTACACTAAATCCTTCACTTGGAATATTGCCGATACTCGTGTGTGTATGGTAGTAACGGTCGGTAAGATTTCTGAAATTTAACGATGTAGTAATGCGTTCATTGCTCCAGCTCTTTCCGATGCTGGCGTGTAACACTGCGTATCCATTGGTTTGATCTTCTATGGAAGATTGAGTGGCAATTCGTTGTTGTTTTGCCGCCCATTCTAGCGTAAATGATGTGAAAACATCTCCAAATCTTGCATTCATCAGTGAGCTTCCGTTCAATGGGGGAATGAGAGGAATAGGCTCATCAAGGGTAGTATTTTGGGCGTACACGTAAGCCAGTCTGTGGTCGAATGATAGCGTACTATTTACACGTTGAAGCACACGTAATTCGCCACCTGTGAAAACGGCATCTCCAACATTAGCATATTGTTTAAACTCTAATCCTTGGGCGGATTGGTCATCCAGCAACATTCCATCAATGTAATTCAGGTAAAATCTCGAGAATAAAGAAAGGGAAGCAGAAAAAGCATCGCGTTCTACACTAACAGCAACTTCACCATTAAATGCATGTTCGTTCTTTAACCAAGGATTTCCATTGTAGAAGAAACCATCTACATAATTGTAAATGTAGTGACCATATTGTTCAATATGATTTCCGGTTCTTGCAGAATAAACGAAGGTATTGCTCAAGCTCCAGTCGTTGGACAACATGTATAACAATGAAGTGGATACTGAGGGTAATACTTGTATGCGTTCAGAAATTTCTCTTTGATATAGTCCTTCAAAAAACTCTACGTTTGAAGCATTTGATGTGGATACACTCGCAAATTGAAGATTCTGCTCAAGGCTCAGATTTGCGCGATCCGATAACAACCAATTGTGAGACAATCCTACCGAAATATTGTTCATAACCACGTCATTTAGATTGTAAATGTACATATCAGCAATGTTTGGGGATGTGCTAATCATTTCCATATCTCCAAAAGAAGAGGACTGGTAGCCATTTAAATACCAATTAAATGATCGATTCTTCAGATTAAGCCTTCCCTCAGAATTAAATCCAAAAGTTGTAGTTTCGCCGTACATCGGCATATTCATGTCTCTCATCACCACACGTTCGCTTACATTTCGGTTGTAATCGTCCATGGTATGACGAATTAAATTCGCATAAGCTGCTACATTATGAATCGAGAAAGCTGCATCATTTTCTTTGATGTTAACCTGAACCCGAAGTATGTCGGCATAGGCAGAGCTTGCATCCATCAATAAGGCAGGATACCCAACATCATAAGCTTTGTCGGTAATGTAGTTGGTTTCAATCTGTAGGCGATCGTTCACTTTAGAAAGCACCGATAAGTTTAAATTCCACTTCTCAAATTGAGTGTTTTCGATAGTGGTATTATTGCCGGCTACGAGTTGATCTGCCTTTCGATAACTACCGGATAGTCGGTAAGACAATGAATTCTTTGTATTGCTACTACTCGTATTTAATCGAAATAAATACATGTTATTCGGTGCCTTGTAATTCGATTCAAACTCCAATTGAGAAGCGCCAAAAGCGGCTTTTTCGGTTCGCATATTGATGGAAGCATACCCATTTCCATTTTGGGCAACAGATGCTCCGTTCTTATCAACCTTTAGGCTTGCTAAGTTATTAACCTCTACGTAAGAAGTGATGGGGTCCATTTTGTCTACGCAGGCTTTAAATACCGCCATGCCATCAATCATTACATTTAAACGCTGATCAGATTGTCCTCTGATAGCAGGTTCCCATGCAAATGCTCCACGTTGAATCATCGAAAGTCCATCTACCGTGGCCAGGAAATCATCCATGCTTATATCTGAACTTTGATGCTGATAGGTATTTACATTGTGCTGATGTTCGGAGCCTCCGTTAATAACTATTTCCTGATCAAATTGTATGGTAGTTGGAGTTAACCAAATTGGATGATCTTCTTCCAGACTTGCGATCAAAAGCATTTGATAGCCGAGCGCATGGATCATAATCGGAAATTCTACTGCAACTGTATCTATTTCGAAGAATCCTTTTAGATCACTTACAGCAAAAACATCATGCTTTGCCGACATAATATGTGCTCCAATTACGGGGTCTTTTGATCTCGCATCAATTATTTGGACGGATATCTGCTGGCCGAAACCTGCAGATATCGTAAGTCCAAACATCAACAATAAACAAGTAATTTGTTTCTTGAAGCTCATGATGCGCCTTATTTGGCTTGTACGTTATACTCGAACACCACATCAGGTAAGGTGTCGTTTTGAGCTGTTACCACGGATACAGTGGTGGTCCAAGTGCCACTCATGTTATATGTGATATTTCCCATATAAGCTCCATCAGCTGTTGCTACCGGGTTGGTAAAGGAAGTACTATGACCTTGCCCTGAACCCATATCCATGTATGGATAAATAGAAACATCGGCATCAGCAACCATCGGAAAACTCATCATGCTTTCTCTTTTATATAACATGATAGCTACATCGTTACTTCCACTTACAGGATTTCGTGGTGTATTCCAACTAATGAAATACATCTGATCGTTTGAGCCTTTTACACTGGTTAAGTGCCATGATGAATCTACTGTTATATCAATAGAGCCTGAAATCTCTTCATCGGCCATGGTGACCATTGTGAATTTAATATCCCAGGTTCCCATTTCGCCACTAGGCATGATGAAGGTAGCATCATTGGTGTAATATGCCGGGAACTCATCATAAGCTTTTGGCTGGGTGTACGGAGTGGAATGTTGCATCATTCCCATATCCATCATAGGAGTGACAGAGAATGATCGCAATCCCGCAGTTTTTCCATCTTTTTTGATGGACCAATACAAGGTGTTTCCACCTGTTATAAAGTTACTTTCACTAAATAATTGAACGGTATAACCTTCTACTTCAGTAGTGTTAATAAGGTTGAAATCCGGTTCGGAAGTTACTTCGGTGGAGTCGCAATTGAATGAATAGATGACAAATAGAGTGCACGCAATAGCCTTCAGGCTTTGTTTAAAAAGTTTCATTGTAGTGTATGATTAAGTCTAAATTTCTTGTTAAAAAAACGGAAGTATATTTAGACCAAAGCGGGCGGGCGATCGAGTACACGTTGTATTCCCGGAGGAATAGTTAAGAGAGGAGGGAGAGTGTATTTATAGTCACCTATAAACGGACTTATAGTAAGACGATCATAGAAGATGAATGTCCTGGAATCCCATTGAATGAGAGAGGCATCATGAGCATAATCATTCAGATCTAGGTCGAGTACACAATGTTCGGTTGCATGATGTTCATCACTTTCCTCAGAGTTGTGATGCTCATTTTGGTGATGACACTTACAAATCTTCATACCATCAGTAACCTCACAGTAGCAGAACATTTTCTCGCACTGTTCTTCTCCGTAGTGCATCTCATGCATAGCCAATGACGTGATCATCGCTCCAATATATCCAAAGCTATTCCACGCTATTACGGCGGCTAGCAAAAAGGAGGTGAATGATTGATATGTATATTTCAGACTCATTAGTCTTAAATTGACCATACATTATGAAGAAAGTGTGAAGATAATGAAAAGATAAATTTGACGACGAGTAGCTTTTGTTAAAAAATTCTTCTTAAATTAAGACAAAAGAGTCTTAATACTAAAATCATGCTCCTTTCAAATAAATGTCAATACGCGCTACGTGCTGCTCTTTACTTGGCAAATCATCAAAAAGATGGTTTAATTTCCATTAAAGAGATCTCAGAAAAGCTGGATATATCCTTCCATTTTTTAACAAAAATACTACAGCAGTTAACCAACGAGCGAATTATAGAATCCCAAAAAGGCCCAAAAGGTGGAGTTAAACTTACGAATAAAGGAATGAACATACGGCTTTATGATTTAGTGGATATCATAGACGGAGTGGATACATTTCACGAATGTGTACTGGGTTTACCGGGGTGTGGACATCTAAAGCCATGTGCACTTCATGAGGAGTGGGCGCTTCGGAGAGAGGATCTGAAGTCGATGCTCCAGGGCATGACTCTTGAGAAAATTGCCGACAATGGCTCCATCATTCATCGGCTTACTATAAGTTAAAATTTTAAAGAAATAGAGAATCTTCACAATCTGTTCACATAAATAAGATAAAATAGTCTTAAATCTTAAAAACATCATTATGAACTCAATCAAACTACTTTCAACACTACTAATTCTGGGACTTCTGATCACTTCGGCCTGTTCTGGTTCTGAAGAGGAGAAGGATGCACAAGGAACTGCTGCAACAGAAGCAACCGCCGATCCCGGAGACTGGACTACGAATAAAGGAATTGGTCCTGTAAGTACCATCAGCTTTGCGGCAGAAATCGATCAGCCGCTTGCTGATAAAGGGCAATCCATTTTCACCGCGAAATGCTCGGCTTGTCACAAACCAAATAAGCGCTATATCGGGCCCGAAATGGCAGGAATATTTGATCGCAGAACTCCCGAATGGACTGCAAACATGATCATGAATCCTATGGAAATGGTACAAAAAGACCCTATTGCCAAAGAATTGCTAATGGAATACAACGGTACGCCTATGGCGAATCAGAACCTCACTCAAGAAGAGACCCGAGCAGTATTAGAATATTTCCGAACCCTTAAATCAGAATAAAATGAAAACCATAACATTCTTAACCACACTACTGTTACTTGCAACGGCAGCTTGTTCTTCTAAAAGTGAGCAATCTTCAAGTAACCTTCCAAATAATACACCTCTTGGCCAGGCGTCGGTTGTAGATGAGGACTCCGATCCAAACATCCTGCAAGTAGCCATTGGCTCAGAAGATCATAGCACATTAGTAGCAGCTGTACAAGCGGCAGGTATCGAGCATGTGCTTGTTAATGCCGGTCCACTTACCGTTTTCGCACCGGTAAACGCTGCTTTTGACGCCTTACCAGCCGGAACGGTAGATGATCTGCTAAAGCCGGAAAACAAAGGCAAGCTCGCGGGCATACTTACAAAACATGCAGCTCCCGGTTCTTACAATATCGGCGGTTTGAAAAAAGAAGCCAGTAAAGGCAGAAAGTTATACATGGCCGATGGCTCTTACCTAACAGTAATTACTGAAGGTGATGCAGTATTTGTAGAAGGGGCGAAAGTGATTGCCAGCATTCAAACCTCGAATGGCATCATCAACGTGGTAGATAAAGTAATTCTGTAATTAAATACATCAACAATAAATAGGTAATACTATGAAATTAACAAACTACATAACTCTCTTCGCGGTACTTTTTGCGATGGCGGGTTCTGCATGTATGCAGTCGAATAATAATGGTGCACTTGGTGGCAGCGCTGCCGAAAAAGTGTACGTAGCTCCGGGTGAACAGGATGAATTTTACGCATTCTTATCCGGTGGTTATAGTGGTAATCTAACAGTGTACGGACTTCCATCCGGACGGATGTTAAAGGAAATCCCGGTATTTTCTCAGTTCCCAACTTCAGGGTATGGATATTCTGAAGAAACTAAACCGATGTTTAATACTTCGTATGGTTTTATCCCTTGGGATGATTTGCATCACCCGGATATCTCACAAACGAATGGTGAATTAGATGGCCGTTGGATTTTTGCCAATGCGAATAACACTCCACGTATTGCCCGCATCAGTTTAGAAACCTTCGAAACAGAAGAAATCATTGAGATTCCAAACTCTGCAGGTAACCACAGTTCATCGTTTATCACCGAAAATACCGAATACGTAGTAGCCGGTACTCGTTTTTCAGTACCTGTTCCACAGCGCGATATGTCGATTGACGAATATAAAGGCAACTTTAAAGGTGCTGTAAGTTTTGTGAGCGTTGATGAAGAAAGTGGACGTATGGACCTTTCTTTCCAAATCATGATGCCTGGCTTTAACTATGATCTTGGGCATCCTGGTCGCGGTGATTCTCATGGTTGGTTTTTCTTCACCACTTACAATACAGAGGAAGCAAATACGCTGTTAGAAGTTAATGCGTCTCAAAACGATAAGGACTTTATTGCAGCTATAAACTGGAAAAAAGCCGAAGAATATATCGCTCAGGGTAAATTCACTACCATGGAATCTGAGTATGCACATAACGTATACGATGAGCACACGCATACCGGAACTTCTACCATGAAGAAAGAAGTGCGAGTTCTTGATCCTACTGAATTACCTGGACTGGTTTATTTCTTACCTACTCCAAAATCTCCGCATGGCGTGGATGTAGATCCTTCAGGTGAATACATTGTTGGTGCCGGTAAATTATCAGCATCACTTACTGTGCATTCATTCTCGAACATGATGGAAGCTATCGAAAACGAAAATTTTGATGGCGATGCTTATGGAATTCCAATTCTAAATTTCGAAAACGTAACTGCCGGTCAAGTTGAATCTGCAGGCTTAGGTCCATTGCACACCGAGTTTGACGGACGAGGAAATGCATACACTACCTTCTTTATTTCATCAGAAGTAGTAAAATGGGAGCTTGGCAGCTGGGAAGTTATCGATCGTAAGCCAACTTATTATTCAGTGGGTCACTTAATGATTCCGGGTGGAAATTCTCGTGAGCCATTTGGTAAATATGTTGTAGCGATGAACAAAATCACTAAAGATCGTTACCTACCAACCGGTCCCGAAATGGAACACTCTGCACAGTTGTACGACATCAGCGGCGAGAAAATGGAACTTCTGCTTGATTTCCCAACTCACGGTGAGCCTCACTATGCAGCCGGTGCACCAGCAAGCTTGATCGCGCCTCGTTCCAAAAAATTCTATCAGCTAGAAGATAACGAACACCCTTACGCAGTGATGAATGAAGGCGAAACTAAGGTTGTGCGCGAAGGAAACAGCAATGTTGTACATGTGTATATGAGCACCATTCGTAGCCACTTTGCTCCTGATAATATTGAAGGAATAAAAGTAGGTGATAAGGTGTATTTCCACATCACTAACCTCGAGCAAGACTTTGATGTACCTCATGGTGTTGCAATGATTGGAGCCAATACCTCTGAATTGCTAATCATGCCGGGACAAACAAAAACCTTCCTGTGGGAGCCTGAAAAAGTGGGTGTCTGGCCGTTCTACTGCACTGATTTCTGTTCAGCACTTCACCAAGAAATGCAAGGATACGTGCGAGTTTCACCACGCAACTCCAACATAGAATTATCCTGGAGTTTAGACGGCGAATAATCAATCGTCAAGAGATCTAAGGAGCCTCGCCCCCCGGGGCTCCTCTTTTAAAACAACAATGAATCAGTAATGCTACAGCAATGAAAACCTCGAAATATTTAATGATCTGTGGTTCTTTATTACTACTCTCATTATTCGTGATGCCAATGTGGAACATCACATTAAAAGCTCCACAATACCCTGATTCAATTGGGATGAATATCTGGATAAATAAAATCGAAGATATGAACCCCAACGACATCAAAAATATAAACCTGATGAATCACTATGTGGGCATGGCTGAAATTCCCGAACACATGAAAGAATTCGACATTTTTCCCATCGTAATTGGTTCGATGGCAGCCTTAGGAGTTTTATTCGGCTTTATCGGCAATAAAAATCTATATCTCACCTGGTTTATCCTGATGTGTATTCTGGGAGCAGCAGGTATGTACGATTTCTACCTGTGGGAATACGAATACGGGCACAATCTTGATCCAAAAGCGGCCATAAAAATACCGGGACAAGGTTATCAACCCCCGCTAATCGGCGTAAAAGAGATTCTGAATTTTACTGCAATTTCAAAACCATTAATGGGTGCATACCTCATGTTTATCGGGATGTTCATGACCCTTTACGCTTATTTCTACGAACGTAAACAAGAAAAAATAGAGGCTTAAAATGAAAACACTTTGGTTAATAGTAGGAGTGTTGGTTCTTGGTTTAGCTTGCCAAAAAGGTCCTAAAGAAATTATGTATGGTCATGAAAACTGTGAGTTCTGCAGCATGACAATAATGGATGACAAACATGCCGCTCAGATTGTCACCAAAAAAGGAAAAGTATATGTGTACGACTCGATTGAATGCATGCTTCGAAGTCTTGAATTCTATGGCGAAAACGCTGAGCAAATTGTGGTTATGGATTTCAATAATCCCGGAAGTTATTTGAATGCTTCGGAAGCTACCTATTTAATCGCACCTCGATTGCCAAGCCCGATGGGAGCAAATTTATCAGCGTTCGCAACGGGTGAGGATGCATTAAATGTGGGTTATGAAGGTACTTTGTATACCTGGGAAACCATCAGAAAACACATCAACTGAGGGAAAACGAATAGAGGAAAGTCATGACAAATAAAAGGTTAATAGCAGGATTCATGACCATATTTATTACATCACTATGTGTACAAGCGCAAATTACCGTTTGTACAACTTGTTCCATCAGTTCAATTCAACTGGGTATAGATGCGGCAACAGTCTATGATACCGTGCTTGTTGAGGAAGGAGTCTATTTTGAATATGATATCACCATTGGCAAGCCTTTAACAATTATAGGCGAAAACGGGGCGATTATAGATGGACAAAAGCAAGGAAGCATTCTAAAAGTTCAAACTTCGAATGCTACCATTACAGGATTAACCCTTCGACATGTAGGGCTGTCTCACACCGAAGAATATGCTGCCGTTCATGTATCCAATACCAAAAACTTTACACTCAATCAATTGACGGTGGAAGATGCATTTTTTGGCTTCTTGATTGAAGGAAGTTCAAAAGGAAGGATCACAAATAATAAGCTATCCGGCGAGTCGGAAATGGAGTTCTATTCAGGAAATGGAATACATGCCTGGAAGAGTAAAGAACTGGTGATTACCGAAAATGAAATCCGAAATTTGCGCGATGGCATCTACCTCGAATTTGTAGACAACTCGGAGGTTGTTAACAATTTGAGCGAAAATAACATTAGGTACGGATTGCACTTTATGTTCAGCAATAACAATGCGTACAGTAACAACACCTTTACAAAAAACGGAGCGGGTGTTGCGGTGATGTTTTCAAAATTCATCGAAATGAAAGACAACCACTTTTTAAATAATTGGGGAACAGCCTCTTTCGGTTTGTTACTAAAAGAAATCTATGACGCCGAAATAACCGGTAATACTTTTGATGAAAACACCGTAGCTATTGCGGTAGAAGGTTCATCGCGAATCACTTATCAGCACAACAAATTTTCGGCAAATGGCTGGGGTGTTAAAATGTCGGGAGGTTGTTATTCTAATGAGTTTCTTAGTAACGCTTTTTCTAACAATTCCTTCGATGTTTCATTTAACAGCCGGCTAAATGATAATGAGTTTACCGGAAATTACTGGAGTACTTATTCGGGATATGATTTAAATAAAGATGGCATCGGCGATGTACCGCATCGGCCGGTGAAATTGTTTTCTTATGTAGTAAATAAAACCCCGGAAAGTATTGTGTTACTTCGCAGCTTTTTTGTGGATCTCATCAACTTTACAGAAAACGTAGCTCCGGTATTTACCCCGGTTGATTTAATCGATAATTCCCCATTAATGAGAGTGCCATCATGATTGAATTCAAGAACATAAAAAAGAAATTTGGCCAACTCGAAGTATTGAAAGGCATCGACTTTGAAGTGCCACAGGGTAAAGTAACGGCGGTGTTAGGTCCGAATGGCTCTGGAAAAACTACCTTAATCAAGTCACTGTTAGGCATGGTTTTTCCGGATTCAGGAAGCATTCATCTCGATAACTATCGCCTAAATGGAAAAGCAGAGTATCGAAATAACATTGGATATTTACCTCAGATTGCACGCTTTCCCGAAAATTTAACAGCTCGTGAGTTACTTAAAATGGTGAGCTCGGTACGCGCATCCACTAATAATGCCAGCGAACTCATCGAGCGATTTAAATTGGACGAATATCTGGATAAAAAACTACAACACCTTTCGGGGGGAACGAGGCAAAAAATCAACATTGTGATGGCTCTTATGTTCGATGCCGATTACCTGATTTTAGACGAACCCACAACCGGTTTAGATCCTATTGCACTCAGAATTCTGAAGCAATTAATTGCTGAACAAAAAGAAGCCGGAAAAACCATTCTGGTTACATCGCACATTCTAAATTTTGTGGAAGAAGTGGCCGACGAAGTGGTGTTTTTACTGGAGGGCCATATTCATTATCAAGGTAGCATTGAAAAGCTAACATCAACTACAAACACCGAAGGTTTAGAGAGTGCGATTGCACGTTTAATGGAGGATCAACATGCTTAATATTATTAGATATACATTTTATGATTTACTCCGAAGCAGATGGAGTATTTTTTACATGCTCTTTTTTATGGCGACGAGCACGGCTCTGTTATTTCTGAGTAATGATCTCGGTAGTGCCATCATCTCGCTAATGAATATTTTGCTGATTCTGGCTCCACTGGTAGGTACCATTTTTGGTGTTATTTTCTATTACAATTCCTCCGACTTTACCGAATTGTTACTTGCTCATCCTTTAAAACGAAGCACCATTTTTTTAGGACAACTATATGGGCTTTGTATTTCACTTAGTTTGAGTTTAGTACTAGGCTTGGGAATTCCATTTTTGTTCTATGGATTACTCTATTCCGACGCCATTTTCGATTTCCTCATTCTTTTGGTTGATGGCGTGGTACTTACCTTCATTTTCGTGGGATTGGCGTACATCATCGCACTAAAAAACGACAATAAAGTGAAGGGATTTGGCTATGCACTGCTGATGTGGCTTATTTTCGCCATTCTTTACGACGGGATGCTGTTGGTAATTATGATGCAATTTCAGGATTACCCGCTCGATACCTTTTCACTGGTAAGTACCGTACTAAATCCCATTGACCTTTCCAGAATTCTGATCCTTCTCAAACTGGATATATCTGCACTTTTAGGATATACCGGAGCTTTATATCAGAAATTTTTCGGGACGTTAGTTGGCATCAGTATTTCATTCACTTTGCTTGCAATCTGGTCGCTTTTACCAAGTGGACTAGTTCTAAGAATAGCAACCTCAAAAGATTTTTAACTATAAATATTTTATCAAAATGACATCATTTGAACAAAAACCAATTGGCGAAATTGTAGCCGAAGATTATCGAACTGCTTTTGTTTTCAAACAATTTGGACTCGAGTATTGCTGCGGAGGTAAAAAAAGTTTGGCAGAAGCGTGTTCATCGAAAAAGATCGAGCTAGAGGATGTTCTAAGCGCTATCCAAACTGAAACAGTGAATCGAGCCGAGGAGCATCGATATAATGATTGGTCGCCCGGTTTTTTGATTGATTACATCATAAATAATCATCACAAATACGTGCTTGAGAAGCTACCTTATCTCTTATTTCTGGCCGGAAAAGTGGCTCGAGTTCACGGATATGAGCGTCCGGAGTTAATCAAAATGAATCAGCTGGTAAATGATTTAAATGATGAGATGATCAGCCATTTAAACAAAGAAGAACAACATACTTTTCCATTAATTAAGCAATGGGAAGCAGAAGGGGTTTCATCAGAAATGGAAGAATTATTGATTTCTGAACTGGAGGACGAACACGAAGCAGCGGGCTCGATAATGGAGCAATTAAGTGAGCTTAGCAACGGTTACCAATTTCCGGAAGGAGCCTGTACATCCTATCAGATTTACTTTAAAACCTTACAGGAATTTCAAGAGGATTTACACAAACACGTCCATCTCGAAAACAATGTACTTTTTGCAAAAGTAGAACACATGGCGCAATCTGTATAAAAATAAGCGAGTGAGAATGAGTACTCCAACCAACCGAAAGTTTTGGCGCTTTGCAGTCCTTTTTTTTGTGATCGCAGGTTGTACCGGTGTACTTTTTAGGGTGGGCATGATAGGTGTCGATTTATTTGGATTAAGCCTGCAGAATGTCCGCCATGCTCATTCTCATTTAATGTTCTTTGGTTGGGCAGGTTTGATACCATTTTTGGTTGCGAACAATAATTTGAACGATGGCTTTGCACACACTTCAAACCGACTACAAAGCTTAGCATTGTGGGCAATAGTGATTTTATCACCCATTACCTTTTTGTTTTTTTTGATGTGGGGATATCACCCGGTTGCGATAGGTAGTGCAAACTTACCGTTAGCTGCAATTGCATCTTCATTTGTAATGATTGCGTGGTACCTATTTGCCATCGGCTATTGGCGAACTAAGAAAGATTCGACAAACGCATACCATTCCTGGTTTTCGGTAGCATTATTTTTGCTTATCGTTAGTTCATTTGGAGCCTGGGGTGTTGGAGCGCTTCAGTTTGTTGAGGTGCAAAACGTACTTTTACCGAAAGCTCTTACTCACTTTTTCTTGGGTACCTTTACCGAAGGTTGGGTAGTACTTGTAATAATTGGCATTATCGTACACGCCTTGGATTTAAAACCGGAAGTTTTCCGTATCTCTCAAGGAACCATAATGACTTTAATTGCAGTTGGAGCGCCACTTTCATTCGCATATGGCTTGCCAAGTTCCATGCTGAATACAGAGCTTTTGTGGTCGGCAAGAGTTGGAGGCTTAATGTCTTCCTTTGGTCTGCTAGCTTTTATTTATACAGCATTCAAATCCGATGCTTTGAGCAATTCCATCTGGAAATGGCCCATTATCTTGTTGGCGATAAAGGCTCTTTTTCAGTTAATAATTTCAGTTTTCCCGAATGAAATCTGGCTGTCAGACCACAATTTAAGAGTACTCTACCTGCATATTCTCTTATTAGGAGCATTTACGTTAACAGGATTTGGTTGGATTTGTCAGCGTTACCAAATAAACCATAAAATTTACCTGGGGATGGTAATTTCCTGTTTAGCCGTGTTGGTTTCCTTAATCTTGCCTACAAATCTGATACCGGTTACGATGAAAGGAATTTGGATCTTCCAAACTATGACAGCTGTTGCTGCTCTTCCTGTAATTTCAGCAATCTGGTATCTGATTTTGATGTGGAAGTCTGCTCGAAACTAAGTCATATCTAAAGCACTCACAAAAACAGGTCGTGCCATAATTTTTTTCCAGTGCTCCAACTCTTCATTCACAGGAATCGTAGTTTCTACCTCAGATTCCTCCGACTCCTCCAATTTTGAAATTTGTTTGCTTTCTTGATCTTTTGATTCATCTTGATCAGCTTCCTCACTCGAATCACTCGAATCACTCGAATCACTCGAATCACTCGAATCACTCGAATCACTCGAATCACTCGAATCACTCGAATCACTCGAATCACTCGGCTCAGTCAAATCCATATTAATAGGTCGAACCATCAAATCAGCGTACACTGAACCCACCACCGAATGTAAAAAACCAAGTTGAGCACTTGCTTTAAGATTGGTGATTAACTCAGAGTGGGTGTCTCCCCAAATCATACCCACATTAATTCCAAAAAGAGAGCAGCAATGCGACATCAATTCCGGAATTAAATGCTCTTTTCCTTTTTTGTGCCATGCGTAATCGAAAGCTAGAAATTTGAACGAATTTGGTTCGAATAATCGATTCGTAAATGGGAGGTAGGGAAGAAAATCTCGCATTAACCAGCCTTCAAATCCAGGATAGTCAACTAGTTGCCAGTGAACCGGAACGGCTCTGATTCCCCCAAATATTTCCCCCCGCTGTTGATAAATCAAATAGAAGCCGGTGTTAAAAATCCGATCCTCGAAATAAAAAGAGTAATCCTTATAAAATTCTTTGAGCTGCTTTTTGATTTCATCTTGTGCGTTTAATCCCGCATTCTGAATGTTCTTGTTTTGCTTCGGATTAAACCGACTAAAGAGTAACGTTTCTACTTTGCGAGTGGGTTTAAATCCCATCGACAAGCAAAGATTTCGGGAATTCGAATTTGCAGATTCAACGTATGCGTAAAATGCTCCTTTCATATCTTTCTCGTGAAAAGGAGCCTCAAAATGGTGAGTTATCTCATTACCAATCAGCTCGCGTAGCATCCCTTTTTTTGCCGATGAACGAACGCGCTTCCTGTTTTCATTGGCGGTTTTCCGCTTAAACTGCCGGGCAATAGATAAATATCGAACATATAATGTGTTCATGTAGTCATCGCCATGGTAAACAGGTCGGCGAGCCATACCAACGGTGCCAAGTACTCGTTGAGCTTTTAAAATCTCAATAAATTGTAAATTTGCTTGAGTACGCATTCTTTCTGCAATCTCGCGCTGGCGATATTGTAATTTACCCTCAGTGCCAAATACAGTATTTTTTAGCAGTTGTGCGATTCGTGGCGAACCATGTTTGCTCACTTTAACTTGTAAGCCGGAAGGAACCGATTGCGATTTGTAAGATTTCATACCTCAAAAATAGAGCAAACTTTATTGCAATTAAACATTATCTACTAAACAGTTGGTTTTTGCATTACCTTTAGCCTATGAAATTCTATTCTGTCCTGATTATTCTCATTTTATTGGGTGTTGATAGCCTCCAAGCGCAGACCTTTCCGTTTCGTACGTATTCCATCGAAGAAGGATTGAGTGAGTCGGTTGTGCACGATATCATCCAAGATTCTGACGGATATATGTGGATGGCCACCGGATTTGGGCTCAATAAATTTGATGGGTTAGAATTCAAATACTTTTACGAAGAAGATGGCTTACTAAGTTCCCAAACCGAAACAGTATTCGAAGCTTCAGATGGAAAAATATGGGTAGGTACGCTCAACGGTGCCCAATATATAGTTGATGATAGTGTGTATAACGACCCAAATCTGGAAAGCTTAAATGTACAAACCGTAATAAATATCTATGAAGATTCGGAAGGAGGGATGTGGTTTGCAACCGAATCGAATGGAGTTTGGCACTACATCAACAATCGAATAGAGATCTATACTACCAATAATGGGCTGGCGGGAAATCAGGTTAGGGACATCAGTGAAACCGCAGACGGTGCGATTTGGTTTGCAACCCGGGATGGACTTACGCAATTGAAAAATGGTAATTTTAATTCATTTTATACTCAGGATGGTCTACCCGAAAATCGAATACGAGATTTAGAACCTGATCCTAGAAATGAACAAATTTTATGGATAGCAACACGAAATGGCCTAAGTCGATTTGATGGGAACACGTTTACAAATTACTCTACGGATGATGGCTTGATAAATGCCCGAGTGCGTGATTTGGCTTGGCAAGAAAGTGGTGATTTATGGCTAGCAACCGAAGGCGGAGTTAGTAGATTTAGAAACGGTTCATTTTTCAATCTGTCAAGCGAAGAAGGACTAAACGCGGAAATCGTCTACACCGCAATAGCGGATCGCGAAGGAAATATTTGGTTCGGGACTTTTGGCGGAGGCGCAAGTTTATTTCTTGGTTCCTATTTCGAGAATTATGATACTGACTCCGGGCTTTCGAATAATTTAGTTACCTCTATGGCAGAAGATGCCTCGGGAACACTTTGGATCGCCACTTATGGAGGTGGATTAATATCACATAAAAACGGAGAATTTGAATACCTGTATTCTCAGCAGGGACTACTTGATAACCGGGTTTACACGTTATTTACAGATTCGAAAAAGCGCACTTGGATAGGAATGCGAGACGGACTTTCGTACATGGAAAATGGAAATTTGATAAATCTCGATGAGGAGACTTTCCCATTCAGAAAAGTACGAGGCATTACCGAGTCGGAGAAAGGAGGATATTGGATCAGCACCTATGATGACGGTTTGATTAGGTGGGATGAAAATGAGTACACACAATTTACCACCGATCAAGGTTTGCCGGATAACACGGTGCTAGCCTCGGTAGAATCGGATGATGGCTCGCTTTGGATCGCCACTTATGGTGGTGTTGCGCGCATGGAAGATGCTTCGTTCGAAGTTTATGGAGTGAATGAAGGCGTACCGAATATTGGGGTAATGGATATTTTGAAAGATGCCGATGGAACCATCTGGATTTCTACTTTCAACGGAGTGGCTTGGTTTGATGGCGTTCAGTTTGTAGACATCACCTTCGAAGACGGATTACCGGGAAGAGTTGGATATTTTATTGAACAAGACAGCAACGGAATTTTCTGGATTGGAACCAACAATGGAATCGCTCGCCTCGATATTGATAAGTACTACAGTTCAGACCCTACAGTTCGAGATGAAGCCATTCAAATATTACAGAGTGAGCAAGGGTTGATCGCGAACGAGGCAAATCTGGGCGCAGTGTATGAAGATTCGAACCAGCATTTATGGTTTGGTACAGTGGATGGAGTTTCAAAATTTTATCCAGAAGAATATCGTGGTAACCAAATTCCACCACGTGCAAAAATCACCGATTTCAGAGCTTCGGGGCGTTCCTATACCAACGAAAACGCTGTGTTGGAATACGATAGAGATTTTATACAAATCGATTTTTCCGCAATTAATTTTACAGCTCCAAATTTGGTAACCTATCGGTATCGAATGTCGAATATAGACCCGGAGTGGCAATATACCACCGAAAGAACTGCACGCTATCCATCCCTTCCTTCAGGTTCGTACAAGTTCGAGGTACAAGCACAAAATTCTTCAGGTGTATGGAGTTATAACACTGCTAATGTGCAGTTTACATTAAAGCCTCCGTTTTGGTTTACATGGTGGTTTCTCACGCTTATCATTAGCGCAATTGCAGGAATTTTGTACCTATTCTATCGAAATTATCAGTACATGAAAATGGTGGATATCGAACGGATGCGAGTTCGCATTGCCAGTGATCTGCACGATGATGTCGGAGCGAGTTTGACCGAAGTAGCCCTGCAATCCGATTTTCTGCAAGCAAGTAGTATGGATTCCGAGTTCAAGCAATCGCTTACTCAAATCGGACAACAATGTCGTAAAATTGTAACGAGCTTGGATGATATTGTTTGGTCGATTGATGCTCGAAATGATACACTCGGTGATTTAACCGATCGCATGCAAGATTACATTCTGAATGTACTGGAGCCGCTACAATTTGAAGTTTCCTACAACTTCGAGGAACTCAAAATGGAAGAGAGGATTCCAGTTCCTGTAAAAGAAAATTTATACCTGATTTTTAAAGAAGCCATTAATAATATTGCAAAATATTCGAATGGCAATAAGGTGGACGTTGGGATGCAATCGAATGGAACATCATTTAGTTTTGTAATTCATGATAACGGTACAAGTGGAAAAGGTGCTAAAAAAACCGGCCAAGGATTACGAAACATGCAAATGAGAGCACAGCGAATGAATGGAAGTGTAGAAATTACAGATCAGGATGGATTTCGCATCGAATTAAAAGGAAAATTAACCTTGAACTAGGGAACAGTTATGGCAATTGTAGGAATAGTAGAAGACAACAAAAAAATTCGGGATTTAATACAACGCTATCTTGATATGCAAGAAGGAATGCATTGTCCGGTAGCAACCGATACGGTTGAGGAAATGCTCGAGTTTTTGGAAGAGCATCAACATCCTGATGTTTTATTAATGGATATTCAATTGCCGGGAATGTCCGGGATAAAGGGGATGGAAGTAATCAAATCGAAATATCCCGATATCGACATTATCATGCTTACAGTTTATCACGATTCGCATAAAATCTTTGATTCCCTAAAAGCCGGAGCCTCGGGATACTTACTCAAACACACTTCCTTGCCTGAAATTAAAGAGTCGATAGAAAATCTGTTAAAAGGTGGAGCTCCAATGTCGCCACAGATTGCACGTAAAGTAATCACCCATTTCAATGATCAGGCACCAAAGAAAAACGAAAACTCTATGCTCACATCCAGAGAGCAAGATATTGTAAATGGCTTGGTAGACGGACTGAGTTATAAAATGATTGCCGATCGGTTTGATATCTCTATCGATACGGTACGGGCACACATCAGAAATATCTACAAAAAATTGCATGTTAACTCTAAAGCTGAGGTAATTGCAAAGTCGTTACGTGGCGAAATTTAAAGTGCTAACATTATCATGTGATAACAATGTTAGTTGAATATTTTCATTTTCATATCAGATTTCTAACACCTAGTGGAGAATGTGATGAGCAAACCAGGATTTTTACCAACAATAAGTCTAATAGTCAGTTCTTTTTTACTGTCGGGTTGTTATACACAGCTACAAAGTTTGGATTATTCGGAACGTGCAAGTAACAGAGGCATCCAAAGTGAATACTATTCCTGGAATAGCGACAATGAGAATCGAAAAGCTAAGAGTGGAGCTACTAATTACTCAAGCAACTCTACCGCAATCGTATCTGAATTAAAAGAAGAAGAGACTGATAAAGTAGAAATCGGTGAAATCTACTACAAAGATTACGAAACTGCGCAGTGGTATGAAGATAACTACGCTGATCGCCTTTATTGGAACGGGTATGATGAAGGTTTTAGTGATGGATACTCTGAAGGTCGCGAAGATGGATACGACGAAGGTTATGAGGATGCTACTCACCGATATTGGGACGCCCATTTCTACAGTTTAAGAAGTCTTACCCGGCGCGGGTATTTTCGTTCTTCATTTCATTTTTCTTGGAGAAATCATTTAGCCTTTAGCTATTACCCATACTATTATTTTGATTACTATCACCGCTTTAATTGGGCAGGATATCGTTATCCTTATGGAGGCTGGGTATTTTTTGATGATCCTTTTTACGATCCATTCTACGATCCTTTCTTTTACGGCGGATGGGGTTATCATCACCGACCTTACAGAAATTATGTAGTATTCTATAACGATTACCATAAAGAAGTAAACAGATCAAGAAGTGGACGAATTTATGATGGTCCAAGAAGTACAGGACTTTTAAGTCGAGGAAATGGTGGTAACGATGCCTCCGTAACGCGATCTCGATCTGGAGACAACTCAATCAGATCCAAGACAACCGGAAGGACACGAACTTCCGGAATAACTAATACAAACAGAACAAGAGGCTCTGAAACTACGCGGACTCGATATACAGGCAGAACAAATTCATCAACTAGTAGAAGTAGTGGCATTGTTGGAAGAAGTCGTACAAAAGATGCCAGTTCTTCGGTGAAAACCAATCGAACTCGCAGACAAGATGTTACAAGAACTACCACCGGGCGAACCAGAAGCTCTGGAGTTACCAACAATTCACGCGGGAGTAGAAACTCGTCAGGAGTTCGTAGTGGCTCAACTAGCACCGGTAGATCATCCGGTGTACGATCAACAGGTAGATCAGGCGGAAATAACCGCTCTGTTCGAAGTTCAGGCGGCAGCAGCCGTAGCTCCGGAGTAAGAAGTTCCGGTTCAAGTAGCAGAAGTAGATCTTCAGGAACTAGCTCATCTACGACCAGAAAAAAGCGCAGCGGAAATAACTAAATCACTATTTAATCATCAGAGAAAATGAAAACACGGTTATTTAGCCTTGTATTGGGCGGATTGTTTCTATCTCAATCCGTCTTTGCCCAAGACGGTGCTAATCAAATAACATATTCAACCTTAGCTCAGCAATTCGTTCAAAATAATCAGAATGGAGATGCCCATTCTACCATATTGCCCTCCGTTGCAATCGCAAATGGATTCGGATCGTTTATAGACAACCCCGCAAGTGTAGCTCTTATAACTGATACGTATTTCTCGATTGGATACTTATCAAATCATGCCGAAAACACGAATACATTTAAGAATGTTTCATCAACCATTGATGGGCAACTCGGAAGGTTTAGTAACATCGGTTTGATCTATTCTGCGCCAACCGAACAGGGAAGTCTCGTTTTTGGTGGTGGATATACAGTTAACAATTCAATTAATCGCAATAATTTACTTGCTGCACAGAATTCCACAAGTACGATTACAGATGTATTTAAAGAAAGCGGTAGCTCTTATAATGATATTGCGTTCGAAACGTACGCCATCGATTATGCTGATGTACAACAAACTCAGCTAGAATCAATTTTCAGAATTGGTTTCGAACCGGGTACATTTCCCGGTATCTATCAGGATGTGGAAGTGATTCAAACCAGCAGCATCGGAGAATTATCACTTTTTGCGGCTACCGAATTTCAACAAAATCTTTTTTTGGGAGCTTCCATTGCGGTAGTCAGCGGTACTCATAATTATTCGCGTAATTTTTTTGAGCTCGACTCAGAAGATGCCTATGATGGTGATTTTCTATTTGCCGACGAAAATGGGCAAAATGGAACCGATATCCATTCAGTTCTTTTAACCGATGATATTGATTCGGATGTACTTGGTACCAGCATTAGAGTAGGGGGATTGTATAAAGTTCTACCAAATTTAAATGTTGGAGTTAGTTATGCCTTTGCTAATAAATACTTTATTACTGAAGATTATTATGCACGAATCAGAACTACTTTTGATGACAATTCAACGAGCGAAGATGATTTCGAGGGCGATTTCACCTACGAAGTCCGCCGACCTGCTCAATTAAATCTCGGTATCGCTCTTGATGATATCTACGGTTTCACCTTTTCCGGTTCGGTTGAATTAATCGATTATTCGAGCACAGAATTGACCTTAACATCAGATGCCGACTTAAGCTTTGAAGAGATCAGTGCTCTTAGAGACGATGAAAATGTTATAAATAATCAGATTGCAATCGATTACAATAACGTTATAAACTTGAAAGGGGGAATAAAGTATATAACAAAAAACGGTTATGAATTACGAGCCGGAGTTGCCTATTTGCCTGGTAAAAGTAACATCTATGATGCAGACCGATCCATTTTCTCCGGTGGGTTAGGAATACCACTATCTACCAATATTTATTTAGATGTAACCTCGCAATATTCGAGATGGAATGATCGTTCAATTGTCTATGAGTATTTTGACGATGTGGCTGGTCAAGTGAGAAGCGAATCAATCTCGGAAGATATTTCACAACTTAATGTATTAGTTGGTTTTAAGTTTCGATTCTGATCATCATAAAACCCAACTATCCTCCGTAGTTAGTTAAGAGGAGACTATTTGAGAGTAGTCTCCTCTTTTTTATGTGCATTGAATTAGTCAGCGTCGATCGCACCATCTTCAGCAGCTTCTTTAAGCTCATCGTTAGCCCAAATCGCTACTTCAACACGTCGGTTTTGTTGGCGACCTTCTGTGGTTTCGTTACTTGCTACCGGATCACTTTCGCCATAGCCTGTTATGGTCATTCGTTCAGCATCTACTCCAACAAAAGCTGCATATTCTGCAACCGATTTCGCTCGTTCTTCCGATAATTCCTGATTATAGTCTTCAGGCCCACTTGAATCGGTATAGCCGGCGAACATAATGTTCGTGTCTTCGTACTTTTTTAGCACTTCTGATAATTCTGCAATTTCATCTCTCGATTCCTCACTAAGATCTGAAGAGTTCAATTCAAAGAGAATGCCGGAATCAAAAGTAACTTTGATACCTTCTCCAACTCGTTCAACAGTTGCATTGTCTAGATCTTCTTCCAGTTCTCTGGATTGTTTATCCATGTAGTTTCCGATAGCAGCACCGGAAGCTCCACCTACTGCGGCACCTACAATGGCTCCCGTCGTTGAATTTCCTGCTGCTTTACCAATTATTGCCCCGGCCAGTGCACCAGCACCTGAGCCAATTACGGTTCCTTTTGCAGTTTTACTGATACTATCGCATCCTGCAGATATAAAAGCTACGATTAAAATAAATGTGGATATTAGTCGTGTCATGATTGTATTAATTTATAATTAATGGGTTATGACAAAAGCTGACTATGCATCAACTTGCCAGATCCCGAACAATTCGAGATCATGCATTCGAGAGGCTCTATGCTTCCTGGCGAAGAATTTCTAGCGGTGGTTTAGAATGAATGCCTCGGGTATTCATCAAACCAATAAAAAGTACAAGCCCGATCAATATCACTACTTCGATTGCGAGAATGGTAAAATTTGGTACAAACTCGATATCAAAATAGAAGTAACCAATAAGTGCTGTACTTCCAAGCGATAACAATAGGCCGATAAAGGCTGCAATTATGCCCAGAAACGCATATTCAATAATTTGAATGCGAACCACCTGTCGTTGTCTGGCACCCAGAGTTCGTAGAAGAACCGACTCACGTATTCGTTGAAATCTACTGGTTGCAGCAGAACCGGCAAGTACTATCAAACCGGTTATTATGCTGAATAACCCAATAAATTGAATTACGAAAGTAACCCGATCCAAAAACTCTCTAAGAGTTCCAACAATCTGTCCTACATCAATAGCAGACACATTGGGATATGCCAAAACGATATCGCGCTGTAATTTCAAGCTGATATCTTTACTGGTGGTGTTAACAGTTGTAGCAAAAAACTGGGGCGCTTGTTCCAAAATTCCTGAAGGGAACACAACAAAGAAGTTAGGTTGCGGGGTTTGCCAGTTAACCAAGCGGGTGCTGGCTATGTAACTTTCAATGGGAATACCTTGAACATCCCAAACCAAAGTATCACCAATTTCAACACCTAGATCGCCCATAAGATCAGTAGAAACCGATACCGGAACCGGCTCACCAAAGGTATTGAATTCACTTATAAACTCTCCTTCCTGTAAAGTCTCGGTTTCCACTAAACTATCGCGATAGGTTGATCGATACTCACGGTTTAGTGCCCAGCGTTCTGCAACGCGATTGGTATCGTTAAGGATTTCTTGCACTTCTCGTCCTTGCAGCGATTGCAATCTCATGGTTACAATCGGAACATTCTGCATTACTTCTAGTCCGTTATCCAAAATTATTTGATTTACCCCTTCATTTTGATCGAATTGAATATCGAAAAAGGCAAGATTCGGAAGATCTTCTTCGCCCTCAAAATCGATGGTTCCAATTAGTAAATCTTGTGTGAGATACAGCGAACTTATTAAAGTAACTCCCAATCCAAAAGTAAGTAGTAGGGTACTTGTTTGATTATTAGGGCGATATAAATTGGCTAAGCCTTGGCGCCATTCGTAATTCAAACCAGAGGGGATGAACTTCCTAGCTGCCTTCATAATCAGCACTGCAAATCCGGCCAGTAGCAGCAGACATATGCTCAAGCCCAGTGTGAAAAAAACTGCTGCTTGTAAATCAAGAAGCATAATCCAAGCATAGCCTGTGACACCAAGAGCGACCACAATTGTGAGTATAGTTTTGGTGCTCAAGTTTAATAATCCGAGTAAATTTACCTGTACCGAACGCAAAGTGAAAAGGGGAGAAATTTTGCGAACGGCGAGTAAAGGGATTAAGGCAAATAGCACCGAAATGGCAACACCGGTAATTAAACCAATGGCAACAGAAGACCATGAAATAAACAATTCGATATCAACTGGGATGAAATCTTGGACCAAAACAGGTAAATAAAGCTGAATGATTGTTCCAAGTGCAGCGCCTAGAAGTGAGCCTACAAAACCCATGGCAGTGGCTTGAATCAGATAAATCATTAATGCCTGATTAGAGGAAGCACCCATACACCTAAGTACTGCAACGGTTGCGATTTTTTGTCGCACATACACAAAGATCGAACTTGCAACGCCTATTCCTCCAAGTAGAAGTGCAATAAAGCCAATCAAGTTTAGAAAATTAGATAAATAGATAATCGCTTCACCAACTTCATCTTGTCGTTCTGCGACGTCATCAAAACCAAACGAAAGCGAATCACGCATAGCGTCTAATTCTTCAACCACCAATTCAGGATCGGTTCCCGGTTGGTATTTAACAAATGTGGTGTATTCCAGTCGGCTGCCCCTTTCCAACAAACCGGTTTCTTCAACGTTTTCATAAGGAATAATCACTCTTGGTCCTAGAAAGGTATTGGCCATACTTTGGCCGGGAATGTCGATGATTTCACCAATAATCTGGTAGGTTACCAAACCGATCTTCACAGAATCTCCAACACTTAAATCAAACTGTTGTAGAATGCTTTGATCAATAAGGGCACCTGACTGTAAAGTGTATTGATTAGCAGCTTCCAAAGGATTGGTTTCGATGGTTCCGTAGTAAGGAAATTCCGGTTCCAGTGCCATAATTTGTGACAGTCGGGTAATTCCATTTTTCGGGAAATAGGCCATCGAGCTGAAGGAAAGCATTCGTGCCTGATCACTACTAAGCGAATCGAGATAAGCCTGTACTTCGGTTTGCAATGGGGCAGACCGATCAACTTCTAAATCGGCACCGAGTAATTCTTTTGCTTGATTGCCAATACTCTCATTCAGATTTACCCGAAAGGAAGTGATTGCAACTTGTGCAGCAACACCTACAATGATGGCGGCCATGTATAAAAACAGCTTCCGCCTGTTTGAGCGTGAATCTCTCCACGCCATTTTAAAAATCCAGTTCCAGCTCATTATCCGGCTACCTCAGCATTAGTTCCACGAACAAGTTCGTCGCTTTCTACCTTACCATTTTTAAGTCGGATAATTCGATCACATTGGTTTGCCAGCTCAATGTCGTGGGTAACCATTACCAGTGTGGTCTGTTTGTTTTTATTGAGATTAAAGATGAGTTCCTCAATGTGTTCGCCCGTTTCTGTGTCGAGATTTCCGGTAGGTTCATCAGCAAACAGTATTTTTGGCTGATTGATGAAAGCACGCGCAATAGCGACACGTTGTTGCTCGCCACCCGAGAGTTGAGTAGGGTAGTGATCCATTCGATCACCCAGTCCAACTTCAGTGAGTAATTTTTGGGCATTCGCTTTTACCTCTGAGGTAGCCTCACCTCGTAATTCCAAAGGCACCATTACATTCTCCAAAGCAGTAAGTGTTGGCACAAGCTGGAAGGTTTGAAAAACAAACCCTACATGTTGATTGCGTACTTGCGCGCGTTCGTCTTCACTTAACGAATTAATGGTGGTACCTGTTAAATTTACAACGCCTGAAGTTGGGCGGTCTAAGCCGGCGCATAAACCTAATAATGTTGTTTTTCCACTACCGGATGGACCAACAATGGCACAAGTGGTGCCTTCTTCAATTTCAAAACTTATGTTATTTACAACGGTAAGCTCTCTGGATCCGCTTTTGAAAACCCGGCTTAGCTCTTTTACTTCTAATATTTTTGACACGATAGCTTTTTGCTTTTATTTAGGATGGTTAACCTAAAGAGATATTATTTTCATTCCGAACAAATTGGGGCGCAAATACGTTACAGCGATTCGAAAGTTTTAAATTATTTACGTTTTCATCTGATGAGCCTAAAATTACTCTTCATATTTACTCTTATTTATTGCACTTCTGTGCTAACGATGGCACAAGAAAAGAAAACCATTCTCATTTTCGGTGATAGTATTACCGCCGGTTACGGACTGGAAAAAGATCAGGCTTTCCCGGCAATACTTCAGGAAAAAATAGATTCGGTGGGACTCAATTACGAGGTTATTAATGGAGGCCTAAGTGGAGAAACCTCAGCTGGTGGAGCACGACGAATCAATTGGGTGCTTCAGCGAAAAGTAGATCTTATGATCCTCGAATTAGGTGGAAATGACGGTTTACGCGGTATCGATCTCACATCCACCAAACAAAACTTACAAACCATCATTGATCGAGCCCTCGAAAAATATCCGGATATGGAAATTATAATTGCCGGCATGCAAGTGCCTCCGAATTTGGGCATCGAATACACTCAAGAGTTCGTGAATTTATACCCCGATCTTGCGCAAGAAAACAACTTACCGCTAATTCCGATGATCTTAGATAAAGTTGGCGGTTACGATGAATACATGTTGGCTGATCAGATACACCCAAATGCTCAAGGACACAAAATAGTAGCGGATACCATTTGGGAAACCTTGTATCCGATTATTAAATAATCTAACTCAAAATTGTCTGTCTACGATGATGAAAAAAATGCTCCTGTCGCTTTCTATATTGCTGATTAGCACTCTAAGTGTATTTAGTCAGCAGCCACTCGATTATAAACCAAAAGTGCTAATGGTTACTGCACACCCCGATGATGATGCTCTTTTTTCAGCCACTGTTTGGAAAACCACCCAATTACTTGACGGTACTGTAGATCTGGCTTTGATGACCAACGGCGAAGGTGGCTACACGTACTCGACCTTGGGTAATTATTACTATGGCTTAGAGCTCGATAAAGAAGAAATTGGGCGAGAATATCTACCGGGAATAAGAAAAAAGGAATTGATTGCCGGAGGAGATATTGTTGGAATTCGAGATTATTTCTTTTTCGATCAGAAAGATTTTTATTTCACGCTGGATGTTGAAGAGACGCTCACCAAATGGAATACCGAACCGATCGTAGATCGTTTAGAGGAGATTATGCAGGAAGAAGAGTACGACTTCCTGTTTTTATTATTACCCTTCGATCAGTTTCATGGACATCATAAAGCCGCCACAGTAATTGCATTGCAAGCGATGGAACGTCTACCCAAGAATGAGCGACCAATCGCGTTAGCTTCTTTTATTCGTCGAGGTCCGGATGATCCTGGTGTAGAGTTTACAGTGCTTGAGGGACATCCAAATACAAAAGCAATGGAGGGAGTAACTTTTGAGTTCGATAGGAACCAAACCTTTGGTGCAAACGAGCGATTAAATTACACGTTGATTGCGCACTGGGTAATTGCGGAGCATAAATCGCAGGGCACCATGCAAATGCGTATGCAAAACTCGGTAGGTAATATTGAAAAATACTGGTATTTAGAAATTAACGGCGAAGATGGAATTGAAAAAGCATCCACCTATTTTGAAGCCGTTAACGCCGTTCAACCTGATTAGATCAATCTGCGATATTGAATTGAATTGAGATGTTTGAAGTAACACTCACAACTTGATCAAAGTCCATGAGTGATGGCGCTGAGTCGGCCATAACCTGTAATTCCATCATTCCTCTTTGCACAGGTTGTACAGAATGTTCGGCGTAATTGATAGAATAAATACGGTCGATTTCCACACCGGATGCTTCAGCTATAATTTGCGCTCGAGAACGTGCGGCTTCGATTGCTTTTAATAGTGCTTTTTCTTTGCCCTCATCTACTTTCGAACTCGAAAAGCTTCCATTAAACGAGTCAAAATTATTTTCTATAAGTGTGAGCTGGATTTCTTCGTAGATGTCAAAATCGTCAAATGTAACACTCACTTGTTGATTGGTTCGTGAATACATATCGCTACGGTTATTGCGATACATTTTATCAACTCGGATAGGCTGAAACTTGATGTCTTTTTCTTCGATATCGAATTCTTTAAGCAAGCTTGCTAGCAATTCTTCCTGTTTTTTGTGCTTTTGATAGGCCTGACGAGGTGTTTTTTCCTCTGCATTTAAATTGACAGTAAAAATGATTCGATCAGCGGGTAGAAATTCGGTAGCGCTCATCGAAATGCTAATCGTACCACTTTCTTTTTGAATAGTTTGCGCAGTTGCTGTACACCCAATTCCTAAGATTAAAAGCGTTGCAAGTAAAATCCCTTTCTTCATAGTGCGTTTAGTTAATTTAAATTGTGTTTCGTGATATAAACAACGATTCGAACTAATCTATTGTCCCTCAATAAGAGAAATAACTTCGGGAAGCATTAATTCCACCCATTCGCTGTACATTTTTCCTGAGGGATGTAATTCGTCACTCGCAATATAGGAAGCATCCGTTTTGGCTTTCTCAGAAATAGGAGTGATGTTGAAGAAAGGTATGCCGAACTCGGAAGCTAATTCTGCGGCGTAGGCATCATACTCCAACAATTCAGCCCTGATTTTATCTTCTCCCCGTGATTGCCCAAAAGGAGTAACTCCGTAATTAGGAATGGAAACCATAAAAACTCTGCTGGTATCGCCACCGGCAAATTCAATTGCCTGCGAAATAAGTTCGGGCAACTCTTTTTCGTAGATTCCAAAATCGTAGCCTCTGTATTGATTATTCACTCCAATTAGCAACGAAACTAAGTCAAAGTCTTTCGACGGATTCTTATCAATAATTCCCTGCTGAAGTTCTGCGGTAGTCCAACCGGTAGTAGCTATAATAGTAGGTTCAGCAAAATCATAGCCATTGCTATTTAATTTATCCACTAATTGAACCGGCCATCGCATATTTTCTGGTACAGACTCGCCAATGGTATAGGAGTCGCCAAGCGCTAAAAACGTAGCTTTATCGGAAACAATTTTTTCGGGATTAGAAGGGGCACATCCAATAAAAACAAATATTAGTAATAGTAGAGTGTTTGATTTTATGAACTTAGACACAGTAGTAAGATTAAATTAGAAAGCCCGAAGAAAAGCATTTTTTTATCCAAAAATAAACGTGAGTTAAGAGGCATTTTTATTAATTTTGCCCGATTTATACATTGGAAGCGCTTGCATAATCCCCAAAACAGGCTTTATTTATCTATGCTCGTTCAAATGGGAAGTACTAACCAACTTACCCCGTAGTGGAATAAGCACGCTATCCTTAAAAACACAAACTTAATCAGGATCAGATATGAGTAAACAGATACGGCGAATTGCTTTTCTGTGTCTAAGTCTTTGCATCGGATTTGGCCAAATCATCTACGCCAATTCTTACACCCTTGCAGACGACACCGAGATAACCGGACGCGTAACCGATACCGAAGGAGAACCTTTGGTAGGTGTTAACATTCGTGTAAAAGACCGAATTATCGGTACATCTACAGATTTTAACGGGAATTTCTCGATTTCTGTAGCCCAAGACCCACCTATTACATTGATATTTTCCATCGTTGGATTTCAGCCGGTAGAAGTTGAAGTAACTACCAACAATCAGGAAGTTGATGTTATTATGGAAGAGCAAACCATTTTCGGAAGCGATGTGGTAGTATCTGCTTCTCGTGTTGAAGAGAGTATTTTACAGTCGCCTGTTTCTATCGAGAAAATCGACGTGCTCGACATTCAGGCCACGGCATCTACCAACTTTTACGATGCTATCGGAAATCTAAAAGGCGTTGATTTCAGTACCCAATCGTTAACCTTCAAATCTATCAACACTCGTGGATTTGCAGCAAACGGTAATACCCGTTTTGTACAGTTGATTGATGGGATCGATAATCAGGCTCCCGGACTAAACTTTGCAGTAGGTAACGTAGTGGGTATTTCTGAGCTTGATCTGGAAAGCGTTGAATTAATCCCCGGTGCAGCTTCTGCGTTATACGGACCAAACGCTATTAACGGTATTCTATTGATGAACTCCAAAAGCGCCTTCGACTATCAAGGACTTTCAGTAAACATCAAAACAGGGGTAAACCATATCGACAGCGCGGTTGAAGAGCCATCACTTTATCAAAGTTACAGCGCGCGATATGCAAAATCGTTCAATAATAAATTCGCATTTAAAGTGAATGCCTCATACTTGCGTGCAAATGACTTTGTGGGCGAAGATTATCGAGATCAATCTGGATTGATCGAAAGAGGCGGTTCATCACGTGCCGACGCTGCCATCCCAAGATTGTATGATGGAACCAATGTATATGGCGATTTCACCATTACCGTTGGAGCTATCGCTGATATTGTTATTGCGGGTGATGACCCGGCCGCAGCGGCACAAACGGCAGCAACCAGAACATTATATCCCGATGGGATTGAAGGTGCATTTACACCAACAGGTTATCGTGAGTCATCTTTTGTAGACAATACCACAGAAAGTTTGAAACTGGGTGGTGCTTTACACTATCGAATTAACGATAACTACGAATTAGTAGGTCAATATAATATCGGCTACGGAAGCACGGTTTACACCGCTAACGACCGTTTTGTATTAGATGATTTTTCGATCTGGACCGGTAAATTAGAATTAAGAAACCCTGATTTCTATTTACGTGCTTACACCACTCAAGAAAATTCCGGTGATTCTTATGCGGCTAATACCTTAGCTTCTTTAATTAATCAGCAAACGTATTTAACGCCGTATTTCCAAACTTTTGCCGGCGCACGTACTCAAGGCGCAAGCGTTGATCAGGCTCATGCAGCTGCTCGTGCGGCCGCAGATGCTGCTCAACTCTCACCAGATTCTCAGGAATTCAAAGATTTGGCTGCACAGTTAAGAGAAACGCCAATTTCTGAAGGCGGTGCGAAATTCCTCGATAAGTCTAATCTTTACCACGCAGAGGGTTTCTACAACTTTGCTAACCTCATCGATCCTGAACAAGTTCAAGTAGTTGCAGGTGTAAATGTTCGTCGTTATGCATTAGAATCGCAGGGAACTTTGTTTGCATTGCAAGACAATGGTGATGAGTTCGATATTGACGAATGGGGCGCATTTGCTCAATTCGGCAAGCAAGTTATGGATGGTGATCTTGATCTAAGCGCTTCTTTCCGTTATGATAAGAACGAATATTTTGATGGACAGCTCTCACCTCGTGCATCAGCAATTCTAACCGTTGCCGACAATCACAATATCCGTGCTTCTTTCCAGCGTGGTTTCCGAATTCCAACCACTCAAGATCAATTCATCGACTTGGATGTAGTTTCTCGCCGATTAATTGGATCTAACCCTGCATTAGTAGATCGTTACAATTTCGAAACTAACACGGTATACACCGGAGTTGCAGAAGCAAGAGCCGCATTAGCTGGTGGTGCAACCATTAATCAAGCAATGGCATTGGTTGAAGAATTTGAGTTTGAAGATTTCCAACCTGAGAAGATTCAAACTTGGGAAGTAGGATATAAGTCACTCATCAACAATCGCTTGTTTATTGATGCGTACTATTACTTTAGTGAATACACCGACTTTATCGCCGAGGTAACCTTTACACAAGGTATCCCAGCCGGTTTAACTAACGAACCGGGCTCAGAGTACACGGTTGGTTCAGACGCTTGGAAGCAGTCGGTAATTACTCAGCAGGACCCGAACAATCCAAATCAATCGTTTGCAACTCAAAGCTACGGCTTCGATATCAATGCCGATGGTAAAGTTCGATCGCACGGATTTGCAGTTACTGCCGATTATTCTCTGTCTGGGGGATATACAGTTGGTGGTAATATTTCCTACAACAAGCTTTTGGATCAGGATGATTTGATTAATCAAGGATTCCGCGCAAGTTATAACACTCCGGAATGGAGATATAATGTGAAGTTTGCTAACCGCAAAGTAACCGATAATCTTGGCTTCAATGTTACTTACAGATGGCAAGATGCTTATGTATGGGAATCTTCCATCGGTGATGGAGTAATTGATGCGTTTGGCACCGTTGATGCACAAATCAGCTATAAACTCGACCAATACAAAACCATACTTAAGATTGGCGGAAGCAACTTGCTTAACGAGCGGTACACAACCTCGCTAGCTAACCCAAGTTTAGGCGCGATCTATTACTTCTCGCTAACTTTCGATCAATTCTTGAACTAATTAAGGCTTTACAGACATGAAAAAATCATATAAATCATTATTTCTAGTACTTTCTCTGGCTGTTCTGATAAATGCCTGTGATGGACAAGGAGATTCTCTGATCAATGAACGATTGGAAGATAATCCACTACCTCAAACACCTGAGTATACAGCAGGCAGTGCCGATTTCAGTACATACATTGCAATTGGAAACTCGCTAACTGCCGGATATGCAGATGGAGCGCTTTACACAGCAGCTCAACAAATGTCGTTTCCAGCGATGCTTGCCACGCAGTTTAGCGCCGCAGTAGAAGGCGATATAATCTTCAATCAACCTGATATAAATTCTGAAAAAGGATTTAATACCGTAGTTGAAAATCCACAAAATGGTCAGGTTTTAGGCCGTTTTAAGCTGGATACCAGCATACCAGGCCCTTCACCAACCATTGGCGGAGAAGCTCCAACTGCTTATTCCGGTCCACAAGTTCATAACTTTGGGGTTCCGGGTATTCAAGTTGGACAATTATTAACTCCTGCTACTGGTGGCCCTGATAGTCCTGCTAATCCGGCGTTTAATCCATTTTACCAGCGATTTGCAAGTAGCCCAAGCCAGGATGGGGCCACAGGTTCAACCATTATTGGTGATGCTGTTGCAACCCAACCAACGTTTTTCAGTCTTTGGATAGGTAACAACGATGTACTTGGGTATGCGGCTTCTGGTGGAGCGAATGAAGCAATTTTTACCTCCGCTGCCGATTTTGATACGCGTTTCAATGCTACGGTAAATACTTTAATTGCTAATACTCAGGCACATGGTGTTGTTTCAAACATCCCGTTTATTCTTGGGTTGCCGGTATTCCAGGCGGTACGATGGAATAACATCACTTTAGATGCGACAACAGCCGGTGCTATCAATCAAGGTGTGCAATCGGTGAATGGAGCAATTCAAGCTTGTGCAAATGCTCCTTTAAATGCAATTACAGCGGAAGATGCAGCCCGAAGGCTGATTTCTTACTCTGCAGGTGATAATCCAATATTGGCAATTGATGAAGAATTGGACGATTTAGGTCCATGCTTCGATAATTTACAAACCTTTGGGCAGATTAATGCACAGCAAAGAGCCGCTTTGGTTCCTTACGAGCAATCGCGACCAATGGTAGCAGGGGAGCTTGTTCTGTTAAGTGCAGGTTCTGTGTTAGGAACTCCATTTAATGGAAACGCAGATCAGGCGATTGGAGTAGTTATTCCACTTGGATTCAACGCAGATGGTTCTTTAAGCGGAGATCAATTCTATTTAACTCTAGCTGAACAACAGGCTATTGAAGTCCGACGTGCTCAATTTAATGGCACGATCGCAGCAGCAGTTGCAGCGAATTCGAGCCGTTTGGCACTACACGATACCAACAGCCCAACTGGCGTATTTTATGACATCTTTGGGTTAAGCGATGGTGTTCCGGGAATTACAGTTCAAGGAGTAAATCTTGCACCGGATTTTTCACCAAATGGAATACTCTCAACCGATGGAGTGCACCCAAACCCTAGAGGTTATGCTATTATTGCTAATGAAATGCTGGGAGTAATCGAAGCAAAATGGGGAGCGTTGCTTCCAAGAATCAACGTAATTAATCTACCATCAGTAGTTGTATGTGGCGTTGGTGATTGCGTGAGTGAACTTTAAGTAAGCTACATTTTTATCTATTTAAACCTCATCTGTCGAAAGGCGGGTGAGGTTTTTTTTGGTAGAGATGCTGAGGTATAGAGTCACAGGTGTTTCGAATAGCGAGTATCTAATGCTTTCAATAAACATTATTCAGCAAGGAGTGCACAGTGTTCATTGGATTCACAGCCAACTACAACATTCAATGCTTTTGTGCTTTCGTGGCGGATTTAAGGAGAAAGGAAAAAGGTGGATTTCGAATAACGAGTAACGAGTTTCGAATAACGAATCAATTAAATAAACAATCACCAATAAGCAGTGCATAGTGTTAATTGGATTCGGAGCCAACTACAAAATTCAGTGCTTTTGTGCTTTCGTGGCAGAAATGAAGAAAAAGGTGGATTTCGAATAGCGAATAACGAATCCCAATCCAAAAAACGCAACTTTGTCACCATCAAAATTAATACGCCTCGTGGCATACTATTTGCTTTACTCGTTGCGGAAAACCAAAAGAATTTAACTGTTCACGATGAGTAACGAAGACATCAAAAACAACGAATTAGAGCAAAACGAAGAGGCCGAAGCTGCAACTGATGAAGCAGAAGTAGATACAACAGAAGCCTCAAACGGTCAGGAATCAGAACAACAGGAAACAGAAACAGAGGAAAGCGCAATCGCTAAACTGGAACAAGAACTCGCATCAACTAAAGACTCACTGCTAAGGAAAGCAGCCGAACTTGAAAATGTACGTAAGCGTGTGCAACGCGAACGCGCTGCTCTGTATGAAGATGCTAGAGTAGCAGCACTTCAAGACTTCTTGCCTATTTCGGAAGATATCGACCGAGTGTTAAATGCAACGGAAGAGTATGAAGTGGACGAAAATTTTACAGCCGGCGTGAAACTCGTAGCCGGAAAGTTCGAAGAGTTGTTCAGTAAGTATGGCGTGGAGGCTATCAACCAAACAGGAATTCCATTCGATGTAAATTTACATGATGCTTTATTAAGACAACCAGCACCGGATGAGAAAACAGGCAGCGACACAGTACTCCAGATTCTGGAAAGTGGATATAAAATCGGAAATAAAGTGATCAAGCACGCAAAAGTAATTGTTAGCGAATAAGGATTGGCAATGAGTAAACGAGATTATTACGAAATACTGGGTGTTGGAAAAGATGCCAGCGAATCGGAGCTGAAAAAAGCATACCGAAAGCTGGCTATGAAGTATCACCCGGACAGAAACAAGGGAGATGCCGACGCTGAAACGAAATTTAAAGAAGCAGCGGAAGCCTATGAAGTACTCAGAGATCCGCAGAAAAAAGCTCGTTACGATCAATACGGGCATGCCGGTGTAAATGGTCAAGGTGGCTTTGGCGGCGGAGGCGTTGAATTCGACATGGATGATATTTTCAGTCGATTCGGTGATATCTTTGGCAGTAGCTTTTTTGGAGATGATATTTTTGGAGGTGGAGGGCGTGGACGCTCCCGTGGCGGACGAAGAACCGCTGGTACACCCGGTTCCGATATGAAAATCAGAATGCCGCTTACTCTTGAAGAAATTGCTTTTGGTACCGAAAAAACACTGAAAGTTAAAAAACAGATTGGTTGCAAAACTTGTGATGGAACCGGTGCAGCAAGCAATTCCGATTTCGAAACCTGTGGCACCTGTAATGGAATGGGAGAAGTTCGACAGGTAACGCGAACCATGCTCGGACAAATGGTGAATGTACAGCCTTGCCCTACATGTCAAGGTGAAGGGCGTATCATCAAGAACAAGTGCAAAACCTGTAATGGGGAAGGTCGCGAGAAAGGTGAAGAAACCATCAAGGTAAATATTCCATCGGGAGTTTCTAACGGGAATTACATTACCCTTCGTGGACAAGGAAATGCAGGGCGCAGAGGCGGTCCGGCTGGTGATTTAATTGTGCTGATCGAGGAGAAAGAGCACGAGCATTTTATCCGTGAAGGCAACAACATTTATTACGACTTAAGTCTTAGTATTCCGGATGCCATTCTTGGTACAGAAAAACAAGTGCCAACCCTCAAAGGAAAAGCGAAACTGCGCATCGAGCCGGGAACACAGCCGGGTAAGCTGTTGCGTATGCGCGGGAAAGGAATTGTGGGCTTAAACAATAGTGGCGAGGGCGATCAGTATGTGCGTATTAATGTGTATATGCCACGTAACCTAAGCGACAAAGAACGAAAAGCAGTGGAATCTCTACGCGATTCTGAAAACTTCGATGCTTCCAATCAAACCAAGGAAGAGAAAGGGTTTTTCAGTAAAATGAAGGATGTTTTTGGATAAGCGAAGCTTATCAAATTCCAATGGTTAAATTCCAAAATCCAAGGGCCAAAATTTCAAACAATTTCCAATATTCAATTTAATAAAGTGAACTAATTGGAAATTGGACTTTGGAATTTAAACATTGTTTGAGATTTGGATTTTAACCATTGGAATTTAATCAAGTCACATCGTGTAATTCTTTATTTCGGCGAAAAACCACTCGTGCAAATGGGCATAAAGGCAAGATTTTAAGATTTTGTTCACGCGCATAATCGGCAGCATGATATACCAATTTTTTACCTAATCCTTTACCTTTTTGCGTTTCAGAAACTTCGGTATGATCAATAATAATGCGATAATCCCCATTTTTAGAATAGGTCATCTCAGCAACGCGCTCGCCATCTTCTTCAATAAAAAAAGCACCTTTGCTCTCGGTCTGTTCGTGTTGTATGTTCATCACTAACTTTGATTTTAATTGCTATGAATCTACCAAAAAGAATCCTTTTATCGTTCATTTTTCTTGGGATGGTGAACTGTACATCGGCGCAGGAAATACCAACCTTAGAACTAGAGGCTTATAAGCGAATTGATCCACCGGCGCGTAATGAAGTATCCGGCATCATCAAAAGCCAGAATCTGGAAGGTATTTTTTGGGTGCATGGCGATTCCGGAACGCCCGATAAGATTTACGCCATAAACATTGATGGTGATTTAGTTGCAGGCGACGATTATCGTGGAGCGGAAGTAATTGGTGCAGGAAATACCGATTGGGAGGATTTGGCATACACAGCAAATGGCTTCATTTTGATCGGCGAAATCGGCAATAATTGCGAGTGCAGAGATGACCTTAAAGTGATTGTAATTGAAGAACCTGCGCCTGATGCCGATGAAGTTGATGTGATTGCCGAGTACTACATCACCTACCCAAAACGCAACGATCTGATGGGTAAGCTCCTCCGCTCGAACTACAATGCTGAAGCTTTATTCGAATATAATGGAGAGATTTACATTCTCACCAAACAAAGTTCCAAAACCATGTTGTTTCATATTGAAAACCCACAGAATCAGAAGCTACATGAGTTGAAGCTTATCGAAACGTTCGACACGGAACATTATGTAACAGCTGCAGATGTTTCGCCCGATCAAAAATATCTGGCTGTGCTAACTTACGATCAGATCTTGGTGTTTGAACCGAAAGATGGGCAGTTTTTTGGCAATTCGTACAAAACAGCGTTTTTAGACGACACCAAGCAAATCGAATCGGTAACATTTGACGGTACTGATTTGATAATTGCGGAAGAAGAAGGGCAATTATATCGCATTTCTTTGACCGATTTGGTAGAAGTGCAAAGAGTGCAAAACGAAGACTAATTCATTCTATGTTTAAATAGCTGTTGGTGAACATCTCCTAACACCGTATTAGAAGAGTTGAGCTTTACTTGTTCACCGGGACTTAACCGAAGTATTTTGATCATTTCATTTTTTGATGGCTTAAGTAACCCCAGTAGTACAGCTATACATATAGCGGAAATGATCGGGATGATGTTCATTGAAATCATAAATAAGACCACCGAAAGCATCCCGACCGACTCTATAAGGATTAATCGCAAGAAGAACGCAGTTTTAAATGCTGAAAGTTTTCTGGAAAAACTATGGTTTTCATCAACGCGAAGAAGCAATTGTTGAAAAAGGAAAAAAGCAGCGATTACTCCGGCTACTCCTGAAGCTATGGCAATGATGTCGATGTATTCGTTGGAGTGCATTTCAGGTAACAAGGGCACAATCTCCAAATTCGCTAATAACAGCACTATTCCAATGGAAAGACAATAGCCTGCAAGCAAAATAATCTGTAGAAATTTAAGTGTTTTTATGTAGGAGTAGGAAGTCATTCAGAACAAATTAAAAACGAAGGTAAGAGTAGTAATTTATGAAAACACTTACATTGGTAAATATTATTTGATAACGTTTTATGGTTGTTCATGATTAGTTCATAATCAATAAGTAAATAGCTAGTTAAGGAGTCAAGATGCTTAATTCGATTCAATTTCTAATTTCTCTGCTTTTCGGAGGTTTATTCTTTTTTCAAGGATGCGATTTGTTTGGCGAGCATGAACATCCTGAGATAGAGAAAATTGCTTGTGAAGAAATTGTTTCTGATGAATGGGTCTTGCTAGGACTCAAAAACGAAGAAGTCACATCAATTGCTGTTGATCGCATAAAAGATGGGATTATATATGTTGGAACATCTTATAATTTTAGAGATGGTACTGATGGGAAGTTGTATAAGACATCTGACTGTGGTTTCACTTGGGAGGTGCTTTTTAGTGGTGGTAGTTTTAGAGCAATCGAATTATCACCTGATAATAATTCTGAAATTTATGCAATCAATGGAAGTATTCTAAAAAGTACCGATCATGGAGAAAACTGGGAGCTTTCGCAAAAAGGGATAGAACCACCGTCAGGTACTTCAATAAGTTCATTCATTTTAGATCCAAAAAATCCTAAAATTCAATATGCTGGTACATCGGGAAGGTATGGAGGAGGATTTTATAAAAGCATAGACAGAGGAAATACATGGTTTGAAATCGAGGGAAACGGATTGCCTGAAAATAGATTAAAAGCAGGGGTTACGAGGATTGCAATTAACCATGAAAATACGGACGAAATATATGTTGGAACTGCATTTGTTGGAGATGTACTTCGAAGCTTGGACGCAGGTAATACCTGGGAGACTACAACTGTTTATGATACTGGTTCACTTGTTCATGATATTGAAATCAATCCACTTGAAAGCAGATATTATGCTGGTTTAAATAAAGCAGGTTTTTACACTTCAAAAGATGGAGGTAAAAAGTGGGATATCGTTAATAATGAATATTTGAACGATACGTCAAGCATAGTAGAACTAGAGATTGATCGAAAAAATCAAAGCTTATATGCAATAATAAATTATAGTGACTCGGGACAAATTATAAGAAAAGAACTAGGAAAATCTAATTGGGTCAATGTTCCTATGCCTGTATTAAATAGCGGTGTGTATTATTCAGTCTTCAAAGTAGAAAATGTGCATGGAGTGCCTTTTCTGTTATTTGGATTAAATGGCATTTACTTACAAAAACTAAGTACAGATTACTGATAATTATTGTTCCCCTCGTTCCCAACGTCCACGTTGGGAATGCAGTCCAGAAGCTCCAGCTTCACTATAATATGTAACTAACAGTTGATTAATTTAACCCACATATTTACTCACTGTAATCAATCCATTCATAGAGTTATAATTCCTGGCTGATGAATACCTCCAATGTTCAGGAGTATCCACAAAGCCAGCTTTTACAGGATTATAGTGGATGTAATCCAGGCATGAAATCATTTTCTTCGCCGAGTCAATTTGTTTAGGATACCCTCCTTCTTCCCAAACTTGATACTTGCTTTGTCTTTTATGTAGTTTTTTATGGAACCGTAGCTTTTTAAGCAATAACGTTCTTCTTCGTTGTTCTAACGAATTAATCATACACTTGGCAGTATAGGACTTGAAGTTTTTTAAAGTTTGCCCTGGATGTTCAGACTGAATAACCATGTGCATATGATTTTCCATCAATACAAATCCATTAACTAGGACTGAAGCCTCGGTTTGCAAAAACTCTAAAGAGTTCAATACTATGCTTGCGAGTTCAGGGTCAGAGAATAGGGATATTCCATCTAAAATAGAACAGGTTACAAAGTACGGATAGTGTTGTTCGTAAAATTTAAAGCGGCTTCTTCCCATTAGAGTATCTTTTCTTATGTAAGACTCTTTAGAAGGGCAATCCTTACAATGATTTGAAAATTAGTGACTAAAAGAGTTCTATTTAATAGTTGAAGCTGGAGCTTCTGGACTGCATTCCGAAGCTGGAGCTTCGGAACGAGGAAGTAAAACGATTTGTAGAAAGCGTAACGTTTTTAAAAAAGATTGAACCGTCATTTATGAAGGGCTCCTCCCGAACTTTTCCCAATTCGGTTTTCTCTTTTCGAGAAAAGCATTTTTCCCTTCTTCGGCTTCGTCGGTCATGTACGCAAGTCGAGTAGCTTCGCCGGCAAATACCTGTTGCCCTACCAATCCATCATCGATCAAATTAAAGGCAAATTTTATCATTTTAATTGCAGTTGGGCTTTTAGCTAACACTTCCTGCGCCCACTCATATGCGGTGTGTTCGAGCTCTTCGTGTGGAACTACGGCATTCACCATGCCCATTTCGTAGGCTTCTTGCGCATCGTAATTTCTTCCTAAAAAGAAGATTTCACGTCCGCGTTTTTGCCCAACTTGTCGCGCCAGTAACGCCGATCCAAATCCGCCATCAAAACTGGCAACATCGGCATCGGTTTGTTTAAAAATGGCATGCTCTTTACTGGCTAAGGTCATATCGCATGTTACATGGAGCGAATGTCCACCGCCAACAGCCCAGCCGGGAACTACCGCAATCACTACTTTAGGCATGAATCTGATCAACCGTTGAACTTCAAGAATATTGAGTCTTGGAATTCCATCATCGGCTTTGTAACCGGTTTTAGATCGAACGTTTTGGTCTCCACCCGAGCAGAATGCCCAGCCGCCATCTTTGGGGGAAGGACCTTCCCCCGAAATCAACACTACGCCAATGTCGTTATCTTCTTTGGCATCGTGCAATGCTTCGTACAATTCGAATACTGTTTTTGGCCGAAATGCATTTCTCACTTCCGGGCGATTAAAAGCAATACGTGCAACACCATCGCATTTTTTATAAGTGATGTCTTCGAAGTCTTTAACGGTTTTCCAGTTAATCATAGCTGATGGTTTTTGATAAACGGTTGTAATTTCAGGGCAATTTCTTCGGGTGACTCAATATGAACCCGATGTCCGGCTTTTGGGATGATATGTAATTCAGCGTCCGCGATTTCTTTGTACATGGTTTGGTTGATGCGAACAAATTTAGCGTCTTTTGCACCGGCAATAAGCAAAGTAGGAGGGGATAAGGTCGATAAGCGATCGCGCACACAAGGCATGGTTCCTGTGCCAAAAGCCAGTAAAGAGTTGGCAATCCAATACGGATTTTGAGCCTCTTGTATGGAAGTCTGCTCCGGCGATGTACTGCCTGCAAACATCTCTAGATTTTGCCACTGCCTCAAAAAATCGGAGAAATTCCCCATAATTTGATCCGCTCGGGATGCATCCAAAGCCTGACGTGCCTGCCGCTCGGCATCCACTTCAATGCCAAAGGTTCCACTTTCAAGAATTAAGCCAGAAAATAAATCCGGTCGATGCAATGCAACCTGTAATGCAAGTCGTGCACCCATGCTATATCCATACAAAAAAGTGGGTGTTGGCAGTTGTTCCTGTATCAACTTTACTAAGTCAGCAACTTGTTCTTTGGTTGAAAAACGATAATGTAGTTCGGCGCCTTCCGTTTGTCCGTGGCCGAGTAAATCGATTGTTACAGGATTACAAAAAGGTTTAATGTGTTGGATTAAAGCTTTAAAAAGTGCTCCCGATCCCATAAATCCATGTAGCAAAACAAGAGTAGGGAGTTCATCATTATCCTGATGCTTTTCGAAAAAATACTCTATGCCACGGATGTTTAGTTTCATTCCGAATCCGGCGTATAATTCCAAAGTTGTCGGCGTAGCTCCATCGAATCTTCGGCATCAGTCATACATTCAAAAATGTGTACTCCGGGCCGTTCGATATAAGCTTCAAAACTCGGAATAAGCTGTTCCGGGCGAGAAATGAGTGTATGATCAATTTTATGTGCCCTACACAATGCAGCGATGGAAACCTGCTGAGGAGTTTCGAAATATTCGCTGTATCGTTTTTTATAATTGCTGATGGGTAACATTTTGAAAATAGTTCCACCCCCATTATTCAGTAATACGATGATGAGCGGTGTTTTTACTTTTTGAAGCAGTAAAAGTGCATTCGAATCATGTAAAAAGGCAATATCACCGATAAAACAAACTCCCGGCTTATTTAATACTTCGGCAAGACCAAAAGTGGTCGACATAATTCCGTCGATTCCCGCTGTACCTCGATTTACATACATTTCTTTGCCTTCATAATTTCCGAAAAGGGCCATATCGCGCACCGGAAACGAATTGGAAAGCATGGTGAAGGTTTTAGTGTCGATTAACTCAGAGAGAATGTGAAAGATGTAGCCGTCGGTAAGTGGCGAGGTTGGAAACATCACTCGCTCTTTGGCGGCATAATATTCTTTTTGATACCGTCGCCAATCCCGAATCCAAGCTTTGTTCGCATTCAATTCAATATCAGAAACTTCAAATCCATGGTTAACATTGAAATGAGAATCTGCACTTAAACTTTCGTCATTTATGGTATCAAGGGTATGAAAGCGTGTTTGTTGAACATCTGCGTAATTCTTCAAATAATTTTGGAGGGCTTTACTAACAGGATCTCTACCGAATCGAAGTATCAAATCGGGGTATAAGGCTTCCGTGATTTCGGAATTACGTAAAAAGCCATCGAAACCGGTAATGGTATATTTTGAAGAAGGGATGTTGCATCCCGGTTCAGCTAAAATTGGCGCATTCAATTGCTTGGCTAAATCCAGAATACTTGGTATGATTTTCTTCGGAATTTCGGGGCCTGCAATGATTACAGGCTGTTCTGCCTCCGAAATATTCAGCCAAAAATCAGGAGTGAGTTTAGTTTTAGGCTGCGTGGTAATTGGTGATGCGTAGTTTTTTTTAGCCTGACGCTCGTTGTCTTTCTCGGCTGTGTTCAGAAAGTCAACATCAGGCTCGAAAGGTTTTGGAAATGGAAAGTTTAGGTGACTAACTCCGGGTGCTTCCATTGATTTCCGTACCGCTTGCAAAGCGGCCAGCTCTAAACGATTAAGTGATTGGTCGTCATCTCTGGGTTCACCAACTTCGTGATAGAAAACCGGATAGTCGCCAAATATTTTCAATTGGTCGATGGTTTGGGAGGCTCCAATTCCTCGCAGATAAGGCGGTCGATCAGCGGAAAGAACAATAAGTGGAATCCCTGATTGTGCGGCTTCGATTACCGCAGGATAGTAGTTTGCAACAGCAGTGCCCGACGTACATACCAGACAAGTAGGATTACGATCTGCTTTCGACATCCCCAAGGCAGTAAATGCTGCAGAACGTTCATCGATGGCGATGGTTTTATCAAAACCCGGATGCGCAGAAAATGCAAGAGTAAGGGGAGTGGAACGGGAGCCGGGAGAAATTACAACTCGTTGTACTCCATTGCGATAAAGAGAACGTACAAAACGAGTACTCCAGTAAAAGTTCAGATTTTGGGGATCACGATCCTGCATAGTTAAGAGCGCTCAGCATGGGTATAAATTTCATGTTCGTTTCTTCCCATTCTTTATTGGGATCAGAATCCTGAACGATACCACATCCTGCAAAAAATCGCACTTCCTTCTCCATGATTAATCCGCTTCGAATGGCCACAACAAATTCACCGTTTCCATTGGCATTTATCCAGCCAATAGGAGCAGCATACCAACCACGATCGAAATCCTCATGTTGTCGAATAAACTCTACCGCTTTTTCGCGAGGGTAACCGCCTACGGCCGGGGTAGGATGGAGATTTTTCATTACCTCGGTTCTGGAAACGCCTTGTTTTATGGTTGCGGTGATGGGGGTAAACAAATGCTGAACATTCGATAATTTCTTTACGCCTGGACTTTTGGGGTGCTTAATATTTTCTGTAAATGGGTTAAGGCGCTCTTCGATGGCATCCAACACAATTTCATGTTCATGCAAATCTTTGGTGCTTTGCAGCAGATTATGCTCTAACACGGCGTCTTCGGTTGCACTTTTACCACGCGAAGTGCTACCCGCCAAACCTTCGGTTAAAATAAAGTTTGATTGAAAAGCTGCTAAGCGTTCGGGTGTACTACCAATAAAGCAAGCCGAACTATCCTGACGAATCAGGAAAGAATAGCAATCGGGATACTGCCGGCGTAGTTTGTGTAAAATCTGAGTTTCGCTAACAGTTTTTTCAACTTCTAAACGCAACTCACGAGCAAGCACAACTTTTTCGAATGTTCCTTCTTCGATGCATTTCTTTGCACGTTTAACCGATTCTACCCAATGCAAATGCTGAAACTCGCTGTTCACTTTAACTGAATAGGGAACGTGATTATGAGACTCATTACGATTCTTATATTCGCCAACATTGCAAACCGGCTCAAGTGAGGTAAGTGCCTCAAATAAACGATTTTGTAATTGTTCAATCGAATCGGCGCTGGAAATTGGGAAAGTGACGGTAAGTATGGTGCATTTTCCATCACGGATGATCATCCATTCCGGTAAAGTAAAGGAGGCTGCTCCAAAATTTGACCATGCAGATGCATTATTTTCATCAAAAAAAGAAAAGCCACCAAATAAGTGCACCGTGGCGTTCTGGTGTTCAAGTCCTTTTACATGATAAACCTGATTGAGCAGAGTTTTTCCGTTTGTAGAGGAATCCCGAAATCTCGATTCACCATTTTGGGTAATTCGTTTTAACTCACCTGCTGCGGCAATAGAAAATTCGTCGGTGGGTTTTTCCCAGTAATACTGAAAAGTGTCTTTGTTGGGTAATTGCTCAATAGCTGCCAGAACATCAACGGGTTCGATAGAAAACGATATTGAGAAAAATCTTTTTTCTTGAGCAATGGATTCAGTAAATGCCGCCTCCAATTCAGGTTGTTGAATTTGTTTACGAAGCGACTTTACAAGCGTAAGATGTTCTGTTGTTTGCAGCATACCGAGGGTATCGGTGTTTAATTTTCAATCTAAAATGAAAATACACACTTTTCGGCAAAACAACATCTTTTTTAAAGGATCTTTACTTAACGGGCGTCGTCTTGTTCGCCGGTATTAAATGGATTATGAATTCCGAGCGCTTCCAGATCAAAATCGGCTAGCTCGTATAAATAATCCCAGGCCGCTTTGCTTGTACCGTCTTCATTTACCCAATTTGGATGGCTTTGTTTGATTAAACCAACCACTCGCTTTGCGTAAGCTTGGCGTTCTTCGCCTTCCGGCAATTTAGGTATGGCGGCTATCATTAAATCTAAATTATAGCCGCAGTCGTAATCTTTTGGTTTCTTTTGCTCGATGAACATAATTGTATGAATTTCTTTGGCGCAATTTACGGTTATATAAAACTTTGACAAAATTCGGTTTCGATCAAATATTCTAAGATTTTCGCGTTATTATTGCGGTCGAAAAACAAGTAGCTATTCATCAACAACTATATTTGCATTGCAGGTAAATACGACAAGAATTCAATTCTGTATCCTTTCAATAATTGTGCTTCTAACACTACATTGTGATAATCGAGCTGTTGATCCTTTTGAAGAACGTGAGGATAATTATTCGATGTACGGTGCCTTAAATCTCAGTGATACCGTTCATGTAGTTCGAGTGAAGAACACTCAAACCTATTTGTTGCAAGACAGTACAAGTTTGGAGCCGATTGAAGTTGAGTTCGAGGATATTTCAGCCGGTACTCAAAGTAGATTAGATCCGATGGTGATCAATTTCAATGGGAATTACACGCTAAATTTTCCTATTCGTAAACAACTAGTACCGGAAGCATCCTATCGTATTACAGCGCGTGGGCCGGATGGTAAATCATCGACTGCGATTGTAACTACACCGGGTATAACTATTCCTTCCGTCGATACATTGGGCATTAATAATGATACAGGATTTGGTGAGCCGGACACTGAATGCAGAACTGAGCACGAGTTTGTTTTCGCAAATGTGAAGGAAGGAGAGCAGATTTTTATGTTTTCCGGCTTCGATTATAACGGAAGAAAAATTTGGGCCAGAACCCGAACTGTTGACAAACCCACACGCATTGCAAATACCGACAGTTTAACAGCCCGATTAAGTATCCGTCACTTTCTATTCGATCATTTTCCATTAAATGATGAACGATTTGTGCACGTAAACCCAAGATTTTGGCCGGCAACGGTTGATTGTGATGAGCTTAATTCGAATGAAATCACCATCAGATATTACCACTTAAGCTCCGATTGGGAGTTTTTGGATGGGGAGGATGTTTCTACCGATAATTTATTCGAATCAGGATCGGTCGAAAATGGTATTGGTTTTATTGGTGGAATGAATTCCGGGGAGTTCTCGTATCATTTCAATCAGTAGCTGAGAAATAAGCACACGATTCTTTCTGTCTGTTCGTACAGATATTTCTTAGTTTTAGAAATCAAATTCATAACCCATTATCTATTAATTAATGTATCTCAATTCCATTACTGAAGCGATTGGAAACACTCCGCTCGTTAAACTCAATAAAGTCATGGGCGCAACGGAAGGCACCGTTTTAACTAAAGTTGAGTATTTCAATCCGGGCAACTCCATTAAAGATCGTATAGCCGTTAAAATGATTGAAGATGCAGAAGCTAAAGGGTTATTGAAACCCGGCGGTACTATTGTTGAGGGGACTTCCGGAAATACCGGAATGGGACTTGCATTGGTGGCTATTGCAAAAGGTTATAAGTGCATTTTTACCACTACTGATAAGCAAAGCAAGAGCAAAGTAGATATTTTAAAAGCGTTGGGCGCAGAAGTCATTGTTTGTCCTACCAATGTTGAGCCCGAAGATCCACGAAGTTATTACTCGGTAGCTGCGCGATTGGCAAAAGAAACCGAAAACTGCTACTACCCAAATCAATACGATAACAAATCGAACTTACAAGCACACTACGAAACAACAGGTCCTGAAATTTGGGAACAGACAGAAGGTAAGATTACCCATTACGTAGCAGGAATGGGAACGGGTGGTACGATTTCAGGAGTAGGTAAATATCTGAAAGAGAAAAATCCTGACATCAAGGTGATTGGGATTGATTCGGTTGGGTCGGTGTATAAAAAATATTTTGAAACCGGTGAATTTGATAAAAATGAGATCAAACCCTACATGACCGAAGGAATTGGTGAAGATATAATACCCGGCACCATTGAGTTTGAATATATCGATGATGTATTGCAAGTAAATGATAAGGAATCGGCACTTGAGACCAGAGCAATGGCAAAAGAAGAAGGGTTGTTTATTGGATGGAGTTGTGGCGCGGCTGTTGCAGGAGCAAAAAAGTACATCGAAGAACATCCATTTAAAAAAGATGATATGATGGTAATTGTATTACCGGATTCGGGCACACGGTATATTGCAAAAGTGTACAACGACGAATGGATGAAAGAACAAGGATTTTTAGACTAATTTATTATGGCACAGAATAATCAAACAGGCGCACCCGGTAAAAACTTAGAGATTGAACTACCCAGTGAGGAAGCTTCAGGAACGTATTCAAACTTGGTGATGATTACACATTCACCTTCTGAGTTTATCCTCGATTTTATCGCAGTAATGCCCGGAGTTCCGAAGGCAAAAGTAGCGAAACGAATGATCTTAACTCCCGACCATGCTAAGCGTTTAGCAAATGCACTAAATGATAATGTGCAGCGGTATGAAGAAGAGCATGGACCCATTAATACTCGCGAAAAAGTAGAAATTCCTATGTATCGCGGACCGCAGCCCGAAGCCTAAACGTCCTGAGAACTACTTTTTTGTGTTGATAAGTAGGATCAAGCCTACAAGAAAAAAAGAAATGTGAGGCAGTGCTGCCGCCATAGCCGGCGATATGGTTCCGTAATACCCAAAAGGTTCAGCGATTTTCATGAAGGCCAGATACAAAAAACTGATAGTGAGCCCAACGGCTAAGTAAATACCTTTGCCACCTCTTCGGCGAACCGATGCTACAGCAAATCCTATTAATATTACTACAATTATTGAGAGAGGATAGGCAAGCCGACCGTAATATTGAACAGTTGGAATATTTACCCCACCGGCTCCACTGCGTTTGATTGATTCGATGTAATCGACAGCTTCGCGATACGATAATTGATAAATATCGGAAGTGGACCGAGCCAAATCCTGAGGTAAAATGCTAAGGGTAGTATCTTTGCCGGAAAATCTAGTTTGCACATACCCGGAATCGGAATAAGTGCGCTCTGTAACAGAAGTTAAAACCCAATGATTTTTCTCTCTGTTCCAACTCATACTGGTGGCGAGAAGTGTTTTTTTGATGGTTAAACTGTCGTACTCAACAAATCGTACTCGATATGCGGTTAGCTGATTTTCATCAAAATAATTTACTTCTAGTATACTGTTAGGGGATAATTCTCGGTAAATATCACTGCGATCAATACGCTCATTTTTTTGTTTCAAGTATTGATTTTCGAAAGTAATGCGCTTTTTGTTTGATTTTGGGATGGTGTAGGAATCCAAAAAACTGATGGTTCCGGCAGCAACAAGTGCAAACGCAAAGTATGGTAGAATTAAGCGGTAAAGACTTATTCCGGCCGCTTTAAATGCTGTAATTTCTAATCGTTCCGATAATTGCCCGGTTAAAAACAAACAGGCCGAAAAAATAGCAACCGGGATTACAAGCCGAATCATTTCCGGGATATAGGGCACATAGTATTGAGTCCATATTTCTTTTAGTGTTGCGCCTCTGTCGGTGAAATCATCGCTGTTTTCTGAGAAATCAATCATTATAAAAATGAAAATGAAAATCAGTAGTACAAATACAGTGATGGTGAATAACCGTAGAAATATGTAGCGATCGAAATGTTTAATCACTGCGCCTGAATAGTTTGGTTATTCTGAGCTCGGTGGATAGATGTAGTATCATTCCAATTCCAACAATGGAAAACACAATGTTGAATGCCCACATCCCCAAAAATGGACTGATGAATAAGCGATCGGCCAGTTTTTCTCCTTGTATTATGGAAACAAAATAGATGGTTAATATCACCGCACTGATGATGGCAGCATATCCAAAATTCCCTTTTCGCGTCATCATACCAATGGGAGCGCCAAGTAGTACAAATACAACGCATGCCATGGGAATGCTTACTTTTTTATGGATTTCAACCAAATATTTACTCACCCTTTTCATTCGCCAAAGCATATTTGAACTTATCGTTTCGAAATAGGAGTTATCCTGTTGAATGTTAGTTCGGGCAAGGTCTACAATTCGTTTTTGCTGGGAGTCTTTTGGTACAAAACGTAGAGTATAAAAATCTGCTGCTTCCGGGAGAGCTGTTCTTTGATGCAGAGTATCGGGCTTGAAGTTGAGATCGCGAATAGGAATAAATGGATTGGAAACTTCCTCGCCGTATAAATAATCGAAGCTGCTGTTATCGGAAGAATCTAGCGTATATGCGTTGATTTCGCTACGAAGTGTATCCACAACCACTGCCATAGCCTGTGCACTCATAGTTCGATCGCTATCACTCCGGCCGTCGGGGTCGGAACGTGTAAAAGCAAGTTCCGATAAATCGAAGGTAAGTCGGTACTTATCGAATTGGGTTTTCTCAATATTTTCATTGCCCGTTTGCCGGTTTCTGTCCATATAGCGGAGAATCTCTCCTTCTTCAAGAATCAGCGTTAAGCCCTCTGATCCTTCGCTTCGCAAAAACCCTTGATTTGCCCTAATGTAAGCGCGTTTGCGATGATTTCCCGGCTCTTGAAACAAAGTTACGTTGTACAAACTATCGGTTTCGTTATCGATTTCGCGCACTAAAAAGGTGTATCCTTCAATGCCGTTGTAAAACACATTCGGTTTTAAATCGAAGCCGGGTTTTTTTACACGTATATCCATGAACAAAGAGCGTGCTTTACTATTGGCTTCGGGTAACACATTGTTCGAAAACCAAATCAATCCAAAACCAAGAATAAAAGCGGCTACAAGTACCGGTAGAATAATTTGAACCGGATTAATCCCCGAAGCTCGTAATGCTGTGAGTTCGTTTAGTTCAGAAAATTTACCGAATGCCATCAATGTAGCCACCAATACAGCCATAGGAGCGGCTAAAACCACCATATAGGCCAAATTGGTGGCAATTAATTCGATAATCACATTTATCGGAATATCTTTTCCGATCAGCTTGTCGACATGCAAAATCAGAAACTGCATTAATAGCAAAAACATCATGGTAAAAAAGCAAAACAGAAAAGGTCCAACATGCCTTAGCAGTAGATCGAGCTGTATTTTATTTTTCCAGAAATTCAATGCCGTATGTGATGAATGCGTATACTTTTCGTTGACCTGATACGTAGTGGTAGAAGTGGTTTCGAGTTGCTGTTTTTCATGCTCTTTATGTCTCGAATCACTTTCAACATACTCAAATATATGGTATTATCTGCGTCTATTTTAAATTAAGTATCATCTAAAACATCAGCCTATCGAGTACAGCTACAAAACGTTCACAATTCTGTAGAAATTATTTCGGCACCACACTTTCTTAGGTCTTCCGGTTGGCTAGCAGTTATCGCAATTTTAACTGTGGTTTTTGGAGTACGCACTGCACATGCGCAGGATCGATCCGACTCTGACTCTGTGTTTGTAGATGTACCCGATACACTTGCCGCCGGTACGAAAATTTTTAGCGCACAGCGAATTAGTTTTGTTAGCAAACTACCTAAGCTAAACTCGGGTAAACTGTATTCAATTTCAGAGGCAAATGTTACTACCAGAACAACCTGGGACTCGCTGAATACCTACCGAGTTCAAACCAATGTACTTGGTTTCGGAACTACTATTCCAATGGTTACCAATTTCGCAGGTTACTCGGAGTTAAAGAAACAGCAATCGAAAGATCGTATCCGTGCAAAGTTGGTACAAGAGTCGAAGAATCAGCAACAAGAAAGCCGGGGATTACTCGATTTTAGCATAAACGTTCCCGGCGGAGAGAACTCAGCATTTTCTACCATTTTTGGTAGTAATGAGGTGAACTTACGTGTTAATGGATCAGCAAACATGAATGTAGGTGCCTCGGTTCAAAAACTCGATGATGGTACATTGCCACCCGATTTAAGAACACGCGTTGATCCGACGTTCAATCAGAATTTACAGCTTAACATTCAGGGTACCATCGGGGATAAGTTAACCATTGCTACCGATTGGGATACCGAGCGCCAATTTGATTTCGAAAACCGATTAAGTATTCGCTATCAAGGATACGAAGATGAAATTATCAAAAGCATCGAGATGGGGAACGTATCGATGGCTACCGGAAACTCGCTGGTTAAAGGAGGTAGTTCTCTTTTTGGGATTAAAGCGGTATCAGAATTAGGTCCACTCAAAGTTACAACGGTGGTTTCTCAACAACGAGGCGAGAGCAATACGCAAAGTATTTCGGGCGGTTCTCAGGAAAATACTATTGAACTACGCCCCGCTGATTATGAAGATGGTCGGCACTTTTTCCTTGATTTCTATAATCGACAGGAGTTTGAACGCGCGCTGTCTAATCCACAACAAATCATTCAGCCCTATCAGATTACCGAGATTCAAGTGTATGTTCGTAAGGCTGAGCAGGTACCGGGAATTAACACGGTAAGTGCTATTGCTTTACTCGATCTTGGTGTGAATGATGAAGGAAACGGCGCTTACGGGTTACCCGGCAACGACTTTGATCGCTATGCCATCAGCACATTAGAAGAATTACGCCCCACCGATAGTAATGCCACCAACGAAGATTTTGGAGTTTCCTCTCAAGAATATGTGGATGCCATTTTCGAGCAGTTAGTAGAAGGTGTAGACTACACCGTAAACTATTCGCTCGGCTATATCAGTATGAAAAGCTTCATCAATACTGGTGATGCTATTGCGGTAGCTTACACGTATAGCAATCCACAAAATCAAGCTGAGGTAATTCAGGTTGGTGAATTGGACACTCAAAGTTCAAGCAGAACGTACCTCAAATTGATCCGACCCGGTGGGATGACTACCGAAGATCGTGCGTGGCCATTAACCATGCGAAATATTTACTCACTTGGGGTTTCGGGTATAACTCAGGAAGGCTTTGAGCTCGAAATTGCCGATACAAGAAATAATATTCCGGAAGTAAATCTACCGGGAAGAGGAGAGACATTACTCGCCGATCTTGGCTTAGATCGTCAGCAAACGGATGGTTCGATTGGTTCGGATAATCAAATTGATTTTACCGGTATCACCTTAGATGCAGGCTCCGGTCGCATCATGTTTCCATACTTGGAACCCTTTGGTGATCGAATTGCAGATGTATTGCAAAATTCTACAAATGCACCCGATTCTGTGGTAGAATCATTGTCGTTTACCGAACTCTATGATCTTAAACCTACCGACGCGAAACGATCCTCAAAAAATACGTTCTACGCTATTACAGGATCTTCTAGTGGTGGCGTTTCAGGTAGTTTTACTCTTGGATTTGGTTTGGTTGAAGGTTCTGTAACGGTAACAGCTAATGGTGTAACCTTAGTTGAAGGAACAGATTATGAAGTAGATTATTCATTTGGCGCCTTAACCATCTTAAACGACCGTTATCTCGCACCCGGGCAGGAAATTGAAGTGGAATATGAGAACAATCAGTTTGCGTTAATTGGGCAAAAGAACTTCACCGGAGTTCGAGCTGAATACACGATTAGCGAAGATATTAGTATTGGAAGCACGTTTTTTAAATTGAAAGAACAGCCATTATCTGATAAAATCAGAATTGGAAACGAGCCGATTAACAATACCATCTTAGGTTTAGATGCCAAGGCAAATTTTGATACACCATTCATAACCCGGTTTATTGATAAGATTCCATTACTTCAAACCCGTGCTGAAAGTAATATCAGTTTTAGTGGCGAATTTGCCCAATTACGTCCGGGCGTCGCACAAACCAATGCAGTGCAGGAAGCCATCGACCGGGGCGACTTATACAAAGATGAAGAAAACGGATTGGTTTTTATCGACGATTTTGAAGGCGCTGAATATACTATCAACTTCTCTAATCCAACACGTTGGAATCTGGCTTCAGCACCGGCAGCACTTCCCGGCTTAGATGAAGACGCCGACTTTTTTAATGGGGTAAATTCAACCACACTGCAAACTCCTCAATTTCGAAAAGACCGAGCCGATTTACGTTCGCAATTCTCCTGGTATGCTATTCCAAGGAATATTCAGGCAACACAAGCGCAAGTAACGCCTGAAGTAGAAACCATTCAAATCAACGACATTTTTCAGGGCCGGGTGGTTAGCCAGCAAGAAACCGATCGTATCACTTCTTTGGATATTTATTACAATCCGAAAGCTCGTGGGCAGTACAATTACAATTACAATTTGAAAGATCTACTGGATATGCAACCCGAGCGTACTTGGGGCGGAATGACTGCAGTAATACCAACCGGGCAGGAGGATTTAGTTCAGAATAACATTGAATTTTTAGAATTCTGGGTGCAGGCAATTTTACCGGATGGACAGGAACCAACCGGTCAGGAACTTGATTATGAAGGGAAAATCTACATCGATTTGGGTACCATTTCGGAGGATATTATTCCGAATGCGCGCCTTAATACCGAAGACGGTTTATCTACTACCATCAATAATTTAACGGAGGATGATCCCAGCGGTCAGCCTCGCTCTTACATTCCACCAACACCACCTGTTCCGCTTGGACAGTTTTCTACTGATCAGCGAGCGTTAGAAGATGTTGGGTTAGATGGTGCTCCAAATCCGGGCACTTTTGGGGCCGAAAATCGAAATGAAGGCGTGATCTTTCAGGAATTTGTGGATCGAATGCGCGAGCAATACGGCGAGTCTTCTCCAGAATTTGAAGCCATTGCTGCAGATCCCTCCAACGACGATTACGTGTATTATGGCGAAACCAAAGTGCGTGATTTACCACTTAAAGATCGCTTTTATCGCTTACTCGGTTATCACGATGGCAATACGCCCGAGAGTGGAGGAAGCGATAACAAAACAGCTATTACATTAAAACCTGATACGGAAGGGCTCATTAGTTCCTCCAGTATCCTGCAAACAAATTCATACTATCAGTACGAGTTGGATTTTAATCCGGCTGATGTTAACGGCTTGGAAGTAGGAGCGCCCGGAACATATATCGTAGACAAAATCGACAAAGACCCATATTACAAAACATGGTATTTGGTTCGAATACCGCTCAAAGACTTTACCCGGAGATATGGCGAAATTGAGAGCTTTCAAAATATCTCGCACATGCGGGTGTGGATGAGTGGTTATAAAAAACCGTTTACGCTTCGATTTGCAACCTTTGAATTTGTTGGGAGTCAATGGAATAAGGTGGATAACCTCACAGAATCACCGGCTAATCTTGATGGATTTCAGGTTTCGACCATCAATATTGAGGAAAATGCGAATCGAGTTCCGTTTCCGTATCGCCAGCCCGAAGGTTCTATCAGAGCTATTAACCGTGGAGCACAGGTACAGACCGTGCAAAACGAGCAGTCGTTGGTATTAAGTGTAGAAGGATTGGGAGCCGGCGAAATTCACATGGTAAAACGAGTGTATACTGGTAATTTAAATCTGCTGAATTACTCCAATATGCGCATGTTTGTGCACGGCGAAGGTTTTGATGAACGAGGAGATGCCGAGCTGGTAATTAGAATGGGTAACGATTTGGAAAATAATTTTTACGAGTACCGCCAGCCCGTTACGCCTTCCATCGAGAGAGATTTTAATTACTCAATCGATGATCAGGCCGGTCTTGCCGCCGATGCCCAGGATATTTGGTTGTATGATGAGAACAGCATGAACATTATTATTTCGGCACTAAATGTATTAAAGCAGAATCGAAATGCTTCAGATTGGGATCCGTCACAGTTATTTGAGCAAAAAGGATTATTGGGCGAAGAAGGAGTAGAAGGTGCAGTACTTGCCATTAAAGGGAACCCTTCGCTGGACAAAGTTTCAGAAATTGGACTAGGGATTCGTAATCCGTTCGATCCCTCTGATGTTAACACAAAAGGCGTTGCAAGTTTAGATGCTCAGTTTTGGCTAAACGAACTTCGTGTATCGGGATTTGATAACGAGAAAGGATGGGCAGCGAATGCAAAATCAAGTGTGAAACTTGCCGATTTTGCCACAGTTAATGCAAATATGACGCGTCGAACCAATGGATTTGGTGGATTGGAATCTCAGTTCGAAAGCCGAAGCGTATCCGAGCAATTTGGTTATAATTTAAGTTCCACCATCAACCTACATAAGCTGGTGCCGGATAGATTTGGATGGAATTTTCCTGTCACAATTTCTACCACACGTGATACTCAAACTCCTAAGTTTTTACCCGATCAAGGGGATATTCGTTTAACTGATTTTAAAGATGCGGTAAACTCGAATGAGAATCTTACTGCGGAGCAAAAGCGGGATAGTATCAGTACCCGAATTGAAGATATCCAAACCATTAACGAGCGATTTTCCATCAATTTTTCTGATATCTCGAAGAGAAACTCTAAAAGTAACTTAGCCAAATATACCATTGATAATTTGCGGCTCAGTTATGTGTATAACACCGGGAATTCTCAAAATCCTCAATTGCAATTCCAAAATAAATGGGATTATCAGGCTTCGGTATCATATAACTTATCACTTCGAAGAGTGAAATTGTTTACCCCGTTTGGCTTTACCCGAAATATTCCGTTAGTAAAAGTATTGTCTGGTTTTAGAATGGGATACTTACCAAGTTCATTGACTTTTTCTTCAGGATTAACAAGAAACTATAGCGAATCGAGGCGACGCAGTTTAGCCGACCCGACAGCAATTCAACCTTTACAACAATCGCATAATTTTACACAGCGAAATAATTTCGGATTGAACTATAATCTGACACCGTCCATCCCGATTTCTTTCCGAACGTCTACCAATTTTGATCTGGCCAACGCCGGGATTGAAAATAGAAATGCAACCGGCGCCGATAGCCTTGCCTTTGATGTGAAGCCAACCTTCGATGTACTTCAAAGCATTGTTTCTGATACCTTAACTGCACGTAGATCTACTTATCAGGAAACGTATTCAGCAAGCTGGCGACCGAATTTAAATAACATCAAACCACTAGATTGGCTTACCTATTCGCTGAGTTATGGTGGAGGTTTCCAGTGGAATAACAGTCCGCGCGGTTCAAATCTTGGAGCGTCGGTTTCTAATAATTTCCAGCTCGATAATTCTATAAAAATTGATGTGGAAGATATTCTCGGTAAAATCGGCTTTATCGGAAAGATGAAAGAGGCAAATGAGCAGGAAACAAAAGACCGAAAAGCCGCCAAAGAAGCCAGAAAACGAGAGGCTGAGCAGAATGTAGCTGACAGTTTAAGAACTCCACGTCCGGCCCCAGACTTTGTAGGTGATGCTACTTACATAGGTAGGAAATTATTCTTAGCGGCCTTTAGTATGAAAGAATTATCTGGGAGTTATAAACGAACTAAAACGGGATCACAACCGGGGTATCAAGGTAAGTCTCAAATATTTTATGCATTCAATACGCCAGGAAGCGATAATTACTCACCACCGTTTGCTTATCGAACCGGATTCTCTGATCGCATTTCTCAAGAACAGTTGATTGATAATTTGGATGGGGATGTGAATGTGCAATTACCCGCTAATAACAGCATTAACGATACCTTTACAGCAAAAACACGAATTAATTTATTTCCAAATCTAACTATAGATTTAGATTGGTCGGCGGCTATAAATAATAGAAGTACAACAACCATTACGGTTACTCCGGATGGTGAGTACTCATCGGTAGTGAGCGAATCAGGAGGATATACTTCGTCGGTTTGGGCTTTTGGTGATGGGTATGGAACTTTATTTCGCAACCAACTGGAAACAGCATATGAAGATATTAATGAAGGCAGCGATGTAATTGCAGATTCCCTAGGGAATAACGATGGAAAATTTGTGTTGAATCGAAATACTTTGGAAGAGGACTTCCGAGATGCTTATCTGGGTAGCAACGTAAATGGGTTAGGCAGCAAAGGATTGTTTGTGTTTCCAAGACCGGGATGGCGAATTAACTGGAATAGATTTCAGGATTATTTACCGTTTGTTGGGCAGTTTTTGAGTAATGCCACCTTATCGCATTCTTATCGAGGATCATACAAAGTTGATTGGGCTTTGAATACCCTAACCGGGGCTCAATCGCCACAGTCGATAGGAAGTACCTATGAAATAATTGATGACCGCCGCCGATTTGAACCAACTACTTTACGGGCAGAGCGAAGATTTTCGCCACTTGTAAAGTTGAGTATGACGTGGAAATCGAATCTTAGAACGGAATTCGGCTACGACCGTAGCACTATTTCTACTTTCGCCATTGCAAGTAAGCGAGCTACCGAAACTCTTTCTCAAGGAATCGACTTTTCGATGAATTATACCTTTAGAAATGTAAAGATGAAGTTGTTTCCTAAAATTCGAAACAACATCGATTTGAGTTTGAGAGGTAGTTACAAAAACGATACCGAACTTAGTTACAAACTCGATAGCGATATTGGAAACGCTTTAATACCTAATGCACCAAATACGCTTCCGGTTGAAGATGCCGAAATATTAAGTAGTCGGGAAACAGGGCAACAGCGAATTAATGGAACATTCTCAGTGGGCTACAAGATATCATCATCGATTTCTTCCAACTTTGAGTATACCTATAGTCGCATTCAATCCAACAATATTCCAACTCGAACTAACCACGATATCCGATTTAATGTTAGGATAGCGATTTCGTCCAGGTAGTAAGTTCTTTCGGATTTAATAGCGCAATCAACCAAAAAACGAGAGAAATCCCCAGTGTTTGATAAGCCAACCAATCGCCGTACTTGGCGTAAATTGTTTCTTCTTCGATGATTGGAATCACAGAATTGAAACCGGTTCGCACCCAATAATCGGTTTTTTGTTCAACGCTTCCATCCGGCCGGATTATTCCCGAAGTACCGTTATTAGCACTGCGCACAACCCACCGATTGAATTCTATGGCGCGTAGTTTTGCATATTCGAAATGCTGACGATGCCCGCTGGAGTCGCCCCACCAGCCGTCGTTGGTGATGATGGTTAAGAATCCGGCGCCATTGTTTACAAAATTCCGTATCCAACCCGGATAAACCGAATCATAGCAAATTAAGCCGGGTGTAGTAAATTCAGCTGTGGTTAATTGTACGGCCTCTTCGCCTTTACCAAATCCCGCAATTCGCCCCCAATCTACCCAGTCAAACACATCAATTGTTGTGAGTAATGGTAAAAAGGGAACACGTTCTACAATAGGAACCAAATTATGTTTGTCGTATCGGGAAGTATTTCCGGAAGCATCCGCAAAAAAAGTAGCATTGAAAACGTTATATGGTGTACTGCCGTAAAGTCCACGAGTGAGCTCCGGTACCTCATCAGGATAAAGTGTGTATAAACCGGTTCCTACTATAAAATTTGTATTCCATACTTGTGCAGAATCCGCAATACGCTGAAGGTGACGCGAATTCATCAAAACAGCATTTTCGATGGCATTTTCGGGCCAAACAATAAGCTTAGTTTCGGGTGTTTTGGTTTTTGCGGTGATAGAGAACAAACTATCTACCACTTCGTCATTTCCGCTCATTCCGCCATACTCTAAATAGGAATCATGATTTGGCTGTATTACGGTAACCGGAATTGAATTAGCATCAGGATAAACAGGCTCATCGATCGCGAAAAAAAGGAGGGAAGCCAGTGGCAAAATCAACAAAGAGGCAGTAGCACTTAGTGCAAACGTACGATTATTATGTTTTAACGCTTGATAAGCCATTGCTGCCGTTAGAGTAACCCAAAAAGTAATTCCGAGATGTCCGGTAATAGAAATGAATTGAATTAAACTCACTTGCTTTGCCCAGGCGTTTCCGATTGCAAGCCATGGCCAGGCTAAATCCCAGTTATGATGTAGAAATTCGTAGGTAGTCCACGCACTAGCTTGTAAAACCACTAAAAGGATAAAACCCGGATATTTTTCCTGAAAATAGCGCATCAACATTAATGGGAGCGTCATAACCGCAGCATTAGCAAGAATCGCTGCTATGCCGGCAGGTATACTGGCCATCATCAGCCAATAGGTGGTTATTAGATTCCAAAGTAGCAGTCCGGGATACGCAACATAAGCGAACTGCCGATTACTATTACATAAACCGGCTAAGTGGAAAAGCAGAATAAAAGCCGGGATGCTTAAAAAAGATAGATTTATTGGCGGGAAACTTAATCCCAATAATAATCCTGCAGAAAGCGAAACAGCCCATTTATTACGTAGGTAAGAATTCATTCTGTGTATTTTGATCCTGCTATTACTACTACAATTTCGCCTTTAATCGAAGGACGTTGTTCAAATTCGGTTTTTAAATCAACAACAGAAGCTCGCACAACTTCTTCGAAGGTTTTAGTGAGTTCGCGAGCCACGGCTGCCAGTCTTTCAGTTCCAAAATAAAGTTCAATTTCGCCCAACAACTTCACCAAACGATTCGGGCTTTCATATAGTACAATGGTTCGTTCTTCTTCGGCTAGTTCTTTTAATCGTTTTTGACGTCCTTTTTTGTGAGGCAAAAAACCTTCGAAAACATAACGATCGCAGGGAAGTCCGCTGGCAACCAAAGCGGAGGTGGCTGCATCGGGACCGGGAATCACCACTACCTGATGACTCTGCTGATTTGCTGCTCTTATCGCCAAAAAACCGGGATCGGAAATACCGGGCATTCCTGCATCACTGATAAGTGCGATATCCTGATTGGAGTCTAACAACTGCAACACATAATCCACTTTTTTGTGTTCGTTATGCTGATGAAATGAAAAAGTAGGAGTATCAATTCCAAAATGCTTTAAAAGTTTGCCCGAAGTTCGGGTATCCTCGCAAGCGATATAGGCCACCGATTTGAGTGTTTCTACAGCACGAGGCGAGAAATCTCCAAGATTACCTATGGGAGTAGCGACGATGTATAATTTGGCCAAAATCGAAAAATTTGTTGGAGCGGAAGTTGATGTTTTTTGGTTGCAAAACAAACTTATTGAATTAAGATAAAAGAGCTTATTATCAGTTGTTAACTTTTGATCTAATTTTTCTGCAGTAATGGCAATGAATTTTAAACCTTCGGGACTAAATCACATCACAATTCGGGTAAATCGCATCGACGCCTCTAAAGAGTTTTACGGAGAGATTCTGGGCTTTGAACTAGTAAAAACTATGGGGCAGAGCATGGCTGTTTACGATGTTGGAAACGGAGATACTTTGGTAATTGTAGAGGCCGAAACCAGTTACGATCCAACCTCGCGCGACTTTCGGGTAGATCATATCGGGTTTTATTTAGAAACCCCGAAGCAAGTGGATGAATTAGCAGAGTATTTCAGGAAGCACGAAATCACCATAATTAGTGGACCAGCTAACCGCAAGAAAGGACGATTCTTGTTCATCGCCGATCCGGATGGAAATATGATTGAGTTCTTTTACGAGGAAAAGTAATTAGTACTCGTAAAACTCCTGATGGTGTACTTCGAAGTAATCGTACCGATTCCAATCGGTGTTTATTACAATTCCACCCAGTAAGTACAAGCGAATGTCTTCGAGCTCGTCTTGTACCTGTTCGAGAATGTCATGTACTTTCTTGTGGATGGCTTCGTAGGCATAATCCGTAGCTTTTTTAAGTGGATTTTCTGCGCTTAGGATTTCATCTCGGTATTGGCTCAAATGATTCAATACACGTGCCTGTTGGTAGTCGAGGGGATTTGAGATTGGCAACTCTTTGCCTTCCTTTAAAGCGGTTAATGCAGCATGCAATGAGCCGCAACACGTTGAGGATGCAAATTGATTGGCCCGGTTTACATGACCTATTCTTCCGTCATCAGAAACTCCTATATGCGGTCCGTAAAGAATCATTGCTGCGCCATGTGTAGGTACATGGCTTAGAAAAGCTTTTAACCCTGTAACTCCGGTAAAGGGTAATCCGGAAATTCCCCCCAATTGAAAGGGCCCCGGACCTGCAAATAAATGGTAAAATTCCGGAAACATGTTACTTACTTCATCGCTGCATAAAGAGGTGGCCCAAATACTCGATTTCAGTTCGAGATGACGATCCATGAAATCTCGAACAATACGATCTTCCAGTTCACGGATGGTTACGGCATTAGGGAAATATTGAGGAATAGTTGTGTACATCGAGCAGCTTTTCAGTTCAAGTGAGTTGCAGCCAAAGATAAACAATGCACACTAAATCGTAGACAAAAAAAGAGGTCAACCTGAAAAAGGCCGACCTCGATGATTTTATAAAATCAACCTAATTACTCGCCTTGCCCCATGGAGTAAGCTGGCTCTCCGTTAAACTCGTATAAGTTTTCGGTTTTGATAATGTCTATGCCGCCTTGCGATAATTTACTCATCAACTCAATCACCTCAGCAGAGGTAATTTCGGCGTGTGTACTTTTAAAACGGCATCTCCAGTGATCTGTACAAAAAGTTTGCTCCAATCCGTTTGGCCACACTTTGGTTCCTCTGTTGGTGATCATGGTTAATTCAAAAGTAGCCGGTGATAACTCCTTCAACATCTTGGCGAGGTTGTTTGGATCAGATGGCTCCCAATACACAAAAATGTCGGTGCCTTTGAGGCTTCTTTTTTGATGCATCTTCGGACGCTTATCTGTTCGGCTGATAATCAACTCAGGCACAATTGCCGGTTTTTGCTCCGAAAAGTCCACAGCTTTTAACGCTTTAGGTTTCTGTCCAAGTCGCTCGATGATTGCTTCGGTGAATTCTTTTGTACCCACTTTTCTAGTGCTACCTTCGGCACTAAACATGTCGGCTGTATGAACTCCATCTTCCAGCGTTTTTAGCCAAGCATTTTGGATACTTTCGGCAGGTTCGTTTTGCCCGATATGGCGTAACATCATAACCGCTGCATTAATCAATGCCGATGGATTTGCAATATTCTGTTCTGCAATATCAGGGGCAGAACCGTGGATGGCTTCAAACATGGCACAATCAGGACCAATATTTGCTGATCCAACCATGCCAACGGAGCCGGAAATTTGTGCGGCAACATCAGAAACGATGTCGCCATATAAGTTTGGCATAACAACTACATCAAACATTTCGGGGGTGTCTGCCAATCGAGCCGTTCCAATGTCAACGATCAAATTATCTGCTTGTATTTCGGGGTACTCCTGAGCTACGGTTTTGAACATCTCGTGAAATAACCCGTCGGTTAATTTCATGATGTTATCTTTCGTGAAGCAAGTTACTTTTTTTCTGTTATTTGCACGAGCATATTCAAATGCATACCGTACGATGCGCTCGGTTCCCGGCAAGGTGATCAATTTTAAACACTGATACACTTCAAATGTTTGCCGGTGTTCGATTCCGCCGTAGGTATCTTCTTCATTTTCTCTGATGATAACCACATCCATCTCAGGATGTTTGGTTTTGATAAACGGACTGTACGCAACGCAGGGCCGTACATTAGCAAATAATCCCAGCGTTTTACGCATGGTCACGTTCAAACTTTTTACTCCGCCTCCCTGAGGAGTGGTAATGGGTGCTTTTAAAAGAATTTTATTCTTGAGAATAGGATCCCAAGCCGATTCCTCTATCCCTGATTTGATATTTCTTTTATAAACCTTTTCTCCAACCTCGATGGTATCGTATTCTAATTTTGCTCCGGAAGCTTCCAGAATCTTTAAAGTAGCTTTCATGATTTCCGGCCCGATACCGTCGCCGTGTGCAATAGTTATTTTTTGAGTATTCATGTAGTGTTTTTTAAAAGTTTGACGCGCAAAACTAGGTAGTTATTTGCATAAATAATAATTAACATAATTAATCAATACTATAAACAATTTATTATATGTCGTTCACCCTTCATCAACTCAGAGTATTTTCGGAAGTTGCTCGCCATAAAAGCATCACCCGTGCATCCGAAGCGTTGTTTATGTCGCAGCCTGCGGTATCCATACAAGTAAAAAAGTTACAAGATCATTTCGGGGTAGATTTATTCGAAGTGATTGGCCGACAATTATATCTAACCGAAGCAGGAAAAGAGCTGGAAAAAGTGCAGAACAGAATAGAGCAAGAGTTTGCCGGGCTTGAAATGTATTTTTCTGAATTGAAGGGCTCGCTTACCGGTACATTGAATCTTTCGGTGGTTTCTACTGCTAAATATTTTATGCCCTACATTTTGGGAGAGTTCAAAAAGCAGTATCCCGAAATAAATGTATCACTAAAAGTTACAGATCGATCGGAAGTGATCGACGATCTAACCAATAATAAGTGTGATTTGGCTTTATTTTCCATTTTGCCCGACGATTTAGAACTCATTAGTACCGAAGTGGTAGATAATCCACTTTACATGGTAGCGCCTGCTGATCATCATTTAATGGGAAAATCTATAAAGCTGGATGAATTGAAAGAGGAGGGATTCATTCTTCGGGAATCAAATTCGGGTACACGTCTTGTGCTCGAGAAACTATTAGCTGATGCCGGCATTGAACCCAAAGTAGTGATGAAGCTGAGTACAAACGAAGCAGTTAAACAGGCGATAATGGCAGGTATAGGAATCTCATTAGTAACCGAACACAGCATCTTACTCGAAAAAAGATTGAATAAACTATGCGTATTGAATGTGCAGGAATTGCCCTACGTGAATAAATGGAAGCTCGTTCACCTTAAAGGAAAACGATTAAGTCCGGTAGCAAAAAACTTTCTACATTTTACCACAACATCTGATATAGAATCTTTGCTACCTTTAGCCTAATAAAATTATTTAGTCATTTATGGAAGGATTACTATCAAATTTTGCATCACCAGTTGTTCTAGCGTTTGTGTTGGGAATTCTGGCAAAAACATTCAAAAGCGATCTTGAAATTCCTAAGCCACTTTATCAAGGGCTGTCCATTTATTTGTTGTTAGCCATCGGATTAAAAGGTGGGGTTGAATTGAGTAAAACTCCATTTAATGAATTTGTAGGCCCGGCTTTAGCAACCTTAATTCTGGGGATGATCACCCCAATAATTGCCTTTCTGATTCTAAGATATTTGGGCAAAATGGATCTCATAAATGCCTCGGCTGTTGCTGCCCATTATGGATCGGTTTCAGCGGTTACATTTATTGCGGCTGTCAGTTATATGCAGGTACAAGGGTTAGAGCCGGAAGGGTTCATGCCCACATTAGTAGCTTTATTGGAAGTTCCGGGCATTATTGTAGCCTTGATGATACCTCAACTGATGAGTAGTGGAGGAGGAACCTTCAAAAAAGCATTGCACGAAGTGATAACCGGCAGCAGTATTATTCTTTTATTGGGTGGACTTTTGATCGGCTACATTGCAGGTCCGATGAAATTTGAGGCTGTAAAACCCTTTTTCGTTAATGGTTTTCAAGGAGCATTAGTATTGTTCCTTTTAGAATTAGGGATGGTTACCGCTCGCCGTTTGCAAGACTTGAAAAAAGTGGGAGTCTTTTTGTTAGGATTCGGAATTTTTGTGCCGATTTTATTCGGAGCATTAGCTGTTTGGGGCGGTATGTTAGCTGGTTTGAGTATCGCTGGGTCGGCAGTATTAGCAGCCATGGTTTCGAGTGGCTCATATATTGCAGCACCGGCCGCAGTGAGAATTGCATTACCAAAAGCTAATCCTACACTTTACCTCACTGCTTCATTAGGAATTACATTTCCCTTCAATATTACGTTGGGAATACCATTATATCTCGAAATCGCAAAATTGGTAGGAGGATAGCATGAAACTTACCGAATTGTTTTTAGTCACCATTATTACCGAGCGGATCTTTCGCGACGACATCATTACCGACATCAAAGAGCTGGGTGCCACCGGGTATACCTTAACCGACACTACAGGCGAAGGCTCACGCGGAGTTCGCGCAAGCGATTGGGAAGGTAAAAACGTAAAAATAGAAGTAGTGGTAAACAAAGAAGTAGGCGATAAAATCATTGATATTGTTGCTGAAAAATACTTCGAAAACTACTCTGTAATCGCTTATGCCTACCCGGTAAAAGTGGTTCGTGGCAATAAATATATCTAGATTATTTCTAGTTATAACTGCTCTTTCGCGCACAAACAAGGTCTAATTTGCGATTTTATAATCACTTTGGAAACGCTTTGCTCATCTAATTGAATCGCTTCCATAAAAATATTTGCGTTAACTTAATATTAATTAATAGCCTATAAAATTACCTTGGTATCGCTTTTCTGAGGTAAATAGGGCATATCGAGAATTACTGATATTGTTAATAGACAGCTTCAATCATTAGAAATAGTGCATGTCTGCTTGAAAGCTGGATAACTTTACTACCAACATAAAAAAAAGAATCAAGACGGTTTCCGGGAAACGATTCCGGAGAAAGTTTGCAGCAAAACGCTGTTCAAAAAAATTATCATCACTAAAAGGAGAGTATTTTGAATAACAGATATAAGTATTCATCACATTATCTGCCATTTGCACCAACGAATGGCGAATTCAAAAGAACACACTCATCAACGTTTAACCTAAAGCAATACTTCAGAAACCTGTTTCTGAAAGCTCGTACTTCTGTTCGGGTAGATTCACTCGTTAACGCGAAGTAACACCATCCCGAAATTAAAACAAAAACTCACTCACTCATCTATAAAATTATGAATACCCTATTTAACCGTGTTGTGCTGGCAATGGTTACCATCTTTGCACTCAACACACTGGCTTTTGCCCAAACCACTCATTTAAGAACTGTAGAAACCAACGCATTCAATAAAGTGCAACTCAGCATTGATACAGAAGTAATTTTGATCAAAAGCACTCGAAATCATGTAACGTTGGTCGGAGATTCTGCTTATATCGCTGCCATTCCTGTAATAGCGGAGGATGGCACACTTAGTATCAACTATCAAACCGAGCCGGATTTTAAACTTAAAAGAGTTGCCATCGAATACACTGAGTTAAATCACGCTACAACCGGTGGAACAGGAACTTATTATTTCCACAAAACTAACGAAGATAATTTAGTAGTATTCAATCCTTATGCTCGGGTAATAATGTCGGGTAATACCGAAAATATTCGAGTAGTTTCGCAACAAGGTGTAACTGATTTAACGGCGCTCAATACACAAAAAAGCGTGTTGCACATTGGCGATGATGCCAAGTTAATGATCAGTGAAGCGCAGTAAGCAGTTATTACCTAGCGACTAAGCGCTTATTATTATTTTATATTAACCTGAGAGAGTCTTCGGTAAGTTTCCGTATCTTGAAGCGTGAGTTCGTGACGAGACTGAAACGAATCCTACTAGGATACTAAAGTCCTTTCAGGTTTATAATTTATTGCTGGCTTTTATGAATCAAGCAGTCGAGCTTGAAGCTTGTCCAATGCTCACCTAACAATAAATGATCGGACAAGCTAAAGTACAGCACTTTACGCTCCTCTGTTAATATAGATAAATGACTACATTCAACGAATTAGGCCTTCAACAGCAGTTGTTGGACGCCATCGCCCTGTTAGGGTTCGAAAATCCAACTAAAATTCAGGAACAGGCAATTCCTCAAATTCTTAATTCAAACGAAGATTTAATTGCTCTCGCGCAAACAGGTACCGGTAAAACCGGTGCTTTTGGCTTACCGGCGCTTCAAAAAATCAATCCAGATCTGGCGAAAGTTCAGTTGCTGATCCTGTCGCCCACCAGAGAGTTAGCGATTCAGATTGCCAAAGATTTAAAGGCATACGCAAAATTTCAAAAAAACATTACTACCGTTGCTGTGTATGGTGGATCTGAAATCCGTACCCAAATTAGAGCCATTGAAAATGGCGCACAGGTAATTATTGGAACACCTGGTAGAACCTTGGACTTAATTCGCCGCCGTAAGCTTGATGTAACCAACATCAAAACTGTTGTATTGGACGAAGCCGACGAAATGCTGAATATGGGCTTTCAGGAAGATTTAGATCAGATTTTGGCTGATACTCCCGCCGATAAACAAACATTGCTCTTTTCGGCTACCATGCCTAAAGCGATTGCGAAAATTGCTAAAAAGTACATGACCAACCCGGTAAATATCGAAGTTGGTGAGCGTAATTCTGGAGCTAAAAATGTAGAGCATCATTATTACACGGTGCAAGCCAGAGATCGTTTTGAAGCACTGAAGCGATTGGTTGATATGCTTCCGGATATCTATGGAATCATTTTTTGCCGTACAAGAAACGAAACTTCTGACATTGCCAATAAGCTTAAAAAAGAAGGTTACGATGTAGATTTACTGAACGGAGATTTATCACAAAATCAACGAGATGATGTGATGAAACGCTTTCGCACTAAAGAACTGCAATTGTTGGTTGCAACCGATGTAGCTGCACGTGGTTTAGATGTTGATAATCTCACACACGTAATCAACTACAATTTGCCGGACGACTTAGAGGTGTACATTCACCGAAGTGGTCGTACAGGGCGTGCCGGTAATTCCGGTGTTTCTATTTCTATCATTCACACGAGAGAATCACGTAAAATTCAGAATCTTGAGCGAATGTCGGGTAAAGATTTTATCGAAAAGAAGATTCCGAGTGGAGAGGAGATTTGTGGAATCCGAATGATGGATTTGATCGATACGGTAACATCCACAGAAGTAAATGAAGAGCGCATTGCACCTTTTGTACCGGCTGCCATGGAAAAACTCTCTGAACTTGATCGGGAAGAACTTATCAAGCATTTCCTTTCAGTTGAGTTTAATCGATTTTTAGAGTACTACAAAAACGCTCCCGATTTAAATGCTAAAGGAAAGTCTAGATCCGGCCGAAAAGAAAGAGGATCGAAATCACGTGGTAACGACAATAATTATGAGCGCTTTTTCATAAATATTGGGAAGCGTGATGGCTTAAATCCGGTACGATTAATGGGCGTAATTAATGAAGTACTAAAAGGAGAGAAGCCCGATTTCGGTAAAATAGATGTAGACTTGAACTTCTCGTTTTTCGAAGTGGAACCCGGTTTCGGAAATGCGATGATTAAAAGTGTGAAAGGTATTAAATTCGAAGGCCGTCCGGTTTCGATCGAAGAATCCAAAGGAGGAAGTCGAAACAAGAAACGCGGTGGCGGTAACCGATCAAAAAGAAAACGTAGATAAACCGCTAAGCTATTGAAAGCTTTTGATGTAGCCATCCTCACAGAGTCGAGATATTTGAATCCCAAAGACGATTCGCAATATGTGTTGAACGTTCTTTGGGAGGATAGTTTGTTGAAATCTGCCCTCGAAAAAATGAACCTTAACGTTGTTCGGGTAGATTGGGCTGATCCCGATTTCGATTGGCACTCTACACGTTGTGCAGTCTTCCGAACTACCTGGGATTATTTCGATCGTTTCGACGAATTCGATGCCTGGCTTTCCAGAGTGGAAGATCATACCATGTTCATAAATCCAATCCCTCAGGTTCGATGGAATATGGATAAAAAATATCTGCGTGATTTATCCGAAAAAGGGATTCGTACTGTAAACACTCGGTTTATACCACAAGGTACAACTACATCTTTGCACGAATTATATCTGGAAATGGACAGTGAAGATGTGGTATTAAAGCCAACCATTGCAGGAGCTGCAAGGCATACCTATAAGCTTTCGCTCGAAAATGTAGACGATCATGAAGAAATCTTCAGGCGACTAATTGCCAACGAAGATATGATGCTACAGCCTTACCAATACAGCATTACTACTAAAGGTGAATTATCGTTGATGGTGATTGGTGGCGAGTTTACGCATGCCATCCTAAAAAAAGCCAAAGCCGGTGATTTTCGTGTGCAGGATGACTTTGGGGGAACAGTTCATCCATACGAACCTGGTTATCTAGAAATGGAATTTGCCGAAAAAGTAGTTAAAGCCTGCGATCCGCTGCCTGCTTATGCCCGAGTTGATATCATGTGGGATAACTCAGGCGATTTCGTACTAACCGAGTTAGAGTTGATTGAGCCGGAGCTTTGGTTTCGGGAGGAAATGTCAGCCGCAACGAAGTTGGCTCGGGTTATCAAAAAGCAAATCGACGAAAGCTCAGAGTTCTATTAAAAAAAGTTGGGATAATTCCATCTCTACCCCAACTCTTTGTTCAATCTTCGAACGCTACTTTGCTTTCCCAGTTTTCTTCAGCTGCAACATATAGATTGGCTTCATCTTTATTCCAGCGATTTAAGGTATTTACAATAAAGTTGTTATAGAAAACGAGAAGCTTTCCATCCTTAATTTTATAAGTTTCGGGGTTAGCATCTGCCAGATATCCTTTGCCCATTGCATACGCACAATAGCCGCCATAAGCCGGTGCATATTTATCGGGATCAGCCGAAAAGGTATCCAAATTGGACTGATTGCTAAATTGGTAGGTTGCCCCATTATGGCTGGCAGTAAGGCTTTCTTTCCCTTTTGATGGGCGATCTTGTGTGAAATAACTCACAGGATCATATCCGCCCAAACCAATAAAGTTCTTATCTACATTGGTGTAGTTCAGTTGAGCACTTGCAGAAAATGATAACGCAAGTAAAAGTAGTGTTGGTAATAATAAATGTGATTTCATGATTTTGAATAATTAGTTCGCCCAAAACTAAATCAATGCACGATCAATACTATCACAAAAGAATCAAAAAACGATTTTCAAATTGTAACGAATAGTGGCAAATTACTTTCGATGACTCCGCCGCTGTTTCCCGATTTTAACTTGTACAGTATGCCCTTGATAATCTTAGTTGGTCAAGGGTACCTTTTCGCATTAATATTGTTGTACAGATTTTATAGGGCTCGAAAAACATCCGATCTGCTGTTAGCTGTTTTCCTAATCATTACCGGATTACGATGTACCGCTTATATGATTGGCTTTATGAGCTGGTACGACACCTTCCCGAATACTAAAATCAATTATTTTCTCCCGGATTTCTCACTGATTCTTGGGCCATTGATGTTCTTTTATGTTAAAAGTTTAACGGTGCAAACCTTTGCTTTTAAAAAAAGAGATATTTGGCACGCTATTCCTTGGTTATTATATGTTGCGCTACAAGCATTTATTTATATCTATGATGCTCAACAACCAAATTTTGATGAAGTACAAAATGGTGTGCTCTATTCTGCAATCAACTTTAGTATCGGTCCTTATATGCTGGTTTTAGGGATTATTTCTCGAGGTATTTATTTCTTCTATGCCGCACGAATTTTTATTGAATTCAGGACTAAGATTCTGGAATTCTTTTCAAACACCTATAAAGTTGAGTTGAATTGGTTACGAAATTTTTTAATCGGTTATTTAACACTATTTATTTTGCGAATAACATTCGTGACGTTGAATTATCTGATCGATATCAGCTGGACTCAAAACTGGTGGTGGTATCTCATTGCATCGATGTTGCTTGTTTATTTAGGCTTGATGGGGTTGTTTGCAGATTTAGGCAAACTCTCGGAATTAAAATTTATTGAAAAGACTGACAGTGAGGAAGCGGGTAAGAGTGAGATTGATCAGAATGAGTTGGAAAGATTAAAAACCTTAATGGCAGAGGAAAAGCTATACTTGCAACCCGATCTAACCTTAGCTGAGCTTGCTAAAAACCTATCAATTCCGGTTAATCATCTTTCGAAGTTGATAAATCAGGGCATGGGTAAAAATTTTAATGATTTTGTTAACGAATTCAGGATCGAAGAAGTGAAAAGGGCTTTTAATGATCCTTCAAATGCCCAATATTCCATCCTTGGCATAGCCTTCAATTGTGGTTTTAATTCGAAAGCAACGTTTAATCGCGTGTTTAAAAAACTCACCGGAGCTTCTCCTAGTGAGTATAAAACTCAGTCTCAGCACTAATAAGGCTCAAAAGTATGATTTGAGACGTCTCAAAATATACTGAGACGATTACGATGACAATTGTCACGATCATGGTGTAAACCTTAACACATAATGATCTGATATGAACGCTTTTAATAACACCATCTCATCAAGAATTTATACACTATTCAAAAACTTAACGAAGCCAAAGCCGGTTGAGGGCATATTTGCAAATCTAGTGCTTGCCTTTCCCAGAATATTAGCTGGATTATTTCTAGCCACAATGTTTGGAGGGGATAAATTCGGTGTGCCTTGGTCATTAAATAATACAGAACTTGGTTTGTTCGAAGTAGCCACCTGGTTCCCTGAAGATGTGGCAAAATTCGGTGCACCTTTTAGCTGGGCTCCATTATTCTTTGCGTGGATGGGCGCAGCCAGCGAAGCTATTGGAGGAATGTTTCTCCTTTGGGGATTTCAAACTCGGATTTCCGGCTTTCTGATCGCTTTTACAATGCTAGTTGCTGTTTTCTTCCAGAAATGGGGCGGAGGATTATGGGGTATGTTACCGGCCTTAGGTTTTCTATGGGTTGGTCTTTATGCGATGGCCTTTGGGTCGGGCAAAATTGGACTAGATTATTTACTAAGCCGATGGTTGACAAAAAGAGATACACAGATCGAGCAAAAGTTGAATGAATTAAAAACTGAAAGAAAGCTACAAGCTGGCAAACTAGTAGTCTTGGTTGTAATGCTCGTGTTTACTACATCAGTACAAGCACAAATAAAAGGAAATGGTGAATGGACTCAGAATATTACCGAATTACCTCCATTTGAAAGAATCGAAAATGGGCTTTCCTCAGAGATATCTATCGTGGTAGGGGATAAATCGGAAATGACTATATCCAATGATCAAAATCTTATAGAATATATTCAAATGGAAGTGATTGAAGGTACACTGATTATTGATCAAAAAGAGTGGATTTCACCGTCTCAACGTATTAGTATTTCCCTTCAAACACCCATTCTAAAGTCATTTACGAATTCAGCACATGGTACTTTTACAATAAAGGATGTCTCGGCAAAAACTTTTGTACTTAACCCAGCAGTTGGAAATGTGGTTCTTGATGGTAAGGCAGAAGAGTTAATAGTAAATACCAATGTTGCGAAAATTGATGCTACAAAGCTTGTTGCAATCAATGCGAATATTACAATTGAGAGTTTTGGTGAAGTTCGATTAGACAAAGTAGAAAAGCTTACCGCTGAGGTGTCATCAACCGGTAAAATTGTATTCAATAATCAGCCGGATCAGATTATTTCTACAATTGAGAATGGTGGAAAGCTTGTATCTGCGGAGGATGAATCAATGCCATCACAACCTGTCGTTTATATTGATTTGGCTTTGAAGAATAATTCGAAAAAACGAGTGAATGTAATTTTTGAAGGTCCTGAAAATGCTCGGTTTGGTTATGGGGCTCCCTTTCGGAGAAACCAAAGTAGGAGCGAGCGTTTTCCTGTTGGTACTAAAGTGTATCAACAGCTCGATGATGAAAGCAAAAAACTATTACTAATTATAAATGAGGCTGATAGTAATAAAACGATCGACTTATTCCAGTAGTGAAACATCGACAGAAAAAATGAAGCGTAGCAGTAACTTTATATTACTGCTACATTTTTATCATCCTTATAACTTAGTCGGATTTGGTGCATCGCCATACACTTCTTCAGGATCGAACACCTTCTCGGTTTCTTCGAACTTCAACTCTCCTTCTTTTTCAAAAAACTCTTGTCCGGTAGGTACGCTTCGATAGAAACATGAGCGATAACCCACATGGCAGCTGGCACCATTACCTTGCACTTCAACGCGTAACCAAACACAGTCCTGATCATCGTCGATGCGCATTTCTTTTACGATTTGAGTGAGGCCGGAGGTGGCGCCTTTATGCCATAAAACTTCACGACTTCGGCTATAGTACACCGCTTCACCCAGTTCAATGGTTTTTTTGAATGCTTCTACATTCATGTAACCGTGCATCAGTAGTTCGCCGGAGGTAAAATCGGTAGTTACTACGGGAATTAAACCGTTTTCATCAAACTTTGGTGCCAGATCTTTTTCCTCTTCAACCTGGTACACGGTTTTGCGTTCTTTAAATGTTACTTCACTCATGAATAGTATTTTTCAATTAACAAATAGCGATTTATAGTTAATCGCGTGATTCTAAATGTATCTTCTTTTTCGGATTCTCGGGAACAGGATCAAAACCGTGACCACCCCAAGGGTGACATCTTCCAATGCGTTTTAATCCCAACCAAAATCCTTTAATTGCTCCCCATTCGTTCACTGCTTCAATCATATATTGCGAACAGGTAGGGGAATACCTGCACGACTTACCCAGCCAGGGAGAAATCGCAAGTTGATAAAATCGAACCAGTCCAACAATTAATGCACGTGCTATTTTGTTGATGATTTGCATCAATCCAGTTCATAGGTGGTACCGTCTTTTCCATCTTTCAACTGCACACCAATTGCTTTCAAATCGTCTCGGATTTTATCCGAAAGTGCGAAATCTTTATTGGTGCGAGCTTCTTTTCTGATTTCAATCAAAAGTTCTACCAAACCTTCGGTTAAATTTGAACCACCGGCATCATTCGACGGCCAAATTCCAAGCACATTATCTACAACCTTTCTATATGCAGATTTCACTTCCTCCATATTAGAAGGAGTTGTACCACCGGTAATTCTTTTTCGTAGTTCCTTTCCATGTTCAAAAACCACTGCGATTCCCTGAGCCGAATTAAAATCGTCGTTCATCACGGCTTTAAAATCGTTAAGGAAATCTTCAACCGGGTATTTGTCACTATTTCCGGCTGTGCTTTTATCGATGGTGCTAATCATCGAGTGCAAATTCTTTAATCCTGTTTCTGCTGCTTCTAAGGCATCCTCAGAGAAATCGGTGGTACTTCGGTAGTGACTTTGCAGCAAGAAAAACCGAATCACTTCCGGATTCCAGGCTCGGGTCAATAATTTATGATCGCCTGTAAAAAACTCATGCAAGTTGATAGCATTACCCAACGATTTACCCATTTTTTGTCCTTCCAGGGTAACCATGTTGTTGTGCATCCAGTATTTTACAAACTGAGAATCATGTGCACATTCAGATTGGGCAATTTCGCATTCATGATGTGGAAACTGATTCTCTAATCCACCGCCGTGGATGTCAAAGCTTTCGCCCAGATATTTGGTACTCATCGCCGAACACTCGATATGCCAACCGGGATATCCAACACTCCAAGGAGAATCCCATTTCATTAAATGATCGGTATCAGCTTTTTTCCAAAGTGCAAAATCGGCGGGATTTTTCTTGTCAGACGCGATATCAACTCGGGTTCCCGATTCTGCTTCATCAAGGCTACGTCCACTTAATTTCCCATAATTCGGATCGGAAGCCACATCAAAATATACGTTCCCGTTAGCGTCGTAAGCATGACCTTTCTCTATCAATTTCTTGATCATAGCGATTTGCTCGGGAATATGTCCGGTTGCCCGTGGTGCAATATCCGGTCGGAGTACATTCAATGCATCCATATCGCGGAAGTAGGTGAAGGTATATTGCTCGGCAACCTGCATCGGGTCGATTTGCTCGATACGCGCTTTTTTAGCCAATTTGTCCTCGCCTTCATCACCATCGCCCACTAAATGCCCAACATCGGTAATGTTTTGCACATACTTAACTTTGTAATCCAGAAATCTGAGATAGCGAAGTACCACATCAAAAGAGACATAACTTTTGGCATGGCCTAAATGCGCATCTCCATATACGGTGGGACCACAAACATACATGCCCACAAAAGGAGGATTTAGCGGTTCAAACCGTTCTTTTTTTCGGGTAAGTGTGTTGTAGACGTGAAGTTCTTGTTCGGCCAAAACGATTTAAAGCTCGGTATTGGTTTTAATGAAGTCGATGAATTTCTGCTGAACGTCTTTTTGCTTAAACGCTCCCCGAAATTCTGATGTGATGGTGCTACTGCTTTGGTCTTTAATACCACGGGTAGAAACGCATAGGTGTTTGCTATCAATAAAAACAGCCACATCTTCGGTTTCCATAGCTTCACTCAGAGCATCCGCAATTTGAAGCGTTAAGCGTTCTTGAACTGATGGCCGGCGCGAGTAATAATCTACCAATCGGTTAATTTTAGAAAGTCCGATTACCTTTCCTTTTGAAATGTAAGCTACATGCGCCTTACCAATAAAGGGCAGAAAGTGATGCTCACAGAAAGAAGTAACCTGAATGTTCTTCTCGATAACCATATCACTGTAATCGTAGCCATTGTTGAAGGTGCGGGCTTCAGGCCGATTAGCGGGATTCAGACCATTAAATATTTCCTTAACGTACATTTTTGCAACACGCTGAGGAGTGCCTCTCAAACTGTCGTCGGTTAAATCCAGGCCAAGCGTTTCCATGATTTTTGCGAAATGCTCTCTGATAATGTCGATTTTCTCGTTATCGCTGAGGTCGAATGCATCTGCTCTAAGTGGAGTTAATTCTGATGTTCCGACGTGTGCATCGCCAAGTTCTTCGATGACCTCTAATTGTTCTGCGTCTGATTTGTTATTCAATGTGCTTGAAGGATTTAAATGATTGCTTACCTTTTACGGAGCATTTAAAACAGAACCCTAAAAATAAGAGTTCCTGAATTGAATTGCATGATAACTTACAGTGTTTAATTGGTGTTAATTTGGTGGAATCAGCATCGTAATTTCGAGATGTACCTCGTACAAAAGCGAAAAAAGAAAAAGCTCTTTAAAAAGCTAAATTCTGGTTGAAAAGCGCTTCCAAAGTCGGTACCATTTTATGTAGTGTTGAGTGATTTAGAAAAGGCAAAAGTGAAAAGCGAAAACTTTTGCCTTTTCACTTTTCACTTCTAACTTCACTAACACATAAATCAAGAAATCAAGAATAAAAGTCAGTTATGGACATCAAGAAAGTAGCAGTAATCGGTGGCGGAACTATGGGAAACGGCATTGCGCATATATTTGCCATGAATCGAATCCCTGTTAATTTGATCGAAACCAAGCAGAAATATGCCGATCGTGCGATGGCTACCATCGATAAAAATCTGGAACGCATGGTGCAGAAAGAAAAAATCGATGCACAACAAAAAGTAGCTACTTTAGATAGTATTTCGGTGTTTTTGGATGTTGCGGAAGGAGTGAAGGATGTTGATTTGGTGGTTGAAGCCGTTCCCGAGAATCTGGATATCAAAAAAGCAGTGTGGAGTGCCGTTAATGAATCAGCCCCCGAGCATACCATTTTTGCCAGTAATACTTCCTCCATTTCCATTACAAAACTTGCTGCCTTAACCGATCGACCTGAAAAATTTATTGGGATGCATTTCTTTAATCCCGTACCGGTTATGAAACTGGTAGAAATCGTACGAGGTTTGGAAACTTCAGACGAAACTTATGAAGTGGTAGAAGCTACTTCCAAAGTGTTGGCTAAAGTGCCCGTTCCGGTAAATGATATGCCCGGCTTTGTAAGCAATCGAGTGTTAATGCCCATGATCAACGAAGCCATTTTTGCCGTGTATGAAGGCGTTGCCACTCCCGAGCACGTAGACGAAGTGATGAAACTCGGTATGGCGCATCCAATGGGACCGCTACGCTTAGCCGATTTTATCGGACTGGATGTGTGTTTAGACATTTTAAATGTGCTGTACGAAGGCTTCAAAGATCCAAAATACCGCCCATGCCCGTTACTCATTAAAATGGTAGACGCCGGAAAACTAGGAAACAAAACAGGAGCCGGTTTTTATTCGTATTAGATCAGGGATCACTGTTTCATTAAAAACTTCTAACCTAATCTTAACGCTTAGGTTACCTTGTGGTTTTGTTTGCTGGAAGTGATTGGTTAGTATCTACCTATCAATTCTACTAACTACAAACCAACTACATGAAACGATTTTTACTATCAATAGGGATAAGCTTGTGCTTTTTGGGGTCAGGCTTTGGGCAGAGTACAGGTGATATTGCATTTATTGGATTTAACGCTGATGGCGATAAAGATTTTGCAATTGTCGCATTAGCTGATTTACCAAATACTACAATCTATTTCACCGACAATGAATGGAATGGTACTGCACTTACAAGTGGAGAGGGAGCGTTAGCATGGACTACTGGCGGGACTATTTCAGCTGGTACAGTTGTTGTTTTTTCCGATGTGAATGCAACAGTAACAGTTTCAACTGGAAGTGTCACAGAACCTGATGCTGGTTTTAACCCAACTGCTTCAAATGAAGCAATTTTTGCATTTCTCGGTACAGATGAAACTTCACCCACAACGTTCTTAGCTGCTATAAGCAATGAAACTTACGACGATGGTTCAACTGTAGGATCATTAAGTAATACAGGTTTAACAGAAGGTACCACCGCTGTAAACCTAGATGGTGATGAGGATGTTGGGGAGTATGAAAGTTTTAAACAAGCAATAGATAAATCTGCTTTTCATACACTTATAGGAAATGTTTCAAATTGGACGACAGCTGATGGTAGCGGAGATCAATCCGGTAGTATATTACCTTTCTCTACTACTTCTTTCGAGTTTACGGGTTCTAGGCAAATCACAGGTTCGGCCGGCTGGAGGCTGCTTTCTCTTCCAAAAACAGGTGGTACAGTTCAAGATGTATCCGATGACACTCCGGTTCAAGGAGTAACCGGTGGAGATGATGCGTCATCTACGACTAATTTTATTATTTACGATAATGATGCAGAGTTTGAAAAACCAACCAACGTATCCACCGCCTGGGGAGATGGCTATGGATTTGGTTTATACTTCTACAATAATACAACTAATGGAAGTTCAACACTGCCTGTAACCTTGGATGCTTCGGGATCTGAACCATCGAGCGATGTAGCTGTAACACTGAATCCTGCTTCAAGTGGATATACTTTGGTAGGAAATCCATTCGCCTCAAATTTCAATACAAATAACTTAGTATCAAGTGTAGCGGCCATTCAGAATACTATACATTTCTGGAATGGTAGTTCCTATGTTGGTCAAGACCGAACAGCCAGTAGCGGTTTTATTATTGCCCCTTGGCAAGGGTTTTGGGTGCAGAAAGATGCAACAGCTAATGCTGCTACCCTAACTTTCCCAACCTCAGGAAAAACGACATCCAGTACTTCCGGAACGTATTTCAAAACAATGGAACAACGTGGAGATATTAATTTCTCACTTAATTCTGAAACTACAATCGACGAAGACCTTCGTTTAGCATTTAGAGCTGGGGCATCTTTTGAATATGATATCGATGATGCCGGTAAGTTGACTCCATTATTATCAGCCTACGCCATTATGGCTTTCGAATCAAACGATATTCTAAAATCAGTAGAATCATTGCCGTACAACTTGGAAGAAGAAGTAACACTGTCTCTTCAGCCACAAATGGTGGGTGTTTCCGGTGACTTTAGCTTTGCATGGAATGGCTTAGAAACTATTCCGGGTGAGTGGGAGCTGATCTTACATGATTACGAAACCGGTGCGAACATCAATATGCGCAGTGAAAGTGAATACACGTTTTTCCAGGCCGCGCATGCAAAAGTAAGCAGTAACCCATTGAGCCTGCTAAATGGTCCTGCCGTAGTAGCCATGAAAGCGAAAGCAGAAGGCAATCGATTTGGAATCACGATTCGTCCGACTTCTGTTTCCAACGAAACCGAAGAATCACCAGCGCTGTTTGCTTTAGAGCAGAACTACCCGAATCCGTTTAACCCAAGCACCACTATTTCTTACAGCGTGCAGGAAGCCGGAGCGGTTAACATCAGCGTGTACAACCTGATGGGGCAAAAAGTGGCTACATTAGTGGATGAGACAAAAGCAGCGGGGCAGTACAACATACGCTGGAACGCCGCCGGAGCTGCTTCAGGGATGTATTATTACCGCCTCGAAGCCGGTGGGCAATCCATCACCCGAAAGATGACACTTATTAAATAATTCAAAATGAAAAATGAAAGATTTAAAATGTGGGCTGAGCATTCGTTAAAGCAGCCCCATTTTAAATTTTGAATTTTTAATCTTTAATTCCATTAACATGAAATTCACGACTCAACTTATTTTTAGCCTTTTCCTAGTTCTAATGGTAACTCTTGTTCAAGCGCAACCTGCATTGAACTCTGTAACATTACCTGGACCACCACCACAAGCCCCGATTGACGGCGGACTCAGCTTACTTGCAGCTGCCGGTGGAGCATATGCCATCAAAAAACTGCGCGACAAGAAAAACCGCGAAGAAGACAATATTGACGTTTAATACGAGGGAAGACGGATGACGGACGACGAAGGACAGATGACGAACGACGGTTGAGTTATGAGTTACAATAAACGATTAACGATTAACAAATAACCATTAACCAAATTAAGAATCCTAAATCCGGAGATCGCCAAGGGAAATGCTCACTACACTCGCAGTATTTCTCACAAAAAGATGGTTCTGTCTGACGGCTAAAAGCCCGTCCGACAGATTTAAAGGCAAATTTTCAAAGCTCTTTACCGAAAGGTGAGGAGCTTTTTTTGTATCAGTGATTAGTGATCAGTTTTTAGTGTTGAGTGATTAGTGATCAGTTTCAATTAACGATTAACGATTAACGATTAACGACGAAGGACGGATGACCGACGACGGACGTGTAGGTGCCTAGAATAGGTTGACATAAATTATCATTAGAATGGTGAACATATGTCGAAGAAGTATTTAAAGCAACGCCGCACGTTTTGCCCTACCTTACGCAAGCAAGTGGTCCGAGAAGTAG
>JANSXX010000095.1:0-1541 GCA_024742815.1 bacterium
AAATGAGGCCAGCTTCACTTTCTTAGCTCCTGCTTTTGCCTTAGCCTTCTTCTGAACCACAGGCACTTGCTCTGCTAAGGCCTCCTCTCTGGACTTGCCAAGCAGCTTAGACCTCAGCCCTGCAACAATGCTGGGTCTGAGCTTGCTCCTCCAGCCTTGCCTCCAGTCCTTCTTCTTCTTCTCTAAGGCAGTCCCCTTAGCTGCTTTCTCCTCAGCAGCCTTTCTCCAGGCCTGCCTTCTCAGGCGAGGATGCAGCCTCAAACTCAAGCTGTTTTGCAAGCTCAGCTCAAGCTCTGGTGCAAGCTCATCTTGGATGTCTGGCTCAGCATCCACCTCAGCCTCCTTGTCTTCCTCAGGGTTGTAGTAGTCCCACCGCACGAGGTCTGAGATGGCTGATGCTGACCTGCTCAGGCTCCAGTCTGCCTTCTTGGGCTTGCCATCAGCTTCAAGCCACTTCAGCCTGTCTCTGAGCCACTCAGGTGGGAACCTCTTGCTGCCCATCTGAAAGCCAGCCTGCTTAGCCCAGTGCTGCTCAGTGACAATTGCAAGCTTGCCAGTCTGAGTGTTGGGTGTGTATGCTAAGATGCCATTCCTTACTGCTGCTGCAAGCACCCACTGGTCTTCGCAGTTCTTCTCAGACATCTGCCACTGAGCATGCACCACAGACCTGACTATCTCAAGAGGGCCAACCTTCCAAGCCTCTTTCTGAGCAGTTTTCAGGGCTTGATGCTCTTGCCTGAGGCTCACAAGCTTGGACCTGACTAAGCTCTTGAACTGCTTGGCAAAGTCAGAGTCTGTGATCTGCAGCTTGGAAGTGCACTTTGCTGCAACCAAGCAGGAGATTTGCTGAGCCAAGGCCATGCTTTTGGTGGCAGACTCAGCAAACACTGAGCTGAAGCAGTCCCTTTGCCAGACTGAGCAGGGGTATTGAGCTGCTTGGGCCTCAATGCACCAGCACAGAATGACTGAGTCCACATTGGAAGCTGGCTGGCTCATGATCTCAAGCTGAGATACAAGGTCGGGGTGCGAGGCTCTGACCTTTCTGAAGCCTTCCAAGGCTCTGCCAGCTGAGGTTCCAGCTGAGTGGGTGATTGTCTTCTCGCCAACTTGAAAGGTCTCTGTCTTGATCCAAGTGCCTTTCTCAGAGATGTTGCTCAGCCTTGCCCATTGGCCTGGCACAACCAAGAGGCCTTTGCCCACATCACCACTTGGTGGCTCATCAGGGTTGCACAAACCATAGATCAGCTGCCTGGCCTCATAGGTGATCCTGAACCTGTCATCTGCTGAGTTGCCTTGGATGCTGATGCTTCACACTTTGGCTCAGGACTCTTCTGCTCTGGGCTGGGCTCAAGCTCCTCAGGACTCTTCTGCTCTGGGCTGGGCTTTGGCTCAAGCTTCTCAGGCATCTTCTCTGCTGGGTGGGCTCCTCAAGTAGCTGCTGCCCCAAGCATTCTTCTAAGGAGCCTCTGCTTTCTGAGTGCTGCAGTGGTGTGTCAAAGCTGAGCTTCCTCTTCACAGCTGGTGTGGTGTCCAGGGAGCTT
>JANSXX010000093.1:0-1586 GCA_024742815.1 bacterium
AGCGCCCAACAATGGCTACATGCCATGCCGGTAAAAATCTTCGAGAGGAAAATGGAGATGGAAAACCCGCTGCGCTAGCATTTGTGAAATGGAACGAAAATGGTAAATTTAGAATCCGGCACGGCACGTAGCCGGGCCGTTCTCAGCAATCAAGACAAAAATGACAATCAAATAGAAAATGGAAGAAATCAAATATGCCAACAAAACAGACCATTGGGAAAATTGGTGGCACGGGTATTATTATGGAGCGTTCTATATCTTTCCTCCTGAGGAAGTGATGAAAGAAGTCGATAAATTAAGAGAAAAATACGACCCTAAATCAGCGGGTTTTTGTCGAGCGCATATAAGTTTAAGTGAACCTCTCAAAAAGAAAATAACAGCTTCTGATATGCATTCTCTTAGAAATGATTTAAGTTTAATTACTCCGTTCGAAATAAATTACGGACCTCTGAGAACCCATCCTCCATACCCTGGTGTCACCTACACAATCACTCCAGAAAAAGAATTTGATACACTCCGAAAAGTTATTCATGGGAATAAATTATTTCACGGAGTTGAATTGAGGAGGTCAAAAATCGTTCCCCACATGACAATAGCAGAGTTCATTACGATGGAACAAACAAACGAAATATTTGATAGATTGAATGGAAAAGTAAAATCGGGTAAGTTCTTGTGCAAAGAAATAGTTTTGGCAGTTCCAAATAATGACATGTACTTTAATCCTGTAATTTCTATTCCATTAGGGATAGGATAGTATAAATTTGATAAAAAAGGTATGAGAGCATTAATAGTAGTTGATTTACAGAGATGGTTCCTTGAGGTTGGTAGTGATGAAAAATTAGCCAATGTTTCAGTTTTGATTAAAAAGACTAATGAATTAATAAGACATTTTGAAGCAGAGGGTTTACCGATAATCAAAATTCAGACTGTACATAAAGCTGATAGAAGTACATGGAATTTATGGGCATTAGAGAATAATACGGGAAGGTTAATAGAAGGAACAAGAGAAGCTGAATATTCACCGGATATTTATTCAGCTAAAAATGAAATGTTAATTACAAAAACAAGGTTAAGTGCATTTTTAAGAACAAATCTTGAAGAAAAACTGAGGAAAATGGGCTGTACTGAAGTAGTAATTTGTGGTTATTCAATAGACAACTGTGTGGGGCAAACAGCAATTGATGCATATGAACATGATTTCAAAGTCATTCTTGCAGGAGAGGCAATTTTAGGTACACAAATTAAATATGGAAAATTAATGCTAGATTCTCTCGAAAGAAGATTTGGAATAATACCAATAAATAACAAAGAAATAATTGAAAATACATAAGACTGCTGAGAACAACAGCTACCTGTCCATGCTCCTAAACGTCGCACGGCAGGTAGCCAAACCGTTGGGCGCACTCCATTTTGGCGATAAAAGCCTGATAAACAAACGATTAGGGATTAAGCCTGCCTTTGAAAATCGCAAAAAAATGGTTTTGAAACCCGAGTTTTGTTGGTTACGGTCAATTGAATGTATAGCCCAATTAGGCAGGCAGAAAAATGGAAAATCAGTATTTCTATCGGGTAATCCGTTTGCCCGA
>JANSXX010000040.1:0-3786 GCA_024742815.1 bacterium
AATCGCTGGGTAAGTTCATGTTTTTCCATAACTTCATCCGGGAGGTTTAGCTGTCGTTAATTGTTTTGTGTCAAACTCAATTTACGACTTATTCGCTCAACCTCCCTTTTTTACCCAGCCCCGCTTTTTTGTCACGCACTCGTATAATTTGCTTCATAAAATGCACCTATACCTGGCAATTGTTCAAAAACACGATGAATGAATTTCTGTAAATAGTCCCATTCGTTTAATAAATGCTCTTCAATCACTTTTTGATAAGTTTCAGTACCTAGATAATTAAATTTTCGATTGACACGTCCTCTTCGATACCAAAATGAAGTGAAATCCTGTAGGCTTATTAATTTTTCATCAATTTCCAAGAATACTTCTACTTTATTATTCCCGATTTCAACACTGACATATTTATAAAAGTCAGTATCATGAATAACTAAATAGCGTTTTCCGGTTTCTAGAAAATAGTCAATCACTTTGCAGGTACTTAAGTCATACTCATTACTGATAATCAATACCATTTTGTTGTTATATCTTTCGAAGGTTTGGTTCAAAACTTAAATAATTTGCACGAACAGATTAAATCATTTTAAGGTATCTGAAAGCTTTAACCTTTCTAACCCATAATTTTAAAAACATGTAATCAATTCTTTGTGCTTCAACGTATACTACATATAAATGCTCCCTGTTTCTGATAAAAGCCATTAACCTACGGGAAATATTTCCACTTGCTACAACTGGCAATAATATTCCTCGACAATAAGGTGGCAGAAACTTAAACTAGAATCATCTACATTCTTCGACCTCCTCAAAAAACTGTTGCAATATTGGGATAGGCATATCAACTACACTCAAAAAACTCCCTTGAAAAAAATCGAACTGCCCTTTATTTAAACAATTTTGAAAAATGAACTTCTCTTTCATTTCTTCAAGGCTATCAAGCCAAATCTCACGACGCAGTTGTTCCATACTGTTAATCTGAGCTGCCGACCTTTTCTCCGTGTAATATTCCCCCTTAATCAAATAAACGAAGCTGTCGTAACCATAACCTTCCATAACACGGTAGCCGCCGGACCTGTCGTGCAGTGATGCGAATACTTCAGGGTGCATCCGTCCCGACTTTACGCATCCGAGCAACTGCTCAGTGAGATCAGAGCCTTCCTTATAGGTTTCATCGCTCACATAATTGTGGTAGAGCAAAATACTAATCGGGTCACTTTCTAAAACCGTATCAAGGCTGATAAACACACCTATCTCCCATTCAGTAGGATAGCCATCTTTCAAACAAGACAACAAGTCCTTCATAATTTCTTTGTCCTCTTTGTATGTTGAATCCGGGAAGATAGTATAGGTCGGATCCTGATTTCGCCAGTATTGATCTCTGCCTTTTAATTGTTCAAGCTTGGAGCGCAGCTGCCAGTTACAACGCTCAAGGTAAGCCTGTCTAAGCTCTGCATATTCATCAATCAACTGCCGCCACGCCTTTGATGCACGGAACTTCTTTAACCTTGCCTGTTTACGAAAAAAGTCGATGTCACAGCCTAACAACATCAATGCTCTTGCATAACGGTAGCCTTTTTCCATATCATCACCGATAACCGCACATTGCAAGGCACTTCGGTAATCCGCAGCAAATGGCTTTTCCCAGTGAGCAAAAGCTGAATCGTATTGCATAACCGCCTCTTGATAACGCTCTTGTGTAATTAACAACTCCGCCCTATTTGAAAAGTACATGTACTTTTCAAAGGATTTCGCTTCTAAGACCAGGAAAAGACCCAGCAAAAGGAAGCAAATAATCACTTTTGCGATTGTCATATCTCTTCAGCTTAAGTAAGATAGATAGTAACGCTTAGACACGGCAACGGAGAGCAATTTGTAAACTATTTCCATTACCGTGCCTTACGCCTTAAGTACAAACTACTACTCTACTATTCTGGACAATCACTACCACTGTAGCTAGTCCCGTGATAAGTAGTAGTATTCCCGTCAGTCGTATCGCTAGTCCAACTCATTGTACAAGAGCCTCCGTTAAGGTTTTTCCTCCCACGTGTGGTAACATCCGAAGCACCTCCGAATAATTTGTGCAAATTTGAAATTTTTGCCGATTCAAATGTAGTGAAAATCTCAGATGAAATCTTTTCAAGTTTCATTATGATAAAATTAAATATATACTATGCCTACTCTGTCAGGTTTTCGGCTTCCCCTCCTTCCTATTTCATAATCAACTCAATGATTCGTAATGAGGAATTAGTACAATTATACTGTAAATCAGTGCCAAGATTTGGCACTCTCTATTTTTTCATAAAATTTAAACTGCCCACCCTTTATACGCAACAATGAATCATTGCCTACAATTAATTCAAAACGTATAGAAACAGGCTTTGTGTAGTAATAAGAATAACGATGTCGATCATAAGAGATAGGGAGTCCTTGTTCCCGCAGATTTCGGATAAGACGCAGTAAATGACGCTTACTAATCCCAATACGCGAAGCAAGCTCCTCTGGTTTACCTGTACTGCGCATACGAATCAGTTGATCTATTCGCTCCAACAAAAATAGATCTTCAAATATTTTCATACTGACAGGTTTTTTATAGGTTAATCATTCTAATTCTTCACTAAATCAAGGAATTGCTCGAACACACGTTCCAGTATCCTCCGGTCTTCCGTAATCACTACCGCCTGCCCGGTTAGACGTGCTGTAGCAGGGAGTGTGATGCCATAATTCGTCCGAAGGGCATCTTGCAAGTTTGCCTTCGCTCCGTATGCCCAACTGCCATCCTCTTGGCTTTGGGGGGCTTCATCTATTGAAGTAATCTGAGCGGTGAGTTGCCCAAACTCTGCTTCCGGGTAAGCATCCAAGCTAATTCGTACCGGAGCACCGACATCAATTTTCCCGATGCCGGCTGCAGGCAGGAATAAGTTGACAGTGATGGTTTCTTCTGAATAGCCTTCAGGCACAACGGTGCCCAGGTGGGCACCCGCCTGAACTACTGCCCGCAGCTGCACAGCCGGCTGTAGCTCTAGTTGCCCACTGACTGCGCTGCGCAATAGATTTTGGGCTTGCCATTCTTCCAGGCTGCCTATGAGCTGTTTCCTCGTTTGTTCCAGGGTCCGTTGCAGTGTATTCCGACTTTGGAGAAATTCATCCTTTAAGTTAGCAAGCTGTGTGATGAGCTGCTGAATTTGCACCTCATTTTGCAGGAGGGTGACCTCAAGGGCTTTCAACTGCCGCTCGTATTGTAAGACTTGTACTCGCTGCTGCTCCCACTCGTAGGTACTTCGTACCCCCTCTTGATGTAAAGCATCCGTGCGGTCCATTTCACTTTGTACTAAGGCTTGCTCTTCTTCAAACACTGCTTTTTGTGCCCGGTAAGCGCTGCTCAACTCATGCAGTGACCGTATTTCCTGCTCTATAGCATACTGCCGTTCCTGAAAGATAGACCGCTGCCGGAAATTATTCCAATCTTTTGCAGCCTGCCCATAACTAGCCCAGGCGTTCTGTAGACTTCCCAATTCCAGCGGTGCGTCCAAAGAGGGCAACCCTGCAGGTACTTCGCGTAGCCCTCTCAGCAATTGTTCGACATGCTTCCAGTTCGCTGCGCTTTCGAGTATAATGATGGGCTTATCCTTAGACACCTTTGCTCTATCCTTGTATAGTATAGTATCAATACGTCCAGAGCCTAACGAGCGTAGTTCGTGCGGTGGGCGATGCTGTTCCAATACAGCAGCAGCCGGCAATTCATCTGGATATCGGATCAGCCAACTAAGCAATAAACCTATACTGATTACCAAC
>JANSXX010000080.1:0-1750 GCA_024742815.1 bacterium
ATAAGTAATTCATCAATTCCATGTGATAATTTGAATGAGCAAATCTGATTGGCAGGTGCTGGATGAGAAGCAGGAGGATGCTGGAAACATGAGCCAGCAGGATGAGGCCTGGATTGGTACAAATGAAAGGGAACTGGATGACCCTGAATAAAGATAAGGGGGTCAGATCTATTTTTTGATGGGGGAATCTGGTTAGCATTATTCATGGTCTGGTTATTATTTAGAGTCTCAGGGTTCATGACCCTGAATAAAGATTGGATGCCAGAAGCATACAAATCCCATGGTAAATCAAGTTTCCCTGGCATGATCCCTAGATAAATTCACTATGAAATTATGTAAATTCCATAGGGGATAAGGGTTGGGAGTATTGATTCCTGAATAAAAATTGGATGCTAGAAGCATGCAAATCCCATGGCAAATCAAGTTTCCTTGGCATAATCCTTGGATAAATTCATTATAAAACCATGCAATTTCCATAAGGGATGAGGGTTGGGAGCACTGGCCCTAAATAAAGATTAGATGCCAGAAGCATGCAAATCCTATGGTAAATCAAATTCCCCTAGCATGATCCTTAGATACATTTATTATGACACCATGAATCAAATTTGCCTGGCATAATCCCTGGATAAATTCACTATGAAACCGTGCAAATTCCATGGAGGATGAGGGTTAGGAACACTAACCCTAAATAAAGATTAGATGCCAGAAGCATGCAAATCCCATGGTAAATCAGGTTTCCTTAGCGTAATCCCTAGATAAATTCATTATAAAACTATACAAATTCTATAGGGGATAAGGGTCCATAGGGGATAAGGGTTAGGAGCATTTCCCTAAATAAAAATTAAATACAACAAGTATACAAATCGCATAGCAAATCGTATGGAAAATCAAGTTTCCTTAGCATAATCCTTGGATAAATTCATTATAAAACCATGCAAATTCCATGGGGGATAAGGGTTGGGAGCATTAACCCTAAATAAAGATTAAATGCCAAAAACATGCAAATCCCATAATAAATCAAATTTCCTTAGCATAATTCCTGGATAAACTCACTATGAAATCATGTAAATTCCATGGGGGATAAGGGTTGGGAACATCAATCCTAAATAAAAATTCGATGCCAAAAACATACAAATCCAATTACACCAGCATAAACCCCAGATAGCACACCACGGATACGAACCATAACGCAGCATTATCACGATGATGTAGACCATGATGACACCACAGCCACGAAACAAACGCGCAGACAACGTCCTAATGAGATCAGCAGCATAATGATGATTTTGAGAGCAATCCGGCAGGAAAAAGCAAAAACGAAGTCCTAATGAGTTCGACAACATCATAATGATGCGGACAGCATCATGATGATGCGGACAGCATCATGGTGATGCGAACAGCAACATGCTGATGGTAAAGGCAGCATCATAATGATACCACAGCCACGAACCATCTTGCGACAGCTTAATGAAATTCTACATCATCCTGATGTTGATAGCATCACGGCGCCACTACACCCACACACCATAACATGGGAACATCATGGCGACACACCAGCCACAAACCGTTACATGCGAACAGCACCCACCAGCGCCCCAAACATGCCCCCTAGCACCCGGCACAACCAAAACAGCATCCACCCGCGCCTCAAACTACATGCCCCTTAGCACCCGGCCGTCAAGCTCGCAAAGCAGCATCCCAAACTGTATGTCCCCTACAACCGGCCGTCAAGCTCGCAAAACAGCATCCA
>JANSXX010000106.1:0-1372 GCA_024742815.1 bacterium
GGGGGGGGGCGGGACCCTGGCAGTTACATTTCCAAGGGGCGCATGGAGGGGTTTGGCAATACCACGCCGGAAAAGCAATGGAACTCCATTGCTTGTGTCCGCTTGTATCGCAAACAATCCTGATTCTTCAGCATCGAATTTTTGAGCGGTTCGAAGCCTCCTTTCCAAGATGTTTTCTCGGGTTCCCAACAAACCTTGCAAGGTTGGGCTTTGCCAAGGACCCAAATTTATGATTTCAAGCTGCGTCTTAAAATAGGGCGACCAATTTTTGGGTGGATTGACCGACGCACCCTCGTCGTCGCTTTCACCTTGTCCTGCTGATCCTGCTCCGCCCTCTTCGCGCCATTTTCATTTTATTTTTGCAACCCCCCTCTCTCGTAAAGATTCAATTGCGCAAAGGCATTGCTACTCCCCGCTGCTCCGTGGCTGAGCATATGTGCCTGTTCACGATTCAATTCATTCATTCAATTCTTTTGAACAGGACTGAACTCAAATACAAGATACGAACCGGAATAAGGTAAGAACTTGCAATCCGGGTAAGAACCGAAATCCGGGATAAGAACCGGAATCCGAGCTCGGTAGGAACTGGAATCCGCGGTACGGGAGAAACCGGAATCCGAATTCGGGGTAGGAACCGGAACCCGGGGTAGGAACCTGAATGAGGGGTAGGAACCGGAATCCGGGGTAGGACGGCGGAAGCCGGGGCGTAGGAACCGAACCAAATCCCGGGAAGGAACTGGAATTTGGGTGCGCATTCCATGGTAAGTAGGCACTGGAATAATCCAGGCTAGGAACCAGTATAGAAACCGCCATCCGGGGTAAGAACCGGAATCCATGGCAAGTAGGCACCGGAATCCGGGTAACAGCCGGAAGGTAGGAACCAGTTCGAGCCGGTAGGAACCTATCCGGGGTAGGAGCCGGAATCCGGGGTAGGCACCGGAATCCGAGGTAGGAACCGGAATCCGCTTCGAAGCTGCCCCTTTGCGGGGGAAGCGGACTCACACGGAGTCGAAGCCGGGGCACCTGGGTCTGGTAGGGACCGGAATCCGGGGTAGGAACCGGAATCCGGGGGTAGGCACCGGAATCCGGGGTAGGCACCGGAATCCGGGGTAGGAACCGGAATCCGGGGTGGGAGCCGGAATCCGGGGTAGGGACCGGAATCCGGGGTAGGAACCGGAATCCGGGGTAGGTACTTCCGGGGTAGGCACCGGAATCCGGGGTAGGAACCGGAATCCGGGGTAGGAGCCGGAATCCGGGGTAGGCACCGGAGTCCGGGGTAGGAACCGGAATCCGGGGTAGGCACCGGAATCCGGGGTAGGAGCCGGAATCCGGGGTAAGCCGGAATCCGGGGTAGGAGGGGTAAGCGCCGGAA
>JANSXX010000148.1:0-1057 GCA_024742815.1 bacterium
ACAAAAGAGCACGCTGTGCTCTTGGTATGATTTAGTTCACGAAGCCTACGATTTAAAAGCGCCAAAAGGCTTGCAAGCTTGCTTGCAATGATTTTGGTGCAATGTTTACGAAGTTTACGAAATAACACGATTTACATCATTTTGCATGCATCTGCATGCAAATCATCAGAAAACACGCTGAGCTATCTTCTATGTTTTAGTTAAGAACAACTGTAATTTCCCATCAAAAACACGCTGAGCTCTGGAGTTCACAAATGGATGATTGGGAACTCAAGTCTCCCGATTTAAAGCCGAAATCACTAACATCGAGATCCTGGGTTTTTTGAACTTTTGGCTCAAAGGGGAAAAGCAGTTGTCCACGACCAAAAAGAGCTCAGCTTGCAGGATTTCAGTGCTTTGTGCACATGCCCACCGACACGTTTTATGGGCGATGGGCCGGGATCGGCCACCCGATCGGCTACCCGATCGGCTGCACCGACAAGCACATCGGTGCGCGCGCCTAATTACGGAAAGCGGAGCGAAGCTCCGCGAAAAAAGAAGTTAATTAATATTAATAAACCTCATAAGCCATTGGAATTAAAGAAAAAGAAAAAGAAAACCTAACGTAAACCTAATATTTATATAGGAAAGTAAACAACGCGCGCAAGGAACTTCACAAGCTGAGCTCAATTGGCAGGCCGGAGAACTGGTTTCGGCTTTAAATGTTGCAGCCCAAAACACCCGCCTCGGCAATGATGGCAATATCAGTTTAATATGGGGAGTTCCTGGATTGCAATCATTTTCATCAGCATCAGAGCGTGCCAATGATTGAAGTTCTTAAGTCTTCGGGTTGTGAGCCTCACGATTGTTAAAAGCGCTTGGTCTTGCAGGCGAAGCCTGCATAGACAAGCAAGATCCAACACGAAATAACCATAAATTAAACTGAAATAGCTCCAAAAGCACAGCTTGCGAATTATGAAATGCAGTGAATTCTCAACTAATTATTGCTAGATCACAGCTTGAGCTGCATGAAATGCAGTGAATTATTGCAGCCGACAACTAAATTATGATGTGGAAC
>JANSXX010000030.1:0-4654 GCA_024742815.1 bacterium
CACAGCAAAGACGATGAAGCGGCCTCTATCGCATTAGATGGTGAAGGCGGCTTGTCTATTCTGGGCAAAAACGGGCTGTCTAATGGCTCTACGGAATACATGCTGGTGCGGTATGCGAAAAAACAGCTGACCATACCTCCTGGGGATGGGGCCGCTTCGCCAGCCTTAGCATTCACAGAGCAGCGGGGGCAACTGACAGATACTTCAGGAACATCAGTAGAAGGTGTACGCTTTTATAGCACCGGCAGTTATCCGCCTTTATATGTGCAGAACGACACACTAAGCTTCGTGACCGCTAGCGTAGACACGAGCAGCGCTACGCCAGACACCCTGCACCGCGTTGACATTACCTTTTTTGACAGCAAGACTTCCCTGATGAGCGCAGCCGGGCTGGACAAACTGGACAACTACCGGAATTACTATCTGGGGCACATCCCGGAAGGCCGGGCACGGGTCGGGCAGTACGGCCGGGTAGCCGTAACCGACCTTTATGATGGCATCAACCTGCAGATGTTTGCTGATGAGAGCGGCATTGTGTACTACTTTGTCATACAGCCGGGCGGGGACCCCAATGACCTAAAGCTTGATTTTCACGGGCAAGACTCCCTTTATTTGAAAGCGCGCAACCTGTTTGTGGGCACTTCATTAGGAGATTTTAATCTGCCCGCCCCTAAAGCTTTCCAGATAGACAGCCTGGGACAGGAGGTATCCACGGCCTGGAAGCCGGAATATAGTATTGCGGGCAGCCGGGTGAGCTTTAGCAGTACGGGGAGCTATGATAGTACGAAGGTGCTGGTGGTGGAATTGCGGAGGCCTGAAGTTACTTCGGTTAATTCTGAAGATGATTGGATTACTTACTTCGGGGGGACTTCTTCAAATGATGCCGTTTTATGCAATGATATAAATTTTTCAAATGAGTATTTCATTGGTGGTAGAACAAGTAGCTTAAGCTTTCCGGAAGTTACTGGTATAATGACTTTTGGGGAAAATCTTTCCATGACTAATGCCTATGTTGCAAAATTCAATGAAGATCTTTCAATTAAGTATCTCACGATATTAGGAGGCGGAGAAAATGATTGGGCAAATGACCTGAAGGAGGTAAATGGGAATGTTTATACTGTAGGATTTACAAGATCAGATGATTTTCCTACTGATTCAGGTGCCCCGTCAAATGTCGGTCATGGATTCATTGCTTCATTCGATTCATTTACAGGGGAGCTGGAAAAAACAACTATTTTAGGAGAAGGCTCTGAGCTTAATTGTTTGGATGTTAATTCCCAAGCAGGGTTTACTGGTAGTAACTTAGGGCTCTTTGTAGGAGGAGAAGTTGAAAATTCAACCTTTGTTGTTCAAAGTAGTTCGTTATGGGATTTTCATGATAGTTCATTCAATGGAGGAACGAGTGATGGATTAATTGCTCGATATAGCTTTGATTTAGAAGAAGAATGGAGCAGTTTCTTTGGAGGTAATGGTTTAGACAGAGTTTTGGATCTTGAAGTAAGCAGCGCGGACGGTAAAATATTTATTGCGGGCATTACGACCACGGAAAGCTATTCTTCGATTGAATGTGATATGCCAAATGACTCAGGTTTCCCTAGTTGTAATCCTGCGGGTAGCTCGCAATACGTTTTTGGAAATACAAACGGTACTACTTTTAATTCGGATGTATTTTTAGCAGAATTCAGTTCGCAAGGAGAATTGAGTTGGTCAACATTTTTTGGTGGTCAAAACTATGATGCCATAACCACATCTTCTAGTATTTCGATTCATGAAAATAAACTTTCAGTAATTGGTTATAGTGCTTCGTTAAATACGATGCCAGCCAACACAGGGGGAGGGTTTCAACTAAGCGGAATTTCTGAGGGGCATTTTTTGGCTGAGTTTGAGGATAGAGCTTTGTCATGGAAAACAAGCATTGGGTGTAATGAAGCTGGCTTCAATCGTTTTTTATATACAGGAAATGCAGGTTATGATGGAAATGGGGTTTTATATTTTTCGGGCAATACTCATTGTACGACAGGTGCTGATTCAGGCGACTATTGTAATGTACCAGAAATTAGTCAGTTCCCGCTTTGTCCAGGCAACTTTAATGGGTTTTTCGAATCAGACAATTTTGGGTTTTTGGAATTATTTGTTGGCGCAGTGGATGCAAATAAGAATTTAGTTTACTCTACCTTTCTTGGGGGAGGAAATCAAGACTTTGTAAACTGCCAAACTGTTAAAAATGGATCATTATACCTTGGAGGGGAAACTACCAGTGAAATAGACTTTCCTTTAAGCTTTCCTTTGGGTGCCTATGAACAATCTGATTTATATGGTTTCCGCGATGGGACAATAATGAAGTTAAATTCTCAAGGTATTGTACAGGTTAATAATTTTCAAAAAAGCGAGAAAAATAGTATAACCGTTTACCCTAACCCTTCCTCAGGTACCACTATTATAGTTGAGTTTGATCTTATGAGTTTTACGGGCAACCACTTCCCTTTCAGACTATTCTCTGCTGAGGGTAAATTAATGCAATCTTCTCCTGTAGGTGTTCAGGTTGGCACCTACAAGGTAGATGTGTCGAATTTTCCTCCTGGTGTTTATTACATAGTTTCTAGAGTTGGAAGTGCCAGGTTTATAAAAATAAATCGAAGCTTCTGAGGGGGGCATAAATACTTTACAAAAAAAAGCAAGAGCAACAAATTATGAAAAACATATCATGTATATTGTTGATAAGTTCTATTTCTTTCTCCTATTTAGACGCCCAGCGCATTTATGGAGCCGAAGTTTACAAGGAAATTTTTTCAGAACAAGTTACTATACAAGCCTGGGTATGGCGACAAAATGGCTCGAAGCCCTTTATCATGTACGATTGGGGAGATGGAAGCCCTCTGGATTCAATAGAATTGGTTTCTGACCTTGTGCTGGGGAATTTAGGCAATGATACTTACCGTTTAAATATCTACAGGGGAGCCCATAACTTTGATACATCAGGCATATTAGCTATGGGTTTTCGGGATAGTTTTCTCATCAGCGATATTGTAAATATTGAAAATTCGGCTGAAAAAGTGCTGACGCTCTATGATACAGTTAACATACTCCCAGCCAACCCTGAGCTGCAAAGTAATACATCACCAGTGTATCTCTATAAACAAGGCCACATCAGAAAACGGGAAGATGGCTCGCTTGTTTTAAGGATGGATTTGGAATCAGACGATTTCGATTTCTTGCTGGATATTTATGATGCAAGACTTGCTGAATTTCCAGCTGAAGGTTTTTCCTTCCCTGAATCAACAGATAGCCTATACATGGCACCTCCAAACGGAGGGGCATTGATATGGGATCGACCCTTAGGGGAGGGGCGATATGCAGTTGGAATAAATGACAGGGAATACCGGCGTTATATCAATGAGAATGGCCAAATTGACACTGCTTTTCTTAGTACCACAATGCGAGCTATGGTTTTTTTGGTCACGGAGGATTTGCTGGTTCATTCCTATAGTCAGCCATCTAATGAGTTGGGCTTGATCCTTTTCCCAAACCCCGCCACCTCCATCCTCCACCTACAGCTTCAGCGTGCCCAAGCCACCCAAGGCAAGCTCCAAATCAAAAACCTAGCCGGTCAAACCCTTCACACCGAAGCCCTGGATCTAAGCCCTACCCTCCAAAGTTGGCAGGTCAATGTGGCGGACTGGCCGAGCGGGGTGTATGTAGTACGTTTGCTGGCAGGGTCGGATCAGGTAGTGCGGAAGTTTGTGAAGGATTAAATCCATTTTTTATTGGATGAAGAGATTGATTGAGGTAGGGTTCCGAATCACTTTTGAAAACAGTGTAGACTTGCGGAAAAATAAGGCCTCAATAAAGTTTCGATAGTAATATATGGATCCTCCCGAATTTTGATCCAGATCAAAATTCGGGAGGACTCAGGGTTACCTTACTAGTGCCTCAAGTCATAGATCTCTGATACTTAAGTTGAAGTTATTTTTCGACTAATCAAGGCGAAGGTTCGCGACTTTAGCCTGAGCTAAAGGAGCGGTTCTTCAACGAAGAGTAGGCGGAAAAGAACGAAACTTGGGGTGTCAAGGATTTATGGCTTGAGGCACTAGATTAATTAGCCGGCGCAGGTCTAAAACCAGCCCGCACCAAGCCCGCGGAACGGCCATGGAATGCCCAGTAAGATAAGCACCAGTCCGATCAGGTAGAATACAAATACCGCCTTGCCAGCGGCAGTGGCATCCGCTTTGCGCTTTCCACGGCTGTAGCCAACGGTAATCAGGATGATGGCAAGCAGCATCGTCACCAAATGCTCAACCGTGTAGAAGCGGGTGATGGTATCCTTCATGAAGCCTTCACCGTAGGAAACCAGCGGGCTGTATACAAAATACAACAGCAGCCCAATAACCAGCTGTACGTGAGTCAGGATCAGGCCAATGAGTGCAGAGGGCTTATTAAAAGCCTTGCCACTGCGCCAGGATTGAAAGCCTTTGATAATGGCATAGATGAGCGCCGCGAGCAGTAGCCACCGCAGGCCCGAGTGCGCGTGTTTTAACATGTTATACATAAGTTCAAGTTTTGGTCAATGGTGTAAAGAATCCCGGCAAATCTACTATTTATGTGCCATTCTCTTTAGCTTTCGGTGCTGTAATTGGAATTTGGTAATGCCGTTGTA
>JANSXX010000151.1:0-1050 GCA_024742815.1 bacterium
ATCTGCAATTCAGCACTTAGCCACTGGAATCAAGCTGTGCTTGAGTTCATGTTACACTCAAAACTAAATGTGGCAAGCTGTGTTTCTGAACTCAATAAAGTTGTGATAATCCAGCATTTCACTTCTCAACAAGCTGTGATCAGAAGCCTATTTTAGTTGTTGGTGTGCAGAATTCACTTGCTGCAGCTCATATTTCACTAAACTCTGCATAAAACAAGCTGTGCTAATTCAGTGGTTTTAGTGTAAATCATGCAGGATCTTGCTTGTCTATGCAGGCTTCGCCTGCAAGACCAAGCGCTTTTAACTTTAAACCAAAGGCTCGTGAGGCAAATATGTGCACAACTAACTTCTGCCATCATTGACACGCTCTGATGAAAATGACTCAAATGGAGGAACTCCTGAATTAAAGCCGGATTCATGAACATCCTCCGACCGGGTTCTTTCAACTTTCAGCAAATGATGGGAAACCAAGTCTTCCTGCAGCCCAAACAGCTCAGCTTGTCGGGATTCCCAGTCATTTTGGCTTGTGCGCGCAGGGTATTTTTACCTTAATTACCTTTACTATTATACGTTATTTACTTTATTTCTTTCTTTCTTTCATTATCGCTACGCTTATTATTAAACTTAATAAACTTCTTTTTTCGCGGCCCCTAAAGGGGCCGCTTTCCGTAATTAGGCGCGCGCACCGATAATGCGATCGGGTGCTGCCGATCGGCCGGCCCATCGGGTGCCCATATATGGCCGATCGCCTAATTGCGCATCGGTGCACATACACAAAGTACTAAAATCTCGCAAGCTGTGCTCATTTTGCTCTCGAAGACTGGGGTTTTCCCTTTGCACCCAAAAGCCCAAAGAACCCGGCTTTTGGAAGACTGGGACTCCCTATTTAAATAAGGAGACTTGCCATCACCATCATTTTTAGCTCAGCGTGTTTTTTGAATTGAATTTCAATAGTATGTGTGGATGCACACATTTCATGTGTCTCCACACTTAAATCATGCAAGTACACGTATTTGTGTGTCCACACATGGAAAAGAGTAAAATGTGCTA
>JANSXX010000002.1:0-538741 GCA_024742815.1 bacterium
GGTTTGCCATTCAGGATAACGGCGTAGCGGATGGTTACGGTCGTGCTGCAGAGCAGGATGGAGCCACTGGTGATGAGAACACCACTCCGTTTGCCAAGCCGGTAGTATCGAATGTTACCTACTTGGGTGCAGGCTTAGATGCCGGAGCGAATGCCGGTGATGGCTCTCAGTTACTTCTTTTCCGTGATAACACAGGTGGAGAGTACTACAACTCAATCTTTGGCGACCATGCCGGGCTAGGTATTACGATTGAAGCTGCGGGTAAAGTAGCCAACTTTGATTCCAAGACTCGTTTAGCCGAAGGTGATCTGAAGTTGATGAACAACCTGTGGTGGGGCTTTGGTGCCGGTAACACGATTGCAGAATTCGCTGGTGGTGCAGATCAGGCGCATACTCGTGACTACCTCAGCAATGCCGCTAACGGTAATATGGTTGCTGATCCTGAATTAAATGGTATCGACCGTAGTGATGCAGGTATGGCTTTAGATCCTCGTCCAAATCTTAATGGTATGGCTTACAGAATGGCTCTAAAAGATATGAGTGGTGATGATTTCTTTACGGCTACTAACTATGCAGGAGCATTTGGCCCAAGTTTATGGATTGCCGGATGGACTGCTCTTGAAGAGCATGGATATTTACGTGATGGTGGAGTAATCAGCCCGGTAGAAGATGTGTTTGAGCGTCCGGTTGCGATTTCTTTAGACCAAAACTATCCAAACCCGTTCAACCCATCTACAAACATTTCTTTTGCATTACCATCTACACAGAAAGTAACCTTGAAAGTGTACGATATGCTTGGACGTGAAGTGGCTACTTTGATCAACAACCAAACTGTTTCTGCAGGTCAGCAAACAGTGAGTTTTGATGCATCCGGCTTGTCTTCAGGTGTATACATCTACCAATTAGTAGGTGCAAATGCATCGATCACAAAGCGTATGACATTGATCAAGTAAGAAGAATCTACTCGAAGAAACGTCTCACAATATGTGAGGTGTGCTGATCACAAGGGGAGCTCCAGGGAACTGGGGCTCCTCTTTTTTTATGTAATATTTTATTTCGCTCGAACGATGAGTGCTCTCTTAAGATTTATAATCGATAGAAATCATTAGATTTCGTGCCCTAACTCATTGGGCTGTAATTCACTAAGTATTATTATTTTGGTATTTGTAACACGACAAGCACACTTTAATGCGGCTCATAGGCTGCATAACCCCGACAAGAGCGACGAATGGAATGCATCCACATTTGGAAAATGTAATTATCCCAATTGGCATGGCCACAATTATGTGATAAAGGTAACGGTTGCCGGCCTTCCGGATCCTGAAACCGGTTATGTGATCGATTTAGGGAAGTTAAAGCAAATCATGAAAGATCAAATTTTGGATCCCTGTGATCATCGTAACCTAAATATCGACGTTCCTTTTTTGAAAGGAATCATCCCAACTTCAGAAAATTTGGTAATAGCTTTCTACAATCAATTGAAAGAACAGGTGGAAGCTGTTGCCTCAGAAGGGAGTGTGCTTTACTCGGTAGAATTATTCGAAACCGAACGAAACATAGCCGAATATTGTCCTTTCAGGCAGATTGATATTAAATAACCGACTATCTCAAGAGCTATGATTTCAAACCAAGTGCGTAGATTTTATGATCCTACATTTACTATTACCCCAGAGTACAAAGAGTCATTACCGGATTTACAGAATGGCCCTGCTTCCTTAATTGAAGGCGCCAATGTTCCAATTCAACAGGTTGGGATTTCTAACTTCCGTTTACCGCTAAGATTTAAAACCAGAGATGGTAAACCCATCACGCTAGAAACCTCCGTGGATGGCTATGTAAGTTTAGATGCCGGCAAAAAAGGTATCAACATGAGCCGAATCATGCGCACCTTCTATAAATTCAAGGATGAAGTGTTTTCTCTGGATATGCTGGAGAGAGTTCTCCAAGCCTACAAAGAAGATCTTGAATCACAGGAGTCTTTTCTAAGACTATCATTTTCGTACCCTATGATTATGGAAAGCCTTCGTTCGGACATGGAAGGATATCAATATTACGAAGTCTCTTTTGAGGGACACTTAGACAACTACGATCGTTATCACAAACACATGCACTTGAAGTTTGTTTACAGCAGTGCTTGCCCGTGTTCGTATGAATTAGCCGAACATGCACGAGAAACCCGCGAAGTAGCAGCTATTCCGCACAGTCAGCGCAGTGAAGCCGAGGTTACCGTTGCTTTGCGTGATGAATTTTTTGTAGAGGATTTGGTTCAGGTTTGTCGTGAAGCACTTAAAACAGAAACCCAAGTGATGGTAAAACGCGAAGATGAGCAAGCATTTGCAGAGCTCAATGGCGCCTATCAGAAATTTGTAGAAGATGCTGCCCGATTGCTATACGAAGAGCTGGATAGTTACAACAGCATCAGGGATTTTGTGGTTAGATGTGCGCACTTAGAAAGCCTGCACAGCCACGATGCTGTAAGCCGAATTTGTAAAGGTGTACCCAACGGATTGAGGTAACGAGAGAGTAACTCAATCTAAGATTAGTGAATAAGGAAGGCTGAGTGAAAACTCAGCCTTTTTTGTTTCCTATGTCTTGCCCTGAAATATGTTGACACAAATTAGACTTAAAAATGTCAACATAAAAATGAATAAAGACTAAGCGCAGTCAGCGCGATTACACGATGGGCTTTAAATTATCGGTGGTCGAACAAGTAGAACAAAGCTGCTATACCTACAAACAGGCCCAAAAGCGCTATGCATTCAATGGCGTTGTATCATATTGGTCTGGCTTCGAAAACATGGTACTTTAGATTGGACTAAGCCTTCAGCCACGCGCCGTTCATCCACCCAAAGTAAAGAAACTCCAGCCAAGACATGTGCATTGAGCATGTAAGTAAAGCTCTTAAGTTGGCAATATACTGCTAACAGAAAGCATTAGCTGAGCGGGTGAATGGGATGCTCAAGCAGGGTTTTTGATTCATCGATGCGCAGATATATATGAATTGGCAAAAATGGTTTCCCAATCAGTAAAAATTTATAATACCCAACGCCCTCACTGAAGCCTCAATTTAAAGACGCCTTAGCAGGCACACACACAAATGGCTGAGCTAACGCCCAGCCATTATGAGTAAGAGTAAACAAAAACCGTCAACTTATTTTAGGACGGGACACTATTTTCCCATCATTTCGACGAAGTCGGGGTGATGGAATTGATTACAAGGTATAGGAGTAATTCCCCTTGACGTGGAATCCATCAGCCGTGCATTCGCCCTGCAGATGAGTAAGATCAAGTTAAAAGTGAAATAGGAGCAGTACAACAAGTGATAGTCTAGTCTAATTGACTATAAAATTTCTTAGTCTAGTATATTTCATTTTATTAGATTAAAGGGATCTAAATTCCAACCAGCTAGACTATGTCGATTCCAAAAAACCATATACTGCCATTATTACCCCCTGACGAGCAAACTTACCCGGCTTTATCGCTGTTAACAGATGCTTATCTGGCAATTGGAGAATTAAAGGGGAGATTAATTAGTGATGTAATAAATCCAAGTCTAATCGTTGGACCACTGCTTAATAAGGAAGCAGTAGCAAGTGCAAAAATAGAAGGGACTCAAACTACTGTAGAAGAGGTGTTAAAATATGAAGCCCAAAACAAAGCCAAGGAAAATCCCGATATCAAAGAAGTATTGAATTACCGTAGAGCCATATTTCAGTCAATCGAACTTCTACATGAAAAGCCAATTGGTGAAAATTTAATAAAAACACTCCATCGAACATTATTAACCTCGGTGAGGGGAAGAGAAAAGGATCCCGGAAATTTTCGAAAGACACATGTTCATCTGGGTAAGCCAGGTAGTACTATTGAAGACGCTGCATACGTGCCGCCGGTGCCGGGTGAAATTGTGCCACTTATGCAGAATTGGGTAAACTACATACATAATAGTGATAACGATTTATTGATAAAGGTTGCAATCAGTCACTATCAGTTTGAGGCAATTCACCCTTTTTTGGACGGTAATGGGCGAGTTGGTAGGCTGTTGATTCCAATCATACTATTTGAGCAAGGTTTGATCCCTTACCCTTATTTCTACATAAGTGAGTACTTTGAAGAACATCGTGGAGAATATTATGAAGCCTTGCGATTGGTAGATCGGAACAGAGATTGGAATAGCTGGATCCAATTTTTTTTGGTTGCAATCAAGGAAACAGCGATTAGAATGCAATCGAAAGTTGGAGATATATATGAGCTTTATGATAGTGTAAAATCACAAAGTATTGAAATGAATTCACAATATGCTCAGGTATTTATGGATCTATTGTTTGAGCGCCCTGTGATCTCCGCAAAAGAGATAATAGAAAGGCTAGAGCAACCTAGTCGTCAAACGCTATACACTCTTATAGATAAGTTTGAACAGAAACAAATTATCAAAGAAATAACCGGAAATAAACGTAATAAGGTATATGCTTTTAGGGCATTAATCGACATTATTAAGTAAATGAAAATTATCAGAGACAGAATAATTACAACAATTTTAGTCTTAAGAACTAAGCTAAATTACCAATTTAATATTTCAGCTAAATCAAGGTGATAGTAACTCTACCAATTCATTTTATCGTCATTCCTGCGCAGCAAGCATTCCGAAGTTATAACGCAGGTTTGGCAGGAATCAGAGGCAATGAAAAGTTGATATGCTTGATTATAGCATTAGATTCCCACCTTCGTGGAAATGACTTTGAGATTAGAAATCAACAGTAGTGCATTAATTTGTCAGATGTCCTGTTACCAGTTAAATTGCGAAATACGAGCGGTAAATCGGGTGGTATCACCTTCGTTTACAAACGCTATTCTCCAATTCGGTTCTTCTTGTAACACTCGCATTTGTTCTTTATCGCCATCTCTAGAATACTCTAAAGAGAAGGTTTTATCTCCAATAAGCACATTTTCTAGTTTGGCTTCGTCCCAAGAACTTGGCATTTGTGGTTTTAAATAAATCGTTTGTTCCGAGGCCATTGGCTGCACTCCAAAAAACTGCGATATAATCGGAACGGCATAGCTGTAGATATTCCAGGCTTGAGTCATCATACCGTAATCTGGAGAAACCTCGTACATACTTCCGGGCAAAGCATAGCTGAATGTGCGCGTCATGCGTTGCAGATAATTCAAAGCTTGATCGGGGCGACCATAATTGTTTTCTGCAACCACTTGAACGCCCGTAGGGAGTGTCATTACAGCGCCTGTGTATGAAAAGATTTTACTTCCCTGAAACGACCCATCGTCAGAGCCGGCCGATTCATCCCGATCGATACCCGTTACAAACATCCCAAATGGATTCACAAAATTTTCGGCGGTTTCCAAAGCGATTAGCGCTTTCTCGGGATCGGCAATTCCAACTTCCATTGGGGTGTTTACTACCCAGTTATGGTGAACTACAAAAGGTCGTTCTTTATCTGATGGATTATCTAGAATTGCCTGTCGCGTTGCTTTAAGTTCTTCTACGGCCCACGGTTTGTTGAGCGTATCAGCACGAATAATCGCATCGTCAATTAAATGTAGGGCTTGTTCATCCGTACCGATAAAATCGGCATAGCTTGCGAATTCCTCCGACCAAAATTCTTCATTAATTCGCTTCGCCAATTCGGTTGCTTTTTCGCGGTATGATGCTGCTAGGTCAGGCTTTCCGAGTTCATCCGCCATATAAGCTGCATCTATAAATGCTTTTTGTGTGTAGGATGCCACATCAATCATTTCGCTGCTTAATCCATGTATTTCCATCATCCCATAACCATCCGGAAAGAGATTGTTATTATCATCATTCTCAGCGAGAAGCCAATCTAATCCGGCTTCAATCGTTGGGAAATAACGTTCTAGAAACTCGCGATCCCCATTCCAACGATAGATTTGCCAAATCAGAGTAGCAAATTGTGGAGTTTCGTTAATATTTCCGGGATTAAACACCGCACCATTTGTGCTCATTTCGTGGATGATTCGACCATTGCCATTTACTGCATTCGAAACCGAATCCAACAATTCGATGGTATCATACACTGCTTTGGTTTGCCCAATCATCATATAACCTTGTAAGGCATATTCGCTATCTACGCCAAACCACCAAGGATAATCAGGGATTCCTGCGCCAATGCCCGAGCCAATTTCCGGTACTGTTCGTACCAACCAATCAGAATTATATTTCAGCCATTCGAAGGTTTCCTGAAGCTCTTTATCCGGTATAGTTAGTTTTGTTTGTTCTTGCAACGCTGCATATCGATCCCGTTTTGATATCAGCAACTCATGTGGATTTTCCTTTAACCGTTCGAGTGTTTCAAGAGCTGATTCTTTGTCGGTATATGAACCTGAAATATAAAATCGATGCGTAATCGAAGAATTTGCATCCACTGTCAAATCAAAAGTTTGTGACGCAGCTATGCCTTTGCCAGGATGCGTTGATTCATATGTAGCAGCACTTGTTGGCGTTCCATCAGAAGTATAAGCTGCGAACCATGGGTTTTCGATATCTTTAAAAAGTATGAGGTCATCATGAAGTTCTGCACTATCAGCTGCATCTATCATATTTGTTCTTTCACCGAGCCATGTTGGACGCAGATCAGAATAGGCGGTAAACTCAAGCTGAAAATTAAGCTTGTTATCCGAATTATTTTTAAATACATATTCAATGATAATGCCCTCCAAGTCGTCCGGTACGTAATTCCACTGTTGCACCTCTACATCTTTATCAGGGAGATGGTAATCATGTCGGTTCGCGTAGGGATAGTTTGTGAAAGAACTTGCATTATTTAGCATAATCGGATCACTAAAATCGAAGGTCAAGGCAGCACTTATACCGTCCATCAATTTGATGGGGTGATTCCAAATTCCACCCATTTCTCCATCAATATGCCAGCCAAGTGGTGGGAATGTTCCATTTTGATGCCCAACCATATACACTCGGTTCCCGGCGGTGACAAAAGGAGATTCAAGATATTCTGCCTTTCCCGTGATATTGGGCGAATCTTTAGTGATTTCTTCTATTTCTGAAAGGGAGGTGTTGGTACAATTCGCAAAAAAAAGTGCGAATGTTAGTAGAGTAATTAAGGGAGTTTTCATCAGTACTTAAATTTATTCTTCAACAACTACTGCAAGTTTATCGCCGGCATTAGATACTGCCAAGCGGGTAATTCCTGTAAGTCCAAGCTCACTTAGATCAGCAAATTTTTTCCAACGGTTATCAGAAAAAATATAGAGTTCTGAACCTCTGCCCATGATGATATCATCCGAAGTGGTTAACGCCATATCCGCTGATTCAGGCAATGCATTGGTGATAAAAGTAGACGTGTCGTTCTCAGGGAAATAAGCTCGAATTTCGGCCACTTCTTCTTTATTTACGATATGGGCGATGGCATTCTGAGTATTCATTTTGTGAAAAGATCGACCCGGATTTTCAGCCAGGATTTTCTTCTCACCCGTTTTTGAATGGTGGTATTGTAAGGTGGAAGGATCAGTTTCGGTTGCAAGTACAAAACTTAGATAACTTTCTGAATCAAACCATGCATAATAACCTAGAATACGTTCTTTTTCTAAAATGACAGGATCCAGGCTGCCCGGTGTAATTTTCCAAAACTGCTGAGTGCCATCTTCTCTTAAAATGATGAAAGAGATGTAAACTCCATCCGGAGTTTGAACCGGAGAGTATTCAGAAAAATCTGGTGTATGATTTAAGAAATTGAGCTTCTCATTCTCGATATCATATAGCGCGATGTCGGTTTGTCCATTGCGAGTTGCTGCCATTAGGATTCCAGAATCATCGAGCAAAAAAGAGGGCTGATTATCATAACCGGGATTTTTGGTTATGTTTTTGGGATTCTCCACCGAATATCCGGCTTCCGATTTATTCAAATCGAAGAGGTAAATTTCGGTTTCCGGTTGAGCAATCACAGTGGTGGATAGCATCAATAAGAATAAGATTGTAAAACGCATAGTTAGTTAGTTGGATGTGGCAGAATCTAGTAAATCAAAAGGATAAAAAAAGTCCTGCACCGGTTAAAGTGCAGGACTTCGATACAAAGCTACAGTCAGCCTAGGCCAATTGCAGTTTTTAGGAGTTATTTCACTAAGGTCATTTTTTTGGTGCTTACGTAGCTACCAGCTTCGAGGCGGTAAATGTAAACGCCACTTGAAAGTGCAGAGGCATCGAATTGAAGTGAATAACTACCTGCAGCTTTCATTTCATCTACTAACGTGGCCATTTTTTGTCCCAACATATTGTATACTACAATCGATACTCGAGATGCTTCAGGAATATCGTAGTTGATGTAGGTTGATGGGTTAAATGGATTTGGATAGTTCTGATTCAAAGCGAACTTGGTAGGTACGCCGTCAACTTCGGTAGAAGTAACTAATGAAACGGTAACGTTTTCGGCTTTTGTGGTCGTAGCGCCTTCGTTATCCGTCACAGTGAGTTTTACCTCAAACTCATCCGCCGATGAATAGGTGTGAACCGGGTTCGCATCGGTGCTTGTACTGCCATCACCAAATTCCCAGAAGTACGATACAATCAATCCATTAGGATCGTTGTTATCGTTCGAAGAATTTGTAAAAGTGATGACATTATCACCATTTTCGAAACCACCTTGTTCTATTGAAAATGCAGCAATAGGTGCATCATTTACGGGAACTACGGTTACCAATACCGAATCGGAAGCAGATACTCCCGAAGGATCTGTGACAGTAACTTTCACACGTTCTTGGCCGAAATAGTTTTCAGGGGCGGTGAAGGTAAGCGTATTGCCCGACATAGAACCTGTTACATTACTTCCGGTAACCATTACAGATAAGCTGCTTGTCGCGTCGTTCTCATCTGTTACAACCTGATTGATATCAAAGCTTAAGTTTTCATCTTCTAAGAAACTCATTTCAACCGGTAAATCTACCAATGGAGCAGAGTTGGTAACTTTGTTAGAGTTGATGATATCAATAATTCTGCCTTCGCCACGAACCGGATATTGGCTGGCAAAAACAACTCCACCTAAGTAATCTTCCAGATAAACCTGAAGTGCTTGTTGATAGGTTAGGCCAATAGTTGTAAATGCTGCGCCTCTGAAAGGATACTGATCTCCACCGCGTGCGGTAAAGTCTGCAGTAACCAAATCAACTGAGGGTGCGTCTTCAACTACCGCTCCGTTTTCTACGATTACAGTGCCATCATCTAACATAATGCTTAACACACGTTCGCCGGCGGTAGCTACAGTTTGTTCTTCATCGTCGTTGTAGGAAATGGCTGTTTTTGATGGATCAAATTCTATGGAAAATCCTGAAATTTGAGCAAAACGTCCTGTTCCGCCACCGGTTGCATTTCCAGTCTCGGCATCAATTCGGGAAACAGCATTTTCCATGATTTCCAACAGTAATTCCGGAGATACATCCTCAACTACTGCCAGAATATTTCCGAAAGGTAATACATCAAATGTTTGGCGGGCGTTGATGGCACCAGCTGGAATCTGATCTCGAATTCCACCACCATTTGCAACGGCAACTAAGCGGCTCTCATCTAATTCAAGTCCGAACTCAGCAGCTACATCCAAGGTAATTTCGCGATAACCATCGGTGATTAAGTTACCCAAGTTAGTTTCGCGCGAACGAATTTGACTGCGCTCACCAACCAGATGCACTTCTGTGGTAGCAACCCGAATGCGATTTAGCTCATCCACATATTGTTTTACGGGATTAACCACTTGCTCTAGCACAACTTGATCTTCGGCAACACCATCCGCTAAAGCCTCACCGGCTACGCGAACTGGTCCACCATTAAAGGCTATTACTTCACCATTTTCATCGAACTCAACATTTAATTGTCCTAAGTAAGTGTAATTGCCCTTGGTTGTTACCACAGGTACTTCTTTGCCATCCGCATCGGTTACAACAATAGGATAGGAGGCGAATACATTATTCTCATCACCTGGAATTAATAAATCGCCATCATTCGCCAAAAGTTCATCGCCACCACCGGCAATCATAATGTCAACTCCGGTTAATGACTGCGCTAATAACGAATCCTCTTCGATGCCCTGCAAATGACTGATTAATACTATCGCGTCAACTTCTTCGGCTTCGAGTTTGGTTACTTCTGCCTGTACAGCTGGTAGTACTTCGTTGATTATTACCGTTCCAGGACTGGAAATAAAGCCAAGATTCTCGGTAGTTGCACCGATGATTCCAATTTTCCGACCGGTTATAGTTTCTGTAACCACACTTTTAGCTACACGACCTTTTGCCTCAAGCGCAGATAATTCGGGTTGATTCGAAAAATCGAGATTGGCACTCAGGAACGGAGGCATGTTGCCTTTCGTGTCTTCGATGAATTCTGCGTAAATCACAGGACCGGCATCGAAATCGTGGTTACCCATCGCTAAGGCATCGTAACCAATCAAACCGATAGCACGAGCATCAAAGTAAGTGCCAAGGTCAAGACTTGCGTTGAATTCTGGTCCGGGAAGGAAATTATCACCAGAGGAAACCATGATAAAGTCGTTGCCCTGAATGGCTGCTTCAAGTTTCAATTCATCGGCTAAAGTTTTGAAACGAGCTACTCCACCAAAATCCTCGAGTCCTGTTCCGGCATTAATCAATTGCGACTCGCCATCGTTATTGTGTAATACGGTTAAGGTAAAACCAGATTGAATTGGATTTACTACATCAACAATTCTGCCTTCACCTTGAAGAGGATATTCCAGTGCAGTTACAATACCGCCTAAATAATCTTCCAGATAAATTTGCAGAGCCTGCTAATAAGTTAAACCAATGGTAGTAAATGCAGCCCCTCTGAAGGGATATTGATCTCCACCTCGGGCGGTGAAATCTGCAGTTACCAAATCAACCGATGGAGCATCGTTTACTATTTCACCTTCCAAAACAATAGGCGTACCGTCATCCAGAATAATGCTGATAATACGTTCGCCTTGAGTAGCAATGGTTTGATTATCATCATCATTGTAAACAATGGCGGTTTTAGTTGGATCGAACTCTACCGAAAATCCGGAAATCTGAGCGAAACGTCCTGTTCCGCCACCTGACGCTTCACCGGTGGTTGCATCGATTCTCGAAACGGCGTTTTCCATAATTTCTAGCAGTAAATCCGGAGAAACATCTTCAATTACAGCTAGAATATTACCGAATGGAAGCACGTCGAATGTTTGCTTTGCGGTGATGGAACCAGCAGGAATTTCATCTCGGATTCCGCCGCCATTGGCTAATGCAACTAATCGATCTTCATCGAGGTTTAATCCAAAATCGCCGGCAACATCTAGTGTAATGGCACGGTAACCGTCTGTTATCAGGTTTCCAAGGTTGGTTTCACGCGATCGGATTTTGCTTCGTTCACCCATTAACAGAATGCTGCTTTCTGCCACAACTTGTGATTCCAGCCCTGCCACATAATCCTGAACAGGAATTACAACCTCGGTAAGCATTTGAGCATCTTCTGCCACACCACCTTCCAGCGATTCATCGGCAACTCGAACCGGACTTCCATCAAAAGAAAGTATATTGCCGGCATCATCGAAGGTTACATTTAAGCGACCTAAGTAGGTATAATTTCCTTTTGTTGTAACAACAGGAACAGATTTGCCATCGGCATCGGTAACTACGATGGGATATGCAGATCGTACTAATTCCTCATCGCCCGGAACCAATAAATCGCCTTCGTTAGCGAGTAATTCATCCCCACCACCAGCGATCATGATGTCAACGCCACTTAGCGATTCTGCTAATAAAGAATCTTCTTCAATGCCTTGTAAATGGCTAATCAATACGATGGCATCAACGCCTTCGCTTTCAAGGGCATCAACTTCTGCCTGAACTGCCGGCAACACATCGTTAATGATTACAGTGCCCGGACTAGAAATAAATCCAAGATTTTCTGTAGTAGCCCCAACGATACCAATTTGTAGACCACCAGTGGTTTCTACAATGGTACTTTTTGCTATACGACCTGCAATTTCTAGCGCAAGTAGATCGGGTTGGAGCGTAAAGTCTAAGTTTGCACTTAAAAATGGCGGCTCATTCCCTTCCGTATCAGCAATAAATTCCGCATAGATAGAAGGACCTGCATCGAAATCATGGTTACCCATAGCAAGTGCATCGTACCCAATTAGTCCGATAGCGCGAGCATCGAAATAAGTGCCGAGGTCAAGGCTTGCGTTAAATTCTGGTCCGGGTAGGAAGTTATCGCCAGAAGAAACCATGATGTACTCGTTTCCTGCATCAGTAGCTTCTTGCTTAAGTTGATCGGCAAGCGTTTTAAAACGTGCTACACCACCAAAATCTTCCAAGCCACTTCCGGCATTTATCAGCTGGGATTCGCCATCATTGTTATGAAGTACTGTTAATGTGAATGGAATACCGCGGGTTCCTAAACTGATCCAGTTTTCGTTTTCCAGTACGATCCATTCCGAATCAACTTCTGAGGTGCCAAACGAACCTTGCGGAGCTGCGTTACCACTCATGATTTCCGGTTTCCGAACCAATACGTGATCTTTTGTCGCCTCGGTTACACCTGCAACATCCCAACCGGCACCCGGATCGGCGAATAAGTCTCCGATTATATCCAGAATCTCATAATTAACTTCTGTACCGTATACCAATGCATAAGCGTCATCACCATTGCTTAAGAACTCATGGATTAAATCAGCTTCTTCAAGGATTTCGGCATCAGCATCGCCATCAGCAATAATGTATACACCACCGGCTTCGATAGATGCACCATCCGGAAATGAGTTCCAAAAATCGAATTCACCGGCAATATTATTTTGATTACTTCCACCAAGCCCATTATTCATGTTTGGGAAAGCATATTCGGTTAAATCGACGCTTTCATCAGTAGGATTGTAAATTTCGAGATATTTATTCTGGCTACTTCCTTCGCCGTACTCCGAAAAGAACAATGCAGTAGCTTCTGATTCGAATTTAAGTTCGTGAACGGTAATGGAACCCGTTACTTCGTTACTTACAATAGCAACCGGAGCTGCTACCGGGCTGGCACCTTGTTTAAGAATGGTAATATCTTCGGGAGCTGATGCAACTACCGCAGCTAAAACGTCTGGGGTGTTATTCAGGTCTTCATCAAAGGCAACGCTGAAGTCGCGGTTATTGGAGTAACTTACAAAAGCGGGGTCGTTCACATCATCGATGTTGTAAACCATTACACCACCAACACGTTCGAGTGCTATCAAAGCGTAGGTACTTCCTCCGATTTTCGTGGTAGTAATCGCTTCCGGCTCAGGACCTTTATCATCAGAACGGCTGTCGAAAGAATCGTTTTCTGAATTTGTAGAATTGAAATCATTAGGTAGTAACGTTGAAAGTTGCATTTCAAATTCACTTCCACTATCCCATACTAAATTTCCTGTAGATGCATCCCAAATAGAGAAAGATCTTGCTCCGTATGAATACAATTCATCGAACATAGGATCGGCAACAAGTTGACCTCGAATTGCGCCACTTGGTTGGCCAACGGTATGTGTATTTACATAGAGTGAAATGTCATCTTCGAAAAGAGCAGATTGCATTTCGCTTAGTAATGCATCGAACGAAGCATCGCCGGCCGTCCATATTCCTGTAACCGTTGTTACGCCTTCATCATCGGTAGAAACCTGCGTATCAGTATCGGTTAGAATATTAAATACCACGCCACCATTCGATCCACGTGCTGCATTGTGGAAATGCATTGCAGTTACATCATCAGATGTATCGGAAGTGGTAAGAGTATCATTGCCATTAAATGAGAAGAAATCGAGTCCTTCAAATTTCATGGTAAAGGTTAATGTTTGGCTGGCAACATCAAATTTGAATTCGCCTTCTCCCTCAGCTCTGTTATCACCACCTGATACTTCTTGGGCCGAATCAGCTTCCATCACAAAAAATAGTGAGTCGGTGTTCATCCCTAAAGTAGAAGTAGTACGTAAGCGACCTAGGTTCTCATCATCCTGTAGCGATGCATCTGTAAAAATGCTCGGATTCAATCGGAAATCCTTAATGCGGTATTCTTCCGAAAAACCTTCATAATCGCGTGCATCTCCCTCATTTGCAGTTAAAATATAGGTGGTTCCTTCAACATTGATGGTTGTGATGGCATCAGGTTGATACATACCTTTAACCGGCCAATTTAGGATGTTTATGCCCGCATCTCGGTTACTTGCATCCAATTCATTACCGGCTAACGAATGATCTTTAAACCCGAGAGGGTAAATATCGGTTACGGTAGCTGTGGCGATGTCTACCACTGCAATTGCGTTATTTTCTTGAAGTGCAACAAAAGCTGTTGCGTTATCTTCGGATACTGCAATGTATTCCGGTTCAAGATCCTGCTCGAAGGTTGCTCCAGGACCGAAAACACGTAAACCGTCTTGAACCAAGGTAGCAGAATCTGCAGCAATTGCAGAAAATGTAGCTGTGGTTGTAGTGGCAGATGCTGCCCCTGCAGAAACGTCGATAATAGTGATGCTTCCTTCAGGATCTACATCATAATCATCATTTGGTTCACCTTCGTTAGCAACCAATACTTTTTCGCCATCGTGAGTAAACGTTACCATATCGGGAAGTGCACCGGCCGCTACAGTTGCGATGTGTGAGGCATCCGAAGCGTTGAAAAATTCAACTGTTCCCGGATCTGTTACAGGATCAGCTTGAACAGCCACAGCCACTAGTCCATTAAAAATGGCTACACTATTTACACCATCTCCGTAAATACTCATATCTATAGAGGTAATTTCGGATGGATTGGCAGGATCGCTTAGATCAAGTACCACAATGGCATTTTGATCAGCGTTGGTAAAAAAGAGACGTTTTGTTGCAGCATCATAGGCTGAGATTTCAGCTGCACCTTCGTCAAATATTCCGGTTTGATATTGCCCGATCAGATCCAGAGATAGTTCTGTAGACTGAGCACTAACACCGGTAGAGGATATCCCAAAAACTGCTAAAAAAAGCAGTAGTATTGTATATTTCTTCATTAGGTAGTTCAGATTTGTTAAAGATTAAGAGTCTTTCACAATCCGAACCGGAGGTTACTAACGAGTTACCGTATCGTTACGCATTTATTAATAGTAGTTTAGCTTAATATTAACAGCAGGTTTAGAATAAAGAAATCATTAAATAATCATTAAAAGAGAGGGGTTAAACTTCTTACAATATCGTAACAATAGTCTGCTTATCTTATGAAACTATTCATTTCTTAAATAAGGACTAAAGGCAATATGAAATCGATTCTGCGAAGCGCAGCGTTCCTGTTCGCGATCATACTTTTTACAGCACCACTAAACGCACAATTATTCGAAGATTTTGAAGGAGGCGATAAAAGTGGCTATTCAGGTGCTTCAGTTGCTTTGGCTTCCGGATCTTGGTTTTTGGATGATGCGTTACTTGGTAGCTTAAGCAACGACAAATTCAATGGCGCGCAAAGTGTACGCATGGATCGTAGGAATGATCGAATGGGCAATATCTATATGGAATTCGATAAGTCCAATGGGGCAGATGAGGTGTCGTTCTATCTTGCTCATTACGGTAGCAATGCTAATAATGCCGCATTACAGGTTCAGTACTCATTAGATGGTGGTTCTAGCTGGACAAACATTGGCGATGAAATAACCGCACCGGAAAACCTCACTCAATTTACCATACCTGTTCAAATTGATGGAAATATTCGCTTTAAATTTATTCAGTCGGGAGGTACAGATCGTTTAAATATTGATGATATACTCATTACCGACTACATCGAACCGGCTGATGAGCCAACAGTATTGGTAAGCGTAGATAATATTGAGCTCGCTAACGATGGGAATATCACTTTTGCAACTACTTTAGTTGGAACTGAGCGCACAAAAACCATCACCATAAAAAATGTTGGGAACCAAAAATTAGGTATCGACAGTGCGTATGTTTCCGGTTCAATTTTTTCACTTACACCCACAACAGCCGATAGTTTAGCATTTAACGAATCGGTATCACTTACGTTAACTTATACGCCGGATGCAGCCGGAGATGATGTTTCTCAGTTTACACTTTTATCCAATGCGGTAAACCAAGCTACGTTCACTGCAAACATAAGTGGAGATGCTATTGAGGACGGTGACGTAATTTCTATTGCAGATGCTCGCCAATTACCCCTCGGAACCAGAGTTTCGGTTCAGGGAAGAGTAACGGTAGCCAACGAGTTTGGCGGACCGCTTTATATGCAGGATGGCACAGCGGGAATCGCAGTATTTTGGTCCGATCTACACGCAGCAACTTCAATTGGCGATTCTATTCAAGTAACAGGTCCACTTAACGTATTCAAGCCAATTGCAGGTCCCGATTCTGATTTTCTACTTCAGATATCCGCTACCGATGAGGATAACAACATCTTATTTGAAGTATTTGATGTAGAAGCAGTTGAGCCACAGCCGAAAGTTATAACCATTACAGAAATGAACTCCGGGATGTTCGAATCACAATTGGTTACTATTCAAAACACCACTATTAGTGCTGATGGCGTATTTCAAGCGAATACCAATTACGATATATCTGACGCCACAGGAGAGGCCGAACTCAGAATTGATAATTCAACCGATTTAGTGGATGCAGAAGCACCCTCTGAACCCATCAACATAACCGGTGTAATCGGAAAATTTGCCGGTGTGTATCAATTATTACCACGAACAGTTGATGATTTAAATATCGAAGCTGTGGTAACTCCCGGCGAAGACACTCCGCTTGATGTAACCTTTGATATAGTAACCTGGAACATTGAATGGTTCGGACTTGATGGAAGCGGTCCGGAGGATGAAGCTCTACAACTAGAAAATGTAAAAACGCTCATCACTACGATGGATGCCGATGTATACGCATTGCAAGAGATTTCTAACGAAAGTTTCTTTACTACTTTAGATAACGATCTTACAGAATATGATGGAATCATCGCGAATTACAGTCAGACACAAAAAACTGCCTATTTGTATAAATCATCTACCGTGCAGCGGCGAGAATCTCGGTTAATTACCAACGGTATGAACCAATCTGATTGGGCTAATGGTCGTTACCCGTTTTATTTCAAATTCAATGCTACAATAAATGGCGAAGTACGCGAAATGCATGTGTTCAACATCCATGCAAAAGCTTTTGGAGAGCAGACGGATTACACACAGCGATTAAATGCTTCCACTCAAATGAAGGCGTATATCGATAATAATCATGCCGATGATAATGTTATTTTTCTGGGTGATTTCAACGACGAAATTCTTCAATCAACTGTAGGAAGTAACGAATCGCCGTACGCTAATTTTGATCAGGATACTGAATACACCATCGTAACTCGCTCGCTGGAAGAACGCGGTTTTACTTCCTTCTCGAGCTCTAGTATGATCGATCATATCGTGTTTTCTTCTGAACTTTCTGATGAATACTTTGAAGGAACCGAACAAATTGAAAACCCAACTTATATCGGAAGCTACCTGAGTACAACCTCCGATCATTTTCCGGTTTGGGTTCGGTTCGAATGGGGAGAAGCAGTATCAACCGAAGAACAATATGGATTTACACCATATTCTTTCAGCTTAGATCAAAACTATCCTAACCCTTTTAATCCGGCAACTACCATCAATTATTCGATTGCTGATGCAGGTACAGTGCAACTTTCGGTATTTGATGTAACCGGACGAAGAGTGGCAGTATTAGTTAACGAGACTAAAAATGCAGGTGCTCATACGGTGCAATTCGATGCAACCTCACTTTCGAGTGGGGTTTATTTTTACCGATTGGAGACACCTTCGGGCATTCTTACAAAGAAAATGTTATTTGTTAAGTAAAACCACGTATCCAAGCTCGATTTAGCGGTTCTTTTATTCCTATCTTCTTCAGATGTCTGAAAAAGTACTACATATTCGTTTAGAACAATTGAACCCTACAATCGGGGATTTGATCGGGAACCGTACGCTTATTCTGGATTCCATCAAAAAAGCAGAGTCCGACGGAATTGATCTGTTGATTTTACCGGAATTGGTGGTATGTGGTTATCCACCCATGGATTTGATAGAACGCGAAGTATTTCGCTCTTTGTGTTATCAAATAAACGCAGAGATCGTGACTGCCACCCAAAATACTACGGTGATTTTTGGAAGTATTACTCCAAATAATACCGGAGTGGGAAGAAGTTGTTTTAACTCGGCTATTATCGCTTCGAACGGATTGGTGCAGGCCGAGGTGCATAAAGCTTTGTTACCCACCTATGATGTTTTTGATGATCTCCGATATTTTGAGCCGGGTAATTCTTTTGAGCCGGTAACCATTAAAGGAGTTCAGTTTGGTGTCACCGTTTGCGAGGATATCTGGTTCAACGACAACGAAATTCAGTATCATACCTATTCGGTAAATCCGGCGGATATTTTAGCTCAAAAAGGAGCTCAAGCCATTATCAACATTTCTGCTTCGCCTTTTACCAAACGTAAACCAGTTACTAGAGTTGGGATGCTGCAAAAACACGCCAGAGAATTAAATCTGCCGCTTTTTTATGTGAATCAGGTTGGAGCAAATACCGAACTTATTTTTGATGGCGATTCCCTTGCACTCGCTCCTGATGGCTACATTGTTACGCGCGACGAACGCTTTGTTTCTACTTTTGTGGATGTAACTTATGATGCCGAGCAACAGAAATTGCAAGCTGGAAAGTATGCCGATTGCGAACGTAGTGCTCCCAATCCGATCGAAACGATGTATCATGCACTAGTTCTTGGTGTGCGTGATTATCTCAGAAAATCGAAGCTAGGTAGCAAAGTTGTATTTGGCTTAAGCGGTGGAATCGACTCGGCCTTAGTGGCAGCAATTGCAACCGAAGCAGTTGGAAGTGATAATGTGCTGGCAGTTACCATGCCATCGCAATATTCCAGCACCGGAAGTGTTACTGATTCTGAAAAACTCGCGCAGAATTTCGGCTTCGAATTAAAAAATATCTCTATCAAGCCTGTATTTGACTCGTATTTACACCAACTGTCTGAGATGTTTGAAAATACCGAAGCTAATGTTGCAGAGGAAAATCTCCAAAGCCGAACGCGCGGGGATCTTTTGATGGCGATTTCAAACAAATTCGGTCACATGCTTTTGAATACGGGTAATAAATCTGAAACAGCCGTAGGTTATTGCACTCTTTACGGTGATATGGCAGGCGGACTAGGCGTTATCTCTGATTTATATAAAACCGAGGTGTATGAAATGTGCCGTTGGTTAAATGATGAGTATTATCAGAAAGAAATGATTCCAAATACAATCATTGATAAAGAACCGAGCGCAGAATTACGCCCCGATCAAAAAGATGCAGATTCTTTGCCTGATTACGGAACCTTAGATTCCATTTTGCAATACTACCTCGAGGAACAGGCATCAAGAGAGGAGATTATTGCTCGTGGTTTTGAGACAAGTTTAGTGGATCGAGTGCTATCGCTTGTAGATAGAAACGAACACAAGAGATATCAAGCGGCACCCGGACTTAAACTTTCTGCCAAAGCTTTTGGAACAGGTCGCAGGTGGCCGATTGTACAACAATGGACAGGAACCGAAAAGCATTTGACCACAAACGAACGCGTGCACAGCGATTTAAATTAATATCAGCGCATATTTAGTAATCCCACTATTGGTATTCTACCTTTTTTTAAACGATAATTATTACATTAGTCGAAACAATCTACAGAAATTATATGGTTAAGAAGTCTCTACTGGCAATTTTAGTATGTTCATTTGGTATGGTGAACATCGCCGAAGCTCAAGATTCAACTCAGGTTATCAAAAATGATATGCCTCAACGATTGTTACCCTACAACAATCCAATGGAGAAAAACTCTGGGCTGGAAGAAAGTCCGCTTCAACCGGCGCTCATTCAACTTGATAGCTTTCAAAAAGATGTGATGAGTCGTGTTTCTGATATTTATCAGATTCACATTTTATCGCTGCAGGCTCAGGCAAATGATAACCCGATTAAAGCGGAAGAACACATAAATGATGCCATTCAGGCTTCTCAGCAATTATTAGACGATTATCCTGAAATTCGAAACGATCGTCGATTTGCCGAATTATCAAGAACAGTAGTAAGCGAATACCGCAGTTTTTATGGGATCACCGAAAATGAAAATGAACCGCAAGGTGAAATTTTCACCATTCAACAGGATTTCTTAGACGATGAAATGACCATCGCTGAGAATTTCGAGTTTCCTGTTGATGCATCCATCCCAAAAACACAAGTACCACTCATTCAGAATTCTCAGGTTAATCGACATTTAGTGTATTACACCCTTCGCCGCCCGGAAGTAATGGAAACATGGAGAGAACGTGCAGAAATTTATAAGCCGATGATGGACAAAATTTTTGCAGAAGAAGGTCTCCCGCCGGAGTTAGTGTACTTGGCGTATATCGAAAGTGGATTAAACCCGACAGCTCGGAGCTGGGCATCTGCAGTTGGTATGTGGCAGTTTATTTCGGCAACAGGACGAGTTTATGGCTTAGAAATTAATTGGTGGGTAGATGAGCGCCGTGATCCGGAAAAAGCAACTCGTGCTGCAGCTCGACACCTAAAAGATTTATACAACATTTGGGGCGACTGGCACCTAGCGATGGCAAATTACAATATCAGCCCGCGAGGTTTGAACCGCGCCATTCGTAGAGCAGGTGGAGTTAAAGATTATTGGGCGGCATACCCTTATTTACCGCGTGAAACTCGAGGCTACGTACCCGGTTTTATAGCAACTACTTTGATTAATATGTCGCCTGAGGAATTTGGCTTCCAAAAACGATATGGACAAGAACCCTACGCTTACGATGTGGTAGAAGTGGATGGATTGATGCCTTTGGATGCATTAGCTGCAGCAATCAATATAACTACCGATGAGCTGAAGCAACTTAACCCGGAATTACTTCGTTGGGCAACACCTCCGGGCAACAAATACAATTTAAAAATTCCGGTTGGCTCCAAAAATGAGTTCCTTGCTGCTTACGATGATATCCCCAAAGAGTCTGCAAATCAAAGTATTACCATGCATACGGTGCGAAGTGGGGAATCGATTGGTTTGATCGCTCGCAAATATGGAACAACCGTTAGTGGGATTTTTGCCAGCAACGAAAATTTAACAACCACAATTTACCCCGGACAAGTTCTTGTAGTGCCATTACCTGCTGGCAGTACGTCTCAGCTTAGCGCCAGTAAACCATCCAATCAAAGAAATGGAGTTACCACAACCCGTTCTTCGAACAGAACGGTGAATGTGCCGGCAAACTCAACAAGTCTTACTTACAAAGTTAAAACCGGTGATACAATCGGGCATATTGCAGAATGGTATGATGTTAGAGCTTGGCAGGTACGAAGCTGGAACGGAATTGGAAATACGATAAGAGTGGGACAGAACCTGAAGGTGTATGTACCCAATAATTTAAAGTCGCACTACGAAAAGGTGAATAGCCTGTCGTTTAGAGAGAAACAAAATCTCGAGAGCCAACAAAAACGAGGTGAGAATATTTTCGCATCTGCAAGTAGTTCATCAACCAATAATGGAGCTACTTACACCGTTCGCAGAAACGATACATTAAGTGAAATTGCCGAAAACCACGGCGTTTCAATATCTCAATTGCGAAGATTGAATAATCTTTCCGGCTCCCGAATCTATGTAGGTCAGGTGCTCAAAATTAAATAAGTACACAGAATGAAAAATTGGTCGGCCAGGTATAAAATTACAGGCTTTTTATTAGTAATTGGTGCCTTAACGGTTGCCTTTCAGCCGACGGATATCTATTTCCTGATTAAAAAGAACTTCACCATTTTCAGTGAAACCTACGAGAATGTTGCGCTTGAATATGTTGATGAAGTAGATCCTGAAGTTTTGATGCGAAATGGAATCGACGCCATGCTCGAAACGCTCGATCCCTACACGCTTTATTACAACGAGAGCCAAAACGAACAGGCTGAGATTTTATCACGAAGTAATTATGCGGGTATAGGCATTGAGGCAGGATATCGTGATGGTCAGGTAGTTGTGGTAGCACCTACCGAGGGTGGGCCAGCCGATAATAAAGGAATAAGAGCCGGTGATGTAATTTTATCGATTGATGGAGTTATGACCGAAGGCCTGCAACCCGATGAAGTTCAGAATTTAACGATGGGTGAAATCGGATCTACCGTTACGCTTGCTATTCAGCGTTTCGGATTTGAACAACCCTTGGAATTCGAAATCGAAAGAAAGAGTATTGAAGTTAAAAATGTGACCTATGCTGATAGAATTGGCACAAACAATGATATTGGTTTTATTCGGTTAGCTCAATTTGGGATGAATTCCGGCGATGAAATCCGCGACGAATTATTGACACTTAATGCCGATGGAAATATGCAAGGTTTAATCCTAGATTTGCGGGATAATCCCGGGGGAATTTTGCAAGAAGCGGTAAAAATCATCGATAAGTTTGTTGAACCGGGTATTACAGTGGTAGAAACACGTGGTCGGATTGCTGAGTACAATCAGAGTTACGAAACGCAAGAACCCGTTTTGTACGATAAGCCGGTGATCATCCTAATGAATGGTGGAAGTGCGAGCGCGAGTGAAGTTGTTGCCGGAGCCTTGCAGGATTTAGACCGAGCGGTAATTCTTGGAGAGCGAAGTTTTGGTAAAGGCTTGGTGCAAATCGTAAAACCAATGCCGTACAATACTTCACTAAAAATTACTATATCTCGTTATTACACGCCAAGTGGTCGAAGTATACAATCGGTTGCTTATACGCATAATGCTCGAAATGCATCCATCAATAGAGAAGAGATTGCTAACCGAATATTTAATACGAGAAATGGCCGCCCTGTTAAAGAAGGAAGAGGAATTGAGCCCGATATCGAAAAGGAAACCGAAACAGCAGGGTTGCTGGAAGTAGCTTTATATCAACAAGGCAGTATTTTTGATTTTGCCACCCAATTTGAAAGTGAGAATGATTCCTTTACTGCTGCTTCGTTAAGTGATGATGTTTACAATCAGTTTTTAGATTTTCTTACGATTAGCGAGTTTGATATGAACCTCGAAGAACAATACCTGTTGGAAGAATTGCAGGCAGGAATGCAGGGCATAGAGAGTGCCGGTCCGCACATAGCAGGCTTGCAGGATGCAATCGAAGTAAAAAAACAACGCATGTTTGAAGAACATGAGTCGCTGATTAGAGAGATACTATTTCTCGAATTAGTTTCCCGATATAATGGACAAACCGAGAGAACAAAGGCATCATTACGATTCGATGACCAACTACAAGATGCACTGACATTAATAACCGATATTTCGCAGATCGAATCTATTTTGAGTGGTAACAATTGATATTACCTAAAGCCGATTTACACATTCACACTACTTGTTCTGATGGGCGACTTGAACCCAAAGAGGCGGTAGAAGTTGCGAAAGACAGAAATTTGCATGCCTTAGCAATTACCGACCATGATACCATAGAAGGTTACATTCGGGCAAAAGATAGAGCCGAAGAGTTAGAAATCGAACTCATACCCGGTGTGGAAATCACTTCTTCATTCAATGGTAATGAGGCGCATATTCTTGCCTATTATTTCGATTTTGAATCGGAAGCCTTTACACATTTATTGCTGAAACAACGAGTTGGAAGGAGGGATCGGATAAAAGGAATTCTGACAACCATTAACTCGCACGGCGTTGAAATTGATTACGAAGAAGTGAGAGCGGAAGCGAATGGTGCAAATATAGGCCGCCCACATGTAGCACAGTTGCTGATCAAAAAAGGATATGTTCGTAATTATTTTGAGGCCTTCTCAAGGTACTTGAGTACTGAGCAGCTGGGTGGTATCGATCATCAATATCCGGATTATAAGGAAGTAATTTCATCGATTAAGGCTGCTGGCGGCGCCGCAATTCTTGCTCATCCGGGTAAATTGTACACCAACAGCGACATTGAACAATTTATAGATGCCGGAATTGATGGACTTGAATGTATACATCCAAGCCATAACTACGAACTTCAAAAAAAATATTCCGAAATTGTAAGTCAACGAGCATTGTTAATGACGGGTGGAAGTGATTACCACGGAAGCAAAGAACGCGCTCATATGCACATTGGTACGGTTAGTATTGCCGCTAAATACGTCGAGAAGATGAAACGTATGACCAATCAACGAAAACAAATTGTAGAAACAAATTAACATGGCATATACATTAGTAGAAGGGAAAACGAATCCTGAAAATGCAAAAGTCGGAATTGTAGTTTCCAGATGGAACTCAAATATCACTAATCAAATGCTTGAAGGAGCTTTAGATGCCCTAAAAGGAAATGGAATAAGTGAAGAGAATATTATTATAAGCAGATGTCCGGGTTCGTTCGAAATTCCACTCGCAGCTCAGTTTCTACTAGAGAAAAAAGAAATTGATGGAGTAATCGCACTTGGCGTTGTAATTCGTGGTGGAACTCCGCACTTCGAATATGTATGTGATGCCGTAACAAGAGGATGCATCGACTTGAATTTACGTTACCAAAAACCCGTTGCCTTCGGAGTATTAACAACCGATGACGTTAAACAAGCCTTAGACCGAGCGGGTAGTAAAGGCAATAAAGGGGGAGAAGCCGCTCTGGCTTTACTCGAAATGATTGATTTAGGGCGTAAATTAGACTCCTGAGCCTTGTTTACTGCTTGATTAAAGACGAGTAATACTCTAATTTTGAGGGCTTGAAATCAGTCATAAATCCATCCTCTTTGAAAGAGCTTACTCTTACTAATAAAGTTCAAACCAAAGACGACAAAGAAAAACAGTCTTTGTTGGCTAATGCCGGAGAAATACCCGAGCATATTGCCATTATAATGGATGGCAACGGTAGATGGGCAAAGAAAAAAGGCAGTATCAGATTGCACGGTCATAAAGTTGGGGTAGACTCGGTTCGTGACATTACTGAAGCCTGCGCTCAACTTGGGGTGAAATATCTTACGCTGTACGCTTTCTCAACCGAGAACTGGGGCCGACCTACAGCTGAAGTACGTGGACTCATGCGACTCTTAGTTGCATCCTTGCGCAAAGAAGCGGATAATCTTCACGAAAACGATATTAAGCTGGTTACTATCGGCCAAATGGATCGTTTTCCGGCGGATTGTCAGGACGAATTACAGGAAGCGATCGACTTAACCGCTGGAAATAATCGACTTCAATTATGTTTGGCTCTTAGTTATTCAGGGCGGTGGGATATTACCGAAGCAGTTAAGAAAATTGCTCGTCATGTGGATGCAGGTCGATTAGATCCTGAGTTGATTAACGATCAGATGATTACCGATCATTTGTCGACGGCCAATGTTCCCGATCCTGATTTAATCATTCGTACCAGTGGGGAATATCGTATTAGTAATTTTCTACTTTGGCAATTGGCTTATTCCGAATTATACATCACAGAGAGATATTGGCCGGATTTCAGGCGCGATCAATTGTATGAAGCAATAGAGTCGTTTCAGCAGCGAGATCGTAGATTTGGGAAAATAAAAAATGGTGGAGACGAAAACGCCAATAACTCCCGTTTACACAAAAATTAAACGAATCATCAACAGGCAAGCATAAGCGTGACAAATTTCACGAAACGAGTTTTACTTTTAGCATTCTTACTTTCAGGACTCGCAGGATACTCACAACTCACCTTCGCACAGGATTTTGAAATAACAGATCCTACCCAAACTTTTCCACAGCAGTATACCATATTAAGTGTGAGCGTTGAAGGCAACGAATCAACACGAACGCAGTTTATTGTGAATGCAAGTTCATTGAACGAGGGTACTACAATCACCCATCCCGGAGACGAAATTCCCGATGCCATCAAGCGTTTATATCGTGTGGGATTATTTTCTGATGTAAAGGTTTTCATCACCGAACAAACGGCAACCGGTGTTCATCTACTGATAAGAGTTCAAGAGCAACCGAGATTATTAGAATACAAAGTTGAAGGGGTTAAACGCTCTGAACGACGAGATTTAAAAGATGAGATTGTACTTGTGCCAGGTACAGCCATTACTGAGGCTAATGTAGAACAAACTAAGTCGAGTATTCGCAGGTTTTTTAGAGAAAAAGGGTTTTGGTTTACAAAAGTAGAAACTCGAATTGAACCTTCTGAGGCAGAAAATCGATCTATTTTAGTTTTTGAAGTAGATAAAGGAGCAAGGCTGGAAGTAAAGGACATTATTTTTAAGGGAGCTGACGCATTTTCGAATCGCACACTTCTAAAAAATATTAAACCTCTGAAAGAAGATGCACCATGGAAAATCTTTGGTAAAAAGGTGTACAAAGAGGAAGATCTTGAGGAAGGGCAGGAAAAATTGATGGCACTTTATAGAAAAAAGGGATACATCGATGCTCGTGTAGTTTCAGATTCTGTTTGGGTGTTTGATTATGCTGACGGCGAAAAACAAGGGGTAAAAGTTCAACTTAATATCCAAGAGGGTCCGCAATATAAAGTTCGCAACATCACTTGGGACGGTAACAGCGTTTATACCGACGAACAACTTACTACTGCTCTCGGTTTTGAAAAAGGAGATGTTTTTAACGAAGAGAAGTACGATCAAAACGTAAACTTCAATAAAACCTCCACTGATATTAACAGTTTATATCAGAACATTGGCTATCTGTTCTTCCAAGCATTTCCAAGAATTACCAAAGTTGCTGAGGACTCATTAGACATTCATTTTGATTTATATGAGGATGAAATTGCTACAATCCGTGAAGTATCATTTTCAGGTAATACACAAACTCACGACGATGTTGTTCGCCGAACTCTTCGAACAGTTCCCGGTAACACGTATAGTAGAGACGCCATCGTTCGATCTATTCGTGAGTTAAGTACGCTTGGATACTTCAATCCCGAAAATATTACTCCGGATGTAATCCCTAATCAACAAGATAAAACCGTAGACGTTACTTTCGATCTCGACGAATCACAAAGTACCAGTAACTTTGAATTTTCTGGTGGTTATGGTGGACGTTTTATCGGTGCGATCATTTCAGCTCGCTTAAACTTTAATAATTTTTCGTTAAAGCGTGCACTTGAAGGCGATTTCACTCCATTTCCATCAGGCGATGGACAAACTCTTTCGTTGGGTGTTCAGGTTACAGGGACCGGTTATCAAAGTTACAGTTTTGGATTTGTTGAGCCTTGGTTGAATGGAAAGCCAACTTCTCTAGGTGTGAACTTATCGTACAATCTTATCAATTACAGCACCACCAGTGAGCGAAATAAACTCTTCTCAGCAAGTGTTAGTCTTGGTAAACGCCTACGTTGGCCGGATGACTTTTTCTCCACCAGAACAGTATTAGGATATCAGCTTTATGATGTGCAAGGAACTGCATCCTTTTTAGCTGAAGGAACATCGAGTATTATTTCCGTTCGTCAAGTTCTTGAACGTAACTCTTTAGATAATTTTATTTCTCCAAACTCGGGTTCAAAATTTACGCTTTCTGCAGAGTTAGCCCCCCCAATTCCTGGATTCTCGGAGTATTATAAAATTAAATCAGAATTCCAGCATCATGTGCCTATAGCCGGAAAACTTGTCCTCACCAGTTTAGCTGATTACGGATACATCGGATATCTAACTCAATCAAAAAGAACCAATTTTCAGCGCTTCTTAGTGGGTGGTACTCAATTACAACAGCGCCAGAGCTTTTTATACGATAATATTGATTTAAGAGGATACCCCGGCGGACTTAGCGAAAGTATTGCCCCAATTGTTGATGGCGAAAAAATAGGTGGCAGATTATTCTCTAAGTACTCACTTGAACTTCGTTATCCGGCCGTTTCTACCGAGCAATTGCAATTAATTCCATATGTATTTATGGATGCAGGTAATTCTTACGAAGATTTTGCTAATTTCGATCCGTTTAACTTAAAACGTTCGGTTGGTGTTGGTACCCGTGTATTCTTACCGGTACTTGGGTTGGTTGATCTTAGCTATGGTTACCGACTTGATGGTGTACAGGGTGAATCTTCGAACTCTACCTTATTACCGGGCAAATGGGAATTCTTATTTAACATCGGATCACCATTCTAATGAGAAAGCTGCCTCTATATATAACTGTTTTTGTGATTTTGTGTAATTCCAGTGTGATAGCACAAAATCAAAAAATCGGTTTTTTTGAATCAGATTTTATTCTTTCCAACATTCCTGAATATGCCGGTATTGAACAACGCCTTCAATTGTTAAGTGATACCTGGCAGCAGGAAATTGAAGAGATGGAAGCAGAGATCACGGCTTTAGAGGAAGATTATCAAGCAAAAGAGATTTTATATACTGAAGAAATTCGTGCTGAAAAAAAACGAGAAATCGAACAAAAGAAATCAGCGAGAGATGCGTTCTTAAACGAGAAGTTTGGACCGGAAGGCGATTATTTTAAAAGCCAGGACGAGCTGTTGGAGCCGATCATGAGGCAAATATTTACCGCGGTAAGTGAAGTTGCAAGAAAACAGGGATTTGATTTTGTATTTGACCGCACCGGCGACATTTATATGGTTTATGCTCGAAATGAATGGAATTTGAACGAGTCTATACTTATTGAGTTAGGCATCGATATTGAATAAACACTTTACACAAACAAGCGGTATTTTACCGCGCAAATTAAGGCAAATGAAAAAACGGATACTATTACTAATCGCTGTTGTAGCAACTTTCGGAGCTGTACAAGCTCAGGTAAAGATTGCTTACATGAACCCAAATGAGGTTTTGGTACAGTTGGAAGAAGTTGCAGCCATCGACCAGCAAATACAAGCTTTGATTGCTCAAAGAGATGAAGAAATAATTGCAAAAGCTACGCAATTGCAGCAGGCATTTACCGATTACGAATCGGAGCGATTAGCTCTTACCCCAGAGCAACAACAAGCCAAAGAGCAAGATTTGTTGCAACAAAATCAGGATTTGGAGACCGAACGCGATTCTTATCTAAACGAAATAAGACAACGAAGAGCTCAATTAATGCAACCTATAATTGAGCGAATGGATACAGCTATCCAAAAAATTGCAACTACAATGAATATCGATTTGGTATTAAATGAAGGGACGTCTTATGGAGATGCCATCGTATTTTACGCCAATGCGGATCGATTAAATATCACCAATCAGGTGCTAGAAGAGCTTAAATCAGAATAAAAGAAAGAAACTATTTACCTTTGATGAAAACAATGAAAAATACAATCACATTATCGCTCGCAGCTTTTTTACTTGTACTCGGGTTTGGAGTAACTAATACGGTACAGGCACAAGCTGGTGAAGACGTTAAAATCGGATATGTTAATCCTCAGGCTATCTTAGCTAATATGCCGGAAATGAAGGCAGTGCAACAGCGCATCCAAAATTTTGCATTGAGAAAGCAACAAGAATTAGTGCAGAAAGAGCAGGCTTTTCAGGCAGAAGTAACCACCTACCAGCAAAAGATCGGTGTAATTTCAGCTGAAGCCCAAGCTCAGGAAGAAGAGCGTTTGGGGCAACTTCAGGCAGAATTAGTTCAAGCTCAACAAACTGCTGAAACAGAACTAGAACAAAAAAGACAAGAATTAGTTGGTCCGCTTTTGGAGCAAATTGGAAATGCCATTAATGTGGTAGCCGAACGAATGGATTTAACTTATGTGCTTAACACTACTACTTCAACAGGTGATCTGGTGATTCTTTACGCATCAGAAGATTACAGTGCTAAATACAATATTACAGAAGCAGTAATGGAAGAGTTAGGTATGTTCTAAACCTAATCTACCACCAAAATTTTCAAAGCCCGGCTCTAAGAGTTCGGGCTTTTTTATTTAACGTTTTTTCTTCGATTACGGATGTAATCTTCAAAAATATAACCGCCTAAATTATCTAAAGAAGCGAAGTAAGCTTTTCCTTTATTCGCTTCAGTCATTTCACGAACAAAACTTTGTAGATAAGGATCGCTGGCTATCATAAAGGTGGTAATATTGATTTTATCACGCCGGCATTTTACAGCCTCATCAAGAACTTTATTTACAATCTTTCGATCGAGACCAAAACTGTTTTTATACAACTTTCCATTTTCGATCATACATGATGGCTTACCATCCGTAATCATAAAAATTTGTTTGTTCGCATATTTCCTACGTTGTAAAATATGTCGAGCCACTTCCAGCCCTTGCTTAGTATTGGTATGATAGGGTCCAACTCTTAGATAGGGTAAATCTTCTACCGAAATTTGCCAGGCTTCATTTCCGAAAGCAACAATATCTAAAGAGTCTTTGGCATAATTGTTCATGATCAATTCAGAAAGTGCCATTGCAACTTTCTTTGCAGGTGTAATGCGATCTTCGCCATAGAGAATCATTGAGTGGCTTAAATCGATTAATAGTACGGTAGCCACCGATGTGTAATGATCTGTCTCATACACTTCCAAATCATCTTCATGAAGATTGAAATTGTCAATGCTGGAGTGCTGAAGCATATTCAGCATGGTTTTAGTAGAGTCGATTTGGCCTATGTCATCATTTTTACTCCAACGACGAGTTTCTGGTTGTCGCTCTAATCCACGACCAGAAAATGATGTTTTGTGCCCGCCTAAACCACCTTTATTCAGATTCTTGAATACTTCTTCGAGGGATTTCTTACGTAAGCTTCGTTCTGTTTTTCTCGTGATCACAACTTCAGTGGCATCATCATTATTTTCTATATATCCCCGCTCCATCAGTTCTTCGATGAAATCACCTAAACCATATCCATCCTGAAACTGATCAGTTATTCGATATTGTTTGTCCAGTTCATTAAGCCAGGATAGAGCTTGGCTAACATCTCCACTTGAAATAGTGAGTAATTGTTGGAATAAATCCCAAAGGGTTTCAAAGGGAGTTTTGCCTTTGTTTTGGTTGTAGCGTTCGTCCCATTGGAAGTATCTAAAATCCATGCATTTCCTTTTGATTAATTAATTCAAAGTTTGCATCAACAGTTCCTTGAATACATAATTGTATTTATCTTTTGGTATGAAAAAAATTCCTAATCTTGACAGGCTTGCCTACGAAAAAAAACTATGGAATGAAGGTTTCCAACGGGTAATGGGGCTAGATGAAGTTGGAAGAGGTTGCTTAGCAGGACCTGTTGTCGCTGCCGGGGTAATTTTTCCTCCAAATACTAATATCCCTGACATTCGTGATAGCAAAACCATTGCTGAAAAAGAAAGAAATGCGCTTGTAGATCTCATCAAAGAAAAGGCAGAATTTTGGATCGTTCAGGAGCGACCACCGTCGAGAATTGATGAAATCAATATCCTTTGGGCCTCCATCGAAGCAATGCAATTATGTGCAGAAGCTAAAGGAGCAAAACCGGATTATTTGTTGGTAGATGGAAATCGATACACAACTTCACTCATTCCTTATACTTGTGTGGTTAAAGGAGATGATAAAAGTATGAGTATAGGAGCGGCTTCAATTTTGGCTAAAGTTCATCGGGATGCATTAATGAACAAACTGCATACGAATTATCCTGAGTTTAGATGGGATTCTAATGTAGGATATCCAACACCAGTTCATAAACGGGCACTGGTGGAATATGGAATAACTCCACATCACAGAAAAAGTTTTAAACTGAGTACACAGAAAACCTACTCAGCTAGCGATAAATGCTGAACTCGCGTTTATGAAAATCCATATTCAAGATGATTGCCAGCATAATCGTATTGGTGAGGAATGCCGACCCACCATAGCTTATAAATGGAAGGGGAATACCAATTACCGGTAATAAAGCAGTTGCACTACCCACATTGATAAAGAAGTGTATAAAATAAACAGCTGTTACACTTACCGTAACTAATTGAGCAAATGGATGTTTATGTGTTCCTGCAATTCGTAAAAGTCTCAGAAATAGGATCATAAACAAAATTACGACCAATCCGGCGCCAATAAATCCAAACTCTTCACCGATTACACAAAACACAAAGTCGGTCCATTGCTCAGGTAAAAATCGTAATTGAGTTTGGGTTCCTTCTAAAAACCCTTTTCCACTTATTCCACCTGAACCAATTGCAGTTTTAGCCTGAATTACATTCCAGCCTGCTCCGGTTGGATCGTAAGAAGGATTAGTAAAGGCCGTAATTCGAGCAATTTGATGCGGTTGAAGTACCTCAGTTAGTGCAAGACGAACGCCAATAACGGTAAGAATACCTGTAATGAATGAAGTGATCGTTAACCATTTTCTTCTTTGAATGAAGAACACAATTCCGGTTAATACAACAGCAGAAAGCAGCCCCAGTTGCCAGTTTAGAACTGTTAAATACAGAATGATTGCAGGTGATACTATAAACAGTGATACTCCATAGGGAAGGCCCGACCAAAACAACATTACGGGAATCAGAGCGATAAATATAATGGCTGTCCCGAAATCGTTTTGTGCGATTACCAAGCCGGTTGGGATAATAATTATCAGTACCGAAATCAGTGCATAACGAATATTCTCAACGGATATATTTCTTCGGCTAGTGAGATAATTTGCCACGGCGAGAATGGTCGCAATTTTCATAAACTCGCTGCTTTGGAATCCAAAAGGCCCAATTCGGAACCAGCTTTTTGCACCATTGATCTCATTCCCGAATATCAATGTTAAAACCATCAATACTATTCCAATAAAATAAGCAATGTAGGATAATTGCATGAAGGTACGAGGAGAAACAAATTGCACACCCAGCATTACTAAAATGGAAACTACTACAAAAGCGAGTTGCTTAATGAAGTTACTTTGAATGTGAGCAGGCAGAAATTCAGAAACAGGGCCTTGCGTAGCACTGTAAATTGCAACCAGACCAATACAGGTTAATAATAACCATACTGATAAAATCACCCAGTTAAACTCACGTGGATTACTCATTATTCCGACCTCTGCGAGTTATCTTCTTTAGGCACCCAGTTCATTACGTAATTGTATACGAATTTTCTACTTACTTCGCCGGTGAGATATTTTTCGTAAAGCAAAGCAGCGATTGGTGCTGCGGAAGTAGATGCGAATCCTGCATTTTCTAAAAATACAGTGATCACTATTTGTGGGTCGTCAACCGGGGCAAAGGAAGTAAACCAACCATGGCTATAACCGTGTGGATTCTCAGCGGTTCCTGTTTTTCCAGCTATGGCTACTTTATCTGTTTTTGCATAAAACCGTCCGCTTCCTTCTTCAACTACACGGCGCATTCCATTTTTAACCACTTCCAGATATTCATCTTTTACCCAATCTATGGGATCGTACACAATTGGGGTATATTCAAAAGTCCCATCACTACGTTGCACCGAATGCACAATGTGCGGTTGAATTTTATATCCTCCGTTTGCAATTGAACTCGTCATTTGGGCTATTTGCAATGGAGAAACCGATAAAACACCTTGCCCAATACCAAGGTTAATCATATCTCCAAGTCCCCATCTACGTTTTCCAAACCATCTATCCATAAAAGCACTATCTGGTACAATACCCTGATTAGCACTTGGTAAATCGATGGAATTAGGAACTCCTAAACCAAATTCCTTTACTAAACCACTCCAAGTATTGAACTGCCCGTTGCTGGCAATTTTATCCATCAGCGCATAGAAATAGGTGTTACTCGAAAAGGCTATTGCTTTTTCAAGATCGTAATCTCCTAATGGGGCAATATCGCGGTATAAACGCCCTCGTTGATATCCACCGCGGTTAGCTATTATTGTTTCTTCTGTTACATGGCCAAGATGTAGACCGATCATTCCCATGAGTGGTTTGAACGTTGATCCCGGAGGTTGTCGGCTGGAAATTGCGCGGTTGTAAAGTGGACGTGTGGTGTCAGAATTTATCTCTGCCCAATATTTTCGATCTAAACGACCTGCAAGTCTTCTTACATCATAATTTGGGGAACTTACTATTGCAAGGATTTCTCCGTTATTTGGGTTCATTGCTATAACAGCGCCCGTTTTTCCTTGCATAAGCTCTTCGGCGTAGGCTTGTAACTCTGCATCAATGGTAGTGATGATATTATCCCCCTGAAGTGGATTTTGCCCGGCTCTCTCGCCTTCGTACTCGCCAATAGTTTGTCCGTAAGCGTTCACACGCTGGAACTCGACACCAAGATCACCGCGAAGATTATCTTCATAAATCAGTTCAAGCCCACTTTTTCCAATCTTATCGCCTAACCTGAGATCATCAGATGCTTCATACTCTTTACGATCAGCCTCACGTAAATATCCAAAAAGATGAGAGGCTTGCAAATCTGTTGGGTAATGTCGTTTGCTCCCAATTTCGTGGCCAATACCTGAAAGCTGCCAAAGATTTTCCTGCACCCTCGAAAATGTCTCGAAATCAACATCAGTAAGTAAAGGCGAATTTCGATACCAACTGTAGCGTTGCGCTTCACTTACTCTTTCTGTAATCACAGAGTCTGAAACATTCATTAATGAAGCTAGCAGAGGAATCTTCTCTTTATCGAATTTGGAAGGGGTGATGGTGATCGTAAAAATGGGTTCATTATCTACCAAGAGTACACCGTTTCGGTCAAAGATCAATCCGCGGGAAGGACTTACGTACTCTTGTCGGATAGAATTTTCTTCCCCTAAAACAGAATACGTATCATATTGAATAATTTGCAGATAGAAGACTCTTCCTAACACTACAAGGCAAAGCCCCAGCATAATTAGCTGAAGTGCACGAATAGAAGTACGGGTTCTATTTGAGCTGCGGGTTTCCAATTTATCTGTTTTTGAAAATATAGATTAACAATCCTATTAAAGCGGTGTACAATGTATTGCCAATGATTATGGCAAAAGGCGAGTAGGTGGTGGCGAACGCAATAAAGAAACTACTTAGAACAAATAAAATTATGTTGTGAATGAATGCACTCATGAAAATAATTAGAAATATCTGCCAAAGTAGAAGTTGAGCTTCCGATCGTCGTCTAACGAATGTGTAAACCAAGAAAATGGTGAGAGTTTTAGAGAACATCATTATTCCCCAAAAATCAAAAAAGGCATCTTGAAGCAAAGCAAATGATGCCGTCATAATCAGAATCGGTACGCGCTCATATTTCTGAATGATCCACAACAAATAACACAACAATGGATCAGCAGTAGCGCTAAAAATGGATAAGTGTTGAAAGAATAAGACATCTAACAACACAAAGAAGATCCCGAATAAAATATGTCGGAGTAACTGATTATTCATCGAAACAGCGCCTGTGTTTGTGTTGATAGAGAATCTAAAGTGGAATCCGGTTGAAACTTAATTACAAATCCCTCAGCAACTTCCGATAAAGAAGTGAATGGAGACAAGTATATTTTTTGAGTGTCTTTCCCTTCTTCCTCTTTCGTAGAGAGCACTGTTCCAATAGGAATACCACCCGGAAATTCATTCCCAAATCCACTGGTTTCAACAACAAAGCCGGAATCGACAGGTACAGTTTTTGGTACAAAATCCATGACTAATTGCGACATATCTTCCCCCGACCAGCTTACAATTCCCATCGAGCGGGTTTGTTGAACTCGGGCGCTAACCCTAAATAAACTGTTAAAGTAAGGCATTACCTGTGCATATTCGGGTGCAGTAATTATCACTTTGCCAACCAGTCCATCCGAGGTTATAACCGGCATCCCTACATCAACACCTTGATTGGAGCCCGCATTTATGGTAAACGTGTTATTTATCCCATTCAGCGTTTTGGTAACAAATCGGACTGGCTGAAGATCAAACTCAGAATTTGTTTGATAATTCAGAAGTTTTCTTAGCTCATTATTCTCTTGCTCTATTGATCGCAAACGACTGAGTTCGTCTTGCAAAAGAATATTCTGTTCTTGAAGATATGTATTGGTTCGTAATGCTTGCCTGTAAACTCGAACGTTTGATAACGGCTCTTCCAAAACACTAACAACTGTGATCGAAATCTGCCGTAGAGTATTTAGTCCATCCTGATGGCGGTTAATTGCAATTGCCAGGGCAAGTACAAGAATTAACGCAGTTACAATATAATCGGTGGCGTTTTCAACTTTAAATACTCTAAACTGCATTCAGCATGACTATGAATCGATTACTGGTCGATAGTATTCGAGATTTTCAAGAATTGCTCCTGTGCCACGCACAACGGCTGTAAGCGGATCTTCTGCTATATGCACCGGAAGATCGGTGGTCTCCATAATCAGTTTGTCGAGATTTTTTAGAAGAGCTCCACCACCGGTTAGCATAATTCCACGATCCAAAATATCTGCGGATAATTCTGGAGGGGTTTGCTCCAACGATTTTGTGATAGATTCTACAATGGTGTTAACAGATTCAGCCATTGCTTCTCGGGCATCTTTCGAAGTGATATGACGCGTTCTAGGAACACCGTTCACCAAATCTCGGCCTTTGGTTATCATTTCAAGCTCTTCATCAAGAGGAGCGGCGGAACCGATTTCACACTTAATTTTCTCAGCGGTCCGCTCACCGATCAACAAGTTATGATTTCTTCGGAAGTAGTTGATGATGTCTTCGTTGAGTTCATCACCACCTAAGCGAACAGATTGTGCATAAACAATACCGGATAATGCAATCACCGCTATCTCGGTAGTTCCACCCCCAATGTCAACGATCATGTTACCAACAGGTTCGTGTACGTCTAAACCGATACCGATGGCTGCTGCCATGGGCTCATCCACAAGAAAAACCTCTTTTGCACCGGCATGTTCTGCACTATCACGTACTGCACGGCGTTCCACCTCGGTAATACCGCTTGGTACGCAAATTACCATCTGGCGTGTACTTGAATACCATTTCACTTTCACCTTTTTGATCATGCCACGAATCATCTGTTCGGCAACTTCAAAATCTGCAATTACTCCATCACGTAAAGGACGAATAGTTCTGATTTTACGATGTGTTTTCTCGTGCATCAGGCGTGCTTCGTGTCCGGTAGCAACAGGAATATCTTGCTGATTCAGAGCTACGATAGATGGTTCATTTAATACAATACCCTCGCCGCGAGAGTATATGAGTGTGTTCGCTGTACCCAGATCAATAGCGATGTCGGTATATAAAAAATCGAATAAGCCTTTCTTAGGCTGTTTTTTTGAGGATAATGGGGAAGGGATGCCTTGCCGATTGGACATTTCAGGTGCTTAACTATAGGTTTTTAGGACGATATTAATTCGATTGAAAATACAATTTTGATACTCTATTTGCGAATGCGAGTATTCACTTTGTTTTTAGCTCATTTTAGTGCTTAAAATGTCGTGTTCCAGTGAAAATCATACACAAACCAAGCTCGTTAGCTTTTGCAATTACTTCTTCGTCTCGGATACTGCCTCCGGGTTGAATTACTGCCGTGACTCCTGCAGCAGCTGCCGCTTCAACACCGTCAGAAAATGGGAAAAAAGCATCGCTTGCAATCGCTGCTCCATCAAGGGTGAGGCCTTCTTTTTCAGCTTTTGCAACGGCAATTTCTGAGGAATCTACACGTGAAGTTTGGCCCGAACCTATGCCCAATGTTCGACCATCTTTCGCATACACGATAGCGTTCGATTTTACATGGCGAACTACTTTCCAGGAGAAAAGCAGATCTTTTAATTCTGACTCAGTTGGTGTTCGTTCGGTAACTACTTTGAATGTTGATTGATCAAAAGCTTCGAGGTCGGCATCTTGTTTTAGTACACCACCAAAAATTGAACGATAGGTAATGGTCTCACTCTTGGAAACATTTCTTCGAATTCGAATCAAACGCCGATTCTTTTTTGCGATGAGTAATTCCAATGCATCCTCATCAAATTCCGGAGCGATGATAATTTCCGTGAAAATTTTATCAATCGCGGTTGCTGTTGCTAGGTCAAGTGGTTTGTTTACAACAACAATTCCACCAAATGGTGAAACCGTGTCGGTACTAAACGCTTTGTTGTAGGCCTCTTCAAGCGAGCTTGCTGTACCTACGCCACAAGGAATTGTGTGTTTGATGATGGCGCAGGTCGGTTCTTCTGTCTCAAAATCGGAAATGATGTTTAAAGCAGCATCTACATCTAAGTAGTTGTTGTAACTTAGTTGTTTTCCATGAAAGCAATCAATAACCTCGTTCTGAGTACCATAAACAGCTGCTTTTTGATGTGGATTTTCCCCATAACGCAGTGGATGAGCTAATGGCTCAGATATACTAAATTGTGTCGCAGGATCCTCATCTACTAACCCGGTAAAGTAGTTCGAAATGGCTACATCATAATCTGCAGTGTGTGTAAAAGCTGCTTTGGCAAGCTTTAAACGAAGCTGATAACTGATGCCTTCGTCAGTATTTAACTCTTCAATAAAATCGGTGTATTGCTCGGGAGAACTAAGAATACAAACATGCGCAAAATTCTTGGCAGCGGCTCTAATCATGGTAGGCCCGCCTATATCAATAAATTCAGTAGCCGTTGCGGGGGTAATTCCATCCTTTTTTACCGTTTCTTTGAACGGATATAAATTCACCACAACCAGTTCGATAGGTTGAATACCAAGTTCTGCTAATTCAACATTATCCGGCTCGTAACTTGTTCTGGCTAGCAATCCACCGTGAATATTTGGATGGAGAGTTTTTACCCGACCATCTAAACATTCTGGAAAGCCTGTTACTTCCGATGCATCGGTTACCGGAATGCCTTCTTCTTTGATAACCTTTGCAGTTCCTCCGGTTGAAATCAATTCGATGCCTTTTTTATGTAAAGCAGAGGCAAGAGGAATAATGTCTGTTTTATTAGACACCGAAAGGAGAGCGCGTTTAATAGTTAATGAGGTTTCCGGTAATTGTGCAAGCGGTTTTAATGCCATGATTAAACGTTGGTTTTTAAAAAATCAGAGATTACTTGTGGATACAATGTATGTTCGAGAGCGAGTACTTTTTTTGCAAGACTATCAGCCGTTTCATCCTCGGCCAGCATAATTTTTGATTGACCGAGAACTGGGCCGTCATCATAGATTTCAGTAACAAGATGTACGGTACACCCACTTTCAGCTTCATCATTCTCTATTACAGCTTGATGAACACGTTTACCATAGAAGCCTTTACCGCCATATTTTGGTAACAGAGAGGGATGAATGTTAAGGATTCGGTTTTGATAGTTGCTAATTATAGAACTCGGAATTTTCTTTAAATAACCGGCTAGTGCAATTAAATCAGTATCAAAACGATCGAGTGTTTTGAGTAAAGTGGTAGAATAAATCTCCTCATTATCAAATGAAGAAGGGTTCAATATTTCGACCGGAATGTTATGTTTTTTTGCTCGATCAATGGCTAGAATATTTTCCCGATCGGTAATTAAGCCTGTGATTACGCCCGGTATTTGTCCTGCAAGTGTAGCTTCAATAAGAGACTGAAAATTGGAACCCGAACCGGAGGCGAAAACAACGATATTCTTCAAAATTATTCACGAAATGAGCATTGCGGATGTGCGGTGCAAAGATAGAAATAAAATAGTGGATGTAACACCGAAATTTCCGGTTAACTGCTATTAGTAGATGGCGGGGAGTTATCTAATCTGAAAACTTGATAATTATTGAAACTCCATGAAATTTGATTCACTGTAATTTTTATAACCGTTGCCAGAGGGATAGCAATCAACATTCCCAGAATTCCTGCGGTTTCGGCTCCAATCAAAATGATGAACAAAATCGCAACCGGATGCATATCGGCTGAGCGGGAGAACAGAAAAGGTTGTAGTACTAGATTGTCGGTTAATTGAACAATAAATATGGCAATCATGCAAACCAGTACCAGCGAAAAATCACCAGTTTCGATAATGGATACGATGATGGAAAGCACATAGCCAATGATCGGGCCGAAATACGGAATAGTATTCGCGATGCCAACAGAAATACCAACAGATAAGGAGTTCTCAAGACCGGCAACGCTTAAGGTAGTCCACGAAAGAAAAGCGACGATAAAGCTCTGGGCTAATACACTTCTGAAATAAAGACCCAATCTTTTCTCAATTTTGTCGATAAGAGTAAGTGTTGTTTCAAAGTATTTATTTGGCACCAATTGAAGAAGATCTCTTCGAATCTTGCTCCCATCTTTTAAAAAGAAAAAGGCGGCGAATGGGACCACCAATACAGCAGAGAAAATATTCGTAAATAAGCCCACTGCATCACCAAGTACGGTAGAGAGTTTACCTAAATCAAAGAGTTCGGCGGCAATTTGAGTAACATTATCCTGTAGAAAACCGGGCGGAATAAAGCTAAACTCTTCGGTCAGTTTCAGTTCAACGTCACGTGCAATCTGCTCAATTCGATCGATGGTGAGGTTTTCGGTTAACTCGATCATTTCTCCAACAAACAATGGAAATACATTTGTGGAAATATACACCAGCAGAAGGATCACGGTGGATAGGGTGAGAGTAATTCCAAAGGTCCGATTCATCCCCATTCTTTGTAATCGATTTACAAATGGATCTAGGATATAACTGAGAATCATTGCCAGAATTACATAAGCAACTAATGTGCTGTAATTGTAAAGAATAAGCCCCAACACACCAACGGTGGTTAAGCCGATAAAGAATCGAATAATTTTTTCAAGAGTTATATTTCTCATGCATCGAGCTTATTTAATAGCGATGGCAACACTTTCATCACGTGGGCTGAATCGTAGCCTTTTCTAATCAAAAAATCGAATATTTTCTTTCTTCTTTTCGACTTTTCTGCCCGAAGAAATCGCGGCTTAGCTTTTAGTACCAGATATTCCATTTTCTCCAAAATCTCATCGTTACCTAGATCTTCAAGCGCTTGTTCTATATCGTGTGATTTGATTCCCTTTTTTTTCAATTCTATACGGATTTTCTGCTTCCCCCAATGATTGAAATTGAATTTATCATGAGCAAATTTCCGTGCAAAAACATCATTTCGAATATATTTTTTCTCTTCAAGCTCATCTAAAATGCTATCAATCTCAGCATTCGTATAACCTTTCTTATGTGCTTTTTGCACTAATTCTTGCCGAGAGTGATCGCGTCGTGCTAATAGGCGGATAAAATAATCTCTGATCTTCCAATGCTGCTCTTGCAATTCAATGGCTTGTAGTAGATTAGCCGTTAACTCAGTATCAACACGCAAATTAAAATGAACAAGCGTTTGTTCCGAAACTCCCATCAAAAAATTATTCTCAACAAAAATGGAATATCGGTACGCATTTTTCTTTTGAACTTCGATACCGGAGATCGGTACTCGTTCCTTTCCCATTGATTCAAATATTTTAATGGTATCCCGCTCTGTATTTGATTTCATTTAGATGGATTACAAAAATTGGATTAGCACATGGAAATTGCTCAGCAAATTTACAAAGATGAATCGGGTTGGACACAAATAAAATCTACACCGGGATTTAATTCGGCACCTTGCGACTTAGTTCTCGCCTTTGGATCGAAAGAAAAACTTGGAGCAAAAAAGGCATTAAAGGAATTAAGCGAGCAGTATCCAAAAGCTCAGGTTATTTCCTGTAGCACAGCCGGGGAGATTTCTGGGATATCTGTTATTGATGAAACCATAGTAGCTACCGCTATTTCTTTCGATAAAACAAAGATAAAACCGGCCTTAGTAAATTACGAAGATGTCGCAAACAGCGAAGAAGCAGGAATTACTATTGCAAGAAAATTACAGGATGAAAGCCTAAAACATGTGTTGATTATTTCGGATGGACAAATGGTAAATGGTTCAGAATTAGTAAAAGGCACAAATTCAGTATTACCAACTAAAATTCCGGTTACCGGTGGACTTGCAGGTGATGGAACCGACTTTGAGGGAACATTAGTAGGATTGAATGAGGATGTTCGGCAGGGGAACATCGTAGGGATTGGGTTCTACGGTAATGAAATAAAAATTGGGTTTGGCTCTCACGGCGGATGGGATGAATTTGGTCCTCATCGCAAGGTTACTAAGTCGAAGGGAAATATCTTATATGAAGTTGATGATCAGAATGCATTGGAACTTTATAAAAAATATCTCGGACCAAAAGCTGAAGAACTACCGGGATCAGCACTTTTATTTCCGTTAAGCATGCGCGTTACGGATGAATCACCCAGCTTGGTTCGCACTATTTTATCTGTTGATGAAAAAGAACAGTCGATGACCTTTGCAGGTGATGTCCCTGAAGGCGCTACAGTACGATTTATGAAATCAAATTTTGATCGCTTAATCGATGGAGCTTCGAAAGCAGCGAGCGATGGCTATTATTTTAATGAACAACCAGTTAATCCTGAATTGGTTTTATTAATCAGTTGTGTGGGACGAAAAGTTGTGTTAGACCAGCGGATCGAAGAGGAGATAGAAGCAGTAGAGGAAATTTTCGGTAATGAAACGTTTTACTGCGGTTTTTATTCGTACGGAGAGTTAGCACCAAGTTCGGTTGGCACAACTTGCGATCTTCATAATCAAACGATGACGCTTACTACCTATTCAGAGAAATAACACGCTTGAAAAAAGAAGATCACATATCTAGTAAATTACTGAAACGGCAGATTAGAAAGTATCTGGGTTCGGTTGATGAAATTCCTGAAGGAATCTTCCCTCTATTACAAGCAATTGATCAATCTTATGGGCACTATGATAGCGATAGAGAACTTTTAGAACGAGCGATGGATCTCAGTTCAGAAGAACTTTCCACTACAAACAAAAGATTGAGAGAAGAACTTCAGCTTCAAACACAAGTTGTTGAAAAGCTGAAAAACAATCTGAGTAAAATACAGATTCATGATGCTGAGTGGGATTCTAACGACCTGTTTAAAGTTGCTGAATTTATTTCACTGGAAATTGAGAAGAGAAAGGAAGCAGAAAAAGCACTTCGATACAGTAGGCAAGCATACAAGACATTAGTAGAAACCGCACCAGATATCATTTATCGGGTAAATGCAGATGGATATTTTACCTATGTGAATCCGATTGGCTTTGAATTGTCGGGGTATACCGAAGATGAAGTTTATAATATGCGGTATATAGATGTAGTGCGAGATGATTATAAAAAAAGAGTTGGGGCATTTTATATAAAACAAGTTCGTGATAAGCGAGAATCAACCTACCTTGAATTTCCGATGGAGAACAAACGAAATCGAGAAATTTGGGTTGGTCAGAAAGTTCAGCTTATTTATAAAGATGGTAAATACGACGGCATTCTAGCTATTGCCCGAGATATTACCGAGTTCAGGCGAATCAGAGAAGATTTAAAGAAGGCAAAAGTAGAGGCGGAGGCTTCATCTAAGGCAAAAGAAGCTTTTTTGGCAAATATGAGCCATGAAATTCGAACTCCGATGAATGCCATTATTGGGATGTCGCGACTACTTAAGCAAACGGAAATAAATAACGAGCAGGCAAAATATTTAAATGCGATATCCAGCTCTTCCTCAAATCTTATTGTGCTGATAAATGATATACTGGATTTATCAAAAATCGAGTCCGGTAAACTGGAGTTGGAACAACTCGGGTTTAGTTTAAGTGATCTGCTCGATAGCTTGTATTATGCTCAAAAATTGTTGGCTGATCAGAAAGGCATTGAATTTCATTATACGGTAGACTCTGAAATACCAAATGCTTTATTCGGCGATCCATATCGACTTAATCAGATTCTTACAAATCTGATCAACAACGCGATAAAATTTACGCCAAAAGGTAGAGTTGAACTCAGTGTAAAGCTTGTTAATGCAAAGAAGAAAACCAATATCATTGAGTTTAGCGTAAAAGATACTGGAATAGGTATTTCACGAGAAAACCTGAACTCTATTTTTGATGCGTTTTCTCAAGCTGATACCAGCATAACACGAAAGTTTGGAGGCACAGGTTTGGGACTCGCAATCACTCGGCATTTAGTTTCTATCATGGATGGAGAATTGGATGTACAAAGTACTGCAGGGGTGGGCACGGTATTTAAAGTTCGATTACCACTCAAAAAAGCGGATAAGATTGAAGTGAAAGTTGAAGAAAAATTAGAATCAGATTTGCTGGATCTGGAGGGATTGTCCTTACTGATTGTTGAAGATAACCGAATCAATCGCCTGCTCGCTTTCACACTGTTAGACAAGTGGGGCGTTAACTACGATTGGTCGGAAAATGGTAAGGAAGCTATTGAAAAGTTAGCGAATAAAAAGTTTGATATTATTTTAATGGATATGCAGATGCCGGTTATGGATGGGCTGGAAGCTACTCGATATATCCGCAACGAGCTTCATCTCGATATACCAATTATTGCCCTCACGGCAAATGCTTTCAAAGATGATGCAGATAAGTGTTTACAAAGCGGAATGAACGATGTGATCACTAAGCCCTTTGAGCCATCAATTTTGTACAATAAAATTCTGAAACAGATATATCAACAGATATAAAAAAGGCATCTACGAAAGTAAAATGCCTTTGTAATTTTATTGTGGCGAAGAGATCATTATTCCTCGACCGGTGCAGCAGATTCAGAAACCAGTTCTTCGTCTTCTATCCCATTAAGTTTTTTGCGAACCGCTTTTTCGATGTTATCGGTTAACTCAGGATCTTCTTCCAAAAATTGCATGGCTGCATCAGCACCTTGGCCGATAGGCTCACCATTGTAACGGAACCAGCTTCCACGCTTTTGAATGATGTCGAACTCAACAGCAAGATCAAGAATCTCAGATATCTTAGAGATACCTTTTCCATACATGATGTTAAATTCAACCACTTTGAAAGGAGGAGCTACCTTATTCTTTGCAACTTTAACCTTGGTTCGGTTTCCAATTACTTCATCCGCTTTTTTAATTGCACCAATTCTTCGGATATCTAAACGAACGGATGAATAGAATTTAAGAGCTCTACCACCAGTTGTGGTTTCAGGGTTTCCGAACATGACACCAATCTTCTCGCGAACCTGATTAATGAAAATACAGGATGTGGATGTTTTATTTACGATACCCGTGATTTTTCTCAAAGCTTGTGACATCAATCGTGCTTGAAGTCCCATGTGAGAATCGCCCATTTCACCTTCTAATTCTGCACGTGGAACTAAAGCCGCTACCGAATCCACCACAATCACATCCAAAGCTCCAGAACGGATAAGTGTTTCAGTAATTTCAAGTGCTTGTTCACCGCTGTCTGGTTGAGAAACCAACAGTTCTTCGGTATTAATACCTAAGGCTCGTGCGTATCTTGGATCGAAGGCATGCTCAGCATCTATAAATGCAGCGTAGCCACCGTTTTTCTGAGCTTGTGCAATCACCTGAAGTGCAAGTGTTGTTTTACCCGAAGCTTCCGGACCGTAAATCTCGGTAATTCTTCCTCTTGGAACCCCCTGTACGCCTAATGCGTAATCCACCATAATAGAACCAGTAGAGATAACATCCACATCTTGTGATGCACCATCTCCAAGCTTCATAATGGTTCCCTTTCCATGTTGTTTTTCGATTTGCCCAACGGCAATGTCTAATGCTTTAAGTTTATTTTCGTCAGCCATAGTGTTATGCTTTATTGATTTTTCTCAAATGTAAGGGGGGAAGGTGTCAGATTGTGTCACATGCGATCGGGGATAAATATATGTGCAAATTATGTGAGGTACAAGTTTTATGTTTCTAATTTAGATCAGTTATTAAAATCCAAATTCCAAAATCCAATGTTTAAGCTAGTAATTCATTTATTAACGATTGAAGAGAATATTTTAACTAGTTGAGTTGCCTCGTTAATAAGTATTTCTTTTTGTGCTTCAATTTTTGGGTCGCCATATAATGGTAACAGTTTTAGCCAATAAATGGATTCTTTTGCTTCTTTCTTGCAAATTTTAATACGATAGATAAAATCTTTTTTGCTTAATGATTCATTTGCTTCTATATAATTTGCACCAACTGAGCCAGCTGATCTTGACAACTGTTTTGCATCATCTATCGTGATGAAATCAAGTTTAATTGATCTCAAAAAAGTTCGTGTATTTTCTGCGAATAAAAATGTTCTACTATCCAGTGGTTGTATGTCATTTTTTTGGGAAGTTGAACAAAATTGTTGCTTGAGCATTGGAATTTGGATTTTGGAATTTCTAACTAGAACTCAACAGTTAGATCGTCCCCAAACCCATTCCTTACAAAAATTTCTGAACTGAAGCCTTCAATTCTCCAATCATTTCTTCGATTTGTGCGGTAGTTGTATAAGGTGCAGGACCTAATCGCAGAATTTCATTTCTGGCATCTGTAAAGATATTTCGATCCATTAAATCTGCTTTAATTTCCCTTGCTTTAGGAGATGTTAGCGATAAGAATCCGCCATTTCTTGAAAGATGTTCGTCGTGTGTGAGTCGTATTTGTGCCGGGTCGAAATCCTGCTCTAAAAATAGACTACGAAGCATACCAACTTGCGCCTCGTACTGTGCTCGTAATATTTGTGGTGTGAGTCCCTGATCTTTAAAAAATTCCACAACTTTAGCAGCTCGGAATTGGGAAGAGGGATCATAAGTAGCACTTGCAAATCGCTGATCCGATTGATCATATTGAACGGGAGCATCAGTTCGCGGGTGTTCAAGGGTGCTAAACGATGCAAACCAACCTGTAATGGCAGGGCGATACTCACAGTCTTTAGGAAATCGAAGAAAACAATTGGCCTCACCCCATTGTAGATATTTATATCCGCCAATCAGAATAAAACAATCCTCTAAATTGGCTTCACGTAGAGAAAGCGGCACTACATTTGTTCCGTGGTAATCGTCGATGATTACTGGAATGCCTTGTACTCTAGCTGCGGCGGCAATTTCAGTTAAATGAGTGTTGATCAAGCAACTTTGGAAATACACTCTGGAAAGCATGATGGCAGAGGTATTAATATCAATTTCATTAATAATTCGAGTGGCAAAATCCTCATCCGGATCTATAGGAACTCGAACTACTTCTAAGCCTTCTTCCTCTAAACGACGAAGTTGACGATGCATTGAATGAAACTCAGCATCGGTAGTAATGATTTTTGGCTTATTCTTCAGATCGAAGCTGCTCATCAGACTAACCATCAGAAAATGAGTGCTTTCTTCCTTGCAATAAAAGCCATCGGGATCATCATAATACTCACGGAGGTAGTTTCGTAAAACTTCCGTCTTTTCAGCCGCTATTCCCCACTTTTTATCGACTTCGCGAGCGCATACATCAAAATATTCGACCTGACCTGCTCTGGCAACATCGGGCCATGCTTGGTGAGAATGCCCGGTAAAAAGTAGCCGATTTGCTACATCAAAATGTGAGTAATAAGGTTGTAGTCGCTTTGCGAGATGATCTATTTCAGACATATATGGATTGTTTTTGTATCCCTAATGATTTGGTAAAGCTAATTCATTTGAGGGGTAGATAGTTCAGTGAATCTTGAACTTCTTAAAATTCAGTTCGGATGGCCCACAAATCCGGAAATATCGCATGGTTTGTTGTTTTCTTTAAGTAATCGACTCCAGCCGAACCTCCCGTACCTTTTTTGCGACCAATTGTACGCTCCACCATTTTTACATGTCGATATCGCCATTCTTGTAAGCCTTCGTCGAAGTCTACCAACAATTCACAAACCAACGCTAATTCAGGTGCTGTTTTCATAACCAAAACCAGCTGTTTTTGGATTTCTTGAGATGGATTATATAGCAAGCCTATCTCATTTTCCCTTTTCGGTTGTACAGGAAAGCCTTTATTAGTTAAATATTCTCCAAAACTCTCCCAGATTGTTCGTTCCTTCATCCTCGACTTCAATAACTCGACGGTCTCTTTGTCGTCTTTATGGGCTTCCAGCATTAGTGGAAGCCTTAATCCGCATAGTATTTCGATTTCTCGAAATTGTACCGATTGAAAACCGGTAGATTGCCCTAGAAAAGATCGAAAGCTGTTGAATTCGAGGGGGGTCATAGTTTCGAGAATATCTACCTGCGAAACCAATGTTTTCATTATAGTAAGGATACGCCGCAATGTTTTAATGGCATGATAACTTTCACCATTAATAAGATCCTTGCGTAGTTTTTCAAATTCGTGCAGAATTTGTTTAAACCATAGCTCATAAGTTTGATGGATTATGATGAAAAGCATCTCATCATGTTCTTTGGGATCCGATTGTAAATGTTGAATGGAAGTGAGCGCCTCCACTTCAAGATATTTTGAATACGTTAGGTTCATTTCACGCACAGTTTGGAATAAAAATGATGATAAAAAGAAATTGTGCAAGTACACAATGAGCACAAATTTACACGCTTAGAACGCCTTAAAGTGCTGAATGATGGGTGATTAGAGTAACTGCTAATCAGACAATCTAATGCAATAAAATTAGAAAAAGAATTTTTTCTCTGATTTTTTGCAAAATTAAAATCATAATGCAGATAATGTATTTTTTTAGATGAAAATTAAATCTAGGCTTTCCTTTATGGTCGATATTTTGATACAATTCCTACATCAAAAATTTATCAAATCTGGGGTCCCGGATAGGTACATCTCGAACGGTTCAATTGTAATCTCATTATGATAAAATTCAGGCTATTAACACTTCTCACTTTCGTCTTGTGTTCGGGCTCAGTTTTAGCTCAAACAGGTAAAATCACAGGATTTGTTACCGACAGCGAAGGCGAGCCACTTCCCGGCGTAAGTATTGTAATTGAAGGTACGGTACAAGGCGCGGCAACATCCGCAGATGGATACTATCAAATACTTAATGTGGACCCGGGTGTATACACGCTTAAGGCTTCTTTCATAGGTTTTGCTACCGTTTTGGTAGAAAATGTGGAAGTAAATACTGATTTAACTACCCGTCAGGACTTTGAGATGGCCGAGCAAACCATCGAAGGGGAAGAAATCGTAGTAACCGCCGAGCAACCTGTGGTTCGTAAGGATGTTTCGTCAAGCCAGGCGAATATCAGTACCGATGATATTAAAGCACTACCGGTTACAAGCGTTACCAGTGTGATTGGATTACAAGCAGGGGTGGAAGGTTTAAGTATTCGTGGAAGCGGTTCCGATGAAGTAGCCTTTAATTTAAATGGATTTAACCTTCGTTCAGGTCGTGATAATAGCCCGTTCACAGGGGTAAGTGTAACTTCTATTCAATCGGTTCAGGTACAAACCGGTGGGTTTAATGCCGAGTATGGTGATCTTCGTTCTGGATTGATCAATGTAACTAGTAAAGAAGGAAATCCCGATCGTTACACCGTTGACGGAATTGTACGATACACACCGCCCCAACCAAAAAATATCGGGCAAAAAATTAATGATCCTAATTCGTACTGGCTACGTCCATATCTTGACGATGCTGTGGCTTGGACTGGTACAAACAATGGAGCATGGGACACCTACACTCAAGACAGTTACCCTGCATTCCAAGGTTGGAATGCGTTTTCACAAACACTTTTGGCAGATGATGATCCTACCAATGACCTAACTCCGGAAGCCGCACAACAAGCTTTTTTATGGCAACATCGAAAAGATTTTGCTATCACAAATCCAGATTACGAGATCGATTTAACGATCGGTGGTCCGGTGCCCGGCATTAGCGACAAGCTTGGTGATTTGAGATTCAGTTCCTCAATTAGGCAAACACAAACTATGTATATCGTACCACTTTCCGAGGATCGATACAAGCAAACCACCTTTCAAACCAAACTTACAAGCAACATTGCTGATGGGATGAAATTATCAGTTGAAGGTTTATATAGCCTCGAAACAGGAACGGGAGCTAGCCAATCAGGTAATCCGGGATTTTTTGTTTCACCAAGCGGTATCTCTAGCGCAATGGATCAAGTTAGTTTTATTGACACGCGTCTATATGCTAGTGATTATTGGGCTCCTTCTGAGAGAATCAATGCTAATATTGGTGCAGAATTCACCCATTCTTTAAGTGAGAATACGTTTTATGAGGTTCAAATCAATAACTATATCTCTGAGAATTCTACAAATCCGGGAGCTTTCCGGGATACCACGGTAGCATATACAATTGGAGGAGTAGGGTTTGATGAAGCTCCATTCGGATTCTTTGAAGGCACTTCGTTCGGTATAGCAAGCGGGATGCGAATGGGTATCGGTATGAGTACCTCTCGGGATAGTAGCCGCGTTTCTGATCTGACCATTAAGGCAAGTATTACGAGTCAGATAAATCGATTTAATTTAGTTAAAGCAGGTCTAGAGCTCATAAGAACACATAGTGATGTAAATTTTGGACGATTTGATAAAAACCTGCAATCAAGCAACGTAAATAACACTTGGAATAATAAACCTTATAGAATTGCAGGATTCCTTCAAGATAAAATCGAGTTTGATGGTATGATTGCAAACTTAGGTGTACGTTTTGACTACGTAAATCCCAATGTGGACTGGTACGATTATGATCCGTATTCCGAAATTTTCGCACCGGGTTTTGCTCCAGCATTAGATACTGTATCAACTTCTCCTGTAAAAGCACAATTATTTGTGCAACCAAGAGTGGGGGTTTCGTTTCCGATCACAGATAACAGTAAACTATTCTTTAACTATGGTCATGCGTTACAGTTGCCTGATCCCGCTACACTTTACTTAGTAAGAATTGAACCAAATACGAATACACTCACCCGGTTAGCTACTCCAAATAGTCCACTTGCTAAAACCGTAGCGTACGAAATCGGATTTGAGCAAAATATCCTAGATAATTACTTGATAAGAATTAGTGGTTACTACAAAGATATTACCAACGATCCTGCTGCACAATCGTACGTAGCTCGTGCAGGGTTCTCATACAGTACCATTCAGCCATTTTTCTATCGAGATATACGTGGATTCGAGTTTACGCTTAGAAAACAACGTGGCAAGTATTTTAGAGGTGAGATAAACTATACGTACGATGTTCAAAAACGTGGTTTCTTTGGTACTTTGGTTAACTACGAAAATCCTTTTCAGCAGCGAGATTACGATCGTACTACTAATTCTAATGCCATTACAAGACCGGTACCTCGACCATTCGCGCGTTTACAGCTTTTCTTTACTAGTCCAAATGATTTAGGTCCCGAATTGCTTGGTGGTCATCCTTTAGGAGGTTGGCAGTTAGTGCCTATAGTAAGTTGGAAAGCCGGTTCATTATTCACCTACACCGGTGGTGGGAGTATTCCTGGAGTTGATAATAATTTGAAATACAAAGATAACTGGAGTACAAGTTTACGACTAACGAAAAACTTTTTCCTCAAAGATGGCTCTAACATCAGTTTCTTTGCGGATATTTCAAACGTAATTAACCGTAGAAATTTCAATATTTTCAATTCAGGATTAGTTGATGGTAACGACTACCTAGACTACATGAGATCTTTACACTTACCGGAAGACAAACTCGACGAAATTGGTGTATTGAATCAAAGTGTACCCGGCTCTGATCAACCCGGTGACTACCGACCAGCGGATGTTGAGTATGTGCCTATTGAAGCATCATCCGATTTATCAACTATTCCAAGTCCTAACGGAAGAGCGTTATACTTTAACACAACCGAAAGAGCTTACTATCAATTTGTTGACGGACAGTTTGTACAAGCTGATAGTGATTTTGTAGATAAAGTGCTTGACGACAAGGCATACATTAATATGCCAGACCAACAATTTTTCAACTTCCTTGATCCTAGAACCATCCGTTTCGGTATCAGGTTTTCATTTTAATTAGGTAAGTATCTAAAGACAATTAACATGATTAATAAGAATTTGTATATCACTATTTGTGCTCTTTGTGTGGCAGTTTTTTTTACAGCTGATACAAAAGCTCAAATTGAAAACAGATGGCTTTCTGCAGGTTCATTTCATAATTATTATGCAAGCATTGGGTCTGAAATTGAAAGCGGGTTCATCAATGCACAGCAAGGTGGTTGGCAATGGCCGGCTATTTATGCGGGACAGGATGCCCTGGCAATGAAAGGTTTTTGGTTAGGGGTTAGAAACTTTAATGATGGATTTACCGATTGGAGTACCAGAGTAGTACATGTTGGACCTAGGGTAACAGGTATTGGAGAGTTTTACCCGGTGAGTATTGAAACGGTAAGTAAATTTCCACCACCGGAAGTATATGTAGATGGCGTCTTATCGGCATCAAAAGATGTGCAAAATGACCGTGTAGATCCTAATCTTGACGCTGATCGAGAGATTCGAATTGTAGTGAATACCTTAATTGGTGTTACTGTAAAACGAACTATTAAGCAATTCAGTCAACAGTACCATGACAATTATCACGTGCTGGAATACACCTTTATAAATACGGGAAATACCGATTCTGACCCTGAGATTGAGTTACCGGGTCAGGATTTGGAAGGGTTTATTCCTTATTTCCTAAACAGGATGGCTCCGGTTAAAGCCACACGATTTACTATTGGAAATGCTTCCGGTTGGGGTATTAATACTATGAACGATCAACGAGGAGACGGTTGGAGACCGGAAGAACCTGAAAATTTCAGAGCTTCTTTTGCGTGGCACGGTTACTGGCCGAACTCAGATGTTGATTATGATAATATAGGAGCTCCTATTTTTGTACCGAATACAACAGGTGGCTTTTTAGCCCCAGATGATACTACCGGTCGGTTAGGTGCCTACCATTTTGTAGGAACAGTTACCTTACAAGCTCCCGGTTCTGTAGATAACCCAGCCGATGACCCTAATCAGCCATTTACCATGGCCTATGAGCATAATGATGATCCTCTATACTTTAACAACGATCCGTTTGATGCTAATAAAATGGAGCTGGAATATGCGATGATGAGTCGTGGTCGAGTTGTTCCGCGGCATGCCTATGTTGTAGAGCCGGCAGGTTATGCAGGATTTATTGATCCAAGTGGAGACCCATCGTTAGGAGAAGGTGGTGGGCAAGCGTATACCTACGGATATGGCCCATACGATTTGGCTTTTGGCGACAGTGTAACTATTGTTATAGCAGAAGCTTCATCCGGGATTTCACGCGAACTAGCAAATACAACAGGTGCCGCATTTAAAAATGGAGAAATTAGTGCGGTTGAGAAAAACGAAGTAGTTTTTCAAGGCCGTGATTCATTGTTTCAAACCTTCGATCGTGCGATTGAGAATTTCAGATCAGATTACGCAATTCCAGAACCACCAGAGCCACCAAGTATTTTTCAACTTTTTTCTGCTGGTGATGGTATCAGGTTGGAATGGGAATATGATGGAGATGTTTCAAATCTGCAAGGATTTCAGATTTACCGAACAACTGGTACTGTGGATAATGAGTATGAATTACTGTATGAAGCTGACGCAACAGAACGAAGAATCAGTGATGGCGAAGCCGACCGCGTATCGAACCCGGGGGCTTTCTTGTTAGATCTTCCCATTCGTGGTCGCGACTATTATTATTACATTGTAAGTGTTGGGGCGCAAAACACCGATAATACAGGATTAACTCCAACAGGTGATCGTTTGATTAGTAACCGATATTACTCACAGAGTTACGATCCGGTTCGATTATTGGGCCCACCCGGTGAGTTATTATCAGAAATCAGAGTAGTTCCAAACCCATATAGTAGAAGAGCAACCTCAGATCTAAGTTTGGATCTTGATAGAAATATCGAATTTGGAAGGATTGATTTCGTAGGACTTCCCAGAATTGCAACCATCGAAATTTACACTGAGATTGGTGAGAGGATTAAAACCATACAGCATGACAATGGTTCTGGTGCTACTTCTTGGAATTTACAAACCGATTCTCGTCAGGAAGTTGTAAGTGGAATATACATCGCACGATTCATCAATAAAGATCCACTTGATGATGAATTCGGACAAGAAACCATCCGTAAAATTGTAATTATTCTATAGGTAGGTATTAGCGTGAGAATTAAAAATATCATATTAATTGCACTGGTTAGTTTAATATCTACCGGATATGCAGAAGCTCAATCAAAAAGAGCTCAAACTTCGATGAAATTTTTAAGTGTTTCCCCTTCAGCGCGTGCAGCGGGGATGTCAGACGCTGTTACATCCCTTGATATGGGTGCTTATGGTGCTCTCTACAATCCAGCAACCATGTCACAATTTGATGGTAAATATTCAGCCACTGTAGGCGCGGTACAATGGATTGCTGATATCTATCATAGCTCAGCCTCTTTAGTTTATAAACCTGGATCTGGCAAAATTGGTGTTTTTGGGTTCAACGTAATTTCGGTTGACTATGGCGATATCCAATCGACGGCTTTTTCACTAACCGATCCAGAAGGGTATGTAGATTTAGGTACCATTAGTCCTTCTGCTATGGTTCTTGGTTTATCTTATGCCAATGCATTAACAGAGAAATTCGCCGTAGGTGTAAACTTTCGATACGGTCGCCAAGATTTAGGCTCAGTAGCTATTGGTTTAGATGGCACAGGTGGATTTAATTTTGAATCATTTTCGGCTACTACAAGCCTAATCGATTTCGGGATTTTATACAAAACAGGGTTGGAAAGTTTGAACTTAGCTATGGCTATTAGAAACTTTGGGCCTGAAACTCAGTTCGATACTGAATCAGCCGAGCTACCACTTACATTTAAGATGGGTGTATCTATGGATGTGTTGGATTTAACCGACCTTGATAAAGACACTCATTCGCTATTGGTTAGCATTGATAGTAATAACTCCAGGGATTACGATGAACAATTAATGTTTGGAGTAGAATACACTTTCGTTGATCGTTTTGTAATTCGTGGCGGTCATGGATTTCCCAAAGATGAGGAAAGTTTCAGTTTAGGAATGGGGGTAAAACAACCTCTTGGTTCGCTTACTCTTAGTGTAGATTATTCATACACCGCGTTTGGCGTATTTGGAGATGTTCAACGTTTTGGTGCACAAATAGGATTTTAACAGGTATTAGATAATGAAGTTCAAAAAATCAGTTATTACCCTCCTTGTTATTGCAATTGCTGCGGGTGGTTATTCATGTAAAGATGGATTTAGTGTATACGACCCGGAATATGAATCAACGGCACCAAAACCTGTAATTACAAATATTAGTCCTGCTGGTGGCTACCTTGCCGGAGTAGATTCAGTAATTGTAACCGGTACAAACTTCTCTAACGATCCTGATAGTCTGATCATTGATTTCGGTGGAGCACCAGGAACTTTACTAAGTAATTCTAAAACCGAACTTGTGGTACGCCCCGGTGTTCGTCATGGCGAAAATTTAGATGTACGAGTAGCAGTAAGAGGTCAAGAATTTTTCAGCGATCCATATCAGTATACCTTATTCGATGCATTTGGTATTTATCCTGGTTTATCTGCCGATGACGAACCAACATCTCCTGTTGCAGTAGATGCTGACAATAACATTTATTCTATTGTTACTACTAATAATGTAACTCAATATGTGAAAGTTACTCCTGATGGTGTGGTGACAAAAGATGCAGCAGAATTTACAGGTGGTACCGGAGGGACAGATTTAAGATTTGAAGCGTATTCATCGTTGGTTGTGGCGCCTAATAATGAGTTGTTTATGACTCAACAAAGCCTGCGAGCAATATTTAGAAAAACTTTCGGCGACGGAGCTCGAGAAGGGGTGTGGGCCGCTTCCTCTACCGGTTCTTTCAAAATTCGAGATATGGTATTTGACAATAATGGCTATTTGTGGGTAGTGGGTAGAGATAGTGATCAAATTCACCGTTTTGATGCTACAACCCGTGCCGAGACTAAATTCCCATTTGAAGGCATATTATCTGCAGTTGCGTATTACAGCAACGATAATGAACTGTATGTTGGCGGAGAAATTGACAGCACTCAAAGTATTTGGAAGTTTACCATCGATGGATCAGGAAATATTGGTGCCGGAGAACTCTACTTTGATTTCGGTAAGCATTATGATGGCATTGTTGCTTCCATGATTCTAGCTTCAAATGGTGAATTGCTCGTGGCTACAGGTCCTGAAATTAATAATGTTAGCAAACCAAGTATCGTAAAGGTATTTCCGGATGGCAGACATGAGCAGCTACATAATGAAATGATAACAGACGGCGCCTACAGTATTACATGGCGCGACGATAAATTCGCCGTGGTTGCAATTCGTGGCGAAGAAACGAGCATTAATTTTCTGGATATGTATGATCGAACCCGATCAGGTATATTCGGATTTTAAATGAACCATTAACCTATAAACTAAAACTAAATCAATAATCTATCGATACACTGATACTAGGAGATTTACATATGAAAATAAATAAGTTAACAGCCTTATTAGGTTTACTTTTAATTCCAGCAATGGCAAGCGCACAATGGGCTCAAGATACAACTTTTGTTCCGGCAGAAGGTGATTTCTTCGTAGAAGTTCATGGTGTTGCAGTTGATGGCGAAGGTAAAACCTGGATACAGCCATTCGGTACTACGGAAACAGTAGTAGCAAACAGAACAGGTGAAACAGTAAATACACGTGCTTTGTATGTGTACAATGCTGACGGTACTCCTGCAGAGTTTTCACCACTAATCGTTTTAGAATGGGCCGATGGAACTACTCCAAATGACACTTTGGGATATTTCTGGGATGAAACCTTAAACGATGGCGCTGGCGGGTACGATACACGTTCAGGTCGTGGTATCGAAACAGATCACGAAGGAAACATCATCGTTTCTCAGTGGAATACTCTATTTAAAATTGATCATAAAACAGGTAAAGCTCTTGCAAAAGTAGCTCCTGAGATTGGTTCTTTAACAGAAGCTTCTGTTGATGCTGCCGGTAACGTATACGTGGGTGCTGTAGTTGCTACAGAAACTCCAATCGTGAAGTTCGACTCAAATCTTGAAAACCCGGAAAACGTTGTAACTTTAGCTTCAAGCTTCTCGCGCGACTTACAGGTTATGCCAGATGGTAACACCATCTACTGGGCAGGATATACTTTAGGTGTTGTATTAAAGTATACTCGTCCTGATGAGTTTAGTGGTTTCAATGCTACGCCTGATACCGTACTTCGTGGTATTAAATCAGAAAGCTTCGACATCCACCCAGTTACCGGATATCTATGGACTGGTTCAGGTTCATTGAATGATGTTCCTGATGCGCCATGGCAGCCACAAACTTGGTATGCATTCGATCCAGCTGATCTTGGCACCGACAATGAGGCACCACTTGACAGTATCAACTGGGCAGCCGGTGCAGACATCGCTGGTGGTTTTGATAATGCACGTCCACGTGGTCTAGATTTCTCTTTAGACGGGAAAACAGCTTACGTTGCTGTGTTTAGTGGAACAGAAACAGATGTTGATGTTCAAAAATTCACTACCGATCAGGTATTCTCTTCTAACGAGGAAGAAAACATCAGCGGAATTCCAGCCGGTTATGTGCTTGAGCAAAACTATCCAAACCCATTCAACCCTTCTACCAACATCGAGTTCTCTATCAACGAGCCGGGTGCTGTTAGCTTGAAGGTATATGACATGACAGGACGTGAAGTTGCTTCACTAATCGATGGTCGTATGAATGCAGGATCGCACACTGTTCGATTTGATGCTTCAAATCTATCTTCCGGTGTATACATTTATGTAATGCAATCAAACGGCGTACGTTTGACCAACAAAATGACTTTGATTAAATAATTTTAGTTATAGGTTACCAAAGAGGCAGCATTCTGTGCTGCCTTTTTTTTTCCAAAGCGATATCAAATACACTATGAAGTTCAGACTTATACTCGTTTTTTTACTTCTACTAACTGTTTCCAGTCAGGTTTTTGCTCAAGCTCCCGAGCCACCAAAATATGAATTCAGGGCTACCTGGATGGCCACTGTAGTCAATTTAGATTGGCCTGCCTCTGGCTCATTACCTGTTCGATTTCAAAAACAAAGTTTGACAGACCGATTAGACGATATGAAAGAAGTGGGCATTAATGCCTTGTTCTTTCAGATCCGAACCGAGGGTGATGCGCTGTATGCATCAGATCTTGAGCCGTGGTCGAGATACTTAACCGGAGAAGAAGGGAAAGCTCCAGATCCCTATTGGGATCCACTTGAATTCGTAATTGAAGAAGCCCACAAACGGGGGATGGAATTACATGCATGGCTGAATCCTTATCGAGCGATGCGTTCAATTCCTGGCGATTTTACCCAAAAAGTTAATTTCGAAAGTATTGATAATGAGTATGAAGGATTAGGGCCTTTTTTGCAACGTTATGAATCAGACAATGACGAACTTAAAGCAAAAGGAACATCGGCCCGGGATAGCCTACATGTAGCAAATAAACACCCCGAATGGCTTATGGTGATGAACGATGCCATTGCTATCATGAATCCGGGAATTCCCGAAGTGATCGACTATAATGTACAGGTGGTGATGGATGTAGTAAATCGCTACGATATTGATGGAATCCATTTTGACGACTACTTCTATCCGTATCCACCCAATAATATGGCAAGCAACGATAATGAAGCCTTAGATGATTCAACTTTTGCACGATATCCACGCGGTTTTGATAACAAGGGAGATTGGCGCCGTAATAACATTGATATTTTCGTAGAAGCTCTGCACGATTCTATCCAACAAGTTAAACCTTGGGTTAAATTTGGAATAAGTCCGTTCGGAATTTGGAAAAGTGGTGTGCCCTCCGGAATTAGCGGTATGGATGCTTACAGCGTAATTTATGGGGATGCCGTTGCGTGGCTCGAAGAACAAACAATTGATTATATAACCCCACAATTATATTGGGCAATCAGCCGATTCGGAACCGGGCAGGATTATAAGAAACTAGCCGATTGGTGGGCGTCAAAAGCATCAGAAAACGGTTTGCATACTTACCCCGGGCACGGTTTGTATCGGTCAAGCAGTAGCACTTTTAGCGGGACTCTATTCGATGCAAACGAAATACCCCGGCAAGTTCGTCATAATCGAGGTAATGACCAGATTACTGGGAGTGTTTTCTTTCGATCCAGCAATATCACTACCTACAGTTCGAAAGGTTTTGCTGATTCTCTAAAAACAAATTTCTACCGATATCCGGCGCTTCAACCAACTATGGACTGGAAAGATACTTCCGCTCCGGCCACTCCGGAGATATTTTTGGTAGAACGGGATTCGGAAGAACAAAATAAATTTCATCTTTCGTGGGATCGCCCTTCAAACGATGTAATCACAAAAAGTGCAAGCGCTCATCAGGATACTCTGCTCAAATATGCCATTTATCGCGTGGATGCTGCAGAAAAACCGAGTGCAGCAGAAGCCATGAATTCACCAAGAAATTTAATCGCCGTAACAGGACAGACTTCCTACTTAGATACTGCACCTCCTTCAGAACATACTTACTGGTATTTTGTGACTTCAGCAAGTAGAAATAACGTTGAGAGTGAGCCAACCGAAGTAATAGAAGCGGGTGTTGTGGTAAGCAATGATGAATCGCGCGAAATTCCATCTGAAATCGTGTTAAATCAGAATTATCCGAATCCATTCAACCCCGAAACTTCAATCAGTTTTACACTTCCTGAAAGTGGAGAAGCAAATCTGGTGGTGTATAATTTACTAGGCCAACAAGTGGCTACCGTTCATCAAGGAATGTTAAATGCAGGAACTCATACTTTCCGATTTGATGCTTCCGGTATATCAACCGGAGTGTATGTGTATCAACTGAGATACGAGGGAACTACTTTAAATCGCAAAATGATGCTCATCAAGTAATTCATGAAGTCGAGCCGTCGAAATTTTATAAGAAAACTGGGTTTAGGTACGGTCGGAATTGGTGGGGTTCTTTCCACCAATTGCTCCCCAAGTGAAGAAGATGAATTTAATATTGTTCATCTCACCGATACTCACGTTACCTCTCGCCGACAAGGACATAAAGGATACCAGGCTTGTGTTGATTCGATTAATACACTTACACCGGCGGTTGATTTTGTGTTGATGGGCGGTGATATGGTGTTCGACGGTTTATACAACGAAATGGATGAGTATGAAGATCAAATTCGTTTATTCAAAGAAATTAGCGGCGATTTGAATGTTCCTTATTATCCGTGTTTAGGAAATCATGATGTGCTCGGACTTTCATCCCGTCGAAAAGTGCCTGCTGATCATCCCGGCATTGGACAGAAGTATATTTTAGATGCTCTGGGGATGGACAGCGCCTACTACTCATTCAATCATAAAGATTGGCATTTTGTGGTACTGAACTCCATCCACGAGATAGAAATGGAACACGGTCCTGCATACGAACAACGCATTGGAAAAGAACAGCTTGACTGGTTGCGTTACGATTTAGGCGATCATTTAGATATGCCAACCATTGTGGTTTCGCATTATGCAGCATTCAATCATCTTGGACAGATAAATGCTGATCAAGAATTGAAGGCGATGAATCATTTAGTACTTAAAGACAATAAAGAACTTCGCAATATCCTGGAGCGACATGGAGTAAAAGCGATGCTCCAAGGTCATACCCACATGAGCGAGGATTTCAGATTCAATAATGTTTGGTACATAACCAGTCAATCGGGTTCGGCGGCTTGGTGGGGTGGAAACTGGCTGGGTTTTGAACCGGGATATACGGTGCTCACTTTGGGCAAAAACGATATTAAAAACTGGAAAGCAGTTACCTATAACTGGACGCATCAACTCGAGCCGGAAGATACTTTGGAACAAGAACGCATTCTTGAACGAGAAGAATTTAACGCTCGTCAGGACAGTTTATACCGAGCTGAGATTACCGGCTAAACAGCTTCTATCTATCTTTTTTTTAGAATTTAATCTTGCTGGAGTTCTCTAAACCTTGATGATTATGTTCTTCTTTTTCATCCAGCGAGCTAGCAAATAGAAGAGGAAAATCCACATGATTGCATACAGTAGAGATGCATTTATGGGCGAGGCAATAGCACGGTATACTTCCTCATACAACCATGATTTGAGCGTATAATCTTCGCCATTCACGCTAAATTTGATCAGAAACATCAATCTGCCAATTATACCGCTTAAAAAGAATACGGTGATGGCATTAATCCCGAAAGCAACGCCCCAATCCGTAAAACGTTTCTTTTCTTTCACATCGATAAACCAATAAGCTAATCCAAAAAAGCACATTGCTTGTCCACCTGTAAATAAAGTATACGAGCTGGTCCAGATGTTTTTATTGATTGGAAATACCCAGCTCCAAACGTATCCAAGGGCGATCATCAAAAATCCCCAAATAAAAAACTGAAGCGTTCGTGATGATTCTGTTTCATGATTGCTCATTAACATTCGCCCGGTCCAGATTCCCATTAACGTGCTTCCAATTGCAGGAAACGTACTCAGCAACCCTTCAGGATCCCAATTTTCTTTCCAAGTGTGACCGCTCAAAAACAGTTGATCGAAATAAGCGGCAAGATTTCCCTCGGGAATATCAATGGCACCCGCTCCGTAACCGGGAACCGGAATGAGTGTCATTGCCATCCAATAACCAACCAAAAGAGCACCAAGAGTAATCATCTGTGTTTTAGGTTTAGTGTATAAAAACAAGAATGCTCCAACTGCATAACAAATTGCAATACGCTGAAGCACACCCGGAATCCGAATGTCAATCAGGTTGGGATGTAAGGAAAATCCGGCTTTAAATGAGATGTATGGAAAAGCTGAAAGTGCGAGACCTAAACCAAAAATCTTTGCGGCTCGAACCAGCGTCTTTTTGGCTAAATCGCCGGTTGCCGCACCTTTCGCTTGAGCTTTGGTAAATGCTAATACAATAGAAACACCAACGATGAATAAGAAAAATGGGAAAATTAAATCAGTTGGAGTCCAGCCATGCCAGGGAGCGTGCTGCAATGGGCCGTACATATACGACCAAGAGCCCGGATTATTAACCAAAATCATTGCCGCTACAGTAGCTCCCCGAAAGAAATCCAAAGAGACTAAACGTTTGCCCGAAGAAATCCCACTTAGTGTTGTCATCGAAAAGTAAATAGTTTAAAAGATGCTATAAATAACGAGTTCTGTATGGCAATAGAAACACCACTTAACTATTTTTGCAACAATTAATTAAGCGTATTATGACCATACTTGTAGCCGATAGTGGATCAACCAAAACAGAATGGATCTATCAATCTTCAGAAGGTGAAAAAGACACATTCTATTCCGAGGGATTGAATCCTTATTTCAAAGATAGTACCACCATTTCGGAAATTGTAAAAGAAGCAGTGGCTACAAAAATTCCATCGGCAGTAGATAAGATTTTTTTTTATGGAGCAGGATGCAGTTCTCCGATTAAGCAACTTGATGTAACCAAAGCTATCACAGACTGTTTTCCCAATGCATCTGTTCGTGTTGACACTGATTTAATGGGGGCTGCCATTGCATGTTTTGGAGATGAACCCGGCGTGGCTTGTATTTTAGGAACCGGTTCGAATGCCTGTTTGTATGATGGGGAAACAATCACCAGCAGTATTCCATCTTTAGGATTCACTTTAGGGGATGAAGGCTCAGGTGGATATTTCGGTAAACTATTACTTCGCGCCTATTTCTATAAAACCATGCCGGAGGACTTACGCCGAGATCTTGAGAATCAGCGTTTGATGAGGTTGGATGATATTCTGGATCATGTGTATCGAAAACCGGCGCCTAATCGATTTGTAGCCTCTTTTGCAAGAATGCTGGCCGATCATTCAAATCATCCATTTATCAAAAAAATAGTAACCGACGGTTTTGCAGAATTTGTTGACCAGCAACTTGGATATTTCGGTGATGTGATTCAAAATAAAAATCTCGGATTTGTAGGCTCCATCGCAAAAATACACCAAGATTCACTTACAAAAGTTCTAAGTGATAGAGGCTTGCAACCACCAAAAGTGATCATCCAAAAACCCATTGAGGGAATCCTCGAATATCACACTCGCTTAGACTAAGCTCAGTTAAGCGTTGCTTTCAATTCGAGAATTCTTGCAACCGATTGTTCAATTCTTTCCTCGGTAATTTCACCCGCATCCAGCAGCGCTTCGACAGCGTCAATGGCATCTGAAAGTTTAACAGGTTCCGGTAATAGATTATTTCCAAAGCAGAACATGTCGAGACCGGCATCTATACCAAGTCGTAAAGAATCTTTCAAACTGTAATGGTCTGAGATCGCTCGCATTTGCATGTCGTCGGATATAACAACTCCTTCGAAACCCAATTTTCCACGAAGCATTTCGGTTAAAACTTTATTCGAAAGGGTAGAAGGATTGGAAGAATCCCAGTTAGCATTAAAAATATGTGCCGTCATTATCATGGGGCACAACCCTTTTTCAATGAGAGTTTCATAGGGAGCAAGTTCCTCTTCAAGCCAGGTTTCGGTGACATCCACAAAACCGGCATGTGTATCGCCGAGGGCGCTTCCATGTCCCGGAAAATGTTTACAACAGGTAAGAATGTTTTTGTTTTGATGTCCCTTTATGTAGGCTTCTGCGTGTTGGGCTACTTTCTCTGCGGATCGCCCAAAAGAGCGTTCTCTTCCCGCAATAATCATACTTTTAGGTTGAATGGCCAAATCTAACACGGGAGCGAAGTTTAGGTTGATTCCTGAATCAGCGAGAACATCAGCAATCAAAGCAGATTGCTCTTCGGTGTAAGCAGGATCATCACGTTCACCTAAATGCTTATGCGATTTAGTTTCAGGAAATCCATATTCAGGTTTTAACCGTTGAATGATTCCACCTTCCTGATCGATGCTAATAAAAAGTGGGGATTCGGCAGTTTCTTGCAGTTTCTGGGTGAGCGCTTTTAACTGCTCCGGAGATTGGATGTTATGCACCGGTTTTTTGTGCACCATATCCCGATCAAATAAAATTACTCCGCCGGGATTTTCATCTGCGATATCCTTTAGAATTTCTGAATTTTCCGAAAGGTCTGATCCTCGAAATCCCATTAGGAATAATTGAGCGATTTTTCGGCGTGTACTTTGTGACCGTGCGATTTGTAAATATTTGTCATTCATGGCTTTAAGTTACAGTAAAAAACTCAAATTTTTAACGCTTCTGTGAACTTTTAACATAGATTGTATACCTTCATCGAATGCCTAAAATTAACTCACTTTTTTATGATAAGAATCGCTTCTCTATGTCTGATTTTTGCACTTTGTATCGGATGTAATTCATCAAAAGCACAGCAAGATGCAACCGTTAAAACCGGTATCGAAGTACTGGTAGAAAATAATTTTCAGCAACTACAAGGAAAGCGCGTTGGATTGATAACTAACGCTACCGGAGTAAATGCCAATTTGGTTTCTACCATTGATCTGATTGATCAGGCAGAGGGGGTTGAACTGGCAGCTTTGTACGGACCTGAGCATGGGGTTCGAGGAGAATACGCAGCTGGTGATAAAGTAAAAACCTATGTAGATGAACGCACCGGAGTGACTGTGTTTTCATTGTATGGAGATACTCGTAAACCAAATGCGGAAATGCTGGAAGGAATTGACGTTTTAGTATATGATATACAGGATATTGGAGTGCGTTCGTATACCTACATCAGTACAATGGGCTTGGCAATGGAAGCTGCCGCCGAACATGATATTGACTTTGTAGTGTTAGATCGTCCGAATCCATTGGGAGGATATAAAATCGAAGGAAATATTGTTGAAGATGGATATATAAGTTTTGTAAGTCAGTTTCCGGTTCCTTACATCTATGGATTAACTCCCGGCGAAATCGCAAAAATGATCAATGATGAGGGCTGGCTCGAAGGCGGACAAAAAGTGAACCTGGACGTAGTTGAAATGGAAGGATGGAATCGAAATATGACCTTTGATGAAACGGGGCTGCCTTGGGTACCAACTTCTCCGCATATTCCGCATGAATACTCGGCCTATTTTTACGTCGCAACCGGCATTATGGGTGAATTGGGAGTGTTTTCGGAAGGAGTTGGATACACTTTGCCATTTCAGGTTTTTGCGGCAGATTGGTTCGATGAAGCTAAACTTGCCACCGAAATGAATGCCTTGAATTTGCCAGGTGTCATTTTCAGGCCAACCGTGTTCAAACCTTTTTACGGGAAACATCAAGGCAAAGAATTACACGGTGTACAAATTCACTTCTCTGATATAGAAGAAGCAGAATTGATGAACCTTCAGTTCTATTTTATGCAGGTACATCACCAGCTTTATCCTGATGTGGATGTGTTTGCTCAAGCAGAGAACCGATGGTCGATGTTCGATAAAGTGAATGGGACCGATCAAATCAGAAAACTTTTTGGCGAGAACTACTTGGTTTCCGATATCGAAGCCTATCTAAATAAAGATGTGCAAACCTTCCGTGAAAAATCTAAAGCCTATTATCTCTACAACTAAATTTATGCGTGTATTAAATCATTTTTTTCTGGCAAGTGTATTTTGCTTGCTGATAGCATCCTCTGCAATTGCACAAACTAATATGGTAAGAATCGCGGCTTCGGATTCAGATTCATTATATCTGAACATCGTAATTCCCGAAACTGATACGGTACAATATAGCTTTTCGAGATATCGAATCGGAGCGAATACCCATCCGGAGGCACGAGCTTTTGTTAATGGACGAGAAGTAAAAGTGTACGAAAGTGGCGCTTTTGTGGATATGATCGCTCACACAGAAGACACTACAGGAATTCACATCAGAGTAACTTTAAATGGAGAAGAGCTGAACTACAACGCAATGTTGGTGCGACCTCAAAGTGAAATTCCCGAGTTCGATGGCAAAGTAATCTCTAACATTAGTATGAAACCGGACAGCGACTTATGGCTGAAAGCCGGAGAGTTGTTAGAAGTTCAGTTCGTTGGCACACCGGGGCAAAGTGTGGTATTCAATATTGATGGATTCAAACGAAATATACCGATGCAGGAAGTTTCGGAAGAAGAAACCGGTTATCCCGGTTTGTATCGTGGCTTTTATAAAGTGCTGGATAGCGACGTAGTGTACAATCAATTCATCACTTTTAAGATGAAAAAGGGACTTTTCGGCTACGAAAAGCAGAAAAGCGAGCATACAGTTTCGTTTAACGGTACTCCCAGAGTGGCCGAAGTGGTAGTTGATGATGCCTACTTGAATATTGGAATGGGAACCGATCGTTTAGGCGGTGCTCGTTACGGCTTTTTGGATAAAGGAGTGTTGCTCAACATCGACGGACAAAAGAAAGGGAATTATCGCGTTCGTTTATCGGAAAATTTAAGTGCCTGGATTCCCATGCGTTTTGTTGAATTGCATGAAGAACGCCGAACGGCGGTATCTTCACTTACCGGCAATATCCGAATTTCAGGTCGTTCTGAAACCGATTTGATACGACTATCACTTTCAGAAAAACTGCCTTACATCACTTGGCAAGATATCAACCCAAATATGATTTACGTGGATGTATTTGGAGCGACCTCTAACACCAATTGGAAAGTGAAGCACAAAAATAGTTCGGGAATAAAGAAATTGAATTGGGTTCAAGTCGAAGACGATCGTTTCCGGTTAGAAATTGAGCTGGCTCACAGCCATAATTGGGGATACTCGGTAGGATATGGCTGGGGTTCGATATTAAATATCGAGGTGAATCGTCCACCGGTAATTTCCGATCCGTTAAATCCACTTGCAGGTCGAGTAATCTCGGTGGATGCCGGTCATGGTGGCGATAGCAGAGGTGCACTTGGAGCGAGCGGCATCGAAGAAAAAGTGATTACCTTACAAATAACCGAGCGACTCACCGACTTGTTAGAAGCAGAAGGTGTAACGGTAGTTCTGCCTCGAACCGATGATTCGTATGTATACATGAGTGAGCGCCGTGAAATGACACTCGATTCGGGTGCAGATTTATTAGTGAGTATCCATGCAAACTCAATTGGATATGGCAGTAATCCGCTGGAAATTAGAGGCACAGGATCATTCTACAAGCATATAGCGTTCAAGCCGTTGGCAGAAATTATGTATGATAAAATGCTGGAGCTTGGCTTAGAGGATTATGGCCTTACCGGAAGTTTTAATTTTTCGTTGAATGCGCCGATCGAGTTCCCGAATGTGCTGGTTGAAACAGGATTTGTATCCAATCCCGAGGAGGAAATCATGCTGATGGATCCGGATTTTCAGCAACGAATAGCTGAGCAGATAGTAGAAGGTTTAAAAGAGTTTTATTTAAATCATGCTACCATCGAAGCCTTAGAAACAATGCCGGAAAAGTAGGCATCAGAAAAATAAGAACAACAGGATTCCAATAAGATTAATCCCGATCATTGTGTAAACAACCCCGCGTTTGATCGGGCCACTTCCTTCCATTTGCATCATCTTCATGGTATGATCTTTCAAATATTGCTTGTTTTGCCAGCTTAACCAACCTGCGATAAAAACAAAGATCACATTCATCCAGAACGTATAATCGATCTTAAACTGTGTGATTTCCGAAACAACACGCTGAGTTTCAGGGATGATATCCAACCATCCAAAAACACTGTTCAGTATCAATGCAGTTAAAACGATACTTATATACATGATTCCGGCAATATAAAGTGCTACTCGCCATCCGTAATATTTCGCGTTAATGCTTACAAGAGGGGGAACCATCAAATCTGAATAGATAAAGCCCATGATACCTGCAAACAACACGCCATTGCCTTGAAGAACGGTTGCTAATGGAATATTACCCATCGACCCAATGAATGTAGAAGCTGCCACAAAGGGTGCTATCAAAGCATTTTCTAGTGCAATCAGCCAACCCGGAAGGTGAGAGGCATCAACCAAAAACAACGCTGCCCAAAATTCTCCGGGAACCAACACTGCAACAAAACCTGCAATAGAAAAACCAATCAGGATATCTTCCCACGCCATTTTCCAGTCGTTTACAAATTTGTGCCCAACCAACTGCCATCCTTCTTTACTTTTGATGCGTTGCTTCCAATCGAAGTCATCGTTCATTTCTTCGCCTTCATCTTCAACTTTTTCTCGAGCTGCTTGCATCCATTTTTTTGGATAAGTGAGTTTGATGAGTACACTACTGATGGCAATCAAAATCAATCCACCAAGTAATTCTGCGGCTAGAAACTGCCAGCCAAGGAATATCATAATCAAAATTCCCAGCTCGATTACCATATTGGTTGAAGCAAACATAAATGCCACTGCGGCTATAAAATGGGCGCCTTTTTTAATCAACGCGCGTGCCGCAGCCAGCGCAGCAAAGGAACAGGAAGAAGAAGCCGCACCAAAAAACGTTGAAAGCGAAATACTTTTGGCATCGGCTTCGCCCATATACTTTGTCAAACTGCCTTTTGGAACAAAGGCTTGAATCATACCGGAAACGAAGTAACCTAAAATGAAAGCCCACCCCGATTTCCAGAAGAAACCGAGAGCGGTTTTTGCAGATTCGGAATAAAGAGATAGAAATTCATTCATAGGAAAGTGAGTTGTGTTTTGAAGTTAAATAAGGTGCGGTTACTCAATTTTAGTTACTGTTTCGCCACAGTTGTGCATCATTTGTCCGTAAAAAGGATTGGCGATCGTTTCAGTATTGCTGATCCATTGTGCACCTTTATTGTTATTGGCCATTGGGCAAAACTGAACGAAAAGTGATGGATGTTGATAATCCTGATTTTCAATAGCCGTGAGGAGTTCTTTAGATATATTGATGAAGGCATCCCTGAATTCTTCAATGGATATTGCATCCTCAGCAGAGGCAATGGCTTCCAACATCTTACCGTGATGGTTTCTGTGTTTATCACCATGTTCCTCATGATTATTCATTTCATCATTAGTGCGTGCTTCTTGGGCAAATTTAACGAGAGCCGTTTGCGCCGCTTCATAATCATCAGCAACTAACGCATCTTTCATCTCTAAATAATGCGCTACAAGGCTATCTAAATGTTCGGTATGCTTGTGCTGTTGTTGATCTTCAGCCATACTATTTTCACGGTGCTGATGGTTTGAGTGATCAACAGAACTTGCTTGGTTTCCCTCTGTAGTGTTTGATGAAGCATGATGTCCATGCCCGGTTTGGTTATTTCCCGATCCCGGTGATGGATTCATCATACTACGTTTGTCGGCCAGTTGGGCGGCACTGTCTAGCTTAAAGGTTCCGTTAGTAACCACTCGTTCACCTTCGGTTAATCCTTCAATTACGATATACTGATCGCCGGCGCGTTCACCTAATACAATTTCACGAGCAGAAAAGGTAGGTTCAGCTGTGTTTGGTTCCTGTACAAATACCAAAGATCGTTTACCGGTCCACAGTACCGCAGAGGTTGGGATTAGTAGTTTGGGTTCTTTTGATGAGCTTTCAATAACACCTTCTACCAACATATTAGGTTTAAGTCGATTTCCAACATTTGGCACCTCCGATCTGACTTCAATCACTCTTCGGTCGTTCGATACAATCGGATCGATATAATCAATGGTTGATGAGAAAGTGCCACCGGGAACAGCCGTTGTGATAAATGATAACTCATTGCCTACTTTCACTTTTGTGATGTCTTGTTCGTAAATGTCAAACATCACCCAAACAGAAGATAAATCAACGATTTGATACATCATGGAACCGGCCATTACGTGTTGCTCGCGATCCACGAATACTGATTGAACATACCCTGAAACCGGCGAAACAATATCTACACTTTCCATCACCTGCTCACTTGCTTCAATTTGGTTGATGGTGGAAACAGGTAACTCCCAAAGTTCGAGTTTTCTTCGTGCTGCTTCATATAAGGTAGGATTTTGAGTTTTTACTTTCGCCGTTTCGAGTAGCTCTTGTTGCGCCGCTACTAACTCAGGAGAGTAGATGGAGGCCATACGTTGCCCTTTTTGTACAAAAGCTCCTTCAAAATCTACATATAAATCAATAATGCGCCCTTTCAAGTGAGAAGTAACCGATGAGCTGTTATTTTTGTTAATGCTGATTTTGCCGGGAACTCGAATTTGTTCGGTAGCGATTGCTGAAACTACTGGCGTTGTTTCGATTTCAGCTAGTGCAAGAGCGGCCTTACTCATTACTAAACCGTTTGGGTTTGCACTTTCGAAATTATTTTCGGCCTCAATCAAATCCATGCCACAAATGGGACAATTACCGGGTTCGTTTTGCCTTATCTGAGGATGCATACTGCATGTGTATACCACCTCTCCAAACTCGTTAGTGTGCGTTTCAGCAATGTGTTCTTCCATTGAATGGGAGGTGGAACTATTACCAAAAAGGACAGCGCCAATTACTATTCCGCTTATTCCAACGAAAGCTAAAAGTAGATAGGTTCTAAATGTATTCATGATTGCGTGGTTTTAGTAGTTAATTTCTTTTGGTGTGATGTTGTGCGTTCCTGATAAATAATTAAGGAATGCACTCGCTGTTTTTTGATCCGTTTTTGCCTTTATACGCTGCAACTCGTATTCAAAAAGCTTGCGTTGTAATCTCAATATTTCTTCAAAATCAGAATTGTCGGTGGCGTACGATTGCAACATAATTCGTACGGCTTGTTCCAAACGCTGTATTTGTTGCTGATCGTAGAGGGTATACCGGCGATGTGCATCTTCATAGTCTCTAATCACGCGGTACACGAGCTGTTCAAGTTCATTTTCTCGGTCTGAAAGCCGTTCTTTACTTGCCGACCAATTATTCATCGCCTGTTGATGAGCTGCACGATTCTTAGATCGGAAAAGAGGAATTTTGATATTAACTCGTGCAATCAAAGCGTCTCTACCATTGTCGATTAGAGCAGGTACATCCGAGCGCTCTCCGGTAGCAATGTAATCGAATCCAACTCCAAAGCCGGGTTTTGCACGATTTGAAGCTATTTCTAAGTCACTATTGGCTTGTTCCTCCAGTAGTCGAAGCCGATTTATATCTGGATTGTTGGTTTTCACTCTCTGCCGAAACTCAACTTCATCCGAAAATAAATCACCGGATACATCTAACGAAGTAGGTAATCGTATGTCAGCGTCTAATGGTACATTTCGTAGAGTATTGAATGCACTTTTTTGAATATCCAATTCGTCTTCAAGCAGAGCGATATTTGTTTTAAGGTCTTCTTGTTCGATTTGTGCTCGCAGTACATCAACCTGGGGAACCAATCCTGTTTCATATTTTCGAAGGCTCACATTTACCAGAGTGTTTACAACTTCCAGGTTTTCGTTTGCCAAACGGAGTTTTTCTCCTGTTTCATAAAGCTTCGCCCATAACACCTCCATCTGATAAAACAATTGATTTCTTGTGTCTCTGAAGTGTTCAAACCGAGCTTTTGCAGCTAAAGATTGTGATGTTTGATTGTCTTTAAGCGAACCAAACCATGGAAACATTTGAGTGTAAGAAATACGCGCTTGCTGTGGACCAAGTCGTGTTTCAACAGGGAGAATAAACCAGGCAAAGCTCAGTTCAGGATCGGGTAATGCGCCTACCTGAGCTATTTGTTCTAAGGATGCTAAATACTCGAAATAAGTAGCACGTAGTTGCGGGTTATTTTGTGCCGCTTTTTCCTGATAGGTTTGCAAGCTTTGTGCTGTTGTTAAACTGCTGCATATGCCGCCGACGCCCAGCACAATAACGCATTTGAATCCTTTCTTAAGAATAGACACCAATAGTTTATATAAAAGCATTGAACTTGATTTCATTTTGCGCTCCTTGTTAATTGAAATTCCTTCCAGAAAGCATACAGCACCGGTACTACAAAAAGGGTAATAACCTGCAGAAACATGCCACCCACACTGGGAATGGCCATAGGAACCATGATATCGGCTCCGCGACCTGTTGAAGTGAGTACAGGAAGCAGCGCCAGAATCGTGGTGGCGGTTGTCATCATCGTTGGACGAATTCTTTTCGAACCAGCCTCAATTACCACTGCTTTGATCGCTTCTTTCGATTGAGGGTTTTTCTTATCGAAGAGTTGATCGAGATAAGTTGCCATCACCACGCCTCCGTCGGAAGCAATGCCAAAGAGAGCTATAAACCCAACCCATACGGCTACACTTAGGTTTACAGTACCCATTTGGAACAAGTCTCTCAAATTCTGCCCAAACAGATCGAAATTGAGAAACCACGGTTGACCATACAGCCATACTAAAAGAAATCCACCGGCCCATGCAACAAAAATCGATGAAAAAATCATCCCGGTAGTAGCCGTTGATTTGAACTGGAAATACATAACCAGAAAAATGGCGAGTAAAGCGATGGGCAGAATGATACCCAGCCTTTTTTCGGCTCGTACCTGATTTTCGTAATTCCCGGTAAATTCAAAACTGATTCCTGCTGGAACAACTAGGGAACCATCAGTAATATGTTGTTCGATGGTTTTTTGAGCGTTCTCAACTACCTCAACTTCAGAGATTGAGCTATTTTTATCGAATATCACATAACCAATTAAAAATGTGTCTTCACTTTTGATGGCTTGAGGACCACGACGAAATTCGATATTTGCCAGTTGAGAGATAGGAATTTGTGCTCCGGATTTTGTGAGAACTAATAAGTCTGAAATGGCTTCCGGGCTGTCTCTGAATTCCCGCGCAAATCGTACTCGAATCGGATATCGTTCGCGTCCTTCAACCGAAGTTGACACGGGCATTCCTCCAATTCCAACCATCACAACTTGTTGGACATCCTGAATAGTAAGCCCAAAACGAGCCAACTGATTTCGATCCCAATCAATTTCGAGATATGGTTTACCAACAATTCGATCCGCAAACACCGAGGCCGGATTTACACCAGTTGTTTGGCGTAATATTTCTTCCAGTTCTAGCCCAAAAGACTCTATCGATTCAAGGTCAGATCCTTTTACTTTAATCCCCATAGGTGCCCGCATTCCTGATTGAAGCATCACTAATCGAGTTTGTATGGGTTGTAATTTTGGAGCAGAAGTAGTTCCGGGTATTTTCGCAGCCGCTACAATTTCATCCCAAATATCATCGGGTGATTGTATATGATCTCGCCACTGTCGGTAGTATTTCCCATTTACATCCGGGATGAGTTCACCTTCTTCATCACGCAGAAACTGACCGTTATCATCTACTTTAAAGCGAATTCGGCGACCATCAGCATCGGTCTTAAATTCCGATTTATATTCGATAAGATTTTCAAACATCGAAACCGGTGCGGGGTCGAGCGCAGAATTGGTTCTCCCCATTTTACCGACAACAATTTTTACTTCCGGGATCGCTGAAACCGCCTTGTCGATTTTTTGCATCACGTCCATCGCTTCCTCAACACCGGCGTGAGGCATGGTCGTAGGCATCAGTAAAAAAGCACCTTCATCTAAAGCCGGCATAAATTCTTGTCCAAGACCGGGAAATGTTTCTTCTGCGGCTGACCAAAAGCGAGTGTTTTCTAAGCCGGCTTTTCCGATTAGTCCAAATACATTTCCGAAGCCCAACCAGATCACAAGGCCCAAAATCACCAAAGAAGCAGGAATTGACAGAAAAGCCAATTTGTGATCTAAACACCAAGCAATGATTTGTTCGTAGTAATGGATCACAAGCCAAACGCTTGCAAGAGTCAATCCAATGAGTGCTATCACAAAAACTAGATTCCAAGTAAACGCTATAGATGGACCCATAGGTAACCAAATCTGAGTTAGCAGCCATGTTACGATGAGCACACTTAGAGCATTATTCAGAAATACTGATTTCCGGGTGTAACTCTTATCAAGTATTAGAGTTAGTCCATTAATAATTCCAAAACCAACGAGCGCTAAACCTGCCCAAACAGGACCAATGATTAGTATCAAAAATCCCGCAAGTACAAGTGAGGAATTCCAAATTGTTTTTACCCGTCGCGTTGATATACGAATAGAAAACAGCCAATGGGCAAAAGGCGGAATTAGTGTGATGGCAATAATGATGGAGGCAACAAGAGCAAAAGTCTTTGTATAAACAAGCGGCTTAAATAATTTACCCTCGGCGGCCACCATTGTGAACACCGGCAGAAAACTAATAATTGTGGTAGTTACCGCGGTCAGAACGGCTGAAGCAACTTCGGTAGTGGCATGATAAATCACCTCGAGCAACGATACATCATCTTCCTTTTGGTCGATATGCCGCAGCATATTTTCCGACAGAATAACGCCCATATCCACAATGGTGCCAATAGCGATTGCAATACCCGAAAGTGCAACAATGTTCGCATCCACACCGCCGTATTTCATAGCGATGAAGGTGATAAGAACTGCGATTGGCAACATAGCAGAAAGAAGGAAGGAAGCTCGCAAATTCATCACCATAATCACGATTACGATAATGGTTATTAGCATTTGGAGACTTACAGCTTCTTCCAGAGTTCCAAGTGTTTCGCCTATCAATTCTGATCGATCGTAGAAGGGAACAATCGTCACTTTGGAGCTTCGACCATCTGCAAGCTCTTTGGTGGGCAAGCCCGGACTTATTTCTTCGATCTTAGCTTTTACATTATCGATAACTGTTTGTGGATTAGCTCCTTGCCGGGCAACTACAACTGCACCAACCGCTTCGGCTCCGCCTTTATCCAGAGCACCTCTCCTCATTGCAGGTCCCATGGTTATAAATGCGACATCTTTAAGCCGGATGGGAGTGTTATCAACTACTTTAACCACCGATTGCTCTAAATCTTCGATGTTTTCGATATAGCCTAAACCCCGCACTAGATATTCTGCGTTGTTTAATTCGATTGTTCTGGCACCAACTTCTACATTACTTTTTCGAACGGCATCAAATATTTCCGAAAGTGTAATTCCATAGTTTTGGAATGTATTTGGATTCACTTCAATCTGATATTCTTTCACAAAACCTCCGATTGGCGAAACTTCAGCTACACCTTGTGCACCTGAAAGTGCGTAGCCAACCAGATAATCCTGAATAGACCGCAGTTCTTGAGGATCCCAGCCACCCGTAGGATTTCCTTCGGGATCACGGCCTTCCAGCGTGTACCAGAACACCTGTCCGAGAGCGGTGGCATCCGGACCCAGTGCAGGCTGTACGTTGGCGGGCAAGGTCCCGGCGGGCAGAGAGTTCAGTTTTTCAAGAATACGGGAACGGCTCCAGTAGAACTCCACATCTTCCTCGAAGATCACATAGATAGAGGAAAGTCCGATCATGGAAGTACTGCGAACGGTTTTAACACCCGGTACGGTGAGCAGTTGTGTGGTGAGCGGATAGGTGATCTGATCCTCCACATCTTGCGGGGACTGACCGGCCCATTCGGTAAAAACAATTTGTTGATTTTCTCCCAAATCAGGAATGGCGTCTACCGGAACGGGATCGGAGGGAAGGATGCCGATATTCCAGCTGAAAGGAGAAACAACAAATCCCCAACCTACAAAGAGTAGGAATAGGAGAACAGCAACGAGTTTGTTCTCAAGAAAAAAACGTATGGTTGTATTTAACATGATTAATTGATTTAGCCAATACTGAAGAATTCAGCAGTTGAAATGTCCGAATCGAAGTTTCCGCAAAGAGGAATCCCGAGGTCTGAATAGAATCAGAAGCAGACTTGAGGTCTAAATCAAAAAGGCTTCGTTAGCCAAAAATAGGATAGGTGGAGAGTAGGAGGAAGAATTCCAAAGAGGAGGAGGGAAAGTTTCTTGCCGAAGTTGGCTGTCGAATTCGATTGACCTTAGCGAAAGATTGCCTTCACTTAAATGAAGAGAAGGTGAAGTAATAATGCTGGTAGCCGGCAGAGTTTCTTGCTGCTTGATAATGCAATTACAATCCACCGCAAGGATACAATGTGCTTCATCCTGATCGGTTGAAGCTTCTGCATGCATATTTGCTGTACTTTCGCAGTGCTCCATCTTCATATGCGAACTATTGTCGTTCTCAGAGAGAGTAGTTGCATCATTACCCATCGACATTTCAGAATGATGTCGGGTCATGTCCATATCCATCGAACACCATAGCATCATAGCATTGGCAGGGAATACCAAACTGACACTTAGCAACAGTGTTAACAAAGAAAACAAAGCGGTATGTGCTCGAAGTTTTTTCACGATTAGAAGGTATTAAATCAAAATAAGAAGAGCCAACGTTCAAAAAATCTTATACGCTTTTGTGATAATCTTACACTAAGTGGATAGGTATATAATACAGTGGAAAAAAATAAGGCTCCATTTTAGAGAAAATGAAGCCTTTTAAGTAACAGATTTATAGATATATAAATAACTTTTGAAATATCTACTTAATTAAAGTCATCTTCTTAACCACCGAGCTTGATGGAGTGGTTAAACGATACAAATACACCCCACTTGAAAGTGAAGAAGCATTAAAGTTGATCGAATGAAAACCTTCGGATTGGTATCCATCAATTAGTGTAGCAACTTCCCGACCAAGCATGTCATAAACGACCAAGGTAATATTTCCGGCTTCCGGTAGTGCGTAATTAATTTTAGTGCTTGGATTGAATGGGTTTGGATAGTTTTGCTCTAAAGATACCCGAGTTGGAACGTCTTCTGAGCTTAGTTCTGACGAAGTAGCTTTACCTTGATTTACTGCACGCAGATCATCAAAAATAAAAGAACCGGCCGCCGGACTTCCCTGAGTGTATGTAAGTTGATAACTGTCAATGTACGCGTTTCCATTTATTACACCATTGCCATTTACCCAACCGAAAACACTGTCGGCTGCCATGTCCCAGCTAACTAATTTCCAGCCAATCCAATCTACACTATACCATGGACTTCCTTCTAATTGGCTACTGGCATCGCGCACCATAAATCTGAATTTATTGCCGCTTCCATCACCAAATACATACGATTGAAGAATTTTTGTATTTGAGAATTTTGGCAACCCAACATTTCGGTACTCGCGGATTAAATGTTCGGTTTCGTTCAAATCAAATCCGTAATGCAAATGCATTGCGCTCGAACTTCCTGTAATCAAATTCACAGTTTCTGAGGTGGCTTCAACAAAAGTTTCGTCGGGGGTGTAGCCGGTAGTGCTACCACTTTGTGAAGGTTGCCACCACGCACCTATTCCATTTTCAAAGTGATCTACACTAGTGATGCTGTTAAACTCTTGATCGCCGGTAGGAAAGGTTCGAATGATATTTGAACCAATGGCGTTTCCTACGGTATCTCGTATTGCACCGGAGATTTCGATTTTGTAGTTCGAGCTTGGATCAAGTCGTTCTGATGGGAAAAAATTAAGTACACTTTTTTCACCTACAACGTAATATTTGATGGTTCCGGGAACTACATAAGATCCTTTTCTCACTTCAATAAAACCATCAACTCCGGTTGTATCGAGTTGCTCACTAAAAGTAGCACTCACTATTGGGTTGAGTTCACTAAAGCGAGTGTTTGTTGGATAAATGTTAGAAACAACAGGTGCGATGATGTCTTCCTGACCCGTATTAAAAGTAAGCGTGTAAATTCCACCTTCGTTTCCGTCATTGTCACCATCAATCATGTGAGCAAATGGAGAGTTATCGAAAGCGGTGGTATCGATAGTAAGCGTATAATTGCTCTCGAAGGCAAGATTTCCGGTAGTTATGGTTAACTCATTTCCGGCGCTGTTCCAGCTTCTTACCCAGTTTGCTTCGGGCGTTAGTTGAATAGATGAATCAACGGATGCTTTATTCATAGCTCTGCTAAAAGTAAGAACTAAATCTTCGCCCGGATTAATGGTGTTATCATCGCCAACGGAAGTTGATTCAACAAAAGGTGCAACACTCGAAATCAACGCTACATCCGTAAACGTGAAATCAGTAGAATCAATATCGATAGAAATCGTTTGGCTGTAAAAACCTTCTGCTTGCACGACCAATTCAGCAGAGTCGATGGCGATATCTTCCAAATAATAGAAACCGTTTTTTAACGCTTCCGGATCGCTGGAGTAGTTACTGAATAGTGACTCATACGTATCGGTGGTGTATACAGAGTCGCCAATAGAAACAGTTGCTCCATTTAAAGGTTCGTTACTGTCATAGTCGGTGATAATTCCGGCTGCAATACCTTTTTGAGGTCGTTCAACGCCTAAATACTCCAACATCACCCAAAAGAAAGACTGCGCTTCCAATCGTTTCCATTCTGAATTTAGGTTACGTTGTTGTTGCTCAGGATTAGTATGAAAACCCGATTCACTTAAAATCGAAGCCATACTGGAAGTTCGATTCACAAACAGATAAGGCCATTGATTGGTGTGGTGATTTACATTCGCGCCTTGATAAAAATTACGATCGGCCCAGTTTCCAATAGTTGGAATACGCATGGCATCAGTATGGATATCTTCCATAATGTCGCCCATTTCTTTACCACCTGCCGGCGATTTTTCAACCGTTTGTCCGTTCGATCTCCATCCACCATGCAAAAACAGGGTGTTATTGGTGGTACTTGCACCTGCATTACTATGGATAGAATGGAAAAAATCGGCTGCTAAGGAGTTTGCTAAGTCGGTTCGTTGCGAAAGCGAAACCTGCTGACTGTCGTTGGTACGGCTAATGTATACGGTATCAATATCGGTTTGGGTAAGCAGCATTTCACGTAAAGCTAAACCCACACGAAGTACTTTTTGAGCCTCCGAGTAATTGTATAAACCTTGATTTTCTGTCTGACTATGTCCCGGATCCAAAAACAAGCTAAAGCCGTCAAGACCGGTAACTTCCTGTGCTTGTAATGGGCTGAGGAATAGAATAAAAGCGAATAGGGCGATAAATTTTTTCATAACAACTAAAATGATGAATACAGCCTGATTACTGCTTATTGATGGTTAATACGTAAATGTTTCCTGTTTCAGGGCTGTCAAAAGCAATCCGGTTACCGGCTGGCGACCAATCTGGATTGGTGGCAATCATGTTTGTGCCTTCGGTTAAATTTATGCGTGCATTATTTTCTACACCAAGTGCATAGATATTGGATTCTGTAAACTGGTAGCCATTATCATTTGCAACCATTGCCACTACATATTCGCCATCGGGCGACCAACGTGGGCGATTGGCGCGACCTAAATCTTTCAGCCCGGTTCCATCAATATTCATCACATATAAATTTCCGCCATAAACTTCGAAAGCGAGTTTAGAACCATCCGGTGAGAGTTCAAGATTGATGTACTCCGCGTCTTCGAATGGAGAAATATCAGCGGTTGAGTTATCCGGAATTCGCCCGGTAGCTATACTTCCTGATTTGAGTACATAAAAACGTTGATTTACTGCTTTCTGTGCTCCCGGCGTTTCTTCTTTGCCCGAATCAAAAGCTTCAATACTGTCATCAGTAATTAGAACAATGTTCTGATCGGCATTGGCCCATTTAGGGATGGCAGACATACTATTTCTTAACTCTGTAATACGATTTTGTGTGCCGCTTTCAACGTCATAAACAGTAATAGCATGTTTATTTCGTCGATTTTCATACTCTGAAACTCGAGCTAAAATCGACTCCGAATCATTCGACCAAGAAAACCCGAATCCTGCTGTTTCATTCGTAATTTGTTTGGTTTGATTGGTCGAAAGATCAACCATCCACAAACCGATATTTCGTGCAGAAGTAAAAGCAAGATATTCGCCATTTGGAGCCCATCGGGGATTCATATATTCTGCATTCTCGCCAGCAATCAAAACTTCAGGTTCACCTACAACGGTGATTTGAGCATTCAGCTGAAGAGAAGAAACTGCAAGTATTAGTAGAATTAGTGTTAGGTTTGATAAATATTTCATGTACTTACTGCATTTTTATTAAAGTCGTAAATCGAAGTGTTTGAATGTGTTTAAGCTACATTCCTTGAAAATTGTCTTCTCATTTTTTAATCCAGCGCTTATGCTTCGTCTTTTTCCTCGTCTTTTTTCTTTCCGAATTCTGGATCAATCTTTATGAATGGTGTGATAACGAAAATAGGAATCGAAGAAATTAACACCCAGATAAAGAACTGTTCGTAGCCCACATATTCCTGAATAAAGCCGCTCACCGCGCCCGAAATCGACATCCCAATGGCCATTAGCGCCGTTCCAAATGCATAGTGCGCAGTTTTATAAGTACCGCGCGCAATGTAAATGAGATACATTAAGAACGCCGCAAAGCCGAATCCATAGCCGAATTTTTCAATCGAAACCAAGCTTGCAATCATGAGATAGGATTCTGGCTGAGTGCTGGCCAAATACCAGTACGCAGCATTAGGTAAATTCATGATGATAATCATCGGCCATAACCATGCTTTTAATCCGTGTCGGGAAATCACAATTCCTCCAAAAATTCCGCCAATAGTAAGCGCAATTAAGCCAAAAGTTCCATTTATAATACCTACATCCGTTACTGACAATCCTAGACCGCCGAGTTCACGGGAATCTAATAAGAAAGGGGCGGCTAATTTCACTAACTGTCCTTCTCCTAGTCGGTAAAGCAATACAAAAAGGACCGCCAGTATTATTTGATCTTTTTTGAAGAAATCGACAAAGGTTTTTGCAATAGCATTAAAAGGCGATTCCCCTTCATTTTTTACAGCAAAATCTCCATCAGGTGTAGGAAGCATTACTTTGTGATAGAACGACATCACCAACATTAACACTGCAACTATGCCTAAAATGGAAATCCATGAAAAGGTAGAGCTTCCGCTTTGGGTAGCAATAATCCCGGCAAGAACTACAAAGAGCCCTTCACCGCTGATCATGGCAAGGCGAAAGAAGGTAGATCGAATTCCAACGAAAAAGGATTGCTTGTCGTCGCTTAGCGCGAGCATGTAAAATCCATCAGCTGCGATATCATGCGTAGATGAACAGAAAGCCGCTACAAATAAGAAGAACAAGGAAGCTTCGAAAAAGTAGGGCGTTCCCAGCGTTAAAGCAGCACCGGCAAAAGAAATCGCAATAACAGCCTGCATGGTGTAGGTCCACCAGCGCTTGGTTTTGTAAATATCGATGAACGGGCTCCAAGCCGGTTTAAAGCCCCAAGGAAGCGAAAGTAAACTGGTATAAAAGGCAATTTCTGAGTTCGAAATCCCAAGATCTTTGTACATAATTACCGAAACGGTAACGATAAGCACATACGGAATACCTTGGATGTAATAGAGGGTTGGAATCCAAGACCATACACTTTTTTTGAAATCAGAAATAGAAAAAGTACTCAAGAAATCACCTTATTTGATAAGTGTTAATTTTTGGATTTGATGCTCGGTTGTTCCCGCGGAAGTAAAATCCATTTTTAATAGGTAAACACCACTGGCTGCTGATTGTGCATTCCATCGAAGTTGATGCCTGCCAGCAGATTGTCTACCATCGAATAAGGTAGAAATAAGCTGGCCGTTAATCGAATAAATATGTACGCTAACGTGACCCGCCTTCGGAATATTGAATTCTATATTTGTTGAGGGATTAAATGGATTCGGGTAGGATGGAAAGAGTTCAAATCCCGCAATCTGATCTTCCATTTCGTTCGATACGGTATTGTTTTCGACTCCTACAAATCGGATTGCATCGGCAACCACATAGCTATTCGTTGCCGCTCCAAAATTTGAAATAATTACCTGATCGGTATCGGTACCTGAAAATTCATATTCCCCCAGCAACACCCATTTTGAGTTATCTGTACTTTGATCTGCATACACGGTATCAATGCCCTGCTGATGATGAACAATAAATGGCGCTTTTTTACTACGATTTGAAGAAGAAACCCACCATCCGTACAACTCATAGGTGCTAGCTGCCGGAAGATCTGGTTTAAAAGTCACGGTTTTGGAGCCATCACCGCCCAAAGTTATCAAGGATGGAGTATCACCATAGTAACCGGCGTTTGCCGAAGCCGACCATCCACTGGAAACTTCAACCGTTTCGTCGCCGGTATCTAAGATTTGTTCATAACCAACTACAGGGAAGGTTGGAACGGAATCTGCCGGCATGATTGCGAGGAAAGTAGCAACCGGGCGCTCAAAGCGCGAACCACCGGGGCGATTGATCAGTTTGTCACCAATAACCATTTGGCTTGATCCTCCACCATCTAAATTGATTGCCTCCGTTGCCCCGAGATCAATCATAATTTGAGCTAATTCTGTAAGACTTACTCCCACGGAAACAGAGCCTTGTCGACCATCGACCACCATCAAAATAGCTTTACCATCTGCGGTATAGCCAACTGCGGTTCTTGGGTCTGCATTATCTCTTCCAACTCCTGATCCCCAGAATATTTCTTCATTATAACTCACATTAACAGTATCGCCTTTTACCAAAATCGGTCCGCCACCCACGCCCATGTAGGCGTCGCTGTATAATTCGCCACTTTCTTTTACAGGTGCAGGAAGTGGACTTGAAGTAGAACCACCATAAGGCATTGGTTCGTCAAATCGGTATAAATTTTCGATTCCGCCCCCAAAGTGATAAATCCAGTCGATGGACATGCTTTTATCTTCTTTTATTCCAAACATGCTTCGAATTACCGGATAAGACTGTGAATTTCTAGTGAGGGAAGTTACATTTTGTGCTTGAACTTCACCGGGTTGAATTAAGGTAGAGTAGCTGATCCCACCACCGAAATACCCACCGTTGATAGCAGCATATGCATTTTTACGAGCGGCAAACTTGGTGATGGCTTCGGTACCTCCTGCTGCCAGATAGGGGACCAAAGCAATATCTTCGTTGTTGGTGTCTACTTCGAAATACCAGCCTTTAAAAGCAGGTGAACTTCGTGTACCTTCAAAGTAGCGAACACCATCGGGAAGTTGCACAGAATCGGTGAGCTCGGCCCACATTATGTCTTGTGCATGTGTTGATTGATTGATTAGTAAAAAAGCTGAAAAAACAGCCAGAAATAACATTTTTTTCATTGCACCACCAGTTTTAGCTAGTAGATACCCGAACTAAATTTTTAAATCAAGAAGCATAAAGTTCATAAATGGACATAATTTGTAAAAAGCGCGAAGTTCTTTCCCGCTTTCATCCCAACACTTAAAACTTAGATTACTTAATGGCCATCCTGAAAGGAACTTTTTTAGACGAAATCACGCACGATATTCCATCCCAAAACTGGACAAAAAAAGATTGGGCAAAGGATTTCGATGCTATGCACGCCGTTGGCATCGATACGATGATTTTGATACGAGCCGGTTATAAGCAACACACGGTATTCGAGTCGGAAGTGCTTAAAAAAGAAATGAACACTTTTCCTGTGTATGATGATTTGATGGATTTATTTCTGGAGCAGGCCGAACGCTGTGGTATGAATTTCTACTTCGGTTTGTACGATTCCGGCAAATATTGGGTGAATGGCGAATATCAAAAAGAAATTGAAGTGAATAAGGCCTATTGCGACGAAGTGGTTCAAAAATATGGAGATCGTAAAGCGTTTAAAGGCTGGTATGTAAGTCATGAAATTGGACGTTACGAAAAGGGAGTATTGGATGTATACGAAGAATTATCCATCCATTTGAAAAAACTAAAAGATCAGCCCATTTTAATTTCACCGTATGTGCATGGTGTGAAACAGTTTTCGGATGAGGCTATCAGTTTTGATGATCACACCAATGAATGGCGGAAAATTTTCGATCATATTTCAGGCTTGATTGATATTGTTGCTTTTCAGGATGGACAAGTGGGTTATGATGAATTACAGAATTACTTAATGGCTCATAAGCAGTTAGCCGATGAGTTCAACCTTGAGTGCTGGAGTAATGTGGAATCTTTCGATCGCGACATGCCAATCAAGTTCCTTCCATTACCATTTAAAAACTTGCGCTACAAGATGGAATTGGCAGAAAAGGCCGGAGTGGAAAACCTCATTACCTTTGAGTTTTCCCATTTTATGAGTCCGAATTCAGTGTATCCGGCCGCTCATGGGTTGTATGATCAGTATAAAAATTGGTTAATAGAACAAGGCTACCAATTACCGTAAGTCATTTATAATAATTCTGTTATTCAACACGCATTATGAATCAATCAAGCATATCGAGTTACAAAAATAAGTTTGAAAATGAACTGTTCAACTCGGTGATTCCTTTTTGGGAAAACCACTCCCCGGATTACGAAAACGGTGGATTTTATAACTGTCTGGATCGAAAAGGAAAGATTTACGACACCCGAAAACACGTTTGGCTGCAAGGCCGACAAACATGGATGTTCAGTAAGTTGTACCGTACCGTAGATCAGAATCCGAATTGGTTGAAGATGGCCAAAAATGGGGCTGATTTTTTACTCAATCAAACGCTTACAGAAAAAGATCGAGTGTATTTTGCCGTTACCGAAACAGGAAAAGGACTTTGGATGCAACGCAAGATATTTTCCGAGTGCTTTTGGATTATGGCCCTCGCAGAGTACAGCCGAGCAAGTGGTGAAGCGAAGTATTTGCAAGAAGCACAACGTTTATTCGAAAAAGTTTGGGGATGGTCTTCCGATTTAACGAAAGTTGGTCAGCCGGTATATGAAGGAGCGCAGCCTATGAGTCAGCTCGCCATTCCTATGATTTTACTAAACTTGATTGAGGAAATATCCGAAGGCGATTTCTCGGATTTTCTAACTGAAATTCAAGAATGTATTCGCAGAGTGAAATTGCATGTGCATAGCGATCGTAAATTAGTTTTTGAGCAGGTTTCTCCGAATGGCGATTTCGTAAATAATATTGACGGACGATTGTTAAATCCGGGTCATGCTATTGAAGCTGGTTGGTTTCTACAGCATTGGGCACGGCACATCAACGACGATTCGCTTTCGAAAATGGCTATCGATATGGTGCGTTGGTCGCATAAAACCGGATGGGATGACCAATACGGTGGACTGTTTTATTTCCTTGATTCTGAAGGGCATTCACCGGTTCAGCTCGAGTGGGACATGAAACTGTGGTGGCCACATACCGAAGCCATGTATGCTCATCTGTTAAACTATTCCATCACCAAAGAAAAAAGTGATTTCAAATTGTTTGAAAAAGTGGTGGATTACAGCTTCAAGCATTTTTCTGATCCTGAGTTTGGAGAATGGTTCGGGTATTTAAATCGTGAAGGGAAACGTACGCATGATTTTAAAGGCGGTCCATACAAAGGGTGTTTTCATGTACCACGCGCACTGTATTTATGCTGGCAGTTACTGGCCGATTTGGAAAAACCGGGTTAGTTTAATTTTCGAAATGATAGGGTAGTACTTCATTCAACAATTGTTGATTGAATACTACCTCATCGGCCTTGTAGCCGGCTTGCTCCAGCAGAAAATAATGAGTGATGGAGGGTATGTTCGCCTCCATATCCGTTTTAAGGCGTGTGCTGATTTCTTCCCTAGAGAAATACTGGTCGGTTCTTTCAATAATTTCGATGAATGCCCAACCCGATTCTAACTGATAGGGTCCCCATAGCTGTGTAGAATTATCAGTGGGTGAAGGACGATATTGGATTGAAAATGCAGGGTGATCCGAGTTTTCTGAGCGTAAGAGCCGTTTCGAATCGCTAACTGTAATTTGTTCACTTTGTGATAGCACGGTACTCCAATCCAACCCACTTTGAAAGGCTTTGAGCGCTTCACGGGCATTTTGTTCAGTGTCAAAAGTAAATGTGTTGATCCTAAGTTCCGTATCGGCCACATATCTTTCTTTATGTTTTATGTACCAAGCATCTTCAAGTCGAGATAGATTTAAGGTATCGGCAACATCAGCGGCAAAATAGTTATAGAGCTGTCGAACTTCTTCAATCCTAGTTTCTTTTTGAACCTCCGGATCATCAAAATATCCTGCTTCCATAGCTCTTTGAGCAAATAATATATCTTTGGCCACGGTTTCAAGAGCTGGACGTAAATTTTGATTTAATTGCCAATAGGGGATGGTAGGAAGTCGATCAAGAACATCCTGCGAACTTATGGGTTCACCATTTAATTGAGCAAGAATATGATTCTCAGGATTTGAAAAAACCTGATTCAACATCACTTCAGAATTCAGTAATCCCACCAATTGCTGTTGATCGGAGGGAAGTCGGGATTCCAGATACTCCCAAAATTCGTTGATTTTAGCAGGGTAAAATTCAATAGGTGTTTCTTCTAACACGCTATTGATGTAGCGGATACTTTCTTCCTCGAATTTACGACGATCCAGCTCTTGCTCGATTACTTCTCGTGAATTTTGGAAGGTAGTCTGATCCGCAAAGAAGGTTTCTTGTTTGTCAACCACTCTAAAAATATGCCATCCTGATAATGATTGAACAGGTTCGGAAATCTGACCAATTGCCAATGAAAATGCCGTTTTTTCCGGACCTAAGTCCATTTGATTCCAACCAACCCAACCCATTTGATACTGATTCGGCTGTTCCCCGGCCTCAATCATAGATTGCTGTGCCAACGATTGAAATTGAGTAGAGTCACTAGATAATTGTTGGGAATATTGTTCGATTTGATCAAAGGTTGGCGCGTAAATCTGTTCAAGTTTTACCGATCCATTTTTTCTTAAAAAGGCATCATAAATCTCTTGACCGGTAGTTTCCGATAGTCTTGGCTCTACTTGCTCGCGGATGAAATACTTCATGGCAACGAGTTCTTTTGTACGCTGAATGGATTGTTGGATGGCTTTTATAGTGTCATACCCAAATTGTTTGGCATAATCAGCAACAATGTTTCGCTCAAGCAGTGTGCGTGCATATCGTTTCCGTTGTTCGTAAGAATCTCGAATTGGAGCGGAACTGCTTAGCCGGATATATTGCGATTTAAACACATCCTCGGCTAAAGTTACGGTATTCCATTGCGCGACAGATGGAGTTTCTGATTCATTGTTGGAGCAGGAGGTTAATCCTGCTAAAATAATGAGCGCAATACACCAGTAGAATTTTTTTGCCATGATTACGGTCGTAACCTGATCGTTCGAATTTGATTCGGTTCTAAACGGATTGGCACTTCGTTTGAGTGTAAAGCAATTTCCTCTTTTTCATCCCATTTTTCATAAAAATCAGTAGAACACATACTCGAAAATGAAGAATGGAATACCGCTTTTGATTCGATGGTTTTGTCGGAAAGATTAAACACTCGTAAAATTAAATCCTCTGAAGATTCTACCATTTTTAAGCACGATATTTGTACTTCGGGATCCTGAATGACGATGAATTGCAAACTACGCGGAACAGTTCCAACGGGTAAATCTCCGTGCATTGCCGGCAATTGTTGAACCCTTGGGGGATGTGCAAATTGCTTAGCCAATTGGTTAATTTCATAGCGATTTGATGAAGTAGTTCCCCAAGCTAAATGCGCGTTTATCTGCCGTAAACATTGAGCATCCGGCACGCTGATTTTAGGTCCGGCATGAGGGCGTCGAATCGATCCATTACTTACCGATAAAAAGCCAACCGCACGATGTAGCGTAATCGCGAAATGCGTCGAATTATTTACATCAACCAGTTCATATTCATGATTTCCGCGATTAGCCACCCAAGTATTAAAGTGGGCATTTTCAGCAAAACAAAAATCGCCCTGAAAATGTGTTGGGTAATTTAGCTCTCCGGGATATTGTTCGTAGCGTTTTTGGTGATCCTCGGCTGATATCTCAGGAGTAACTTCATGTTCATACATCATAAAATGGCCATCAGAAAAACTATTGCGTGTTTTAAAGCCAACAGGTAGCAACATGCGTAAACGACCATTTTTCGCCTGATTTTTGTAATTGATTTCAAACTCAATACGATCAGCGCTATTAAGGTTGATATCAACAGAAATATCGAGATCTATGTTGCGGCTATTAGTTAAATCTTCGGGTACAACCAGATTGAAATCAGCGATTATTGATTGCTTACTTTTCCCGGCTCTGGCACCGGTAAATGTGCTATAGATTGGATTTGAGGCTCTGCTGAAGGAGTACGTATCACCATTATCCTGTACATATTCGAAGGTGATAAAGTCAGAAAATGATAGTTCAAGAGTTTTATCTCGTACTTGTAAACCCGAATCATTCCAAGAAATGGAGTAACGATCATTTTCCAAGGTAGCATCGGGCAATGTTTGTTCACTCAAATCTAAAGGAATAGCTGTTTCAACCACTCGGATGAGTTGATAGCCGGTTGCAGGTAGTAATGTTTTAATCCCGACTCTGTATTTACGTCCCCAAGTAAACTGAATGAATTCCGCCTTTAAATATGGTGCTTCGGTATCCAAAATCTCCAGTTCGAGTGTATTTCCAGATGCATCGAATGCTTTTAATTGATAGGCCTCCAAAACCTCTTCTTCTTCTCCTTCATAATTTGGGAACACAATTTCAGTCTCGAAATAATGAGTAATTGGCGAAGAATGAGGGTTGAAAGCGAAAACATCCACAAAACGCTGGTTTTCATTCTCTGGGTATACTGCCGGTTCAAAACCATGCTTCATCAGCGTTTCGATAGAATCAGTAACTATCGATTCTCCATTTTCCAGTACATGTCGGAAACTAACCTCGTTATCCTGGTGAACGCCATCTTCGCTGCATCCACAAATATCATCATGCGGATGATTCTTGAGTAACTTTTTCCAGCTGTAATTAAGAATATGATGCGGAACCTCTGCATCAGTCAAAGATGCAGTAATCACAGAAATCGGTTCTGCTATCTTTTCAAGTATCCCCTGTGCCCGGTGATTGAGTTGCTTCAGATAAGTTCGGGTTGAATAAACACTAAGAAGAATAGGGTGGTTCGGGTTTCCTATTAAATTGCCGGAATAGGATAAGTGCTCGGGTATCTCCGGTAAGAGCTCGGCAAAATCGCTGAACGAACCATGTGTTAAAGTCAGCGAATCAGATCTTTCGCTCAATTGCTGAATGAGATTTGGTAACTCTGGTTGTTCAGGCATGTGATCCATGCCATTATTGAGAAGGAATAAATTCTCGGGGAAAAAACCGGATAGTTTTTCTGTAGTGGTTTCGATTTTTTGTTCAGCAAGATCAATATCAGCCTTGGCTAAGTCATAACGACCAATATCTTTTTTGTATCCTAAATTTGAAGCGTTGAGGTAACCATCGATCATGTAATAAGATCGAACTGTGCTTCCATCAGGGGCCACCCAATTGAATAATAATGTGTTTTGCTCGAGCACTTCTTCCGGCATACCCCGCATGAATAGGAAATTATCAATGCCAAAGCTTTGCAGAATTTGTGGAAGCTGTGCAATGTGTCCAAAAGGATCCGGTACATACCCAACCTTCATTTTGCTTCCCCATTCTTCGGTCATGGAATGCCCAATTTGTAAATTTCGAATAATGGATTCACCACTTACCAAAAACAGATCAGGTAATATGTACCACGGCCCAATTTGTAACTTTCCTTCAGATATAAGTTTCTTTAGAATAGATGCATTTTCGGGTTTAATCTCCAAATAGTCATCAAGTAAAATAGTTTGCCCGTCAAGTACAAAGCATTGATAGCCATTATTTTGAGAGAGCAAATCGATCAAGCGATCAATCATCTTAATCAAGCGGTATCGAAACTTTTCGAAAGGTAAATACCAAGCACGATCCCAATGTGTATGCGAAACTACTACCGCCTGCTTATGTGTGGTTGAATTCATCTAGTATGTATTTAGAAGCACAAAAATAAGATCATAATGTGCATAAATGAGCATACAAAAATAACTCAATTATTTTCTAATTAGCAACTGATAATATCTTCTGTAAAAACAAATATAGGGTTAAAAAATCGCTTTCACATTTGTTAAAATTTTAGAGAGTGGTAAAAATCGTGCATTCAATATTGATTAATTCATGTAGGATAGATATGTTGAAAGTGCTTATTAAGTACAAACAAAGTGCATAATAAACATAATGACTACATAGAATTTAATTTTGAGGTCTCTAGATGGTTAAAAAGCTACAATCAGCCTTTCTTTTAGCACTGTTTATTTCAGGTATAACCTTTGCGCAATCGCCGGCCGTGGATAATCTTTATCGCATTGCATTAAATGGAACCGCAATTACTGTGGATGGCGACTTATCCGATTGGGATGATGCACAATGGGAATTTTTAAGTATTGATCGTCCTGCCTATGGGATTTTAAACTCGATCAGTAATTCCGGTATCTATCCGGCAAGTCCAAGCGATGCAAGTGCATGGTTGGCAATTAAAATGGACGACGATAATATTTATTTTGCATTAAATGTTCGTGACGAAAACGCTCCATTGTTTGCCGGTGCCGATGACGCGGCAAAGCTAAATTTGTACGATAACCTGAATGTGTTTTTAGGTTTATATGATATTGGAGCTAATGCATATTCAAGTCCTCATTTAGAGCTCATGAATGGTTCATCAGGAGCAAATCTTGTTGATCCAACTAATCAGCAGGCTGTTAATGTAAACAGTACCTATAGAATTAGCGCGGCTAGTGATAATTCAAACTCTACTTTAGGTCCGGATCACCACATTGGAGTTCGTGCAGTGGCTTATGGTGCTTCAGATAATCCGATTACCTACAACTGGGGGTACGTTAATGATGAGATTTCTTCTACCGAAGTAGCAACCACTTTATGGAGTGATTCCAAAGGATACTCTCTAGAATGGAAAGTGCCGTTTTCCTCATTGGCGGGAAATCTTGGTTCAGGAGATTTTGCGAATTTTGAATGGCCGTTATTCACTCCAACTGATGGTGCGATTATTTCTTTAGATGCGGAAGTTGGAGATGCTGATGCAATTTCGGGTGGAACGCCGGATACAGAAGTGCTTACTCTGGGAACAAGCAATAAGCTTGATAAATATTCCAGTCGTTTTGGTTTCCGTGGTAAAATCGTGGACATGACTCAAAACCCAAATAACACTCCCCGACGTACTTATAGCGTAGATTTTAAAATCAATCAGGATGTAGAGATTGATGCTGATTTGAGCGATTGGTTAGATGCACCGTTTATGGGATTGAGTCAGGATGTGCCTAATTGGGTATTGATTCAAGGAACCCCGGAATCGCCGGACGATTTTAGTGGCTATTTGGCCATCAAGATGGATACTGCTAACGCATACTTTGCTGTGCGTGTTCGCGATGAAGGCACACCGATGATTGAAACTCGGGATACACCAAATCTTGCGTTCAATTACGATCACTTAAGTGCATATTTAGGATTGTACGACATTGCTGATATTCCATCTAACCCGCATGTTGAGGGAGCAGGTCAATTCGAAATGTACAATTTCAGAAATGTGGGTACCGATTCTGCATTCACTGATACCATCGAAGCAACGCGTACATATAGAATTAAAAACGACATTGATAACACAACCAGCACACGTGGGCCTGATTATCAGCTAACAGTGCGTTCATTACCATATGGCGATGAGCCTGTTGATCCGGAAGATTATAATGGTGCTTATGTTGATACAGTAATCTTTAAAGGAAACGTAGCCGCTGCCGTTCGTACCGAAGATGAAACCGGATATGTTATGGAGTGGAAAGTTCCGTTATCAAGCTTGGCGGGTGAAATCAACAACCGATCAACAAGATTTCAATATTTTGGAATTCCTTGGCCACAATTTGTACCGGATCATGGTAAAGTATTCTCTTTTGATGCAGACCTTACCGATCGCGACGAAACTGATGGTGCCAGAACTGCTAACCGATTCCTTCGTTTAGGTGATAAACCTTCGCTATGGAGAGATTCAAAGAGTTTTTCTATGCGAGGCGAAATTACATTAACCAACGAGAAAGTTGGCGTTTCAACCGAAGGATATGAGTTTTCTGATTTCCCAACTACTCCAACCTTAGGACAGAATTATCCAAACCCATTTAACCCATCAACAAACATACAGTTTACGTTACCGCAACCAGCAAACGTAACTCTTAAAGTATATGATGTGCTGGGTAAAGAAGTTGCCACATTGGTTAATGGAAATGTAAGTGCAGGTGTACATACTGTGCGATTTGAAGCGCGTAGCAACATGTCGAGCGGAGTATATTTCTACCGCTTAGAAACACCCGACATGAGAGTTACTCGCAAATTGATGCTGATTAAATAAAGAACCCCTAAGCTTAAATCGAGGCACTGATCGTGCCTCGATTTCTCTATTCCAAAATGCTTAAAAAACTACTTTTTCTGGGTGTACTGTTGGTTGGATTCTCTCTGAGTTCGGAAGTTCACGCTCAAACCACAGGGAAAATTTCGGGTACCGTTGTTGACAGCGAAGGAATTCCTCTGCCCGGTGTTAATATTGTAATTGAAGGCGAAATGAAAGGGAATGCTTCCGACGGTGACGGTAAGTACTTTATCCTGAATGTACGCCCAGGCACCTACACACTGGTTGCTTCCATGATTGGATTTCAAACGGTACGAATTACCGATGTTCGGGTACAAGTAGACCGAACTGCCACCATCGACTTTGTAATGCAAGATGAAGTATTCGAAGGCGAGGAAATAACAGTGGTTGCAAACCGGAAGCTTATCACTAAAGATCAGACATCCGCTTCGTCTAAAGTGGGTGGCGATGAAATTTTAAATCTCCCGGTAAAAGATTTTACAGAAACGGTTTCGGTTCAGGCCGGTGTTTCAAAAAGCGAAAACGGATCGCTTCATATTAGGGGGGGAAGAAGCAGCGAGATCAAATATTATGTAGATGGTGTTGCGGTTTCAAACCCGTTCAGTAATGCATTAGCAACTCCGGTGGAAAACTCGGCAGTTCAGGAAGTGGAAGTGATAAGTGGAACTTATAACGCTGAATACGGTCAGGCGAATAGTGGTATCATCAATATTGTAACCCGTGACGGTGGAAATGATTTTTCCGGTACCTTTATTGGTACGATTGGCACTTATAACACAGGTTCAAACCCGGAATTTTTTGGCATCGAAGAAGGATCTTATTTCGGTGAACAATCTTATGAAACGTCATTTTCTGGTCCAATTGTAAAAGATAAACTTACCTTCTTCACCAATGTGAAATACACCGATTTCGATGGTTGGTTGTACGGACAAAATGTATTTCAACCCAGCGATTCCTCGGATTTTTCCTCCAACAACTCTGCAAATTGGATGATTGAGTCTACCGGAGATTCTTCCTTTGTTCCTATGAATTCGAGCGAAGGTTTAACAACTATGGGTAAGTTGAAATACCGAATTTCGCGAAATATAAATGTTTCTTATTCACTCACTCGTTCGAATAGCAAAGCTAATTTCTATCGCCATCAGTATCGCTTAAACCCGGAATTTCTGCCCACTCAACGAAGCACATCGTATAATCATCTTGTGGTATTGAATCATGTGTTGGACGATAGAACCTTCTACAACCTTCGCTTAACGGCTTACTCAACGGCTTTCACTCAGTATAAATACGAAGATCCTTTTGATGAAGGCTACAAATTCATTGATGGTCGAAATAATCAACCTGCTAACGTATTTAACACCGGTGGAGTAGATAATTACTACCTCGATCGGAACAGTAATACCTATGCACTACGTTTCGATATCACCCGACAGTTTGGCAACGAACATCTTGTTAAAGCCGGAATTGAATATCGCTACAACGAGCTGAATTTTGAGGAATTCTTTATTCAAGCTCGTCGAGTTGATAATCTCGAACGAACCATTCCACCGCTTTCATCTCGCTTACATAATAAATACTCGAAAACGCCCATCGAGATGGCTGCCTTCATTCAGGATAAAATCGAGATTTCTGACTTGATCGTTAATGTTGGGCTTCGCTTCGATTATTTCGACGCCCAATCAGTCGTTCCTGTTGATTTGCGTGATCCAAGTAATACTTCCGGATTACCCGAAGATCAGGCATTTGTAGCAACCGATGTGAAATGGCAGATTAGTCCGCGCATAGGCTTTGCTTTTCCTATCTCTGAAAATAGTGTGATTCATGCTTCCTATGGACAGTTTTTCCAGATTCCGGAGTATGCACGATTGTATGAAAATCCTGAGTTCGAGGTGCAATCCAGTAACTTTACTCAGTTCATAGGCAATGCAAATCTGGATGCCCAACGCTCAAATACTTACGAAATCGGTTTACAACAGCAACTGAGCGAATACATTGGCATCGATTTGACCGCTTATTATCGTGATATCCGCGAGTTAGTGGGAACTACCTTGTACGAAGCCCGAGTTGGTGGCGATTCTTGGGGTAGATATGAAAACACTGATTTTGGTCGCGTTCGTGGAATTACTTTTTCTACTGATATTCGAACCAATTTAGGATTAGTGGGATCGGTGAATTACACTTTCCAATCGGTTCGCGGTAATGCTTCTGATCCGAAACAAGCATTTTTCAACGCTCAGAGTAATAATGAAACCACTCGTCAATTACTGCCACTCACCTGGGATCAGCGCCACAATATTTCAGGAAGCTTAACCTATTTGAGAGACAGTTTCACTGCTGGTTTGATTGGCACGTTCCACACAGGGTATCCTTTTACGCCGGAAGATGAGCAACGCAACGACATTACCGTATTACGAAATCAATCGCGATATCGCGCGGAGTTTATTATGGATTTACGAATGGGATATCGGTTAGTAGTTAATGGGGTAACTGGACAGTTATTTATGACGGCCGAAAACCTGCTCAACTTTAGTAGAAATGACCGTGATCCAAAGATATTTGACACCGAAATCGAAGCACATAACGCCAATGGTTTCGATCGCATTAATGGCCTGGTTGATTTTCGAACAAACCCGCTTCGACAACCGGCGCCACGACTCATCAAACTAGGCTTTCAACTCAATTTTTAAGTAGAATCACTTTGTACCTCGCACAACCTTCTACATATCGCATTCGTCTCTCATCCACCGCAAAAGTTGTTATAGGCAGCTTGTGGATGGTACTGTTTTTAATGGCTTCAACAGCCTTAGCCCAAACCAACGATTCCAACGTATTTATCGACCCAAATGAAGGCAGTCAAGATGCCCGGGTAGATTTCAATGTAACGGGAAATCAGGTTGAGTCGATTATCACTAACTGGGGAACCGTTGGTAATGGAAACGGAAGTATAAATCAGGCCGGAGTTTGGCCAAAAGGTACCGGACATGGACATTTGCACGAAATGACCGGCATGATTTTAACCCGAACGCCCGATGTGAATGGACAAAATGTAACCATAATTTCGGATGGATACGGCGCAAGCAGCGATGCCACAGACATCGATCCAAACACAAATATTCGGTGGAAATTTCAGCCTGTTCCGGGTTACTTCAATAGCAATACGGAAGAACCGGAAATTGCAAACTCGCGAAATCCTGATAGCTGGCCGGCAACTTGGCCTGATGTTGGTCCGGAATGGGACGGAAACTGGAATGGCTACTTTGGTTTAAATCAATTTAATGCCGATCAGGAAGTGTTTTATGTGATGGACGATTTGTCTAACACCGAATACGAATATTATCCAATTGATGGCGATCAAAGTAAAGGTGGATTGGGATTACAAATTCGGGTTCGAGTTTTTCAATGGGCGCAAGCTTTAGCGAAAGATATTTTGTTCATGCAGTACGAAGTTTCCAACATTGGGGACAAAACCTATACCACCGATTTGAACGACAAGCCATTGTTTTTCGGTGGATATACCGATGTAAACCCTGCTGGTTCTGGAACTGCAGATGACGCAGCAGGTTTCGATAACGACGATGATATTGTATTTGGATGGAGTAGTACCGGGCAAGGTTCTTGGCAGCAATTCCGTGATATTCCACCCGGATATATCGGATGGAAATTTTTGGAAAGTCCGGGATTGGATTTTGATCTCACCGATAACGACAACGACGGTATTGTAGATGAATCGCGCGATAACGATGCCGGAGTGTTTGCCTTTGCACCTTGCGGCGATTACGATGATCCCCAAGAGCATTGGAGTGGAGATGAAGATTGCGACTGGAATGCATTAATCGATGATGTTGGGAGTGATGGAATTGGTCCTGAACAAGAAAGTTATCCGGGGCCTGATGCCGATGGAACCGAAGGAAATGGAAGACCTGATCAGGGCGAGCCAAATTTTGGGAGACTAGACAACGATGAATCAGATCAAATCGGATTAACCAGTTTTTATGCTCCGTTATTCGGGAATGTGAACATCCACGACGAAGAAACCGTGTGGCCAAATATTCAACCAGGATTTTTCGATGTACCAAGTCAGGGAGTAAACCAAATCTGGATTTTCGGCTCCGGTGCGTTCCAGTTGGCACCAAATACCACACAGCGATTCTCTACTAGTTTTGTTTTTGGTGCAAACGAAGATGCCATGTTCCGATCGTCAGCGGTAGCTCAACGAATTTATGATTCCGATTACCGATTTGCGGTTCCTCCACGTCAACCCAGAGTTCGCGCAATTCCGGGTGATGGAAAAGTTACCTTAGTATGGGATGAGTTGGCCGAAGTGTCTCGCGATCCTGTATATGGTCAAGATTTTGAAGGCTATCGAATAATTAAATCCACCGATCCTCAATTCAACGATGCACAGGATATTACCGATTCGTTCGGGAATGCAGTATATAAGCGCTCCATCGCCCAGTTTGATTTAGTTAATGGGTTAGAGGGATACCACTCTTTGCAATTTGGCGAAGAGATTGGTATCCCAAATGGAGTTCACTATTACATGGGCGACGATACCGGAATTCAGCATTCTTATGTTGATACCGATGTTATCAACGGGCGTACTTATTATTACGCAGTTATCGCTTATGATGCAGGCTATGACAATACCTACTTTGACGAAGGGATTTCCAGACTAGAGAATTTATTCCCGATTTCTCCTTCCGAATCGCCGGCGAGTATTACGTTAACTCAAGGTGTAATCACCAACTTCGACCCTAATACGGTGGAAGTTCGTCCGAACCCACCGGCAAGCGATATCGTTTTAGGTGATATTGATGTAGATTTCCAAAACCGGGTTGCTCAGGAAAATGGAAAAGCAACCGGAGTCGTAAAAGCGACTATTGTAGATGAAAATCTACTGAAGGATCAAAACTACGCCATCACTTTTAGTCAAGTTCCCGTTGTGTACGAAGGAACCGATACTTCAGCAGTAGAATACACTACAACAGGCTTTAGTATTATCGGGCAATCAGGTGAAGTAATTGTCAACAACGAACCGGTTCCAACTAACCTTGAAGACGAATTTGTAGAAAACTGGACCTTCGAATTGTTAGATGAAGGATTGATTTTCACTTTCGAAAATGAATACCCGGATGAATCGAATACACAGCAAAATTCTGGGTGGAGCTCTACCAGTCAAACTAATTTAAGAAGCCAAATCACACTTCCGCAGCCAACATTTTCCGTGCCAAACCCACCGGTATGGCCTATTCGAGTTCGAATCGAAGTTGGGAACGAAAACGAAGTGTTGGATTCAGCCTTTACTTCCACTTCAGGTGCGTTTTCATTTCCGGTTAATTTCCGAATTTCGGAATTCAACACAGGAGTAAAGATCCCATTCATGTTTAATGAACCGGATTCTACCGAAAATGGACGAATTGATCCTGATGAACTCATCACGCTTCTTTTTAAAGAAAAACCAGATGATAGAAGATTCATCAGAGCATGGAATATTGATTTTAAAAAACCGGTGGATTCCAGAGGAGCTGATCTCCCGCATTCACAAATCCGCTTACCACGAATTGGCGACGTATTTGAATTGAATGCACAAATCCCATTTGGCGAAAATGATACCTATGTGCTAAAAAGCACAGCATCGGTAGTAGATTCAACGGCTGGGGAGAGTTTGCTCGATGAAATTATTGTAGTACCAAATCCTTATGTGGCAGCTACCATCGCAGAGCAACGCCCGTTTTTATCCGGTCGTGGAGAGCAACGTATCGAATTCAGAAACTTACCCAACAATGCTAGCCTCAGAATCTACACCGTAAGTGGAGTTTTTGTTCGCGAATTACAATCTGAGGATGGATTAGCCGTATGGGATTTGCAATCGAAAGATGGATTGGAAGTAGCCTATGGGCTGTATTTCTATCACGTAAAAGCTGCCGGCATCGGCGAAAAAACCGGAAAGTTCGCAATTATCAAGTAACAGTCATGATCAAAAAATTACTCTCTTTTGTTTTTGTAATTGCACTCAGCCTTCCGGTGATGGGGCAAAGTCAGGTTGGTAGCACGGCGTCTTCTTTCTTAGAAATTCCTGTGGGTGCACGAAGTATTGGAATGGGCGAAGCCTATGTTGCAGCTGTTAACGAAGTCAGTGCCCTGTATTGGAACCCTGCTGCTGCTACACGAATCGGGCAAAATCAGGTGACTTTCCAAAACACCGATTGGTTTGTGGATACCAAATTATACTACGCAGCTTCGGTATTTAAGCTGAATGATATTTATCTGGGTGTGAGCATCAATATGTTTGATAGTGGCGAAATGGATGTACGTACGCTCACATTGCCCGATGGAACCGGAGAGCGCTTTAGAGTTCAGGATATCAGCATTGCCTTTACCTACGCTCAGGCGTTAACCGATAATTTTAGCCTAGGTGGAAATCTAAAGTTTGTGCAAAATCAGATTTGGAGAATGCAGGCGTCAACCTTGGCACTTGATCTAGGATTTTTCTATCAAACACCCTTCGACAAAATTGATCTGGGCTTTAGCATCAGCAACTTTGGTGGCGAGATGACGCTACGCGGCGACAACACCTTCGTTCCTGTTGATTTGGATCCACTTAATTCCGGTAACAACGATGGTATTCCTGCTAACCTAATGACGGGTGCATGGGATTTACCACTCATATTCAGAATCGGAACTACCTACGATGTATTTCATACCGTTGATCATAAACTGATTCTTGCAGCGGATGCGGTTTATCCTAACAATAACACCAATTATGTGAATACCGGCGGGGAATATGGATTCAGAAATCTCCTGTTTTTAAGAGCCGGTTACAGCAACATTTTTACGGAAGATAATTACGGCTTAGGTCACCTCCGATTTGGAGTAGGAATTAAACCAATCGAAGAAATTTCGGTGGATTATGCACTCAGCGACAGAGATGAGCTGGGTTACGTACACACTATGGGACTCTCATTAAAATTCTAGGATTATGGTAGACATTACAGATACCGACAAGCATTTATATGAAATAGTAGCCGAGGATCTTAAAGACAAGATTAAAGAAGACTACTTTGGTGAGCGGGGTAAAATTCCCAATTATCTGCGCCTTACAGAGATCTATAATGTGAGTATGTCTACCATCAAAAAAGCGATGAAAATCCTGAACGATCAGGGTGTAATCGTGAGTAGGGTAGGAAAGGGATCGTTTGCCAATAAAAACTTCAAAGAGCCGGTTCGTTCTTTTAAATCTTCAACCACAAACAAAATTGGGTTGTTGATCCGTGATATTGATGGTCCGTATTTCTCCGGCATTTATAAAGGGCTAGCCGATCAAACCGATCGTTATGGTAAGAAGCTGATGGTAACAGTTTCGCGTGATTTCCATCAGCAGGAGGATTCGCTGGTTCGCATGATGCTATCGCACGAAATTGACGGATTAGTGGTAACTACGCGTAGAAAGTCAATTTACGGAGTTCGGATTTATGATGAGCTTCGCAAGAATAACATCCCTACCGTTATTATTCACGATGTGTACGACTCTAAAATCCCCACTATTGATGTAGACAACTACAAAGGTGGATGTTTAGCCGCCGAACATCTGCTTAAAAGAAGTCAGAAAAAACTCTGTGTGATAGTGGGTGAAAACGGCTATAAAACTGATGATCAGCGGTTAAATGGATTCATCGACACCTTGAAGAAACATGGTGTTAATCCAAAAGAACGCTGCGAGATATTCCGGTATTCATTCAGCACTGAGAAAACAGCCTTTGATGAAGGTTATAAGATTGGGCGAAGCTTAAATCTTCAGAATCTCGATATAGACGGAGTTTTTCTTTTCAACGATTTAATCGCGATGGGATTCCAAAAAGCGCTAATCGAACAAGGCATTTCTATTCCTGATGATATTGCCATAATTGGCTTCGATAATATTGAGCGATGCTCGGAAGCCAGAGTTCCGTTAACTACGATTGAAGTTCCGAGATACGACATCGGCAAAATGGCTTACCAAGTGTTACGTACACACATGAAAAATGGACAAACAAATACAGAAAACGGACTTCATTTGGAGCCAAAATTGATCGTGAGGGACTCCGCTTGAGGTTAGGAATATCAATATTAACACTGATTTCAGTTTTAGGGATGATAAACTGTACTCAAAGATCTGATGATTCAAAATCGGAGCCGATTCGTGGAGTGTGGGTCACCAACATCGACAGCGATGTGATGTTTAGTGAAGAGAATATTATTGAAGGCATGAAAACCCTCGCTGACCTTGGATTTAACACGGTGTATCCGGTGGTTTGGAATAAAGGATATACGATGCATCCGAGTGAAGTGATGGTGCAATATTTCGGGGAAGAATATCAACAGGATACATTGTTTAAAAACCGAAATCTTGATCCGCTTGCCGTGATGATTCGCGAAGCTCGGAAAAATGACCTTAAGATAATACCATGGTTCGAGTTTGGTTTTTCCAGCTCTTACAACAAAAATGGTGGTCATATTATCGAAGCATATCCAAGTTGGGCGGCCTTAGATAATGAAGGTAATCTGCTAAAGAAAAATAACTTCGATTGGATGAATGCTATCCATCCGGAAGTTCAGCAGTTTATGATCTCACTGATTCTTGAAGTGGTAAAAGGTTACGATATTGATGGAATCCAAGGGGATGATCGCTTACCGGCCATGCCCGCAGAAGGTGGATATAGTGCATTTACAAAATCACTGTATCTGAATGAAACCGGAAATGAGGTTCCAAGCGATCCACTGGAAGAAGGATTTCTGAATTGGAAAGCCGATAAACTTACCGATTTTGCCGTTCAGCTTTATCAGGCTGTTAAGGCAGAAGATGCCAATCTTACCGTTTCGTTAGCACCCAGTATTTACCCGTGGTCGAAGGAAGAATATTTACAGGATTGGCCGGCATGGATCGAAGCAGGTGCAGTGGATGAACTTATTCCTCAGGCTTATCGATGGGATATTGATAGTTATAAAGCAACCATTGATGAAATGGTAGAATACTATCAACAAGCAGAAGGCCATGAAAAAGTATCGATATATCCTGGCATAATCATTAAAGCCGGCGATCGCTACAATAATTTTGACTATGTAAAGGAAGCGCTTCTACACAATCGTAAAAAAGGATTGGATGGCGAAGTGTACTTCTTTTATGAGGGATTATTTGAAGAAAACGACCATCTCGGCGACTCACTACACACTCATTTTTACAGCAACTAATATGATCAGAAAAAACACATTAAGGCAGTTTGTTGCAGTTTTTATCCTCACGGTTTTAACTATTTCTACCGCCACGGCACAGGAGCCGGATACGTACATCGAAGAGCTTCGGGGTGTATGGATTACCAATGTTGATAGCGATGTGTTATCAAGTAAACAAAAAATTGCCGATGCCATGGATTTTCTGGCAGAGCGTGGTTTCAATGTGGTTTTTCCGGTAGTCTGGAATAAAGGATATACCTTATTTCCAAGTCAGGTTGCGGAGGATTCGATCGGTTTTCGTCAAGATCCCGTATATGCCCCGGTTGGCAGAGATCCACTGCAAGAAGTGATAACCGAAGCTCACCGCGTTGGAATGGAAGTGATTCCATGGTTCGAATACGGTTTTGCCAGTGTGTTTGGCAATTCAAGTGGGGGGCACATCTTAGAAAGAAATCCACATTGGGCGTCTCGCGATATTGACGGCAATATTGCCAATCGAAATAACTTTTATTGGATGAATGCGATTCATCCTGCGGTACAGGATTTTATGCTTGGTATTATTGGCGAAGCCATCGACAATTACGATATCGATGGAGTACAAGGCGATGATCGACTCCCGGCAATGTCATCAACAGCCGGCTATAGCGATTACACCAAAGCATTATACAGAGCAGAACATGATGGAAACGATCCGCCCAGTTCGTATGACGACGCATCGTTTTTACGCTGGAAAGCTGATAAACTCACTACCTTTGCCGGTGATTTATACCGCATGGTAAAAACCAAAGATTCTACACTTACCCTTTCTCTCTCCCCATCGATCTATAGTTTTAGTTATGATAATTACCTGCAAGATTGGCCAACTTGGCTCGATTCCAGTTATGTAGATATCATTCATCCGCAAGCTTACAGGTATGATATTGGTAGCTACAAATCGATTATTCGAAATATGTTGGGTCGCGAACCATTTTCATCACAAGGGTACATTCAGCGATTTTACCGACCTCAGATTTATCCGGGAGTTTTGATTAAAGCTGGCGGAGCCTTTAACGACGAAGCTTACGTAAAACAAGCCATCGACTTCAATCGCGAATACGATCTTAAAGGCGAAGTGTATTTCTTCTTCGAAGGCTTAGATGAAAAGAACAATAACCTCGCTGATAGTTTGTACAAGTATAAATACAACCTGCCAGCTTTGTTGCCGAACCGAAATGGACAAGTACGCCGACCACTTCCGGAAATAGTAAACGAAGACAGCAGTTTTGCCATGCAAACGGGTACTTGGACGGAAGAAGCGAGTCTTGCCGGCTTTAAAGGAACTACACTTAAAGCTGAGGCTAATTCCGGCGCTTCCATTTCTTACAAAGTTACCGTTCCGCGCTCTGCCTGGTACAATGTATTTGCTTGGAATCCGGTAAAATCGGGAGCCACAAGCGGAGCACACTACGAAGTATTTGGTGCACAAGACACCTTAACAACTACCATCAGCCAAACAAGTAGCGTTAAAAAAGGCTGGGAGAAAATTGGAAATGTGTACCTGGAAGAAGGCGAGCAAACAGTGGTTAGAATTGATGCCGACAAAGCGACAGATTCTAATCCAACCTACGCCGATGCTGTGATGGTTATGCTGGATCGAAAGAACTCTCCGGAGGTTCAAATCGATGCCATCATCACAAGTGGAGAGCAGGATAATAAAGATATTCCTGCCGGATATGCGCTGGATCAAAATTATCCGAATCCGTTCAATCCTTCGACCAATATTTCATTTTCATTGCCCGAATCGAACCGAATTTCATTGGAAGTATTTGATGTATTAGGTCGGAAAGTAGCCACTTTACATCAAAACGAATTATTCAGTGCAGGGCAACATCAGGTTTCTTTTGATGCTTCTGCATTAGCAAGTGGCATGTACATTTATCGCCTAACTACGGCTAACTACACCTTTAGCAACACCATGATTTTGGTGAAATAAGAACTCTATGCATTACATCGACTACACCATAATTGTTGTTTACCTGCTTGCGCTAATCGGCTTAGGAGTTTATTTGCAACGTAAAGCATCGAGTAGTATAGAGAGTTTCTTCTTGGGAGATCGCGGTATGCCCTGGTGGGCTTTGGGCGCTTCGGGGATGTCATCAAATTTCGATGTATCCGGCACCATGATTATTGTAGCCATGGTTTACGCATTAGGACTAAAAGGCTTTTTCATTGAATTACGCGGTGGAATTGTTTTGGTGATGGCATTCTTAATGGTTTTCATGGGTAAGTGGAACCGTCGGGCACAAGTAATGACTGCCGCAGAATGGATGGAACTACGCTTTGGGCGTGACAAAGCCGGTAATGCGGCTCGAGTGCTAAGTGCACTTGCCAATCTGCTTTTTGCAGTTACCGTTGTTACCTATTTTGCACAAGGTGGAGGAATCTTTCTAGCTAAAATTCTGAATATCGATCCGGAGTGGGCCACCATTGGAATTATTGGCTTATCAACTATTTATACGGTAGCATCCGGATTATACGGCGTAGTATACACCGATGTACTACAAGGTTTTTTAGTGTTTTTTGCGATTGTAGCAACTTGTGCCATTGCATTTTTTCATTATCCGCTTGCAGAAACGTTTCAGGTGTCGGTGCCATTGATTGGAGAAGGATTTCAAACCTTGGATGTAAATCTGGATAACTGGACCAATGTGCTGCCAAGTTGGACGATGGACCTTCCCGGCGAATACGGGCAATACAATCTATTCGGAATAGCCATAATTTTCTATCTCTTTAAAACCACAATTGAAGGTAGTGGGGGATCAGGCGGATATCTAATTCAACGTTATTTTGCCGCAAAAAGCGATCGCGATGCCGGTTTATTAAGTCTTTTCTGGATTTTCCTTCTTTCATTCCGATGGCCATTCGTAGTTGCTGTTGCCATGATGGGAATTGCTTGGGGCGCAACCGGTACCGTAATTGAAAATCCTGAAGAAGTATTGCCTTCAGTGCTTTCAACCATGATTCCGGTGGGTTTAACCGGGTTGGTTATTGCAGGTTTAATTGCCGCTGCGATGTCTACGTTCGATTCGGTGGTAAACTCTGGTGCAGCCTATTGGGTAAAAGATATTTATCAGCGTTTTATAAACCCGGAAGCATCCGAAAAAACCTTAGTAGCACATAGCCGATGGGCTTCTGTACTTATTGTCATAGTAGGATATTTGCTCACCAAACAATTTAAAAACATCAATGACATTTGGGGCTGGCTAACCATGGGCTTGGGTTCTGGATTGATCATCCCTCAAGTAATACGTTGGTACTGGTGGCGTTTTAATGGATATGGCTTTGCAGCAGGAGTTTTTGCCGGTATGTTGGCAGCTTTTTCACAACTGATTTTCTTTCCCGATTTCACCGAATACGAGCTTTTTATTTATGTAGCCTCAATTTCTTTAACTGCTTGTATTATCGGCACATTTGCTACGCCAGCAGTGGAAGATTCAATACTTATCAATTTCTACAAAACTACACGTCCGTTTGGTTTTTGGGGACGCATAAAAGAAAGCATGCCCAAAAAGAAAATGGAAGGGGTGGATGCAGAGAACAAACGAGACATCCTGTCTACAGTTATCGCAGTTCCTTGGATGCTCACACTTTGTATCACACCTATGCTATTAATGGTTCGGCAATGGCCCGAATTTTTCACCGCATTAGGAATTTTAACTGTGCTGTCGGTTTCGCTGTATTTCAGTTGGTTCAGGCATTTGTCTACCGAAAACGATTTAGATGAAATGGAAATCAGTACCGAAGAAATCAACACAAAAAGAACTTGAGTATGGGGTTATATCCATCAAACAATCAAGAAAACAATATGTCGGGAAGCTAGTCTCTGCTTTGCGATTAACACTAACATAAAAGTCCAACAATATGATTGACCTTTACAAACGAACAATGAGTACTGTACTTAGTTTGATGTTTGTAGGTGCATTATTCGTATCAACGAATGCATTTGCACAAGCACAAACTCAGTTAGAAACACTTTGGAGCGTTGATGCTCCGGTGAGTAACTGGTTTGGTACCGGTAACACAGAAAGGGGTATCACTTACAACCCAACTACCGGAAACCTGATTGTTGCCAGCCGACAAGGTGGCGTAACACCAGTTATTATTGATGCCGCAACCGGTGATTCTCTGGGTTTACTTCAAACTACGATGCCGGCAATGGAAAATGTGGTGCCAAACTGGGCCATCGAAGCTCCATTTAGCAACTGGTTTGGTACCGGAAACACCGAGCGTGGTATCACATTTAATCCGGCAACTAACAACTTAATCGTAGCAAGCCGACAGGGTGGTGTTACTCCGGTAATTATCGATGCTGCTACCGGCGATTCTGTTGGGCTTTTACCTACCACTATGCCTCCTGCCGAAACTGTAGACCCAATCTGGTCGGTAGATGCACCGGAAGGAACTTGGTTTACAACCGGTAATACTGAGCGTGGTGTAACATTTAATCCTGCAACCGGTAATTTGATTGTGGCTAGCCGGAATGGCGGTGTAAAACCTGTAATTGTTGATGCAGCCAATGGTGATTCTATTGGTGTACTTGATAACACCGGTATTTCAGGCGGAGTATTCCCATTCAATCAAGTACGGGCAACTCCGGATGGACAGATTTTTACGGCAAACTTAGCTATTAACGGTACTACTAAGATTTACCGTTGGGAAAATGAATCTGCAACTCCCGTAGAGATTTTCAGCGATTCATTAGGTCAGCGTTTAGGTGATTCCTTCGGTGTTGTTGGTGATACTACTAACGTAACTTTATTATTGAGTGGTTCTGGTGCGGATAAAGTTGTTCCATTTACTTGGAATGGCACTACACTTACCAAACAAGCTGATTACCCTATAGCAGCAGGTGAAGCTCGCGGTGGTTTTTCTTCGCGTGTAATTAACGGTAACATTATCATTACCGGAACCGGAACTGCTCCACGATTCATGAATCCTGCTGATGGTACTCTAGGCGATCAATTGGTTTCAGATGACGTGCCTTCTGCAGATCTGAATTCTGCAATGTTAAACGATCAAATCGTTTATAACGGTCGTCACCTTGTAGCTGTTGGTCCTGCTTTCACTAACGGTAAATTCTATCTTCTTGATGTAACCGATGGTGTAAAACTCATCAAAGAAATTGGACCAATTGGCGAAAACACAAATGGTAATAATACCGGTGGTGTTCTTTTTGACGAGGGAACCAATCGCATGTATATCATGGATACAAACAACTCGATCCATGCGTACAATCTTGCTGATTTCTTCGAAAAATCAGTTATCAGCGGTGGAATTTTTGCATTCAATCAAATTCGTGCTACTCCAAACGGACAAATCTTTACTGCGAATCTTGCCATCAATGGTACTACTAAGATTTACCGTTGGGCAGATCAAACCAGCATCCCTGAAGAAATCTATAGCGGTGATCTAGGTCAGCGTTTAGGTGATTCTTTTGGTGTGATTGGCGACACTACCAACGTAACCTTACTACTAAGCGGCTCCGGTGCTGATAAAGTGGTTCCATTTACTTGGGATGGTACAACACTTACTAAACAAGCTGATTATCCGATTGCAGCTGGTGAGGCTCGAGGTGGTTTCTCATCGCGTGTTGTAAACGGTAACGTAATTATTACAGGAACCGGAACTGCTCCACGATTCATGAATCCTGCTGATGGAACTTTAGGTGATGCTATTGCATCCGATGATATTCCTGCTGCAGATCTGAATTCAGTGATGTTAAACGATCAGGTAATGTACAATGGTCGTCATTTAGTAGCAGTTGGTCCGGCATTTACCAATGGTAAATTCTACTTATTGGATGTAACCGATGGCGTTGAAGTGATCACAGAACTAGGCCCGATTGGCGAAAACACCAATGGAAACAACACCGGTGGTGTATTATTCGACGAAACTAACAACAAATTGTACTTGATGGATACCAACAATGCGATCCATTCGTACGATCTTGCTGATTTCTTCGATAAGCCGGTATTCAGTGGTGGTATCTTTACCTTCAATCAAATCAGAGCTACCGCTGATGGACAGATTTTTACCGCTAACCTGATTCTGGGTGGTAATGGTGTTAAAATTTACCGTTGGGCGGATGAAATGAGCGTACCCGAAGTAGTATTCTCCGGCGATCTTGATAACAAAGTTCGTTTCGGTGATGCATTGGGTGTTGTTGGAACCGGAGATGATGTAACCGTATTATTGAGCGGTACAAATTCAGGCGTGATTGCTTCGTTTGCTTGGGATGGAAGCACACTAACGAAATCTGCAGAATATACGGTACCTGCAAATGTTGGTCGTGGTGGATTCTCATCTGCTTTCGGTGATAGCGTTTTAGCAACCGGAACCGGTGCAGCTCCTACATTCGTAAACTTTATGGATGGCTCGGTAGGAACCAGTGTTTCTTCTGCAGCTGTTGCTGAAGCTGATCTGAATTCAGTGATGGTGAACGATGTGTTAGTAACCGATTCCAAAACATTAGTTGCTGTTGGACCTGCTTTCACAAACGGTATGTTCTACATCTTTGAGAAGATGGGTAATTCGTACGAATTAGTTGCAGAATTAGGTCCATTAGGCGAAAACACCAATGGTAACAATACCGGTGGCGTTTTATTTGATGGCGCCAACAAGCGATTGTATTTGATGGATACCAACAACGCAATCAAAGCTTACGATATTAGTGTATTGGTTGATCCGGTAATGATTAGTCCATTTGCACTACTATCTCCTGCGGATGACACAGCCGTTGAATTGGCCGGTGAAGCCACAACGGAAGTAGATATCATGTGGGCAGAAGCTAAAGCTAATGCAGCAGTTACTTACACTTGGCATGCCGATGCTGTTGGTGGCGATTTCTCAGATCCATTATTGAGCATTGCATCTAACAACGAAGGGTTGGACACTGTGCTAACTTTAACGTATCAGCAAATTGATGATGCTTTGGTATCATTAAATGTTGAAGATGGCGCAACCATCGACTTGATTTGGACGGTAACAGCAAGTGCAGGTGAAACCACTGTATTCTCATCCGATGTATTCGATATCTCGTTTACAAGAATGCTTCATGTTTCTAACGAATTGGAAGACACTCCAACTCGCTTTGCATTAAATCAAAACTACCCGAACCCGTTCAACCCGTCTACCAATATTGGCTACGACCTGCCTAAAGCAGCGAACGTATCCATTACCGTGTACGACATTACCGGACGTGTAGTAGCAAACATCGACGAAGGACAGAAGTCAGCCGGATCCTACAACGTAGTATTCGATGCTTCTCATCTTTCAAGTGGAATGTACATCTACCGCATCCAAGCAGGTAGCTTCATTTCAACTAAGAAAATGATGTTGATCAAATAAATTAACAACAAGCAAATGCTTGATTGTAGAAGAGGCCCCCGGCAGCAATGTCGGGGGTTTTTTGTTTTAAGGATATTTAGTGATCGTACTGAACAACTTATGGGATATTTTAAGATCGTTAAGTATTCGTTCCGAACAACTTGTTCGAAATGCCTCATGGAACCACCGGTTCGAGAGTAATAGCCTTCGCCATACACCAATTTTCGACCTCTTCTGTCTTCACCTACGCAAGGAGAAGGACGTTTTTAATTGGCTAAAAGCTAAGTCATAGCATTAAATCGTAATACATTTTATCACCACCTGATTTTGAACTTAAATAGCAAAATGATAGGAAATTGAGTTATAAATTAAGGTCATTCAAATCCGCCAACTGGCGGAGAAGAATCTAAACGGGTGACGAGGAAAAGATAATTATTTGGTAAGTAAATGATCAGAGCTCAAAAGAGAACCTCGTAAAGAATAATAAGTACTTGTACCGAAGAACACGATCGAAATTTTAGCCTTCGACACTCACCAGTTTTCGACCTCTTCTGTCTTCTCCTTCGCAAGGAGAAGGACGTTTGTAATTGGCTAAAAGCTAAGTCATAGCATTAAATCGTAATTCATTTTATCACCACCTGATCTTGAACTTAAACAGCAAATCGATAGGAAATTGAGTAATAAATTTAGGTCATTCAAATCCGCCAACTGGCGGAGAAGAATTTAAACGGGTGACGAGGAAAAGATAATTATATGTTAAGTAAATGATCAGAGTTTATAATCCTATTAAACTCGCTCCAAAAACTTGTTCGGAATGCCTCTCCGAACCACCGGTTCGAAAGCATAGCCTCGACCATTCTCAATACGATAAAATCTGTCAGACTGATTTTAGCCGTCAGACAGATGGTTGTATTACCAATCTCCTATCTTCAAATTTTATTACTTACACGCTTCAACCATTATTCACAATAAGTTGATATATAACATAGGATAGTACTATACCACCAAATAGTGAGGGCCTATGAAATCGCTTCTTTTTAAGCTAACCATGTTTATTGTTGGGGCATACCTGTCGTTTGGTGCCTGTGGCTTATTAGGACCGGAAGACAAGGAAAAAGACCCGGTTGCTGAGTTAGAACCCGGATCACGAAATTATACTTGGACGGTGGATAGTGTGTATAGCGCTCCGGGTGGCTGGATGAATACGATTTGGGGTTCGTCCCCGGATAATGTATGGATTGCTTCCTCAGGAGGCTTTGAAAAACTATGGCACTACAATGGAAGTGAATGGACTCCATATCCATATAGGGAAGGGTTAAACGGGTTCACGGGTGACTTTTATAGTATTTTTGGTTTTGAAGAAGATAATGTATGGATGGGGGGACAAGGACCAGGAGGAAGATCCATTTGGCATTATGATGGACGCGATTGGAAGTTGTTTTATACATATAAACCAAATGGGAAAGGTGAAGCTACAATTTTAGATATATGGGGTTGTACATCCTCCAATTTACATGCGGTAGGTACTGTACCAACCGGGCAAAGCAATCCAACGTACCAAGGTTTTATTCTACATTACGATGGCAGGCAATGGAGGGAAGAGTTGATGACTGATTTTGGCATGCAGTTTCAAAGAATCCGAGAAAACGAAGAACAAATATACTTGTCTGGATCGGGTCCATATTCTACCCAGCTCATTTCGGATAGTGTGTCCATTTATAAATTGAATGATAATCACTTGGATACCATGTACTCAAAAAACCGAAATGAAGCGGGTTCAGTAAGTTTAAACAAGTTTGGAGGTAAGGTCTACTTCGTAGCCGAAAACGAAGTGTTGGACACAAGTTTCATTAGCAATTTACCTTTTACACTAACTGAGGATGTATATGGAGTAGATGGCAGACATGGAAAAGACATGTTCATAACAACGGAAAAAGGCGTTTCGCATTTCAATGGTGAGAATGTGGAATATCTATTGGCGCTGGAAAGTAGGAATGCGGTGGTCTTCCGCACATTCATTATGGAAAAAGATGTCTTTTTTCTGGTGAATGACTACGATGCAGGTACAAATGTAATCTATCACGGAACTTTGAATGAAGAAGAAGAGGAGGAATAATTGCTAAAAAAAAGAGTGGTGCTGCAACACCACTCCTAAAAATAAATGGTTAAACTCGTTCCGAACAACTTGTTCGGAATACCTCTCCGAACCACCGGTTCAAGAGTAATAACCTTGACCATTCTCAATACGATAAAATGTATCAGACAGACTTTAGCCGTCAGACTGATAATTAAATAATTAGGGTCATTCTGAGGGTACTCCCGAAGAAACTAAACGGGTGACGAGGAAAAGAGAATTATGTGGTAAGTATAAGATCAGAGCTTATAAACTCGTAACAAAAAACTTGTTCGGTACACCCCTCCGAACCACCGGTTCGAGAGCAGTAGCCAAATTCAATCAGCAACCAATTAAATCTGTCAGACGGACTTTAGCCGTCAGACAGATAATTAAAACAAGTAAGGATAAATTAATCCAGCATCGGATTTTCGAATCCAATTTGAACCTGATCCGCAGTAAATGGATCGAAAATGGCATCAATTAACCATGCAAGCTGGATGCGCGTAATTGGACTTCGATCACCGGCAAAATTCATAGCTTCTTTGTTAGCACTAAACCAAGTTTCATTCTCTAAGTCTTCTACAGAGGTGAAGGATGGAGATTGATCCACCAAAAAGCCCAATACCGATTGTTGGGTAAGCTCATTTCTATTGAAATCGGGCAGCTCAAGTCGCTGTAAGATATCATTCAAATTTTCCCGTTGTACCACACTATCCGGATAAATACGCGTTTCGTTAGCCCACAAATATGGGATTCCTTCTCCACGCATCACTCCTGCAAGTCCAACCCGCTGTACCGATTCAAAGGCAGGATGATCTGGCTGTACATCCATATACGGCATCAAAAACATATCGGCATCAAGTAATTCTTGTTGCAGTGTTCTTACATCCACATTTCTCGGCTCGATACGGTTTTGTACAGCAAGAGCAGCTGCAGCTCCTGCTGCCTGACCTAATTGCAACACTACAGGCTGTAAACGAGTGGTACCATTAGCTAAATTAGAAACTGAAATACTTTTATCAGCCACAATTAAACCGTCAATTTCCTGAGGGATCAAACTGCCGTAAGGAACGCTGTACGATGGAATTTTCGGAAAATCAAACTGATTTGGGACCGGGTTTTTCTTTCGGTGATGATCAACCGGATAATCGCCCACAGCAATTCCTGTTTTGTACAAAGGTCGCTCAGGCATGGCATACGGATCTTGTATATCATACAAAAACAATCGATCTACACCTACCAAGCGTCGACTTTCTCGGATATATGGAATTAATGGATAGCCATCTTCGGATGGAAATTCGTCGGCAGCGAGTTGAAGATTTGTGTAACCGCCTTCTGTTTGCATAAAGTAAATCCAAGATTTTGTGAATTCTTTGGCATAAGCCAGAATGGAATCACGCTCGTCGTAGCTTTGCTCTAGAATTTCAGCATAGAAATCGTTGCCCTTCGTTGGCCAGTTTATCATAAACTTATCATTCGGCAAGCGGCCATAATCCAGCATGTAATCGCAGTCGATTAGATCCTCAATATTTTCTGAACAAACTTGTTTACACATACAATCGAACTCAGCAGGATCGTACGAAGCCGGCTTTTCAATGATGGGACCTTCGGTGCCAATATCTTCCAGGATGGCTACATAGGTTAAATCCTGAACATAGGGCAGAGGCTTGCGAGGTGCCGCTTCTTCTTTGGTTTCATCATACGTTTCCATATTGATGCTGTAGTCGGCTCCGGCTCGCGCGAGTAAATCACCGTATTCGGTGCCATCAATAAATACATCAGCAGAAACCGAAAGTGTCCCACCTTTTCGATCGGTAAAAGTAGCGCCTACCACTTTATTGTTTTGCAAATCTACTGATTCGATATACCACCCATACTCAACGGTGATGTTTTCTTCTGCAGCCACCATTTTTTGGAAAACCTCATTCCCAAATGAAGGTTCAAACTGAGTTCGAGAAACCCATCCGGTAAATACTGCTTCCGGTCCTCCATAATGGTCGTATAAATGCTCGCGAAATTCGCCCCAAATGCCTGAAGGTAAATTATGATTTCCGTCGATGGCGCTTACTCCGGCAGAAGTAAGCATTCCACCTAACCATTCAGTAGGTTCGAAAATAGTAACTTTCTGACCCATTCTGGCAGCTTGCAAGGCAGCTGTTACGCCGCTGGCACCTCCGCCAACAATAGCAATTTCAGTTTGGATTGCAGGTTGATTGTTGCAATTCACAAAAAACAATAATGCAACTAACGGTAAGAGATACGTTTTCATGAGTAGATTTGTGTGAGTTAAAAAATCGTATAGAGAAAAAGGCGAAGGAGTTATCCCTCGCCTTCAAATTTTGAGGTCGAATGTTTGCCTTAATCTAATTCTTTCCACCGTACGAATGCTTCCATAGCTTCGTACTCAGCAAGACCTAAATCATCGTAAATTCGAGCTGTATTTCTGGTTCTGTCATCGGCACGTTGCCAGAATTCGCGCTTATCGGTACCAGGGAACAATGGACGATCTTTCTGTGATTGATGCTTAAAGATAGCTCTTCGCTTTCGATCGGTTTCTTCAGGGCTAAGAGGTACCGCCATTTCGATGTCCTCGATATCCCATTCTTGCCATGCTCCACGGTACAACCACGTCCAGCAATCTTTCATCCATTCCTCGTCTTTGAGTTCGCGAAGCGCAGCAAAAATTGCATCCAAACAAACACGGTGCGTTCCATGCGGATCAGACAAATCACCGGCAGCATAAATTTGATGCGGCTTGATTTCCTGAATTAGTTTTTTTGTTATTTCGATGTCCTCAGGACCAATAGGATTTTTACGTACCTTCCCGGTTTCATAGAACGGGAGATCCTGGAAGTGCATGTTCTCATCAGGAATACCCACATATCGACAAGCAGCTTTTGCTTCGCCTCGGCGGATTAATCCTTTGATGGTTTTAACTGCATCGGAATCAACTTCACCCGGTTTTTTGTCTTTAATTGAGGCTCGTACTTCATCAAATAACTTGCTGGTTTCTACATTTTCGAAGCCAAATTGATCGTGATAATCTGTTACGAAATCAGCAAATCGAATAGCTTCGTCATCAAAAACCGCGATATTCCCGGAAGTTTGATAGGCTACATGCACTTCATGGCCTTGATCAACCAAGCGAATAAAAGTACCACCCATTGAAATCACATCGTCATCGGGGTGCGGACTAAAAATTAATACTCGCTTTTTAGCCGGTTCTTTACGTTCCGGACGATATGTATCATCCGCATTTGGTTTTCCACCCGGCCAGCCGGTAATGGTATGTTGAATTTCGTTGAAGATGCGAATATTTATGTTATATGCTCGCCCAATATCGGTAAGCACATCGTTCATTCCATGCTCGCTGTAGTCTTCATCACGAAGTTTAAGAATCGGTTTATCAAGATATCCACTTAACCAAACGACAGCTTTTTTCAGCATTTGATCCGACCATTCTATTGGGCCTACCAACCAAGGAGTTTTAGTTCGAGTAAGTTCTGCCGAGGAGGCGTCATCCAACAAAAATTCAACATTTTTATGGCGCTGCAAAAACGTGGCCGGTATCTGTGAAGAAATATCCCCTTCAATGGTTTGTTGAACAATACCGGCTTTACCTTCACCCCATGCCATAATGAAAATTCTGTCGGCATTAAGTATGGTTCCAACACCCATCGTAATTGCGCGACGTGGAACGTTTTCAACACCAAAAAAACCACTCGCCGCATCAAGAATAGTTAAACTGTCGAGGGCAATAAGTCGGGTTTTGGAAGTTTCTGCTGACCCCGGCTCATTAAACCCAACGTGTCCGGTTCGTCCAATTCCCAAAATCTGAATATCCAATCCGCCAACAGCTTCAATTTTTTCTTCGTACTGCCGACAAAATTCATACACATCATTTCGATCTAAAGTGCCATCAGGAATGTGGATGTTTTCTCTTTGAATATCGATATGATCGAACAGGTATTCGTTCATAAAATGCACATAACTGTGGATGGAGTCAGGTTCCATCGGGTAGTACTCATCTAAGTTGAAGGTTACCACATTTTTGAAACTCAAGCCTTCTTCTTTATGCATGCGAACAAGTTCGTCGTACATTTGTGTTGGGGTAGAACCGGTTGCTAACCCTAACACTGTTTTCTCACCTTTTTTATCTTTCTCTTTGATTAAATCTGCGATTTCTTTGGCAGCATATACCGAAGCAATTTTTGCGGATTTAAATACTTTGGTTGGGATTTTTTCAAATTTTTCAAAATCGGGACGAATCAACGGCGAAGAAGTCATGGTTAGTTTACAATTGATTGATTTAAGTAGTAAAAATGGTGGTTAAGCCATCAACGAAATTCAAAAATAATGGGAAGTATTGTGAAATACACATTATGATGGTCATAATACTTTGTAAAATTAATTTCTTAACACATTGGCAGCCTTAGAGATAGAAGTTGGCTTTTGTAAAAAATGATGATTCATAATTTCAATCGTTTTACAGCCTGATTGATTGGTGTTAGAATCATTATCTTACAAAGAAAAAACGATGAGTATTTTAATAGCCGACGGTGGCGCTACATCAACAAGCTGGGCTGTAGTTAAAGGCAATGATCACCAAATTGTGCGTACTTCGGGGCTAAATCCAACCTTAAAAGTGGACGCAGAAATTGAGTCGGTTATCTTTGATGAGCTCTCATTGTTAATTAATTCATCGCTAGTTTCAGAAGTGTATTTTTATGGTGCAGGATGTGATGAGTTCAAAAATTCTAATCGTATTAAGCGCATTCTTTCAGAAGCATTCCGAAAAGCAGAAATAACTGTTAAACCGGATATCGAAGGTGCAGGACTTGCATTATTTGCCAATCAGACGGGTATCGTTGTCATATCGGGAACAGGATCAAGTGCCGGTTTTATGCACGAAGGCAGTTTGGTTGATATCATGCCATCAAAATCTTATCCCGCCGGTGACTTTGGTTCAGGAGCTCATATTGGATCACTAATTTTAAAAGACTTTTTTGTGGATGAGGTACCAGTAGAGATTAAAGAATTGATTCAAGCCCGACGCAGATTAAGTATCGATGAATTGTTTGTGCAATTTCAGGATCCGATGAAGTCGAAGCTAATTGCATCAAAAGCACTCATGGATGTTATCACATCTGCAGAATTTGATAAACCCATGCATCAGGAATATCTGAAAAGATTGGTTTTTGAAGCGATTGAACCCTTTTTTGATCAGCTTAAACATCACTTTAAAAATGCTTTGGCACAGCAATCACTTCGATTTGTGGGAGGGACAGTGGCTGTATTTGAACATCATTTTCGTGAATATTTCAGAACCAAGGGGCTTATCATCGATAAGATTGAGCGAACACCCATAAACGGGTTAATTGAATTTCATCAAACTCATGATTGATACTCACTCGCATATTTACTTACCTCAGTTTGAGGAAGATTTGGAAGAAGTTTTAAATAGAGCCGAACAAGTTGGGGTAACAGATATTTTACTGCCGGCCATCGACTTTAGCTCTAACGATCAAATGGAAAAGCTGGAGCATGCATCTATTAAGTTTCATCAAATGGCGGGGTTGCATCCGGCGGATGTAAAAGAGCTGGACTCCCAATTTGAGCAAGAATTATTTGATCGATGTAGTGATAAAAAAATCGTTGGAGTTGGCGAAACAGGGCTCGATTATTATTGGAGTATTGATTTTGTGGCCGAGCAAAAGAAGAGTTTGCATGCACATTGTAAAGTAGCAAAAGCCACAAATAAACCTATTATATTACACAACCGTGAAAGTACTTCCGATCTGTTAAACATTATTGAAAAAGAGCAAACCGGAGCCTTAGCAGGAATTTGGCATTGTTTTAATGGGTCGGTAGAAGAAGGAAAAAAAGCAATTGATTTGGGATTACATTTGGGGATTGGCGGAGTAGTTACATTTAAAAATGGGGGAGTAGATAAAACCGTAAAAGAGCTACCTTTAAACCGTATGGTATTGGAAACAGATGCGCCATACCTAGCACCAACGCCTAAACGTGGAAAGCGAAATGAACCTGCCTTTATGCAGTTTACGGCCGAAAAATTAGCAACTATTTTTGATGTTTCGGTGCAGGAGATTATAGAAAAAACTAGCAATACAGCTCGCAATTTGTTTAAAATCTGATCAGAGATTCTAGTTTATTATGGCTGCAGGAGGAAATTCTTCAGTCACCAACTTACTTTTTTCAAATTTAGATTTTGCTTGGACAGAGCATTCCGATGGGGACCCTGTTTTAAGATATTCAATGGCTGACGATAACATCGATTCTGTCTTTATTCCCCAAGAGGTTGTTAAATCATCACAGGCCAAATAATCAGGTTCTATTCCGCCAAAAAACTCACCATTTCCTAGATTATTCAGAAATTTGAAGCTGATTAATGAATACACCATAGTTTCCTCGAGGCTGTACCAACTATACGATCCAACCGGTTTTCCATAGGTATTTGATGTTCCAATATGAGTAATCGGCACTAAGGGTTCTAGTCCATTGATTAATAGCTCACTTGCGGAAGCTGTACCTTCTGTGGTTAGTATGATAAGTTCTTTTATGTTTAGAGTTCCTTGCTTTCGTAACGTTTGCGCTCTGTTATTACTCGTTTTATCAGAATTATGAACAAAACGATACAGAACCTGACCATTTTGAGAGCTGCTTATTAAATAATTAGCCAAATAAGTAGCTACGCCAATTCTCCCTCCACCATTATATCGTAAATCTAAAATCAATCGATCAATATTGGTTAATTCAAATAAATTAAAAGCAGCATCTAGTTCTTCTCGGGCTGGTTCAATGAAATTATTAAACACTAAATATCCTATCGTCTCATTGCCAACTGTTAGGGTGTCGGCATGCAAAACCGCGTTTATTCCAACTACATCTTTAGTGATGTATAATTGTTGAGTGGTTCCGTTCTCATCGATAAATGTAAACTCCTGAGTAGTTCCGGGCGTATCGTCGCCAAAGGCTGCGTTCCAGTCCGTTATCGCTTGTGTATTTACTCCATCAATATGCGTGAGAAGCCAACCACGTTGTACGCCGGCGTTTGAAAACGGACTTTCATCGTACACATATCGGATTCTAAGTTCATCATCATTATTGTATGCATATGAAAATCCATATCCGAAATAAGTGCCTTCCTCGTAGTAACTATTATAACGAGCCGCTTCACTTACTGAACTCCATCGATCGAAGCTAGAGAACCGCAATTGGTCTATTATTTCTTGTTCATCGCTAAAATCATCAGGATTTGAGTTATTTGGAAGTCGATCATTCCATAAATACCAATCTTCCATTAAACCTAGCAAACGCTCTTTGTCTAAATCAGAAATTGAAGGCTCTTCACTTGAGGTAGATTTACAACCAAAAGTTACAACTAGAATAATGCTTAAAAAATGAACAGCGCTGCGGAATCGAATTTTATGGAGCATCAAATGTTACCTTTTAGGATTAAAAATGTTCGTTCAGAATTAATTGCCAGTAACCAACGTTCCGCCATTTTTCAAATTTAAATCCAACTTCTTCAAACTCTGCAACTTTCTTAAAACCAAGCTTTTCATGAAGTCGTACACTGGCAGTGTTGGGTAAGGTAATTCCACCAATTACTACATGAACTTTCATACGTTTAAGCTCAGTAATTAATTGTGTATAAAGTGCGCTGCCTATTCCTTTTTGAACTGAATTTGGGTCTGCATAAATACTACTTTCCACAGAATAACGATAAGCACTTCTGTTTTTCCATTTAGTAGCATAAGCGTAGGCTAATACTTTTTCAATTTGCTCATAAACCAGCCAGGGTAAATCTGATTCAAGCACTACGCCAATTCTAAGCTCCATTTCTTTTGCATTGATCTTAGTTTCTTCAAAGGTTGATGAAGATTGTTCGATGTAATAATTATAAATGGAAGTAATCGAAGAAATATCGGATGGAAGTACCGGGCGAATCATAAGGCTACCAATCTCTTAAAGAAAGTCTCGTGTCCATACAATCGTAACATTTACAGGATAGATGAGTACAGTTGTTTCTGGGTAGAATTACTGAGAATACTAAAATCAACATAGAATACATTATGAAAACTAGGAATTTGATTCTTTTTTCTTTGCTGGCACTAAGTTTAGCCTGCGCTCCTTCTGTAGATGTTCAATCTTTTGTAGCGGGAGAACCTTTTGGATTTTGGAGCGGCTTATGGCATGGTATCATTGCTCCGGTCACCTTTTTCATCAGTTTATTCGATGCCGATGTAGCCATTTATGCTGTAAACAATAACGGGGGCTGGTACGATTTCGGCTTTGTATTGGGAGCAGGAATTTTGTTTGGTGGTGGAAGTAGAGGGAGTAGAAGAAAAGACTAAGCTAATCCTGTACGCCCAAAAGTTTCAGTTCAGGAAAGTTGACAATATTAATGCCATTCAGCCTAATGTTTGGATACTCAAACCGGTATGGTCGATCGGTGCGAAGTTTGGCGAATAATTCGTGGCTGTCGTCTCTGTTCGCCAGATTTCGTAATGCAGCGTCGTATTCCAAGATTGGATGACAACGGTTAATTAAATCTATTAGCGAAAAAGAAACATCTGCAAGCTTGATTTCCTTAGTTGCTGAGGAGCGCTGAATTGGTTTTTGTAGATCAAAAAAAGTACAAAGTTTGTCAACAATCATGGAGCTTGCTTGCAGCTTTGCCTGCTCAGAGTACCCGGCAATATGAGGTGTGGAAATATCACATTCACTCACAAAAGCATGATTAACATGAGGCTCATTTTCCCAGACATCTGTAATTAGATATCTGATTTTTCGTTCTTTATGAGCTTTCGTTAGAGCTTTTTCGTCAGTAACTCCACCACGTGCTGCATTAATCACTACATCAAAGGATTGCCCTGCTAAAAACTGTGCATCAATTATATGTTTAGTTTTATATGATCCGGACTCACTAAACGGTACATGCAGGGTAATGATATCACAGCCTTTGATATCCTCGATGGTTGCTGATTCAAAATCTTGTTCCCGCACACTTCGTGGCGGATCAAATAGAATTACCTTGCAGCCGAATGTGGTTAGAAGCTCAGCTACCTTTGATCCCACTGCACCCACACCAATAACGCCAACACTTTTATTTCTGAAATGGTACTCATAGTTCTCTTGAAGCACGAGTAAAGCCGTAAGCACATATTCTGCTACTGCTAAAGCATTGCAGCCTTTTGCATCACAAGCGGTTATTTGGTTATCACTCAGGTAAGCATGATCAAGATGATCACTTCCCGAAGAACCTGTGCCAATAAATTTTAACGATAAAGGTAGTTTCGGAAAAGTATGCTTATTTACTTTGGTAACTGTTCGCACTAACCATGCATCAAATCTATTAAGTGATGGGCTAGCATTTGTTGGATTATAGTAGCTTAGATCTACCTCATTAGGTAAAAATTGTTCAAGTTTATACAGGTTTTGATCGGCGAGTATTTTGATCAAAGAATTTGTTGTTTTAGTGAGAAAATAAATACGTTTTAAGCTATACTTAGCCCATGAGTTCTAATTATAATATTGTTTCGCTTATTCGCAAAAAAAGAGATGGATTTCATTTGTCATCAGATGAGATTTCTTATCTGATTAAGGCATATTTAAGCGGTGAGATTGAAGATTACCAAGTGAGCGCCTTCTTGATGGCGTCATTTCTTAATGGGTTAAACACGATTGAGTCATCAGCTCTAACGGAGTCTATGTTGCATTCCGGTCAGATTGTTGATTTAAGCCACATTCCCGGTATTAAAGTGGATAAACACTCAACCGGAGGAGTTGGTGATAAATTATCACTAATTCTAGCTCCGATTGTTGCCAGTGCCGGCGTGCCTGTGCCTATGATTTCCGGTCGTGGATTGGGTCATACAGGAGGAACCCTCGATAAACTGGGCTCGATTCCGGGTTTTTCTACCGATATGGATCTAAGTCGTTATGAACAGATTATAGAAAAACATCAGTTAGTGCTTGCAGGACAAACCGCAGAAATTGCCCCTGCAGATAAAAAATTGTATGCGCTTCGTGATGTCACAGCAACGGTAGAGTACATTCCATTTATTGCAAGTAGCATAATGTCAAAAAAATTGGCTGAAGGTATCGACGCATTAGTACTGGATGTGAAATACGGCAATGGGGCATTTATGAAAACTCAGGATAAAGCCATAGAATTAGCCGAAACATTGGTTGGAATTGGGGAACAGTTCAAAAAGAAAACCATCGCCTTTATCACCAATATGAATCAGCCTATTGGTACCAAAATAGGAAACTGGCTGGAAGTTGAAGAATCAATCGATTGCCTTAAAGGAGCTGGACCTGACGATACCAATCAACTCTCACATTTGTTGGCAGGCGCTATGATTTATCTTGGTGGCAAAGCTGATTCCATCGAAAAAGGTATTGAGCGCAGCAAACTTCAAGTAGAAAATAATGAAGCGTTCTCAAAATGGAAAGACATTGTGGAAGAACAGGGAGGAGATGTAAGTTACATTGATCAGCCTACCAAATTTGTGTATCCATCCTTCGAGTTTGAATTGAAATCGCTAAACTCTGGTTATATACAAAAAATCGATACCTATGGTGTTGGAATGGCTGCAGTTGAGCTTGGAGCGGGTAGAAAAGTAATCACAGATACTATCGATGCTGGTGCTGGTATTGTACTTGGAAAGAAAATCGGCGACAAAATTGAAGAAGGTGAAACAATTTTGAAAGCCTACACGAACAAGCCCTCTGTAATCGAAGAAGTAACTGAGCAACTATATCAAGCTTTTTCGATTTGTGATGAGAAACCAGAGGAGCAACCTTTAGTTACTCATATATGCGACAGCAACGGCACACGGGCATTTGAGCTTTAGCATATTGAATTACAACAATAATCAATTAACTTAGATCCTACACACTTAAAGGGCATAAAACAAAGGATAGAACAATGTTTCAACGATTAATTCGCGCACTAAAATCAATGTTCGGTGGTTTGGTAAGCTCAATGGAGAATCCAAAACTCATCCTTGAGCAGAATATCAGAGATTTAAACGATCAGATTCCGCAAATGAACGAAAATATCGCCACCGTAAAGGCGAATCTGATCATGCTTCAAAAAGAAGCCAAAAGAAATGAAAAACAAATTCAGGACTTAACTGCCAAAATTAAGTCTGCCATTCAGGCCAACAGAGATGATATAGCTGAGGGTTATGCGCTTCAACTAGAGAAGGCGAAAGAAACATTCGAGCATACCAAAGATCAGTTAGCCTTTGCTGAGAAGGCTTACGAAAAAGCCATTAAGGTGAAAAAAGTATTCATGCGAGAAAAGGATCGCAAAATTCAAGAAGCCAAAGAAGCATTACGTGCCAGCGAACGAGCTGAATGGCAAGCAAAAATTGCCGATACGCTCGAACAATTTGAAGTGGGTGGCATCGATCAAACGCACGATGAAATGATCTCTCGTATTAATGAAGAAGCTGCTAAGAACGAAGCTCGTATGGAAATTGCATTAGATAGCATTGATACCAAAACCATGGAAATTGAAGCGAATGCTGAAAAAATCAGAGCTCATGAATTAGTTGAGCAGTTCAAATTAGAAATGGGCACTTCTTCCGGTGCTATTTCGGTAGATGATGAACCAGCAGAAGAAGAAAAGTCTTCTAAGAAATCTGTGGGTGCTAAAACGAAAAATTAACCACCATGAGCAGCCACGGAGAAGAAGAACGCGAACGTCTTAAGGAAGAGTACAAGGAGCATTATCGTAAGATAAAAGAAGCTAAAGAGCGATTACGCCAAACCGAAAAAAAAGGTAAGATCGCTCAGGCTTTGAACAATATGAATGCCGATGAGCTTCTGGGTACCGTTGATGAATTCTTAGGTAAGGTTAAAGAAAAGGTAAATCTTACTGAGGCAAAGCTTGATGTTGCTATGGACAGCCTGGAAGACGAAGATTTGTCATCTGCTGCTCAAAAGATAAAAGATGAAGAACGCGCTGAAGAACTAAAAAAGCAACGAGCTAAAGATACACTGAAGCAAGTGAAGGCAGAAATGGGCATGTTGTATTCTGAAATAGAAAAAACTGCCGATGAAATTAAAGCTACCAAAACGATTGGGCATAAGATTGACGAAAGTAATAAACCAAATACATCTAAAACGGTAGGTACATCAAAAAATACTGATTCTGAGGGCGAAGAATCAGCAAATGAGAATTAATGTCGACTGAAGATCTAAATATAAATTACACCAAAGAGGCATTTCTTAACCCAATTAATTTAGGGGCACTTTTGGTTTCTACCATCGGTGCACTTTTTGTGAGTAATCTAAGTATGGATGTTTCCAACTTATTGCTTACTACGGTTTTTGGAATGGAATTGGTGTATTTGGGAGTAATTCCCCGCTTACCCAGATTCAGAAAAAATCTGGAACTAAAGAAGATAAAAGAACGCCACGCCTCTTCAAGCGAAAAGGATATGTTTCAGGCATTAGATCCTGCAAGTCAAAAACGGTTTTTGGTACTAAAGCATCTTGCAAATTTAGTACAGGACAATTTCGAAAAACTACCATACAGTAGCCAAGGTTTGCTCGAGAACATCAAAAAGAAGATTGATGAACTGCTGGTGAATTATATAACCTTGCTAGACTTAATTAAGCGATATGAGGTTTATTTAAATACTTCGCTCGAAAGTAGCTTAAAGGAAGAAGTAATCCGGCAAATAGAAGAAATCAAAACGATTGAGTCTGACAAGCTTAAGCGGACAAAATCCCGGCGTGTCGCCATCATGAAAAAGCGATTGAATAAATTTAAAATCGCGAAAGAAAAATATCTGGTCTGTGAAACGCATCTGGAGACTATTGAAGATGCAGTTCGCTACATATACGAACAGTCTATGACTATGAGCAACCCTGAGGAAATCGGATTCCAGTTAGATAATTTACTTACCGAAGTGGATGAAACCTCTCAACTTATAGAAGATCTGGATCAGGATATTGTGCCTGAATATACTACTGAGTGGGAAACTGAATTAGACTTCGATTCAATTTTGGATGAATTATCGGATGACGTAAATTCGGTAACAAATCAAAAGAAAAGAGTTCAAGAATAATAGGAATGAACACCACCTTTCAATCGCTTTTGTTTGAAGTAGACGAACAGGGCATTTGTACCATCTCAATTAATAGACCGGAAAAATTAAACGCATTGAATAATCAGGTTTTTCTGGATTTGGACGATGCTTTAACTGCAGCTGATCAAAATCCTGAAGTTCGTGTTGTTATTATTACCGGTGTGGGTGAAAAAGCATTCGTTGCCGGCGCAGATATCAAAGAATTTGCTGAGTTTACCTCGCAACAGGCTACGGATTTATCAACACGAGGACATCGGGTTTTTCAAAAAATCGAGGATCTATCTAAACCAGTTATCGCAGCAGTAAATGGCTTTGCTTTAGGCGGTGGATGTGAACTTGCGATGGCATGTCATATCAGAATTGCTTCAAAAACCGCTAAATTGGGGTTACCTGAAGTCACTTTGGGATTGATACCAGGTTATGGTGGAACTCAACGTTTAGTGGCTCTTTGTGGCAAAGCAAAAGCTTTAGAGTTAATGATGACGGGGACTTTCATCAGCGCAGAGGAAGCAGAAAAAATCGGGTTGGTTAATTCAGTTTCTGATTCTGCAATGGAAACAGCCACTGCATTAGCTGCAAAAATGGCTAAACAAGCTCCATTAGCTTTAAAAAATGCAATCAAAGCAGTAGCAAAAGCAGGACAAAATGATGGTTATCTTACCGAAGCCACTCTGTTTGGCGAGCTTTTTGCTACAGAAGACTTCAAAGAAGGTACCTCTGCTTTCTTCGAGAAACGAAAACCTAGTTTCTCAGGTAAATAAGAACCAATAATTAGTTCATGAGCGACGAGCCTCCATCGGGTAGCAAATCTATAATAAAATTCGGGAGCCAATAACATGGAATGGCTTCTGATCGTACTCACCATCATTTTAAGCGGATTCTTTTCGGGATCTGAAATAGCCTTCGTTTCAGCGAATAAGTTGAAACTCGAAGTAGCTTCGCGAAAGCGTAATATGCTGGCAAGTTCTATAAATTTTTTCAAGAATAATCCCGACACATTTCTTACCACAACCTTAGTTGGGAATAATATCATTAATGTACTGTACGCTACACTAATGGCGATTTTTTTGGTGTCACCCATTTCGAATTATTCGATAGAGTGGTTTAATCATTCACCGTCGGAGATAGAGATTTTACTGGTGCAGACATTAATTGCGTCCGTTTTAATTATGATATTCGGTGAAATCATACCAAAAGCAATATTTCGTGCACAGGCTGATTTTATGATGAATGTGATTGCTGTTCCACTCCGCATATTCTATTACGTGCTTCGGCCATTAATTGGCTTGGCAAATAGTTCTTCGAATGTGCTGATTAAGTGGTTTGTACCTGATGCTGAGAAAACCGAATCTTTTTATCGTCGGCAGGATGTGGAACTGATATTCAAGGAATTGAAAGAAGGTGGGGGTGGAAGTGATCTTGATGAAGATGACTCCGAAATTCTGCAGAACGTGCTCGAGTTATCGAACATGCGTGTAAAAGATTCAATGATTCCACGTATCGAGATATTAGCGGTAGAACGGAATACTCCGGTAGATGAGGCGCTAGAATTGCTGATAAATTCAGGTCATTCAAAACTGCCTGTGTATCGCGAATCCATTGATGATGTAATTGGAGTTGTTTTTGCATCTGATTTCTTTGACAAACCGAAATCATTGAACGAAATAATCCGACCGGTTAAACTGATCCCTTCGTCTAAAAAATCGAAAGATTTGCTCACTGAATTTCGACAATCAAATTTATCTGTGGCTATAGTTTTGGATGAGTATGGCGGTACAGCAGGTATGGTTACTATCGAAGACTTACTGGAAGAAGTTGTTGGCGATATACAAGATGAACACGATAAAGACGACGATATTATGAAGCGTCTTTCATCAAACACGTATGTGATAAGCGGTAGTGTTGAAATTGAAGAATTAATGGAGAAGTTTGAAGAAATTGAACTTCCGTTGGAACCTTCCGAGTATGATACCGTAGCGGGCTACCTGATAAATCATTTAGGGCGAATCCCAAAAGTGAACGAAGAGTTGTTAATTGAGGGCAAAAAGTTCATTATCAGTAAAGCAACTCAAAGCCGTATTGAAACGGTAAAACTCATTTTAATTGAGTGATAAAGTCGCAAAATTGTGAAATATCTTTCATCCTTTACGACTATGTAACTCTATAACTTTGTAACTGTTAAGTAATGTTTGATAATTATCCTGAATGGTCGCAAGAATTTGCAAGAAAATATCTAAGCCGAACCATAAACACTTTTTTGTTACATGGTAATGTTCATGATTTAGTACCGCTAAAAGATAAAGATGGAACTGAATTTCATCGGCTTAAATCGTTCCTTTCGGATGAATTTTTTGGTGCTCGTGATTATGTGATTTTTTACGATCGCTCATCCGGTATTTATTTTCGAGATAAGGAGTCGCAGGCAGACTTTAACCAAGCAATTGCCGGTAGAGATAGTTTAGTTGGAACCGATTATGCTAAGAAAATGCCTAAAGATCCGGTTCGTGTGTTTTCACTGCTCGAGCAATACTTTCGACTTCGTTTAGATCAAAAGAAAAGTGTGGCACTAATTATTGATTATGCCGAAACCATTATTCCAATGAGTGATGCAGGCTCAACGGGAAATGAAGACCGTACTTCTTTAGTGTACTTAAGCCGATGGGCACATGATCCCATGTTTTTAGCGTCAGATTTTACCAATGTGTTGATTACTGAGAATCTTGCTGATCTGAATAAAACGCTGATCCAAAATCCATATACCACGGAAATAAAAATCACTATTCCGGGAGAAAAGAACCGATTGGATTTCATCAATTTCGAAACCGAAAACGATGATTTTGCAAAACTCTCTGAAGTAAAACCGGAAATCATTGCCCAGCAAACGGCAGGGTTGAATTATGTGAATATTCGATCGGTACTATCAAATGCCAGAGAGAATGAAGAAACCATTACTTTTGAAAGTTTATCCGAAAACAAAAAAGAGCTAATCGAAGCCGAAGCTTATGGTTTGTTGGAGTTTGTAGAAACCCAATACTCTTTGGATAATGTTGCCGGACATTCTCAGGTTAAAGCGCATCTTCGCCAAGCCGTTCAAGCTCTTAAAGACGGTCGACAAGATGTAATGCCTATGGGCTATTTGGTATGCGGACCCGTAGGTACCGGGAAAACCTTCTTGGTTACTTGTTTTGCTAGCGAAGTGGGTATTCCAATGGTAAAGTTGAAGAATTTCCGAAGCCAATGGCAGGGTGTAACCGAAGGGAATCTCCAAAAGATATTATCCATTCTAAAGGCAATGGCACCGGTTGCTGTGATGATTGACGAGGCCGATGCATACCTAGGGGATCGATCGTCGAGTGGAGATAGCGGCGTTTCATCCCGTGTATTCTCTCAAATTGCTACCTTTATGAGTGATACCACTAACCGTGGCCGAATCATTTGGTTTTTGATGACAGCCCGCCCGGATTTGATGCCCATCGATTTAAAGCGACAGGGAAGAGCAGAAGAGCATTTAGCGTTATTCCCGCCTCATACCAACGAAGAACGTGTTGAGTTGTTCGAGGCTATGAAAAAGAAAACCGGAATTAAAATGTCGGAAGAGTATATCCCCGCAATTATTGAGGAAGGCTTCAAAACATTTTCCGGCGCAGATATGGAAGCGGCTCTTACACGAGCTAAATTCCGCGCAGCAGCCGAAAAATTAGACGAAGTTACACCCGCAGTTCTTGACGTTGCATTATCAGATTTTATCCCTCCAACTTATCCTGAAGAGGTAGAATTACAAACCTTAAACGCAGTTATTGAATGTACGTCCAAAGAATTATTGCCCGAACGTTATCGAGAAATGGATCGAAACGAAATCTTAAGCAAGATTGAGGAGCTGAAGTTTAAAGTGGGGTAATAATTATTCTATCTATCCCAAATAGAATAATAGCTTTTAAGCGCATACTTAAGGTTAAAAGTAACTGCGGTATAGCGAATATTGTTAAAATCGGTATAGTCAGTAATAGTACGATCTAAAAATTCGAATCTCGCCTCTGTACTAATTCGATTGTACAAGTTGAGGCCCAATGCGAATGTTGGGAGAAGATTATCATTATTATATTTGAAATCAGCCCGTTCTTCATGATCTACTGAAATACCTTCTCGTATTATAAGTGGTTTTGCAATACCTGCATCTATATATAGCTTTACAGGATATTTTGTTGGTAAGTAACCCCGAATTGCAAAGGAGAAGTACAAATAATCGGTATGTTTTTCGACGAATTCTTCACCAAGAGGTAAGTCGATAAACGAACTTTGAAAGGATCGGGCTAAATCAATTCGGGCCAGAGTAGATAGCCGGTTTCTACTACGTGCTAATAGATATTCGAACTCAATGCCCACATTTGTTAGTCCAAAATCTTTCCATTCGAATAAATCTTCTGAAGTTATTCTTTCGGTTGAGGTAATTGAACTCCATCGGATTCCTGTAAATGCGGAAATGTTGAGATACCTGAGGGAATGATTTTGAGCTCTTGAAATTACTTTATAAGAACTTTTTTCGCAGTCATTCAAGTATTTGATGAAATTCGACAGTGACTCTTCAGTATAGGTGAGGTCATCAATCGATTTCGTGTAGTTGAAACAAGAATCTAGTTTATCTAGTTGTTCCCTGTAAGCATTATTATTGTATACTCCTCTTGGACCTTCGAATTGCTTATATATCAGCTGGTTGGGAGAGCTTTCACTTGATGATTGGACGAAAAATAGGGTATAATCATTAGTCACGTATCTGTAAAGTGATATTTGTCCTTCTATTATCATTTCCAGAAATACGTGTTGTCTTTCAAATGCAGGATTTTGTAATGAATTAATGCTTTTTGCAGACGTATCTACCTGAACTTGATAAGATTCTAGTCGTGTGCCAGATACAACTACAACTTTTGCTTGAGCTGGATTGAGAGTAATGGGTTCACTTTTCCTAGTCTTTTTAAAGCGAATTAAATCCGGACTTTTATTCAAAAATGATCGATCAATGTATCCGGAATGCGTAGATGCTTCCTCATCTAGGTAAAAACCAGATTCAAACATCGACTGCCCATGTACGCTACCTGACAGAATTAGGACAGTAATTATTGAATAAAAGTATAAATATTTGACCATATCCTTGAACATAATCAAATATTTAGATTTTTAAATTGCAGATTTAAATAATATTCAGGAAAGCAGGTTTGTTAGTTTTCCAGTGCATCAATTTGTTTAAGCACCTCATTAGCTTCTTGCGCTTTCTGATCGCTAAGTGTTCTGTTGGATGTAGATAATCTGTACGATTCCTCCATCAACTTCTGATATTTCTCGTTAAGCTTATCTGCTTCTGATTTCTTTTTGAATAGTCCGAACATGATGGTGTGTTTTGTAGGTTAGAATAGATAAACCTACGTTTAATAATGATTCGTTCGTAAGCAGATAAAAAAACTGGGGTGAAAAACTATATTAGTCTTCCTTTATCCAAAGATTAGAGTTAGCTCTATTCTGGTAGTCAAGTAATGAGTTTGGGTAATTTATCCAATCAACCTGTTTAACTATTTTACCCTTTTCATTTAGTGTTAACACAGTTGTAAAGTGCATCGCTTCATACATAGTATTGTGCCACTGAAAAGGAGTAAAAAACCCTTTGCTGATTATAGTATTATCATCGATATATAGCTCTTCGACTACCAGGGAAACGGTATCAATAAGTTGTAAATCTGGATTCTCCCAATTGAAGAATTCCTTTAGTTCATCAACACCATCGAGTGAAACTCCACTTACTATATCTTCAAAGACGACGGCAGAATCATAATAGGAGAGAAAATCATTAAAATCTGATCGTTCGGCATAGGTTTGATAATAGCGCTCAGCAACATCGGTAAGATTTTCAGATGATGATGTTGTACAGCCTATGCATAAAATCACTAACCAAAAAAGAGAGTATTGTGAATTTTTTTTACCGGCTGACATATAACGATTTAGGTTTCCGCTTTTCGGTTTATCGATTTCAAAATAAGTAAAGTGAGGCTACCACTTATACAAAGACTTATAGATACCAAAAATCTGTTAATCATGTCACTAATAGGCATTGCTGTTGAGAAATAAGCGACGGTATCCATAAAAATAATGGAGCCTACCACGAATAGTAACGCTCGGAGTTTACTATTCTTCTGAGGGATTAACACAGTAGCTACTCCGGTTATAAAGCCTGCCAAAATATTCATCAAATAACGGGCATTTGTAGCAGTTGTAATTTCATCAAGACCGAAATAATACCCCATGTTTGTTAAACTTACCGAGAGAAAGTAGGCTCCCGCTAATCCAACTATAAAGCTTAGACCAATGCGAGAGCGTTCACGTTTTTCCATTCGTTATCTATGTCCTTGTTTGTCATTATATTTACCAGTTGCAATCATTCTTAGCCCGGTTAAGTTCCTGTTGTAGATATAGGTTGATGCGTTAAATTGGATATTATTCACATTAACTGGAATAATTTCTTTGCGGTATTCATTGGGTTCATCGAATTCAGGTCCGCATTCTTCAAAGGCATCCAAAAAGGCTATTAGATCACGCGCGTTTCGGTCTATTCTGTAAACTTCACCAAACACTTTTAAATTTGATGTCTTCTCATAAATAATTCCGGGATAGGATCCCAAATCAAACATTCTTCCAAAAGTGTACCCTTCTCCAATTAAGGTGCAGTGCGAGCGAATAGTTTTGGCAGCTTCATTATCGTAATCAGATTTAAGCAGGCCGTAGACAAATAGATAGTTCATAGTGCATCAAAATAAAAAAGCCGACGATGAATATCGCCGGCTTCTGAGTCAGGAGATTGAGTAATTATGAAAATTACTCAACAATAAATTTTCCATTCATTAATGCATAGTGCCCAGGAAAGCTACAAATGAATACATACTCACCTTTAGCAGGTGCTTCAAATTCAATGGTAGTTTCTTCGCCACCTCCAATTAAATCGGTGTACACGATAGTTCCTTCGCCATTAGCAGGAATGTACTCATTATCGCGAGCCTGCACTGCTTTTTGGGCAAAAGGACCCATTTCTGTGTCTTTGGTTAGAAGCACCCAGTTGTGTCCCATGGCCGCTTTCGGAAGTTTGCCAACATGCTTTAAAGTAAGAACGATGGTATCGCCTTCTTTAACTCTGATTTCGCTCATGTTGAACTTCATTTGATCGTTTGATTCGATCACGATTTCAACCTTATCTCTGGATGATAGTTCGTTGTTAGCCGGGGTAAATGGGTTTACCATTACAAGTGCTAATAGTGTGATGATGAAAGTCATATTCCTCTAATATTTTATGTTTCAAATTCTTTTGAAAATACGAACCGAATGTGAAGATTCTGTGAATTCAATTAATGAACTAAAAAATACTTTTGATCGCTCCACTTTTAAGTCAAAATTATACCCCAACTTTGCTACCTTCAGCCTCACACACTTATTGAAGCACATTTATATATGAAGAAGGAATTAGAATCGATTCGAAAACGACTCGACGAAATCGATCGTAGTATCTTAACGGCTTTAGCAGAACGACAAGGATTGGTGAAAGAGGTTTCATCCTATAAACTTACTACCAACACCGGTATCCGTGATATGGAGAGAGAAGAACGATTACTAAATAAAATCAGAGATATAGCCGCTGAAATTGGGTTGGATAGATATTATGCTGAACATTTATTTCGAGAAATAATTACAAATTCGGTGCGGTATCAAACACACTCATTGCTTGATCACCAAAATGAAAATAAAGCGAGTCACATCAGTGTGAGTTACCAAGGTACGGATGGAGCTTATAGTCATCTTGCTGCGCAACGACATTTTAATGAGCGCTACGAACATGTTGATTGTTATGGTTACGATACCTTTCAGGATGCAGCAAAGGCATTAAAAGATGGTCATGTTCATTATGCTTTATTACCCATCGAAAACACAACAGCAGGATCTATAAATGATACCTATGATATTTTAGGAGATGCCGACATTCATGTTGTTGGGGAGGAGATCATAAAAGTTGTTCATTGTTTGTTAGCGGTTGAGCCGGTAGAAGTGAGTCAAATTCGGCGGATACTTTCTCATCCTAAAGCCATTGAACAATGCACAAATTTCTTAGCAAAATTGCCGAGGTGTAAAGTAGAATCGTATTTGGATACCGCAATTTCTGCTAAAAAAGTGATGGACGATGGGGATTTATCACAAGCAGCAATTGCAGGAGCTCACGCCGCTGATCATTATGGATTACACGTAATTGCCCACGACATTGCCAATCAAAAAGAAAATTATACGCGATTTGTAGTAGCATCAAGAGAACCGGTAACGGTTGATTTACAAATCCCTGCGAAAACGAGTTTAATGATGGTAACCTCACATCAGGAAGGCTCGCTGATGGAGTGTTTGAATGTGCTTCACAAACATGGAATTAACATTTGCAAGCTAGAATCACGACCGAAAATAAATGAGCCATTCCGGTATTCGTTTTATGTAGATATTGAAGCAAATGGCTCCGATCCGAATACTGAAATGGCTCTTAAAGAATTAGCACTTGAAGCCGAAGAACTCAAAATTCTTGGCAGCTATGCAAAGCAGCTAAATGGTTAGATAATTAGTTAAAAGCGTAAGTTGCTCGAATAAATGTAGAATAAACGGTTGTACGCCCATCTGCTCTAAAGTCTCTGATTCTGTATCGTGCATCGAAAGCCCACTTTTCTGAGAAGAAAAAGCGATAGCGAATTTCCATCTCATCGGCACCGGCGCGATAAATATTTCGAGGAAGGAACCATTCATCGTCAGTTTTAGCGAACTCAATCATTATTTCATGCTGATCTGCGAAATTATTAATACCCACTGATGTAACCATGCTGGTTCCATTTTCAAAACTGGTAATTAAATTTTGACCAAATTCGCCGGCTACTCTAATTGATCCACCACGGAGAGCCTCACCTTGGGGGAAATCCAATGTAATTCTAGAGGTAAACGCCATGTAGTCAGCAAGGTCGTTACCTTTTACATAAATCCCAGGTATGTATATCAAACCGAATCCTCTTTGGATAACATTATTTACTACTTCCCGACTTTCTGCTCCGGCATAAAATGTAAAGTTATGGTCGTTCTGTGAAAAATCTAAGCCTGATTGATCGTACTGAAAGGTAGGGTGATCTTGAGGATGATATTCTATAATCCCTTCTCCATACCAATTATTCTCGTAATCGAGATATCTCTTGTAAAAGATACCATCAGTCCAATGCACGTTGTTACTGTTACTCTGATATCTCGAATGAGATCTTTTCGCATTGGTTAGGGTGTTTAATGATTTTTGGAATCTACCAATTCTAAGTTCATTTTTTTCATCAATAAATCGGTAGTAAAATTCGTCAAAAGTTACCGATCCCCATGCAAGCCTACCTGAACCATCGGCTACTATTGTAGCTTTTAACGGCTCCAACTCTTTAGAGAGTAAATAAGCGAGTCGAACGCTAAATCGTTGATTTTCTGATATATTATAATGAACTCCCGGCCGTAATCGCATGGTATAATTATCGCCACCTAATCCATCTGCATTTGTGTCAGATCCAATGTGGGCGAATCTTACGTTTCCGTATATCTCGAATTTTGAATTGTTTTGTGCATTTGCAATTTGAGTAGTGAAAAGAATTGCAAGGCCAACTAAGAATATCTTCTTCATTTTCTATTAATTATTTATTTGAAATTTCACTTGGTGACATCTAAGAATCTATTGAACATGTCGGAGCAAAAAAGAGATTAGCAATTAATTTGGCTAAAGTGAATATATCGAAAAAGAGCGCCCCAGTATCCCCAGGTGCGCTCCTTGATTCTTAGGTACTATTTTAATCAATGAAGGTCACTTTACCCGTATCAAGATCGTAGAAAGCACCGGCAATCAAGATATCGCCATTTCTTTCTAACTCAGCAATGATCGGGCTGTTCTTTCTCATTTCTTCGATGGTATGACGAACGTTGTTATTCACAACCTCAGTCACGTAATCAGCATTAGCGTTCGATTGATCACCATCAAAACCATTGGTCATTTCAATCGCAGGCTTAATGTTTGATAGTAGCGCAGTGATGTTACCTACTTGTACATCATCGATAGCAGACTTAACAGCTCCGCAAGATTCGTGTCCCATTACAATTACAACTTTTGAACCAGCTACGGCTGTACCAAACTCGATTGATCCTAACATATCGGTATTAACATTGTTACCGGCAATTCGGCCTACAAAGATGTCACCAACACCTTTGTCAAATACTTGCTCAACAGGAACGCGGCTGTCTAAGCACGAAATAATTACTGCTTCAGGGTACTGACCGGCCGCTGTTGCAACCACTTGTGCTTGATAATCGCGTGGAGTTAGGTTGTTATTTACAAACCGCTCGTTACCTGCTTTGAGTCCTTCTAGTACTGCTTGTGGAGTTAAAGCATCCTGCTTTTCCTTAGTTAATACTTCTTTTACAGGCTCTGTGTTGTAGCCGTTGTTTTGAGCATTAGTACAAGCAAATGTAAATAGCGAAATTGCCAATACAGATAGAATGTTGATTGTTTTTTTGTTTAACATGACAGTTAATTTATGATGTTTATTTGTAGTGTATTTTGTTTTGCAATGGATCATTCAGTCCACTGGTAAGAATCATTGCAGCTTTTTTTAGCTGCTTTTTCCCTAAGGCTGTATTAAACTGCCTACAAACTGTTTACCTAAGTTTGGTTTTTTGGGATGCTATTTCAGTTCCGTTCAAAGAGACTTTTGTGGAAATACGTAAAGTCTTCACCTTTGTAGTAAGAAAGGGTAGCGCATAAATAGTTATGGCAATTCAATCTGAGATCGAGCGAATTACTTTTAGCACAAAACAAGGTGTTGAACGTTAATACAGACATAGCCAGAGGCTGTTAATTGAACATTGCAGTTTAGCTAAATCCAAGTGAGGCAAGATTAACTGCCCAACTCTATTTAAATCGGTTCTAAATTAGGCTGATTTTAAAAACCGAGCAATATTTCATTTTTCGATTTTAAAATCATTTACAACTTAGGATAACCTTTAGTTTCTATTGAAGCGCAGGCTATCTGTCTATTTAAATATGATTTCTCCGTCTAACCACTGCGCTTTTATCTCCGTTCCAGAATCGTAATCTTTTTTCGAACGAATCCATCTATCTTGTTGCCACACACGCACAAAGCCTTTTTCTAAGGGAGTGTTAGGGTTTTGATTTGTAACACTTTGGGATAATTTCTCAATGCTGTGTTTCCGAATTGTTAAAATTCTCTCTATCTCTTGTCGGAGCTGAGTTTTTAGTCGCGCAACTTCGTTTCCGGCAAGTTTCATTTTTTGTTTTACAGCGAGTAGAGCATAACTTTTCGACAGGCTAGCAACTCTGTCTTTATAATATTGTATAGAGCCTCTTGTATGCATTTCCAGCTTTCGATGGAGGTCTTCAACCAGCATCCTTACTTCATTTATATCAGGAGTGGCAAAAACTGCAGCTTGCGTTGGAGTAGCGGCGCGCAGATCAGCAACAAAGTCGGAGATTGAAAAATCTACTTCATGGCCCACGGCACTAATTAATGGGACTTCGCATTCGAACACTGCTCTGGCTACAGATTCTTCATTAAATGCCCAAAGATCTTCCAATGATCCGCCACCTCGGCTGATAAGGACCACATCCACATTTTGTTGGGTTGAGAAATATTGAATTCCTTTTACTATTTCCGGAGCTGCGTTAACACCTTGTACGCTGGCGTGATACAACAGAACTTCAGCAATAGGCCATCGTTTCTCGAGTGTCGAACGTATATCTTGAAAAGCCGCGGTAGTTTTGGAAGTAACTACTCCAATTCTTTTAGGATATTTTGAAATAGGTTTTTTGTGAATGTCTTCAAATAAGCCTTCTGCTTTTAGCTTTGCTTTTAATGCCTCGAATGCTTGTTGCAGTTTACCGATTCCGGCTTGTTGTACCAATCCAACAATCATTTGATATCTGCCATGTGGGGCATATACTTGAATATCACCGCCCACCACGATCTGCTGTCCGTCCATCAAATCAATTCCTAAACGCTGGGCGGTGTTTCTCCAAATCACGCAAGGAAGTTGAGCACCTGCATCCTTTAAAGTGAAATAAATATGTCCATTTGCACTACGCTTTACATTACTTGCTTCCCCTTCAACCAAAATGTCCACAAAATTCTGCTCAAGCAGTGCCTTTATTTTGTCGGTTAGCTCTGTAACGGATGGGATGTCAAATAAAAAAGGGATTTGTTTAGACATATCGTAATTGGATTTCGGGCAATGATAAGGATATTTTGGTCGTCATTTAAAGTGAGTTTATGAACAAAGATGCTGCACAAGAATATATCGAAGCCAACATCCCGATCACTAAAATTATGGGGATGAAGATCCAAAAATTAACACGAAATGAGGTAGTGGTTGCAATGGAGCATGCACCAAATGTAAATCATCAGGGATCGGCGTTTGGGGGGAGCATCGATAGTCTCTTTTATGTGACTTGCTGGGCGTACGTTCAATTATTAATCGAAGATATTGATCCGCATCCTCGAATAGTGGGTCGACGTGGAAAAGCTACTTTTTCCAAACCTATAAAAAGTGACTTCGAAGCCAGGCTTATAATCCCAGATCAAAACGTAGTTACTGGTTTTTTAGAAGATCTGAACATGAAAGGAAAAGCCCGCTTATTTGCACAAGCAATAATAGATTATGAAGGAGAGATCGCTGCCGAATTTGAAGGTGAGTTTGTGGTGTTGAGGGATTAAAGCCTTCCTCTAGATTCATTCAGTACGAAAGGTTGAAACCTTTCTCTTGTTAAAAGTTTCTGTACGTTTATCAAATAAAGCATACTAATAATGGATTCGAACCCATCTCTTGAGGAGAATATGTGGTATTAATTTAACAAGTGAAGGACTTTAGTCCTTCATTATGTACAAGTGAATCGGATATTATTGCGTATGTGAGATTAGACTTCAATAAATTTAAATTCTAATGTAAGTAGTAGTTTAATCGAAGGTCTTACTAGAAAAAGTAAGATCATTATGCCCAAAACCTATAATTCAGTATGGATTCATTTAGTGTTTTCAACCAAAAATCGTGAAAATAGACTAAGCAGAACCATAAGAAATGAAGTTTGTGAGTTTCTAAGGAATGAAAGTGTATTGAAAGGTTATCACTTAGATTGCATTAATGGATATCAAAATCATATGCACATATTATATAAACAAAGCCTTGTAACTCAAATATCAGATTCTGCGAAGTGGTTTAAAGGCAGATCTTCAAAATGGATAAATGATGAATTCCAACTTAAACCAAAATTCAAATGGCAACAAGGGTATGGTGTCTTTTCAGTTTCAAGTAAGAATTTAAATCAAGTTCGTGACTATATTTATAAACAGGAACTGATACATGAGTCTAGATCTTTTAGTGAGGAAATTAAATTGCTCTCAAGAACTCCTTTGAATTTGCCAGTCTGAATATTACGATTCGAAAGTCATCAATTATAAAAATATGGTGTTCTATATTTTACCCAGAGAGGGACTTAAGTCCCTCTCTGGGTAAAAAAACCTTCAAATAAAAATTGGATCTGTAATAATCATAAAGAGTACAGCTAAAAAAATACATAATAATATGGCTGCCATTAACTCAGATTCTAAGTGATATTTCCGATATATTTGGTTCGATTATCAACGCTGAAATAACCAAATATGCTTCTAAAAAACGTCCGCCCAATCAGTAAAAACCATAATGGTGAAGAAACGTTAGATCTTCGCATTAAAGATGGAAAAATCGCAGAAATTGGAAATGGGTTAAAGGCTGAAAATAACGAAGAAACTCATGATTTCGGTGGAGTTTATGTGAGTCCGGGCTGGATGGATATGCATGTACATTTGCGTGAACCGGGCTATGAACATAAAGAAACGGTAAAAACAGGGTGTGCTGCGGCTGCATTTGGCGGTTTTACCGCGGTTGCTTGTATGCCGAATACTAGTCCGGCTACCCACACCAGAGATGTGGTTGAATTCATCATTTCCAAAGGCAAAGAAACACCCGTTGATGTGCATCCTATTGGTTGCGTAACAAAAGATCGGGTTGGAAAATCAATCGCCGAAATGGGCGATATGAAAAAGGGTGGCGCTGTTGCATTCAGCGACGATGGAGATCCTGTGTATGATGCTCAAGTTATGCGAGTGGCGTTGGAATATGCCTCCATGCTAGGTGTACCCATTATTAATCACGAAGAAGATTTACAACTTTCCCGACCGGGACATATGAATGAAGGAGCTGTTTCTACTCGGTTAGGTTTGGAAGGAACGCCGGGAATTGCCGAAGAAGTAATGATTGCCCGCGATATTTTACTGGCCGAATACACCGGCGGCCATGTTCATGTAGCTCATATCAGTACAAAAGAAGGCGTTGAATTAGTTCGACAAGGAAAAGCAAAAGGTATAAATGTTACGACAGAAGTATGTCCGCATCATTTTGATTTGACTGATGAGGAGATTGAACGCCAAAAATTTAGTACAAACTTCAAAATGCATCCACCACTTCGTACTCAGGAAGATGTAGATGCTATGATTGAAGGATTGATCGACGGAACGATTGATGCGATTTGCACCGATCATGCACCGCATGCCATCGAAGAAAAAGAAGTGGAATTTATGTACGCACCAAACGGCATAATAGGACTTGAAACTGCCTGGCCAATCTCGAATATGCGCCTATATAAAACCGGTAAACTTGGACTGAAGGAATTAGTAGATAAATTGTGCTACAAACCACGCGCTATTCTGAATTTGCCGGAACTTGCCATTGAGGAAGGAGCTGAAGCAAATCTCACTTTCTTCAATACCGATGAAACATGGACCTTTGATGTGAAAAATGTAAGATCAAAATCGAGAAATTCTCCATATCTCGATAATGAATTAACCGGACGTGCAGTAGCGATTTATAATCGCGGCCAATTGGTGATGAATACGTTAAAATGATTCTTGCCTACGAGACCTCAACCGATGTGTGCTCGGTAGCTTTTCAGGATGCTGAGGGAGCCATCTTTGAGAAAAGAATTCAGGGACGAAGTGTTCATTCGGACTCCCTGTTTTTGTTTACTCAGGAAATAATGAGGGAACACAACTTTTCGATTGACCAAATTGAACATGTGTTGGTGAGCATTGGTCCGGGATCGTATACCGGTTTACGAATTGCCGCAAGCGCGATTAAAGGGATATTTTTTCAATCAAAAGCTAAGATCATAGCTGTGAATACACTAGCTGGCTATGCTGCATCACATATTGATCAAACCGGAAAAACCATTCATTCTATTATCGATGCACGTCGTACGCATGTATATCACCAAAAATTTAGGGTAGAGCATAAGTTAGAAGCCATAAGTGATCGTGAGGTGATAGAAATAGATGCCTTCGAACGTTCTTTGATTGAAGGAGATATCGTTGTTGGAACGGGTTTGCAACGCATGAATAAATCGATTCTTGAACAGGTAGAAACATATAGCACCGATACCATTAGCGCTTCAAATTTGATTAAGCTGTTCAGGCATCAATCGGAAAGTGAATTCTTCGAAATCGTTGAGATTGAAGAATTGAATCCCCACTATATTACCTCGAGTCAGGTTAACAATTCGAATGTTTAATTAAGTGTATAAATCCCTATTTTGGGAAAAATTTAGAAGGATTTTATGAGCTGGTTTAAACGTAAAGACGAAAACATCCAAACCGAAACCAAAAAAGAAATGCCGGAAGGCGTTTGGGTTAAGGTTCCTACTACAGGAGAAACTATTCACCGTCGAGAACTTGAAGACAACAAGTTTGTAGACCCATTGAGCGGTTACCATTTTCGAATTGGCAGTAAACAATACTTCAACATTATTTTCGACGATGGGAAGTACAAGGAAATAGCGGCAGATGTGCTTCCAACAGATCCTTTGGAATTTACCGACCGTAAGAAATACACCGATCGATTGGCAGATGCTCAAAAGAAAACAGGACTTACCGACGCTGCCCTAATCGGGGTTGGAAAAATGAATGGCCTGGATTTTGTGGTAGGTTGCATGGATTTTAGCTTCATCGGTGGAAGCATGGGATCGGTTGTGGGAGAGCGACTAGCACAAGGTGCCGATTATGCATTAAAGCATAATATTCCTTACATGATTATCTCACAATCGGGGGGAGCGCGTATGATGGAAAGTGTGCTCAGCTTGATGCAACTTGCAAAAGTTTCCTCGAAACTGGCTCAACTCGATGAAGCCGGTGTTCCGTATATTTCTTATCTAACCAACCCAACAACCGGTGGTGTAACCGCTAGTTTTGCAATGCTGGGTGACTTCAATATAGCAGAACCGGGAGCTTTGATAGGCTTTGCCGGGCCTCGTGTAATTCGTCAAACCATTGGCCGTGATTTGCCTGAAGGTTTCCAAACTTCAGAATATCTATTGGAACATGGCTTTCTTGATTTCATTGTGAAACGTACGGAAATGAAGGAAAAGCTAACTCAACTTCTTAAACTTATTCTTCACAAGAAGTAGGAAGTAGTAACTATGGATGTAACGAAATAGGGTTTAAGTAGTCGTTACATTCGTTGAATAAAACGTAGGAGAACATGCGAAAAACGTTATCATTATGTATTGCGCTGGTTTTATGTGTCGGCGTAAATGTATCGGCACAAGAACCAAAACCCATTGAATTTGATCATCTTTTTGATGGCACATTCACCCCAAATACCATCAATAATGTGCGGTGGATGAACGACGGTAGATTTTACTCAGCGTCAGATGGGGCAAAAATCACCCGGTTTAATATAACCAATGGTGATTCAGAAGTTATATTCGATGGAGCCGAATTTGATAACATACGCGTACAAGGCTATGAGTTTTCGGCGGATGAGAATTTAATTCTTATAGAAACGGATGTTGAACAACTTTGGAGACGATCAACCAAAGCGAATTACTTTATTTATAATAGAGAAGAGAATACACTACAAAAATTAACAGAAAGTGAAGAGAAACAGCAATATGCAGCACTAAACTCAGAGGGTAACCGAGCCGCATTTGTACAGAATAATAACCTCTTTTGGGTTGATCTTGCCACTGGTGAGCAATATCAGATTACCGAAGATGGAAAATTTAATTCTATCATTAATGGTGCGGCTGATTGGGTGTATGAAGAAGAATTTGGGTTTGCAAAAGCCTGGTTTTGGTCACCAAATGGAGATAGAATAGCGTTTTATCGATTCGATGAAACCGATGTAAAACAGTTTACCATGGAAACTTGGGGAGAGCTTTATCCTCAGGAAGTTCGTTTCAAATATCCAAAAGCCGGTGAAGAAAATGCAGTTGTAAGTATCCACGTTTTTGACATCCCGACAGGAGAAATCACAACTATGGATATCGGTGACGAAACCGATCAGTATATCCCAAGAATTAACTGGACCAGAAACAATAATCTGTTGGCCATTCGTCGTATGAATCGTCTTCAAAACCAGGAAGAGTTATTGTTTGCTGATGTCACAAGCGGCCAAACTGAAGTAATACTAACAGAAGAAAGTGATACTTGGCTGGACGTTCACGACAATTTGATGTTTTTGAAGAATGGTAAGCAGTTCATCACAACGTCGGCTCGTACGGGATATAACCATGTGTATTTGTACAAGATGGATGGAGAAGAAATTCGCCAAATTACTAAGGGTGAATATGATGTAACAGAGATTATTGGCTTCGACGAGCGGCGACATAATCTGTACTACATGAGTACTGAGGTATCACCGCTAGAACGACATTTTTACCGAGTTCGGGTAGATGGGCGCCGTAAACGTGCTATGACAGAAGAGAACGGTTGGTACTCCATCAATATGAGTCGAGATTTTAAGTATTACATCCAAACTTATTCCGACTACAACAAGCCACCTGTAATCACTTTACATGAAGGCGGTGGAAAACAAGTTCGGGTGTTGGAAAACAATGCGGATTTGAGTGAGAACCTGAATCAGTTTGCGCATCAAACGAAAGAATTTATGGTGATGGATGTTAACGGGCAGCCATTGAATGCATATATGATTACCCCTCCAAATTTCGATGAAAATGCAAAGTATCCAGTATTGATGTATGTCTACGGTGGTCCCGGAAGCCAAACAGTTACCAGAGCTTTTGAATATGGTCAGCGCCCAATGTGGCATCAGTATTTAGCTAATCAAGGATATATAATTGTGTCTGTTGACAACAGAGGTACAGGTGGAAGAGGTGAAGCTTTCAAGAACCAAACATATCTCCAACTTGGAGTTTTAGAGACCGAAGATCAAATTGAGGCAGCACGACAAATTGCAGATTTAGCTTTTGTTGATGATGAACGTATTGGCATTTGGGGATGGAGTTACGGCGGATTTATGAGCACAAATGCACTTGCCCAAGGCAATGATGTATTCAGCACAGCAATTGCAGTTGCTCCTGTTACTCATTGGAAATATTACGATACCATCTACACAGAGCGATTTATGCGCACTCCACAGGAAAATCCTGAAGGATATGAGGCAGGATCACCAATAAATTATGTCGATCAGATTACCGGCGATTATTTACTCATACATGGCACGGGCGACGATAATGTGCATTATCAGAATGCAGTAGTTTTAGTTGAAGAATTAATTAAACACGATATTCAATTCGAAACCATGTTTTATCCGAACCGGAATCATGGCATTTATGGTGGAAATACTCGCCGCCACCTCTGGAAATTGATGAGTAACTTCATTTTAGAGAAATTATAAACGTTGATGGTTATTCGTTATTCGGTTTAATCACCGAATTACAGGTAACCAATAACAAACAACCAAAATATGCGCTTCGCAGATTACGCTAAAATTTATGTTACCGCAGGAAAGGGTGGAGATGGTTCTGCTCATTTTAGAAGGGAGAAGTACATCCCAAAAGGAGGTCCTGACGGTGGGGATGGCGGAAAAGGTGGAAGCATTATTTTGAAAGGTAACCCACAACTCAACACCATTCTTGATTTACGCTACAAAAAGTTTATCAAAGCAAAAGCCGGCGAACATGGTGCAGGAAATAAAAAAACCGGTGCAGGTGGGGAAGATATCATTCTGGCAGTACCTTTGGGAACAGTTGCTTACGATGCAGAATCCAGAGAGCGATTGGGTGAAATAACTGAAGAAGATCAGGAATTGGTGATTGCTGAAGGTGGAAAAGGAGGATTGGGTAACTGGCATTTCCGGAGTTCAACCAATCAAACGCCACAATTTGCACAAGAAGGTAAACCCGGAGAAGAGCGAGTTGTTGAACTTGAGTTGAAATTGATTGCAGATGTGGGGCTTGTTGGATTTCCAAATGCCGGTAAAAGCACCCTACTTTCGGCTTTATCGGAAGCGAAACCAAAAATTGGCGATTACCCATTTACTACTTTAGAGCCAAATCTTGGTGTAGTAAAATTTAGCGATTACCGAAGTTTTGTGATGGCAGATATTCCGGGAATTATTGAAGAGGCTCATCAGGGTAAAGGATTAGGAATTCAGTTTCTACGCCATATCGAACGAAACAACGTCTTGTTATTCATGGTTGCAGCAGATACCGATATCGAATACGAATATCAGGCGTTGATCAATGAGTTAAAAGCATACCGTTCTGATTTGCTCGAAAAGCCCAGAATTTTGGCTATCACTAAGATGGATTTAAAACAAGGCTTTAAGTTAGAAGAAGAGTTGCATTTTGATGACGAAATTCCCGTTATTCCTATTTCATCAGCCACGGGGTTTGGGGTGGATGAATTAAGGGAAACAATTTGGGCGGCCATTCAAGATGCAAAACAAATCGAAAACAACTCGGACACTTCTGGCGCTTAGCCTGGTACCGGGATTTGGACCAAAAAAGGTCAAGCAACTTAATCTGCATTTTAAGGGAGATTTAGAAGGTATTTTCGAGCGATCGAAGCGAGAATTACGTGCAGTAGAAGGCATTGGAGAGGCATCCGCACTAACACTTTTATCATTTGATGATTGGGACAAAGTAGATGCCATAATCGAAAAAACAGAATCTCTTAAAGCTGAGATTTTAACCATTGTTGACCCTGCCTATCCCACTTTATTGAAGCAGATTTACGATCCTCCGTCTGTGCTGTGGTATAAGGGAAATCCTGAAGTACTGAATGAACCCGGAATTGCCGTTGTAGGGACGAGAAATACAACATTATACGGACGTAAATCCACGAAAAAATTAGTGCATAAACTTGTTGAGGCTGGATTATGCATTAACAGTGGTTTGGCTTTGGGCATAGATGCGGTAGCTCATGCATCTGCATTAGAAGTTGAAGGGAAAACAGCAGCAGTGTTAGGCTCAGGGATTGATTTGGTGTATCCATCCGAAAACCGAAAGCTTGCTAATTCCATTGTACAATCAGGGGGAATTGTATGTACCGAATTTCCACCCGGTACGAAGCCAGATGCGGGAAATTTCCCGGTAAGAAACCGAATTGTTAGTGGCTTGAGTTATGGAACTTTAGTAATGGAATCGGGAATTCAGGGCGGGAGCATCATTACGGCAGAACTGGCGTTGGATCAAAACAGGGAGGTGTTTGCTGTACCGCATACGCTGGAGAACCCAAGTGGCACGGGCTGTAATTATCTGATCAAAAATGGATCTGCAAAACTTGTTCAAACGATTGACGATATTCTGGAAGAACTCCCCGTTGGAGAATCTCTTTCTGAAGGTCAAACCAAATTGAGTCAACCAAATCAGAGCAATTGGCGCGACTTGGAATTGGATGCATTGAGTATTTCAATCTGTGAGAAATTAGAAGAAAAAGAATTTCAAATCGATGCATTGGCTGATGAGTTAAACCTTTCAACCAGTCAGCTTTTAGTGGCTATGCTTACTCTAGAAATGAAACAGATTGTAGTGCAGAGGGCAGGTAAAATTTTTGGATTACGTTGAACTAAGTATGAGCTTCTTCTTCAAGTTTATCTGCTAACCATAATTTGATAAGTGATTGTCTGGTTACTCCTAATCTTTTGGCTTCACGGTCTAATGATTCCACCATCCATGTTGGGAAATCTACATTCACGCGTTTATTCTTTAAGTTTGGTCGGCGAGCTTTTGATAAATCAAAGTGTTTTAAAACATCAGCTCCATTTTCAAATTCTTCATCAATTTCAGATGCTTTCATGAATAAATTTTTAATCAAGTTTATTATCAATATAACGTTCTACGATTTCTTCTAAGATGCTCATGGTAACTGTACCTTTACTTAAAATGATATCGTGAAACTCTTTCACATCAAAATCTTCCCCTAATTCATTTTGAGCTCTTTCCCGAAGGTTTTTGATTGTAATTTCACCCATTTTATAGGCTAAAGCCTGACCCGGCCAGGTGATGTATCTATTTATTTCCGTATTTACTTCATGAATAGAAAGTGCTGAATTATCCGCTAAAAAAGCGACCGCTTCGTCTCGTGTCCATCCCTTATAATGTATTCCCGTATCGATAACTAAACGGCAGGCACGCCACATTTCATAAGTGAGGCGGCCAAATTCTGAATAAGGATCTTCATATAAACCGAGCTCATATCCCAGATATTCGGCATATAAACCCCAACCTTCCCCAAATGCATTGATGTACATATTTCTTCGAAACGAAGGCAATTCCTCCAATTCGGCGGTTAAAGCGATTTGAAGATGATGTCCGGGCATAGCCTCATGAAGTGTTAATGCTTCAAGTGTGTACATTGTTCGGCTTTCTAATTTAGTAGTATTCACCCAATATTGGCCACCGCGATCGGAATCTAACGGTGCACCGGAATACCGACCGGCTGTATAATTTTCAGCGAGATAATCAGGCACAGGAACCACACCATATGGTTGTCGGGGCAGTTTGCCGAATAACGATGGCAATCTTCCATCTACTGATTTAGAAATCCATGCAGCTTCTTTCAGTAATTCATCAGCAGTTTCAGGATAAAACTGTGGATCCGTTCGCAAAAAATTGATGAAATCGGCAAATGTACCTTCAAAGTTAAGTTCATCTATGATCTGCTCCATTTCAGAACGTATTCGGGCAACCTCCTCAAGACCAATTTCATGCACTTCTTCAGGGGTGATATCCTGTGTGGTATAATAACGAGTTTTATGTTCGTAATAAGCTTGTCCATTTGGAATAGTTGACGCTCCTAGACCTGCACGGGTATTGGGAAAATATTCTTCCTCAAAAAACTCTTTTAACTTTTGATAGGCCGGCGTAACAGACAAATTTATCGCATCCGCAATCGATTGAGTAGCAATTTTCCAATCTTTCTCACTCATATCGGCGGGCTTATTTGCAATCGGGCGGTAAAAAATAGACTCACTTGCATCCTCGACAATGTAAGGATCATAAGTAGCACCGTAATTTTGTAAACCTTCTAGTGGCTGTGTAATTCCCAGTTCAATACCGGTTCTCATTAGAGCAATATTTTCTTCGAAATAACGGGGAATGTCGTTTAAATAACGCAGGTAGCTTTCAAGACTTTCAGCACTCCTGATTGGACGATTCGTTCGCCATAGAACACGGGTATGAAATCCACTTTCTGACAAAATGGGGATCAGGTATTCCTTGAATTCAAATAGTTTAACCTGATTATGGATATCAAAACGAAGCAAGGAATGGGAGATATAGTCATCAAAGTTTAATGATTCGATATTAATTTGATCGAGTCGCTCCAACTGCTGCATATTGAATTCATACTCAGTTTTGTAGTGTTCCTCAGTTGCAAATCCAAGTGGATATCGATCGCGCTCCTCTTCAGAATATCGGTTTTTGTAGAATTCATCGATATCTCTGAGTATTGTATTTAGGGTTGAATCGGAAGTGAAGACTTGGGCTGGACTACTTAACCAAATAAGGGAAAAAAGAACGAGTAAAGAGGATTTCATAGGAACAAATTAATTTGGGTCAATAAAAAAAGGTTTCACAACAATTGCTGAAAAACCTTCTCTTCCATTCATTATCAATTGATGTTTGAATCTAATACCCCGCAACTCCACCATCAGGACTTGAACTATCAGAAGCTCCTATAAATACTCCATTTTCCTGATCCCAGATGATGCCCATCATTCGCCCTAAGCGATAGCGCGACTCTAAATTATGTCCCATCGCTTCCAGGGCTTTGCGGGTGTCAGGAGAGAGTAAATCACCTTCATACAAAATGCGATCGGGAAGCCATTGGTGATGAATTTTCATTGCTTCAATGGCTTTATCCAGAGGCATTTCAAATTCGAGTACATTCAAAACCGTTTGAAAGGTAGTGTTAATAATGGTTCGCCCGCCGGGAGTTCCGATAATTAAGTACGGCTTTCCATCTTTGGCAATAATGGTGGGCGTCATGCTCGACAACATTCTTTTTTCAGGTCGAATCAGATTAGGATCAGAACCAATACGACCACGCGAATTCGTTAGTCCGGGAACGGGATTGAAATCACCCATTTCGTTATTTAGGATGAAGCCTAATTCAGGGGATCCTGTACGGGCACCGTAACTCCATTCCAAGGTGTAGGTTAGCGAAACGGCGTTTCCTTCCTTGTCAATAACAGAGAAATGCGTGGTGTTTTTACCATCATACAATTGACCGAATTTTGATGAATCACTTGGGGAAGCTTTTTCCCAATCAATATTCGAAAATCGGTTTTGGGCATGTTCTTTGGAGATCAAACGATCGATCGGCATGTCGGGATTAAAGTCAGGATCGCCCATGTGTTCTGCACGATCGGCGTAGGCTCGACGCATACTTTCGGCCACAATATGCACATATTCAGTTGAATTAAATTCGATCTCGTCCCAGTTTACCTGTTCCATCATATTCATCATTTGGATAAGACTTGCTCCACCGGAAGAGGGAGGAGGCATAGAAATGATGTCGTAATCTTTATAAGTTCCCGTCACGGGTGTGCGTTCTATAGCTTCATATTTGGCTAAATCTTCTTCCGTAATAATTCCACCGTTTTCGGCCATGTGCTTGGCAAGAAGTCGGGCTGTTTCGCCCTTGTAAAATCCGTCATGACCGTTATCCCGAATTCGTTTTAGCGTTTCAGCGAGTTCCGGTTGTTTCCAGATATCTCCGAATCCGAGCAGGTTTCCATCTTCATCGGTATAAAACATACGCATGAACTCATCTTCGTTGGAGTTGTAATAACGCTCCGCATGTTGGGCCAAAGCAAAACTTAGCGGGAATCCTTCCTCCGCCAACTCCACAGCTGGTTGCACTAAGTCTGCCCAGGGCATGCTTCCCGCTTTTTGATGAGCTTTCCATAATCCGGCTACCGTTCCAGGAACTCCCACTGCCAATAACCCATTGTGGTTAATCATGGGGATGTATTCCCCGTTCTCATCCATAAACATATCTTCGGTGGCAGCAAGAGGAGCTTTTTCCCGAAAATCGAAGGTAGTTGAAGAGCCCTCAGCATCCAGATAAACGATAAATCCACCGCCGCCGATGTTACCGGCCTGAGGATGAACCACAGCTAAGGCTAAAGCAGTAGCTACGGTAGCATCTATTGCATTTCCACCCTGTTCAAGTATTTTCGCACCAACCTCCGATGCAATCTGATTATCAGAAACCACCATCCCGTTTTGGTGATACACTTGAGCGTTTGTAGAAACCGAAAATAGTAGTATTGTGAGCAGCGATAGTAACTTTCTGAGATGCATAAAGTTTGGATGGATTTAGTTTGGGGGGGATGATACTAAATCCGAAGCTGGAAATGAAAAGTGGAGGTCGCTACCAATTAAGATTCGATTAGCAGAATGAATACATCTTCAACGGTTTGCATATGGCTTGTGGCGGTTTCGAAGCACTTTCCTGTCCCCCGAAACTAAAGCTGGCTGAGGAGCGAAAACCTTGCTGGCAGCCGTTCACCCGCCATAAGCTATATGCTGTGTTGTGCCCCGTTTTTATTTCATTTTCAATATTTTCTTAATCGAAGGTTCGTCAACTCTCAGAATTCTCAAAATCTGTGCGGCTCGGTTTTTATTCTTCTTTTTAGTCTGGTCAAATTCGCCCATTAATCCTGTCTCCCAAAGCCGTTCGTTTACTGTCATACCATCAAGTCCGATGACGTTCTGGACTTTTTCGATTGTCAGTTCTTCTTGAATTTTGTGGAGTAGATATTCACAAGCTTCTGTTTCTGTCGTAAATGTCCTTATTGAATGTTTTTCTCCACGTTCTTTATAGTAAACTTCATATTCGATTGTGAACTTTCCTTTTCTGACAGTCAAGGCGATTTTGTCGTTGTCGTCAGTCGAACCGAAAAGTCCGCGCAGGTAATATCTGTCGTCAGATACACCTAATTTATTGAGTTCGCTATTTAGTTCTTCAATCGTCATTTTTTCAAATGGGGCACAACATTGGAATATGCTGAACACTATTCATTATATCCCAGTTTAATCTTTAAGTGTTATTCATCATATCCTGCTATTTAATTAGAATATGATGAATTAACCCTAGCAACTATCAAAGTACAAACATCAGCTTATTCTTAAAAGCTATTGATAAAATCAATGGTTGGGAGTATGGTTACCTGAAAATGAGATCGTCAATTAACGTTCGAGATTGCCACGTCGATTCTTTGCGAATTCGTTTCACCTAAACCTTAAGCTCCTCGCAATAACAATCCTCCCATTTAACATTTAAAACTTAACATTCATCATTTAAAAAAAGATTGATCGAACAAATTATATCGAGGTTCATAAGTTCATCAAAAATCAAAAAGCCCGAAACGATCAAATCTCGGGCTCTAGAATTACTTAGATATTTAGGGTTTAGACGTTTCTCTCCAATTCCTCAAGTTCCGATTGATTAAACAATCAGGAAATGGTCACGAATCGAAGTCCGAGTGGGGCTTCTACCGAAAAACAGGCGCCTCTTCCTTCGGTTACATCAATGGTTAAATGTGTATGTTTCCAGTATTCGAACTGATCAGCAGACATGTAGAATTCGCAATCAGCGATTGATCCCAATAACACATCATTTTGATCGATAAGGAATTCTCCAACCGGAAAACACATCGGGGAAGAGCCGTCGCAGCAACCGCCACTCTGATGAAACATCAGAGGGCCGTACTGTTCCTGTAATTGCAGGATTACTTTTGTAGCTGCGTCGGTTACCTCAACTCTGGCAGTCATATCTTTTACGATTTAGAAGAAGCCCATGGCTTTCTTATCGTAAGAAATAAGCATGTTTTTGGTCTGACGATAATGATTGAGCATCATTTTATGAGTTTCGCGACCAATACCTGATTTTTTATATCCACCAAATGGTGCATGGGCAGGATAGAGGTGGTAGCAATTCACCCAAACACGACCGGCTTTAATTTCGCGTGAAATATTGTACGCCTGATGCGCATCACGAGTCCACACTCCGGCGCCTAATCCAAACAGTGTGTCGTTGGCGATTTGTAAAGCTTCGGCTTCATCTTTGAAGGTGGTTACGCAAACAACCGGACCAAAAATCTCTTCCTGGAACACACGCATCTTGTTATTTCCTTTCAAGATGGTTGGCTGGATGTAATATCCACCTTCTAGTCCTTCGTTGTAAGCAGCACTTCCACCTGCAAGAACTTCACAACCTTCATCTTTACCAATTTCAATGTAGTTAAGGATTTTCTCGTATTGATCGTTGGAAGCCTGTGCGCCCATCATCGTGGTTGGATCGAGGGGATGTCCGAGTTTAATGGCGTTGGTGCGTTCTACTACGCGCTCCATGAACGCATCAAAAATATCTTCCTGAACCAGCATTCGGGAAGGACAAGTACACACTTCGCCTTGGTTGAGGGCAAACATCACTGCGCCTTCGATGCATTTATCCAAAAAGTCGTCGTCGGCATCCATTACATTAGAGAAAAAGATATTTGGTGATTTTCCACCTAATTCGAGGGTAACAGGAGTGATATTTTTTGCCGCATATTGCATAATTAGTTGTCCGGTAGTGGTTTCGCCGGTAAAAGCTACTTTTTCTACACGCGGACTTGAAGCCAGCGGTTTTCCTGCTTCCACACCAAATCCATTCACTACATTCAACACGCCATCGGGTAGAATGTCTTGAATTAATTCAACCAAACATAGAATTCCAACCGGGGTTTGCTCGGCGGGTTTTAGCACCACGCAATTGCCGGCAGCGAGGGCAGGGGCAACTTTCCATGCAGCCATAAGGATGGGGAAATTCCAGGGGATGATTTGCGCAACTACGCCCAGTGGTTCTAACACATTCATCGAAACTGTACTGGAATCCAGTTCAGAAACGGAACCTTCTTCAGCGCGGATTACTCCTGCGAAATAACGGAAATGATCGACAGCAAGTGGAAGATCTGCAGCCATGGTTTCGCGTACGGCTTTTCCATTATCCCAGGTTTCTACTTTGGCTAAGGCTTCGAGATTTTGTTCGATCACATCGGCAATTTTCAAGAGAATGTTACTTCGCTCGGTAGCAGATGATTTATTCCAGGTCTTGGCAGCTTCCCAGGCAGCGTCGATGGCTAGTTCTACATCTTCTTCAGTAGATCTGGGGATTCTGGTAAAGTTGTTGCCATCAACCGGCGAAGAATTTTCAAAATATTGTCCTTTAATCGGCTCGATCCATTTTCCTCCAATGTAGTTCTCGTACTGAGCTTTAAATGGTGGTCGTTCGATTTGATTGTGAGTTAAGGTTTGTAATTCACTCATGGTAATTCAATTATATTAGTGTTTATGATCGCTTTCTTTAAGTAATTATTGCACCCAATCTGGCTGGAAAAGCGCTTGCACACCTAAACTAGGATACTTGGTGTGACCAATACTGCTAAGGCTGTGCACAATACTTGCAAACCACTCCATCAGCTCGATAGAATTGTGCATATATTTGGAGATGTGCGAATAATTCTGCTCTTTTAGGCTGGTACAATAAAATAGAGGCTGTGAAAATGGAATTACCCAAACACTTTTTTGAAGGACGCAGGTTGGAGACCTTAGTTGAAAACCAAACGACCTATGCGGTGAACAATGCAGAGATGCACATCTTCGAAACTCATCAACAAGCTGATAAAGTGTTATTGCAATTTCATGAGCCTGTGTTAGCAAGTATGATTGAAGGAAAAAAGGTGATGCATCTACATGGGCATCAGGCCTTTAGTTTTCTTCCAGGCGAATCGTTGATTCTACCTGCCGATGAAATCATGTGCATCGATTTTCCCGAAGCTCAGATGAATAATCCCACCCGCTGTTCGGCCATGTCAATTAATACAGAAAAGATTGCGGAAGTAGTGGATATCATGAATAGCAGCAGTCCGCGCATTGATAATAATGAATGGAAATATGCTGATTATAATTTCCATTTTACCAACGATGCGGCCATCAATCAGATCATACAGCGCTTATTTTTTCTGTTTACCGAAGATCATCCCTCAAAAGATGTATTCGTAGATTTTATGTTGAAAGAGCTCATCATTCGGATTCTTCGGGCCAATTATAAAGAGATTTACACCGAGCAAGCTCTACAGTTAAGCGGAAATAACCGCATTGCCTTTGTAATTAATTACATTCGCAAAAATCTGGATAAGCCATTAACCATCGCTGAGCTCAGTGGTAAAGCCTATATGAGCGAATCACATTTTCACCGGGTTTTTAAAAATGAGTTAGGCATTTCACCGGTAGACTTTATCAATAATGAACGCATTAAGTTAGCCACTCGATTATTATCTGATCCAACAATCTCGATTAAAGAGGTTTACATGCGTTGTGGATTCGACAGCCGTTCGTATTTCAACCGAATGTTCCGCAAAAAGCAGCAACTATCTCCCACTCAATTCCAGGCAAAGTATGCACAGGAAGTAGCTTAAAGCTTCATTTTTAGATGAAGTGTTTCTTTACTTTCTAACGTACTGAAGGATTCTGTCTACTTCTTTAATCAAGAGATACTTGATCTACAATAGATGTACATTGAATTGAAATAAGCTTTTCTCAACCCTATTCTATCTTAAGGCAATCAACAATGATTCCAGAAGTAATTAAGCCGGCACTTGTCCGACCTAAAAAAAATGCCCAGCACTTTCATAAATCTGTTGATGTAAAGTCTGCGATTGAGTCTTTAAAAGCAGACAATCATGTTATAATCGCAGATTATTATAGTAGCGGATTGTTACTTTTAAAAGAGTTAAAGAAGCATCTTAATAAGAGCTTACCCAATAAGAGTTTTCTGGAACAAAGGGAGTACCGGGCTGAATATCAAAAACTGTCAAACCTCATTTTGATGGAAATCAAAAATCATTTCTTGGCAGTAAAAAAGGCTCCTGCAATACGTTGGCTGGAAAAATTATATCCGGAATCGGAACAGTTTTATTTGTCACTCCCGCAAATCCAAGGGTTAAATAGTGCCTGGCAATGGTACATTAAAGGAGTTTCAATTCCGGTGCTACGGAATAAAATACATCCCTATTACGGAGTGTATTTTCCTACTCGTTTTGATCATCTGATTGTTTTTGATAATTGGTTGAAACGGTATAACGGTCCAAAAAAATCGGCCATGGATATTGGTATAGGAAGTGGAGTACTCTCTTTACAAATGATGAAATATGGCTTCCAGAAGGTGTACGGGACCGATGTTAACCAGAATGCAATCATCGGTTTAAAAGAATTTATGGGCGATACCAAGTTGTCTAGAAAAATTGAATTAGATCATGGAAATCTATTTGGTAAGTGGGATAAAGAAACCGAACTGATCGTATTTAATCCACCTTGGTTGCCAAAATCGCATGACCTGAACAGGCTGGATGAAGCCATGTACTACAACGAAACGTTATTTGAAGAGTTCTTTTCTGCGGCCAAGCAGCGACTTTTACCTGATGGTAGAATCGTGCTATTATTTTCGAATTTAGCGCAAATAACGGATGCAACTAAAGAGCACCCCATTGAAAGAGAATTAGCCAATGGTGGGCGCTATAAGTTGGAAAATTATTATAAAAAAAGAGTGAAATCAGCTTCCAAAAAGACTAAACGAAACCAAAGCTGGCGGGCTAAAGAAGAAGTAGAACTTTGGGAGTTATCGAAGGTGGGGTAGCGTTCTGTGTATGGACAGTAGGGCAGATTCGAAGCACTTCACTTTCGATTTACCACTAAGCCAAAGCAAACGTTTTTACTTTTAGTTTTCATTTTGTTAAACGTCAAAACTTTGTTTTGGCGTTGCCTGCTCAAAGAATAGAACTTTCAATTTATCACTAATCGCCCTATTGGCTATACACCTTGTTAGCTGCCGTTTTTTATAATTCAATTTTATAAGTCAAAATTTCTCGTCCAGTGTCGCAATTCAATTGAAGCGATTTATCTTCTGTTTCAGTTAAAGTCCAGAGTACAGAAGGGATATTTTCTTTAATAGTTCTTAATTCCAATGTTTCCGCATCAATGAAAATCAAATTTGTGTTTGGTGTTGCCGTTGAATTCCATTGTTGAAGTAATACTCCATTTTTATGTCTGTAAAACCAGTCTCCAAAAGTCTTATTCTTTAAAAATTGAATATTTGGTTCGCTTTTCAACTCAAAATAAGCTGGGCCGAATCGAATTTCATGTAAATACTTTTGCTGAATTTTTAAATCATTTATGCTTGTCAATACAGTCCATTGCTCTTCCGATGCAGATATCTCTTGAACTTCCGTTTTTGATACATTACCAAATTTGAGAAAACTCCAAATCCACATTACAAGCATAAAAACTAGTCCAATTGATATAATCAATGGAAACAGAATTATTATCAGAACGGTTAATATACCATGTAGAAATCTGTTCCCTTCGGCTGGCTTTTTAATTTTGTCAATCAGTTGTATGTTGATGTTCCTTATCAATATTCTTTTCTATGGCAGCTAACATTGGAATATGCTGAACTCTATTCATTATATCCCAGTTTGATCTTTAAGTGTTATTCATCATATTCCGATAATTTAATAGAATATGTTGAATAAACACGATTTACACTCAAAGTACAACATCAGTTTATTCTTAAAATAATAGTTTATGCTTTGCAACTGTGAGGATGAGTTCTATCAGCTGAAGTTTATTACTTTCTTTGAAGACGTGATCTCCCATTAGCGGAATTGAACTAGGCAGTAATATTCCATTCTCACCATTAATTTGGTAGAAGGATTACTTCGTACTTCAATACTCCTTATTCAAAATTCGTAATTCCAAGGATTGCCGCGTCGAATACTCACAAAAATGAATTGTGTTAAATGCACTCCTCTTCCAATTTAACATTCCTAATTTAACCTTTAACATTTTAAGCATCTACGCAAATAAAAAAGCCCGCGAATGCTTCACGGGCTTGAATAATCTAAATAGGTGAGTTAAGAATTACATCCCACCATCCGGATCGAAGTTGCTTACTTCATCTAAGGATGCTTTTCCTTTAGCTAAGGCTTCCAGTCTTCCATATGCGCCCCATAAGGTCATTGCTTCTTTAAGGGTGGTATCGAAATAATCGTTTACTACCGGATAGAAATACTGCATGCCCCAAACTTGTCGGGCAATTTCAGCTTTCATTCTTCCTTCTGCCATCCATTGTACTTCTTCAAAATATCCGGCAGGGACAAACAGTGAATCGTTTTCGAATTTAGGTGATGTTACTTCATCAGTAATAACAAATCCTTCACTAATCAGGCGATCTTTAAAGGAATTCATCTCGTTTTCGCTCCAGGTAAAATTGGTGCGGAAGTCCTCAAAATCATCTTCCCACTGCGCTCGAAACTCATCGCCATTCTGATCAAGGTAATCGCGTACAAAATCAAAAGAAATACGTTTTCTGATTGCAAAATTGATCATATAGCCGGAGCGTGTAGTGTCTTGTTGGATGATGTAATCCGGTACAATTCCACCACCGCCATACACTGTGCGTCCTGCATCGGTTTTATAGTGCAGCGAATCCGGAATCTGATCTACAAATTCAACCGCATCGTTCATGGCGTTATCGTTTCGCTGATAAATCTCGTAAGCGTATTCCTCGCCACCACCTTCAGTGAAAGATTTCTGAATCACGCGACCGGAAGGAGTCATGTAGCGGGAAATAGTCACCCGAACCATGCTTTTGTCGATCAATTCGTATTGTTGTTGAACAAGGCCTTTACCGAAAGTACGGCGACCCACAACCAATGCTCGGTCATGATCTTGTAACGCACCGGATACAATTTCACTTGCTGAGGCAGCACCTTCATCAACCAAAACAATCACAGGCTTATCTTTGAACACGCCATCTTTACGTGAAAAATATTCCTGCGTGAAACGATTGTGACGGCTTTCAGTGGCCACTAATTCAGTTCCTCTTGGGAAAAACTCTTCAGCAATAGCCACGGCCTGACCTAAGTAACCGCCGGGATTTCCACGTAAATCAAGCACTAATCGCTCCATTCCTTTAGGACGAAGCTCATCCATCGCTTGCATAAACTCGTCGTGGGTAGTGGCAGCAAATCGGTTTATTTTGATGTAGCCGGTTTGCTCGTCAAGCATATAGGATGCATCCACAGTGTAGAGGGGAATATCATCGCGAGTGATTGTGAAATTCAATGGATTTCGTACACCGGGGCGTTTAATCGTCACTTTAACTTTGGTTCCTTTTTCTCCACGAAGACGTTTTACAACATCCTCATTTTCGAAGCCAACCGCAGTGGAATCTTCAATTTGTATAATTCGATCTCCTGATTGAATACCGAGCTGATCACTTGGTCCGCCAGCGATTGCGGTAACTACCGTGATGGTATCCTGAATGATATTAAATTGAACACCAATTCCCTGAAATTTTCCGGCAAAGTTCTCCTGATCCACTTCACTTTCTCTAGCTTCGATAAACACAGAATGTGGATCGAGCGTAGAGAATAAGCCACGAATAGCAACTTCAGTGAGTCGCTTCATGTCTTCATCGGGACTATTATTTGCGACATACAAATAGGCTGATTCGAAATTTTCATAAGCATCACGAATGGAACTAACATCCAAACCGGGAAAAGTGGTGTCGATAGGAGTTCCTTCAATTTGTAGTGTAGAATCTTCAATGGCGTTCACCATGTATCGGATACTTGCACGGTACATCATATCTACATCGGGGTAGCCAAAGTAGTTTTGCACAATACTACGTTGCGCCTGTACATATTTGGTGAGATTGGTGGTGTCGTCATTTTTAGTTTTAACAACATCATCTACACCGGTGAAGCTTAGAATAAATAATACAATGGAAATGATCGCGCTCGGAATCAGTAATCTCTTAATAGTCATTTGAAGTCGTGTTATTGCTGTCATAAATATTACCTAAATACGAGAAAATTAGTTCGGCGGTTTCCATTGTAATAAATCTACATCTTCAAAACCACGTTAAAGGATGTAATGGCTAAGATCTTTGTCTTTCACCAAACCGTCGAGTTGTTTTTCGACGTAGGCCTTGTCAATGTTAATCTCTCCACTGCTGATATCATCGGGAACGGCAAAGAGTAACTCGTCGAACAACGACGACATTATGGTATGTAGTCTGCGAGCGCCAATATTTTCTACCTGAGAATTTACTAATGCCGCAATGCGAGCCAGCTCGGCTACGGCTTCTTCAGTAAAGTTGATAGTTACACCTTCAGCGGCCAACATGGCAATGTATTGCTTAGTTAAGGCATTTTTTGGTTTCGATAAAATCTCTACAAAATCACTTTCGGTAAGTGAGTTCAGTTCAACTCTAATGGGAAATCTACCTTGAAGTTCCGGAATTAAATCAGAAGGTTTAGACACATGAAATGCACCCGATCCGATAAATAATATATGATCGGTTTTTACGATTCCATGCTTGGTGCTAACGGTACTACCTTCCACAATAGGAAGGAGGTCACGTTGTACACCTTGCCGGCTTACATCAGGACCACTTTTTCCGGCGCCGGTACTCGGTTCAGCAATTTTATCAATCTCGTCGATGAACACGATGCCTTGCTTTTGTACTCGCTCTAAAGCTTCCTGAACGGCAGACTCGTGATCGATTAACTTTTCGGATTCTTCATCCAGTAAAATCTCTCGGGCTTCAGAAATCGGTACTTTTCGCTTCGATTTCTTGTTTTTGCCCATTCCTCCAAGCATATCCTGCAAATTAACGCCCATTTCTTCCATTCCGCCCGGACCAAATACCTGCATCATCGGGGCTTTTGAGCTTTTTACTTCGATCTCGATTTTACGATCGTCGAGCTCTCCGTTTTTAAGTTTTTCACGGAATCGCTCACGGGTTCGTTCATTCAGTTCTTCATCGGTTGCGTTATTCACATTAAAGCCAACCGCATCTTTTTGGGGATTGGTAGCCGATTTACGAACAGGAGGGATGAGAATATCTAGAATGCGCTCTTCCACCATTTCGGCGGCTTTTTCTTTTACTCGTTCTTGCATTTCGTCTTTTACCATGTTCAATGCATAATCCATTAAATCACGAATCATAGACTCAACATCGCGGCCTACGTAACCAACTTCAGTAAATTTAGAAGCTTCTACTTTTACAAAAGGAGCTCCCGCCAGCCTCGATAATCTACGCGCGATTTCGGTTTTACCAACACCGGTAGGTCCGATCAGCAGAATATTATTCGGTACAATTTCTTCTCTGATTTCCTCATCGGCATTCATTCGGCGCCAGCGATTTCTTAGTGCGATGGCTACCGATCTCTTAGCTTCTTTTTGTCCGATAATGTATTTATCGAGCTCTCTTACAACCTGTTGTGGCGTTAAATTCTTTGCATCAATCATGTTAATTAATCTCTAGTAGCGTTCGGTTATGATTGGAATAAATGTCGATATCGGCAGCAATACGCAAAGCTTCCGATACAATATCAACCGCTTTCATTTCCGGTGCGTGTTTTACCATGGCTCGTGCGGCGGCTAAGGCATAACTCCCACCACTTCCAATGGTCACAATATTGTCGTCGGGCTCAATAACATCTCCTTGTCCTGAAATAACTAAGGCATAATCGTTATCCATCACCACCAACAGAGCTTCCAACTTCTGCAGGTATTTATCCTTACGCCAGTCTTTGGCAAGTTCCACAGCGGCTCGCTGCATGTTGCCGTTATATTCGCTTAGTTTTTCTTCATAGCGCTCAAAAAGGGTAAAGGCATCCGCGGTTGAGCCTGCAAAGCCTGCCAGAACTTTTCCGCCGTGTAATTTTCGAACTTTCTTAACAGTGCTTTTCATCACCGTTTTATCTAAGGTAGCCTGCCCATCGCTACCAATTGCTGCTTCGCCGTTGTGAATAATGCCAACAACGGTAGTGGCATGTAAATTAAATACACTCATAAAATTTCTTTGGTTTCACCTGAATGGGCAAATACTACGCCAACCTGTCTAGTTGGCGTCTTTCTGATAATTCCGGTTACCTCGACCGCCATTATTCGACGAACGGCCACCACTATTATTTCGTGATCTGTCAGAATTTCTTGAGTTGCCATTGTTCTGTCGCTGAGGCTTTTTGGTAATATCCAAGTTGCTGCGATCATGTTGGCCACTGTTTATCTCTTCCAGCTCCTGTCGATTTAACAGCTCATCAATCGACGCTCCACTCATTACCGCATCCGTTATGTTGATGTCGGAGCCGGCTAGGGTCGCATGAAATTCATTCAGAGAAGTCTTCTCATCACCGATGATGGTAATTTTGAGCCCAAATCTAGTCATCCATTTCCAACGGCGACTGAATAATCCTTTGGTGAGATACGACTTCAAATAAGGATTAACATACAGATCGAGTGCTCTGTATTTCGTGTTATGCTTAAATTTGCTGATCCAACTTTCAATATCAGTGAGAATAGTATTTTGGCTAACCACACTGCCGGATCCACCACACATTGGGCACACTTTTGATACGGAATTCACCACACTTGGTCGAATTCTCTGGCGAGTGATTTGAACCAAACCGAAATCGCTCATGCCAATCACATTTGTTTTGGCAGGATCTTTACGGAATTCTTTTTTCAGCTCATCGTAAATCTTCTTACGGTTCTTATCGTCCTTCAAATCGATGAAATCAACAACAATAATTCCGCCAATATCTCTTAAGCGTAACTGCTTGGCAATTTCACGAGCAGCTTCGAGATTTGTTTTGAGCGAGTTGTCTTCCTGACGCTCTTTGGCAGCATACGGACCTGAGTTAACATCTACCACGTACATGGCTTCGGTTTGCTCAAAAATTAAATATCCACCCATTTTTAAGCGCACACGAGGGGAGAAGATGGAGTTTACATCTTCAGCGATTTTCATGAAATCGAAAATGTGTTGTTTCCGATTGTACAACTCCACATTTGGTACCATGTGCGGTGCTATTTGACTCACATAGCTCTTTATCTGCCGGTACATCTTTGGGTCGTCGATGAGTACGCGATCGTAATTCTTCGCAAATAAATCGCGGATCAGACTTTCGGTCATATCCAGATCTTTGTACAAAAGCGATGGTGGTTTCGCATTATCCACACGATCTACGATCAATTCCCACTTTTTAAGCACGGTACGCAAATCGTCTTCAATAGCCTGCGCATCCTGATTTTGAGCTACAGTTCGAACGATTACACCAAATCCATCAGGAAGCATCTTGTTAAGAATGCTTTTTAAACGTCGTCGTTCTTTGTAATTGCTGATGCGTTTAGAAACGGCAATGTAATCGCCCATCGGAATTAGCACCAGAAACCGCCCGGCAATGGTGATATCAGTAGAAACTCGTGGACCTTTCGATCCAATTGGTTCTTTCACAATTTGAACCAATAACTTCTGACCGTTCTTAAGAACTTTACCGGCGAGCAACTGCTTTTGCACATTGCTCATATTTTCTTTGTTCTTGATTTCTCCATCCAGGCTAGAAGGAATGGCGTTTTTACCATTCAACATTCGGATGTAACTGTCGAGATGATCGCCGGCGTCGGAGAAGTGAAGGAACGCATCTTTGGGCGTTCCCATGTCGATAAATGCGGCGCGGATGCCGCTCATTACTTTATGAACCCGAGCTACATAAATGTTGCCAACGGTACGTTGATTTTCCTCTGATTCTATGAAAAGCTGCGCTAGTTCTCCTTGTTCGATCAGCGCAATTCGGGTCTGATTGCCCGAAGAGTGTATGATAATTTGATTTTTCATCTAGATATTCTTTTTCTAGGCACGTTTTCCCGGTCACAACCAGCCATCTTCTTATTTTTTTAATGGTACCTGTTACTTTCCACGAATTGTAGGTTAGGCTATGTGGAAGTGGTTGTGCGTCTCCGGCGTTATTTTTGCCAGTTAATTCTTTAAAAATTGGTGGGGATTCCAAGGTGGAATCGGTAGTTAGCGTTTGCTTAAAAACGAAAAATAGTAATGAGCAAAAGCTAAGTAATTCGGTGCAGTGATCGCTTATTTCATCTGCAAACAGCGAAACTGAGAATTTTCTTTGATATGTATTTTGTGCGTAAAGCAATACTTAATATGCGATATAAAAAACTCTTGTGTGTGATTTTTACCACGTAGCAATATAGGGGGAGGAAGGGACTAAAGAAATATGAATTATGAGGTAAGATTCAATTCTTATTGAACCGCTGACGGCGCAAGGCCTTGCTCAATCACACGAGCTTGTAAAGCGTTCTATTCAACTTATAAAAGTAATCAGCTTAATCTTAGCTCTACTTCTTGTTAATGTTAATTAGAAAAGACCTTCTATTGGGAATTGACTGAAACCAAACAACTATATTAATAGCAATTTTAAATGGATTTATTAATTATAGCCAGTAACGGCGCAAGGCCTTGCGCTGTTACTGGTTTTTTAATAAGTAACTATTCTGTGGTTAATCAATTATCCTCAACCCGGGTAATTTTTGCACCTACGGGATTCAATTTATTTTCCAACGATTCATAACCGCGATCCAGATGATAAACACGAAGCACTTCCGAGGTGTTTTTGGCGATCATTGCTGCCAGTACTAAACTCACGCTCGCGCGTAAGTCGGTACTCATCACAGAAGCACCGGTTAAAGGTGTCTTACCTTTAATGTTTACTGTGTTTTGTTCTACATCCATATCGGCACCCAAGCGGGTAAGCTCCGGAACATAACTGAAACGATCAAAATAAACGGTGTCGGTAACAGATGAATTACCAACGGCTTGGGAAAGCATCGTAGCCCACTGTGCTTGTAAATCGGTAGGGAAGCCTGGATAGATATCCGTTTTTATAGAAACCGGTTTTAAGGTTTCGGGCGCTTTGATGTGAATGGTGCTTCCATCAATAGTTACTTTAGTTCCTGTTTGGCGAAGTAGTTCAGGGAAATTCCCTAAATGATCCGCATTACATCCGGTAAGTGTAAGCTCAGATTCAGGATGCATAGCACCGGCTATCATATAGGTGCCCAACTCAATGCGATCGGGATCGTTACTGATTTCAACTCCTTGAAGTTGCTTCACTTTTTTAACGGTTAGTATATCGGTGCCAATTCCTTCAATATTGGCGCCCATTTCAACCAAAAAGTTGCACAATTGTACTACATCAGGCTCTTTCGCGGCGTTTTTTATGGTGAATTTCTTAGCTCTTAATACGGATGCCAATAATAAATTTACGGTAGCACCGACACTGCTCGGTTCCAGCGTGAAACTTTCTCCTTGTAGTTCTTCTGCAGCTTTGGCAATCACATAACCCTTATCCAAGGTGATTTTAATTCCCATGGCTTCCATCCCTTTTAGGTGTAAATCTACCGGACGAGGTCCCCAAGCGCACCCACCCGGTAAGGAAACTTTCGCATAACCGTGTTTACCAACTAATGCGCCCAGCATGTAAAATGAAGCTCGCATTTTACGAACCAAGTCGTAGGGGGCTTCTAAGTAAGAAACGAGCGTTGGGTCAATTTCTACGGTGTTTTCCTGCTCTTTGAAATCAACTTTAGCACCCACAACACGCAATACATTGTTGAAGGTGTAAATGTCTTGCAGGCGTGGAATGTTATGAATGGTAACCGGCGAATCAGCCAGTAACGCTCCGGCAATGATGGGAAGCGCAGCATTTTTTGAACCGCTTATAGCGATGGTTCCTTTTAAAGGCGTTCCACCTTTGATAATAAATTTATCCAACAGCTTCTATTTCTAAAATTGGGGTTTTCTTCTCCACCGATTGTCCCACTTCGGAAACTATTTTCGTCACAGTACCATCTATAGGCGATTTTAACTCATTTTCCATTTTCATGGCCTCTAGAATTGCAACCGGTTGGCCTTTAGTAACGGCATCACCTTCGGAAACCATAATGTCGAGGATTTTACCGGGCATTGGAGAATTTAATTTCCCTTCAGATGAAGCAGATGTAGATTTAAAGCCAAGTTTATCGAGCAATAACTGCTGTTCGTCTTTTACATCTGCTTTATACCAAGCACCATCAATTGAAAATTCTACGGTGGAGTTTTCTACCTTTACATTATCGATGGTGTACAATTTTGTTCCCTTTCGTAAATAAAAACGCCCATTTTGTTGCTCAAACTCAAAGCTTGTGATGTTATCACAAACGGTATAGCTACCATTCTCCTGATTGATGTCGATTTCGAGTGATTTTTCGTCAAATTCTACTTTAAAATTCATACTGTTTCCCGTATTTGTTTCAGCCCCGTTTTTGTAGCCCGAAAAGTAAAGTCGTGGAGGTTGTCGGAGTCGTAAAATGCGGTGCTGTCTTGTTGTACAATCTCGGTATTTACTACTTCGATCAAACGATAATTGATGAGATTGATCAAATCGTCGCGCAAAGCACCTGAGGGGAGTCCGGTTTCTTCCAATAACACATCGTAAGGTTCTGGAAAAATTAACCTTGCTAACACTAGCTTTTCTGACGGGTATAGTTTACGCATGGCTTGAAGATAGAACCTCGGATAGCCTAAAACAACCTTATTGAATCAGAATATCTCCATACGAAATCAGGCGCTGGTTGCCGTCAAAAATTAGCATTCGTTTTATGCCTTGAGCCTGTGAAAGTGAGCTACCGAATTGCCGAGTATTGATCAGAAAAGTGATGAGTTCAAAATCATTTTGTAAATCCTGCTGCTGCAAGAAAATCCATTGATTGGATTGGTTCAAATAGCCTACCTCGATGCTGGAACTGGCCGGAGCTCCTTTAATGTCGATTTCGAGCGTTACATTTGTGCCAAATTGTACCGGGTTGGGGAAAATGGGTTGTACCGAAGCAAGTCCTTGGTAAAGGGGAGAAATTCTCCAATCGTCACTATCACTTCGTACAACATCGCCTTGAAAGTTGGTTTCGGTGTAATTAGCCGGTTCGCCATAGGCCATCGCTTCAAATTGGGATTGAGCGTCATCGTTGGAGCACGACCATCCCAAAAAAACAGCAGGTGCAAGAATTAATAATTTTTTAAGAAGGTTGTTCATTAGAGTGGTCTCTCCGGGCTAACTTTTACATCGGCTTATTGTATCTTTCAGAAAATACGAAACTATTCATTTATATATCGCATGTTACACGTTATCGGCATTCCAAATTGTAATAAAATAAGAGACACCAAGAAGTGGTTGGAAGAGCGGGATATTGCTTTTGAGTTCATCAACGTAAAAAAAGAGCCATTAACTCTCGACGAACTAAAGGATCTTGAGTTTAAGGTTGGTTTGGATGTGTTGGTAAATAACCGAGGAACGACTTACAGAAATCTAAAGATTAAAGAGTTGAATCCATCAGACGAAGAAATGCTTCAGCTTTTGTTTGATAATCAAAGCATGATTAAACGCCCGGTTCTTGTTTTCGAAGATTCTGTTCTGGTTGGTTTTGATGAAGAATCGTTTGAAACGTTTATGAAAGAACACGGACTTATAGAAGGGGAAGAGTGAACTCAGCAAAGCTCTCATTCTTTTTAATAGTTTTCATTTGGGCTGGTTTTTTATCCGACACTAGCTTCGCACAATCTGATACAAAAACGGAGCCCCCAACCATTCAGGAGCTCTTTGAGTATAAAGAGGTATTCACCTTTGAAGTTAAGTACGGATTTCTTCGATTGGGAGAAGTGGAGGTTACCATGATGCCTGATTCCATGTTTCGTGGACAAATGCACAAACATCTGGTTACCAAAATTGTGTCGAACCCGAAAATCCCATTTATCGGAACAGAAATTGATCATTTTCACAGTTTATTTTTGGTGAATGATGATGGCTTGCCGATTACCTCATATTATTGGAAAGACAATATCGATGAAGAAATCTATAAAGACATTGAATACGATTTTGATCGGGATAAAAATTGGGTGACCTATAAAGAAGAAGATCAAACCCGGGATACGCTGGAGCTAGAAGAGCCCGCTACGGCGGGGCATGTAATCTTTTTGTTCTCGCGTTTATTTGCAGGAACTGATACAGAAAATTCAATGATTGTGTATGTGACCAAGCGAAAAGGCTACATTCATTTTGAAAATAACACCAAGCTTGAGAAACGTAATTACCAGCCTTGGGACGAGCCGGTTCAAACCTATTTAACCACCGGCTACACCGAAAACATTGATGGTCCTTTCGGATTCTCCGGAAAATTCAGAGCATGGTTTTTGGACGATGAACTACGTGTTCCTCTCGAAGCTCGCGTAAAAGTATTATTTGGGAATGCGTTGGTACGATTAATCGACTACAAAAAAGAGCGTCTATGACTTCCGTTCAATTTAAAAGACTACCACATGCCGCGGATTTGGCACTTCCATCGTACGAATCTGATTCTGCAGCCGGAATGGATATTCGGGCCGCCTTGGAATCGCCAATCACCCTAAAACCGGGAGAAAGAACGCTGATCCCAACGGGTTTACAAATGGCACTACCGCATGGGTATGAAGCCCAAATACGCCCAAGAAGTGGCTTAGCTATTCGAAATGGAATCACCATGTTAAACAGTCCGGGCACGATCGATGCTGATTATCGGGGAGAGGTGAAAGTGATTGCCATCAATCATGGACAGGAAGAATTTGTGGTAAATCATGGAGATCGAATCGCGCAAATGGTGATCGCTCCGGTTGTGCAATTATCTGTAAAAGAAGTTAATGATCTCGATGAAACGAGTAGGGGAGAAGGTGGGCTTGGTAGCACAGGAGTTCAATAAATTCCAATATTCAATATTCAATATTCAATGAGCAATAAGCAGTTTTTATACTGTAATTTGACGATAATTTGGTTAATTCGATTTCTCCGTATATAGAATTATTAAAAAATAACACCAATTACCGACGGTTGTGGGCTGCTCAGGCTATTTCAAATTTCGGGGATTGGTTTGGGTTGTTGGCCTTATATGCACTTATTGCAAAGTATTCAGATTCTGAATTTCTTCTTGGGCTCATCATCGTAGTAAAGATGCTGAGTCTTGCTGCTTTTTCGCCACTAGCGGGTTTTATAACCGATCGATTTAATCGGCGAATGTTAATGTTGTTGTGTGATGGATTACGCGCGTTGGCTGTTCTTGGGATATTATTTGTGCAATCTGAGTCGATGCTATGGTTAGCCTATGTACTTACATCAGTTCAGATGATGATTTCTGCTGTATTTGAGCCGGCAAAAACTTCATCCATTCCCAATGTTACTACCAAAGAAGAGTTGGTGAATGCGAATATCATTTCTACGGCAACCTGGAGTATAATTTTTACCTCGGGCATGGCTTTTGGAGGATTCGCCACCGAATGGCTGGGCATCGAAATGGTGCTGATTCTGGATGCATTTACGTACATCGTTTCGGGATATTTTATCTATCGTGCGGTTATCCCACAGCAGGAGATGTCGGCCGAGGAGAAAGAAAAAAATCGAAATCCTTGGAATGGAATTGTTGATGGTGCCAAATACTTGATTGGGAATCCACACATTTTGCGCCCGAGCATCGCCAAAGGAACATCCAGTGCTTTTTTAGGAGGATTAGTTTATATGTTGATTATCGTAAGTGAAGAGATTTTGATGATGGGAAGTATTGGACTTGGCTTACTTTATGCGGCTCGCGGAATGGGAACGGGAATTGGGCCAATTATTGGTCGGCGATTGGTTTCTGAAGAGAAAGATTGGATCAAGTTGATGGGTGCGGCAATCGGTTTGGCCGGCATTATGTATATGATAGTTGGACTTACAAATATCATTTGGGTTATGATTTTATTCGTATTACTTGCTCATGCGGCTTCGGGTGCAAACTGGGTAACGAGCACCGTACTTCTTCAAAAACGAACCATTGATACCTTCCGTGGACGTGTTTTTTCTACGGAGTGGTTGTTATTTACCATCATGAATTCTATTTCCGTGATGATTGCCTCTTTAGTGTTAGAATTTGAGCTCGTTCCTGTAAAAACACTGATGCTTATTTACGGAGCAGTAATGGCCGGCGCAGGAATAGTTTGGAGTTTAACCATCACCCGAAAAGAGAAGATATACCAGCGAGAAGTTGGGTTGATTATCTAGAAGTAAGCGGTAAGACCAAACAGTATGCCAGCAGATTGTAGTGAAACGTCATGCTTTTTTTTAGTTCGGTCTCGAAGCTGATCATATTCTATCGAATCAGACTGTTTTAGGTCCGAAGCAAATTCATACTTTTCTAAAGTAAATCTATAAAAGAGTGTCCCTCCAAATTGTGCATTTACGCTAATATTTTTTGCAATGAAATAATCGACTCCAAAACGTGCGGTATAACCAATCGATGGACTGAAGCTTTTGGTATTGTAATCTATAGTTTCAAAAGGATCAGAATCAGGTTCATTCGTTCTGGTAATCGATCTTGGTGAGCTTCTAAATCTATTTCCCACATATATACTATGAGAGAAAAATGGGAGGATATCGCTGTTTGATGGGAGATAGTTGATAATTCCTAGATAAATACGCAGTTCTGTGTCGTAGTTTTTACCCTCTTCTTCAGACTTACTAAACAAGGTGTCTATTACAACTTCATCTTCATAAACGAATCCATTGAAATCTGAATCTTCATTTGAACTCGAAATACTATTTACAAGATATCCCCGAATGAAACGCGCTTTTTTCTCAGAATCAAAGCGCATAAAATTTAAACTGGCATTTCCAAAATTGGTGAGTGTAAAGTTGTTTCCTATCCCAAATTGCACTGCACGGTATCCTTCTTTAAATCCATCTCGAGCAACCATTTTTTCTTGAGCAAGGGCCGGTGTTATAGTTCCAATTAAAAAGACTAGGAAAAGTAAGTAAGTTGATTTCATCTAAATGGAAATAAGAATTGTCGATAAAGCGTGCTACTAGATGTTGATCCACGAAGCTAAGCAATCAACTTTTAGAATACCCATATATTGTGAATTTTATGAGAATTAATGGAAGGTTAAGTGACTTACATATTGGCGGGTTTGGTGTAAATAAAAGGCCCAAAATCGGAACTTTGGAGCTAGGTGAAACACTCAACTAAAGGTCATTCCTGCGGAGGCAGGAATCTTGAATGTGTCGAAGTTTCGGGCTTTAGTTGGTTGATGACTTTATCCGATTTCTATGCTTCCAATACAACAAACTAATCGGTCAGACGGGTGATCCGTCAGACCGCTGGCTACTTCTGTTCTCGATCCAATGCTCTGCGTTGGATCGGAGACTAAGTTCCACGTAAATAATAAGCTCTGACGCAGAGCATCGGAGCTAGGGGTCAAATAAAACTAAATCAGTTATAGGTCATTCCTGCGAAGCCAGCATGCCGATGTAAGTACGCAGGTTTGGCGGGAATCTTGAATGTGTCGAAGTTTCAGACTTTGTTATAGCTTTAGATCCCCGTTTTCACGGGGATGATTTTATAAATTCAGTGTTTTCGTGCTTTCGTGGCTAAAAAAAAACACATCCGCCTGCGGACCGGGATTTGGTTTAAAAGTAAATTTTCAGTTCGAAACTTTGGTGCTAGGTGAAATACTGAATTGGAGGTCATTCCTGCGGATGCAGGAATCTGAAGTGTATTTGGTGTTTCGAGCTTAATTACTGCTTTAGTTCCCCGTTTTCACGGGGATGACTTTGTAGAATGTATTTTGCGCCGTTCTAAATTAGTAGTTTGAATTAGTGTACGAAATAACGTACGTTTTTAGTGAATAGAGTTAATAACAGAATCATGAAAACACTTACAGCTACCCAAGCTCGCAAAGAAATATATCGTTTACTAGATGAGGCATCAGATACTCACGAGCCCATCCAAATTACGGGAAAACGTTCGAATGCTGTTCTGATCAGTGAGGAAGATTGGCGTTCCATTCAGGAAACTCTGTATTTAACAACCATTCCAGGAATGCAGGAATCAATAGCAGAAGGATTACAAACTCCTCTTGACGAAACCGATGATGAACTGGATTGGTGAGTAATTTTAAACTCGTTTATACTAAACAAGCGAAAAAGGATTCCAGAAAAGTAGCTTCGTCGGGATTAAAACTGAAAGTCATCGACTTACTTGAAATTCTGAAAGAGGATCCGTTCAAAGAATATCCTCCCTTTGAAAAATTGGTTGGTAACTTAGAGGGAGCATATTCACGGAGAATCAATATTCAACATCGTTTGGTATATCAAGTGTATGAGGAGGAAAAGATTGTCAAGGTTATTCGGATGTGGACACATTATGACTGATACGTGATAGGTTTTTTTCACTAAATCTAAAAAATGAGTCATTCGGGAATTCCGTACCCCAGAAAACTAAATCAATTATAGGTCATTCCCGCGGAGCATGCACATCGAAGTTATAACGTAGGTTTGGTGGGAATCTTGAATGTGTCGAAGTTTCGGGCTTTGTTATAGCTTTAGATCCCCGTTTTCACGGGGATGACTTTATCCAATTACCATGTTTCTGTGGCAACAAACTAATCGGTCAGACAGGTAATCCGTCAGACCGATTGCTAATTCAATGTTCTCGATCCAATGCTCTGCGTTGGATCGGAGACTGTGTTTCACGTAAATAATAAGCTCCGACGCAGAGCATCGGAGCCAGGGTAACAAAAAAAAATGGCGTCATTCCCTCGGAGCATGCATACCGAAGTTTCAACATAAGTTGGCAGGAATCTTGAATATGTCGAAGTTTCGGGCTTTGTTATAGCCTTAGATCCCCGTCTGCACGGGGATGACTTTGTCTAAATCTGTTTCTTGTGTTTTCGTGTTTTGGTGGCATGAATACACCTCAACTGTCTTCTCCTCAAGGAGAAGGACTCGTTGATTAGGAACACATTAATTTCTTAGACTTGTTATCACCATCACTATTAAACAGATCAGGATTTGGTATAAATAAAAAGCTCAAGCTCGGAACTTTGGTGCTAGGTGAAACACTCAATTGGAGGTCATTCCTGCGGAGGCAGGAATCTAAAGTGTATTTGTTGTTTCGGGCTTTGTTATAGCTTTAGATCCCCGTTTTCTCGGGGATGACTTTATCCAATTACTATGTTTCCCTGGCAACAAACTAATCGGTCAGACGGGTGATCCGTTAGACCGCTGGCTAATTTATCAATCCAACTCTTCGGGGATGTTGAAGTTTACGTTAGTTCTGCGGTCGCCTAATAAATGCTCTGCAAAGTAGTACCACATCATCCGCTCGAAGTAAGCCCTTGAAGCTCCTCTGAAACCATGGCGCTGACTGGGTAACATCATTAAATCAAAACGCTTGCCTTCTTTGATTAATTCTTCAACCAAGCGAAGGGTATTCGCAGGATGCACGTTATTATCCATGCTGCCATGGACTAAAAGTAGTTTTCCCTGAAGGTTTGATGCCAACGAAATATTCGTTTCGATAGGCCCTTCGAAAGTGACTTCCTCGCGTTCCACTTCTACGCTGTCTTCACCCATTTCGGTAACTTTCTTAACGGTTTCTTTTACTCCGTTATGAGTTTCACTCCACCAGCGATTGTACACGTTGTTATCGTGATTTCCGGCCGAAGAAACAGCAACATCATAAAAATCGGGATGAGAAAGCAATGCCGCTGTACTCATAAATCCACCGCCGGAATGACCGTAGATTCCTACATTTTCGCCATCAATAAAATCATATCGACCGATTAACTGCTCTAGGCCATATCTGTTATCAGCCAAAGGATAATCCCGTAAATCACCGTAACCATAGGTGTGGTAATATCTGTTTCGAAGCGGAGTTCCACCTCGGTTTCCGAAAGCCACCACTACAAAACCGACTTGAGCCAGAGTTTGGTGTCGAGAAGGACCGAAGCGAATCGGGTAAGGTTCAACTTGAGGTCCGGGATACACATAAGAAATTACCGGATAGTTTTTGGTGGAATCAAAGTCGAAGGGTTTCCACATCACACCGTAAATATCTGTGACACCATCCGCAGCTTTCACTTTGAATTTTTCGGGATATTTCCAGCCGAGTTCGGTTGCCCGGTCGATATTTACTTCCTGCAGGTTGATGATCACTTTTCCTGATCCATCCCGAACTACTGCTTTCGTTGGCATGTCAACGCGAGACATATTATCTACAAAATAATTGCCTTCGGGTGATGAAAATATTCGGTGATTTGCATGCTCGGGGGTTAGGTGCGTCATTCTGCTTCCATCAAACTTCACAGAATATAAATGCTCATAATAGGGCTCATTGCCAGCTTCACGACCATATCCTTCAAAAAAGATCGTTTGAGCAGCAGTATCAATTTTCATGATGTTACCCGCTACAAAATTACCGGAAGTAATCTGATTTTTGAGATTACCTTCTGCGTCATAACGGTATAAATGTCCCCAACCGGAGCGCTCACTCCACCATAAATACTCCTCACCATTGTTAATCACATCCGCATCCTGAAAACGCCAGTTCCAGTAGGGTTCAGAACGTTCAGAAATGATTACTTCCACTTCACCGGTTTCGGTATTTCCTTTCAATAACTCAAATTCACTGGCAGCTCGATTTAAACGTTCTATATAAATTACCTCAGAAGAACGACCGTTCAAATCGCCGGTAGCTACGTCTGAAAAATCGACCGACAAATTCTGATCTTCCCATTTATCGGTATTCATGATCACACGCTCTTTGGATGATACGTCAAACACTTCAACGTAATCGATGCCCACTTCTTCTTCGCCGGGCATGGCATATTTATAGGTTTCGAGACTCGGGCGTTTCCCCAAATTATTGATCACCCACAACTCATCTACTTTTCGATTATCGGTACGTTGAACGTAGAACTTTTTTTCGTCATCGAACCAGCGAATTCGTGCACTCATTTTTTTATCGGTTGCGGTGTCACCTTGAGCCCATTGGTAGCTGAACCAACGCTCACCATCGGTGGTAAGTTGATGCTCGGTAGTATCCGATGTATCGCCACTCATTAAATATAAATTGTGATTTTTTGCGAAAACCACCCAGGTGCTATCGGGCGACCAGTTTGCCCACGGTTCTCTTTTGTTAGGTTCCAGGCTGTCACCTTTTACTAAATTATTAGTTTGAACCGACCATTCGAACTCAATACTGTCTACATGAAAAGTAAATAACTCCTTATCTTCATCGAAATCAAAGCCTTTCAGTTCAAGATCGGTGGCATTAAACGGGCGCTTAAATTCTTCACTAAGTAAACCGGCCAGCTCTTCTCGGTCGAACAATTCGCGTTGATTTTTCGCTTCGATATCTACATAAAACCAATTAGTGCCGCGCGCATCTTCCCACTCATACCAAAAGTCGTCAGAATCTTCGATCCAATTTGGAATTACATCGGTTGAACCGATTAGTTTTTCCATTTTTTGAGTAGTGAATCGCTCAGCGAGCTCGAAGTTTGCTTGTTGTGCTTGTGCCGTAAATTGAGATAATAATAAGATACCCAAAAAGATAACAAAGGATAGAGAACGAGGAGTAAATCGCATTTTAATTAAGTTAATTTTAATAGCTCGCAAAGGTTACACATTTCAATTGTAACGAATTGCAATTTTTGAAAAGCTAGGTCCGATTTTTCAAAGGAAATCAGGGGTTTTTTGTATATTTGGGGCTTTGAACCATCCAATAATATTTGATTTGAAAGTCTGGAAGTACATAGTAGCGATCTGGCTCACATTAGTAATCGGTGGTGGATTTCTTATATATATCCCTGAGATTCCTATTCTTGAACAAACAGCACGTAATATCTTCTTTCATGTTCCCATGTGGATGGCCATGTATGCGATGTTCCTTACAAGTTGTATTTATAGCATTCGCTACCTGAACAGTCCCGAACCAATATTCGATATCAAAGCGGAAGCTTCGGCGCGCGTAGGAATGATGTTTGGATTGTGTGGACTGCTAACCGGTTCGCTCTGGGCACGATTTACCTGGGGAACCTGGTGGACCTTCGCCGAGCCTAAAATGAATCTGGCAGCCTTAGCTATGATGATTTACGTAGCTTATTTAGTACTTCGATCTGCTTTTGATGACGAAGACAAACGCGCAAAAATCGCCGCTGTTTACAATATTTTTGCGGTTACCACCATTCCGTTTTTGTTGTATGTGGTTCCGCGCCAATTAACAAGTTTACATCCCGGAGCCGACGGAAATCCGGCTTTTTCAGAAATTACTGCTGCCGAATTACGGTTAATTTTGTATCCGGCTATGCTTGGGTTTATTGCACTCTCATTTTGGGTGTACGACATCATGCATCGCTATCAAAGTGTGCGGTATAAAATCAATCCCGAACAGGAATCTTAATACTTATGCAAATCGATTCTACTGCCGTAGTTGATACACTAACTCAAGCTTATTCCGACGTATGGGCCGGGCAAGAATCGCTGCAGGAAGCAAACGCATTTATCGCTTTTATGTATTCAAACGATCTTATCTATGTGGTGCTGGGCGTTACGCTCATCATCTGGTCAGTCTTATTATTTTTCATGATTCGAGTGGACAAAAAAGTTGCTTCGCTCGAAGAAAAACTTAATTCCGAAGAACAATGAAACCTAAGTTAATTCTTGGCATTATCGCCATTGTCGCATTTACTTCCATGTTGATGATCAATTTTGGAAACAGCATCAGTACCTACACCGATTTCGAAACGGCATCGGAAATGAAAGCTGCACACGTACCCGGTGTTTGGGATTCATCCAAAGATCATGGCTTCTCACGCGAAACCATGCAATTTTCTTTTTATATGACCGATGATGCAGGCGAAACAAAGAAAGTAGTATATCCTCGGCCAAAGCCTAACAATTTTGAAGAGGCCGATCGTCTGGTAGTAATCGGAGAGATGCGCAACGACGTTTTTTACGCCAGCGAAATGCTAATGAAATGTCCGTCTAAATACAACAACGCTGATCCATCAGAATACGTAAAAGCTTCAGAGAGCTAGAAATATGTTAGAGTTTGCCCCTGTAATTGGGATAATGGGAAAGCTTACCATTACGCTTTCCTTTTTATTTTGTGTGATTTCGATGGTGTTCTATTTCCGTGCCGCTCAGGCCGATAACGAGCGCCAGCTGAAAATTGGTAACTGGATGTTTGGATTGCAAGGTCTGTTCATGGTCATTGCATCCGCACTGTTGGTTTTTCTGATTTTTAAACATCAGTTCCAGTTCTACTATGTATTTAATTACACCAGCCTTGATCTAGCACCAAAGTATTTATGGTCGGCTTTTTATGGTGGACAAGAAGGCAGCTTTATGCTGTGGATTTTGTTCTCTTGGATTGCCGGTATTTGCTTGATGAAGTGGACCCGAGCGCCGTACAAAGCTCCGGTGTTATTCTTTTTAGCACTTACTCAGGCCTTCCTGATATCTATGATTGTAGGCTGGAGATTCGGTGATGTTATGTTCGGAGCTTCACCTTTCAGAACACTAGCTGAAGAAATGCCGAATGCCCCGTTCATTCAAGCCAATCCGGATTTTATGCCGGCCGATGGTACCGGACTAAATGATCTTTTAAAAAGCCCTTGGATGATGATTCATCCGCCTATCTTGTTCGTTGGTTTCGCGATGATGACGATTCCATATTGTTTTGCAATGGCCGCACTTTGGAAACGAAAATACAACGAGTGGGTAGGACCTGCACTTCCGTGGACTTTAGGAGCGAACTTGTCCCTACTTACGGCAATTTTCTTAGGCGGATATTGGGCGTACGTAACCCTGTCGTTTGGAGGATTCTGGGCGTGGGATCCGGTGGAAAATGCATCCTTAGTGCCTTGGTTGATCGGTACTGCAGGAATTCACACCATGATCATTCAACGGAAAAGCTCGGTGGCACAGAAGTCATCACTGCTATTCGCAATTTTGGCGTATGTACTGATTGTATATGAAACTTTCCTTACGCGATCGGGAGTATTGGCAGATTCATCAGTTCACAGTTTTGTGGATTTAGGTCTGTACAATCAGTTACTCATCTTCATGTTGGTGGTAACCGGTGTTGGACTTGGAATGTTTTTCTGGCGTTACAAAGAACTTCCATCTCCTGAAAAAGAATCAAAAATATTAAGTCGTGAATTTATGACATTCACCGGCGCTGTTTTATTGTTGATTCTGGGTGTGGTTATCATTTTGGGAACAAGTTCTCCGATCTTAGGACTTCTATTTAATGAGAATCCAACTCCACCTGAAATCAGTTTTTATAATGATTGGAGTATGCCTATTGCCATTATTATGGCCCTTTTTACAGTGTTGGGGCAATACCTTTTCTGGAAAAAATACGATGCAGAAACGCTTGCTTCAGCATTGATTTATCCAACTTTGGTCACATCGTTGCTTACGCTCGCTTCGGTAATTTTAGGAGGAGTAAAGAATCCATATTACATGTTGTACATTTTCGCCGGATTCTTTGCCGTAGTAGGAAACAGCTGGGTGATGGCACGACTCGCAATGAAACAACCAAAATTGATTGGTGGCTCGCTAACACACGTTGGATTTGGGGTTCTTTTACTAGGTGTATTAGCCTCAAGCGTGTACAACCGACCATTGCTAGATGCAAACACACAAAATTACAACGCAGCAGTTTTGGCGGGTGAAGTTGTGGATGAAATGGGATTCCCCGTATCGCAAACTGTAGAAATGCTAGAGTTGAAATTAAACGAGCCTAAGGTAATTAATAACCAATATCTGGTTACCTACGAAGGATACGATTTAACTCAACAAAATCGACCCGGACAACAAACCTATCGCTTTAAATTCGAAACCATTGAAGGTGGTCGCCCATTCTACTTGTATCCAGAAGTATATCCGATGCTAGCCACATCTAACGCACAAAATGTAAATTGGTCGGTAGATCCTGATGTACGTACCGGAATTATGAGTGATATTTACTTATACGTTGCAGGTAGTTCATATATCGAGCGAAGAAATAATCAGATTGAAGAGCAAGGAACCATTCAAAACGTTTCGGATGTTGATATCCCGGCTCAACCGGCAGATAGTAGCCAAAGTATCGAGTTTAAGCGTGGGCAAACCATCGAAGTAGGAGGATTTTCTTTTAACTTCATAAACTTTATGCAGGCAGATACGACTAATCTACCTCCGAATACTTCTATTGGAATTCGAGCTCAAATCGAGATTAAACATGCGGCCAGCGGAGAAGAATTTCTGATCGAACCGTTATTTGCTGTATTTACTGAGAATGAGCAAAGTTTTGTAATGTCGCCTCCGGTGAATCTGCCATCCTACGACTTAAGTTTCCAGTTCTCGAAAGTGAATCCCCAAACAGATTCCATCGAGCTTACAATAACAGGCTTGGATGAAACGTATGACGAAGAGTGGGTTTTAATCGTAGCCGAAAAGAAACCATTCATATCGGTAGTGTGGACCGGGACGTTTCTATTGATGGGTGGATTTACTGTATCCATTTACCGACATTGGAGACGCGAAAAAACAAAAAACAACGAAGCCTAGATCAACTTGAAGAGCTCAAAATTAGTACCGTTAGTTAATTCAAAATCTAAAATTTTGAATTTTAAATTAATGATGCTCTTAATTTTGATTCCGATCACGGTAAGCGCTCAAGGTTCTGATTTCGAGCAAGATAGGAAGTCGCCCAGAGGTGCTTTCCTTCGTTCATTAGTATTGCCCGGTTGGGGCCATCAGTATATCGATAAAACCGATTGGAAACGTGGACAATATCACATGGCAGCAGATGCGATCATGATCTTAAGCTATGCAGGTATAAGAGTAAGATCAAATACTCTGGAGACCGAATTAGAAACTTATGCCAGAGCAAATGCAGGAATTGATTTAAGTAATAAAAATCGTGATTTCTTTCTGGCCGTAGCGAACTATGATAATCTTCAGGAATACAATGATTTTCAATTACGTAGCCGAAACTGGGATAATTTAATCGCTGATGAACCCGTAAACCGCTGGAATTGGTCGGAGGATGATAATCGCTTTCTTTATCAGGATATGCGCGAGCGAATTGATCGGAATAATAATCAGCTACCGGCACTATTAACTTTGATGGTTGCAAATCGTGTAGTTTCAGGCATCAGTGCATTTGTGAAAGCGAGAAACATGGCGCGAGTTATGCCTGAGACGCGCTTTTCGTATCTGAATGAATTCGGCGAGCCCGGTTTTACCGCAACGATGCGCTTCGGATTTTAACACTGTGTATGCCACGTTTTCTTCTTGAAATCGAATACAAAGGCACCGACTATTCCGGGTGGCAGATTCAACCTGATGCTCAAACGATTGAAGGTGAATTGGAATCAGCTTTTTCGAGAATACTTCAACAACCCATCGATATAATCGGGCAGGGGAGAACCGATGCCGGCGTACATGCAAAAGGACAAACAGCTCATGTTGATCTTCCTGAGGATAGTGATATTTACAAGCTGATCCACGGTGTAAACAGTTTGGTTGGTCATGCTATTCACATCAAACATATAGAGCCCGTTGCTGAAGATTTTCATGCTCGATTTGATGCCCTAACACGATTGTACAGTTATACTGTACTCGATTACCCAAGTCCACTTTTGATCGATCAGGCTTGGTACTCAGGAAATACAATTAAACTAAGCGAACTTCGTGCATGTGCAGAACTCGTTGAAGGAGAACACGACTTCAATGGTTTTTCGAAATACAATGAAGAAAACTTCACAACCCTTTGTTATATCTACCGAGCAAAGTGGGTAAATGAACCCAATTATATTTACTTCGAAATTGAGGCCAACAGATTCCTGAGAAATATGGTGCGGCGATTAGTTGGAACTATGATGGAAGTATCCAGAGGGAAGATTTCGCGCGCTGATTTTGCCAAAATTTTGAATAATGAGATGGAAGCACCGGCTGCGTATACTGCACCTGCAAAAGGGTTGGTATTGCAAGAAGTTTTCTACAAAAAATGATAAATAAATGTTGACTACGGTCCGATAATGTGTTTATATTTGTCGCCCTTCAACGAAGGAACTGTACACTACAATCCTCGGTAGCTCAGTGGCAGAGCAATGAGGCAGTTATCCCGACTGTGGTCGGGACGTTGGTTCGCCAACGACACATATTGAAGTTGTCACAAGATTATCTTCCTCGGTAGCTCAGTGGCAGAGCAAAGAGGCAGTTATCCCGACTGGGGTCGGGACGTTGGTTCGCCAACGACACATATTGAAGTTGTCACAAAATTATCTTCCTCGGTAGCTCAGTGGCAGAGCAAAGAGGCAGTTATCCCGACTGGGGTCGGGACGTTGGTTCGCCAACGACACATAATGAAGTTGTCACAAGATTATCTTCCTCGGTAGCTCAGTGGCAGAGCAATGAGGCAGTTATCCCGACTGTGGTCGGGACGTTGGTTCGCCAACGACACATAATGAAGTTGTCACAAGATTATCTTCCTCGGTAGCTCAGTGGCAGAGCAATCGGCTGTTAACCGATCGGTCGTTGGTTCGAATCCAACCCGGGGAGCTCTTACGAAAAAGGACATTTAGGCAAAGCTTGAATGTCCTTTTTTTATGGCTTTGAATTATTATTTATACATACTACAATCTCAGATTAAGGAAACGTATTACGTAGGGAGCTCGGATGATCCGGAGCGGAGGGTGAGGTACCACAATTCGGCAGGAAAAGGGTATACGCAAAGACACCGCCCGTGGAAGTTGGTTTTTAGAACAGGATTTGAGACTAGAGAAGAGGCTTTAAAAGCCGAAAGAAAAGTTAAAAGCTGGAAGAGCAAGAAAATGATCCGATTGTTGATATCAGGAGTAATTAATATTCATGATTATTTGTGAGGTAACTTAGTGGCAGAGCAAAGTCTCAAAAAAATGTGATCTACTTCATACCGATCATAAAACCTTAATCAAATGGTAAAATTGAGATCTTTATTTTATTGATGTCGCATTCAAAATTTAACTCTGCTCTTATATGAAAATATTCATTCAGGCTGCCCTCTCAATCTTGATTTTTCAGCTTTCGCTATTTACATCACCGGCCTATTGCCAGCAATGGATTGCAGGTCCGCAAATCATTGATAAGAATACGGGTAATGATACAGTGATCGGTTACGTATTTAATGATTCCAATAAAAATGGATTGATGGATCAAGATGAAGATGGCGTTGAAGGTGTATTGGTGTCAAACGGTATAGATTGGATAAAGACGGACAAAAATGGGGCCTACCAAATTGAGGTTCGTGAAGATATGGATCTCACCATCGTTCAGCCTTCGGGCTGGCAAGTCCCAACAGATGAGCGCATGGTTCCGCAGTTTTTTTACATTCATAAGGAAAGCGGCACTGGGTACGACATGCGATTCGGAGGCCTCTCACCAACAGGACCGGCGCCCAGGCAGATAAATTTCCCGATTATCAGAAGAGAAACCACAGGCTCCAGTTTTTCATGCGCTATGATCGGTGATTCCCAATCATATAGTAATGAGCAAGTTGGCTGGTTCAGAGATGGGGTCATGGCAGATGTGCTTGACTCGGGTCTTGGTCAGTCTGACTGTATGATCTTTCTCGGTGATGTAGTAGGTGATGACCTCGGTCTTTTAGATCGACTTCTTAGGATCAGTGCTACTGCCGGCATACCACAATGGTTAGTTATTGGAAATCATGATATCGATTTTGATGCCAAAACCAACAACGACAAAGCCGACAGCTGGCGCCGGATTGTAGGACCTAGTTATTTCGCATTTGAACAGGGAAACGTTTTGTTCGTAGGTCTTGACAATGTTGTGTATCCCTGCAATGAAGAAGATGTTGCGCTAGGTCATGATTACTGCGGCAACGAAGAAAATCCCCGGTACAACGGACGCGTAACAGCTACTCAGCTTAGATGGCTGGAGGGACTTATTGAGCACACGCCTGAAGATCGGCTAATCGTTCTTAATCATCATATTCCCTTCGTTTCATTTGTGGATCATAGCAGTAAAACGCATCAAACTGATAATTTGGATGAAATTCACAAGATGCTTGAGGGCCGTGAAGCTCTGTCTCTTTCAGGACATACTCACACGATTGAAAATCATGCACCAGGTCAAATCTTTGAAGGATGGACTGAATATACCGGAACCGGACCTCTTCCTTTCCGCCATATTATAGATGGTGCCGCATCAGGAGCCTGGTTCCAGGGAGATTTCTCGATTGACGGAGTACCAATGGCTTTGCAAAGAATGGGTGCGCCAAAAGGATTCCTGAGACTTGATTTTAACGACACTGATTATACGGAAAAATATATTGGTGAGGGGCTCAGTAAAGAGCGCGGACAATGGATCAGTTTGAATACACCCGCTTTTCGAACCTGGTTTAATGAGATTACGGCCTGGAATAGTAAAAGTCCTGAGGACAGGGATCCGCTTCCGCCTGCATCTATAAACGATTTACCTGACCCAAATATCCTGACGCCCGCCGATTTCAATGAAAACGTTTGGATTATGGCCAACGTATGGGCAGGAACATCCGAAACAACCGTTGAAGCTCGTTTGCCTGACGGAACATCTCTATCCATGGTCCGAACGCAATCCGGGAAGGGTGAATCACAGAAAACAGGTGCCGAGTGGACAGATCCGTTTGCAACCGCCCGGCAGCTTTCTGTTGCTCGCTATGCATTCCAGAGCCGGTCCGGTAACGAGCGTGCACAGGGGTATGAGCTCTTTTCAGGCAACCAATTCGGTCCTGCGCCACCGCAACCACAAGGATCTATTTCTAACAGAAATATGCACCTTTGGCGGGCCAAACTTCCAAACCTTCCTTTGGGTATTCATCTGATAGAAGTGATAAGCACAGACCGTCATGGTCATAAATTTTCAGATACGATTTTAGTAGAAGTTGTCGAAGAACGGCCACAGCGCTATTGGCGAGACGAATTGTGGGAGAACTGATTGCAGAATCTGTAAGTTTTCAAGCTTTGATATTCTTCCAACACGCTAAATAGGAATCACATAGCTGTTCTATCCAAGCCATTCTTTTATTTTGTTCTGGATTGTAGTGTGGAACTCTTTGGATGGCATATGTTTTGAGTTCTTGAGTAAAAGTGCATCCCGGAAATTCGGGAATAGTACTTTTGCTCTTCGGATAACCTTTTCACCGGGGAAGTAGACATCATCAGATGCTGCAATTACAAATACCGGTTTCTTAAAGTCTTTGACATTTTTCGCTTTCAATAATTTAGGGATGCTTATATCCAAGTAGGTGCCCACCATTATCTGATGCAATAATTCGTACGTAAACGCATCTTCGATCGGAGCAAAACCACTAAGAAATTGTTTTAAATCATCTTCTTTCTTAGTGAGTTTCCATTTTATTAATGGTAGGGTTAATTTTTTTGTAGATATCCATGGATCTCCCGAAACGATTCCACTCGGAACCACAAAAACACAGCTATTTATTTTTGAGTGATCGAGTTGAATAAGCTTTTGAAGAATATATGCTCCATAAGAGATCCCGATACAATGAGCATTTTCAATGTTTAATCCTTCCAGAACTTCCAAAGCCCAAATTGCATAGTCTTTATTTTTCGAGTTTAGTCGATTTGGTGCACTTTTAGTAGTCTGACCAATGGTATCAATTGCATAAAATTGGAAGGTATCTAGTAATGGTTGAACAACTTCCAATGTGGTTGGAGCCCCAGCATTAATTTCATGGAAAAGCACAACATTTTTTCCAGTGGTATTCCCAGTTTTAATGACACGCGTTCTACCAAAGCTTGTTTTAATATCGATTTCCTGATATTCAATCTGCAAACTATGGAGCTTTTGATCATATAGCTCCATGATTTTATTCTTAGCCGAGCGAGTTTTATATATCGGTTTCACTATTAATTTTCACCTTTGATGTAGTTTCTGATTTTTGTTTGAAGGCGCCACATATGTTGCTCGCTTGTTGCGCCATTATTCGTGAGTATGATTACTTGAAAATTCAGATCAGGACTTATATACAGAAGCGTTTTATAGCCATCGTAACCACCCGAATGAAAGTAGTCGTTGCGACCTGTGTGTTTTCCTGTATGCCAATAAGCTCCGGTTCCTGTTAACCAACCATATCCATAGTCAGAAATGCCCTCAATAGACGAATGAGTGGTTGTCATCAATGCTAGCGTTTCTTTCTTCACTATCTGATGATTAATTAAAGCTTCGGTAAATCTAGCGAGATCGTTTACCGTACTAACTATACCGTTCGCCCCATAAATCAGAGAGTTAAATCCCAATACTTTTAAATCATACCCATGCGAGAGCGCGTAGTTTTCGCCAAAATCACCAAGGTGTGAATCCTCAGAGATCACGAATGAATTTGTCATTCCCAAAGGATCAAAAAACTCTTCTTTCATGTAATGTGGGAACGAGGTGTTGGTAATCTCTTCAATAATCAGTGCCAACAAAACATATCCTGTATTGGAATAATCACCTTTTGTACCTGGAGCGAAACTAAGGTTTTCCAAACCAGAATTATCGATTAAATCCAAAACAGTTGATGTAGTTAAATTATCAAGAGAGGAGAGATCATTATTGTCGGTTATGTAATCTAATATCCCGGATGTATGAGTAAGAAGGTGTTCAACTGTAATATCTGAATAGCTGGATGGCAGTGGTGTTAAGTAACTAGATATTTTGTCATCAACAGTTAATCTACCGTCTTCAACAAGTTTTAATATGGCAAGTGCAGTAAATGGCTTTGTTATAGAAGCCGTCCGGAACTGAGTGTTTTCATCTATGCTTATCTTACTATCGATTCGAGCCAACCCTTTACTGTAGGAGAAATCAGATTTGCCAGATTGAATTAAACGAACACTTATTCCAGCTTCATTATCCTTAAAGTTGTTTTCTATGTAACCCTCGATTGTTTCTTCTATAGTAAGGACGGTGGCATCTTGTTGATTGCAATTGGTGTTAAAAAGTAGTGCGAATAGCACTACCATTAAAATGTGAGTTGATTTAGATTGAATTAGCAAGGTTCTAACTATTAAGTTGGATTTTTATAAAACTTAAAAGCTAGATTCTACTCCTTCGACTCAAACTATAAGTTGATACTCTTTTTTCGAAAAAATTTGGAGAGATTCCCTGAAAAGATTTGAAACATTGTATTAAAGAGGATATCCTAACCAAGGTAAAGGCAAATTATATTGGTTAGTGTTATTTCTAAATATTGCGATACTGAGATTATTACTTGTAATCTCGATAGTTATTCTGGTTAAAAGAAATAAGCAGATAACAGATTACTTTCTCCTAACAATCATTTTTACAATTGCATTATATGCGATTGCTGATGCATGGGTTTTACATGAATTAAATCATGCGAGCTTTGTGCTTAGAAGTATAGCTGGTTACTTGCCATTCCCACCGATTTTATTTTACAGCCTTCTCCTAACTTCTAAGTCTCATCGAATTAAAACTTGGTGGTGGTGGCTACTAATATTCCACTTTACATATTTTCTATTCATAATTGGTGATATGTATATATGGAACGACTATACAGAAATTGACATCCAACAATTATATCTCGCTCCTCCAATTATTTACCTATTCTTTTATAGAGGACTACATATTTACATGATAATTGTATTTATTTGGTATCTGCGGAGGCTAAATCTCTATCAAGTTAAGATCAAAGATTATTATTCTAATCTAGAAGGAGTTGATTTAAGCTGGTTAAAATATTTTTTGTGGGTTTATATATCCGTTTATACGACATCGTTTACTGTTATGGTGCTGTATGCATTCGAGCTAATAATTAATCTTGATCTAGCTTTTCGAATTATAAGTGTGTCAATATTCAGTGCTCTTGTTTGGATGATTTATAATGGTTTGAAGCAGTATTCATTGGCTAACTTTTCAGATGTTGAATTGAATGAAAGTGATAACGTGAAGTATGAAACTTCATCTCTCCAAAAAGAAGATTCTGAAAAGTTATTTAAAAAAATTGATCAGCTATTTAAAGAGCAAATGCTATTTATTAATCCTGATTTAAAATTACAGGATGTTGCCAGAACTTTGAATTCAACTAATCATAAGATATCACAGTCAATTAATGAAAATGCGGGAATATCATTTTATAATTATGTGAATAATTTTCGTGTTAATTATTTTAAACTACAATTAGCTGATCCAGAAAAACGGAAATTTACTATTCTGACTTTAGGCTTTGATAGTGGGTTTAATTCAAAGGCTTCGATGAACCGTATTTTCAAAAAACAGGTAGGGGTAACGCCTAGAGAATATCTGAAGACAATTCATTCATGATTCACTCTTCACCCCCAAAAGATGTTTTAAGTCTGAAGCGAACGTGGTGACTTAAAACTGGTCGTAAATCATCCAAAATTTGAAAAACTTGCGCGCTTGGTAATGGAAGAAGAGTTAATGAATCTTCAAGAAATGGTGTCATCATTAATAACTTTAAGTCCGAAGAAAAGATATCGTCAGTTACTGAAGAAAAACCCAGAGATTTTTAATAGAGTCCCGCAAGCCCAAATAGCCTCTTACATTGGAGTAAAACCGGAATCATTAAGCAGGATCAAGAAAAGGGTCCATAACCATTTATAAAATTGGCTAATCTGATTTGTCCTTTTTTGCCTATGAATTTCAGTCTGCGCATTAAATGCATATTCGAAGCAGGAGCTTCTGGAATGCGTTACCCAAGCTAGGAGCTTGGGAACGAGGTGGGCTTAGCACCACCGACATCTAAGAATTTGGATCAGAGTTTACCGATCTATTCATCCGGTTTCGAATATTCAATCAACTCTTCTACGTAATTGAAGTCGCCTTGTGATTGAGTCAGTTTTATAAAGGTTTTTACGGCCGGCGCATAGAGCCAAATCTCTTCTTCTTCGGCATTGTATCCTCTTGAATTGGTGGTATTTCCGGTGTATTTGATGGTGTAAGCCATAAATGTTCCGGCTTCTACGGTTTCTTCTTGATATGACAACACCACCGCTTGATGCGATTGAGTTCCTGTCGTTCCGTCCTGACTGGTCCAGTTATTTTCATACTTCCAGGTTTTACCAACCTCCAGTGGCCAGTCATATTTGGGGGTTTCGCTTTCATCCGGTTTTACGATATCAGCGAGGGGAATGGTGTCATTTCCGATAGTCATTCCCAAACCTTCATTCATTTGGACGATCATTCGTTTGTCGATGCCATCGGAGCGAACTTCGCCATCGGTCGTTACACCTTTATATTTCCAAACCCAGGTTTCGCCTAGTTGATAGTCTGCCAAAGTTGGTTGACCGCTCAAGCTTTGATCGGAGCTTTTACATGCAATACAAAGAATAGCAGTCAATATGAGTGCATAGTGAAGTTTCATAGTTACGAATGACTTTTGAATTAAGGTTTATGCGTTTTTGTAGATGAGGATCTTCGATTAAGTGGGTCATTTCTGAACTTCAGGTCTGATCCCAAAAATGAGTAGATAACCGATCATCCAGAATTCGCCGAAAGTAGCCGGAAGGGTTAGGTAATCAAGAAAAGACGATTCTATTCCGGAATAATGGAAAAAAGTACTCAGTACATAACCGAAGCCACCAATAATTAGCGTATATCCTAACCAAACAGGCATTCGGCGAGAATGAGTGATGATATACCCCATTGGAATGAGCCATAGTCCAAAAAAGAGACTTCCGGTAGCCCAAGCATTACTAATTACATTGTGCAAAACTGAAATCAACAGGATCTGTTCATCGGTTGAGAACGAGGATGCTGCAACATTGATCATTGCTCCCATAGATATTGCACTGATCAAAATAACTACCGCATTAACGGTTCCCCAGATTGCAACCGACCAGGAAGCCCACTCATTAATCGGTCTGAATAATTTGTAAAACCACACAGCCGTCAAAACTTGTGACAGAACTATTCCCAACTCGAGGAGCAGGCGAGTTCGAATAGCCGATTCATTGCTAATAATATTTTGAAGGGTTGACGCGGGTTCGCCCACAATGAAGATTTTGGGATGAAATATCAGAAACCCCAGAACTCCGGAAATTGCCAATAATAGATAGAAAACACCTACTAATCGGGCATCTTTTTTAAGTGATTCTTGAGAATGTGTCATTATGAATCTTGATAATTGTTTTTGTTTTGATCTTATGAAAGTCGCTTGGTAACTCTGAAAAAGACATGGCTCCTTATCTCATTATTTCGTGTTCAATTAGTTCGTTCTGTTCTTTGTTTTGGACATGTTTAGAGCCCTCGATAAGCCTGCCGTTTTTAAGAGAAGGGAATATTTTCCGGGCTCTTTTGAGCATCTTTTTGCCGGGAAACATCAGGTCTTCATCAGCACCAAAAATGGTAATAGGAGTTCGTATTGCCAGTGCTTTCTTTGCATCGATGACCGGAACCGGTGTAAAGTCCATCTCAAATTCTAAAAAGACCTTGGATAGAAATTCGATAGCAAATTCATCCCGGTCGGTGAAGAGAGCAGAAAGAAACTTTTCCACATGTTCAACCTTTTTGGTTTTCATATATCGCTTCATTGGAATAAACACCTTGAAAATCGCTTTAAAGGGATTTCCATTTACGATATAAGCAGGCGCAGATAAGTAAACTTCTTTGATCTTGCTTTCATCATATTCCAACGTTTTCAGAATGATCAATCCCCCGAAAGAAAATCCTGCCATGGTTACTGATTCGAGTTCCAGTACCCCGATGATTTCATTCATCCATTTACCATAAGAATCATCTTTCATACTCAGTCGCGTATCGGCACTTTTATTTGGTTGAGCCAACACATCCACCGCAAATACTCTGAATTTTTTATGCAGATTCGCATACGTCTCAAGAGCAACAGGAGCACATCCATTTGATCCATGCACCAAAATGATTGGCGGATTCGCAGGGTCTCCGGTTGCTAAGATGTTGGTCTCCCCATAGCTGGTATGAACGGTTATGGACTCAATATCCAGATTTAAACTATCCAGTTTTTTGTCGTAGAGTCGGAGTATTTCATCCTTTCCTTGTTTTGATTTAAACATGGCATCAGGCGTTAATTCATATTTGTTGGCTTGCGTGTGCAAACCGCTAATTCTGAGTAGCTATACCCTAGAATTTAAATCCGAAGTAAAGGTTGGGTTCGAACCAGAAGACGTTTCCGTATTTGTCATCAAATTCTTTAAAGCCTTCCGGAGAGTTGTTGTCGAACATCCACTGGTTTATATGAACCTGAGGCTCTATGAATAATCGTTTTTTCTTCCCGAAAGCTACATGATAGCCCAAGTGATAGGAGTTGTACAGTTTAAAGCCATTCTTAATCTTATTGCCGTCTAAATCGGTATAGGTCTGTATCTGTGGGAGTACTTCAATACTTGTAAACAGTCCTTTCCAAAGCATTCGCTGGTAGGAAATACCAATTCCGGTTTCTCTTAGGTATCCATCGTAATATTCGGTTCCAGACTCAATTTTATCTACAACACCATCCCACCAGGTAATTCCCATAGGTTGAAATAAGCGCCAGGTTGCAAACTTCACACCTATAATATTTTTTTCGTCGAGATTACGTTTTACATGCAATTCTACCATTTGAATACTTGTACGCTTACCATACCCAAAGATAATCTCGTCAGGAACCAGATAAGGCATACTTACTCTCCACTTATGGTCTAATTCAATTTCTTTTGCTAGTGGTGATTTTTCTTGTGCAAAAACACTAAACGAGGTTAATGTGAAAACAAAAATTAGCAGGTATCTCATTGTTCTGAATTTTAAAGGTTAAATGACCGACTCTATGTGTATGGATAGTTTTTTCTGAAAACCTCCGGTCAATCAAATCGACAGATCAATGATCGTAAGAAACCCTAGACCAAACGTCCTGAAATGAAAATGCGGACGTATTAGTGAGATTTGGGACTTTTCGGAAGTGAATGGAGAAAGACTGAAAAAGGAGGTTTTTAATCTCCATGTTTCTTTGTGGGTATGATTTTATATCTTCTTCGCAATTACATGAATTTCGGGTACTACGTAAACACTTCACATATTTTTGGTTGATAACAAATCCATAGCAATTCTGCCGTTTCTGAACCTCAGTTCAGATCCTGAAAATGAATATTTCAGTGACGGTATCACCGAAGATATTATTAACGCATTAACCCGCATTCAGGGATTAAAAGTGACTGCGCGTACCTCTTCCTTTGCGTTCAAAGGGCAGCATATGGATGTGCGCCATATAGGAAATCAGTTGGGTGTTTCCACGGTATTGGAAGGAAGTGTTCGTAAGACAAAGAAGAGAGTGCGAATCTCAGCACAGTTGGTGCAAACGACTGATGGATTTCAAATATGGTCGGGGCGTTTTGATCGTGATATTGAAGATATTTTTGAGCTTCAGGATGAAATCAGTCTGGAAATCGCTGAGCAGATCAGAGAAAACTTTGGTCACCTAGAAATTGCTGAACATTTGGTGGATGTGCCCACTCAGAATGTTCAGGCCTATAATCTTTACTTAAAAGCACGATATAATCACTTGCGATGGGATAGTGAGGGGATTGGAAATGCTATGAAGTTTTATCCGCAATGCATTGAGATGGACCCCAACTTTTCATGGCCCTATTTCGGAGCGGGATACTGCCATTCTATGTTTGGTTCATGGACTCCAAATCTAGACTCACTTGATATTGCCGCTGATTATATAAATCGTGGATTCGAGTTAGATGATGAATCATTTTTGGGCTATTACAGCAAAGCAACGCTCGAGTTTTGGGGACATTGGAATTTCCGTGAAGCAGAAGAGCTGTATCTCAGATCCATGGAATTAAATCCATCGTACACCGAAGCTGAGGAAGGATTGGCTGAATTATACACGGCTATCGGCTGGTTCGAGGAAGCTTTGAATCATACCAAACATATCCTTCAATTGGATCCACTTTCGCCGAATCATCATTTTACCAAAGCAAATATCCATTATTTGCAGAAAGAGTATGAATCGGCACTCGCATGTTGTGAAACAGCTCTTCGGATTAATCCTGACTTTACTCATGCAATTAGTTTAAAACAACTTAGCCTGATCAAACTAGCACGTAAGGAGGAATTGACCGGCTTTATTGAACAAACGCCGATGATTGAATCTCCGAAATCTTGCAGCATGTTATATTCATTATCTCATCATTCAGCTGATCACGAAATTAAGCTTGAGGAGATTGATGAGGTGGTAGAAGAAGAAGGATTTTCCTTAACGCCATGGGCTGCATTTTTATACGCTGAGTTTGGGGAGAAAGAAAAGGCAATGCAGCTCCTTCAACAGGCCGTTGAAAGTAAGAGAGGACAATACGCAAACTTCCTGAATCGCCCGTTTTTTGATGAATTACGGGAATCAGGTGATTTTAAAGCGATGGTTACAGATACTTTCAATCCATCCCGGTTACCTGATAACCGATCAAGACCTGAGCTCAGTTTTGAAAGTGCACAGAGAAAGAATAGTGTTGATACTAAGGCTTTGATGGAGCAGGCAGAGATCGAAATCGCTTTGAAAAAGCTCGATCAACTCATGCAACAGGATGAGCGCTTTTTGGATACAAGTTTATCATTAAGATCACTGGCGGAGGAGACCGGAATCCATCCCAATAAACTATCCTGGATGCTAAACGATCAGGTTGGAGTTAGTTTTAACGATTTTGTGAATAATTTTCGATTTGAGTGTTTTAAGAAAAAAGCGCTGGATCCCGCAAATAAGAACTTTACTCTACTCGGTTTAGCGTTTGAAAGTGGGTTCAATTCGAAATCTGTGTTCAACGATTACTTCAAGAAGAAAACAGGGAATACCCCGCGCAAGTGGTTGAAGGAACATCAGTAGCAGGTTGGGTTCTAATGATTACTTGCGGCTTGATAAAACAGCTGTTTTCATTTCGTACAACATAACCTGCAACGACATTTCTTTTTTACGTCTCGGCTTTGATTAAATCCTTAAGTGGATTAACTCCCTTCATGATTCCACACCTTCAACAATGCTGATCACCACATTCCCTTTTTTGTGACCTTTCTCCACATATCTGTGAGCTTCGGGAATTTGAGGAAGTTGATAATATCGATCGATAACGGGAGTTAGCTTGTTATTTTCAATCAACTTCTTAATCGCTATAAACTCTTTGGATTTAGTTTTTGAATCCCGAAGTCCTGACGCCATGAACACAGCTTTTTTGGATGAAAAAAGCTTAGATTTCAGCATATCCTTCAAACTACCTAAAGTAAGTACTGGGGTCAGGTAGGTTCCATCTTTCTCAAGTACGCCTTTGCATGCTTTAAAACTGGATTTCCCAACAGTGTCAAAAATCACATCGTATTTTTTACTCCCTTTGGTAAAGTCGGTTTTGGCATAATCTATCACGTAGTCCGCACCGAGTGATTTTACAATCAAAACATTTGAAGTACTGCATACTCCGGTTACTTCTGCTCCAAAAAACTTGGCCAATTGAACGGCTGCCGTCCCGATACTTCCGGATGCGCCATTAATCAGGATTTTCTGTCCCGCTTTAAGATCAATGGCGTTTTTAAGAAAAGCATAAGCAGTGGATGCCCCATCAATAATCGCAGTAGCCTGTGCGTGGGTGTAATTCTCCGGTTTTAGAGTAAAGACTTCGTTTTCCTTGATTGTCAGATATTCTGCATAACTACCGCCATTCAGGTCGGTGGAGCCAAATACTAAATCACCCGTATGATATTTGTTAACTTTAGCACCGGTGGCAACTATTTCTCCCGAAAAATCGGTGCCTGAAATCTCCATTTTTGGTTTCATCAAACCCATAAATAATCTGCCGAACAAAGGATAACCGGTCCTCATTGCAGTGTGTGCATTGGTTACGGTAGTTGCATGTACTTTAATCAAAACTTCATCTTGCTTTGGAACTGGTATATCAACTTGTTGGAGTTTCAGTACATCCGCTGATCCATAAGCTGTGGAAATAATCGCATTCATCTTTTGAGCTGTCATAATTCTGAGATTGGTTTGTTTCTGTTAATGCTGATGCAAACCTACTCAGTATGAATGCTGTAAACGTTCAGGTTTCGAAATGCGAACGTATTAATTTCGTACCGATTTCAAATATGCTTTGGGAGTCATGCCTTCCGAACGTTTAAAAAAGGAGTTGAATGCAGATTTGGAATTGAATCCACTTTCATAAGCTATCGCAAGAATGGTGAATTGTTTTTTATCCGGATTTTTAAGCAACGACTTAAAATGTTGTACTCTGTATGAATTTATAAACTCAGAGAAGTTTTGGTCGAACCCCGCATTCAAAATTTGAGATAATTGATTGGCAGGAATTCCCAATAACTGGCCTACTTCTGCTAATGTAAGATGTGGGTTTAAATATGGCTTTTTAGTGGACATTAATGTTTTCAGCTCAGCCCTGTACTGTTCAACATATTCCTGACTTACCAGCGATTTTTTATAGAACTGTTCGATATCAGGCTGTGATTTTTCTGTTGTCAGAAAGGAATCAAAAAGTTCTTTGAATTCTGGATGGTTATGAAGTGGCTTAATAATCGGATCGATTTTCAGATAAACCAACATAGGCAATCGGTACTCAAAGGCCTGCCGAATATATTGTATCGCTTTATCCGTGTTATTGAGGGCACATTCGAGGATAATCAGCAGATATAATGCTTTTTCCATCGATTCACTTTGAAGTGCTTCTTCCAGTACTTTCTTTTCTTTTTCGACCAGATCCATATTTCCCTGAAAAGCATGAACAAGTGCAATTCCGCCTTTTTTTATCAGCTCAGATTTATCAGATGGAAGGTTTTCAAAGAAGGATAGCGCCTCATCGTGTTTCCCACTCAGAAGAAGGGAATGACCAAGTTCGGTATAAGAAACCGTGGATTCGGGGTTTAATTCAAGGCATCTTCTGTAATAAGTCAGTGCTTCATCGTACTTGTGTTGCACATAGTAAATAAAGCCTTTCAGATTATGGGTGATTTCTGAAAGCGGATCCATTTTCAATGCAGTATCAATATAGTTTTCTGCTGCTTTGAAATTTCGTTCCGTTACGATCACCGAAGCCATCGTCTGATAATAGTCGACGATAGGGCGCTCATCGTGAACTTTACTTAGGTATGCGTATGTTTTATCTAAATCCCAATCCTGCAGAAAACTGATCCATGATTGTTGCAGATTACATTCCGGGAGATCGGGTTCCAGTTCTATCGCTTTCTGTAGATAACTCATCCCGGTTGGGAATGCTTTCTCGGCAGGCATGTATCCTAAAGTACCCAGCATGATATACCCCATATGCATTCCAAGATGACCGTAAACATAGTCAGGCGAATGAATAACCAGTGGTTCCAATAGTTTTATCCCTTCTTTGATATCACTAGCTGTCATTTTTAAAATGTGATATCGAGCCTTGAGATAGGTAATGTAATCTTCCGGCGTAATATCCTGAACCGGGACCAGAGATTCATCAATATCTAAATGCCCAAGGTATTCGCGAAGTCGCTCAGCGATGGCCACACTTACTTCATCTTGTACCTCAAAAACATTCTCTAAAATCCGGTCATATTTATCCGACCAAAAACAGTAGTCTTCGTCAACATCGATTAGTTGAACGGATATCCTCATTTTTGAGCCACTGAGCCGAATACTACCCACTACAAGTGTGGTAACATTAAGCAACTCACCAATTTCTGCGGTACTCAGGTTTTTGTCTTTTAAACGAAAAGCCGAGTTTCGTGAAGTGACTCTCAACTCTTTTATTTTAGAAAGTGCGTTGATGATCTCTTCCGTCATTCCATCGCAAAAATAGGCCTGTTCTTGTGATGGGCTCAGATTTTCAAAAGGAAGAACCGCAACAGATTTTTTATCAAGCACTTTTGTGACCGATGATTGATCAAGTGCAATTTCAGAATTCAATCCTTGTTCATGGATGATGAACACTTCTACGGGATCGGTCACATTTTTGAAAGAGAAGGTTCCTAAAGAGGTGCTTTCAAAATTTGTGTGGTTGTTCAGTTCATTATTCACAGATTTCGATATAAGAACGCTTCCGGCTGCACTCATAGCTTCTATACGAGCAGCTACATTCACACCATGTCCGAAAATCTCAGTTCCATCATAAAAAATATCGCCGGAGTGGATACCCATTCTGACCGGAATCCGGAGTTCATGCTGTCGAAAAGCGTGTTGCATAGCAATGGCACACTCTACGGCATTCACCGCACTTTTGAACATGCTTAACGTACCATCACCGAAATACTGAATAATGTTTCCATTGTACATTTGATGCTGTTGTTCGAAAACAGCTCTGTGAACTTCTCGAATTTTTCGTGCTTTGGCTTCATCCTCCTGCATGATGGCGGTATAACCAACAATATCTGTAAATAAAATTGCCGCCAGCTGTCGCAATAGTGTGCCCCGATTAGATAAAGCTTGAGTTCTTAATGACGCATAAAGTAGAGATTAATTAAGATAAAAATTACACTCTACTTCGATTGGTTTGGAAGATACTTTCTTGTCCGCGAATCAGGCTTTTTTTGGGTACACAACGGAGACTAAGTATCAATTTCCGGAACATCAAATAGGGTAAATGATTCATCAGAGTCGAATAACTCATCAAATCCAAAATCTTCAAGAAATCCAAGAGCATCCTGAATATTATCAAACTCAAATCTCTTGACTTCACCTATGTTGGTATGTACTTCTACTGAAACTTTATCAACTGATCTAGGAATGGAATCATCCAATATCTGATTAATTCTTGACTCCAAATCTGGTTTAATAAGATCAATCATGTCTTTTCCAATTTGAAGTTGCTCTTTGGAAGAAAGTTGCGAGTATTTGTTCCATGAAGCAATGGCAGTAGTTCGATCTTTCTCTCCCCAATCAAAATCAATATCCTTAGCTTTAAGGAGTTCGACAATTTTTTCGAAGGGAATGAGAAAAAGGTTGATATCATGACTTTGCATCATTGCTAATGAACTACCACTCCAATTACCGGCCAAAATTGCAATAGAGCTGCGAACGCTGGTATATCTTCTACGAATTGCACTGTGTGCAGTGCAAAGCCAACTTCCTTTATCTCTATTATGTTTTTTGTATCTAATGTATTTGTACTCAATAACAATTAATGGTTGCATCGCTTCATTGGCTATGACAGCATCAATGTTGTAAGCGGTCCCGAAATTGTCGTATAGTAGCAATTTTTTATGTTTCCCAGTCTTCGAGTTAATTGGGCCTGTAGATACTAAATGGCAAGCATAGTCTTTTACAAACTCTACTAAGTATTCATTTAATGCAGACTCCATATTCGCACCAATTGCTTCTCCTAGTGCACTACCCGGGTTTTGAACATTTTTAGCCATTATTTTTCTAATATAACCACTGTTTCTCTTAATGCTACATTATGTCTTTGTGGATTCTCCTTCCATTTTCCACCTCGTGTTCTCAACAATTCAATGGAGTATTTCTTGAAACCAACACAAATCCCAATTTGACCAATCAATTCGTCAGTTGGAATGTGTACACCATAAGGGGCAGAATCACCTAAAATGTACAGCGCTTTTGAATTTGGTTTAAGAATTCGATAGTTATCTTTCAGAATATCATAGATATCATTGAAGTATCCCGTAACTAATAGATCGTAACTTTTTTTACCACCTTTTTGATTTCTTAAAATCCCTAGTTCCGTAACAGCAGTGTTTAAAAAGTTGAATACTTCTGGGCATTTCTCTACAAATTCTGACTTAAAGCTATAGCGTGGATCAGTCCTTGAAATTTGCGTTGTTGCACTCGTCATTAGTTTTGTACGAACTCTTTTAGAAATATCTTTCCAATTCTTAGCATCACCCATGAAGTACATTTCAAGTCTAGTCCTATCTGCATAATCAAAATTGTTTAGATAGGGAGGAGAAGTGAAAATGAGATTTGCGGATTCATCGGGAAAATTTGTTTTTCTTGAATCACCTAATACGATATCATGTTCAGAATCAAGGTTTGAAGCTTCACTTCTAATCTTGGATAGATCACCGGCCATTTTTAGGCATGTAGTTTTGAACGTGTCAAATCCTTTTTTCGACATGCTTGTTATTTTGATTTTATTAGGAGCTATGTATGGCCACCCTGTGGCCGCAATAGATACGTCTCGCAGCGTACAGATCAAGGCCGTTTTTAGAAAACGCCTGATATGGTCATTTTCAATTTTTCTTATCTGATTTCGTATTCCTAAAAGCTCATATAAGGTGTCTTCTAAAAAGCACTTCAGTATTAATTCAGGAAATTCTTCTCCTAAATATTCCTTTAAATTTTCAGGAGTCTTTTTCTTCCAAGCGGATAGCGACTTTTCAATTTTATCTAGTGTTGAGATAATTGATTTATTTTCTATTTCCCAAAATAATTTGGTTTTGGTTATCTCAATAACAAAAGGGTGGGCTTCAATGCCAAATGAATTTATTCCGTTCGATTTGGCTACTATGTTAGTAGTTCCTGAACCCATGAACGGGTCATATATTCTTTGCCCTGCTGTGATATTAAATCGATCAAGAGTATGTTCAACAGCCTTGTATGAGAAACCTGCGGGATAGGTAAACCATCTATGTACAGGAGCTTTAAGTGAATCCTTAAATGTACCCCATTCTGAAATATCAGTTTTTTTCTTTTTCTCGGATTCGGGTGCTTCAAATAGTGTTACTTGCAAGTCATTCATTTTTAATTCTTATTAAATATTCAACTTTACTCTCTGCTGCTTTGAGAATATCTAAGTCACCATCTTCACTCAGAATTTTATATGCGATTTGTTCACTTAAAAATTCTTTTCTGAGAGAATTCTCTTCAACTTTAAAAAAAGCCGCAATACGTTTAATAAAATCTGAGGTTGGCTGCCGTTCTGATCTCTCGATTTTGGCCAATAGCGAGATATCTACATGGATTTTAGTCGCTACTTCTTTCAATGTAGATCCCGATTGTTCTCGAAGGTATCGAATGTGTTCTCCGAAAGTTTTATGCTTTGTTTCCATCTTTAATTGGACAAATTCTGTCCAAATGTAAAGATAAAATTAGCTTTGGACAAATTTTGTCCAACTTTTTTAGGTAGACATACAATGTGTGCGTTAGCACTCGTTGCTTGTGCGTTGGTTTTTTATAGGGCACAACAAGCGTGTACAATCAGTTTATAAACTAACCTTCGAAATTGGGCTTAACTTGAATTAAATCTCAATCAACCTCTTCCCACCAACTTTTAAACACCTCATCAAGCTTGTTTAAATCTACATATTCGCCAATTACAGGTGTGATGAGCGGTATAGAAGCTTCTTCAGCTAGATTTTTTATTCGATTCAGTGGTTCGTCCCACGGATGCGTTGCTAATGTAAATTTCGAGGAGTGCACAGGAAATAGCCGGCGAGCTCCGAGATCTTTTGTTGCTTGAATTACTTCTTCCGGGTGAAGATGGATTTCTCTCCAGGCATCGTTGTACTGCCCATTATCTAAAAAAGCTAAATCGATAGGACCAAATTGCTCACCAATTTCTTTAAAGTGGGGACCGTAACCAGAATCTCCACCAACAAATATTTTTTGGCTTGGTGTTTCGATCAAATAAGAAGCCCAAAGCGTATTTTTGGCCTTCAATCCTCGACCCGAAAAGTGGCGGGCAGGTAACACATGAATAGATAACGAATCAGTGATTTCTATTTGCTCGTACCAATCACGTTCGTCAATTTGCTCGTTAGAATATCCCCATTGTTCGAAGTGAGCACCAATGCCAAGTCCGCATATTACTTTCTTAGTTTTCTCTTTTAACTCAAGAATAGTTCGATGATCGAGATGGTCGTAATGATCATGGCTGATCAACAATACATCAATATCGGGTAAATCGGCCACATCATAGCGATCGGTTCCGGGATATGCTTTCACTGTTCCGGGAATAGGTGAAGCATTTCCGCTGAATACGGGATCCACTAAAATTTTAACGCCATCCATCTGCATGAAAAAGGAAGAATGACCAAACCAAACCAGCATGTTTTCTTCTGGCTTTAAGCTTAATAAGTCCGTTTTCTTAGATGGGATGGAGGTACTCGGCTTTGTTCTCGGGTTCGATTTAAAGAATTGATTGTACAACACGCCCCACATCGAATAGCCTTCGGTTAAATCAGGAGTTGGAACCTGATTTACAAAAATCCCACCTACAAATTGCTCCGATTGCATGATTTTATCCAAGCGATCTCCAGCCGGACTTGCACCGAATTTATCTTGTTTCATATACAAAAAAGTGGCGCCCACAAGCACCACTGCCACACTTACCAATAGAATACCAGTCACCTTTACGAATTTCAAAACCTGCGATTAATGAGTAGCTGAAATCAATAATACTATTATTGAATACATCCTCTAAATCTATTTTACTAATACTAAATGTTCATTTTCATCATGTAGCATCATGGAATGCTTAGTGCGACAGGATGAGTTTATTGGACAAATATTCTATAATCTATTCCCTAACGTGAAATCTGATGACAATCAGTCTCAAAAGTTTTACGATATTCTTGAGGATGGAATCCAAACCAAGTTATGAACTGTCGATAAACCTATGGCACAAAATCATTTTCATATAAAAAATATGGTATGCAGTCATTGTGCCGATGTGCTGGAAGAAAAGTTGGCCGAAGCTGAGTTCAACGTGAAGCATATCGAACTTGGCGAACTCACACTTTCTGAATCTATCTCAGATTTGGAATATCAGCGCTTAATGAATGTGGTGCAAAAAAACGGTTTTGAAATCATTAATGATCAGGGTAGTAAAACCGTTGAACAGATTAAGCAGTTGATCATTCAATTGGTGAGAACCAACAAAGAACTAACGGGAAAACTCTCTGATTATCTTTCGCAAAATCTGAATAAAGAGTATCAGCATTTAAGCCGACTTTTTTCCAATGTGGAAGGGAAGTCCATCGAACGCTATTTCATCCTGCAAAAAGTAGAGCGAGCCAAAGAATTAATTGTATATGGCGAGCATACACTTACCGAAATTGCCTACGAACTCGGCTATAGTAGTCAGCAGCATTTCTCCCGTCAGTTCAAATCTGAAACCGGACTCTCACCCTCGCATTTCAAAGAAATAAAAGAGAATAAGCGCATTTCCATCGATCAAATCTGACAAAATTTTGCACGAGAATTACATAAATCTGCAATAGGTTAATGTGCATTACTGCTATCATTAGGCAAAGTAATTCATCATGATAGCATTTCTTACAACATATAAAGAGGCAGCAATCAGCGCCTTATTTTTATCTGCCGCATTGTTGGTGCAATTTGTTTTCCCATTCGAGAGTAACACTTGGGTGTATCTCACACTTTATGGGATTTCGTATCTAGCCGTTGGCGGACCAGTTTGGTTGAAAGCATTCAACTCGCTTAAAAACGGTACGGTATTCAGTGAGTTTTTTTTGATGGGAATTGCAACGATCGGTGCCTTTATTCTTGGTGAATATGCCGAAGGTGTGGCCGTGATGCTCTTCTATATGATTGGTGAGTACGCACAGCATGGAGCCGTTCATAAAGCACGAAATTCGATCAAAAAGTTGCTCGATCAGCAATCGGATATTGCAGTGGTTGAACGTTATGGCTCGTTAGTTGAAGTACATCCATCAGAAGTAAATATTGGGGACATCATTCGCGTAAAACCCGGTGAGAAAATTCCGCTGGATGGTATTTTGCTGAGTGATCAGGCATTTATTAATGCAGCGGCGCTAACGGGAGAGTCGAAACCTGTTCAACTACAAAAAGGTGGAAATGTTTGGGCAGGATTTATCAACGAATCGGCGCCGGTTAAGGTAGAAGTGAAAAGTAGTTTTAAAGATTCCAAGCTCGCCAATATTTTGGCATTAGTTCAAGAAGCGACTCAAAGAAAAGCACCTACACAACGTTTCATGACAAAATTCGCCAAAGTGTACACGCCCATCGTGGTTTGGTTAGCCGTGGCGCTCACCTTTTTACCATACTTTTTTGTGGATGCATACCAATTTCAGGAGTGGTTCTATAAAGCATTGATATTTTTAGTTGTTTCATGTCCATGCGGGCTGGTGATTTCGATTCCTCTCGGGTACTTTGGCGGGATCGGTGCGGCATCTCAAAACGGAATCTTATTCAAAGGCTCCGATTATCTGGATCAGCTTCGAAAAATGGAAACGCTGTTTATGGATAAAACCGGAACACTGACCGAAGGTTCTTTTGAAGTTCGGCAAATACTTTCCCATAACGGATTATCAGATAGCGAAATACTTGCTTTAGCGGCGTCACTGGAGAAGCAATCTTCCCATCCAATTGGAAAAGCGATAATAGAATACGCTAATGGAATCGAACTAATGGAAACTCATTATCAGGAAGAGATTTCGGGGAAAGGGTTGAAAGCAAAAGTGCGCGATCAATGGGTGTTAGTTGGAAATCAGGAGTTGTTGACCGAACACTCGGTTTCTATGCAGCCATTTCAGCAATCTAGCACAGAAACATTGGTTCATTTGGCGATCAACAACGAGCATGTGGGCACCATTGTAATCGCTGATAAAATTAAAGAAGACAGTAAACATGCGATTCATCAATTGCGTGAAGTAGGCGTGAAACGTTTGGTTATGCTTTCGGGAGACAATGAAGCGGTTGTACATTATATCGGGGAAGAATTAGGATTGGATGAAGCCCATGGAGGTCTTTTACCCGATGAAAAATACAGATTTGTGGACGAAGCCAAGGGCGAAGGGAAAGTGATTGGATTTGTGGGAGATGGAGTAAATGATGCGCCCGTAATCGCTCTATCGGATGTGGGTATTGCTATGGGCGGAATCGGCTCGGATGCTACCATTGAAACCGCCGATGTGGTTATTCAAACCGATCAGCCTTCGAAAATACCATTAGCCATGAATATTGCACGATTTACGAATCGGGTGGTATGGCAAAACATCGTGTTTTCACTAGGCATAAAAGTGTTGGTGATGGCAATGGCGGCTTATGGACTTGCTACCATGTGGGAAGCAATATTCGCTGATGTTGGAGTGGCTTTACTAGCCATCGGAAACGCAATCAGAATTCAGAATAAATTCGGCGGTGGGGAAGTTTTTCGTTCAATGTTAAGTGCCTCTAAAAATGAGGATTTGAACGTCAATGCAGAACATACCTGTTGTGAGCATTGCTGAATGATTAGTTCCACAAACGAACCGAACTGTTTAAATCTTCCAATCAAATTGTTGAAAAATACCGGTAAATCACACAATTCAACCACAGCATGATTACCGGCATCAATTAAAACTTAAATCCCACATAAATATTGGGCTCAAATAAAAAGTAGTCTCTCCATTTATCATCTAAGGTTTTGAACGCTTCGGGAGTGTTGGTGTCGAACACCCAAAATTGTGAATGTACCTGTGGTTCGATAAAGAATCGTTTGGCCTTACCGAGTGGAATATGGTATCCAACATGAAAGGAATTATACAGTTTGAAGCCATTACCTAAGTCATTTCCGTCTAAATCCAGATAGGTTTTAAACTGAGGAAGCACTTCAACGGTAGTAAATAAGCCTTTCCATACTTTGCGCTGATAAGAAATGCCCAATCCGGTTTCTCTAACATGTCCGGGATAGAATTCGCTTTCAGATTCAATTTTATCCAAAAGTCCATCCCACCAAACAATGCCCATTGGCTGGAAAAGTCGCCAAGTTGCAAATTTTAAACCGATCGTGTTTTTATCATCCAAATCGCGTTTCAGATGAAATTCGATGTGTTGAGTATGACTGCGATCGTCCCATGATTTGGTAGCTAGTTGTGGGACGATAATGAATGGCAAACTAATGCTGTAGGTATCATCAAGTTGATGTTCAGTGGCTTTGCTTTCAAAACTCTGTGCGTATCCATCAATATTGATAAAAGCGAGTAGAGCAAGGTATAAATATCTCATGATTTTGAAGTTTATTAGGTTAGAGATCGATAGTTAAACTATTGAGGTGAACAGGTTTTGGTTGAACACCATCAACGGCACAAAGAAATGGACGAAAGAGCGGGGAATCGTCCAGTTATGAAATCCCGGACGAGTTGATGAGATTTTGGACTTAATACAACAACGAAATTTTGCCTGTACTTGAAGTATCACAAATTCAGAATGTTAGCCACCTACAAGGTTTGCAATAAATGAAAGCAAAGCTAAATCACACAGAAAAACACATTTATAACGATATGCTACCTTTTTTTAATTAATTTAGCACTGATTAAAGTTTTAGCATGATAAGAGACGCATTCCATATCAATGATTTTATGGTGATCACCGAATATTCTAGTGGTGAACAAGCTAGTGTGGATATTTGCACCTTCGATGAACCAGTGGTAGCTATCGCGTTGTATGGTTCGGGAAATGTAGACCTGAACATCAAGTATGGGCAGAAAGTGCTGAACGAGAATAATACTTCCGGACTTGCTTTATCATTTTATGCTGATACTAATGTAGTTTTCGAACATCATGTCAGTCCCAATCAACCCTTGAATTGTGTACTTATAGTTACGGCATTGAGGAATTTGGAACAGTTGCCGGCTCAAGAGGGGGAGTTGTTTCAAGAGATGTTGCACCAACTTGTAACGCCTAACGATCATTTTGTGGAAGGTCCTCGATTTTATATGCCGCCAAACATGCAGGTGCTGGCAGAGCAATTATTCGATATTCCATATACCGGCAAGGCAAAGATGCTATTCTTTAAAAGTCATGTGGTGGCGCTATTATCCCATTATTTCGGTCAAATGGCTCTTCAACCAACCTCAAGTATACCTGAGCATGAACGCAAAAAGCTACAATTAGCTAAAACGATATTGTCCGAAAATCTGGAAACACCGCCATCTTTAAATGAACTTTCTAGGCAGATAGGGCTGAATACTTTTAAACTAAAAAAGAACTTTAGAGAAGTTTTTGGGGTGCCTGTATTTAAATATGTACAGCAAATTCGGCTAGAAAAAGCTCATCAGCTAATCAAAACAAAACAGTTATCGGTGCAGGAAGTAGCTTGGGATGTCGGCTACGAAAGTATCAGCTCATTTTCTAATGCATTCGCCAAAAAGTACGGCTATCGCCCGAGCGAAGTAAACAGATAATCCTTTTCGAACAAATCTTACTCCGTTTAGAACAAAAGGAAGTAAAGGGATACCGCTAGTTTAGGTACAGTTATTAATCATGATGTGTTTACACATCGAAAAACTGTACTAAAATGGAAATCTCAAATACAATTCTAATTCAATTTTTAAGTGTCCTGCTTTCAGGATTGGTTGCCGGATTATTCTTTGGATGGCAAGTCTCCGTAATCCCTGGTAATAAATTAGTAGCAAACGATAGCTATCTGGAAACCATGCAAAAGATCAATCGGGAAATTTTAAACCCGTTGTTCTATCTGGTTTTTATCGGAAGTGTACCCGTACTCATTATCAATACGGTGTACCAATATCTGCAGAGTTCGACTTTATCCTTTTGGATTTCGATAGCAGCGGCAATCATTCATATAGTGGGAGTCTTTATGGTTACCGGACTCGGCAATGTGCCCATGAATAACAAACTAGATAAGCAAAATTTAGCTCCTATGAGTGAACATGATATGGCAAAATTCAGATTATGGTACGAATCGAAGTGGAACAGCTTTCACACGATTAGAACCGTGAGCTCAATCCTTGTTTTTGCACTTCTTGTGGTGACATCATTTATATAAAATCAACAAAAACTTATAATTAATACAGGTAGTAGAAATGAAGAAAAAATTCGCAGTAATTGGTGGAACAGGCAAAACCGGCCGAAGAGTAGTAGAACGTTTGATGAAGCATGGAGAAAACGTACGATCCTTAAGTCGATCTTCTAATCCGGCGTTTGACTGGAATAATCCGCAAAGTTATAAAGCCGCTTTAGAAGGTGTAGATTCGGTGTATATAGTTTATCATCCGGATTTAGCTGTACCGGGAGCGTATGAGTCGATTGTGAAGCTAACTGAAGTTGCAAAAGCAGTAGGTGTAAAAAAGCTGGTATTATTATCTGGAAAAGGGGAAAAAGAAGCAGAACGATGCGAAGAAGTGGTAGCGGCATCGGGTTTGGATTATGTGCTTGTGAGAGCAGCATGGTTTAACCAGAATTTTAGTGAGAGCTTTTTTCTGGATCCCATAAAAAGTGGAGTTGTAGCACTTCCGATGTTCGATATTAAGATTCCTTTTGTTGATGCCAACGATATCGCTGATGTAGTAACTGAAGCCTTACTCCGCGAAGATCTGATTGGGAAAACATTGGAAGTAACCGGACCTTCATTATTAACATTAGAAGAGGCCGTACAAGCGATTGCAGAAGTATCAAAGCGCTCCATTCAGTTCATTCCGGTAAGCCTTGATCAATATTTAGTGCACATGAAAAAAGCGAATATTCCGGCTGATGTAATATGGTTGTTCGAGTATTTATTCTCAACGGTACTTACCAATCCCGACAACCAGCTAATATCCCGCGATATTGATTCCGTACTTGGCAGATCAGCTGTTACATTCGAAGACTATGCCAAGGAAACCGCTACAACAGGAGTGTGGGAGGCTTGATTCATCAATTCCTTCTAGTAGTTTTACAAAACCTTCAAACACTGTTTGGAGGTTTTTTTATTGGTTTTAGATGTGCTGTATCGGGTGAAGAATAGATGAAATCTAGGCTAAATTGTTGCTACAAATTATTTATCATCAACGGGTAAAAAATGATGCACATAATGATGGGATGAGTTATAAATCGATTGCCATATTGCCGTTTCTAAATCTTAGCTCGGATGAAGAAAATGAATACTTTAGCGATGGAATTACCGAAGAACTAATCAACGCATTAACTAAAGTCGAGGGCTTAAAAGTTACGGCGCGTACGTCATCGTTCGCCTTTAAAGGGCGCCCAATGGACATTCGGCATATTGGCAACGAGCTTGGTGTTTCCACGTTGTTAGAGGGGAGTGTTCGCAAGTCGAAAAACAGAGTGCGCATAACCACTCAATTAGTTCGAACCGACGATGGTTTTCAAATTTGGTCGGCGAAGTTTGATCGGGAGTTGGTGGATATTTTCGAGCTGCAGGATGAAATTAGTTTACTCATTGCAGAACAAATCCGCGATAATTTCGGTCATTTTGAAATCGCGGATCACCTGGTTGATGTTGCCACCAAAGATCTTGATGCGTACGAATATTATTTAAAAGGACGTTTTCATCAGCTAAAGTGGGAGAAAGCTGGCTTTTTGGAAGCCATTAAAAACTATGAACAAGCCATATTAAAAGACGAACAGTACGTTCAAGCGTATTTTGGAATTTTTCAATGTTACGGCATGATGGCTGCGTGGGAGCTTTATCCCAGAGAGGAAGGAAACCGGTTAGCCTACGAAGCATTCCAAAAAGGATCAGCAATTAATAACGAGCTCCCGGAGTATTACTTCTCTTTGAACTATCAGGCGCTTTGGAGCGATTGGGATTATCAGGCGAGCTACAATTTTCTTAAGCAGGCATTGCAGTTATCACCCAATAATGCAGAATATCTGGAATCAGCCGCAGAGTTATATATGTCGCAAGGGGCGTTCGATGATGCAAAAAGATTGATCAAAAAAGCAATCGAATTGAATCCGCTATCGGCCAACCATCACTTTACGATGGGGAATATCCATTATTTGGATGGAGATTTTGAACAAGCTTTAATCCATTTTGAGCGATCACTTGAAATTGATCCAGCCTGGGTGCTATCACTGAACACGAAAGCTTTTTGCCTGATACAATTGAACCGGAAAGAGCAACTATTCACTTATCTGGAAGCTAATCCTCATATAAAAAGAGCAAAAGACTTTATTCAGTTGTATCAAATCAAAAATGAAGGGAAAACCTTTACAACAGCTGATTTTTTGGATTCAGACACCGGGTATTTCTCATGGAACGTGTATATCCCAACGTTCTTAAATCAATTTGATGAAGCTGTGGCAATGCTCAAATATGGTGTGGAGAAACGATTTGGTCAGCACATTAACTTTAAAAACGATCCATTACTCAAGCCGCTGCACTCCCATCCGGTTTTTAGAGAGCTGAAAAACCTATACACAGTAGTTTTACCCTCTTATACTGAACTTTTCGTAACGAAAAGTCGGGATACGGAGGCTAAAATGACGGATGATGAAGCTGCCAATTGGGTAAAAAAGATTACAGCTATCATGGATGATCAAAAGCTGTATTTGGATCAAAATATTGATCTTAAAATGCTGGCAAGTGAAGTGGATTTACATCCAAATACCCTTTCGTGGCTATTGAACGACAGGATAGCAATGAATTTCAATGATTTTATAAACAGCTATCGTCTGCAATGTTTTCAGGAAAAAGCTCAGCAACAGGATGCTAAAAACTATACGCTTCTGGGATTGGCTTTCGAAAGTGGTTTTAACTCAAAATCAACCTTCAACGATTTCTTTAAGAAGAAAACCGGTCTCACTCCACGTGCCTGGTTGAAGCAGCAATGAAGCTGATTTGATAATCCCGTAAATGTCATTCCTGCGAAAGCAGGAATCTAGAGCTAATTCAACGTTTCGATATTAGTAACAAACTTCAGATTCCCGTTTTCACGGGAATGACCGTAATGTAGTTTTTGGATTTATGAGAGTTAAATAAGGGTACATAACAGGCATTATAACTTTGAAGAAATTGCAATCCAGCTACGGATAAAAGAACGTAGAATATGTCATTCCTGCGAAAGCAGGAATCTAAAGCTATTTAAGGCTTCGAGATTAGTAACGAATTTCAGATTCCCGTCTTCACGGGAATGACTGTAATGTAGTTTTTGAGTAGATCGAATTTATATAAGTTTTTAAACGGTTTCGAAACTTTGTACTAAATCACTCCTTAGCCACGAATAAAAGAACCCGATAAATGTCATTTCTGCGAAAGCAGGAATCTAGAGCTAATTCAACGTTTCGATATCAGTAACGATTTTCAGATTCCCGTCTTCACGGGAATGACCGTAATGTAGTTTTTGGATTGATGAGAGTTAAATAAGGGTACATAACAGGCATTATAACTTTGAAGAAATTGCAATCCAGCTATGGATAAACGAACCCGATAAATGTCATTCCTGCGAAAGCAGGAATCTAGGGCTAATTCAACGTTCCGATATTAGTAACGAACTCCAGATTCCCGTCTTCACGGGAATGACAGCGAAATAGATAGTTCCCAATAAAAAGTCCGAAATCTCATATACAACGCCGAAATCATAACCTCGGACGATTAAGAAAACAGTAGTTCAGAACTTTGGTGCAGAAATTAACCCAATGCACAATGACACACGTACTACTGGCCGGCGCCACCGGATATTTAGGCAAACACATACTAAAAGAACTAGAGAGTTGGCGAATTCCAACTACCGCAATCGCTCGCAATCCTACTAAACTTCGGGCTTTTGCTTGGAATAAACTCAACGTAGCTAAAGCGGAAGTCACAGATCCGGAATCCATAGCAGGACTTTTTGAGGGAGTATCTACCGTAATATCTACCATTGGAATAACCCGCCAACGTGATGGATTAACTTATATGGATGTAGATTACCAAGCCAATATGAATTTGTTGGCGGAAGCTTCTAGAGCAGGGGTAAAAAAATTCATTTACGTATCGGCTATTGGTGGAGAACGGCATAGACATCTTCAAATATTTAAAGCCAAAGAGCGCTTTGTTGATGTACTCAAACAAAGTGGCATGGAATACACTATTGTTCGCCCCAACGGCTTTTTTTCTGATTTGAACGAGATTCTATTTATGGCAAAAAGAGGTCGGGTTTACATGTTCGGTGATGGCGAATACAAGCTAAATCCAATTCATGGTTCCGATCTTGCCGAGGTAATCGTACAAGCCATTGCCCAATCAGTTAAAGAAATAGAAGTAGGCGGACCCGATGTGTTAACCCAGAATGAAATCGCCGAAATGGCACTTTCGGCATGGAATCATACACCACGAATTACGCACCTACCGGATTGGATCCGAACCTTCGCATTAAAAGTCAGCCGCCGCGTACTTGACGAGAAAATCTTCGGACCCATTGAGTTTTTCCTCACATTAATCGCAACCGATGCAGTAGCTCCAAGATACGGAAGTCGAAGATTACAAGAGTACTATAAACAGGAAGTTAAAAATCATCTAAACCATTAAATCATGAATCATTATTTAAAAACTATTCTGCTTTCCTGTCTTTTGCTTTTGCTAAGCATAGATGTGATGGCGCAATTCAAGAACAATGAGTTAGAGTTTGCATTTGGCAGTGCAAATGGGCTGATAAAAGACGAGGTATTTTCACCCTTAAACTATAAAAGCTCAGGCGGAACCCTAAGCTTACATTACTCAAGAAATACGAAACGTGATCATCTTTTTTTGCTTTCCGTCGATTTGCAAACCCTGGAGATGAGCACAAACGTAAGCGATCAATTTGGGTCTGATTTAGTTAAGCTGAATATGGAAGCCGCGTATTTGTTTCGTTTGAATTCCACAGACTTCCGCAACACGAATGTTTTTCTTGGTGTGGATTTTCATTCAAACGGCAATCTGATCACATACGAAGATGAGTACACGCTAAGCAGTTCCGGAACGTATGTTTCTCACCGTGGGATAGGCATACAAGCGCTGGCATCACATGCTTATAAAAAGAATTTGGTCGATCTAAGAGTCAAATTACCGGTGATCGGGAAAGTATATCGTTCTCCATACAATCAGTTCACCAAAACGATGAATGATGAACAACTTTTCGCATTCATTTATACGAACGGAGACTTTGGAGCTATTCATAATTTTTTAAATCCGTCGGTGGCAGCGTCTATTTCCCGCCCGCTTATCGGAAAGCTAGACATTCGCTTGGGTTACGAGATCGAATATTTAAAAAGTTCTGTGTATCAACCCATTACCAACTTTCAAGGCCGTTTTTTAATCGCAACATCATTCAAATTCTAACACTATGAAAAAATTCAATTTAATTCTGATACTTTTAGGAATATTCACTTTTTCGATTGGTTGCGAAAAAACAATTTTGGGCTCAGACGAAGCCAATAATCCGGAACATATATTTGAATTGGTTTGGACTGATTTTGATAAGCATTACGCACTATTCGAGGTTAAAAATATTGACTGGGATTCGCTGTACACCGTATATCGACCGATAGTTACTTCTAACACAACCGACGAGGAATTGTGGGAGATAATCACCGAAATGTTACAGCATTTGGATGAAGAGCATGTGAAAATGAGAATCCCATCTGAAGATCCGGATAACTACATAGAATTTGCATCCGGTGCCCACAAAAATATACATGCACTTGACGAATTCAGCATCGAATTAATCGCGAGCGATTACGTAGAAGCGCTCTACCAAAAAGCTGATTTTTATAGCTATGGCAAGCTTTATAATCATAATATCGGATACATTCATTCAATAGCGATGCTTGGTGCCGATCCATCGGTGATTTATCAATCGTTGCGAGAACTTGGCGATGTGGATGCCATCATCGTTGATGTTAGAAATAATATTGGGGGACAGGATGAGTATTCAGCGGGCTTTGCTCAAGCTTTTTCCGATGGCGAACATTTCTTGTATACCGTTCAAACAAGAAATGGACCAAATTATGATGATTTCGACGCACCACTTAGTGTGTATTCTTACGCATCAAAACCAGAAAACTTTACCAAACCGGTTGTTCTTTTAACCGATGCATTAACGATCAGTGCAGCCGAGATTTTTACTCTCAATATGAAAGCATTTGAACAAGTAACTCATATTGGAGATACCACATCCGGCGCGCATTCAGATGTTGGTCCGGCTCGCTTCCTGCCCAATGGCTGGACGTACGAATATTCAACCATGAAATATCTGATGCCTGACGGAAAAAGTCTGGAAGGAATAGGAATTGCCCCGGATATTTATGTCCAAAATAGAAGGATGGATATCGAAAATCGAAGAGATAAAGTGCTGGAGTATGCCATTGATTTTCTATCGGATCATACACCTGAGTAAACCATCAAAAACATTGAATTAATTAAAATTAAACAAGGGAATACAAGTGATGAAAAAGGAAACAGTTTTAAATCTGACGCTAATTATTTGTAGTAGCTTATTAGTATTTCATTTTGGGATTTTATTCAAAATAATCCCATACGAGATTGTTTGGGGTGGGCGACTAACGAGCGATGAACAAATGTATCTGTTCGAAGGGATTTCAATTACACTAAATAGTTTATTGATTATCCTATTATTGTTGAAGTCGCAAAGAATAAAAGTTTCCGTACCAATAAAATTTGTACACGCAGGACTTTGGGCCTTCTTTGGATTATTTGCGCTAAATTCGGTTGGAAATTTACTTGCAGAAACCACCTTCGAGAAGTTTTTTTCCATTATAACTATTCTGCTAACTGTAAATCTTTGGATGATTATAAAGGGGAAGGAAAATGAAGATTCGAAATCGCCAAGAAAACAGATTTGATCATATAGGGCTGTTGAATAAGTTTACGCCCTACGTAATTCACTCAAGTCTATGAAGACAAACACGATTTCTATTATTCTGTTACTGTTCGGAGTCGTTGCCGGAGTTTATTGGATTGAGGCAAAAAGGGAAATCGAAGTACTCTGTGCACTAATACAGATTGATCAATCATATGAAAAGGTATCAGCTTTACTTGAAACCGGAGAGCATTTGCAATACGCAAAAACAGGGGATGAATTACGCTTCAGTTCAGTAAAGAATCTCCATCAGATTAGCTGTGAGGTAAAGTTATCTTCACTGCCTGCGGTTGATTTGGTTCAGTATTCAGAGCGTGTAAAGCTTACAAAGAGTGCAGCAGTAATAGGGACAGTGCTAACCGCGCTTTTGGTGATTTTTCAAGTGTTGCTTTCAATGGGATTTCCTTTGGGCGATTATGCTTGGAGAGGAAAGCATAAAATATTACCTAAAAAACTCAGAATTGCCTCCGGGGTTTCGGCTGTGATGTTACTACCGGCAATTGTGTCGCTTCCGGCATTAGAATTTTCATCTTCCATGCCTGTTACCATGAATCTTTATGTGGTTTTAAGCTTTACTTTGCTATTTCTATTGAGCTTTATTGGGAATATGGCTTCACCCAATCCAAAAGAGAAAGTAATTATGATACCCGCTTCGCTCGCACTATTTCTGTGTTATTTTTTGGTGAGCTATAGTAATATTTAAGACTGGAATAACTGGATGATTAGTAATTCAAAACACTGATTTTTAATGTCGTATATAAAAATGCCCCACCAAAATCGGTGAGGCATTCTTGTCATCTATGTATATTTAAAATGATGCTTAATTAGCAGAAAATGGTACGTGAGAATCATGAAGTATGATTTTTAATTCACCCATTCCATTTTTAGTGTATGCAAATGAATATTCTACCTTTACATCACCACTACCGTCGGCAGGAGTAAAGTAGTAATTACCCATTGCTACGGCCATGTTACCAATAATCTTGGTTCCAATGTTTTCCCATCGTACGTTAGTCCATGGTTTAATAGCAAATCCACCATCTTCCGGGTAGTTGTCATTGCCACCAATGAAATAAGAAAGAGCACCTTCGAAATTGGTTCGAAACTGCTTCTCTGCGGCAAGAGTTGGCTTGAATAACACAGTTCCTTCCTGATAGTTGTAGAATCGATTGATATGGTCAACGGCAGCTTTTGTAACATCGCCGCCATCAGTAAATACTTTTCCAATTCGCACAATGCCTTCACCCCAAGCTCTTTGTGCAGCTTGTACTTCCGCTTCTGTGATGGTTGTGCGCTCATCTGAAGCTACAACAAGGTCATCATTATTAATTGCATAAGAAGGCGCTGTAAAACCAAGCGCTAAGATAAATGCAAGAGCTAATAAGTTTATTTTTGAGATATAAGTATTGTTTTTCATGATTGTATGATTGTTAGGTTTGGTTAGTAATTGTTAGATATAGTTTAATTGCACGGCTATAGAGGAATGACAAATACATAGTCCTTCCCTGTACCATGGCTTTAAAAAAATGAATAGACGTTACATTGAACGTAGTGCGCGTGATCAGATATTCAGATCGGGAGGGGGAACTTGCACGCTGTGTTCAAAAAAGAGATGATCTGAGCTCAAAACCGGAAGCATTTTGGTAGATGTAAGTAGATCTGTGATGAACTTGTCAGGAACTACATATTCCTGAATCACATTATCCTCACCCTCCGAATGAATAGGCTCATGATCGGGAGATAAATGCACATGCTCGATCTGATCATCAATTAATTCAATGATCAAGTGCGTAGCGATATCCGCTACATGTATTGAGCAAAGTGTGAGTAGAATACTCGCGATGATATGTTTCTTTTTCTTCATCAGTCCCAAAAACTTAAAAGGATTTAGGGGAGTTCCCGAAAGAGAAAAAAATGTTTAAAAAAGTGAGTTTTTTTCTGGTTTAACAGATAGTAAAAATTGTATTCGAAAATAGAAGTCTTCGCTATGGTGAATTTTCGAAAAGTGTTGAATAATCCATTCATAAAGTCCTCATAAGGTTAATCCAATCAATTGTGCTAAATTCAATTCAATTCAATTAAACAAAAAGCTGTTGTATTCTTTTTCCGGCATGCCTCGCACCTATGATGTTTTTGGCAGCTGGGCCAATTTCTAACTCAGCCAATTCACCGGTCACAATTAAATGTTCATTCCATCGGAGAAATGGATCTACAATAGGATAGCCACATTCTGCACAACGCAGATTTTTTTTAGATCGTAACTTTTGAACTAATTGGCTGTCAATAACTCTCGATAAACCTGTTCCTAGTAAAATCCTATCACAAAAGAGAGTACTGTTATCTTTTAACTTCAAGTAGGCACTGTCGCCACCAAATAAATCAGCCGATTGAACCCTTCCAACCTGATGTTTTGCATGTTCAAAAGTCAGAACATATCTAAGTTCACGTACTACATCAGGTGTGATTGTACCTCGATTCCTTGCACCATCTATCAACTCTCGCCGGTGGTTTACGCGACTTTCTGAATGAAAGCGATGTAAATATTTGGGTCCCATCCATCCCGGGTCAATGTCGTACTGAGATATTTTTAGTTGATTGGGAGTAAGCAGCGTAATTAAATTGGTGCTTCGCTTAGCCAATTTTATAAATGCCTGTACAGCGCCCATTCCATTGCCTATAATTACGGTATGTACGCCTATTTTACTGCTTTGTAGTGAATACAGATCATCATAAATATGATAAATAGGAAATAAGGTGTCTTCTAACGATTGTGTCCAATTCGGTTTACGTAGCTCACCACCATTTCCTATGGCAAGTATTACATGCTTAGCATGGATCTCACCATCTTTTGAATGCACGATAGCTCCTTGTTCGTTAAAACTGATATCAGAAACTATTGTTTGTATCCATAAATCCTGAACATTGTACTTCGAAAGAATGCTGTTCGAGTGAGCATTAAAGAGTTCAAGCGAAGGCCGTTGATTTGGCGAACTAAAACAGGGATTTGCAATGCTATGTTGATGTGCAAATTTATCCAACGCCAGAGGATCAATGTCTAAGTGATGCACCACCGGCGAACGAAGAAATTGCATTCCGCTATTAGAAGTGCAATGCTTCCAATTATGCAATGGTTCGGGGTTTGGGTCTGCGATGGCAATAGATAGCTTATTCGAAGTTTGCTGTTTAAGCAGATGGAATAAGTGCATGCCATGTATTCCGCCACCGATGATCAAAACATCAACAGAAAAACTCATTTTTTACTCTTGATAATTATTTAGTTTAGGAGGCCAATGCCTTATTTAATAGTGTGTTAATTGAATGGTCGGTCACATTGGTGCCTATAAACACAATTTCGTTATAGGTATGATCCGGATGATTAAATCTACCGATAACATCGAATTTCAAAAACTTACCAGCTTGATTCCATAAAAAAGCTTGATCCGTATTTTTGATGGTTACAATACCTTTAGATCGCAAAATGTTATCCGGTAAGCCATTGCTAAGTACCTCAATTAGTTTGTGTTCATCGAAACGGCGCACGCTTTTATATACATAAGTTGAAATCCCGTATTCTTCAGATTCAGAAGTAGCTTCTTTTTCAAGCTCTGCAACCCACAGTGATGAATCCTCGGCCACATTGATGTCAAAAATTTTAGTATCAATAATTTGGTTGATGGGTACACGTCCATAATTCGTATGAATTAACGTAGCTCTCGGATTCATAAGTTTTAGTAAGTCGGTGATTTTTTTTAATTCTCCTTCATTTGTCTCATCCACTTTATTCAACAAAAGAATATCTGCACCTTCAACTTGCTCCGCTAATAATTGGCTGTAACCTCTTTCAAATTCGTCGTCTGGTATTAGCGATTGTTTTTCGTACATGTCGAAGAATTGCGCACTGTCGATAACTGTAATAATAGCATCCACAAACACCCGATGTTGTATGTTTGGTAATTCCGGGTTTGCTTCTAAAATTTCCGGATGTACATAAAATGCCTGGGCAATAGGGATGGGTTCTCCAATACCTGTTGACTCAATAACGAGTGCATCAAAATTATGTTCGTTAAGCAATCGATCTACTCCTTCAATTAAATCACCTCTCAGTGTGCAGCAAATACAGCCATTGGTTAATTCTATCATTTCTTCGGTGGTATGCTCAACAAGTTTTGCATCCACATTTACCTCTCCAAATTCATTAACAATTACTGCGATTTTCTTACCGCCAGATTCTGCCAGAATATGATTCAGCAATGTGGTTTTACCAGACCCCAAAAATCCTGTCAGAATAGTTATTGGTACTTTTTTTTGTGTTGGTTGCATTGGTGATTAAAAATGAGATTTATAACTTAAAGAAGTCAGCGCATTTCACAACACTGACCACAAACTGTCATAGGTATTAAGAGTGAAATTGAATTCTATTTCTGTAGAAACTTACCATCAGTAATAGAAAAGAAAGGCCGAATACCACCATCATATTGATAGCAACCGCCGAGTAGTTGTAGTTTTTTTCTGCGTTAAAGCTAGGTAAATACTCGACATCAGAAACGGTTAGCATTCTGTTTTCGAATACCATTGGTGTGAAGTAATCGCGCCATTGGAGCGTAAAACTCTGAACCGATTGCTTAAAATTCTGATAATGAGTTGAAGAAGTACCTGCAAGCTCAGTAACACTGGTTTTATAAAGAATCGCCGGACTCAAAAAGCGCCAGGTACTAATCCATGATTGCTGGGCATCAAGTTGTGAATCAAAACTTTCGATGAGTGGCGATAATGCTTGCTCGGTCATTTCTTGAGTTGCAAAGAAACCTTGCCAATAAGCAAATCGGTTTTCACCTTCATTACGGGTTAATTCCGGGTGATTTCTTAAATATTCAGCCAGCACTTTATCTTGCTCCTGACTTAATTCTTTTTTGGTTTCCCTAATTTGGTCTAGTAACACAACCCTCGATGGAGTGGGGTAAAGGCTGTTAGCGGTTTGATTAATTACCGCCGGTGCAATTAATACCAAAACAATCCAACAGGTGAGCAACGAAATTGCATTTTTGGATGAGGATGAACCTAAAATGTTTACCAAGAATGAAAGAGCAAACCAAAAGCACATGTATGCAAAGGTGAGCCCAATGATCATCGTCAATTGAGTAGAAATTGAAATTCCTAATACCCAAAGAGTAATACTAACAGCGAAACCCAGAATAACAGTGAGTAAAATCAATCGGATAATAAATCGTTGAAGCAACCAAAGTTTTGGATTTAAAGGATTAGAGGCTACAAGTTTCAGCCTTCCCGATTCCAGCTCCTGCGAATGCAAGTTATAAGTGAAAGCGATGATAATTAGCGGCAATAAGTACGTGAGTACAAAAAGCAGATCGAAATTGCCGAAAAGTAACTGTACCGGATTACTCATTTCCGTTAACGAAAGTGTTGCAAGATCTTCACGCGATGAAATTTTAACCTGATGTGTGTACAAATCACTTTGTCCAATTGCCAAAGCGCTTAAAGCATCGATTGGCTTTATTGCGAGGGCGCCCGTTGCTATTGAAGTATTCATAGGCGATAGGCGATAGCTATCATCCGGATTTTCACCATTCTCAACGGCATTCGCTATTTCAATCAACCGATTTAGATCTTCTTTATATTCGCTTTTTGCATTATCCAATTCAGCAACTCTGAATTGGTGCATTGTCAATCCATTGTTGCCGGCATAAATAGCCAGTAGTGTGAAAATTATCGACAAAGCCAGTAGCCAATAATTACGTGAGAGTAATCTCAGTTCATGCTTAAAATTTTGAATAAACATGTCAAATTTGTTTAGAAGCTATGAATAGAAATCCGAAAGAAGCTATCGACCATAATCCAAGTAATAACAGGTTAGAACGGTTCGTATAGATCGTTTCAGAGAAGTCTTGAGATTCAAAATTGAATTCCGGTATTTCAGCTAAAAGAGAAGCATCGGCCTGATAACCCCATTCTCCCAATTTCGAATTTTCAGCAAAATCAGTATTCAGAATTCGTTGCATTTCAATTCTGTGCCTTTCGGCTGCATCGGTAAAATTCCAATGGGTGGCATAATCAGTTTTAGCTAACGACATCGACAAAAACCGAACCGGCAGGAAAGGGGAAAGCACTGCAAGTTTCTGGTACACTTCCGTTTGTTGCTGGTGAATCGCCTTTAATTGCTCGTAATGTTTAAAATATACTCTGGCCTCATGCTCTTCACCTTTTTGCATACGATAAGCGTCGTAATTAAAGGGGAGATCTTCTAAAGCACTTACATTGTAAGCTTGAAGCGTTTCTTCGGCTAATTTCTGAGAAGCTTCGCTCCAGGGATCATGGCCATCAACGCCTTTTTGTTTATCGGCAGCAACCGCCTTTTGAAACTGATGCCTACTCGGATAAGGATATTCTGCATTTGTGTAACTACTGGCAATTTTCGGGATGGCAAGGCAGCTTAAAATCCAAATACTAAGCAAACTCACAAGAGCGATGCCTGAACTTTTACTTACCGCAGAGACCATGATGGAAATGCTTGTAATTATTCCAAAATACACCAGATAAATAGTGTACATGGTGATCAGATATTTCCAATCAAAACTAGGATCGATTTGAAAAACAACGACAGCTGCAATGGAAAATATAAGAGTGGTTAACAGTGCAAAAGGCAAATAATTACCCAACCATTTACCGGTAACAAATTCAAAGTTACTTACGCCTTGCATTTTGATTAAGCGTAATGTGTTCAATTCTTTTTCTTGGGTAATGGCACGGTGACTGAGAACCATTATGATAAGCGGTATGATAAACAAGAGGATAAAATCAGGGGTGATGTCACCAAAACGTGATAATCCGGTTTGATCAGCAGCAGCGATTTGCTCTGCTTCATTCCGTGCGTGGGCTTCAAGAAAAATGGATACTCCTGTATATTTTTCCACACCGGGATCTAAAACGGAGAGAGCAAAAGTTGGTTTAAATGCATAGGTACCGTAGTGGGCCGAACTATGGGGATTTTTACTGCCTTGACCAAGCCATCTGGCACGCTCACTTTCACTTACCTCTTCGATGTGATCTTGTTTAGCCTCTAGCGTATTATAGCTGATAAAAAATGAGGTTATCCCTAGAATACACACAATTCCGAGCACCCAATAAAAGGTATTGGTTCGAGCTATTTCCTTGATTTCTTTTTTAGCAATGTGAATAATCATAACTCAATGTTTAATGTGTGTGATAAGTACAATTCCTCGAGTTCTCGATGTGAAATAGCTCCCGTTGATTCCTGCGCCACGAGCGACCCTGATTTCATAATTCCGATGTGTGTTCCGGTTTCAATAGCTCTGAATAAATCATGGGTAGCCATAAGCGTTGCTACATTTTTTTCACTTAATTGCGTAAGTAGCGCCGAGAATTCGTTACTCGCCTGAGGATCCAAGCCGGAGGTAGGTTCATCGAGCAGTAAAACTTTTGCGTTTTTCGCTAATGCAAGAGCAATACCGATTTTCTGTCGCATCCCTTTCGAATAGGTCTTTACTCGATTATTAAAGGCTTCTTTTTGAAGTCCGGCCTCATTTAAATAAGCTTGTAATTCATCATTACTGTATCGAATGCCACCTAAACCAAGAAAATACTCAAGGTTTTCAATGCCAGTTAATTCGTTATACAGCACCAAATTTTCCGGTATATAGGCTAAGTGCTTTTTGGTTTCGCGTGGGCGTTTAACTACGTTCAAATTATTGATGAACGCTTCACCCTCGGTGGGCTCGATAAAATTCATCAACAGGTTTATGGTTGTGGTTTTTCCGGCACCATTTGCACCCAGAAGACAATAGATTTCACCCGCTTCCACTTTCAGGTTTAAGCTAGAGAGGGCAGTAGTGCCGTTATATTTTTTAGTGAGATTTTTTGTTTGGAGCATGGTTTTGAGTCTTGAATATTTTTTAAAAGCGTTGGCTAGAATTGATGCACATAGGAAATCTTGGCAATGTACTGCTGTTGATTAATTCGACCGGTATTAACGGGATTGTCAGCCACACTACTGTTTAGCACCAGATACACGAAAGAGAGTGGTCGGAACTCCCATGAAAATCGTGCATTCCATAAATGCTGATCGGATACATCATTCCATTGATAAAGCCCGGAGAAAAGCACTTTTGGGTTTAGGGCAAAACTAGGTCCAATTTGTAATAAGCGAGTTGTTTCATCGATGGCATTGACCCCCAAATCGGAGATCTCCGATAACTCGTAACTAGCTTCCAGAGCTATGAATGGTATAGGCGCTAACCGACCCGAAAATGTAACTTGATTTAGTGTTCCATCGAAATAGTTGCCTAAAGCGGTTCTTATTCCACCCGAAATTCTTGAGGATGGATTCGTTGCAAGATTGATATAAAACCGATCGTATTGATAGGAACCCGGCGCTACCTCAATTCCAACGGGAAAAAATGAAGCTTCTAAATCTTGCCAATTTGGCTCGTAGGTAATATCAAACTGAGATCCATTCTGAAAGTTTAATTCAATAAAGCCAATCCCCATGTAACTGAATAAATGATCGAAGTTCTCAGAATCATGAAAAATGTAGGCATACACTCCTGGATTATAGCTTCGAATAAATGAAGGGAGCCATTCCGGGCGAAGATCCAGGTTCATAGCCGGGCTGGTCATGATGTAATTATCATTCAATATCTCTAAACCCATTCCAGGGTTATAATTCCTGTTGTAGTACTCCAACAGCCCGATGTACATGAAGTTGTTGGTGTACCCAATCCAAAACTGTCCGCCTAAACCATCTTTTGTAATATCGTCGTGGGAGCTCGATAGCATTGCCTGCATCGAAAGTGATTGATTAAAGCGATGAAAGCCATCGATGGTAAACGTCGAGTTATTCCGAGCTGCCGTTGTGCCAAGTGATTGATCATTTCGAAAGGTGGTTAATCCACCGATTCTGCTTTGTCCGGATAAATTCTTTGAATACCTAAACACCCCAAAATTTGAGCCCGGACTGCTCCCTGTTTCTCGCTGTCGGATAGCCATTGCACCCAAAGTATAGTTTGAATTTTGGCTAACGAAGCGAGCACCGCCATCAATAGGAATGGGCGTACCCTGATTACTAAGCCCTATTCTACGACTGAAAAATGGTAACACCCAACTTGATACACCCAAAGAAAAGAGGTCATAATTTTCTAAAAAGAACTGCCTTCTTTCCGGAAAAAACACTGAAAACCGGTTGAAGTTAACAGCCTGTAAATCGGCTTCTGCTTGAGCAAAATCAGTATTAAAGGTTAAGTCTAGTACTGAATTACTCGTAATTCCCCATTTAATATCTCCACCAATTTTTGGCTCCAAATCACTTTCACTAATAGTCCCATCATCTAAGTTTCGGTAGTCTGTGAGTACAAAAGGGTTAACCTGAATATTAGTTGATGGCGGTGGAGTATTTAAATTTGTGAGCACCGCACCATACTCCATTCTGTAAACAGTCATAGCCCGAGGGACTGCCGGCGCACTTGTAAATTCGTTTAAGCTTCTAATATTCCGAGTTAATATCACTCCAAATTCATCCGCCGATTCTGCATATCTCAAAACATTCCAGGGAATTAAAATCTCCGCCATCCATACATCATCCTTTATGGTCGTTTTGGCTTCCCAATTCGCATTCCAATCCACATTAAACTCGCTTCCGTCAATGATTTGCATATCGCGCATATTGCCAAGGGGAGTTACCTGAAAAGTGAGTGCATTCCTTTTGTCCAGTATTCCGTCGATGGAAATCCCAAATAAATCGTTTTGGAAATACTCGAAATCTCTATCCAGATTACGAACTACGATGGTTGATTTAGGTTGATAGCACCAGGCACCAACTACTAATCCTCGACTCGTAGAAAGAATTTTAACTTCGGTTTTGTAACTAGTGGGGCTCCCTTGATTGGGATCTTTCTGAATAAACTCGTCGATTATTTTGGCGTTGGTCCACACCCTCTCATCTAATACCCCGTCAATCACTACGGCAGCATCAGTCTCTGTTGCAAGACTTTGATAAACTTGTGGAATAGTAGGCGGACTGAACGTTTCTTGCGCACTAACATTAGTGGGAATCAGGCTTAAAATGATTAAACCTGCAGTTAATAACTTGTACATGTTAATGTATTAGGCTCACCAATCGATTTATGAAAGGTGAAGTCGTTTAAATTGGCAGAAAAACTGCGTTAGCGGATGTTAAACGACAGAAGGAGGGCCGCGTAGGCGGAGATGCGAAAAAGTTGAGCTAAGTGTTTTACTCGATGAAACACATAACAAGTTATCATTAGAAAATTCGATGAACTTGTAATTGGACTGGGTAAATACAGAATTAGAGTGCTTTACGAGTACACACGAAATACAGTCGGCGGAAATTGTTTCATCTTCGGGAGCTTCTAAAAGTTGATCATTGTTGAATACATCAACTTGATGCTCTGTGTGATGAGAATTGTGCCCTTCAGGATGATGATGGGTAAATGAATGCAATTGAATGCCTAACAAACCAATCAAAATAGCAATTGCAATAGCTGCATTGCCTGAGCGGTTAATATATTTTGGCACTTTAATTCTCATCCAAAGAACTTTCACAAAATTTTCATTAAATGAAATACCGTTTAGAAACAGATTACAAATTTTACAATCCGTTCTTGGTTACATTCATTTATGAAATTTCTATTGATTTGAAATACTCATAGAATCTAAGGATATAACCTCACCATGGGCATTTCTAGCTAGTTTTTTTATCAGCCTGATCCCATGACTATAATCAAAATACTCTCTGTGATGTATGGTGCTAAACGGTTGGATTACGGTAGAGTCAGATAAATGCCAGCCATAAATTCCAACTCTGTCAGATGTTCTATCTATCGCAATAACGTCTTTTTTGTGTCCCGCAATTAGTTTTCCGATAAGATCCGTATCTGTGAAACCTGAGTCAGCTAATTGAGCCTCTATCAAGTTATGATGCCTTACAAAATATGCCCGAGTTGTCATTTCAACGGTTGGAGGCATGGGGATAGGAGCCAGCTTGATATCTGCTTGTTGATAAATCGCATCCACCATTTCAACAGAAGGGAGTAACATTCCTAAACTATCGGCAAGGTGAAGTGCTTCAGAATATCCCAGAGGTGTACGGATTCCTTCTTCCATGTAATAATCAGGTGCAACACAAATAGTGAGATTGTTGAAATTCACGGGAATAAAATCCTCACAAAATGACGCTTGTTGAAAAGGAAGAGTATCGGTGGATGTATCTGTACACAAACCTATAATTAGGAAAATTAATCCAGAATATGCGATAACCGAGTTCATACTTTTATATGTTGAATAGACTAATTATAAACAAGAATTTTCGCAAATAGCTCAATAGGTTAACTTCTATTTTTACCGAGAATTCAGCGCCTCAAACATCTTCACTTCTTTATCTCGATAGGAATCCATATCGGATAAAATACTATGTAACAGATGAAGGGTTTCCAGAATATAATCTCCTTTATTTAACATCACACAATCCGATTTTAAGCTATTAGCTACGTCTGTTAATTCCGATCGGGAAGGAATTCCTTTCTTCGCCATATTCTCCAATACTTGAGTAGCCCAAACTGTTGGTACATGCGCAGAATTGCACCAACGAAGTATTTCATTTTGGATGCGCGGCATGTTTGCCCAACCCGCTTCAATCGCCAAATCACCACGAGCAATCATCACGCCAAGCGGATATCGTTTCATTCCCTCAAGAAGGATTGAACTCAGATTTTGGTATGCTTTTTGGTTCTCGATTTTTAAGACAACCCCTAAATGATCGGGTGCGTCTAGGAGATTCAATTCTTTGTACAATTCAGTGATATCAGATGCCGATTGAACAAATGAGGCGTTTACGGCATCAGCATGCTTTACAATAAATTGTAAGTCGATTTTATCTTTAGCTGTTAATCCTGTATAACTCAGATTAGAATCCGGGAGGTTGATTCCTTTATCGGCTCGTAATTTGGAGCCTCCATGTTTCGCGTTTGTAATCTTTACCAAAAGCTCCAGGCTTGAAGCTTCTAGTATGATTCCTTCAATCTTACCATCATCGAATATAATTTTCTCACCTGCTTGTACGGTTTCAAAGATTTCGGGAGCAGTACATGAAATGAATGGTAGTTCTTGTTCTGTCTCTTGTCCATTTGAAGGTTGTGTAGAATTCACGTCTAAATTGGGATTTATCACCCGTAAAAGGTCATCTTTCCGAAGGATAAGTGCTTGATTGATTCCATGAAATTCACCGATAGCGCAAGTCCGCTTTGTTGATTTAACACTTAGTGTGATTCTGGGTTTAAGGTAGCACGTTTTATTGCATTCAGCATGTACATGATCTTTAGTTACCTGCTTTACGACGAATTTTCGGCGCTTATTTCTTGCATCTTTACATACCACTCGATCACCTTCAACCAACGAATGCATCCAATCTAAATCGACGGGTAATTCATCGTTATGGCTGAGTTTATAGAGATCAGATACAAACTTGATGCGTGTGGGTTCAATAACCTCGCCAGAGGCATTTCTGGTTGGTGTAAATTTCCGAACAGTTACTCCTGCTGTAATCTGACCGGTTCTTAATTTTGGCCCGGCAAGATCCATAAACACTTTACATTTCTTACGTAACTCGGTCTTCGCTCGCTGTAAATTTTGGATCATACGCATCCATATTTCCGGATTACCATGAGCGCAATTAATCCGTGCGATATTCATACCAGAAGCGATTAAATTTCGAATCAGAGTATAATCGTATGCAGCTTCCGTTGGCAACGTAATCATAATACGTACTCTGCGTCCTTTCGAGCGATAGCCAAACAAGTCTTTTGCATGCTTTTTCTGTTGTTTTATTGCTCGTTTGACCGACCCTTGCCTCATAGCAGCAGGCTTTATCTCTCCGACGAGTGCCAATAAAAAATGTCTACAGGTTAATAAACTGGTTGCAATATGCGATTCGGTTCCATCCAAAATAGAAAGTCCAAATTGATGCAATCGCTTTTGGAGTTTTTTCAGGTTAAGTGATCGGAATGCTCCATAATGAATCAGGTTTTTTGCTCCAGATTTAAACGATGGATGTACCTTTTGAATAGAATGCCGATGATCGCTTTCAAGCTTTTTGATGACAGTTAGAACCTCATCAATTTCCTCTATTATTTTGTGGATTTTTTCCGCTTTCACATTCATTTCGATCCTTCATTTTATACTACAAGAACTCGTTTGATTGTGAATTTTAGATGGATTAATCGCTAATTGAGGGTAAATAATCCGGTTTCTGATGATTTGCCCCTCAACATTAATGGCCCCAAATGCTGAATGGAATAAGACTGTCGGGCATTTAATTTTTGATGGAGTTCTTCCGAAAAAATTAAATCGGTTTGGTATTCTTTGCCAAGTGCTTGCAACCGGGCTGCAGTATTTAAGACATCTCCGGTAAATACGATTTCTTTCTTCAATGCCCCGATTTCACCGGTAGTAACTTCCCCAACATGCACACCCGCTCGGAAATCCGGTGAGATACCAAATTCGGCCACAAAATCATTTTTTAAAGCATCCATGATACTCTTCATATCACTATAACAAGCCAGCCAGTTATTTCGATGTATCCCTTTTTCGAGTTCCCAGGTGAGTACAATTTCATCCCCTACATATTGATAAACCTCTCCGTGATGTCGAATGATAGCTTCGGATAAGGTATCGTAATACTTACGTAAAAAATCAAAATAGCGAACATGGCCAAGTTCCTCAGCGATAGTTGTAGAGTTTTTCATATCTAAAAACATGAAAATCCGGGTTTCTACTTTTGGAGTATGATAGCGACCTGTAAAAAAGTTCTTGATCACATTATGGCCCAGATTTTCGCTGATTGCCGCATAAATCAAACTCACAACCAACTCAAACGAAAGTTGAAGCGCTGTATTCAGAAATACGAAACTCCCCAGAAACTGTCCCAATTTATAAAGGACATCAGGGTGAAAAGGGGAGCGATTTAATTCAATACCGGCAGCGATGGGGTAGGTGATTAAGATAATGCCGAATAAAACCGACGAATAAATCAGAAACTTTGTGAAGATTTTTCCTAGAAAACTGTAATTCGAAAATCGTTTTTCCAAAAGTACGATTTCAATGGTTCCAACTAAAATCCCTACGGTAAATACTGCAAGACTCGCAAATATTAAAACCGGCGCAGTATAAGAGATAGCCGCTTCCTGTGCCAGATTTTCCGTACCAGCGGTTAAAGTGAGGTTGTTTGCCAGAAAAAACAAATCCATAAAAACCCAGATAAACCCAAAGGGCAGGATGCGACTGATATTTCGTTTGGTTTTAGGAGAGAGCATCGCAAAATATAAAAGAAACAGTGAAGCAAACGAATTTTGATGATCTTATAATTATTCGATTAGTTTGAGGGGAAAACCATTTCCAAAAAAGCTTCTCTTGTTTCTTTACTCGTATCACGGTAATTATCAAAATTTACGTGATGGTTGGTTGATGTAGTGTCGATGGTTATTCCCCAAAGTGGGGCAATGGTTGTGGGTAACATGGAATAACGGGCATCACCAATTACATTCGGATGATTAGGATGAAGAACTAAATAACCTGAGGAAAGTGCATCGAATCTTGAAATGTCATCATACAAAACAGTCCCTTGATACTGTGCAATAAAAGTCTTCCAATCCAAAAGAGGGACGCATTCACCCGGAATGGCATAAGGATTGGAGAATATTCCAACGCGAATTCCTATCGCACAGACTTCCGAATTATTGATATAACGGGCACTCCATAGCACTTGATTGGCAATAGTCGGTTTTATGATGAGTTGCTCAAAGTTGGGATGTTGCTCCTGGATATGATTCACAGCTACTTTGGTTGCTCGATGTTGTTGGATGGCGGCAAATCCGAGGTAAGAAATTACCCAAAAAGCCGTGATTACAGTCCATTTTTTCTCCACTTTAAAAATGGCAAGCAAGAAGAGAATGAGTAAAGCTATGGTGAATAAAGGATCAAATACAGAAACGATATCCAGAGAAAATCGAGTCTCGGTAAACGGCCAAAATAAATGAACGCCATAACTTGTAATTACATCCATGAAGCCGGCAGTAGCATATCCGAAAACACTAAAAAGGTATGTTTCTTTAAATGACAGTTTCGATTTCACAAACCACCAGCATATTCCTGCAACTATAAGGCTTCCAATGGGGATAAAAAGTAGTGAGTGGGTAAAATGTCGATGAAGCTCGAGCGTGAGTAGCGGATCGGAGGATGAGCCTAAAAAAATATCCAAATCAGGCGCTAATGCTGCAATTCCACCAATCAGTGATGCAAGCCTGAATTTTTGTTTATCTGCAAAAAGCTGAGCGCTCGTTGCTCCAACTAAACCATGTGTTACCGGATCCATGAAGCAAAGATAAGACTCAATTCATTGATGTAGTCTATTAATTTGAGTTACTCTGACAAGATTGCATTTATTCGTTTTTCAACTTTTCGAACATCAAATTCATTTTCGATGATTTCCCCATTGATGATAATATTATTGGTGGAGGTGATCCCATTCCGGATTCCGGTAATTCGATCAGATTTTATTCGTTCGATGTTGAATTGGCTGTTTAGCTTTTCCGAAAAATTTTCCACATCTAAGCCGACATTTCTCGCAAATTGCTCAAGATTTATATCCTGCAAGGTTTCCTGATTTTCGAATAGTTCATCATGCATCTCCCAAAACTTATTCTCTTCGTTAGCGATTTCAGCTGCAATGGCCGCATTGATTGCATTCGGATGCCTTCGGCTCAACGGTAAATGGCGAAATATAAATTGAATGTCATCATCCTTTTGCTCCATGAGTTCGCGAACAGATCGATAAATATCTGCGCTGGTAGGACATTCGTAGTCGCCATACTGTATCACCGTAATCGGAGCTTTCTTATTACCAAGAATGTGATCATAATCCCGTTTTTTAAGGCTGAAATCTTCTTTATCTAATGTGCTTTCTAATTCACTATCTGGCGAAAGTGCAGAGGCTAGTTTACTTGTTCGGCCAAACAACCATTCGCTCCAGCTCAACTCTAACTGACCGCAATCCCGATCAGGAAACCGTTCTTGTCGGGTTTGTGAGTAGTTTAAAATGGCAACCAACAATACACCACCCACAGTATTACCGAGCGTAACGGCCGTCATGAAATATCCAAATTCTGTCCAGCTGGCTAATCCTTGAAAGATCATGTACAATACTTCACACGCACCGATGATACAGTGAAAAAGATCGGCAGAAGGGATTAGGTACATCAAGGCAAAAACGGTAAGAAAACGAGTAGTTGAATCACGGGCAGCATGGGTTAACCAAACCATAGAGGCTACAATCCAACCTGCCAGCACTCCTTTCCAGAAAAGGTCGTTCCAAGCGATTTCCAAAGCATGTTTGCCAAATTCCCGAGCCGCATTGGCCGCCTCCGGAGTTAAAATATTGGTTTTGGCCAGCACAAAAGCTAAAGCACCGGCGCCTAATACATTAGCAACGAGAACACTTCCCCAAATACGCAATAAGTCGGGTATGCTTGCTATACGAGTTAGAATATGAGTTACAGGCGTAAGCGTATTTTCAGTAAATAGCTGGTATTTTCCGCCTACGATTAGAATAAAACCAAGCGGATATAATAGGTTTCCGATTAAACCGGATGTATCATTAGGAACCGCGCCGGATAGTGCAGCTCGAGCCACGAATGATAGTCCAATTGAAAGTCCCGCTGCAATTCCGCTAAGGAAAAGTAAACGGGTAGAGCGGCTGAAGTCTTCGTCTGCGGTGGCAACAATACGATGAAAGATTTCATCAGTAGAAAACATGTCGCGAATGGCTTCACCTGCAGCAGGGGCTCCACTCTTTGATTGATCCATGTGATTTCTTAACTCGTTATTTTGTGCCATTCCTAAAATTTTTTAAAGATTACAGTCCTACTCAAAGCGTTAAATACAATTAAATCATTCCGTTTGTCACTGATTTGGCTTATTTGTGAAATAATTTCAAAAAAAATAAAAAAGCGGCTTAAGAAATAATCGAAGTGGTCGATACACCGAATAGGTCAAAGAGTATAAACTTTATAGTTATGTCGAACATTGGTGATTACCCGGGTATCCGGAACAACATGCTTACACTACACCGTATCAACAATAACATTGTTGATACCGGTGAAAAATTATCTTCGGGCGAAAAGGTAAATAAAGCGGAAGATGCCGCTGCAACCTATGTGAGTTCTATTAAATCGAAAGGACAAATTGCGGCTTTGGAAGCAGATTCCATGCTAGCCCAATCCGATCGAGAGGAAGAATTTAATGCTGCATCAATTAAATCGTTATCTTCGGCGAACAGCCAAATTATTGACACCGACATGGCTAAAGCTCAATCAGAAATGATACGTCAAAAAATATTACAAGAAAGTACTACTGCCATGTTTGCCCAAGCTAACATTGAAATTGGAAACGCACTTAAAATGGTATGAGGCAGATCATACACAGAAATTTCTGGAGGTCTTCATGAATATGGAGACCTTTTTTTATAGGTAGTCAATACAAATGAAATGCAGGTAGATGTATTTACCGGTTCTAATCTTCAAAACTTTTTGGTAGAAAAATTAATCAAGGAATAATCTCCTTTTCAGCTTTCAGCTTGTCCGACGTTTAGGCTATGAGTGAACTCCCACAGTAGCACATTTCTGCTTTCCTGTTTTGCAATTCTCATTGGTGTGCGTTCGATTTCAATCAATTATTTGGCAACACTTAGCCTTTAAAAAAAAGTAGATCGGTGAATAAAATTAGAGCAAGAAATTGTTTCTAGCGTGAGAAAATTTCTCTTATATATGACATTATCACGTCAAGATTATTAGCATATCAGTGAATAATTATCATCAAAATTGAAAACCTATCTATACAAAGTATATACATAATCATTTTTTTTTGTAAAAAAGCAAAACTTCAAAAAAGCTTGTAATAGTGTGAAAGACATCATATTGAGCCTAAAAAAGCGGTTTTTTGCATAGCTGTATATACAGCTGATAGGTTGTTTTTCAGGGGGAGGAAATATATCCTAAGTCAAATTCTCTCTCATGCAGTTTCTTTTGACAGGATTTTCGAGATAGACGCACCGTGAAACTAACTTCATACCATGAAAAAAATCACCACGTTTTTAGCACTAACTTTTCTTCTCTCAATTTATTCCTATGCGCAGTCAGATAATGTAGAAGTCACAATGACTGACGAAGGCTGGGTAATGATGGTAGATGGAAAGCCATTAATGATAAATGGAATGAACTGGGATTACTTTCCCAGAGGCACAAACTACTCATACAGTCTTTGGAATCAAGATCCGGCATTCATAAAAAAGGCGCTCGATTATGAAATGGGTTTGCTGCAAAATATGGGTGTTAATGCAATTCGGGTATACACCGGCATTCAACCCGAATGGATAACCTACATTTACGAGAATTATGGAATTTATACCATGCTTAACCATTCATTTGGTAGATATGGTTTAACAATCGATGGTGTTTGGGAGCCGGTTACCGAATATGATGATCCCAGAACAATGGAATTGTTGCTTAGTGAAGTAACCGAATTGGCTGCGACCTATGCCGACACCAAAGGACTTTTGCTGTACCTGCTCGGTAACGAGAACAATTACGGACTTTTCTGGGCCGGTGCAGAAACGGAGGATTTTCCCGATGATGCTTCAGAGCAAGCTTTTGTAGGTGAAACGCGCGGAAAACCCATGTATAGTCTAATGAACGAAGCTGCAGTTCGGATGAAGCAAATTGACTCTTCACGACCGGTTGCAATTTGTAATGGCGATCTTCTTTTCCTGGAACACATTATTGAAGAAGCACCTGATGTAGATATTTTAGGAATTAACACCTACCGAGGTCCAACTTTTACTGATCTGTACGATCGAGTGGCTGAAGAATATGGCAAGCCGGTATTGCTCACCGAATTTGGTGTGGATGCTTTTAACGCCAGAACGTTAACTGAGGCGCAAGCAGATCAGGCATTTATCAAGAAAAATAATTGGAAAGATGTTTATGCCAATGCTGCCGGTATGGGAAGAGCAAATAACTCAATTGGTGGATTTACTTTCCAATTTAGCGACGGCTGGTGGAAATTTGGTCAGGTAGAGAATTTAGATGTACACGATATTAACGCCTCTTGGGCAAATGGTGGATACCAATACGATTTTGCCGAAGGAGAGAATAACATGAATGAAGAGTGGTTTGGGATTACTGCGAAAGGCCCAACTGATCCGAATGGTTATTATGAATTGTTTCCACGTGCCGCTTACTACGTATTGCAAGAAGCGCACAGATATGATGTATACGACGAAGATGCTTCAATCACCGATCTGAACGATTTTTTTGAGGGAATTTCAATTCAAGGAGCTGTATTAAAAGCTCGTGGTGATAAGGCTGCATTAAATTCAGCATCGGCGGATATCATCAAACTAAGTCAATTTACGGCCGATTTTAGAACCTACAGCACGGGTGGTACCTATATCACCACTCCGGAAGAACCAAATCCAAATATGCGGGAATATCCAACACAGCAGGGTTTTGACCATTTGGAAACCTTCTTTATTGGCGTGGAAGCTAATCCTGCTCCGAACATCAGAGCAAACCTGGTAACTAGCATTCTTGGAAACGTGCCTGGGAATCCAATCGACGAAATTTTTTATGAGAATCGAGGTCGCCCGGTTGATGTGGAAGGGAGAGAAGAACTCATCACTCTAAACGATGTGAATCGTGTAGCCATTTACAGCGCAGAGTATACCTGGACCAGTAAATATTTCGAAATTGATGGCTTCTACCGAACCGGTCACTATCATTGGGGATATGAAGGTGATTTCTTTGGACTATATCCTGAAGCTAATTACGGCCCGAACATTGACATTTACAATGGAACTGCACCTTTCGGTTTCGAAGTGGAAGGGCGCTATCAATTCGACGGATTAAAAGCTGCTTTTGGTCCTGAATTATGGTGGGGAGCAAACCCGGCTTTCTTGATCAAATACACGAGAATGTTCGGAAATACGGAAGTAACGGGAATTTTCCATGAAGATCTGGAGCAACAAGGAACTACCGAAAGTTCGTTTGCTATTCCGCAGCCAAAAACCCGTCGCTTTACTTTATATGCAGCCCGAGAATATGGAAAATTTGGTGTGGAAGCCGGTGGTATTTGGGCTGGTCAACCACTAAATGGTCGCGAATTTCAACTTGTACGAGAAAACCCGGATGGAACGTACAATGCCTATGTAGATGAAATCAAACCGATGGACAATTGGGGCGGTAAGTTGAAGCTGACTTACACTGGTGGTTTATTTAATTGGTACAGTCAGGGCGCAATTCAAGGATTGGTTGCCAATGGTGGTGCCGATCAAACCATTACCTACACCGGTTGGAGATTGAAAGACAGCGGTAGTGGCAACCAAATGAATTTCTTAACAGGTATAACTTATACAATTGGTAATCTCCAAATTGCTCCCAATTTCTTATGGCAAAAACCGATCGAAGGTCCAATTCCGGCAGGAATAGATGGTCCAGCACGCCCACGTAATTTTATTGACGATCCTTTTGCAGTGCGATCGAACAGAGAGCAAACTGCCGGTGAATTAGTGCTTACCTGGGATCCAACCCCCGGAACGTGGATGTACAACTGGGACAGTAATCGCTCGGAAGATGCTCGATTAGCTGTTAGTTTAGGAGTTGTATATCGCCACTTGCCCACAGAGCAGGATGCTGCAATTGGTATTTTACCTGATGGACGAACAACCTTTGCTTTTAATGGCTCAGCACCTGCCGAAGATTTAATTGAAGTAAATGCTCGTGTTGTGTCGAAATTGAACAGAGATCTTGGATTTGTTGCCATGATTTATGGCGGCGATGGCCAGGCTAATGGTAATGATCCCCGTAAAATCACTCGTTTTGGAACCGATCTTCAATTGATCTACAAGAATATGAAAGTGAATTCATTTGCTCGTTTCAACGATTGGGGTCCTTTTGATTACCACCGCGATTTCAATCAAACGTATCCAATGCAATTGATGGCAGACATTTCAACCACCTTAGGCAAGCCTGATTGGTTCGATTTGCCAACTACCAGACTTGGTGTACGCGGTACTTACCGAACGCTGAATCAGTATTCGCCAAGATATTCTTTGGCTGATGTAGATCCGGCAACCGGCGAAGTAACCCTCCAGCCCGGAGCCGAAGCCTTAGGCAATGGTTCGGAGTGGGAAATTCGTACCTACATTCAAATTGATATTAGAAATTAAAAGAGATAAGTAAATGAAAGATTTAAATTTAACTATTATGACTCGTTCGTTATATGCAGGTTTACTTGTCATCTTTTTAATGGCAGGTTGTGAACGCTCGGTAGATGGACTAAGTGAGCCATCACTAACCAATAATCCGGATGTTTTTATTGACGGATTCAGTTCAGGATTGGAATATTTTCCATACGATGATGGTTTTGCCAAACTTGATGCATTTCAGGTGGATACCGAAGTAACTTTCGATAATTCAGCGGCTTCTATGCGAATCGACGTACCGAATCCTGATGATCCATCAGGCTCTTATGCAGGCGCTGCTTTTATTGATTTAAATGGGGGACGTAATCTAAGCGAATATGATGCGCTTACATTCTACGCGAAAGGAACCAAAGCCGGAACTATTAACAGTATTGGTTTTGGACAAGGCTTGGAAGGTAACAACAGTTTCGAAGTTAGGGTTGATAGCCTCCGTTTATCCACATTCTGGAAAAAGTATGTAATTCCAATTCCGGAGCCTGAAAAACTTACGGCCGTTGATGGCATGTTTTGGTTCGCTGAAAACCCTGAAGATGGTGCCGGATACAGTTTTTGGATCGATAATCTGAGATTCGAAAAACTTGGTACTATTGCGCAACCCCGTCCTTCTATTTTAAACGGTCGAGATATTACAATTTCAAGCTTTGTAAATCTCACGTACGAAATCACAGATTTCCAGCAAACTTTGAACACCATCATTACTCTTCCTGATGAAACTACTACTGCTCAGGATGTAATGCTAAGTGTTGGTGCAGGTTATTTCGATTTTTCATCCTCTAATCCTGCAGTTGCAACCGTTAACAACCAAGGTGTAATAACCGTAGTTGGTGAAGGAAATGCTACAATAACGGCCTCTGTGGGAGGCGTGCAAGCCTCAGGCTCGGTAAATCTGATTTCACAAGGGACTTTTGAAACTGCTCCTGTACCAACCGTGAATCCCGATAGTGTGATATCAATCTTTAGTGATGCATACACCAATGTTCCGGTTGATTATTACAACGGTTTCTTTAATGGCGATGGACAAACCACACTAGGCGGTACCGGGTTTGAAGGAGGTCCTCCGGGAGCTGACATAGTTGTGGATGGAGATGGAATTATCAATTACACTGAACTGAATTTCGTAGGTATTGGTACATTCTTGAATGTTCCTTCGATTGATGCAACCGACATGACTCACATGCATGTAGACATCAACGTACAAGAGGGAATTGATCCCGGTGATTACATTACCATACAACTGCTTAACTCAGTTGGTAATGGAGAAACATCAGGCTCAGTTAGAATCGGTTCCGATCAGTTATTGGAAAACGATTGGTTAAGTCTCGACATCCCTCTGGCTGATTTCAATCTTGCCGATCGTTCAGCATTAGGTCTCATCTTCTTTGTGAGTGACGCTACAATTTCCGATATCTATGTAGATAATATTTATTACTATAACGACGGTTCTGGTGGCTCCAATGGAGGTGGAGGCGGTAATGGCGGTGGAAACGGTGCCGATATTGTCACCGCGCCCGTACCTACTGTTGATCCTGATAGTGTGGTATCCATATTTAGTGATGTATACACGAATGTACCGGTAGATTATTACAACGGTTTCTTCAACAACGACGGACAAACCACGCAAGGGGGAACCGGGTTTGATGGTGGTCCACAAGGCGCCGACGTAGTGATTAATGGTGACGGGATTATCCATTACACAGCATTGAACTTTGTAGGAATTGGTACCGGAGTAGATCCAAATCAATCAAACCCAACGGTAGATGCTTCGGAAATGACGCACATTCATGTGGATCTTTACGTGAATGAAGCTATTTCTAATGGCGATTTCATCCGATTACAGCTCATAAATTCGGTTGGAAATAATGAATCATCCGGATCGGTAACCTTCAGTTCGGGTGTGCTCCGAGAAGGCGAGTGGGTGAGTTTTGATGTTCCACTATCAGACTTTAACTTAGCTGCACAAGACCAGATTGGATTGATTTTCTTCGTGTCTGATGCCACCATTTCTGATGTATATGTAGATAATATTTACTACTACACCGATGGTTCGAGTGGCGGTGGCGGTTCAAAAACTGCACCAAATCTCCCAATTACCTTTGATGATGATCAGGTAAATTATTCGGCCACTACTTTCAACGGTACTGTTTATGAAGTAGTTGATAATCCAAATGTATCGGGATCAAATAACACTGCGTCAAAAGTAGGATCCATCACCAATTCCGGCGCACAATGGGAAGGTATTTATTTCGATCTGGAGAATAATCTGGATTTTGGAAATGGCCAAACCATTACCATGGATGTGTATTCGACAACTGCAATCCCGGTATTACTAAAAATTGAAGTTGATCAGGGAGCTTTTGTGGAAGTAGCTCAAAATCATAGCGGGTCGGGATGGGAAGAACTAACGTTCAATTTCACCTCAAGCGACTCCTTTCCGAGAGTAACCATCTTTATGGACGGCCCGGGAACAAGTACCGGAACCTTCTATATCGACAACATCCAACAAAATTAAATACAGAATTATATTTTTAATTTAATAATGAAAGCAAGAGTACTTAGTATCGTTTTACTTTCCTGCATGTTTGTTTTTCAAGCATGTACGGAGAGTAACAACGAACCCGAAAATGAGTTCAATACCTTAGTTTGGTCCGACGAATTTGATACTGAAGGTTCCATCGATACCACTAAATGGTTATTTGATATCGGAACAGGTGTTGAGATTTTCGGTACTCCGGGATGGGGAAATAATGAACTGCAATATTACACCGATCGTCCTGAAAACATAAAGGTAGAAAACGGTCTGCTCGAGATTACCGCCATAAAAGAAAATTTTAACGGTTCCGGATATACGTCTGCAAAAATACTAACCCGTGGATTATTTGAACGAACTTATGGCAGATATGAAGCGCGTATTCTGCTACCATTTGGGCAAGGAATATGGCCTGCTTTTTGGTTACTTGGTGATGATTCTAATGGATCAGTTATTTGGCCACAAATCGGGGAGATTGATATCATGGAATATCGAGGACAGCAGCCCACCATTATTCATGGAAGTGTGCATGGTCCGGGATACTCTGCAGGACAAGCAGTAACCGACGAATATTCTCTTCGATCAGGTCGCTTCGATTCTGAATTTCACGTGTTTGCCATCGAATGGGGCCCGGATTTTATCCGCTATTTCGTAGATGATGAACTATATAACGAAATCACCCCAGCCGATGTAAATGGCGAGTGGGTGTTTAACGATAATGTTTTTTACATCATTCTAAACGTTGCTGTTGGTGGTTCATTTGTAGGCTCACCAAACAGTAGTACTCCATTTCCACAGGCTATGTATGTTGATTATGTGCGCGTTTACGCCCACGATAATTAGTAGTAGCCATGGCAAAAAAATAAAATTTAACAGTAGAACACTTACCCAAACACACATTTTCTGATGAATGATTCATCCACCCTAAATAAGAGGGACAATAAATCGGGACAACAAAAATTGGAAGCAGTAACCATAAATAACGAACCGTATTTCAAAATTTCGAATTCTGATCAGATTCGACCTTTTTTTATGAGCATCGTCAGTGATTCTAATCACTGGATGTTTATTTCAAGTAATGGCGGGGTTTCTGCCGGCCGAAAATATTCGGAATACGCATTATTTCCTTATTACACTGATGACAAAATAACCGAAGCTGCTGATATCACCGGGTCTAAAACCATTATACAGGTTCGCAACAACGACGATGTACAAGTTTGGGAGCCATTTTCAAAGCGAGATTCCCACAGATACCAAACCACTCAAAATTTATACAAGAGCCAATGGGGAAATAAAATTCTATTCGAAGAGATAAATCATGATTTGAATTTATCATTTCGCTACGAATGGAAATCAAGCAATGAATTTGGCTTTGTTCGTACTTCAACCATTCAAAATCATGCCGACAGTGCCTGTGAGCTTACGGTACTTGATGGGATACAAAACGTGCTCCCAGCCAGTGTAAACAGTGAATTACAAGTTCGATCCAGTAATTTATTGGATGCTTATAAACGATCAGAGCTTGTAGCAGAAACCGGGTTGGGAATTTATGCGCTAAGCGCCATTCCTGTAGATAAAGCTGAACCGAGTGAAGCGTTAAAAGCTAATGTGGTTTGGTCAACCGGACTTCAAAATCCTACCTATCTGGTTTCATCCCTTCAATTAGATGCATTTAGAAATGGCCAAAAAGTTCACACTGAACATGATGTAAAAGGTGAAAAAGGTGCGTATTTCATTTGCTCGGAATTTACCATGGGGGCGAATACTTACGAATCGTGGAATATTGTTGCCAACGTGAATCAAAATCATGCCGGCACTATTGCATTGAACGAGCAGATTAAGGCTGATTTAGATGAACTCCAGCGCAAAGTAGACGAAAATGTTGTTGCCGGCACAAATAATCTTAAAAATCTGGTTGCACAATCAGATGGGATGCAACTAAGTTCGGATGCACTTAAAGATGCACGACATTACTCGAATGTACTATTCAATATTATGCGTGGGGGTATTTTCGATCATCACTATCGCATCGAAAAAGATGATTTTACCAAGTATCTGAACAATGCCAGCAAACCAACATTCAATCGAAATAGAACACTTCTCGATGGTTTGCCGGAGGAGTTCGATCAGGCATTGCTTTTAGAACGAATTGAAGGCAATGAAGATGCCGACTTGGTACGACTCGCCAAGGAATATTTGCCTTTAAAATTTAGCCGTCGCCACGGTGATCCTAGTCGTCCGTGGAACAAATTTTCCATAAATACCCATCACGAAGATGGTTCCAAAATTCTGGATTACGAAGGAAACTGGCGCGATATTTTCCAGAACTGGGAAGCTTTGGCACACTCTTATCCGAAGTTTTTGGAAGGCATGATCTTCAAATTCTTAAACGCCACCACCTTCGATGGCTACAATCCTTATCGGGTTACCAAAGGCGGCTTTGATTGGGAAACCATCGAGCCGGACGATCCATGGTCGTATATTGGTTATTGGGGCGATCACCAAATCATCTATTTACTCAAATTCCTTGAGCTGTACGAGAAGCATCAACCGGACGCATTCCCGGCGTTAATGGATGAAGATGTGTTTGTGTATGCCAATGTTCCTTATCGAATTAAAAGCTACGAAGATATTGCTAAAAACCCGAAAGACACCATCGATTTTGATGCTGATTCGGATGAGGTTATTCGCGAAAAAGTAGCCGAAATTGGAGCAGACGGTGCGCTACTTACCAACCGGAAATCTGAGATTCATCGGGTTAGTTTATTAGAGAAGTTATTAGCAACCACGCTGGCCAAAGTTTCGAACTTTATACCCGAAGGTGGTATCTGGATGAACACGCAACGTCCAGAGTGGAATGATGCGAATAATGCACTCGTAGGCAATGGAGTTTCGATGGTTACTCTTTATTACTTACGCCGGTTTTTATCGCATCTGGAACAAGTTCTTGAGAAAGTTGATGACAATGAAGTAGCTATTTCCGTTGAGCTTAAAGAGTGTTTTACTTCAATCCTGAATACTCTAGTTCAACACCGTGGCTTGCTTGCTGGTGATGTAAATGATGAACAACGAAAAGCTGTAACCGACGCACTTGGCAAGGCCGCTGCAAGCTTTAGAAACACCATCTATAACAATGGATTTTCAGGGGAGTTAACTCCTATTTCCATTTCTGAAGTGCGAGATTTTGCATCTATTACCAACGAATATCTTGAACATTCTATCCGTGCGAATAAGCGCGAGGATAATTTGTACCATGCGTATAACATTATGAGCATTGAAGGGAATGGAATCAGTATTTCCTACCTCGATGAAATGTTGGAAGGTCAGGTTGCCGTGTTGAGTTCGGGATATTTGAAAGCCGAAGAATCGCTGAAAGTGTTGGATGCTTTAAAGGAAAGCGCGCTGTACAGAGAAGATCAGGAGAGCTATATCTTGTATCCAAACAAAGAATTACCCGGATTCTTAGATCGAAATAATCTGCCTGAATCGGCCGTCCACAATTCTGAATTACTCACAAAAATGGTGGAAGCCGGTGATCGACGAATCGTAAGTAAAGATGTAAACGGTGGCTATCATTTCAATGGCAATTTCAAAAATGCCAACGATCTGGGAGCCGCTTTGGATGCATTAGATGGAACAGAATTTGAATCACTTGCAGAAAAAGAGCGAGCTCAGATTTTATCCGCATTCGAAAAAGTGTTCAATCACAAAGCATTTACCGGTCGTTCAGGCACCTTTTACGGCTACGAAGGTCTTGGATCTATTTACTGGCACATGGTTTCGAAGTTGTATCTGGCTGCGTACGAAGTTTGCGATCAGGCAGAAAAGGCAGACGTTGATGAGTCCATTAAAGATAAACTCGCAACTCATTTTTATGAAATTGGCGAAGGCATTGGGATTCATAAATCACCGGAAGTGTATGGTGCTTTCCCAACCGATCCGTATTCACATACACCTTATCATCGTGGAGCACAGCAACCGGGAATGACCGGGCAGGTGAAGGAAGACATCCTCGCCAGAATTGGTGAACTCGGAATAGAAGTGGAGGATGGAATATTGAGTTTTAATCCGATATTACTCCGAAAATCAGAATTCGTCTCAGAACCAGGCAACTATCAGATTACCAATATTGATGGTAATGCAGTGGAAGTTGTGGTTCCCAAGAATGCTCTTGCATTCAGCTATTGTCAGGTTCCGGTAATCTACAAGATCGAAGAACAGGACGGGATTGAAGCCTATTTGAAAAACGGAGCTTCTCAATCATTTAGTGGTCGTTCTCTTGATAAGGCTACCAGCGCAATGATCTTTGGGCGAACCGGTGAAGTAACCAAGCTGAAAGTATCGATCAGCGAACACAGAATTAATAAAAACTAGGCAGAGGTGGGCATGCGAACATTTCATCATATACTGATTTTCTTTTTAGCATCGCTACTAAGTATTTCATGCGAAAACCGATCTGAATCATCTATGGATAATAGAAATAAGACAGCAGAAGAAATTTTGGGGAATAATGAGTACCAAGCCATTTCGTACGGTGGATACCGCGAAAATACCCGAGATATTCAGCCTACCATCGAAGAACTGAAAGAGGATATGCGCATTCTTCAGGCGATGGGAATTAAGCTCATACGTACGTACAACGTGCATTTGCCTCACGCTTCGAACGTGCTAAAAGCCATTGACGAACTGAAAAAAGAAGATGATTCTTTTGAAATGTATGTGATGCTTGGTGCGTGGATTGATGCTAAAAATGCATGGACCGACGAACCGGAACGCATCAGAAACCAAGATGCACCAAGAAACAGTACAGAAATTGCACGTGCTGCTGAGCTGGCTAATCAATATCCCGATATCGTAAAAATAATCGCCGTTGGTAACGAAGCCATGGTTCATTGGGCTACTGAATATTATGTAGAACCTACTATCATTCTTAAGTGGGTGAATCATTTGCGCAAAATGCGTGATAACGGTGAATTACCGGAAAATTTATGGATCACCAGCTCCGATAATTTTGCAAGTTGGGGAGGCGGAAGTGAAAGCTATCACAAACCGGCACTTGACTCGCTTATCCGTGCCGTTGATTTCTTATCAGTACACACTTATCCGATGCACGATACGCATTACAATCCACAGTTTTGGGGAGTACGAGCCGAAGAAGAAGATTTAACCGATATGGAAAAAATAGACAATGCTATGGCGCGTGCCCTGCAATATTCCGAAGATCAATACTACAGTGTGGTCAATTACATGAAGAGTATTGGAGTGGATAAACCGGTTCATATTGGTGAAACAGGTTGGGCTACCATTTCCAACGAGTTTTACGGCGAAGGTGGAGCCAATGCCATCGACGAGTATAAATCGGGTAAATATCACGATGAAATCAGAGCTTGGGGCGACGAGAACAATATTTCGATTTTCTACTTTGAGGCTTTTGATGAGCAATGGAAAGATGCCATGAACCCACTGGGATCGGAAAACCATTTTGGTTTAATCAACTTAAACTCTGAGGCAAAATATGCGATTTGGGATTTAGTGGATGAAGGTGTCTTCGAAGGATTAACCCGAGATGGAAAGCCCATCACCAAAACCTTTGGTGGTGATTATGACGCCATGATGGAAACGGTGCTGGTTCCACCAACCGACGAAGAAATCCAACAACGCCTGAGTGAAGAGGAGTGAGATGAATTCACGTTTTATCACTGCCAGTCTCATTCTGCTAACAGCGCTAATCGGAATTAACTGTTCTAACGACAAAAATATGAACCTCGAAGTATTTGAGACTTCTGCTGCAGGTAATCAACTCACTCAAAAAACCGCATTTAATATTGGTGAATATGTGGTTGAAATACGGTTAAATCCGGAAGAGAGATTTCAGAAAATTACAGGATTTGGGGGATCATTCACCGAGTCCAGCGCCTATTTGCTTAATCAGTTGAGTGAGGAAAATCGTGCGACTATTCTGGAAGCCTATTTCGGTGAAAGTGGATCCAGGTATTCGCTCACACGTACACACATGAATTCAAGTGATTTTTCTCTGGGCAATTACTCCTACGCACCGGTTACGGGCGATGTAAATCTGGAGAATTTCTCGATTGAAGAAGACATGGACGACATCATCCCAATGATAAAAGAAGCCATGGAAATATCGAAGGATGGATTTAAGATTATTTCTTCGCCATGGACTGCCCCCATCTGGATGAAAGACAATAATGCATGGAAAGGTGGGAAGTTGTTGCCCGAATATTACGACACCTGGGCACTGTTCTTTTCAAAATATATTGATGCGTATGCGGCTCAAGGCATTGATATCTGGGGAATCACCGTAGAAAACGAACCACTCGGCAATGGGGAAAACTGGGAAAGTATGCACTACACCGCCGAAGAAATGAACGAGTTTGTGAAAAATCATTTGGGTCCGCAACTCGAAAAAACCCATCCGGAAGTGGTACTTCTTGGCTACGATCAGAACCGTGATCACCTTGAAGAATGGGTAGATGTAATGTACGGCGATGAAGAAGCCGGAAAGTACTTTGATGGAACGGCGATCCACTGGTATGCAAGTACTTATGATGTGTTCGAAGAAGCGCTTCAATATGCTCATCGAGTTGCACCGGATAAATATTTAATCCAAACCGAAGCCACCGCCGATGCAGATGTGCCCCGTTGGAAAGACGATGATTGGTACTGGGCGAAAGAAGCAACAGATTGGGGTTGGGATTGGGCACCGGATGATCAAAAATATTTGCACCCGAAATATGTGCCGGTATATCGATATGCACGCGACATTATCGGAACACTCAATAATTGGGTGGATGGTTGGGTTGATTGGAACATGGTACTAGATCGGCAGGGAGGACCAAATTGGGCAAATAATTGGTGCCTTGCTCCGGTAATCGTAGATCCGGATGCCGACGAAGTGTACTTCACTCCATTGTATTACACTATGGCTCATTTCAGCCGATTCATTCGTCCTGATGCCTACCGAATCGGTCATCAACACAACGACGATGAGTTACTTATTACAGCAGCCCAGAATCCGGATGGCTCCATTGCACTGTTAGTACTAAACCAGACAGAGCAAGAAAAGACACTTTCCATCATGCTTGATGGTGCGGCAGAGATGATTTCGATTGATGGAAAGGCTCTGCAAACAATCGTAATAAATTCGCAGAAATCTTAAATAATTATAGGAACGGAGTACAATGTCTACGCAGGTTACAACTAAGAGTGTCCCTTATTCATATAAACTAGCATTCGGCTTTGGAATGTTGGCCAATCAGATGTTCCCGGCTGTGTTGAGCATCTTTATGGTTGTTCTGGTTCAGGATCTGGGCTTTCCCGGGTGGATGTGGGGGGTTATTTTCTTTTTTCCACGAGTGTTTGATGCATTTACTGATCCGATAATGGGCTTTATCTCGGATAATACACGTTCGAAATGGGGCCGGCGTAGACAGTACGTATTTTTAGGAGCCGTTGTGATGGGCGTTAGTTTCATCATCATGTGGCAGCTTTATGCTGATAACAGCGTGATGTACAACTTCACCTATTTCATGGCATGTTCGGTTGCGTTCTTTTTAGGACTCACGATTTTCAGTGTTCCTTACGTAGCCATGGGGTACGAAATGAGTGAAGATTTTCATGAGCGTACACAAATCATGGCTATTGCACAATGGATTGGCCAATGGGCATGGGTAATTGCACCTTGGTTCTGGGTAATTATGTATGATCCGGCTTGGTTCGAATCAGCCGAAGTTGCAACTCGAACACTAGCAACCTGGGTCGGAGTTATTTTCATGTTTTGCGCGATGATTCCGGCCATCATCATCAAAGATGAATCAACGGTTGATCGTGACGATTATATGCCACTCACTGCAAAGAATATTGGCAAAGGATTTAAGGAAATTATCAACAGTTTTAAAGAAGCATTTAAATCGAAGCCTTTCCGAAAGCTGTGTATTTCTACTTTTTTGATATTTAATGCATTCAACACGGTTGCAGCATTTACCTTTTTCGTGATTGTATATCACCTATTTGGTGGGGATGCAGGCGCAGCAGGAATCTGGCCAACCTTGTTTGGAAGTCTAGGCGCCATTGTAACTACATTTATTGTGATTCCCATAGTTGCAAAGATGTCAAAAATTATGGGTAAGAAACGTGCTTTTATCGTTTCACAATCCATTTCTATTGTAGGTTATTTGATGTTCTGGTTCTTACTGATCCCGGGAAAGCCGTACATGTTCATTTTTGCATTGCCGTTTTTCTCTTTTGGAATTGGTAGCCTGTTCACCTTAATGATGTCGATGACCGCAGATGTAATCGATTTGGATGAATTGAATTATGGAATCCGAAGAGAAGGAGTGTTTGGAGCCATTTACTGGTGGATGGTAAAATTTGGATTCGCAATTGCCGGTGGATTAAGCGGTATCATTCTTAGCATTGTTGGCTTCAGTGCCGATGCCTTGCCCGGACCGATCCCGATTGGAGAAGTTTGGCCAGGAATAACCGGACTGCGAGCTTTCTTCTCTGGTTTGCCGATGGTTGGTACTTTTATAGCCATTCTGGTAATGTGGTCGTATGATATCGACGAAGAACGAGCGAACGAAATCAGAACGAAGTTAGAAGCCAGAAAAAAGGGCAAAACTGTTAAAGAAGTAGAGCCCAAGCAAAGCAGTTATTACCAACTGGCTAAACTAAATACATTCGAAAAAATAGAGGTTGAGAATCCATACACACCTATCCATTTAGATAGCGATGAAGCAACCTTAAAGAAAAAATCTCTGGAATTACTGGAGGAGGGAATCTCAGGAATTTGTTTTAGCCCGTATCGCGACGATCAAACCATCGAAGATCAATTATCGAAGCAGCAAATAGAGCAACGAGTTAAGATTCTGTCGAAGCATGTGCAATGGATTCGATCATTCTCCACCACCGGCGGAAATGAATTTACACCCGGTATTGCGCAGAAATACGATAATAAATCAGTGGTAGGTGCTTGGATTGACTCGAACCTCGAAAACAACGAAAAAGAAATAAAAGGCCTGATTGCTTTGGCTAAAACCGGCGCTGTTGATATTGCCACTGTTGGTAACGAAACCATTATGCGCAACGAGCTTTCGGTAGATCAAGTGATCGAATACTTGAAACGTGTGAAAGAAGAGCTGCCAAATACACCGGTTGCATATGTAGATGCCTATTTCGTGTTCCTGGATCATCCCGAATTACTGGAATATTGTGATGTGGTAATGATCAACTGTTATCCGTTCTGGGAAGGGTATTCGATTGAAGATTCAATGAGTGTGATAGAAAAAATGCACGCTTTGGTATCCTCAAAAAGTGGAGGTAAAAAAGTAGTGATCTCTGAAACAGGATGGCCAACTCAAGGACAAACAGTGGGAGAGGCAGAACCCTCACTGATAAACATGATGAAGTACTTTATTAACGTGGTGAGCTGGAGTAAAGCCAATAACACCGATGTGTATTACTTCTCTTCGTTTGATGAATCGTGGAAAGTTCGCCACGAGGGAGATGTTGGAGCCCGTTGGGGACTTTGGAATAAAGATGAACAGCTAAAAATTAAATAAGCATGTCGTACAGAAAGGAAAAATTTCTAAGCTTCGAGAAATCCTCATTACTCTCGAAAGTTGACTACCTCGAAGGGCTGGATCAAAAAGATACCAATGCTCTTTTCCATGAGATTTTGACCGAAGGCATTCATGGATTCTGTTTCAGTTTGTATGAAGAAGGGCAAGAGCCGGGAGATATCATCCCAAAACCACAGATCATGCGAAGAATGCAAATTCTTGATGATCATTGTGAGTGGATTCGTTCATTTTCTACCACCGAAGGCAACGAATTAGTGCCCGAAGTAGCCAAAGAATTGGGTTTAAAAACCATGGTTGGTGCATGGTTGGGAAGCGACGAAGAAAAAAACGAGATCGAAATTGAAGGGCTGATTGAACTCGCAAAAAAAGGCATGGTTGATGTTGCTGCTGTCGGAAATGAAGTTCTGTATCGTAATGATCTAACGCTCGAGCAACTACTAGAATATATCAAACGGGTGAAAGCAGAAATTCCCGATATACCGGTTGGCTATGTGGATGCTTATTACGAGTTCAGTGTGCATCCGGAATTGGCAGAAACTTGCGATGTAGTGCTTTGTAACTGCTACCCGTATTGGGAGGGAACCTCGTTTCAGGATTCATTGAATCACATGCGACAAATGTTTTATCAAGCCAAAGCTGCCGCGAATGGTAAGCGAATTATCATTACCGAAACGGGATGGCCTAGCCAGGGAGAAGGACTTGGTGGTGCGATTCCATCAGAAGAAAATGCCATGAAATACTTTATCAACGCAAATTTATGGGCACAAGACGAAGGGATAGAAATCATGTATTTCTCCTCTTTTGATGAGGCATGGAAAAAAAGCGACGAAGGGGAAGTTGGAGCTTATTGGGGTATCTGGGACAGTGAAAATAAACTCAAATACTAGGACTTTGAATACTTTTGAACAATTAGGACTGCAACCAGGTAAAGCAATTTGTTATTCCGGATTTAGAGATGGACAATACCCGGGTGGAGAATATCCAACCTACGATCAGGTAAAAGAGGACTTACTGATTTTGCAGGATGAGTGGAAATATCTACGCCTGTATGATTCCAGTACTCATGCGCATACCGTGTTGGAGGTGATTCGCAAAGAACAACTCGATTTCAAAATTATGCTTGGTGCCGACATTGGCGCAGAAGTGAATAATTTTAATTGTCCTTGGGGAGGCGGTGTTTACGACGAAGATGAGCTGGAAGCCAACAAGGAAATCAATCGCCGTAAAATTGATGCACTCATTGAACTTGGAAATACCTACGAGGATATCATTTTCTCTCTCTCGATCGGTAACGAGGCTTGCGTGGATTGGACAGACCACTACGTTCCGGAGAAAAATGTGTTAGCTTATGCAAAGAAAGTTAAAGCTAATACAGAACAGCTAGTTACATTTTGTGAAAACTATGTGCCATGGCTACATAAACTTTCCAACTTAGCAGAGTATCTGGATTTTATATCGATACACAGCTACCCTGTTTGGGAATACAAAAATATTTCAGAGGGTTTGGCATATACCAAGCAAAATTACTATTCGGTTGCAGAAAAATTTCCGGATAAAACGGTGGTGATTACCGAAGCGGGTTGGGCAACAAAATCGAATGGAAGAGGGATTGAAGCTGATAATGTAAACGAAGGCTTTCAAAAAATATATTTCGAAGAGTTAATGGAATGGACGGAAAAAAACGGCATTCTCACCTTTTATTTTGAAGCATTTGATGAAAACTGGAAAGGCTCGCCCGATCGCTGGGAGCCCGAAAAACACTGGGGGCTTTACCGTGCTGATCGTACGCCCAAACTTGCAGTGAACCCGAAATATTCCACACAAAGAACTCATTTTTAAAATAGCTTTTTAGTTATTAAACCTTAAAAAAAGTCTGGGAGAACTCACTCAATAAACTCGCTACAATCAATCATTTAAACCATTATTTATAATGAAACTTACAAAATTACTATTAGCTGTATTATTTTTTAGTTCTGCAGCTGTAGCACAAAACAGTCCGGTTAATTTTGAGGCCGACGGAAACGGCGCCTCTTGGACCTGGGAAGTATTTGAAAATACCGATAATCCAGCTCTAGAAATTATTGACAATCCTGATCAATCCGAACCAAACACTTCTGCAAAAGTTGCCAAATTTACCGCACGTGTTGACGGCGCAACTTTTGCCGGTGTTACCACAGACGGAATTGGGAACTTTACTCTAGACGATAACAACCGAACCATTAAAATCATGGTTTGGAAAACAACCATTTCTGACGTGGGAATTAAACTGGAAGCTGCCGGCGGGTGGTCGGAAGGCGAAATAAAAGTAGCCAATACAGTTACGAATCAGTGGGAGGAACTAACCTTCGATTTCTCGAATAAAAACAATCCTCCCGAAAGTGAAGGCGGCGCTTTCGCTAAGCTAACTATCTTCCCGGATTTCACAGAAAGAAGTGAAGAAAATGTAATCTATTTTGATAATGTGACTTTCGGTGATTTAAGCAGTGGTGGACTATCACCAGCGGAAGCTGCTCCAACACCAACAGTTGATGAAGCTAATGTAATCTCGCTATTCAGTGATGCCTACACCGATGTTAGCGTAGATACTTGGCAAACCGGTTGGTCGATGGCCACATTCGCAGACGTTATGGTAGATGGCAACGCCACAAAAAAATATTCTGATCTCAATTTTGTGGGTATCGAAACCGTAGCAAGTCCGGTTGATGTGAGTGAAATGACGCACGTGCATTTCGATTTGTGGACTCCGGATGCTACTACGTTCCGATTCAAACTCGTTGATTTTGGTCCTACAGGCGGTTTTAGTGGCGAAGGTGGAGATGGACAAGGAGATGATTCTGAGCATGAACTCATTTGGGAAAGTCCGGCACAAAGCGAATGGATTAGCTACGATTTACCATTAGCCGATTTCACCGGTTTGACTAATACCACCAATATGGCACAATACATTTTCAGCGCCTTACCGGAAGGAAGTGTTACCGCATTCATCGATAATCTTTACTTTTATGATGCAAATGCGACCAGCAATGAGATTGCTGAAATCCCAAATGGATTTAGTTTAGAGCAAAATTATCCAAATCCTTTTAACCCATCTACCAATATTTCCTATTCGGTTCCTCAAACCGGAAAAGTGACTTTGGAGGTATATAACCTTCAAGGGCAAAAGGTAAGTAGCTTGGTAAACGGTGTGCAAAGCGCAGGTTCATATACGGTTTCGTTTAATGCAGCGAATCTGGCATCAGGCGTTTATGTTTATAAATTGACTGCAGGTGCAACAACCAGCATCAAGAAAATGACCTTAATCAAATAAGATTTTGTCAAATAGTAAGCCGGGCTGTTTTAGTCCGGCTTTTTTTGTAATTATGTAGTTTTAATTAAAGCAATAACCAACGTTTATAATGGGACTTAGTACGGCTGAATCCATTCTTATTTTCTTTTCCATTGGCTCGCTTTTAATTGTACTTATAATAGCGTGGCAGTTCAGAGCCATCAAACAATTGATACTTGGATTTAGATCAGGCGTTGGAAATAATGAGCAATCCACCAAAAAAACCGTTGATAACACCAAAACTAAATTGGCTTTGCTTCAACAAGAAGTGGACCAAGCAAAAACTGAGTTAAAGTCGAAAACCATTGAAATGGCAAAACTTGCCAAAGAGAACGACGAGAAAGCAGAAGCTCTGGAATCCATCAGAAAATCCATTCAGCATATTCAAAAAAATCCGAATAGTGTTTCCCGACTAACTAAAGATATACTTGCTGAAATTGAAGCGATCAATCAAGGAAATGAGGTTTCGTTTGAACTGCAACTAGACGAACTGAATAAACGCTTTTATACCAATCTTAAAGAAGAATTTTCAGAATTAACTCAAAATGATTTGCGCCTCTGTGCTTACATCAAAATAGGGATGTCGGCCAAAGAAATTGCAAATCTACTAAACATAAAACCATCGAGCGTTTACATCAGCAGGTCAAGATTACGAAAAAAATTAGGTCTTTCATCCACCGATGATCTTCATGGATTTCTAGCCTCCAAATAATCTCGATTTTTTTATTTCGATGATAAAACGACGGCTGATCTGGCCGGTAATTCTACTTCTATCAAGGTATCCGTTTGAGTAAAAGTAGATTCATACATTAATGCCTTATACATCGAAGAAACTCTTGCCGGTACTTCAACCGTAACAGGGTTATCACTCGCATTAAAAATGGTGATGATTTCCTGGTCTTCATTATATCTTGAGTATGCCAAAACTTCGCGAGCATCATCCACAATTAAATATTCCAGCTCACCGTGAGATAGCACAGGGTTATTCTTTCTCATTGCAATAATTTGTTGCATAAACCCAAACCAATCATCATCAAAGCGAACTTCATTTTCCGGACGATTTTTACCGAGAGGGTGAGTAGTTTCGTTTTCAAAGGTATAGTCTTTCCAGATGAGTGGTTTTCGTGTTGAAGGATCATTCGCTCCCCACATGCCCATTTCGTCGCCATTCCATATTTGCGGAGCACCCACATAGGTATACTGCTGTGTAAGAATCAGCTTCATGGTTTGATAGGTTTTTTCATCCGGCTTATCAATTTTGTATTCCGGGTTATCATCCGGTTTTGGCTGAAACATGTATTTATTCTTATTGTAGATGGAGGTTCCAAACCGTGGCGTATCATGGCTTGCGGTCATGTTCATCATCGCGTAATTATTCACTTCTCGAATATTCGCCATAAAAGACTGAAGGCTATCCACATACTCACTAACCGATATTTTATCCGGCGATTGATTAAAGAAATGTCGAGTAGCTCGGTACCAGCGATAATTCATAGGAGCGTCAAACACATCGCCGTGTAACATGGGTTCGGGGTCGAGTAAATGATCCGGATATTTTTGCCACCATAATTCGCCCAATAAATAGGCATCAGGATTAATACTTCGAACAAATTCTCTGTAATCTCTCCAAAAAGTAAGTCCTACTTCTGCGGCAACATCCAACCGAAATCCATCCACTCCATCACTGGGATCTCCATCACCATTAGGATCGAGCCAGCGTTGCGACACATCGAATATATGCTGTTTTACTTGTTGTGAATTTATATCTGCATCGAAAATGTGAATACCATCGCTGTGATCTACCCGGTAGGTTTCTTTGATTTCAGGCAAAGTAAAAACGCCCACCCAACCACGGTAAGAAAATTCATTTTCTTCGGTGTTAGGATCGTCAAATTCATCGATGAAATACCAATCCTTGAATTCACTTTCTTGCTGATTTTCCAAAATATCTTTCCATGCCCAAAACTCAATACCGGTATGATTCCAGCTGAAATCGAGGATCAATTTCATATCTCTTTGATGCAACTCTTCAATCAGGCTTAGAAACAGGTTGTCGGCACTGGTCCATTGCCAAGTTGCAGGATCGACCGGATTTTCAGTAGCCATCAACGCAGCATCGCCATCGGGATCAGGACCGAAATTTCTATCAATATGATGCCAGTTACGAGCATCAAATTTGTGTAACGATGGGGCATCGTTTAATGGATTAAAATAAATGGCGGTAACTCCCAACGATTCCAGATAATCTAGCTTGTCAAGTACTCCTTGTAAATCGCCACCATAGCGGCGGAGTTGTGCCTTTTGTCCAAACGATGAAAGTTCATTGCCAAAGAAATCAGTTACGTCCTCAAGTTCATCCCAATAAGGATCCGGTGCATACCAATCGTGTGTCCAAGGCGTAGTTTGCCAGCCATCCGGTACAGTGCCCGGATAAGAACCCACGATGTCCTGCGGCCGAGGATCATTCGTTGGATCTCCATTTCTAAATCTTTCCACAAATATCTGATACCAAATGGCTTCTTTACTCCATTCCGGTGGTTCATCGAAGGCGGTTTGTGTGTTCTTTTCGGTGTTGTTTGTAGCACAGGATAAAACGAGCGTAGCACTAATCAGAATGAGGACGAGTGATTTATTCATGAGTGAAATTTTGAATGTTCGGCGAAGGGTATACACTATTTATGAAAATTGCATGTATAAAAACGACTTCACTTGAAGGAGAGGGCTAGGGTGAGGTGAATGTACATCAATTAACACATTGTATAGCAACATTTAACTGCTGAGCACCTTATATTTGAGAGTTCAAAAAAAGGGCAATTTCTACAGACTTATTACATGACTTCAGATAGAGGGATTTGCACACCTGCTATTCGATACATTTCGGTTTTTTTATCAATTATTCTCACTCAGGCACTGTTTTCTCAAAACGTGCGTGCTTTCCAAAAAACTACACCGGGCGAGAAAGAAGTACGTGAAATACTAGACAAACAATCTGATAAGTTTGAAAAACCAGCCACTGTTTCTGTAGAAGTGGATTCAACCGAAGATGAACAAAAACCCAATCCATGGACAAAATCATGGAATCTAAACATAAATGGAAATCAAGCGACTTATCGTAATTGGAGTCAGGGTGGGGTCAATACGATTGCAACCTCTGCCTCCACACTGGCTCGGTTTAAATATTCAGGTGGCTCGTTCTCGAACACTTTTCGGGTAAATTTGCAGTACGGTCAAACTTGGCTGGATGGCGAAGGATCAAAGAAAACAGCGGATTTGATCAACCTGAGATATAAACTGGATTACTTTCTGGGCTCTTATCAACTAAGTACATTTACCGAGATAGATTTTAGAACTCAATTTGTTGATGGTTTCGATGAGGATAACGAGCAAGTAGTTTCGGATTTCATGGCTCCCGGATACCTCACCGAATCAATCGGTTTATCGTATCAACCGGACGATTATTTCTCGGTGCAAACCGGTTTAGGTTTAAAACAAACCTTTGTAAGAGTAGATAGCTTAGGACAATATTATGGATTAAATGAAGGCGAGAATATGCGTTCTGAGGGCGGTTTCACTATTTCAATAAACTGGGATAAATCTTTCGCGAAAACATTCAATTACACCACCGAATTAAGCACCTTTACTAATTTATTACTCCCTGTTCGGCGGACAGACGTTATTTTCAGAAACGCTTTATCCGGTAAGCTAAACAGTTTTTTGTCTACCATTTTACAATTTGAGCTGATGTACGACGATGATGTGACCTCCAAACTGCAAATGAGGCAAACCATCGCTGTTGGCTTGATTATTAAACTGTTGTAGATCGCTTCTTTTATTGCTGTCAATTCCTATTTTTAGCATCGAATTTCAGACAGCCAACACTTTTAAACTCGCTTCTATGCATAAATACAAGATGCTGCCGGTAATTGGAGCAGCCTTGATGTTATTGCTCTCCGCATGTACCAATAATACACGGTTCGAAAGAATATCAGCTTCGAAATCTGGTGTCGATTTTGAAAATACGCTGGTCGAAGACACCACCTTCAACTTTTTAAACTACCTGTATTACTACAATGGTGGAGGAGTAGCTGCGGGCGATCTCAATAATGATGGACTGGATGATCTGTTTTTCACCTCCAATCAAAATGAGAATAAGCTGTACATAAATTCAGGCAATTTTCAATTCGATGATGCCACAGAATCGGCGGGTATCATTCACCAAACCGGAAGCTGGAGCACCGGCGTTTCTATGGCCGATGTGAATGGCGATGGCTGGCTGGATATTTATGTAAGTAATGTAAACTATCTGAGTAGAACCGGACAAAATCAGCTCTTTATCAATAATCAGGATGGTACTTTTTCTGAACAAGCGGAGGCTTTTGGATTAGATTTTGAAGGATATTCGGTGCAATCTGCTTTTTTCGATTACGATAAAGATGGCGATCTCGATATGTTTTTGCTGAATCATTCCGTGCATTCGATTTATAGTTATGCACCTATTGAATCCCGCGAACGCATCGATCCAAAATCCGGCGATAAACTGTTTCGCAATGATGGGGATGTATTTACTGATGTTAGTGAGGAAGCCGGCATTTTTAGTAGTGCTCTTGGTTTTGGGCTGGGAGTAACTATTAGCGACATCAACGAAGATGGCTGGCCGGATATTTATGTGGCGAATGATTTTCACGAAGACGATTACCTGTACATCAACAATCAAAATGGAACGTTCTCTGAGTCGATTCGGGAAATGGTTCAGCATACCAGTCAGTTTACGATGAGTGTGGATATTGCCGACATCAACAATGATGGAAAACCGGATATTGCCACTACCGATATGTTGCCTTATGAGGAAGGAATCCTGCGAAAATCTGGAGGTGGCGATACCTATCAGGTTGCGCGCATCAAGGAAAGTTATGGATACTATCCGCAATACTCGCGTAATATGCTACAGCTTAATCAGGGAATTACGCCTTTAGGAATGCCACTATTTAGCGAAATTGGATATTTAGCAGGTATTGAAGCCACCGACTGGAGCTGGAGTGGACTACTGGCCGATCTCGACAACGATGGATTTCGCGACTTCTACATCGCGAATGGAATTTTTCGTCGACCTAATGATCTAGACTATATTAAATACATTTCCGGTTCGGATGTGCAGCTTTCGCTTCAGCAGGGCGTTGATCCGGAAAACCTTAAGTTGGTACAGCGAATGCCGGAATTGAAGATCCCGAACGCGGTTTTCAAAAATAATACCGACTTAACCTTTACCGATTTGTCATCCGATTGGGGCTTGGGCGACGAGAGCTATTCTAATGGTGCCACTTACTCCGATTTAGATAACGACGGCGATTTAGATTTGATCGTGAATAATGTAAACCAACCTGCTTTCATCTACAGAAACGATACCAATTCAGAAGATCAAAACTCAAATTATGTGCAATTTCATTTGATGGGAGATAATGAAAACACCTCAGGAATTGGAGCAAAAGTGTGGGTGTATGCCCAAGACAACCGATTTGTTCTAGAGCAATCACCGGTGCGCGGTTTTCAATCGTCGATGAGTCATGTTTTACATTTGGGACTAGGCGAAATTGATACGATTGATTCTATTCGTGTAATCTGGCCGGATGATCGCACGCAGCTTTTAACTAATAAAAGCGCCAATACGCTCATTCATTTAGATCAGGCATTTGCCAGAGATTCGTACACCTATCATAATAAAAACAATACCCAAGCTCTTTTTTCAGACATAACAGGGCAGCTAGGTGTGAATTTCAAACACACGGAGAACGAGTTTCTCGATTTCGATAACGAACGGTTGATTCCTCACAAACTGTCGACCTTAGGTCCGCCTATTGCCGTTGCAGATGTTAATAATGACGGCTTAGAAGACTTCTTTATCGGAAATGCTGCCCTGCAGACCGGGGAAATTTGGCTGCAAACTGAAGATGGCTCATTCGAAAAGAAAAACAATCCTGAATTATTTGAGGATCGATTTAACGAAGACACCGACGCTCTCTTTTTCGATGCAAATGGGGATGCTTTTCCGGATTTATTGGTAACAAGCGGTGGCGGTCAGGTAGTAGGGCAGTTTCGTGAGCTACTCGATCGGTTATACTTGAACCGCGGCGATGGAACTTTTGTGTATTCCCAAACTTTTCCAGCGATGTATGCAAATTCGTCGATAGTAACCAATGGCGACTTCGATAACGATGGGGATCAGGATCTTTTTATTGGAGGATTAAGTGTTCCTAGGCTGTATGGATTAGATCCTGTTAGTTTTCTGCTCCAAAATGATGGTCGAGGTAATTTTACAGATGTTACCGACATCATAGCTCCACAACTCCGAAATGTGGGGATGGTTACGGATGCAGGATGGTTGGATGCTGATGAAGATGGCGATGCGGACTTAGTAGTAACCGGCGAGTGGATGCCAATCAAAGTATTTTCGAATATTCTCAATGACGTAGCTTCTGCAGATACTATCAGTACCATCTTCGAAGAAGTCACGGATGTCGCTGGCTTGGGCGGTACAGAGGGTTGGTGGAATTCGCTGGATTTTTCCGATATAGATGGTGATGGAGATTTGGATATCATTGCTGGGAATTTGGGATTGAATTCCTATTTGCAAGCATCGGAAAATGAACCGGTGAAACTATATCTCAACGATTTTAATGACGACCAAAAAGCAGATCCAATCGTCGCTTATACTAAAGGTGAGAAAGAATATCCCCTTGCATTAGTGGATGAGTTATTCGAGCAACTTCCCGGACTTCGTAAAGATTTTAACAGTTACGAAGCTGTTTCTGATTTTACCGTTCAGGATTGGTTTTCAGCATCAAAATTGGATTCATCCATTCAGAAAAAAGCGGTGATGTTTGAAAGTGTACTACTTGAAAACACCGATGGAATAGGTTTTAAAATCCACAAACTTCCGATGGATGCGCAAATGGCGCCCATGTACTCTACTCTTACGCATGATTTTAATAACGACGGAACAAAAGACCTGTATTTAAACGGAAATTTTTATGGAGTGAGACCGTTTTTGGGTCAATACGACGCTAACTACGGAACAGTACTTTTGCAGGATGCAGATTCCGTTTTTTCTTTCAAAATTCTGCCTTTCGAAGTGTTGGGAGAATATCAGCGAAAGCAAATTCGAGATGTTAAACCTATACAACTCGGAGAGAACCGAATGGGAGTTTTGGTATCGCAAAATGATGGAGAACTCGTTATACTTAGCATCAACCCGCCTAAATAGAGAATTAAATAGAAATGAAGAGCTTACGAATTTCAGTTGCACTTGCACTTTTAGTATGGATTGGATTTACAGGATGTGAGGAGATAAAATCCCCTGAAGAAGCGGGAGCCACCGATCCAACACTGCTTCATAATGCGATGGAGCAAATTACCGACATTATGGTGCATGATATTTTCTCGCCACCGGTTGCCAGCCGTGTTCATGGTTATGCTTCCATTGCCGCATACGAAGTAATGGCACTCAATATGCCCGAATATCGAAGTCTGGGTGGACAAATAAATGAGTTTACTGAAGGACCGGCTAATCAAGATGAAGAAGTTGTGCTCGAGTTGGCGAGTTTACATGCCCTTTTTCGTGTAGGAGATGAGTTACTCTTTTCTACTGAAATGTTGGATAGTTATCGCGACTCGGTATATCAACAACTTCGCTCGAATGGATTATCCAAAAAACAACTCGAAGCTTCCAAAAACTACGGCGATCATGTTGCCGAGCATGTGATTGCCTATTTAAATACCGATAATTACAAAGAAACCAGAGGTACCGAGAAATTCCCAGTTACCGACGAACCCGGACGATGGATTCCAACTCCACCCGCCTATATGGATGCCATTGAGCCCAGCTGGAATAAAATTCGACCTTTTGTAATGACAAGCGCCGATCAGTTTAAACCGGAGCCTCCTGTGCCATATAGTTTAGAAGAAGGTTCAGAGTTTTATAAGCAGACCTATGAGGTGTATGAGATTGGGAATAATCTGACCGAAGAACAAATTGAAATTGCCAAGTTCTGGGATTGTAATCCATTTGCCATGCAATTAAGAGGGCATTTTATGTTTTCCATCAAAAAACTAACACCGGGCGGGCATTGGATGGGAATAGCGGGAATCGCAGCTCAATCCGAAAATGCAGATTGGGCTCGTTCGGCCGAAACCTATGCGTTAACCTCTATTGCATTATTTGATGGGTTTATCAGTTCCTGGGACGAAAAATTCCGCAGTAATTTAATTCGCCCTGAAACCGTGATTAATAAACATATTGATGCGGAATGGGTTCCACTATTACAAACGCCGCCTTTTCCGGAATATACTAGTGGTCATAGCGTGATTTCGCGGGCTGCTGCAGAAGCACTAACTCATCTATTTGGCGATAATTTCTATTTCGAAGATACCACCGAAATCAAGTATGGATTACCGGTTCGAACCTTCAATTCTTTTATCGAGGCTTCCGACGAAGCAGCCGTTAGCAGGCTCTATGGCGGGATTCATTACCGAATGGCAGCCGAGCATGGGATCACCCAAGGGCAGGGAGTAGGATCTTTTGTTACAAGCCAGATCACCCTTGGAAATGAGCCAATTGCAGACAATGATTAATCGAGTGTAAGTTAATTACTTTCAAGTATATATGAGGGTGATTTTAATTTTGGAAATTTTCTCAAAAGTGTTGGTCTAATTGCTACTCAATCTATATTCGGAGAAATTTATTTCGGTTGGAATAACTGAAATAACTGCCAAATTTTTTGGGTGAGGATTGGTGCAATGTCCATTAAATTATATCAATGCCAATTTGTGCAAGTAATTAAAATTACTCCGATTTGTTGCACGGAGTAGTATTCTGAAGTGTTAAATGGTAGCAACTTTCGCGGTTCTATTTTTGTCGGAATAATTTTAGAACAATTTTTCAGTAAACGGTTTGAGAAAAATTCCCAGAAATATACGAATTTATTTCAGGTTGCTATTTACTTGAAGTATGCACATTTTTTTTCTCGGAGTCAGGAAAACTCACTATGGTCATCTATGTAATCAAAATTCAATCATCGATGGAAGCGCTACGATGTGTTTATGGAAGCGATTACACGCATAGCTTACTTGTCTCCTCTCAATCTAACCTATAATCTAAATTCTTAGTTATGCTCAAAAATTGGATTTCATCCAAGATGCTGGCTCGGATTGCTCGATCTTTCCTGTGTTTAACATTAGGAGTAGTTCTGGTAGTTCTTGCTATGGATACTAGTTCAGCACAATCAAGACGTACCATTACCGGTACAGTAACTGATGCGGCCGACGGAACCGGAATTCCTGCGGTAAACGTATTAGTAAAAGGTACACTTATTGGTACATCTACCGGAATAGACGGTACCTACTCACTCTCAGTACCCACCGACGCAGAAACCCTTGTATTTTCTTCGATTGGTTATGTGACCATTGAAGTACAAATCGACGGACGCAGCACAATCGACGTAGAAATGTCGCAAGACATTCAGTTCCTCGATGATGTAGTGGTAGTTGGTTATGGTGCACAAGACGAAAAAGAGATTACGTCTTCTGTTGCCACAATTGGTGAAGCAGAATTCAACCAAGGTAACGTAAATGCTCCTGCACAGTTATTGCAGGGTAAAGTTCCCGGTTTAAGTATCTACAATAAAGGGGGAGATCCGAACTCTACTCCAACTATTCGTTTGCGCGGTATTTCTACCGTAGGTGCTAACACCGAGCCTTTAGTTGTTATTGATGGGGTAATTGGTGCTTCATTAGATAACGTAGACCCTAATGATATTGAAACTATCAACGTATTAAAGGATGGTTCTGCAGCGGCTATTTATGGTTCGCGTGGTTCTTCCGGTGTAATTTTGGTAACTACCAAAAAAGGGGAAAGATCTTCTAGCCAAACTAGTGGCGAAGACAATACTCGTATCAATTATAATGGGTATATGGCCATCGATGCCATCCAAAACGAAATTGATGTAATGTCACCAAGTGAATACATCAACGCAGGTGGTAACGATTTAGGCAGCCAAACTGATTGGATCGATTTAGTTACACGAACCAGTGTTTCTCAAGTGCATAACTTATCTGTTTCTGGCGGTTCAGTGAATACACAATATCGTGTATCTACTAACTTCCGTGATATCAACGGTATTCTTGAAGGATCAGGCTTTGATCAAATCAACGCACGTGCAAACATCAATCATAGTGCTATTGATAACCGCTTAAATGTGAGCTTGAATTTTGCTTCAACCAAAAGAGAGCAAAACTTCTCATTCAATGAAGCTCTTCGTTATGCTGCTTTGTATAACCCTACGGCTCCTGTTCGATTTGATAACGGACAATATTTCCAGGCAATTTTGTTTGACAACTTTAACCCGGTTGCTATCATCGAACAAAACGTAAACGAAGGTGAAAGAAAAGATATCAACTTTAATGCACAAGCTGATTTTGCAGTAACCGATAATATTTCGGTGAACGCTAATTACGGCCAGCAATTCCGCTCTTTCTCTGAAGGTGAATTTTACCCAAGCACCTCATTCTTTAGAGGTTTGAATGCTACAGGTTTAGGTCGAAGATATTTTGAAGATCGTAAGTTCACATTGTTCGAAACTTATGGGCAATACAGAAATACATTTGACAAAATAAATCTTGATGCTACTATCGGTTACTCTTTCCAGGAAGAGTTCTATGAGAATTTACTTCTGCAATTAGGTAACCTTCCTTCTGATGAATTAGGTTACTATGGAATCGATCTTTCAGGTGACCCACGAATTAATGGTGTAGGAAATACTGATATTCAAACATTCGGTTCTCCGGATGAGCGTATCATTGCTTACTTCGGTCGTTTAAATCTAACCTTTGACGACGCAATTTTCTTTAACGCTTCGGTTCGTCAGGAAGGATCTACCAAGCTTGGTGAAGACAACCAATGGGGTTTATTCCCGGCTGTTGGTATTGGAGCTGACATCTTAAGATATGCACCAATTGACATGATGGATCAGTTAAAGATTCGTGTTGGTTATGGCGTAACCGGTGCTCTTCCTGGCCCATCTGGATTATCTGTAGCTCAGTACACGTACGATTTCAACGCACAGCAAATCACTGCTTCCAATGAGCCTAACCCTGACTTAAAGTGGGAAGAGAAAGCAGAGCTTAATGTGGGACTTGATTATGCATTAATGGACGATCGTTTACGTGGTGCTATTGATGTGTACACAAGAACTATTAATGATTTCATCCTTGAAGTTGATATCCCTGCTGCCGAGTCAATTACCGGTGCTACTACTCAGTATCAGAACGTTGGAGAGCTCAAGACAAATGGTTTTGAAATCTCTCTTGATTACGATGCAATTGTAGATCAGGATATGTCATGGACAACCGGTTTAATCTTTAGTACCTACAACACAACGCTCGAAGAATTCACTATTGATGAAGAAATGAGAGCGAACTTAGGTGCACCGGGTCAAAACTCTACCGATATGATCCGTGTAGCAGTAGGTGAAGAAATTGGCCAGATTTGGGGACCAGTTTTCGACGGTGTTGCTGATGATGGTTCGCCAATTTTTAAAGACCTGAATGGTGATGGTCAAGTAATCGCTGATCAAGGGAATGCCCTTGCTGATAACGGTGATTTCCAGCAACTTGGTAATGGTATCCCTGATTTCGAAATCGGTTGGACTAACCAATTTGCTTACAAAAACTGGGACGTGAACGCTTTCTTCCGTGGTGCTTTCGGTCACAGTCTTGTAAACACTTTCCGTGCTTTCTATGAGCCGATCGATCCGGGTGCAATCAACTCTTACAACAGAATTGCAACCGACAAAGCCGTTGACGGACTTACCGTATCGCAATTCAGTTCTCTATACGTTGAAAAAGCTGATTTTGTGAAACTCGATAACTTCACAATTGGTTATAATTTCGACACCAGTGAAATGAGTAGCTTCAATCGATTAAGAGCGTACTTCAGTATTCAGAATGCATTTACCATTACAAATTATTCTGGTATTGACCCTGAGCCGGTTCTGCAGGACTTCGGAACCGTGGACAATGGTGGACGTCCATCAGATACTCCTGATGTATTATCTCCGGGTATCGACCGACGTTACAATTATTTTACTGCGCGTACCTTTACGTTCGGTGTAAATATTGGATTTTAATTCTAAATAACTATTCATATGAAATATCTAAACAGAATATTATTAGTCGCTTTGACAGTATTTGTTGGAGTTGCCTGTTCGGATTTGGATGAAAATCTTCGAGGTGATTTCACCGAAGAGGATTTAACTCCTAATAATCCCGGATTAGGTGCTACTCCAAATGTGAATGGTACCATTCCAAATGATGGACTAAGTGCAGCGTATGCACAGGTTCTTAATGGTACAGCAAATCACGGTGGTTATTTCTCAATCACTGAAATCCCAACCGATGAAGCCGTAATCACTCAAAAGGGTGGTGACTGGTTTGACGGTGGTATTTGGTTAAACATGCATCGCCACGATTTCCGTCCAACAAACCCAGGTTTAAATGGAGCTTGGACTCAAAACTATGGTGGTGTAACCGAAGTTAATTCTCTACTTGCAGGTGGCGGATTAAATGCGAATCAAACGGCACAGCTACGTGTATTACGTGCATTCTTCTACTGGAGATTAATGGACACCTTCGGTCGGGTTAAAATTGTAACCACACCGGGTGTTGATGCTCCACAAGTTGATCGTCCGGCAGTATATGATTTCGTTGTTCGTGAAATCACAGAATCCATTCCTGATTTGGGTACGAACAATGGATACTCACGCTTAAATGAGTATTCTGCATACGCAATGCTTGCTAAGATTTATTTGAATGCAGAAGTGTATACACGTCCTTACCCATATACTCCTGGTACCGGTACTCCGGCTTGGCAGGAAGCTATTGATGCTGCTGATATGGTAATCAATTCCGGACAGTATGATCTGGATTCTGATTTCGCAGCTGTATTTGCGCCAGATAACGTAGATAATGTTGAGCATATCTTCATCGCACCTTATGATGAGGTAACAGGTTCAGGTATGAACTTTGCTCAAATGACATTGCACTATCCTTCTCAGTTGACCTTTGATCTACAAAATCAACCATGGAACGGATATTCAACGTTAGAAGAATTCTATAATTCTTTTGATGCTAATGATGTGCGTCGCGAAGCAAGTTTCATTGCTGGTCCGCAAACAGATCTAAATGGAAATCCTATCTTGGACGTAGCTTTCGATAAAGCGGATCCGGATGGAGCGCCAATTAATTACACTCCTGCGATTAATGAGCTAGCACCAAATGGTTCACGTCAGGCTGGTGCTCGTCTTGGAAAATTCTCATTCAAAATCGGTCAAGGTAACGAAATGGATAACGATTACACCATTCTTCGTTACGCTGATGTACTGATGGCAAAAGCAGAAGCTGTTGCACGACGTGATGCAAACTGGAGCAATGCAACTACGCTTGGTTTAGTGAATCAAATTCGTGCTAGAGCAGGTGTTTCTAATTTCTCTTCGTTAACTGCCGATCAGTTCTTAGCAGAATTAGGACGTGAATTCTTCCAGGAATCAAAGCGTAGAACTGACCTCATCCGTTTTGATGCATGGGGTGATGCTTGGTGGGAAAAAGACGGACATAACGATAGCTACAAAAACGTTATGCCAATTCCTCTAGATCAAATTAATGCCACTCAAGATGGTTCATTAACTCAACATGCCGATTACTAATCAGCATTAGTTGAACATCAAATTCATAGGGTTGCTATATTCATAGCAGCCCTATTTTTTTATCTGTTATGTTCCAACGGTATTTCACTGTTTTTTTATTACTTATTTTGATTTCTTGCTCTGTAAAACAAGAGTCGATTTTTGAAAACTACTATTCTGAATCTGGAATAGGATTTTCAAATGATTTGGAGTTTACCAGAGATTTGAATCCTTATACCTATCGTAATTTTTATAATGGCGGTGGCGTAGGCCTGGGAGACATCAATAATGATGGGTTGGTGGATATTTTCTTTGTTGGCAATCAGGTCGATAATAAACTGTACTTGAACAAAGGCAACTTTCAATTCGAAGACATTACTGAATCAGCGGGTGTAGCTTCCCCGAATGTTTGGTCAACCGGAGTAAGCTTTGCCGATATAAATGCGGATGGTTTCCTCGATATTTATGTATCAAAATCCGGTACCCCAACCGGACAGAATCGAAATAATGAATTTTTTATCAACAACGGCGATCTCACTTTTACCGAAAAAGCTGCAGAATATGGGATCGATGATTTAGGACTTTCCAATCATTCAGTGTTCTTCGATTATGATAAAGATGGTGATCTAGATCTTTACTTACTCAACAACTCTTTTTCACCGGTAGGTGGTTTTGACATGAAAGAAGGAATGCGTGAAGTGCGTGATCCCGAAGGCGGGAATAAACTTTATCGTAACGAAGGTGAAAGATTTATCGATGTAAGCGAAGAAGCCGGAATTTACGGCAGTAAAATTGGTTTCGGACTGGGCGTGAGTATCGGAGACTTAAACGGAGATACCTGGCCCGATATCTACGTTTCCAACGATTTTTTTGAACGTGATTATCTGTATCTGAATAATCAAGATGGCACGTTTAGCGAAGTTATTGAATCGAATGCAGGTTCCATCAGTATGAATTCTATGGGAGCTGACATCGCTGATTTGAACCATGACGGAGCTCCTGAGGTGTTTGTAACCGATATGTTACCGGAACCTGAAGAACGCTTTAAAACCAAAACAGCCTTCGATAGTTGGGACCGATATCAGCAAAAAGTGCAAACCGGATATCATCATCAATACACTCGAAACGCTTTATTATTCAATACCGGAAATGCGGAATTTTCAGAATTAGGTCGCTGGCTGGATGTGGAAGCTACCGACTGGAGTTGGGCAGCCTTAATCGCCGATTTCGACTTGAATGGGAATAATGATCTATTCGTGGCTAATGGGATTTATCAGGATCTAACAGACATGGATTATGTGACCTATTATTCTGATCCGGATAAATTCACTGAAGTGATACGCGAAAATCGCCCAATCGAAGAACTTTTTCAGGATATCCCTTCGGTACCTGTGCCCAACTACATGTTTGCCGGTTCGGGTGATTTGAATTTCGAAAACAAAGCCGCCGAATGGGGATTGGCCACGCCAAGTTTCTCCAATGGCTCAGCCTATGGCGATCTGGATAATGACGGTGATCTGGACTTGGTGGTCAACAACGTGAACATGCCCGCCTTTGTGTACCGCAATACCGCCTCCCAGCGCGGACTCGGAAACTGGCTGATGGTAAAATTGGACGGCGAAGGCGCCAACACGCAAGGCGTGGGTGCTCAACTGAGCGTTTGGGCAGATGGGAAGCTCCATTGGCGCGAGCAGGTGCTTCAGCGCGGTTTTCAAAGCACGGTAGATGCTCGCCTGCATATTGGGTTAGGCGAAGCTTCTCTCATCGATTCGCTAAAGCTGGAATGGCCCGACGGGCGCATCACTTGGATGGAAAATGTAGCGGTGAATCAACAACTCACCCTAAGTCAGGCGGAGGCTCAAGAGGTTGAACAAATGTTGGCAGAATCAGACGACCAACCACTTCTTATCCCAACCAACACACGTCTGGATTGGCGCCACACCGAAAACACCTTTGTGGATTTTGACCGAGATCGGCTTGTTTTCCACATGCGCTCGACGGAAGGTCCGGCCGGATGCGTGAGCTCCGATGAGCGCTTTATCTACCTGGGCGGGGCGAAAGAACAACCCGGGAGCCTGCGGCAAAAAACGAAGCTTGGCTGGCGCGAAGTCTTTGCCACTGATGCCTTGCCCGAAGACACCGACTGCGTGTTCTTTGACGCCGATGGGGATGGCGACGACGATCTGTATGTAACTAGTGGCGGCAATGAATTCAGTACAAGCTCCGATGGACTCTTTGACCGGCTCTACAGCTACGATAACGGCGGCTGGAGTGAATCCAGCGGACTAAGTAGCGCGAACGGCTTTTATTCCAACGGTACGGTTAGCGCGGGCGATATCGACGGAGATGGCGACATCGACTTGTTTGTAGGCGAGCGACTCAAACCCTTTGCCCTCGGCTCTCCGGTGAGCGGAAGAATCCTGAAAAACGATGGAGCAGGAACCTTTACTGATGTCACCCAAAACGCTGCGCCAAGATTGCTTAGCTCAGGGATGTTTACCGGCTCAGCCTTTGGCGATATCGACGGGGATGGAGATTTGGATTTAGTAACAGCAGGAGAATGGGCGCCCGTGCGCATCTTCAACAATGATGGGAGCGGAAGCTTCAGCGAGACTCAACTCCCGAATTCTGGAGGTTGGTGGAATGAGGTACTACTTGAAGATTGGGACGGTGATGGAACCCTTGATATTATCGCCCTCAACCACGGGCTGAATTCGAGATTTAAAGCCTCCACGGAGCAACCGGCGAGTCTGTGGGTGAGCGACTTCGATGGCAATGGCTCCACCGAGCAAATCCTGACCACCTACAATGGAGAGCAGGCGTACCCGACGGTACTGCGCCACGATTTGGTGAATCAACTCCCCGGGCTCAAGCGCAAGTATTTGAAGTATGAATCCTACAAAGAGCAGACGATCGAAGACATCTTTACTCCCGAGCAACTCGATGCCGCCACGCAGCTAACGGCTCAAACGCTGTCGAGTACGGTGTGGTGGGGCAATGGGGATGGAAGCTTTAGCGAAGGTCAGGAGCTGCCGTGGCAGGCGCAGCTCTCGCCGATGTACGCCGGAGCGCTGATCGACTTAGACGGGCAAGGCAATAAGGAACTGCTTCTCGGCGGAAACTTATACGGCGTAAAACCTGAAGCAGGTCGCTATGATGCGAGTAAGGGTGTGGTGATATCAGTAAGTGAGAACCGGGAGTTAAAGGTGATCTCGACTGTTCAAAGTGGGTTATCTACCAATGGGGAAATACGGCAAATTTTACCTATTGGTAATCAGGTATATCTGCTCAGAAGTGATGAAGAGCCACTCGTGTATCAAATAAATTCAAATAACAGATAAAAATGAGAGTCGTACTAATTTTCCTGTTCCTCTTAGTATTAACTCAAACGATATATGCACAAAAGGAGGATGTATTTACGGATTCTTTATCATTTGATTCTGAAATCCAGCGACATCTGACCCACCCAATATTAATGATTCAAGGGAAAATTCCCGGATTAAGCGTATATGATGATCGTAATCCAAATGGTGGCGTTGAATATCGATTGCGTGGGTTTAGTCGCTTTGGAGAATACAAGCCACTCATTATTGTGGATGGAATCGTGAATTCAGATTTGGATTTTTTGAATCCCAACGAAATATCTTCAATCAGGGTGAGGAAATCGTTGGCAGAAAGTGCTTTATATGGACTTAGAGGTCCTGATGGGATTATTGAGATTGAAACAAACACAATTGTTAAGACAGAAAATTTGCCGAATTACTTTACAATTAACTACAGTACTTACTTCGCTCAATCAGAGAAATCGAATGAAGTACCGGTAATGAATCGAAGCCAATTTATTGCCGTTGGAGGAAATGATCTGCGGGCAAATACCAACTGGCAAAATGAAGTATCCCGAACAGCTATTTCGAATAATCATCAGCTAACAGTGTCCGGGAAAAGCAATACGTTGAGTTATCAGTTGGGAGTGAATCTCAGCAAGGTGGAAGGTATTCTGGATAACTCTGGATTTGATAGAACGAATCTCAGGGTTGGCGCGCAGCACACCAGCGAAGATGAACGATTGTCGATTAGGATTAATGCTTACAATAACAGTAGAGATGAGAGTTTATCCTTCATCGAAGCATTTCGCTATGCAACGGTATATAATCCCACGGCACCTGTTCGATTCGAGAATGGCGAATATTTTCAGGCAATCATCTTCGATAATTTCAATCCCGTTGCTATAATCGAGCAAAACATCAATGAAAGGGAACGAGAAGAAACCGGATATGCCGTAGATTTAAAATTGAATCCTTTGGAAGGGGTTACCTTTCGGGCGAATTACTCAAAAGTAAATCAGGATAACTTTCAAGGGCAGTATTATTCACCCATATCATTTTTCCGTGGGTTAAATCGAAACGGACTGGTAATCCGTTCAGACTTCGAGAACGAATTTCAATCTCTCCGTAATGAAATTCGTTATTCTGTACCACTTACCAAAAATCGATTAGAGGTCTATTCGGGATTGAATTATTGGGATCAAAAAGAAGTGTTTTCAATCAATGAGTTTAGTGATTTTAATAGCGATCCGGATGGCTATGAAGTCTCTCAAGGCCAAGCAAATCGTATCAATCTTACCACCTATAGTTCTTCTACGGCAAAAAATAACTCCCTTTACTGGGGTGGGATTTTTTCCTCCAACTTAGTTAACGTAGAATCTCGTATCCGAAGAGAAAGCTATAACGTATTGGGGGAAGCCAACGAAAGCAATTGGTTCACCGATTTTATTGCATCATCAGATATAAAAGACATATTCAATTTAAATGTATTTGATGCTTTCTCTATCAAAGTTTCGGCTTCAAAATCGGCACTTTATCAAGATCTCTATAGAGCATCACAAGAAATAAGTCGTGATCCAAATCCTGATTTAAAAATTCCTACCATTTCAGAACAAACAGCAGGTGTACAAGGTGTTTTATTAGAGAACAAGCTACAGTTTATGGTTGATGTGTATCGAAGATCTTATTCGGGATTTATCGGAGATCAGTTTGTCCCAGCCAACGAATCTATAACAGGTGCCAATTTTAGATTTGAAAACCTGATGGATTTAACTTCAACAGGATTAGAACTGGGAGCAGCTTATCAAGCTAGCCTAACTGAAAACAGCTCAATTAGATCAAAGCTATCTTTAACCACGCTAAATATAAAGCTGGAGGATTATATCCTCGAAGAAAGTTTAAGAGGTTACCCCGGAGCACCCGGCCAAGGTTCCACACAGATGATTCGACTAGCAGTAGGTGAGGAACTAGGACAAATTTGGGGTCCGGTTTTTGATCGGGTTGCACAGGAAGGAGAAACCGAAACGTTAACATTTGGTGGCGGACAAACCTATTCCTACACATACAGCGAAGGGGAACCCATTTTTAAAGACATCAATGGAGACGGAATCAAAAAAACGGCTATGCATCAGGCATTAGATGAAGATACCGACTTCACTGTGCTTGGTAATGCCTATCCGGATTTTGAATTTGGGTGGACTTCCACGTTTAAAGTCAGTCGCTTTTTTGCTGAAGCTCATTTCAGAGGTGCGGTTGGTCACAGTAAGGTAAACCTGAATCGGATGTTCTACGAAGCCATTGATCAGGGTGCGATTAATTCGTACAACAGAGTTAATTCTGACAAGGCAGCGGAAGGACTTACGTTCGCTTACTATAGTTCGTTGTATGTAGAACGCGCAGATTTTATCGCACTGGATTATATTTCTCTTGGATACTCAGTAAATATGAATCGAATAAATGGTATAAAATCCCTTCGATTAACTACTACCTTAGAAGACGTTTTTACCATCACCAATTACACCGGAGTAAGTCCGGAACCGGTATACAGCGATTTTGGTCCGGTTGATAATGGTGGTTTTGGAAATGCAAACAGTGATCCTCTTACACCCGGGATTGACAGAAGGTTGAACTACTTGCCTGCTCGTTCAATCTTATTCGGAATATCCATTGATTTTTAACTTCAAAAAACATTCGTAAATCAAATAAAATTATGATAGTTCATTGCAAAAAATATCTATTTATGCTCTTGATTATCATGGCGTTTTCTGGTTTAGTTGCGTGCGATGACCGTACGGAATACCAAAAAGAAATAGATCGGGCCTTGAAAAGTGGTATCAGCTATGATAGCCTGATTTTTGACTACACCTTTGGGATGTCACGCGAAGAGTTTTTTGATTATTCTTGGGATATCAACAAACAAGCGCTGGTTGTAAATGGAGCCGGTGCCGAGATTGTACAGGATGTAGATTGGTTGGATTTCCCGGCTCGACGTAGTTTTTACCCTAATTTTGTAGATGATAAAATCGCTCAATTTCCTATTGTTTACAGTTACAATGGCTGGGCGCCTTGGAATAATCATCTGGTAGCAGATAGCTTGTTATTAGATGTAGAAGACTATCTTTCCAATCAATACAAAGCGAATTTTAAACCCAGAATGGTAGAAAATGGGGATACCGTTTTATATGACGTGACCGGAAATCGGGAAATTCGAATAGAAACGATAGATAATCAAAAAGTAAGAGTAACTTTCTCTGATCTCAGAATACTTAGCACCGGAACGAACTAATTATGCTTCAAAGAATGAAAATTTTGACAGTTTCTCTAGCAATTTTTTTGATTGCAGGCTGTAACCAAACTCCGAATGAAACGCCACTTTTTGAACAACTTAGTGGAAACGAAACCGGACTTGTATTCGATAATCCGCTCGATTTCGATGCTGATTTCAACATCTATAAATACCGAAATTTTTATAACGGTGGCGGAGTCGCTTTTGGTGATATCAACAATGATGGATTGTTGGATGTGTATATGACCGCTAATATGCGGGATAATCGTTTATTCTTGAATAAGGGTGATTTTCAATTCGAAGACATCACCGAACAAGCCGGTGTCGCGGGAGAACGATCCTGGAGCACGGGTGTAAGTATGGCCGATATTAACGGGGATGGATTGATTGATATCTACATCTCCAATTCCGGTGATGTAGCAGGCGATAACAAACAAAACGAATTATTTATCAACAATGGCGACCTAACCTTTACCGAAAAAGCCGAAGAGTATGGATTAGCAGATCGTGGCTTTTCTACACAAGCCTCTTTTTTCGATTACGATAAAGACGGCGATTTGGATTTATACTTACTCAATAATTCATACCGTGCCATCGGGAGTTTTAATCTTCAGATAAATGAGCGCGATTCCCGGGATGAAGTTGGAGGTGATAAACTGTATCGAAATGATGGAGATTTCTTTACGGATGTCAGCGCTGAAGCAGGAATCTATGGTAGTATCATTGGTTTTGGATTGGGAGTAACTATTGCCGATGTAAACCGGGATGGCTGGCAGGATTTATACGTTTCCAACGATTTCTTCGAACGCGATTATTTGTACATCAATCAACAGGATGGGAGTTTTAAGGAAGTGCTCGTAGATGCCATAAAAAGCATCAGTGGAGCATCGATGGGCGCAGACGCAGCCGACATTAATCACGATGGATACCCTGAGATTTTTGTTACCGAAATGTTGCCGGAACCCGAAGAACGAGTGAAAACAGTAACTACATTTGAGAGTTGGGATAAGTATCAATACAGCGTAAGTAATGGTTACTACCATCAGTTTACTCGAAATATGTTCCAGCTGAATAATGGAGACGGAAGTTTTGCAGAAATTGGTCGTTTTACCGGCGTTGAAGCCACCGACTGGAGTTGGGCCGCTTTAATGAGTGATTACGATCACAACGGGCATACCGATCTTTTTGTGGCAAACGGCATTTTTCAGGATCTCACTGATCAGGATTACATTCAATATGTTTCCAGTAACGAGATTATTCAAACGATCACAGGTGGCGATGAAGTTGATTATCAGCAGTTAATTGACCTGATTCCATCCGTTCCTATTCCCAACTACATGTTTGCCGGATCGGGCAATTTGAATTTCGAAAACAAAGCCACCGAGTGGGGATTGGCCACACCAAGTTTTTCCAATGGCTCGGCTTATGGCGATTTAGATAATGACGGTGATCTGGATTTGGTGGTCAACAACGTGAACATGCCCGCCTTTGTGTACCGCAATACAGCTTCCGAGCGCGGACTTGGAAACTGGCTGATGGTTGAATTGCGTGGCGAAGGCGCCAACACGCAAGCCGTAGGCGCTCAGCTAAGTGTGTGGGCAGGGGGGAAGCTCCATTGGCGAGAGCAGGTGCTTCAGCGCGGTTTTCAAAGCACGATAGATGCCCGACTGCATATCGGGTTGGGCGAAGCTTCTCTCATCGATTCGCTGAAGCTGGAATGGCCCGACGGGCGCGTCACTTGGATGGAAAATGTAGCAGTGAATCAACAACTCACTCTAAGCCAGGCGGAGGCTCAAGAGGTTGAACAAATGTTGGCAGAATCAGACGCTCAACCACTTCTTATTCCGACCAATACCCACCTGGACTGGCGCCACACTGAAAACACTTTTGTGGATTTTGACCGCGACCGCCTCGTGTTTCACATGCGCTCGACGGAAGGTCCGGCCGGATGCGTAAGCTCCGATGAGCGCTTTATCTACCTGGGCGGGGCGAAAGATCAACACGGGAGTATCTGGCAAAAAACGAAACTTGGCTGGCGCGAAGTCTTTGCCACCGAAGCCTTGCCCGAAGACACCGACTGCGTGTTCTTTGACGCCGATGGAGACGGCGACGACGATCTGTATGTAACTAGTGGCGGCAATGAATTCAGCACAAGCTCCGATGGACTCTTTGACCGGCTATACAGCTACGAAAGCGGAGGCTGGAACGAGTCGAATGGGCTGAACAGCGCGAACGGCTTTTATTCCAACGGTACGGTAAGTGCGGGAGATATCGACGGAGATGGCGACATCGACTTGTTTGTAGGCGAGCGACTCAAACCCTTTGCACTGGGTACTCCGGTGAGCGGAAGAATCCTACAAAATGATGGAAACGGTAGTTTTACTGAAATCACAGAAAGCGCAGCGCCGGGCCTACTCAGCTCAGGGATGTTTACCGGTTCGGCTTTTGGCGATATTGACGGGGATGGAGATTTGGATTTAGTGACGGTAGGTGAATGGGCGCCCGTGCGCATCTTCACCAACGATGGGAGCGGAAGCTTCACTGAGACTCAACTCCCGAACTCTGGAGGTTGGTGGAATGAGCTTTTACTGCAGGATTGGGACGGCGATGGAAACCTCGATATTATCGCCCTCAACCACGGGCTGAATTCGAGGTTCAAAGCCACCACCGAACAACCGGCGAGCCTTTGGGTGAGCGACTTCGATGGCAATGGATCGACCGAGCAGATTTTGACCACTTACAATGGAGAGCAGGCGTACCCGATGGTACTGCGCCACGATTTGGTGAATCAACTGCCCGGGCTCAAGCGTAAGTATTTAAAGTATGAATCCTACAAAGAGCAGACGATCGAAGACATCTTTACCCGCGAGCAGCTCGAAGTCGCCACGCAGCTAACGGCTCAAACACTGGCGAGTACGGTGTGGTGGGGCAATGGGGATGGAAGCTTTAGTGAAGGTTGGGAGCTTCCCTGGCAGGCTCAACTCTCGCCGATGTACGCCGGAGCGCTGATTGACTTAGACCGGCAAGGCAACAAAGAATTACTTCTTGGCGGTAACTTATACGGCGTAAAACCTGAAGCTGGTCGCTACGATGCGAGTCAGGGAGTAGTGATCTCAATAGATAATGATCGAACTTTTAAGGTAATTCCGGCATCGAAGAGCGGATTAATCGTAGATGGACAGGTGCGAGCTTTTTTACCGATCGAACAACAGATTATGGTATTGCGAAATGATGAAAAAGCTGTGTTTTTCGCAAGAAATTAACTTGCCGTCAACTGTTCGAACTGATCGTTTTGAAGGGTAAATCTACAATTAAGCTCAAATCCATATTCGGTTTCGATATCGTATTCGGCTTCTAATTGACTCAATAAAGATTGGATTAGGGTAAAGCCTAATGAATCTGAATCGATTAGTTTAGAGCGGTCAAATCCTTTACCAGTATCAGCATATTCGAATTGAACAGTTTGATCATCAATAGGAGAAAATCGAATTACAATTTGTCCGCGATCGGTGGAATTGAAGGCATGTTTGATCGAATTAGTAATCAATTCATTTAAAAGTAATCCCACGGGTACAGCTTGATTGATCGGAAGGTGTACATCTTCAATCTTACAAAGGAGCTCAATTTCTTCGTTAAGCGATGGATAGGTGTTACTTATGCTAGCTGTTAAATTGCTTAAATATTCTTCAATAGCAATCACGTTAAAATTATCGGTGCTGTACAGAATTTCATGAACGGTAGCGATAGATTGAATTCTATTTACAGCATCTCTCAGAGAAAAGCGATTGTTTGCTCCTTTCATTAGTTCCAACTGCAATAAGCCGGAAATGATAGCGAGATTGTTTTTTACCCGATGATGAATCTCACCCAACAGAGCATTCTTTTCATCAATCGATTCCATGAGTTGATTCTCTTTTTCTACCAAGTCGGATATATCTTGGAATATCCCGAAAATGCGTACGATATACCCATCAACTAACTCTGCTTCGCCGCGAACGCGAACCCATTTTCTGTTACCTCTATCAGTGATGATTTCAAATCGATCATCAAAAGATGTTCCTGTAAGTTTAAGTTCGTTTAAGCATCGTACTAATCGCTCTTTGGAATCTTCATCTTCGTAAAAGTTGATTGCATTCTCAACAGTTGGTTGAAAATAGGGCGGAACTTCATGGATTTTTCTGGTTTCATCGGTCCAATGCAGCGTATCTTGTATTAGATCGAGTTCCCAGCCACCATTTTGAGACACTTTACTAATCTCATTAAAAAACTGTTCTCTTCGTTTCTGATCGGTGATGTCGGTGACGATGAAATCATGAAGTATATCGCCCGCTTCGGTTTCAGTAGCATTGGATATTAAATGTATCCATCTGATAATTTTTGAGGGCGTAATGATTCTAAAATATTGATGAACCGCTTTACCGGTTTTTTTGACATCGCTGTAAATTTGTTGAATGTTAAGTACCAGATCATCCGGGTGGATCATCTTCAAAATCACGGTAAAGTCTTCTTCTACAGCTTTGCGAGAAACTTCGAATAAGCGGTAAAAACCCTCATTCGAGAACAGAATCTGACGATCCCCATTTTTCATATCTAACACTCGTACCACTCCGGAACGCATATTATCAGCAATACTCTGAAAATGCGTACTGAATTCCGAGATTGAGCCAGATTGGCCAGGATAATCAGTTTTAGTGTTAGGTGATCGAGTAAGCGTAACCGTAATGGCTAATAGAGTTTCTTCAGTCACAAACCCTGCAACAGAACCTTCAGATATTGCAGTTAGTACTTCGTTAGTGCATTTCTTGCCAAACACATAGAGCGGCAACTGTATAGTTTTAAGAGTTGAAAACGCTATCTCAAATACAGTCGAATCAATGAATAGTGCAGTGGGAGACTCATTCCGACTAATTTCTAGAACATCGATTTCTTTTGGCTGAAAAACCTGAATCTCCGGTTGATCAAAAGTATCGCCTAATATTGATTTAAATAGCTCAGAGACGGAAGAATCTTCAGTAATCAATACAATTCGTAACGGTGACCCTAAGTAATTCAAATGAAAAAATTAATTGTTCAAACCAACACTCTATTATCGTTGCTAGTTAAAATTACTTTAAAAAAATTACCAAGCAACTGCATTATCCTGCATAGCTAACTCAAACTCAGAGGGTTCGCTACTCATATGATGAAAAAGTAGTTCTCTGGCTTGTTTGCTTTCAGGAAAATCATGATACATCCAGTTATTGATCATACCATGATACTCCCTGTAATTAAAAACTACCGGTTTTGATTCCGAGAGAATCTTCAATTTGCGGGAATCAGCAAGAAAAATGTCTTGTGTTCCGACAAAAACAGAAATGGGAGCAAGTCGCCTGGTATCGGCATAAATAGGACTTACTTTCGGATCGTTTGGAGCGTAACCTTCGGCGTATTCTGCTCCCAGTTCTCGTAATACTCCAACTTCATGCACAGGATCGTGATGAGCAAGATCTTCTATAATGGGATTCGAGAGGGTTAAATCCAGCCATGGAGAGAGTAAAATTATTTCTTTCGGTTGATGGAGGCCAATTTCTCTGAATTGCTGAACTGCATTTAAAGCGATGGTTGCTCCACTTGTATCCGCCACTACAAACAACTGCTCCATCGCCTCATTTTTAGAAATTTGTTCGAAAAGAGCTAGAAAATATTCCTGAATATGTGTGTAGGTCGATTCCGGAAGTAACGGAAAATCTGGGGCGATAACTTTTGTCCCAGTGTTTTCTACAAGCCTTTGGATAAACCGCCAATGCACGGGCTGAAAGTTTTTTGCAAAAGCTCCTCCGTGAATAAAAAGAACCGTAGATTTTACGTCTGTTTTTTCTGGATAGATGTACCACAATGGACGATCCCGAAATGAATCCTCGTGAATGGTCGCATTTCGGATATAAGAATGAGGCGTTATGTTCGCTTTATTAGATAAAAACCACCTCTTAGAATGCTTACTCTTGTGATCAACAAGTCGCATATATCCGGTAGCTAGGCGAGCGCTTAGGCTAGGTGTTTTCAATGCTCAATGTATTTGGAATGAATAGTTCGTCATCTTAACCAATTATACCAGTACAAGGTTCTATCGAGTATCCTGCCGGTTGCATTATTTTATTAATTGTAAAATGGATTTTTTGAATGCATCTCAAAAAGTATCATCACGTGAAGGAGTACATTAACTCAACCCATTACTTTTATGAAAACACGAATTATAATCCTATGTGCAGCAATAAGTTGTATCACGCTTTCAAGTCTGCAAGCACAAACATCCGACGTTGAAGCGATTAAAGAAACTATAACCACGATGTTCGATGGAATGCGAGCCGGTGATTCTGCAATGGTTGCTAGTGCCTTTGTTCGAAATGCTCCCATGCATACTGTTTACACCAACCAGGCCGGCGAAGTTGTGCGCGCAGAAGGTTCTTTGGATCGATTTCTAAATGCAGTAGGCACACCTCATCCTGAAATATGGGACGAACACATCGCCTCATTTAACATTCAAATTGATGGTGGACTTGCATCGGTTTGGACTCCCTACAAGTTTTATTTAGGAGAAACATTTTCGCATTGTGGGGTAAACTCATTTCAAATGGCAAAACTGGGAGGAGAGTGGCAGATAATTTATATCGTAGATACCAGAAGAGGTACTGATTGCCCTGAGTAGAATAAAACTGGCAGAAATGAAAAAAGCCATGACTTCCATCATGGCTTTTCACATAAAACTGAATAAAGGATTAGCCTTCGTTCTTCTTAGCTTGAATCTCAAGACGAATATCTTGAGCTAATTTCTTAAGATCTTGCAACCCTTTTCTTGCACGGGTACCCGCAGCTTTGTTTCCTTTATCGTAGAACTTTTCCATCTCAGCTGATACGTCTTCAACTAATCCTTTTAGTTCGTCTACTCTACTCATTATATAACTCCGTTATGTTTATGTTTAAATAAATTTCAAATTTTAGAAACTGCGTTGAAGCTAGAGATTCATCACAACTGAGTCAAATTAAAAAGTGCTATTTTGGTACTTTAAACAAAGTTTTTTTTAGCAACCGTGCTTTTTTTGACTTGACAAACTCAATTTTTCACTATTAAGCTTAATTATTGCCCCTGTAAGTTCTTTGATGTAAAGCTAAATGGGAGTAAATCAATAACAAAATGTTCGGAGTAGGTGGCATCCGCATGAAACATTTCAACTTTAGATAATGGTAGGTGTTCGTGCATTACTTGCCTGCACGCGCCACAAGGACTACTGAATTCTCCCTTTTGGGTGTGCACCGAAATGTTAGCGAAATCAGAAACACCATGTACAATTGCTTTAGCTAATGCAACACGTTCGGCGCATAATCCCATCGCCCAATCGCTAACCTCTACGTTTACTCCGGTAAAACAATAGTGTCCATTCTTATCAGCCAAAATCGCTGATACCGGAAAATCTGAATTCGGAATCACTGCATCATCCAGTAATTTCACAAGTTGTTCTTTTTTATCGGAGGGCATTTCCGATTGGTATTCGACAAAGGTAAGCTGATCAATATTTTCTGATTTCTCTGCTGTACAATTAAACTCCTTTTGCCAAAACTCAAGTTGATCAGGAGCTTCATCCTTGTAAAGTATGCGAATGGGTTTTTGTTGATAACTCAAACAAATACAACATGCCGCTTGCACTGCACTTATCGTAAGCGGAAAAGAAATGTTTTCTATTCGTACACCGGCGAAAAAGTCTCCACGGTCTCCCTCAACAACACAAACAACAGGATTTTTAGAATAGGGGGTATAAGCACGTTGTAGCAGTGAATTCCAATTCATAGTCATAGTTCAATTTGATTGGCTTGCCTTTAGAATCATTGTTCGAGTGGTTCTTTTTTCAGCAACTCCTTCATTTTGTTCAAAAATGCGATACTGTTTATTGAGCCACATCGAAGTTTGATCGCCATAATGATCAGATAACGGGTTTCCGGACTGACCGGTTGGAAGCACTGATCGCGTGGCGCTTAAATCGGATAAATCTACGATTCGCCGAACCGAAGCACCCAAAGTCATTTCAAAGGGAGAATCCCATTTATACTGCCCATTATTTACACTCATTCCGTGACCTTCCACAGAAAATGGACCTTTACTCAATACATTATCCACAATCATCGACAAGGCTTTCGGCGCATTTGGATCGTCTGCCGCCATCCCAAACAAAGGCGGTTCAAAAGTAATGGTATGCAATTGTTCCCACCGCCATTCGAAAGGCTCGCTTCCGAGGGAATCACTTAAAAATAAAATCGCATCTTGCATACTTTGTAGGATCATATCTTTACGCGACTCAATTTGCGGAGTGGTTACATCATCAAATAAGGCACTACTGTCCTGAATTAACGCTGTCATTGTTCGAACGGGAATCAGTTCATGAACTACAAAGTTCTGATAGGCAGCTTCTCCGAATTCGTCTTTCAGCGTATTTTCGGTGAATTTGAGAAAAAACACATCGAAAATTGACGCGGCCGTAGAACTTTCAGAGTACTGGAAGTCCCAATTTTCTAAGTAAGAAACAGGGAGGGAGAAATCATATTCGCTTTGGCTTTTGATGATTTCTAGAATAACCGGGGTGAGCGTTGCAGCAAAGGAAGAATAGCTATCGTTTTGCAGTGCAATCATATCGTCAACGGTTACCATGGTATCGGGAGCTAATGTGGTGGTTATACGCTCGATACGCGATGGTGGCTCCCAAAAAGTAGCAATGTAGTGCGGATAATTCTCGGTGGTGATTTTGTTATTGGCATTCGCAATCCATCCTTTCTCAGGATTTATAATATGCGGCATTTCTTCGATGGGGATGAATCCTTGCCAATCATCTTCCGGCACCCAGCCACGCCTCAGGGTCACTTTATTGCCGGTTCTGATGGGCAAACGTGCGGTTGAAAACATGGCAATATTTCCGGCTCTATCGCCATACATAAAATTTTGCCCCGGTACACCAAAGTGCGACAATGCATCCTTAAAATCCTGAAAATCCTCCGCCCAATTGATTTCATACATCGTTCGCAGTTCGTTTGAAAGTTGATGACCTGTCCATTGCATTGCAATCAACTGATCATTAATCAAAGCCTGATTGGGATACATATCCGTTATAACCGGACCATGTTTGGTTTTTCGATACTCGTACAATGCTGCTTCCTGACCTTTTACTTTAATTACTTCCCGAACAATTTCGAAAGGGGCATAGGCTACCTGCCCGGCGTAGGTTGAATCAACTACATATCGACCTCGATCCTCATCATCAGCAATTTCAAGGAAGAAATCGGTGTCATCGGCCATGATGTTTGTAAACGACCATGCCATTTGATCATTTTGACCTAACACAACGCCGGGAATTCCGGCAACGGTTACACCGGATACGTTTTTACCGCTCAGATTTAGGTGTACCTCGTACCATTTACCCGGCATGTCGAGCCCCAAGTGAGGATCTCCTGCCAGCATCGGATAACCCGTTGGTGTGCGGCTTCCATCAACCACCCAAGCGTTACTCCCCACATGACTGCCTTCAATTTCCAGCAGCTCCCGCTTTTTGAATTCCATTTCCAACATGGGTAACAATGCAGCGGTGGATAATCCAATTGATTCGGTATCATCAAGTGTGGTAGGGGAGCTTGCATCCCAGCTTAATAACAATTCCTCAAAGGTGTCGGCAGGGAGTTTATTTTTTAGATAATTGTAAGTGACTTCGCTCCACCAGCTAAGATTCAATTCCCATCCCATTAATCGAACTATAGCAATCGAATGGCGGGGAGTCCATTCCAGAGGTTGCATTTCGGCGAGTGCGAATTGTACCGGAAGCTTATTGTTGTTTTGCCGGATGTAGGCATTTACTCCATCCGAATATGCTTGCAAAATCTGTAATTCTTTTTGGGTGATTTCTTCCTCTAAAATCCGTCCCGCCACTTCCCAGATGCCAAGTGTGCGTTGGTACTTATCAAACTCAATCAAATCCGGACCAAAGAATTCAGCAAATCTTCCTTCTGCAGCAAGTTGAGAAATGGTCATTTGCCATAATCGATCCTGTGCATGTACATATCCAAAACCATAATAAAGATCAGATTCATTATCCGCGAAAAGATGAGGAACACCGTATTCATCCCAATGGATGGTGACATCTTTAGTTAAGGCTTTCTGCTCTATAGTTGCTTCATAATCGGGCAGTGGTTTATAAAAGGTCCAGTAAAAAGCGAGACCTGCAAACCCAATAATTAGGATGAGAAAAAACAGAAGTAATTTGATGAATGTATTCATGGAAAATGTGGTGTAAATCGGTAATAAGAATAGGCACAAAGGCAGAAAGGCACAAAGTATTATCTCTCAAACTTTGCAAATCTTACAGAGCCGATAGTTTTTCGCATTTTTGCTTGATAAGCGCTGTGGATGTGGGTACTATTTTTTGATGTGTGTAGAGTGAAAAGTGAAAAGTGAAAAATTTTGACTTTGCACAGTTAATTCCAAAATCCTTTGATCCTTAGAAACCAAAAAAATTATCAATCAAGAAGAACACATAGAACTTCCAATAGATGGCATCTTGGATCTGCATTATTTCAGGCCTAATGAGATTAAGGACTTAATTCCTGATTACATAGATGCTTGTATGGAAAAAGAAATCTATTCGTTGCGCATTATCCACGGTAAGGGTAAGGGAGTGCTTAGAAGAACAGTGCACGCTCTATTAGATAAACACCCAAGTGTGATTTCATATAGACTAGCCGACGACCGCTCTAGTTGGGGAGCAACCCTCGCTGAATTAAAGAAATTAAATTAATGACTAAAGAAATACTGAAGAGTAGACTTGAGCAGAATAGCGCAAGAATTTCCCGTCGAATATCAAAACTGAAAGAATTAAGTAAACAATTATCCCGCATCAGGATAGCCTACTTTATCTTGTCAATCATCGTATTGTATTTGTTGAACGGTTTACTTTCAGACGTTATTTTTCTCATTTCTTTAGTTCTGTTGATTACCGGATTCATTGTTTTGGTTGATCGTCATCAGAAGATAGAAGCTACCATACAGCGGTTCGAAGAGTTATTACGAATTAAAAAAGAACACCTAGCTAGAATGGATTTACGCTGGGATGAAATTCCCCGAAAGGATTTGAAGATAGAGGTTGAAAATCATCCCTTTGCCAGCGATTTAGATTTGATGGGTGAGCATTCAGTCTTTCAATTGTTTGATACTTCAATCTATACAGAAAGTGCACTTCGATTAAAAAACTGGTTGTTACAAGTCAAACCGGCTGCAAATGATATACATCTTCGTCAGGCAAAAGTGAAAGAGCTGGTTCCACTACAAATGTTCAGAGATAAACTTCGGGTTTTGGGGGTGATCACTCATTCGGAGTCTCGCAATGCTTGGAGTAATCAAGAAATGTTGGCTTGGTTGCGCAAATCTCCAAAACAAGGACTTCAACAAGCAGTGATCATTTCTGGAATTTTAGCAGCCTGTAACATTCTTTTTCTGGTCTTGATGTTAGCCCGCATTGCAAGTCCTTTTTTTCTAATGATAAGCTTGGTTTGTTACTTACTCTATTACAAATTTAACGATAGGCTCTACTCCGATTTATTTGATGCAGCTTTTAACATCGAAAAAATCCTAAATCGGTTTAAAGCAATTTTAAAACATTTAGAAAGCTTCCGTGCGGGAGACGCAACCCATCTTTCAAACATATTGGAGGTTTATCAATCGGAGCAGGAGCGTCCATCAAAGGTGATAAAATCTGCACAAAGGCTGATGTCGAGAGCTGCTCTACAAGCAAACCAAATTTTATGGTTGATTGTAAATGTATGCGTTCCATGGGATATGTATTATGCCTGGCGAATTGAGAAAATGAGACAATCTATTGAACCGAAACTCACAAAATGGCTTGATTCCTTTTATGAACTAGAGGCTCTTAACTCCTTGGCTAACTTTGCGATGCTCAATCCCGAATTTTCTTGGCCGGAGATAAATGATGCATCAAATAATGCATTTTCTGCCAAAGATTTAGGACATCCCCTTATTCCTGATGAAGCACGAATTTCGAACGATTTTACGGTTCACCCTAACAAAGATTTGTTTCTGATTACAGGTTCCAACATGGCCGGTAAAAGCACCTTTCTGCGAACAGTAGGTGTCAATTTGGTACTCGCATTTGCCGGAGCACCTGTTTGCGCAAAAAGCTTGAATACGCAAGTGTTTCGAGTATTTTCGAGCATTAATATTACAGATTCGCTGGATGAAGGATATTCCCATTTTTATACAGAAGTACGCCGATTACGTTATTTATTGGATGAATTAGCCGACACAGAATCCGCACCGCTATTCTTTCTGGTAGATGAGATTTATCGTGGCACCAATAATCGCGAACGCTATATTGGAAGTGCAGCTTTTTTGAAAGAAGTTGCAGGTAAACGAGGGGTAGGAATGGTGTCTTCACACGATTTAGAACTCTCAAAACTAGAATCTGAAATTCCTCAACTTGTAAATCTTCACTTTGTGGAATCAATTAAAAATAACAAGATGAGTTTTGAGTATACCCTAAGAGAGGGCCCATGCCCAAGTACCAATGCATTGGAAATTATGAAAATGGAAGGCTTACCAACCTGATTCGGAATGATGAATCGGGTTTAGTCTTCTAATTCATACACCCGAACATAATCAATTTCAAAAACAGCCGGAAAGTTGTCGTCATTCACATCAAATCCGCCAAAAGTTCCACCTACAGCAAGGTTCAGAATAAAGAAATGAGGTTCTGAAAACGGCCAGTTGTTTAGGTTATAGTCTTGCGGGCGATTTATTCTAAATATCACATTAGTGCGATCATTCACGAAAAACTTGATGTACTCTTCCTGCCATTCTATCCCAAAAGTATTAAAATCTTCCTCAATGGATGGCAGAGGCACATTGCCGGAGCCTATTTGAGTGCCGTTGGTGTGATTGTTAGCCGCGCTGTGAATGGTAGAAAAAAATACATCGGGTGAACGGCTCACATATTCCATAATATCGATTTCTCCACAGGTTGGCCACGGTGTGCCTTTTCTGATGGAGTCGCCCAGCATCCAAATGGCCGGCCATAAACCATTGCCTTTATAATCCGGGATTTTCGCGCGCACTTCGATTAGTGTACCAGGTCCGAATGTCTTTGCACTTGTAATCCGTGCGGAAGTATAATCGCCACGACCTTGACCATCGCCCACTTTTAACGCCGTAATCTTTAACGTACCATCGCTGACCGATAAATTCTCTTTGCTGGCTGTATAATTCTGATATTCCTGATTTCCCCAACCCGATGCACCAAATTCCGGAATCCATTCTTCTCGATCCCATTCCGTGCCATTAAATTCATCTGCCCAAAGAAGTCCTTCTGGTAATTCAGGTTCTGAATTGCTGGAATTTTCTTTACAGGATAATAAGCTTAGAAATAAACTGAAGCTGGCAAACAATAAAATTCTCATTGATGAAAGCAGTGAGGTTAATCTTGACGAAATGAAAAGATTAGACTTTACTTATCCATTATCAACTGAGAAGAATTCTCAGAATCACTTCAGGAGGAACGTTAAAGGCTCATGTACACGTAATGCCCAATGTTGTTCATTATGGTCATGCCCATTAAATTTTTTGGTGATCCAGTTTTTACCCGGCTCAAAACCAGCAGCTGCCATCATCTTATCTACTTTTTGTTGATGGGGCTCATAATCGGCATCTAGTCCTTTAGTTCCGTAATCAAAATAAATGGTGTGATTTGCAGGATCGGGTAAATTTCCCTCCAGGTAATCAACAAACACTTCACCAATTTCGGGTACAGTCCAATGAGTGGATAAACAGGCTGCTGCTCCAAATACATCAGGATATTCCATAATTGCATACAGTGAGATTAACCCACCCATACTGCTTCCCATGATAGAGGTAAACTCAGGTTCGGGTTTTGTTCGATACGTTGAGTCGATAAATGGCTTTAGTTCTTCCACGATAAAACGAAGGTATTGATCAGAAAAAATCGGAACGCCGGAATTTCGAACTACCGCTTTCTGAACATCCTCACTATTCATGATGTCGGCCGGTTTTTGCGGCATATACTCAGGAAATCGAGTAATGCCACTGTTCCAAATAGCCACAACGATGGTTTTTTCGACGAGTCCTTCTTCGATAAGATTGGTAAGCACTTCGTCAACCATCCAATCATTACCATTGTACGAGGTTGAAGGATCGAACACGTTTTGCCCATCATGCATATACAAAACCTGATAATGGTCATCTTCAGCATCATATCCTTCGGGTAACCACACTTCAACATTGCGGCTATCTACAAATTCAGACGAGAAATCATTGTGTTCAATAATTGTTCCGGTTACGGCAAGTACCGGATTTACCAGTTCTGTTTCATTTTGTTGAGAACAAGCAGCTCCGAAAACCACGAAAAAACCTAGTATAAAAGTCAAAACCTTCATTGCAACGTATTTATTTAAGATGAAATTTTTAGTAGAAATAGCATTGTGAGCATAAATCGACAATGCGAAGAATAAATGAATTACTAACAGACTTTCTACTCCTTTTTTTCTTTATTGATGCAATTATTATTAATAAATAGGTATGACAGAAATAAAATTATGTGACTTCGGGGAATTAGAGGATAGAATACCGCACCATTTCTTAATCAATGGATTAGATTTGGTAGCAGTTAGATACGATAACAATATTTCAGTGCTGTACGGACGCTGTTTGCACAGAGGTGCGCTGTTAGGTGATGGATATATTGATGGTGAAAATTTGATGTGTGGGGTGCATCATTGGGATTACCGCTTTGATACCGGCGTAAGTGAATACAACAATGAGGAAGCATTGTTTAAATTTAATGCTTGGATTGAAAGTGGGAAAGTTTGGGTGGATGGAGACGAAATAGATCAATATTTAAAAGATCATCCGCAGCCCTTTAAACGGGATGAATATTTAGGCCAATACGCCGATACACATCCTGAAGACACAGAGCCTTATACTAAATACATTAAAGAACTGGCACAGCATGGTTTGAAAAATGTAGGGCATCACGGTCCATCCGAAGCAATGGGCGTAGATAGAAATACTTTACCCAAATGGGAAGATATTCAGTTTTTACCAGCACAATTAGCAAAAAGACCATTGTTCGATGAGGATGAAGTTTCTACAAAAGTAACTATTGGCAAAAATGCTGCAAAACCGCTCGAACTTGAACTTCCTGTGTTTGTATCTGATATGAGTTTTGGTGCGCTATCCCGTGAAGCTAAAATTGCGCTTTCGAAAGGTGCAGAATTAGCCGGCACCGGAATTTGTAGCGGAGAAGGAGGGATGCTACCCGAGGAACAAGAAAACAATAGCCGATATTTTTATGAACTTGCAAGCGGTAAATTTGGGTTTTCATGGGATAAAGTAAAAAAGGCACAAGCGTTTCACTTTAAGGGAGGTCAGGGCGCGAAGACTGGAACAGGAGGCCATTTACCGGGAAACAAAGTTACCGAAGAAATTGCAGAAGTACGTGGACTTGAGGTAGGAGAAACGGCTATTTCTCCGGCAGCCTTTCCGGATCTAAAAACAGTTGAAGATTTTCGTGAATTCGGAAATAAAGTGCGCGAAGAAACCGGTGGAATTCCAATAGGTTTTAAAATTGCTGCCAGCCGCATCGAAGCGGAAATCGACTTTGCACTGGAAGCCGGCGCAGATTATATCATCTTAGATGGAAGAGGAGGAGGAACCGGATCTGCACCAACTATTTTAAGAAATAACATCAATGTACCAACAATTCCGGCGCTTGCAAGAGCTCGAAAACATCTCGACGATCGGGGAGCTAATGATGTCACTTTAATCATAACAGGTGGCTTACGAGTAGCCGATGATTTTGCCAAAGCAATGATGTTGGGCGCCGATGCTATTGCTGTTTCCAACTCGGCTATTCAGGCCATAGGTTGTTTAGGGATGAGAGCTTGTAACAGCAACAATTGCCCGGTAGGTATTGCTACGATGAAGGAAAATTTACGCAGTCGATTAATCATTGAATCATCGGCCAAACAACTGCATAATTTTTTCGATGCCACTAACGAGCTTATAAAAGTAATCGCGCGTGCGTGCGGACATTCAGACGTGCAAGAGTTCAGTTTCGAAGATTTGAGCACATTAAATTATGAAATGCATCGACTCACAGGCATTGCTTATGCCGGAATAAAACCGGTAGTGTAATGGAAGGCTTCATTGGAGTAATCATCCAAATCTGTTTGGTTTATGCAGTGATAGGCATCGTATTTTCAATGTTATTTTTCAAATTTGGGCTGGTTACTGTAGATGAAAGCGCAGAAAACACCACGTGGAAGTTTAAACTGTTGATTTTGCCTGGAATGCTGATTTTTTGGCCACTCTTTGCTTTAAAATGGAAGAGGTCGGGTTCATGAATGCCACTTATCGGAAAGCACATCTGTACATTTGGGTTGTTTTAACTCTACTAGTGTTTGCACTATTAATTTTGGTGATCTGATGGGAGTAAAGTACAAAGCCGTACAATGGAATCGCCAAAAGAAGAATTACGATGTCGTTCTTTGGATGATCATCGGTGGGATTGTCTTGTTGTTCTCAAGTTTACAATTGGTAATTCACCCCGAAATAACTGCAGAAACGCTCATAATTCGTGCATCTGCATTAACCGCTTTTGTGTTGCTTCATCTGATTTTGATGATTGGCCCACTTGCCAGACTTGATACACGATTTCTGCCTCTGCTTTATAACCGTAGGCATCTGGGAGTATCCATGTTTCTGATTGCGCTAATACATGGTGCTTTTTCTATCATTCAATTCCATGCACTTGGCGATGTAAATCCAATTGTAAGCGTGTTTACATCTAATCCGAATTATCAATCAATTAGTGAGTTTCCATTTCAGATTTTAGGATTCATTGCATTATTGATTTTATTTCTGATGGCAGCTACCAGCCACGATTTTTGGCTAAAAAACCTAAGCCCGGAAATTTGGAAAGGTTTGCATATGGGCGTTTACCTTGCTTATGGTTTAGTTATCGCTCACGTTGCAACAGGAGCACTGCAATACGAAAATCATCCGGTGTATTGGGGAATTTTGTTCGTTGGCTTTACAGCCGTAGCTACGCTGCACATTATTGCATCAATAAAGGAAAACAAAGCACTTACTGCACTAAAAACTAATGCAATTAATGAAGGCTTTATGGAAGTACTGAATGTTGAGTCAATTCCAATTAGTGGTGCAAAAGCTGTTTTTATACACAATCAAAACATAGCTATATTTCGATATTTGAATAGAATTTCCGCAGTACATAATGTGTGTAAACATCAGATGGGGCCACTGGGCGAGGGCGAAATTGTGGACGGCTGCATAACCTGTCCTTGGCACGGTTACCAATATATACCCGAAAACGGGAGAGCTCCCGAACCTTTTACCGAGAAACTTCACACCTATTCCGTAAAAGTAATCGACGGGAAAGTATGGGTTAATCCAACTCCCAAACCTGAAGGAACCTACGTGGAGCCGGCGATATTGGAGCAACAATGAGTAGTGATAATTTTTACGTAGGATGGCAAGATGATATGCCTCCATCCACCAAAAAGTTCATGAAAAAGCTATTACTGTTTATTGGCTTAATTACAGTTTCAATCGTTGTTTTGATTGTAGTCTTTCAAAAACACTTCAACAATCATGTGTTTGAATTCGGGAATACCACCGAGCTTACAGGAGTTTATATCGCTAAGCCTTATCCGATGCTTCAACTCACTCATAATTCGGCTGTATTAAACTCAGAAAGCGTTCTGCTGGTTGGTTTTGGAAAATTCGGAGCGGAATCAATTATGCAGGATATTCAGAATAAGGAAGGTTCATTAGACCTGAAAGAAATCACATTAGCCGGAACTCTGATCTATGGTGATGGCGTAGCCTTACTAGAACTTACAAATAAGGCACAAAGTTATGTTAACAGAAGTGGCAACTTCAGGCAGCCACTTGTCACCGATAAAAAATCAGAACTTATTACACTTACAGGAGAAATTCTCGATCCTAAATGCTATTTCGGCGTGATGAAACCGGGTGAAGGAAAAATTCATAAAAGCTGTGCTATTCGGTGCTTAAGTGGCGGAATTCCACCGGTGTTTCGTGTGCAAGATGTTGATGCCAACACATTTCGATATTACTTACTAAGTGGAAATGATGGAACTTACATTAATCAGGAATTATTGCCGCTGGTAGGACAAGTAGTAACACTGCAAGGAATCCCGTATTCTCACCTTGATTGGACACTCTTGGAGATTGATCCAAAACTTAATACACAGGTTTCGGGCAAAAATGAATAACTACATACAAGCAGATCAACAGCTACATCGACTCTGCCAGATTATTGCAAAGGCAAATCGTAGCTTTGTTCCTGAAAAAGAAGACGACAGTCACACCAACCTTGGGTTTAATCCTGATTTATTAAATATTGAAGGACGTTGGATCGAAACCAATTCAATAAATATCAGACTCGTACTTCGGTTAACAGATGTATGTTTAGTTTGGCAGAATGAATCCGGAGATGCTCTTCAAACAATATCGACGGCGAAAAAATACATAACAGAAATTGAAGAGCAAGTAGAAGAAACGCTAGAGCGATTTCAGCTTGATACAAAATCCTTTCGCGAACCTCTACACTTTCAAATTCCTGAATATGCGTTCATGAATCAACCTGTGGCGTTACTTTCTCGGCTTGCACTGAATGAGTGGATATTTTGGCGAACGTTGGCTAATCAAGCCTGCGCATATGTGTTAGATAAATTAAATAGAACAGCTGAAATCAGAATTTGGCCTCATCATTTTGATACCGGAATCTATGTTCAAAAAGATCAAAATCATGGCATCGGATTTGGCCTAGCAATGAAAGATGACATGGTAGGAGCCCCATATCTTTATGCCACTTTAAATACTGCGAACAAATCGGTGAACTATGCTGAATTTGATAAACTCAGCGATGGGATTTGGTTGAACAATGATTGGAAAGGAGCGGTCCTCCCCATAAACAAGCTTTCATTCAGAAATCAAGAATACTCAACAGCTACTACCAAAACCTTTATCGATGAGGTTATGGAATGTTACTTACAATAAGATGGGTTTATGCATTTTGTTTGTAATGTCTGTATTAGAACGAAATAAACAAGAATCTGTTTTGTTATACTAAGTAATTCGCTTTTAGAAAGACTAGCGGAGAAACTCGGGAAGGTCATCATTTGCAATTGAATAAAGTCATACGCTCTACTTTTATTATTTTTTTGGCTGCATTATTTAGCACATCTACCCACGCACAATGGGCCTCTATACAAGGTGTGGTTACTGATTATGAAACTTCCGAAAAGCTGGAAGGAGCAAACGTTACCATCCAACAAATAGATAACGAAAATAGGTTTAAAGGCGTACCCACCGACAGAAATGGATTTTATCAACTAAGTTCCATTCGATCTGGTATCTATGAGTTTAAAGTAAGTTTTCTAGGGTACGAAACCTATGTTGATACTCTTCGATTTCAATTGGGAGATGTTAAAACTCTAAGTGTCTCACTTAAGGTAGATGCAAATTTACTAGGAGAGGTAATTGTTGAACAACAAGCAGGAAGCGTACTTCGTGAAGAAGGTCGGCAGCGCGTTTCGCCCATAGATTTAAGTAGAATACCTACACCGGTTGTTGGCGGAGATTTAGTTAGTTATCTCCAAACCTTACCGGGAGTGGTTTCGTTGGGAAGCAGAGGAGGGCAAGTATTTATTCGAGGTGGCTCGCCATCAGAAAATATGGTGTTAGTTGATGGAATATTAATCTATAAGCCTTTTCATATAGTAGGATTTTTCTCTCCATTTCCTCAAGATTTAATCGCCAATGCTGATTTTTACGCCGGTGGCTTTTCACCTTATTATAACGGCAGAATTTCCTCAGTACTCGATATCAATATGCGAAATGGCAACAAGTTTGAATACAAAGCGAGTGCAGCGGTTTCCCCCTTTGTTACCGATATTGTAGCCGAAGGTCCGTTTGGAGTAGAAACGGCTTCATGGATTGTTTCGATGCGGCGATCACTGATACAAACAACGAGTAAAGCTTTTATTGAACCCGAACAGCCACTGAAATTTGAAAGTCATTACGGTAAAGTCAGCTTTAACACGAACGATGTGCAATGCTCCAGTTTGTTTATGCATACCTATGATCGTGGCCGACTTGATTTTGAAAAAGATGAAACCATTCGTTGGGGGAATATTCTGCTTGGGGGGCAATGTCAGGTTTTGCCGGATGAGTCAAAGCTCCTGCTCGAAACAAACGTGAACTTTTCGCATATGTGGAATAACGCGCGAAACGAAGATCAAAAAGATTCATTTTCCAGAGTTTCACGAGTGTACATGGATATCAATATGACACAATATGTGAACGATATCCGATTTGTATTTGGTGCCTTTTTGACTACCCGATACATGAATTATGATATTCGCGGCAGATTTCAGGATCTCGACACCGAACGCTATGGGCTTTTTAATATGGGTTCACATTTTGAGCTGACTATTCCATTAGGTGATAAACTTGAAATCCAACCTGGTGTTGTAGCTTCCATAATACCCGGTATTTACGATCCTAGTGTTGAACCTCGATTCAGAACCGCATGGCGACCGTTTGGGAGTGATGACCAAGAGTTAAGTGCAGCCTTCGGGGTGTATCGACAACCATTGGTTGGTATCAGTGATATGCGTGATGCCAGTTCTGTGTTTACTATTTGGATGCGAGCACCATTCGATGGTGCTCAAATGGAAGCAACGCATTATTTGCTAAGCTGGCAGCAATCTATCGGAAATTTTAATTGGTCGCTGGAAGGTTACTATAAAGATCTTGAAAATATTTCGATTCCAACCTGGACTACCGTCGCTCGTGTTTCAACCGAACTCACTCTTGCCGATGGCTACTCTTATGGATCAGATTTAAGGTTCGAATATTCAAAAGGTAGGTTTTATGGGATGGTAGGTTATGGTTATAGCATCACTCTGTATGAATCTGCGCAGGATAATTTTGGGTTTTGGTTCGACGATCCGGTACAAAGTTTTCATCCACCGCACGATCGCAGACACCAGTTAAATACAACAGGAAGCTATGTATTTGGCGATTATTTAGTTGGTGTGCGTTGGCAACTGGGTAGTGGCGTACCTTTTATTCAGCCAATCGGCTTTGATGAAGTATTATTCTTTGATTCCGGTTTACCCGATGTGCGCTCCACGGTTGGAACTCGTCGTGTGATATTAAACAAGCCGTATCAGGGTAGGTTGCCAATGTATCACCGATTAGATGTGTCTATTGAGCGTGATTTTGAGCTAGAAAATAATCTTGAGTTAAATGTGAAAGCAGGAGCCATAAATACTTACGATCGCCGAAATCTCTTTTTCTATGATGTATTTACAAATCGGCGTTCAGATCAGTTACCCTTGGTTCCGTATGTGGCATTTAAAATTGGATCGCAATAAATATGCGTTTAAAAAAATCATCATATCATCATCGTTTGTTTAAAACACTTCTACTGCTCATTACAGGACTTGCCATAGTTACCATCAGCTGTGATGAATCTTTTGAACCAAGGGAAGAGAATACTGCCTATTTCTACTCCATGTATGGCTATTTGGATGCAACAGCTGATACGCAATGGTTAAGAATTACACCTGTACGTGAAGATTTTGATCCAACCAGAGATCAAATTGATGCTACTGTTACTATAAGAAATGTTGATACGGGACAAGAAGTAGTAATGAACGATTCTTTGTTTAGTCCTAATCCATTAGTGGTAATGTGGAATTTCTGGACCACAATGCCCATCGAGCCCGAGGCTACTTATGAAATTACTGCAACCCGATCGGATGGAATTTCTAGTTCCTCCAGAATCACCATCCCTCCAGATTATCCTACGCCTATATATTACGTTTATAATGGCGAGGAAGTAATGATTGTAAGAGATGTAGATCGGGTAGCTGATGTACAAGCGGTTTGGAGAGTGCGTGATACCTTTTTTAATCGCGAGTACGTGTATTCATTTTCGCATATACAAGATTCTTTGTTTTCACCTTTTGGTTATTCCAACGAAATACTTTTTCGGCTGGATGCTAATAGAGACATCGGCTTAATTGCTCGTAATTTCCCTGATACCGAATTTGAAGTATTAGATCGACAAGTGTTTATCGCCTCTGCAGGTCCACAATGGATCAATCTTTACACAATAGATGAAAACATCTACACACTGGCAGAAGGGGTTTCTAATGTAGATAATGGGGTTGGTTTTCTATTAGGTACAATCACAAAAACAGTTCCTTGGCAGCCCTGTTTTGCCGAGCGAAACGGTGTGGTTGAATACGCTGCCTGCGATCTTGAAAAAAGAATCAGATAAAACGATTCAGTTTGTAACCTTTCTAAATCCTTTCAGTGTATAGATTGTAAATTACATTGAAATTAGATTCGGGCAGTTTGAGTTCTACGGCGGACAAAGCTTTAATGATGAAAGTAAAAGAAGGACAGCTGGATAAGCTGGGCTTGCTGTATGAGAGATATTCAGCTGGCTTACACAGATACTTTTATCGTAAAACCAAACAACCCCAACTAAGCGAAGATCTTGTTCAATCGGTGTTTGAGCGCATGCTCAAATATCGCGATACCTACACCGGAGATGGATCATTCACCACATGGATGTACAGCATTGCCAGAAATGCCCACATCGATCATTATCGTAAGCAAAAACGGTTAAGAGAAGATGAAATTCTGGATGAAGAACGCATTCAAGGAGAAGATCCGGCCGGTATAGGTGAATTGGATATACGAACCCAGCGAAAAAGAATACTGGAAGAAGCATTAGATGCACTCGACGATGACAAGAAAGAGGTAGTAATCTTGAGTAGATATGAAGGATTACGATATCAAGAGATCGCTGATATTCAGGGCGTTTCAGAAAGCGCTATAAAAGTTCGAATGTTTCGCGCGATGAAAGAACTTAAACAGACTGTAACTACACTTACTAACGAGTACAGCAATGAATAAATACCACGAACAATTAATTGCCGATTATCTGCAAGGCGCACTCTCTGATGAGCAAGCCAGAGAGTTGGAGCTATTAATCAAAAATGAAGACATCGATTTTATCGATGTCAAAGCCATTGAACAACTGCATGAAGAGCTTGAGGTTCTATCTACGCCCGAGCCTAGTATACAAATGCGAGATCGTTTTTACGAAATGCTGGCTCAGGAGCAGGAAGCTCAAAAAGCCTCGCAAGGGGTAAATGTTGTTCAGATAATTACAGAATGGTTACAACAACTTACGGCGCCAAAGCTAGCCTACGCACTGGTTTTGCTAATGATAGGTGGATTAATTGGAAACTACACCGGAAATAGTAGCGATCAGCTCGAAAGGCTTTCGGGCGAACTAGAAAGCATGCAACAAATGATGATGATAAGTATGCTTGAAGGTCCATCTGCAACCGACAGGTTACGTGCGGTTAACATTAGTGCTCAACTACCGGAATCTGATGACAGAGCCATCCGCGCGTTACTTTTTACGCTCAATAACGACCCTAGCGAAAATGTACGCATTCAAACCATCGAGGCGCTGGCACGTTGGGGGAATCAAACTTTGGTGCGCGAAGGGTTAGTTAAGGCAATTACCAGGCAAGAATCAGATTTGGTGATCGTAGCTCTCGCAGATGTAATGGTTGAGCTAGGGCTACAGCAAGCTGCCGGTGAATTTGAAAAACTGAAAAATGAACGCGAATTAACCGGCTCTACGCAAACAAAAATCGATAACACTATAGCCGTATTATTATGAAAGTCAGGTCAATCTTTTTAATGCTTGCTGTATTTACGATCAGTGTAAGTGCACAGGAAATCAACGAGAATATATCCTTTGAAATTGGATCTAATGAATTCACCAGTTCTAACCGCATTGTTGTAAAAAATATAAATGGCGAATTGAATGTAAGTGGCTATAAAGGCGACGAAATTCGAGTCTCGGCGAAGAAAAATGTGTGGAAAGAAAGAGGCAGGCTCACGGCTGCAGAAGCGGATGAGATTGAATTAACCTACACAATTAGAGATGGATACGTATTTATTTATGTAGATGCACCGGGCGTTCGTTTTGATTTTGACAACGGCAGGATTGGATACAATATGAATTGGAAAGACGATGATTATCCACGGTTTAATTTTGATATAGACATTCAGATACCAGAAAACGCACAGATAGATGTTGCTACCATTAACAATGGAGATGTTTTGGTTCAGGGAATGAACAACAGAATTAAAGCTTCGAACATTAACGGTTCCGTAAAAGTGTTAGATGCTAAAACCACGGCAGAGGCGAATACGGTAAATGGAAATATTGAAGTTTGGTTTGATGAAAACCCAACCTCCGACATGGACTTTGGATCGGTGAATGGAACCATCGAAATTTATTCACCAAAAAATTTCGGAGCAGTTGTAACTTTCGAGAGTTTACACGGTGAGTTATATACCGATTACAAAGAAATTAAGCGATTACCGCACCAATTGAACAGGGCAACCAATAAAGAAGACAACCGCTACAAAATCTCAACAAGTTCACCCATCCAAATAGGAGATGGCGGACCGGCGATGAGTTTTAAACTTGTAAACGGAAGTGTCTATATCAGAGAAAGAAAATCATAAAAGAGAATACAATGAAAATTACACAACTACTTTTAACGGCATTTTTAGCAGTAAGTATTGCTTCTGTAGCTCAGGCACAAAGTGATTTAAGAATTCCCATCTCAAACCCAAATGCTCCGGGTAAACTAAAAGTGAACTCGGTGTATGCCGACGATATTTACGTACGAGGCTATGATGGACAAGAAGTGCGCATCGTTATAGATGGCGAAGACGAAGACCTGGAAGATGCGTATAACCGGCGCGGTTTACGTAAAATATCATCCGGTGGTGGTGGCGTTGAAGTAACCGAAGAAAATAATGTGGTTTCTGTACGAACTTCCCCAAACAACGACGATCTTGATTTAGAAATCTGGGTGCCATTCAATTTCTCAACCATGGTTAACCTTACGCATGGCGATATAATGATCGAAAATGTGAATGGAGAGCATGAAGTTAAAGCCACTAACGGCGACGTTGAAATGAGAGGAATTGGTGGATCGGTAGTGTGCAACAGCATTAATGGAGATATTGAGGTGCAGTTTAATTCTGTTACTCCAAACGCGCCGATGTCATTTAACGGACTTAATGGCGATATCGAAGTTTCTTTCCCAGCAGACACCAAATTTAATGGCAAAATGAAAACCGATTACGGCGATGTGTACACCAATTTTGATATGGAAATAGATAGAACGGCTTCATCTAAAGAAACCACCCAGAAAAATGGCGTGTATTCGGTAACAATAAATAAATGGATAACCGGAACTGTGAATGGAGGCGGCCCAGAGTATTTATTTAAAACCATGCACGGTGATATAGAAATAAGTAAAAACTAGTAAAGCCGGGTAACGATTGCCGTTCAGGCACGTGAAAGAAAAAAACATCACAACTGGTCATCTATTCTGCTAAGTAAAATGAGAGGAAGCAGATAAGGTCGCCCTTATAAGTCAGGTACTATGCAAAAATCAATAATTACACTCATACTGTGTCTGGTTTTCGGGTATACAACACATGCACAATCCCCGAATACCAACGAGAATAACATAGAGGCAACAACTAAAACAAGAAGTACAACAGAGGACATTCGAAGAGGTACCGTTCAAAATCCATCGATGACTGCGGTTAGGATTGAATCGAATTCAATGATTCAACTGGATGGCTATCTTGATGAAAATATTTGGAATGAAGCGCCTTATGCGACGGATTTCACCCAGCGTTTTCCTGAGGATGGAGGCACCCCAAGCCAACGAACTGAGGCAAGAATACTTTATACCAATTCGCACATTTTTGTGGGTATGATGGCATACGAAAGTAATCCGGATTCCATCACCAAGGCCTTATTCCGCCGTGATGGAAACGAAGCAAGTGACTGGGTATACGTGAGTTTTGACAGTTATAACGATAAACGAACTGCTTTTACATTTGCAGTTAATCCATCGGGTGTTCAAAAAGATATCTTATACTTTGATGATGAGGGAGAAGATATTTTGTGGGACGCTGTTTGGGAAGCTTCGGCAAAAATAACTAACGAGGGCTGGTCGGTAGAGATGAAAATTCCCTTATCACAATTACGTTTCAGTTCTAACCAATCGGTTCAAACATGGGGCGTAAATTTTCAACGGCGAATTGCCAGAAATAATGAATTCAATTATTGGTCGGAAACTTCCCAACGAGAATCCGGTATGGTGTCAAAATTTGGGCGTTTGGCCGGAATCAGAGATTTGGATGAACCCCGACGCCTCGAAATCACTCCGTATGTATCAAGTTCCTTAACCAGAGAACCGGGTGATCTAGCAAATCCCTATTACAATGCAAATGATCTGGGTGCAAATATTGGCGGTGATATAAAATACGGATTAACTTCCGATCTAACCCTCACGGCAACCATCAATCCAGATTTTGGTCAAGTTGAAGCTGATCCTGCAACGATAAACTTATCTCAATTTGAAATTTTCTTTCCTGAACGACGACCGTTCTTTCTGGAAGGTAACGACATTTTTAGATTTGGGCGTACAAATACCAATAACTCTGCCGGTAACCCAAGTACATTTTATTCCCGAAGAATTGGCCGAACTCCACAAGGTAATTTAAGCAGGGCAAATAATTACAATAATGGAAGTTTTTACAATGCAGATAGCGTAAGTCAATATGGAAGAACCTATCGAGATGTGCCCGATCAAACAAGTATTGCTGCTGCCGCTAAAGTAAGTGGTAAAACACAAAGCGGTTGGTCTATTGGATTATTAAACGCGGTTACCATCGAGCAAGAGGGCGATTTTACAGCATTTCAAGGCAGTAATTTAGGTAGAACAAGTGGTACTTTTATAGCCGAACCAACCACTAATTATCTGGTATCTCGTGTTAAAAAAGACATCAATGAAGGGAATACCGTAGTAGGAGGTTATCTGAGTGCTGTAAACCGGCGAATCGATAATACCTATTTCGAAACCTACCTTCGAAATTCAGCTTATATAACTGGTGCAGATTTTGAGCACAATTGGAATGAGAGGCAGTATGTAGTAAGTGGTACATTTTCTGTGAGTCAGATTAATGGAACAACTGATGTGATTACCGCAGCACAGAATGCTCCTCAGCGTTATTATCAACGAGTAGACTCTGATGGGCTCAGTGTTGATCCAACGAAAACAAGCCTAGAAGGATATGCAGGAGAATTTAGCTTACGCAAAGCAAGTGGCGATCACTTTACGGGTTCAATTACCTATTCTGAGGTAAGTCCGGGCTACGAAACCAACGATATAGGTTTTCAAAACCGCGCTGACTATCGCGCCGTTGCTTTTGCACTACAATGGCAAGAAACTTCACCAAAAAATGTACAGTATTGGCAGGTTTGGAGTTATCACTTATACGGTTGGAATTTTGATGGTAATCCAATTTGGAAAAACATCAATATAGGTGGGTTTACACGGTTCAATAATCAATGGCAATTTAACATGAATGTAAATGGTTCGTTTGGGCAGGTATCTGACCGGCTTACCCGAGGAGGGCCACTCATGAAAGTAAATGATGGCCTTAACTTTAATTTTAACTTAGGTTCCGATAGATCCAAAGATATCTCATTTGGGCATGGTCAATTTCATCGCAGAGATATTGGCAGAGAATTCGATGACTATTATTGGTTCGATATCGCATTTCGACCCGCTACAAACATTCAGTTAACCATAGAGCCTGAAATAGGATTTGAGTTAGACGAAGATCAGTTTGTAGCCAATTTAGCGCGAGATCCAAACGCTCCTGATGCTACTCAAACATTTGGTAGACGCTACATTTTCGCAACTTCCCGAAGTATGAATTTTTCCACTGAAATCAGACTTAATTGGACGTTTAACCCAACTATGAGCTTGCAAACTTTTGTTCGTCCGTTTATTAATTCATTCCGATTTTCTGATTTCGGAGAATTCAATAACCCCGGGGCATTTAGTTTTGATAAATACGGCCAAGATGAAGGCACAATCAGCGAAGAAGGAAATGGAAACTTTGCAGTTGATATCGATAATAATGGACAAACAGATTTCCAGTTTAATCGCTCAGATTTCACATTTCGCTCCTTACAGGGTAATGCTGTTTTTCGCTGGGAATATAAACCAGGTTCAACGCTATTTCTGGTGTGGCAACAGAGTAGGGCCGGGAGTATAGGAGACGGGCGCTATGATTTCGGACGCGATATTGTAGATATTTTCGATCCAAAACCGAGCAATATATTTTTAGTAAAATTGAGTTATTGGTTTAGCTCCTAACCGGATATTTTTAGGTTAAATGAAAGGGACTTCGGTCCCTTTTTATTTTTATGTAACACATCGTTAACTGATCTCTCTTTGTTTAAAACGTAGGCATCATTCGGTTCAAATCGGCCCCTAAACGTTCATCTGTAAACGAAGTTAATGAGATTCAGAAGGGTAGTAGGGCTGCTATTAATTATCGCAGCCTTTTATACAGAAATAAAAGCGCAAGAATTTACTGTAACAGCAACTAAAATAAGTAACGATTCAGAGTTATCGATCGATGGCAATATAGATGAATCGATCTGGCAAAAGGCTGAACTTGTTACAGGATTTACTCAATCCACACCTTTCGACGGCCTACCGGCATCGGAAAGAACAGAGATGCGAGTTCTGTATTCAAATAAGTATTTGTACGTAGCGGCATACGCATACGACAGTAACCCCGATTCGATAACAGCCAATCTATTTCGGCGGGATGGTAGTGATGCCAGCGATTGGGTGTATGTAAACATAGATAGCTATAACGATAACAGAACAGGGTTTACTTTTGCAGTTAATCCACTGGGTGTTCAAAAAGACATCATGTACTTCGACGATATGCAGGAAGATGTTTTATGGGATGCAGTTTGGGAAGTTAAATGCAGTATAGTTGAGGATGGATGGGTAGCTGAATTTCGTATCCCTCTTTCTCAATTACGCTTTACCTCATCAAATACCGAGCAAACGTGGGGGATAAATTTTCAGCGAAGAATTGCACGTCGGGGAGAAATTAGTTTTTGGGCACGTACCCCTCGAGAAGAATTCGGTTTAGTGTCAAAGTTTGGAAATCTCGAGGGCATTAGAGATCTCGAACAACCAACACGATTAGAAATACTGCCCTATTCATCGGTTGGATTTACCAACAATCAGGTTGGGCCGGTAGAAAATCCTTTCTATGAAAAAAATGATTTAGAGTTTAAAGTGGGAGGGGATGTTAAATACGGAATAACCTCCGATTTCACCTTAACAGCTACTGTAAATCCGGATTTTGGTCAAGTTGAAGCCGATCCAGCAACCATGAATCTAACCGAGTTTGAGCTGTTTTTTGAGGAACGCAGACCTTTCTTTTTGGAAGGAAATGATATTTTTAATTTTGGAGGAACTACTAGCGCAAATTCGTACCGAAGTCATGTCAATTTTTATTCACGACGTATCGGAAGAACTCCTTTTCTAATTAGAGAAAGTCTTGCATCAGTTTCATTAAACGATAATCCAGTTAGTTTAGATTATACGTCGTCAAATCCGGTAACCACCATTGCCGGTGCCGCGAAAGTGAGTGGTAAAACTCAAAATGGGTTGTCACTTGGTATTTTGAATTCTTATACCCTTCAAGAAGACATAAAATTTGTTGATCTAAATAATAACGAGCAAAATTCTTTGATTGCAGAACCTGCTACGAATTATATGGTTGGGAGAGTCCGAAAGGATTTATCGAAGGTAGATGCGCAAATTGGAGGATTTGTAAGTACGGTAAATAGATATCTTTCCGGAAGCTACCTCACAGATTATTTACACGAATCAGCTTATCAAGTGGGTGCAGATGCTCAATACTATTGGAATGGCAGGAATTGGGGAGCAAGTGGAGTTTTCGTGCTTAGTAATGTAAATGGAAATCAGAACGCGCTGCTTCGAACACAGCGAACTTCTGCACGATATTTTAATCGAATAGATTCAAAGGGGCTGGAAATTGACTCATCTATGACAAGTATGACGGGCTATTTTGGTGAATTTAGTATCGGTAAGTACACTGGTTCGGGCCTGCGATATTCGTTCACTTATTCAGAAATGAGCCCTGAATATGAAATCAATGATATCGGATTTCTCGAACGGGCTGACTATCGCGCACCTCACTACTATTTGGAGTATCTAAACGTGAATTCTGATGGGTTCCAATTCTATTTATTATGGAGCGATATGAGCCATGCATGGAATTTCGATGGCGATATGATATTTAATTACTATTCGGTGGGTGGATATTTTCAACTAAATAATTTGTGGACAGTAGTATCTACCTTCGGATTAACCGGAAAGTTCTATAATGATAGAATTGCCCGTGGCGGACCAATAATGCGCCGACCTCGAGATTGGAATACCTACATAAATGTAACAACAGATGCTTCGCAGAACATTTATGGTAATGTAGCAACATCTTATCGGAATGATGCCTCGGGAGAATATCAGTTTACATTAGATGTGGGCTTAAATCTACGACCGGCAACTAATGTGTTGCTCAGATTTGCTCCTGGTTTTGTACATGCAAAAGATACCGATCAGTATTTTAATTTCTTCGATGTAACTGAGGATGGAAATCCTGATTACGTGTTTTCCGACAATAATTTGAATGTCATTTATACAGAAATTCGAGCAGATATTACATTCAGACCAAATTTAAGTTTGCAAACTTTTCTTCGCCCTTATAATTACATAGCAGACTTTTCGAATTATAAAACCTTCGCCGAGCGAAAGACCTATAATTTCAATCCGATAAACCCGCAGTTTAATGAAACCCTAGACGAAAATTATGATTGGGATTTCAAATCCTTGCAAGGTAACGCAGTTTTAAGATGGGAATACCGACCAGGTTCTTCTTTATTTTTGGTTTGGCAACAAGATCGAACAGAATTCAATTACTCAAATGGAGTGTTCAGACCTTATCATGGTACTGTTGACACATTTAGAAAAAAGCCCATCAACATATTCTTAATCAAGTTGAGTTATTGGCTAGGTAGCTGATAACTATAGTATATTTTTCAAACGAGTTTGCTAACTTTGGTGTTAATATTTTTGAACGTCAACCTTCTATTTTACCAACAATGCAAGCTCAATTAACTGCTCAACAAGCTGAATCTATCCAGGCTAGTTTCTTTAATAAAGTATATGCATGGATGTGCCTTGCCTTAGCATTAACCGGTTTTATCGCCATGCGTACTGTGCAATCCGATGCACTACTTAATATCATTTTTGGAAATCAAATCGTGTTTTTCGGTTTGATCATTGCGGAGCTCGGCATTGTTTTTTGGATGAGTTCTGCCATCGCACGTATTAGTTCTAATATGGCGATTGGTTTGTTTCTACTTTACTCGGCGTTAAATGGATTAACTTTATCTGTTCTCTTACTCTTGTACACCCAGGCATCGGTTGCGCAAACATTTTTTATTACTGCTGGTACTTTTGGGTTGATGAGTGCGTACGGTTACTTTACAAAGAAAGACCTTTCGAGTTGGGGTAATCTGTTATTCATGGCATTAATTGGTCTAATTATCGCAACCGTGGTTAATATCTTTTGGGCAAACCCAACATTGTATTGGTTAATATCCTATGCCGGTGTACTCATATTTGTGGGATTAACAGCCTATGACACTCAAAAGATTAAAAAAATGAGTTTGGAGTTACAGGTTGATTCTGAAGAAGGTCGAAAGGGAGCCATTATGGGAGCTTTAACCTTATATCTCGATTTTATAAACATGTTTATTTTCCTTCTCAGAATTTTCGGTAATCGCCGATAATTTTTCAAAGCCCAAGCACAAAACTTGGGCTTTTTTGGTGAATAAAATTCTTAGTCCTGGGGAATTCATCTGAGGGTAACATACTGTACTTGAATTAACTGAATAGCAAAAAAAGTCGATGATCGTATTTAAGGTAGAGACGATCAGTAATCTAAGCTTAAAACAATCTAATAGTTAGGTTGCTATAAATCATGTATATAGTTAAACGATCGTAGCTTCTGCGTTCTCTAAAACAGTAACTTAATAAAGGGGTAATATGAAACGAGCAGTATTCAGCTTCATATTCATGATGACAGCTTCGACACTAACGTTTGGTCAGCTTAGTACACCAAATGTTGAAGCCGTGTACGGTGGTAGAATTCTTGGGATAACAGGATATGCAAAAACTACCGATTCTGTACGAATTTTCATTTCAACCGAAAGTGCTAACACGTTGTTTTACGCGGATGCACACTCAAATACCGCATCACCAAGCGGAACCGCATTTTCTACCATATCCGCTGTAGATGCCGATGATAACTATGGTTCTGCGGTTAAAACTATTGAAGCTCATGCAGGTTCAGGGTATGTGTTTTTCGCCCATAATTCTGAAGGTTTGATGAAAGTAGATGTAAACAGTTCTTCGCCAACTCAAATAACTATGGGATACGTGCCGGACATGCTTTTTAAAGGCGACACTCTAGTCTACCTAAACGCGAATAAAATATTCACCGCAACAGTTAATGGCTCAGCCAATGTCACTTCTTTAGTAAGCGATATTACTCCGGGAATTTCACCCGGTATGCAAAAGCTGGACATTCATCCTATTAATGGTTCGGTATATGTTTTTAGCGAGGGGAGCACACCTGAACTCATGAAATCCGATGATAACCTTTCATCATTAACATCAAGTAGTACATTCAGTGCAGTTTCGACCAGTTCGCTGTCTTCTAGTGTAAGATGGAAGACATTTGGTATAGCACCTTCCGGTCGCATATTTGTTTTTGGGGATGACAACATGGACAAATACGTAGCATACACAGACGATGAAAGCACGTGGACTTCATCAAAAATCGCGAGTGGCGTAACAGGCAGTAATGTTGCATTCCATGGTGATTCCTCAAGTTATTCGGTATATCATGCAAAATTGTATAACAATACTAATGGTGAAGGAAGTTGGAACGAATTCGGAAACGTATCGCAAGAAACACACCCTAATGATGGCCCTGTTTTTGCCGATCCATTAAATGACAATATGGTGTTCTTGACGACAGATCAAGGCATTGGTTTGTCAATAAACGGAGGTTCTTCGATTTTCGAAATAGATGATGGCGTGGAAGCTGTTCAGGTTCAGGATTTTGATATGATCGCATCCAAAAATGAAGGATGGATGGCTTCGAAATCAGGGATCAGAAAAGTAAGTGATTTTCTAAGCAGCCCGAGTTGGAGTGGGGCCATGTTTCCACAAGGTGATGGGTCTCCATACTTCTCGATCGAGATTGACCCTAGCGATACAAATAGAGTATACGCAGGTAATATCCGAGTGTATCAAACGACAGATGAAGGCGCTAGCTGGAACCGGATTTTTACACCTGAACAGGCCCCTTATAATTTGCCACATGTTGGAACTAAAGCTCGCGCTATTGAGGTAAGTCCGTACGATTCGAGTTTGATATTTGCTGCTTACGAAGTTCAGGATAGTCTTCAAGGTGGGTTATTTTACAGTACCGATCGAGGGGCAAACTGGGAGCAGTTACTGCTAGAAGAAAGTGCCGAAGGTGAGGATACTGATGTAACAGATGTGGTTTTCACCATCGAGAATGGTGACAGTATTGTATATGTAAGTGCCTTATACGATTTAGACCATCCATCTGGTCGCTCCATTTATAAGATTACAAAAAGTGGCTCCGGTTGGAATGTATCACAAGATATGAATGGCGGAACTACAAGTACCGGCTCGTTAATTGTAGCTTCGATTTGGGATTTAGAATTAACGGTAACCGGTGATACAGTAATTGCTGTAGGAACCGATGCAGGAATAAATCACCCCATTGCCTATTACAAAGCTCTGGATGGCGACAATCTTTGGACTCCCATGACCACATCGGGTTTCCCTTTTGAGGAAGGAAAGTTGGCACGAGCTGTTTCAATTGGTGAAGACACACTTTTTGTAGCCGTGGATAATGAAGTGTATTATCACGTTCTGGGTGAGAGTAGTTGGAATTTGGGGCATAGTTATCCGGTAGGAACCGAGATAAACGTTCTGTTTTATGATGAGTTACTGGTGGGAACAGGTATTGGTCTATTCTCTCACTTTAATTCCGGAACAACCGTTTCTAATGAAGAATCTGCAAACAGTTTTCCAAATAGAATCGAATTGAACCAAAATTACCCAAACCCTTTTAATCCAAGTACAAATATTCAATTTTCAATTCCTCATAGTGGATTGGTAAAGCTGGAAGTATTTAATGTATTAGGACAAAAAGTAGCTTCACTTATTGATCAACCCATGTCGGCTGGAAGCCATACGATCAATTTTAATGCACGTGGATTATCGAGTGGCATTTATATATATAAATTGGCATTTGGAGAACAGGTTTCGCTCAGAAAGATGTTGCTCATAAAATAAAATTCAGAGAAAAGGAGGGAGACCTCCTTTTTCTTGTTTTAGCTATAGTCATCTAATAGTGAAAGGCTGTATCTTTGATGCCTAATCTTAATGAGATTCTTAGCATTGAAAAAAGGACTTTGGGACAGGATTGGAATAGCTTTATCCAGTATATGTGCCATTCATTGTTTACTTGTACCTGTTGTAATTGCGCTAATTCCACTCTGGCCGGCTTTTGAGGAGTTTCACTCGTACACTCATTTGGTGTTTTTTCTCGCCATTACTCCTACAGTTATTTTATCTCTTCAACGAAAGCATGAATCTAAATCAGTTACGGGTTATTTATTTTCTGGGGTGATAATAATTTTTCTGGCTTGGTTGTTTCACGAATATGTTGGTGAATATGGCGAAGCAGGAATTACGCTCATCGGGAGTGCACTTTTAATTAAAGGACATTGGACGAATTATAATCTCAAAACAGGATTTACAGAAAGATAGTTTTTTCGGCTAATCGCTCCGCAAAAACACACCCATCGATTAGATAAGTTTAAATGAAAGTTAGTCGTGCAGATTATTATATTTGCTCAACAGCTACGATTGACTATCTGTGACTACAAAGACAGGCTATTTAATACTCTTACTCTTCTCATTGTTTGGATGTGACGTCATTGAGACTTCCGACATCCCTGACTATCCTGTCACCATTGAGCCAATGTCGTTGTTGGCGTTAGATGATTTGAACAGAGAATATCAACAAGTGAATAATGGTAAGCTTTGCTCTACGCTAAATGAATACGGATTTACCGGTTTTAGTCGGATTTTATTTCCAAACGATGTGAACCCTTGTTCAGGAAGAGTGCCAGAAAAAGTTGAATTAGATGATCCGGATCCTCTAATAAATCTGGCTAAACAAAGTGTAGTATTCAATTCGAGATTCACCAATGTAGATGAATTATCAGCACTTGACATTAAAGAATTAGTTCCGCTCTACGGTTGTACAATCTGCGAAGGTCCGGAAACGAATAGCGTTCCACTTGAATGGAAAATCATTTTCGACAATCAAAGATATCAGTCTATTGAAGTGGCCGACACTGAAATAATAGTCTTTGTTGATGCTAAAGGTGTAAATAGAATTTGGGGAAACTGGTATTCAGAAATTTATGCACCCGGTTTGCTGGATGTTGGATATCTTGAAGCCAAAGAACGTATTATCGGCGAAGAATTGAACTTACTTACAGTAACACAACAAGATAGTTTGCTGGCAATAACCCACGAAATGGTTGGGCAACCCGACAATTTTGAGATTATTCCACTTAAGAATAATAATGAAGCCTTGGAGTTGAGAAAAGCTTGGGTAGTGCCGATAAGTTTTAAAAGTCAACATTATGAACGAATAAACGCATATGTTGATGCAGTAGATGGTTCAATATTAATGTACAGAGCCGTAAACTTTGAATAAAGAAGTTATAAATATGAGTATCTAATTTATTTCGAGCGATCATTGGCATTATCTCGAAAGTAACATTAGATTTCAGACTACTCTTTTATTCAAAAAGAACATCAAAGACCAAATTAGGAATAAGACGTTGAGTGATTTAAACGGAAAAAGAAAGCGAGTACTAATTGTAGAAGATGACATGATTATTTCTCTTGTTATCGAAAATATGGTTAAAGAACTTGGTCACGAAGTTGTTGGTAAGGCTACCTCTGGTGATGAAGCTATTCGTTTAGCTACCGAGCATGTACCCGACTTAGTGCTCATGGACATTCGACTTAAAGGCGATATGGATGGAATCGAGGCGGTGTCAGCCATTAAAGATAGCATCGATACATCGGTTATTTATCTCACAGGAAACTCAGATCGAGTTAATTACGAGCGCGCACGCGAGACAGATTTCATCGATTTAATAACTAAGCCATTCACCATCTCTGATCTTACCAGATCGATGGATTTGCTTAATTAATACTTCTTTTCTGCATCTTTCTATATATTATTCCGTAACAGTTCGCCATAATTGCGGGATACTATGAGTACAAAGTTCAAAAACCTAAAGAATGATCTTCAAGACCTCGAACAAGAGGTTGACGAAACCGTTCTAAATACTCCCACAAGCACTTCAGGTGGGAGTAATTCTAAAGTAGCCAACTACATTCTTTTATTTGCATTCGTGGCTACATTGCTTTTTTATACCGGCAATAGAGTAGGCGATTTTTTTAGTGGAATAAACCCAATAGATGATTTTGTACAAGCAATAGATCAGCCAAGTGAAGATATTATTGTTGGTATGGGTAATTGGATGCAAGACATGGGTTACGGAGAATTATCCCGTGAAGAGCTTCTCGATTTGAGAAGTGAAGGTGTTACGGCAACATATACTTCTCAAATTAGAGATGTTGGATACGAGCCAACACTGGAACAATTAGTAGAATTACAGAGAGCTGATGTTAGTGCTACTTATGCCCGAATGATGAAAGAATTAGGGTATGACCTGACAATTGAGCAATTAGCAGAAACACGACGAAACGAAGTAACAGCCTTCTTCACCTCAAATATGCTAGATTTAGGGTACACACTTGAAGAAATGACGGTTGAAAAACTTATTGGCATGCGCAGTGTAGGTGTTTCACATAATATGGCTGAACGCCTAATTGCAGAGCGAGGCGAACGACCAACTATCGATGAACTTATTCGTTACGCGATCAGTAATCAATAAAAGCCCTTCCATAAAAAAATAGGGGTTCACGTATTATTCACATTCCGATTATAGCTTCCATTTGCTACTTTCAGGCTTCTTAACTCTTTAAGTAAACCGGACAAATGGCTGAATTTGAATTACCAACTGTAGATCTGAATGTATATTCCCCCAAAAATCCTGCCGAAGCTACCATTGTAGAAAACTTCGTTTGTACGGCAGAAAGTAGTCCGAATATTATCAGGCATATTACGTTCGACCTGTCTGGTACCGATTTAGTTGGGAAATTTAAAGTTGGGCAATCTATTGGAGTGCTTCCCCCCGGCGAAGATGAACGCGGTAAACCCCATAAACTTCGTCTTTACTCGGTTTCATCGCCTTCAAAAGGGGAGAAAGGAAAACCACATTTGGTATCAACAACTGTGAAACGTGCAATGGATGAAGTAGACGGTACTTTTTATACCGGAGTATGTTCGAACTACTTGTGTAATTTAAAGCCCGGCGATAAGGTAAAGGTTACCGGACCTAGTGGGCGAAGATATTTACTACCAACCAATGCCAAAGATTTTAATTACGTTTTCTTTGCAACGGGAACCGGAATAGCTCCATTTAGAGGAATGATTATGGAGCTTTTTGAGCAAGGAATTACCAATCAGGTAGCACTTGTTTTTGGGTGTCCTTATCGAACAGATGTAATTTACCCTGAGTATTTACACGAAATGGAAGCGAAACACAACAACTTCCATTACATCAAAATGATTTCTAGAGAAGATCGCAGAGCAGACGGATCGAAATATTACGTGCAAACAGCTATTGACGATCATGCTGATACACTGTCTCCAATTTTAGCAGCAGATAACACCTTAATCTATCTCTGCGGAATGAAAGGAATGGAAACAGGAATTTACCAAAACCTTGCTAAGCATGGCTTCTTTAGCTATCTCAATCTTAAAGGCGATTTAGCTGATAGAGATCCATCCACCTGGAGTTGGGAAGAATCCAAAAAAATGATCAAACCATCTGTCCGCACCTTCGAAGAGGTATACTAAACTCAGATCTTTTTAAAGCCACCGGTAACTCCTCCCGATACAATAAATCGCATAAAATCGGTTGAATCGATTTTAATAGGGGTTACACATTCTTTAGGTACTACATATAAATTACCTGAGAAATTATAGGAATGAGGACAGTAAATAGCGACTTCATCCGCTAAATCAAATTGTTCTAAGGAATCTTGAGTTATAAATCCAAAACGGATTACACCGGTATCACCAAAGGTAACTTTAGCCGGCTGATTAAATTTTTTACGCTCGCCTACAAAGGCTTCAGTCAAATCCTTCAACGAGGTGTAGATCATACTTACGAGCGGCATTTTCGTAATGATCCGCTCGAAAATATGAACAATGGGTTTGGTGAATGCCCGATTAAATACGTAACCAATTAAAGCTATGAACAGGAAACCGGTTATTATTCCAAGTCCGGGAATTTCAATATTGATCCATCCCAAAAATAAATCTGCAAAAATAGAATTCAACCAATCCATAGTAATGGCAACCAGATAAATAGTGGCGCCAACGGGAAATACAATCAGCATTCCCCTAAAGAAATTGTTTAATAGAGTTTTCATCCCTGTTTCACGGGTTTAATTAATGAGTTAGAGGTGGATTTTTTTTATCTTCCCACCCTTAATTTTTTTGATCCAATTTTATAAACATAAGTAATGTCGATAAAGACTTCTTCCCAAATACGAGATGAATTTCTACAATTTTTTGCTGATAAAAAGCATGCCATTGTAAAAAGTGCACCGGTTGTACCAAAAGATGATCCAACCTTGCTATTTACAAATGCCGGCATGAATCAGTTCAAACCTATTTTTTTAGGAGAAGAACAAACACTCGACCACGAAGGGAAAAAGTGGAATCGTGCTGCCGATACGCAAAAATGTATCCGGGTAAGCGGTAAACATAACGATTTGGAGGAAGTTGGCCACGATACCTATCATCATACCTTATTCGAGATGTTAGGGAATTGGTCGTTTGGCGATTACTTCAAAAAAGAAGCTATTGGTTGGGCATGGGAGCTATTAGTAGATGTTTGGGGAATGGATCCAAATCGAATTTATGCCACCGTATTTGCAGGAGATGAAGAAGACGGTTTGCCCACCGATGACGAAGCGATTGAGCTCTGGAAATCGGAAACAACCATAGCTCACGAACATATTCTCAAGTTTGATAAGAAAGATAATTTCTGGGAAATGGGCGATACTGGACCGTGTGGTCCCTGCTCAGAATTACACATCGATCTTCGACCGGATAATGAGCGGCAGGAAGTGGATGGCGCAAGCTTGGTAAATATGGACGATCCGAGAGTGATCGAAATATGGAATTTAGTATTCATACAGTTTAACCGACAACCGGATGGCAGCCTTAAATCTTTGCCCGCAAAGCACGTAGATACCGGAATGGGGTTTGAACGAGTATGTGCCGTACTCCAAGGGAAGATGTCGAATTATGATTCGGATGTATTCACTCCATTACTCAATAGGATATCGGAGCTTGCCGGAACTGCTTATGGCAAAGATAAAGAAAAAGATATTGCTATGCGGGTTATTGCAGATCACATTCGTGCAGTTGCATTTTCCATTGCTGATGGGGCTTCACCCGGAAACGATGGTCGTGGCTACGTAATTCGGCGAATTCAACGTCGAGCCATTCGTTACGGCTGGGATAAACTAGGGTTTAAAGAACCATTTATGTATCGGCTGGTGGATGTACTCGCTGATCAGTTTAGTGATGTATTTCCGGAGATTGTCGCACAACAAGAATACATCACTAATGTGATACATGCCGAAGAACGAAGTTTTTTGAAAACTCTTGGCCAAGGCATTGGTATTTTTAACGAGATGATTGCCAACTCTAAACAGTTATCCGGTGCCGATGCATTTAAATTGCATGATACCTATGGCTTTCCCATCGATTTAACACAGCTAATGGCACGAGAAAAAGGTGTTTCTGTGGATGAAGAGGGATTTAACCAACGCATGCAGGAACAAAAAGATCGGGCTCGAGCAGCGGGTAAGTTTTCGGTTGATCAAAGCAAAGTGAATGAATGGAATGTGTTAATCGACTCGGATGAGTTTGAGTTTGTGGGCTACGATGAGTTTGAGGCGGAAGTACTCATCACGTCTTATCGAAAAGAAGGAGAGCGCTACGCATTCACCTTAAATAAAACTCCATTTTATGCAGAAAGTGGTGGTCAGGTTGCCGATACCGGTATGCTCTCTAACGGTGCCGATTTCATTCACGTTATTGATGTGCAAAAAGGAAATGGGAATTACATCCACTACACCGAGGAGTTACCCGGAAACTTAGCCGGATTATGGACCGCGTCGATAGATTTAAAAAAGCGCCTCGAGATTCAGAAACATCACTCTGCAACACACTTGGCTCATGCAGCATTAAGAAACGTTCTTGGTGAACATGTGGCGCAAAAGGGATCTTTGGTGAACGATTATCATCTTAGATTCGATTTTTCTCACTTTGAGGCGATGACCCAAGAAGAGCTCGACAAAGTAGAAGCAGAAGTGAATGCTAAGATTCAAGAGAATATTCCACTGTTTGAGGAAAGAAATGTTCCGATTGAGGAAGCCAAAGAGAAAGGGGCGATGATGCTATTTGGTGAGAAATATGGCGATTTTGTGCGAGTAATTACTTTTGATGAAGAATATTCAGTTGAACTGTGTGGAGGTACTCATGTAGGTGCAACCGGCGAAATCGGATACTTTAGATTTTTACACGAAAGTTCTGTTGCCGCAGGGATTCGCCGAATTGAAGCCGTGTGTGGAGATGCTGCCGATAAATTGCTGCGAGAAGAGAAAGAGATTGTTAGAGAAGTAAAATCACTATTTGGCCAAACCAACGATCCGGTTTCAAACATCAAAAAGTTGATGGACGAGAAAAAAGCCCTTGAAAAAGAACTGGAAAAAGTTCAAATGGCGAATTCGGGTGCACTACTTGATAACATCTTATCAAAAAAAGAAAAACTGGATGGTATAGAAATTTCTAAAGGAGAAATACCCGGAGCCGATGTAGCCACTTTAAAGCAATTAGGCTACGATGCACTGCAAAAAGTGAATAAAGACCGAATAATTGTGCTCGGCTCTAAAGATGAAGAAAACGGTAAAGTGTTTTTAATGGTTGCCGTTACCGAAGATTTGATTTCAGGGAAAAATCTGAAAGCCGGGGCCTTAGTTGGTAAATTAGGACGCTTAGTTGGCGGCGGTGGCGGTGGCCAACCAAACTTAGCAACGGCTGGTGGTAAAAATCCCGAAAAACTATCTGAAGCACTTTCGAGTGTTCAAGAAATAGTAAAGGAATCACTTTGACTTCCTTTACCAAACCCAATCACGAATTCTGATAAAAAATTGATATATTCTCACCCCGTTTTGGGTAAGAGTTTTCAAAAACATATTTATGGCAAAAAAGAAAAAGGAAGAAATCCGATTTGCACCCACCGGTATAGGTGATGTTAATGAAGGAGCAGTACAAAAAGGGGTTGACCTCCCAGATGCAACCGACAAAACACATAAAGACTTAGGATTATCTGAGGAGCAGCTATTGGCGATGTTCGAGCAAATGTATTTGCAACGCCGTTTCGAAGAGCGCTCCATGCAGCAGTATCAAAAAGGAAAATTTGGTGGTTTTCTTCACCTGTACATCGGGCAAGAAGCTATTTCAACTGGAACTACATTCGCTCTGGACGATGAGGATGATATCATCACTGCCTATCGCGACCATGGTTGGGGACTGTGCCGAGGTATTTCGGCTAAAGCCGGTATGGCCGAACTTTTTGGTAAGGCAACAGGCTCTTCGCGAGGTAAAGGCGGAAGTATGCACTTTGCAAATGCCGAGAAGAAATTCTGGGGTGGATATGGTATTGTAGGTGGACATATTCCTATTAATGCTGGATTTGCTTTCGCTAATAAGTACAATGCAAACGGTAATATTTCGGCCTGCTTTTTTGGTGATGGTGCGGTAGATCAAGGTGCATTACATGAAACGTTAAATCTTGCTCAATTGTGGAAATTACCTGCAATATTTGTTGTAGAAAATAACGGTTACTCAATGGGGACCGCAGCTGCACGCCATACAGTAGCTGAAATCGTAGACCGTGCGAAAGGTTACAATATGAAGAGTGCAGTTATCAATGGAATGGATCTATTCTCGGTGTATGAGAAGATGAAAGAGATCGCAGATGATGTACGCGAAAATTCAGAACCATGGTTCGTAGAAATCAGAACGTATCGTTACCGTGGACATTCAATGTCGGATCCGCAAAAGTATCGAACCAAAGAAGAGCTCGAAGAATATCAGAAGATTGACCCAATTCAACGGCTAAAAACATACTTACTTGAAAACGATCTGGCTAAGGAAGATCAATTAAAAGAAATAGAAGATAAGGTAGAACAGGAAGTGCTGGATGCTGTAGAGTTTGCGGATGAATCGCCTTTCCCTGAAGAGAAAGAACTCTACGAAGACATGTTTGTAGAAGACGACCCTTACTTCCACGTTTAATCACACAATTTCATGGCAGAATTACAATTTAGAGAAGCTTTAAAACATGCAATCGATGAAGAAATGGATCGCGATGAGCGCGTCTTCATCATGGGAGAAGAAGTAGCCGAATATAATGGTGCTTATAAAGTAACCGAGGGACTACTTGACAAATACGGATTTAAACGTGTAATCGATACTCCGATTTCGGAGCTTGGTTTTGCAGGATTAGGAGTTGGTGCCGCAATGCGCGGACTTCGCCCGATAGTTGAATTTATGACCTTCAACTTCGCAGTGCTTGCTGCAGATCAGATCATTAATCACGCCACAAAGGTGAAGTACATGACCGGCGGACAGATAGATTGCCCGATTGTATTTAGAGGACCGAATGCATCAGCAGGACAGCTTGGCGCAACTCATTCGGTTTCTTACGATTCTATGTACGCACATTTTCCGGGCTTAAAAGTTATTTATCCATCGGAGCCCGGTGATGCAAAAGGATTATTAAAATCAGCCATTCGTGATGACAATCCGGTTATTTTTATGGAATCGGAGCAAATGTACGGCATGAAAGGTGAAGTTTCTGACGCTGAAGATTTTATCATTCCAATTGGAAAGGGTAAGATTAAGCGGGAAGGAAGCGATGTTACCGTTGTTGCGCACGGAAAAATGTATCATGTAGCTGTACAGGCAGCCAATCAATTGGCTAAAGATGGTATAGAATGTGAGATTATTGATCCAAGAACGGTTAAACCACTAGATTTACCTTTGATCATCGAATCCATCAAAAAAACTAACCGATGTGTGTTGGTTGATGAAGCTCATCCATTTGGAGGGTTAGCCGCCGAGATTGGATTTTTGATCCAGCGCGAAGCTTTTGATTATTTGGATGCACCTGTGCAACGCGTATGCTTACCGGATGTAAATGCACCATTTTCGAAGAAACTATTTGATGCCTGGTTCCCAAGCCCGAAACAGGTAATTGATGCCGTTAATCAAGTTACCTACAGAACTTAAAATCAGCTAAATATCACTCATTATGGCTATTAAAATAGAAATGCCCAAGTTAAGCGATACCATGGAAGAAGGGGTAATCGCGAAATGGAATGTACAAGAAGGCGACACGGTGTCTGCCGGCGATATTATCGCAGAAGTGGAAACCGACAAAGCGACTATGGATGTTGAAGTTTTTGATGACGGAACCATCCTAAAAATTATTCCGGGCGAAGGCGATGCCGTGCCGTTAGGTGGTTTGATTGCTGTTATCGGTGAAGAAGGCGAAGACATATCTGACATCCTTGACGGTGCCGGTGATGCGGGTAGCTCAGAAAGTTCTGAAGCATCAGAGGAAACATCAAATGAAGCTGAAGATGAAAAAACAGAAGAGAAAGAAACTGCAACATCCTCAGAAAGTGATAATGGTCGAGTTAAAGCTTCTCCACTTGCAAAGAAAATTGCGGCTGATAAAGGGATAAATCTTAGTGAAGTAGATGGTTCAGGTCCTGACGGTCGAATCGTGAAGAAAGACGTTGAGTCGTTTAGTCCATCTAAAGGCGGTGGACTTACCAAACCGTCGGCTTCATCCTCTGACGAGACTAAATCTGCTCCAAAGCAAACCTTTGAAAGTCTTGAAAGTAAAGAGGTGAAGATTTCTCAAATGAGAAAAGTAATTGCTCGCAGATTGTCGGAGAGTAAATTTACAAATCCACACTTCTACGAAACCATCGACATTGATATGAAAGCTGCTTTTGCTGCTCGAAAAGCAATGAACGATGCAAATGACGTTCGAATTAGCTTCAACGATATTGTAGTTAAAGCTTGTGCAGTAGCACTTACTCGTCACCAAGATATTAACAGTTCTTGGATGGACGACGTGATAATGCAACATGGCGATGTAAATATAGCCGTTGCAGTGGCAATTGATGAAGGTTTAATGACTCCGGTTATCAATCATGCCGACAAAAAAGGATTAGCACAAATTTCAGCAGAAACGAGAGAACTAGCCGGGTTGGCCCGCGATCGCAAGCTTCAACCTGATCAGATGGAAGGAAGCACGTTCACGATTAGTAATCTAGGTATGTTTGGTATTGAAGAATTTACTGCCATTATCAATCCTCCAAATGCTTGTATTCTTGCAGTAGGTGCTATACGTGACGTTCCCGTTGTAGAAAACGGTGAGATTGTACCGGGCAAGAGAATGAAGGTTACGCTATCGAGCGATCATCGCGTAGTGGATGGGGCAAAAGCTGCTCAGTTCCTCAACACGGTTCGTAATTTGATCGAAAACCCATTAGCGATGTTGTTATAGTAAAAACACGATCTAAAGTTTATTCTATAAACCCGGTATCAATTTGATGCCGGGTTTTTTTATTGTTCTTTAAAAAAATTCAAATTTTTCTAAGTCTGCATGTAAGCGCTTTTCTGAAGCTTAGGCTTAGAGTTCTTTTCTTTCGATTAATCTGAGCATTATTAATTGATGCTATTCTTAAAAAAAGTGCCTCCAATCTTCACAGAACGCACATATTTCGATGTTATACTGAGTTAAACACTTAATAGAGTATATGATCATTAGCGGTTAATAATAGAAATTATTAAATATGTTATTAACTCAATTATATGCTTCACTTAAATAAATACACTCATGGATACCATCGAACAAATCCCATTATCAACCAATATAAAATGTGGAAAGCATACCGACTTAGAAGAGGTGTTGAGCGTAGCTCCAAGTGTCACTTTGGCGCACAACTTAGAAGAGCTTGTTGATTTATCTGTTCCTTCCGGAGGATTAACCCATAATGTATGTTATGATTTACCTGATGGAACAAGATATTTAGAAGTAGAGGTAGCGAGAGTAAAAAATGGTATAGCAGCGAATTATACCGAATCATACATGAGAAGGAGAGACCCAAATTGTATGTTAATAGCAGACGACCTTCCTACAGATAAGCCAAAATTTGAAGATAGATTCGATTATTCGTTCGATAGTTTACGCACCGAAACACTAGATTGGCTGAAAACACAGGATCTTGCTGTATTTTATTTTAATGCAGGAAAGAAAGGAATGGGATACGATGCGATAGCAGTGATTCCAGCTAACGCGGGCTTTTTTGGGCTTGGGTTAGGTTTATTGCAAGGTATCATCGACCCAGATGAATTACCGGAAGACTTTTCACCAGAAGCCGTTATCTATACCGCTCCAATTTTTCGCCACACTCATTTTGACGGAAAACAAATAGTGGTTCATAACCGAGTTCCCGGCAGATACGAAATGTTTAGCTACAACCTGTATCCTGGGCCTAGTGCAAAAAAGGGTGTTTATGGCATGCTTATTGGACAAGGTGAAAAAGAAGGTTGGGTTACAGCTCACTGTTCTGCAGTTCGAGCAGTTTCTCCATACGATAGCATTACAAATATCATGCACGAAGGTGCGAGTGGGGGAGGTAAAAGCGAAATGCTTCAACAACCTCACCGTCAAAGCGATGGCTCATTATTACTGGGCAAAAATATCGTAACTGGTGAGAAACGAACCTTAGAATTACGTAGAACCTGCGATTTAGAACCTGTCACTGATGATATGGCGCTTTGCCACCCAAGTTTGCAAAAAAATGATGGTAAACTGTGGTTGGAAGACGCTGAGGAATCTTGGTTCGTTCGCGTTGATCATATCGATGAATATGGTACGGATATGATGTTAGAGAAGATCTCTGCAAAACCAGATCAACCATTATTATTTTTGAATGTTGAAGCCGTTCCCGGCTCAAGAGCAATGATTTGGGAGCACAAAATGGATGCACCGGGTTTACCATGCCCAAATCCACGAGTTATAATTCCTCGAAAATCAATGCCGGGCATATATTCTAATCCCATTGATGTTGATATCCGTAGTATTGGGTTAAGAACACCGCCAAGTACCGCCGAAAAGCCTAATTATGGTATCGTAGGATTGATGCATGTACTAAATCCATCTTTGGCTTGGTTATGGCGATTGGTTGCACCTCGTGGTCATGCAAATCCGAGCATTATTACCTCCGCTGGACTAAGTAGTGAAGGCGTAGGTAGTTACTGGCCATTTGCTACCGGTAAAAGAATTAATCAAGCAAATCTGTTACTCGAGCAAATCATTGATACTCCAAAAGTGAAGTACATACTTACTCCAAATCAATACATTGGAGCATGGAAAACAAGCTTTATGCCGCAGTGGATAAGTAGAGAATATCTTGCTCGAAAAGGTTCAGCTAATTTCCCAGCAGAACAACTAAGTCCTTCAAGATGTAGTTTATTGGGGTATTCACTTAATTACATGAAAGTAGAAGGTATACAAATACCTAAGTGGATGCTTAAAGTGGAGTATCAGGAAGAATTAGGCAAAGAGGCTTATGATGTTGGAGCAAATATGTTACACGAGTTCTTCATTAAAACCCTAAGTAAATTTCAGGGCGATGGACTACATCCACTTGGCAAGCAAATCATAGAATGCTGTTTAGATAACGGTTCAACAGCTGATTACGAAGCTTTGCTATAAGAAAGCATTATATGAAGTGTTCAAAAAGCGGGCAGTAATGCTCGCTTTTTTTGGTTAAGAAACGAATATTAAGGAATATACTCTAAGTAAAAAATAATAGGTTCTATTGAAAAGCCTGAATTCAACAATCGATTGAAAATAGTTTGGGTTTCATTTCTATTAACCGATTGTCCCGTCATTACAGAATATCGACCACTAACGAGTTCTTCTACGCGGGTATTTATTCCTGTTCTTGATCGTACTTGTTGTGCTAGTTCATTGGCCTCTTGTCGATTACTCAGTTCGTCAACTTGAATTTGGTAGGCATATTTGTACGTAGCAGCTGTTTCCGGTTGGTGACGAATAAATAGATTTGAAGAAATTCCCATCTCCCTGAAAGTGCGTAATTGTTCTAGAACTACCTCTCGAGACTCGTATGGTCCGGTAAGTACATTAAAAGTATCGGAAACTCGATTCATGTAAGCTTGTACACCGTATCGATCTAACAATTCGATGGTGAAATCTAAGCCATTAGCACGGGTTTGAAATGCACCAAATTGAATGAGGTATTTTACAGGTTTCGGCCGCTGAATGGTATTGTTGTAACACTGATGAACAACACTTACACTTTTATCATTAATTCTTGATGATAATTCATTTCGTAAGCTAACAACCTCTGTAAACGAGGAAGTAGGAGGTGTTCTAACCGAATATTCGTTGGTGTTATAGGTAAGTATCACATCCGCTAAGTTTGATGATTCTATCGCATCAGCTCGTTGAAATGCTGTTTGTAAAGCAGAAAACTCACCAAGTTGCACCGAATACTGGCATCGAGCATCCACTCGCAATAACGATGGCATGGCATTACTTGATGATGGAATTTCTGTAGCAGATGGTTCCGGCTCTGATTGCTCTACTGGTTCTAGTTCTTCTTCAGCTTGAGAAACAGACTCTTGTGTAACACTATCAGGATCGTTTTGAGGCTCAGCAGTTTCGGTAGCTTGTTGTCGATCTGAATCGGAATTAACATCGTCAGTTGCTGGTGTTTCTTCTTGCTGTTCAGCTGCTAACTGATTTCGGATTCGGTTTTCTTCCATCACCGTTAGTAAAGCCGGTTCTTCAGCTAAAACTACAACGTTTTCATTCGGATCGGGAGGAGGGAGCTCAGAAATACCAGGAATATCATTACTTAAACTTTCAGGAGTTCCTGATTCAGTTTCGCCAATAAACGATTCGTCATCAGTTTCCGGTTGTGTAAGAATTTCTTCTTTCAAATTATCAGATGAGTAATAAAGCCTTAATACCACTCGGCGATTTTTTTCTTTACTAGCCGCAAAAGGAAAACCTAAAGAATCATATTCAATTACCGGACGAGAATCTGCATAACCAGATGCTTTAAGTCGATTTGCGGGGATTCCAGCATCATTAAAATACTTAACTACGTTTGCTGCTCTTGCTGTAGAAAGTTCCCAATTTGAGGGATAAGCTACGGATGAGATTGGAGTATTGTCGGTATGACCCTCAACATCTATTAAAAAATCGTTGTACTTAACCTGTTGCATAGCTATTAAAACGGTATTTAATAGCTGTTCGGAATTCGGATCTAACTGAGCTCGGCCCGGATCATAAAGGTCATCACTTTTAAAACGAATTCTTAGATCATTTAAATCACGAATGATCTCCAGATTACCGGCTTCAATCTCCGGTTGAAGCAATTCGAATAATTCTCGTTCTATGGCTCCGATGGGAGTGGTTAAAAACTCAGTTTCATCTGCTAGTTTGCCAAAAATGGATGAAAGTGAAGAAAATTCGGACTTTGTAATTTGTGAAACAGAAAGCAGAATTATTAAAAACCCTAATACGATTGTAATGATATCAAGATAACTTACTTGCCAGCTCTCATCATCTTCTGATTCTTCATCCGGTAGTGGAAAAAGTGAATATTTAATTCTTATTGGTTTCTTTTTCTTCACAACAGCCGCTTAAATCATGTTTTTATTTCGGCGCATATGTGCTTGAAGCTTATCGTAAATTTGTAGCGAAGTTTTTTGCTCTTCGATTAGAATAATTCCCTCCAGGATCAATTTCTCTCTAAAATACCGTAGTGAAGCCACATTATTCATCTTTTTAGCCATTGGCGTGAAAATAAAATTACCAATCAGAATACCATATAATGTGGTCATTAAAGCAGCACCTAACCCACTCAATAACGACTCTACTTCACTAAATCCTGATAGGATTACGATCAGGCCAAAAAGGGTTCCTAACATCCCGAAAACAGGAGATGTCTTGCCCATACTAGCAATAATTTGATTCACCATTTGCTGGCGAGAGTAGTTTTCTTCAATATTGATCTCCCCAAGCTCACGAAGATCTTCGGTGTCATAATTGGTATCCAAAATCGAAAATAAATACCCCTCGAAACGATCAGCATATTCTTCGCTGAGCTGAGTAACTGCCGCGAATTTATTTTGCTTAATCATCTTTTGCCAGTCCATTACCCGCTGTATGTCTTCTTCTAACACCTCGTGGGTGATGGTGCTATAAGAAAACAGTTTAGTGCTTTCAACGAGCGCCTTAATTACACTATTGAAAGGATAGCTAATAAATACACTGGCAGTTATTCCTCCGAAAACGATGGCTAAACTTGGCAGATTTAAAAAAGCGAATCGAGAGGGAATTAAATCGTATTGCGTATACCCGGTTACCAGAAGTGCACCCCAAACCAAAATCAACAAAGAAATTAGAAAACATAGAATATTGAGTATGGATGTACGCATAGAGTTATTAAAAGCTCTTTGTTAAATTTTCATCGATTAATCCATTATTCTGAAGTTGCTGAATAATGTAGGTGGAAGAAGGTATGGGAACAGAAGGGTCCATTTCAAGAGCTCTTCGCCAGTGACTCACAAATTCATTGATATATCCCAATCCAAGATAAATACTACCACGTAAGGCTAACACATCAGCATTTTCTTTGATCAGTGCAGCGCGGTTGATCAGGAAGAGCGCATTTTCAAAATCGCCGGTATAAAAGTGCTGTTGAGCAAGTATATAGTAGTTTGTAAGGGTATTCGCTTGTGCTTGATATCTTGAATAGATCTCATCTTTATATAATTCGATGAGAGCTTCACGAAGTTCTTCCTCTTTAGCTTGCGCTTGCTCCAAACTATCTTGTATTGCCAGTTGAAGGGAATCTTCCGGCGAGATGGTGTCTTGTTCAGCAATCGGATCAGTGAACTGATTACTAGATGCGCAATGAATAAAGAGTACCGAAAGAATTAAAAAAATTACAAAAGCAGGTCTATGTTTCATTTTCACCTGTACTTTATTTGTCATTCGCATTCTTGCGGATAGAATTCATTAAGAGAGCCTTAGCATATTCGGTTTGGCGACCGCTCGTTCCTTGAAGCTCTTCAAGTTCCATGCGTAACAAACGTTGTTCTCGCGTAGGTCGCGCAGATAAAATTCGATCCACAACTTGAGGAGGTAACCCAACAATGGCGTCTAGTAATGTTTCTGTATTAAGTGTTCGAACGGCTTTTTTAATGATTTCATCACTTAACTCAGGTAAACGATCGATAGTAATAAACTGCTTTTCCAAGATTGCTCCAACTATCGAGCCAGTAGCTTTTAACTCATCAATATAACGTTGTTGTTCGTGTACCGGAAGTCGTTCTAAAATAGGATAGAGGTGTTCAGCACCATATTGCTCGCTTCGTTCAGCTTCCACTAAATCCATGGCTTTGTCGAAGAGTTCTGACGATATCTTTTGCTGCTGCTCGTTAGTTAAATTATTCAGCGATGCCATATGCAACATGATTTTAGCGGCAATTTCTTTATCTAATTTTTCGATCAGTAATGCAGCTTTATCATCCGGGATATACTGAAGTATAAAAGCACCGGAAAGGCTGTCTTCCGTTTCCAGTAATGTGAGAATATGTTTATCTGAAATGTGATCGAGGAATTTGAATAGTGAAAATTTGCTACGTTTTTTCTCAGATACGGTTTGTTTAGCACCTTGTTGAAGCATTCGAGCAAATTCTTCTACAATTTCTGCTCGTCGCTCTGGCGCTAATTCCTCAAGCTCCAATAAAGCATCGCTCAGGCTGTCGTAATCTTCAGGATGAAGTTCCTTTTTTAAAGTTCGTAGCAGATGTTTGTCGACAGCCACTAGATATTCAGCAGCTTTTTTAGCCCCGTTTTCTTCTTCACTTAACCAATACCTGAAAATAGTGGCAATCTCCTCAGGCTTAGTAAAAAATGCATTAACAATATCTTCTGTCGTCATGTCCTCATCACTTTGCTCAATATCACCCTTTACTTGCTCAGTGCTGGAAAAAGGTTGAGCCGACTGTTGTTGCGTGGCCATATCATTTTTAAGTGTATCCCGATAATCCCGAAGGGGAATTTGGGGCTGGGGCTTGTTCATCAATTTGTTAAACAAAAGTGTAAGCCCAAATAGCAGCATTAATGCCAATGCAGGAATATAGGTGTAGATGGAGTTGTAATCGGGCGCAGCAGGCTGTTGTACAACAGTAGTAGCCGTAACAGGTTCGGGGGCCTCGGTATAATCTGGGATGGCTAATTGGGATATGGTGATTTCATCACCTCGAGCCTCGTTGATTTTTACTGCGATTCCTGTAATAAATCGCATTAACTCAAGTTGAGCAGTAGTAACCGAAGTATCTGCATAAATATTAACGCTCATGTTAACGATACGCAGCGTTTTTATGGTATTTTCGTTTACAATAGTTTCAGGTTGCCGGTTACGGTTAGCAGGCTGACGAAGATTTTGTTCAGGCAAGAAGGGAAGGCCAGGCATGAATAGATTCTGCTCTTGTTGGCTCGATTCTACTACTTGATTACTGGTAGTACCTATCGTTTGATCGATCAGCTCAGCATTAATATTTACATCGATAAAAAATTTCTTTCGATTGAAGTAATTTGAAAGAATTTGGATGATTTGGGAATCATACTGTTGTTCCAGATTGGCAACGCGTAGTTCAAGAGATTGAGAACTGTATGGATCAAAAGCCGTTTGAGCGCGAGTGTTGGTAGAGGCAAGGAAACAAGTTGTTAAAAATAGAAGAGCTAGTAATTTCACGCCAAAATTGGTTAAAATTTTGGCAAGCATAGAGTCAAATATGTGACGTATTCTGTGCATTTTAATCTGATGCACGCCTATTCACCCTTTCTTCAAGTACTTCCATATCCGGAATTACAAGGTCGGGGTTAAATCGGAGTGCCTGTTCCCAATGTCGTTGCGCCTGATCGATGTTACCTTCAAAATAATAAAAACTTCCCTTTAAAGCGTGTGCTTGTGCAGTTTCAAAAAGTTCTAATGATTCGTTAACATAGCGGAAGGCTAAGTCTATGTTGTTAGAATAAAAGGCGTTTTGAGCTTTGATTATGAGCCGTAAAGCATTATCAACTTCTTTAAATACTTCTTGAGAATATTCTAATATTTCTGGCGACGATTTTATCTCGTCGGTAACCTGTGCAATAGTGAGCGCGGCAAGGCTGTCTTCTTGGGATTGTTGTTGTACATCAAGAGGGTAGAGCTCGAAATTTAGTCCTTCTACAAAATCACCATCTCTAGTAGTTTCAACCTCAAAGTTTATAAGTTCAGGCTCGGATCTTGACTGAAGTATTGAAAGTTGAGAGGGATCAATTTCTAACCTGTAATCACCCGGGCGAATAGGATATTCATAAAAACTTCCATCAGAAAATGTTCTAAGTTCCTTTACCTCATTCTCTTTTAGATCAGTAAGAAGCACTTTAAGTCCTCCAATCCCTTGCGATAATCCACCTTCGTAAATTCTAGCAACATTTCCTTCCATTACGCCACTCATGTTGAATGGGATATCTATTAGTTTAAAACTATTAGGATCCGTAATTATCGAAAATTTATCTTCTTCAGGTACCAACATTGGGTTTTTAATTGACGCCTGATTTAGTTCAACGTTGTAACGAAAATATGAGTTTAATTGAGTGTAATACAGGATTCCATTTTTAGAAACAGATGAAGCACCGCTTCTACCTAGTCTCAAGTTTATATCATCAAGTAATTCATCTTCCGATTCTTCATAAACTCCATTAGTGTTATTGTCCACAAAAAACCGAACTGCAGTTGCAGACCTTCCAACCTGATTACGGCTTGTCCAGATAAAATTATTAAAGTTAGAATCATAACCGATAGACCCCCTAACTGTTTGGCTTGCGCTTGTATTTCCTCTAATGAAAGTTGATGTAGAATTTGATCTTACTTTACCGAAATCGATGACAAAATTGAGTCTAATCGTATTAAATTGTCCTTGAAAATTTCTACCAAAAGATGCCTGAATTCTTCCTTGGTTAAAAACACTTCGAGAAACAAGAACTTCGCCTTGCTGAAATTCATTAGTTGATGGTAAAAAGCGAAATTGACTTCTTATAAATGTACCCCTTATAAATTTTGGGATATTTGGGTTCCTCGAAAAGTTATAGGTTATGGCAGATTCTACTAATCCTGAACCGGAACTGTTAAAAATATTGTAGGAGTCAATAATTCTGTCGGTATATCCTAATCTAAAATTAATTCTACTAATTTTTGCACTGACATCAGTTCTAATGGTACTTATACTTACCCCTTCACGTACTCTTGTGAAATTGGAGTATCTCAATCCAAAAGGTTGATTGAAGATTTTTATAGGGAAGAAAACATTACCAATAAATTGGTAGTCATTATTGGAGCTATTGAAAAAATTAGATTCCCCGGTGAAATTTGTAAAATCAAAATTTAAGCTTGCAGAATTTGGATAAACAGCATTTACTGAAGAACGTAAATATCCGTCGGTTACACCTTCAAGTGTTAAAATGTAATTTCGTGCAATTCTGCTGGAAAGGGTTGCAGTGTAAAAGGGAATATTCTTGCCAATTTCTGTCGAGTAATATTCCATACCAACTTTCGAGCTTAACCAGCGATTTATCCCATAGCTAACGTTAGCCTGCAGTGTTTTTTCTCTTTCTAATTTACCGATTACTCTGTTATCTAAAACCCCAGCATTAATACGATAATCAAACTCACCTTGTGGTACGAAATTAAACGGGATTTGCTGTCGATTCCTTTGTTGAATTACTTGTCCTGTTGGCCCGTAAATTCTTATGTCTAGTTGGGTTGTTCCATAATATTGTGGAACTAAAAATCGATAATTTCCGAATTCATCGGCTTGGCTAAAATCAATTAATGCATTATCTAGATATAGTTCGATTTCAGACTGTGGTATAGTTGTGCCTTGTAGCTCAAATTCATCAAAAAGTCGCCGAGGTTCAATTGGTTCGTTCGAGATTCTAATCCCCGTATAACTGTTCATAAAAACTCCATCTGTATTTGATTGCCCAACAGTTATAGAACTCAACCACGAGTTGTTTCGGATAAGAGTTTTCCAGCGTAAGTTATTGCTTTCAAATACAGAACTTTCTGAGCTAAAATTTCCAAATAAACTACCTTGTAAATCTCCCCCTAATAGTTGTAATCCTAAAGAGCTACTGTAATTAAAGGAGCTTAATTCGCTACTTAAATTAGTTCCAACACTGTAATCAAGAAATCCCCCGTCAACTATTTTTCTCTCCAAACCATACCCAATGGGATAATAGCTAACATCCCTTCGATTGGTGTTTGCAAGCTTCAATTTTGCTCTTCGTAAAAATTGTTGGATAATTGGAATTTCAACTTCTGTTTCTAATCGGAGCGTTAGATTGTTAAAGTCAACAGAGAAGTCTAAACCAAATATTTCAGAAAAGTATCTGGGAGGTAAGTATGTATCCAGATCTGTAAGTATGTAGTCATCGGTAGTGATTGAATAAGATTGATCACCAAAAACGATTGTTTGCCTTCTTAAATCAATTGAGTAAGGGGTTTGTTCTAGGGCAAACTTACCACTAATAACAATGTCGTTTACATTTGCCTCAATATGAAGTAGTTCAAATAATTCCTTTACAGGTAAATTAAATTCTTCACCATCATAATAAGCTATCACATAAGAATTAATTACTCCACGATGGCTAAATTGGAGATATACTTCGAAATCATCTTCACTTTGAGCGTAAACAGAACTACTAAATATTAGTAGCAAAAAAAAAAAGAGAAAAAAGCCTAGGCATTTTCTCAACGTTTAATAAATGTAGTAGTTTCTGTAACATTTGGCATTTGAACTAGATCAGAATCTGGAATATCACTTCGTCGACTCTCAAATGTAGTTCTGATTAGATATTCACCATTCGGAATATCGTCGATTTCGAATTCTTGACGGAAAATGCCGTCAAAATATAATGATGTTGATAAGAAGCCACGTCGTACTTCCTGTCCGTTACTATCAATAATAGAAGTTGTAATAGAGCCTAAAAATGGGCTGTTACCGGTTCGTAAATGATCAATAAGAACAATAAGCTTTCCTGACTCAGAATCATATTCAGTTCTAATTTCTTCTATATCTATACCAGTTGCAACATCGCCTTTTTTATAAAATATACCTGTCACCTGCTCTACTCTAATACCCACTCTTGCAGCAACTGTATTTTCGGTTTGTAATTCTATCGGCGGTGTTTCAGGTGTGGAAGCAGTCTTAATCCTTGCCCAGTAGGTCCCATCCTCAAGTTCATTGGGAGGATTCAGTCGAAGTCTGATTACTTGTCTTTGCCCCGGAGCGAGTGTAAAATTTCTGGGAAAAGCACGAATGTACTCGGCAATCGAGTGTTTCTCTCTCATCTGCTGATCATCCTGTACAATGGTTCTATATCCTTGCTCGTCACTTTCGGTGTAAGCGAAAGCAAAATCTATAGATATTTCTTGAGTCTCATTTGAGTTGTTGATCACCATGTAGGTCCCAAATCGAGCATTTTCAGCCACGAATAAGTTAGTGGGGGCAATGGTTACTTGTGCAGTTGCGATCGAGATAGATGATATTATAGATAGTATCGCTGTAAATGTAATAATAGACTTCATCGCGTAGATATAATTTGCCATCGAGATCAATTTAAATAAAAAAATACAAATTTGTTCTAAGGTTTATAACTAATGATTGCTTCCATCTATTATGTACAAAAAAAAAGTCTCACAGCTGTGAGACTTTTCAAATTTCTTAACTACAATCTTATTGATAGTTAACAGTAACGTTTAGGTCACCAGATGCACCAGCTGTTCCAGAATCAGAAGTATAGGTACCGGATGCTTGTGAAGAAAGAGTACCTAGATTACCACCGATGTATACAAATAAGTCGCCAGAACCAGAGGTTTCAGTAGCTGCAGTCGCAGTATTTTTTGTAATGTCAGTTGAAGATGCAATGGCATCTGTACTGTTACCAGAGAAGTCTGGAGTGAAAGTCATAGAATTAGTTCCATTACTTAAGGTAACTGTCGCTTGATCCCAATCAATTAATAATTGAGTAGAGTTAGCTGCACTAATAGTTAGTTTACCAAAAGTTGCTCCAGCACCTACATCTGCTGTACTAGCACCTTGTGGATCAAGTACCGGGCTACCAGTATCCTGAATGTTACCAAAACTAACATCAGTATTTTTAGTTAATGTAATGTCAGCAAGTACAACGGCACCAATGTTAACATCAACGTTTTCCTGTGCAAAAGCACCAGTTGCGAATAGAGCAACGATTGCGAAAGCGGCAAATATATTTTTTAGATTTTTCATAGAAGTATTGATTTAGTGGCTTTTAAAATTTCTGTTAAAAAATTATTGATTGTTCAATCTGATTCCTAGTTAAAAACTCTTAATTAAAATTGTCTAAATATTAATCGTACTCAATTAGCAAGAGAATCTCACCGCTATATTCTCCTTCATTTATGTTACCTACATTAATTGAACCATAAATGTAAAGATAGATCTCTTCCCAAAATTCTTGATTATTGTTCAATGCTCGAGTTGCTCGCTCCGAAACAGGTAAGTAGCCAGAATTTCCAACCAAAAGTGTCGAATTGTTGATGTTTCTGTTACCTGAATTGTTATATGAAGCATTTATGGTTAATGGAATATTATCCTCGATCGCGGGATTTTCATGAGTTAAAAACTCTGGGTATTCTATACTGACATAAATATTTTGAGTGTAATAAGCGCGGATATTAAAAATACCCATATTTAAATCACCTAATTCTACTTCAGAGACACCGGAATTAATTACTAGTTGACCAAAGCTCAAATTTTGTTCAACAGTGGCTGACAACTCAGGTTCTACTCTTATCTGTAGATTAATGAATTGAGCAATTGCATTGTTATTTAGCAATAAAAAAAACCATATAAATAAGCAGTGCCTAATCATAGTTTATTGTCACATTCACTGTTCCCGTGTAACTTCCAGCGTCTACATTTCCAACATTAACTGATCCGTAGATGTAAATGTAGGCAGTTTCATTAAAAAGAGATGGGTTGAATCCTTCATAAACAGGAGTTGGTGGAGGACCAGGAGGAACATTACCTCTATATTTAATTGGGAATTGCTCACTTGCAGTAGTTCCGGAGACTAGAAAATCTGATACTTGGGAAATACTCATAATACCTCTGTTGGCATAGGATGCTTGCAGAGTGTAAGGAATCCGACAACTTGGATTAGTTTGACAAGAAAGATTCCCGTTTAACAAAAGATATTGATCGGCTGTTAGATCAACTATAATATCGAGATATTTGACGCCTTCAATAGTCAGTACTTTCGCGTTGTCTATTGTTACTGTTGAAACTCCGTCATTTTGGATTAAAGTGCCAAAATCAAGTTCAGATCCAGGGCTTAGTTCAGATAGCGTAACAGAATAACTACTACTAAAACTTCCAAAGTCTATTTCTTGTGCATGTAAAGTTACACTGAGAAATGATAGTGATAGTATGAAAGCTAATTTCGACATTCAATTCTATATGTAATCAATTTCAATGGTGAAGTCTCCTTCGTAATTACCCGGTTGAGCATTGGTTAGGTTAACTTCTCCACCTACCCAAATGTAGTATGTCCCTTGATTATTGAATCGCAAATTTCTGTTTTCGTAATCTATTAATTGCGAACTTGTTTGATCCTCTATACTGTTACCACTTAGTTCATATCTGAAGTTTAAAAATCCTTCACCTTCAATTCGGTTTAACTGACGATCTAATTCATATTCAAGTCTAAATTCTGCATCAGGAGTACCATTTGCTATCATGAATCCGGCATTCAAGTCATTAACAGGATTCACGTAAATAACTTCTTGACCTGGTTGGCTATTACCAAAAGTCATCGTATTCACGGTGATTAATTCAATAGACTGAATAACGTTTGCCTGAATACTTACTTCAGCTGATAATTGATTACTCTCCTGAGAAAAAACCAGACATGGAAATAACAATAAAAGTAGAAATATATAACGCATATTTTGAAAACTGACCTTTCGTATAATTTAAAGGCTTTAACCGAGATAAGGCAGTTAATCTTTCTTAATTAAGGCTAATGGATAAAGACTGATTTCACCACGCGAAGGCGTTGAAATAGAAGGGATCTAGCTCGATTTCTCTTCCCTGGAGTTGTATTGAACGTGGCAGTACTTCGGTAAGGCGTACGTAATTGGATGTCATCTCAAAATTGTAATTGAGCATCTGATTTCTGAATCTGGATGAAAACCGTACGGTGATGGAGTAGATGCTGTCCCGAGGTGCCTCGTCTACCAGATAATAGGGGTTGGGAGTGTTGATCGGATAGAGATCGCCAACAATTTTGATTTGATCTCGACCGGGTATAAAAGTGCTATCTTCAAGCTGTGGTTTCAGATTTACACTAAAAGTGATCGAAGTTTGAGCTTGAAGATAGCTTGAGGTTGAAATAAAAAGAGTAATAAAAAATACTAAATAAGATAGTGTTCGCACGTTAGTTATTGCTTTTGTTTACTTCGTCTTTCCAGTATACAATAGAGAAAACACTTTCTCTTGGGAATGATGGTGGAATAGTTGCCTTCAACCGGTTGTCATATTGGTAATTCTTGATGTAGCCGGAAACTACCGTACTTCCGGAAAAGGTGCCAACCGGTCCACGATTTTGTTGAATGATTCCACCTAACATATTTAGTGTACCTTTGCTACCACCAGAATTATAGTTCTCTACGGTAAAAGAGGTATTTAGCGCTACAATAGATGCATGAATGGTTAAATCCTGAGAACCATTAGCCGAATGGGCATATCGATCAACTACAACATCTCCTTCGCTCACCAAACCGAGTAAGTCGGCAGACGTTGAATCGGCAAGGGGGTTAACGCGGTAAGTAATATCGCCCATAATTTCGATTTCATCTTCGGCGTGTAAGGTTACACTGCCGCTAACTTCACCCTGTACTTTTATTTCACCATCCGTAGAAATCACACCATTAATGTCGGCCAGGTTTACCGTTTCAACGGTTGGTGGAGTTGGAGGAATGGGAGTACACCACCACATCCAATTAGCACAGTCATTCCCCGGTGAGCCACCATAAGAAATATCAGCATAGCCATGATCAGCATCGTAGTAAAAATCTACATTAATATCCCCTGAGTATCTTTTCCCACCATCGTTAGCAGCAGCAACAAGTCGGTTAATTTCGTAACTCGTAGGTTCACTTTTTAGCGGTGCGTTGAAGTTTTCTCCACCATAGAAGTTTGGATTCGTCGGGTTGGTACTGTGAGCTCGCCACATATTTGGGCTCGTAACCAATCCATAAAAAGAGGGTGCACCAGACATCGCGAATTGCCCATTGGTATGGATTGGACCATAAATATTATCCTGATCCATAAACCAAATGGTAGAGCCATTAGCAGCTAACTCAGATTGAGTCATGTAGGAATACTTACTAAAGGAATCTCGTTGCATCAACACTTCGGTAGTCACTTCAATATCATCGTATGTGCTTGAACTTACCAGCAGTACTTTATATTCGTCCCAACTACCTACACTATTGTTCGGTTTGTTTTGACTGTCTTGGGTATAGCTATTTAAAGAACCTGCGAGGTTAATAGGTAAGGTAATACCGGTTTGGTTAAGTTGATCTTCAAGTTGCTCTTCTATTTCTAGCACTTCATCTAAACCTAGTAACCCTAAGCTTAGTTTTTTTCGACCTTCATTTGAGCGTGAAAGTAAAGCTTTGGTATCCACTACCTCATCTATGTCGATGCTGCCTACCCAGTTGTTATTGTCTTTCATCGTTTCAACCGCATTGTCGATTAAACTTTTAGACAGATTTCTGGCTTGTTGCGCTTTGTAATAATCGGTAGTTACAACTGGGATTTCGGCCACACGATCTTGGTTGTTTACCTGCACAATGCCCGTTAAAATTGTAAGTCCGCTTACTAAGAATAATAAACTTCTTCCCATAACTTCTCCTTAATATGGTAAGTTGATATTGTTCGGTACAAAAATTCGTTTCCAGATTAATCTAGGATATTGCTGATTCCCGTCATTAATTGTGTATGGTTCTACTGTTTCAACCATTAATTCAACTTCGATTTTTTTAACAGAGGCCAACGTAGTTGTTGGAGTACCGTCCGCTGTGTAGTAATTCAAATCGAAATAAACTACCGGAAACTCAATGGTTCCGTACGAGCTGGTGCCAATTGGCCCCACTCTTTTTAAATAATAATCGTTTGGATTGGTGCTGTTTACGGCATCGCTGGTGTCGAAATACCAACGTATATTTGTAGATCCATAGCTGTCGTTATCATACACATCAGCCTGAAAAATAATATTCTGATCGCCAATTGTAGTGAAAGGAACCGCTGTGCCGGCGTTAAAACCAATCTTATTAAAATCGTTTGCAAGTACATCAACCAAGTTGTCTAAATTCGATTGGTTGATGGTGTTTAGTGTTAGTTCCTGGGTTTGATTTATAACCTGAGCGTTGAAATTCAGGATCGAAATCATGAATAATCCACCAATCACGAATGTTATGGCTAGTCCTGCATTCATGGCTAGTAGGTGTAGGATTTAACGTATTCTAAGGTAATAAATACTTCGGGGGTAACATTCTGATTGAGTACAGTAACCGTTACTTGGTATTTTTTCATCGAACCGGTATCCTCAATTAATTCTGAAGTACCGTTTATAATAAAAGTAGAACTGTATTGATCACTTGATCCGTAATTATGTACTTCTTCGATGGGGTAGCTTGAGTATACATAGTTACCGCTACTTGGGTCTAATTCGTCGGAATCATAGATCCATTGCACTTTATCCAATTCATCCTGAGCAACAGCAATTGCACGATATTCAGCTTCGGCTTGGTAAATTGCCTGCCGGTTTGAGTTGAAACTTCGTGCGGTATTTAAGGATAGAAACCCAAAAATAACCATCGCTCCAATCAAATATGTTAACTCAGCGTAACTGCTCATGGTTTTGTGGTATAGTTATATATAAAAGTGAAAAAAAAAATGAATAATTAAAATTAATCTATCATAACAGAATGTCGATTTTTTATACAAATAGCTTGCTATTACACTATTTTAAGTCACTTCCATTAGGATTCATTAAGCAAGTTTTCGATTCCAAGAAAAAATGATCAAAAACGGTGCTTACTCATGCATACGTAGTTATCGACACATCGGATTGGTTGATAACATAGTTTTTTTATAATGAGGCAAAAGCTAGTGTACCGTTACACGATTTTATTTAATAAAGGTCATCTTTTTGATAAAGATTTCACTATTTGCCTTTAATCGGTAGAAATATACTCCGCTTGCTAATCTTGAAGCGTCGAATCGAACTTGGTACCGGCCCGGAGTGCGTGCTTCATTTACCAGGGTTTGGATTTTACGTCCTAATAGGTCAAAAATTTCGAGTGTTACATTTGCAGATTCATTTACTCCAAATTCAATAGTAGTAGATGGATTGAATGGATTGGGGTAGTTCTGGTTTAGGAAAATCTGTTCTGGAACATCACGTTCTATTTGTTCGGTCGAAATCTTTAAGGTAAACCGAGTTGACATAGTCGCAGCTTTAACTTTAAGCCTACTTTGTGGGGATAATGGATTTAAATTCCTTCTGATTTTAGCACGGGTTGAATGGGTAAATTCATACGTTAACTCATCGAGCATATTGATTTCCTCGCCGGTCTCATTATCAATTAAGGTTAGAATCCAATCTTCGGGAATACCTCTAAAATCGCCCCAAACCATCTCATATACACCGTTTACGGGAGCGCCGTTTTCAAAAGCATCAAAATGAAGTGGTATAAAATATCGAGTATTAAAATCGATGGGTAAGTTATTTATTGCTAACTCAGTTCCGTTATCTAACAAGCTGTGAAATTCGAGATGTGAACTGGAGAGAGGTAACAAGCGGTAGCCGTCTAAATCATCTTTACCTTTTTGTGCATTTTCGGTAAGTATGATATTAGTGCGTTTGGTTCTGCCCGATTCGGAAGTTACAGCCAGTTGAATTTGCGGAATCAACGGTGTATCTGAACGTTGTTTTGATTTACTGGAGTCGATCTGTGCTTGTTTTCTTAAAAATGAACCAAGTGTAGTTTTCGCTTCTTTATTTACGGTTAGCTCAGGACTTGGGCCACTGGCTTTTACCCAAAATCCCTGGAAAGGAGCGATTAAGCCTGAATTTGGTAACGTTCCTGAAACACCATTCCAAGTTAAATACTCACCATCACCTCCGTTTGCGGCAGGATCCCAAATGTAGATGGTAGACTCAACATTCGTTTTGGTCCAATTAGAAGCGTCATCCCAATCGATAGTAGCAGCAAAAGGATTACCTACTAGATTCCAGCCTGAATCGGCAGCAGGAGTGTACGTAATGCCGAAATCAACTTCTGTTCCATCGCCATCCCATTCTTGTCCACTTGCGTCCAAAGTATCAGGTAATGCATCGTTATAAAGTGGATCTGCAGCAATATCCCCAAAAACGAATACAAACATTCCTTGTCCCTGTGTTACCGATGTTGCAGCGCTTGCAGGCGCACGATAGCGTTGATTATCGGTGCCTGAAGCACTCTCTACATACGTAAGTACATTTGGCTGCAAAGTGTCGCCGGGATTGGTTCCGGTGGCATAAAAAGCACCCGTATATCCTTGTGTAAGTGTGCCGTCTAATAAATCGCCGTATGTGGTATTAAAAGGCGATGAAATTAAGCGCCATCCAATGCTTCCGCTTATTCGGCGTTGCATTCGAATCGATCCCGAGCCGTAGGATTTACTGTTAGCGATCAAATTTGACCCGCTTGGTAAAAACATCACGCCATCAACCAATTTCAACGAGTCGGAAACGGTTACATCACCGGGGAAATCAACACCGGCACTATTGTCAATTACCAGGTTAGTAAAATCGGTAGGATTTGTAATATCCTGATTCGCAGAACCATCTAAAATTATAAATCCTAAAGAAGCATCGCCAACATCTAAATCGCCACCAACAGTAAGTGTATCAGTATTAGATCCTAATATTTCACCTTCGCCCGATGCTTCACCTGTAACAATAAAGTTTTTGCCACCCGAGATAGTTACTGTTGCTGAATTCTCAATTGAAATTTGTGCGACCGTGGTGTTCGTTGTGTTTATAACCGGCTGTTCGTTTCCTACCGAAGGCGTGGCAGGGATCAGAACAATATCGGTTGAAAGTGGTACAGAACCAGCGCTCCAGTTTGTAGGATCATCCCAATTTCGTGCATCAGCTACCGAACCCACTTGCGATTGCCACTGAGTATTGAAATTTGCGTATTCTACCTGAGCATTATCTGTGATTGAAGCCGCATTTAAGGTGCCAGTTATTGTTGCGGTACCAGCAGTTATTGATGAGGTTAAAGTAGCTGTATAAGTACCATCACTATTGTCAGTAACTGAGCCGAGTGATCCTGAAGTAGTACTTAAAGCAACGGTTTCGCCACCATTTGTAAGATTATTGCCCTCAGAATCTTTGGTTTGAACAGTTATTGTTGAAGTAGAAAATCCATCGTTAAAAATTACGGTAGGACTTGCAGAAATAGTAGTAGTTGCTTCGGATGCAGGACCAGGTGTAACAGTAAAGGTATTACTTGTACCAGCTTCTGATCCCGCCGAATTTGTTGCCGTTAACGAACACGTTCCTAAACTTGAAATACTAACTGTTTTAGATGCAAGAACTCCACTTACAAAGGAAGCTGAAGTTCCGGCTCCTGTGCCAATTGAACAGTTACTAGTAAGCACGATAGTGCCTGTAAATGTAGTAACAGTATCTTGGGCGCCATCAACAGCAACAATGGTGATATTGAAATTCTGCCCGGCTAACTTATTCGAAATATTACCGGATGGAACACGCTCCACAGTAAAACCGGTGAGTTCACCAGGTGCTACCACATCAAATTGATTACTTGTGGTATCGGTTAAACCCGAACTAGAAGCCGTTAACGTGTAGGTTCCGGTGTCATCCACTATCAAATTGTCGAATTCAGCAATCCCGAATAGATTCGTTTCTTCGAGAAGGGTAGAGCTTCCATCCAGCACTCCCGTCCCGCTTATCTGATTAAGTGCCATGGTAACATCAACCCGACTTTCTTCTACTGAGTTACCGTATTGGTCGATAAGTTGAATGCGTGGCGATGGGGATATTTCTTCGTTCTCGTTTGATGTACCCGGCTGCTGAGCATACTTCATTGCAATTTGTGTACCTGCAACCATGGTTAAGGCTCCATAATTGGTCGAGCCTCCAAGTCCGGTAGTACCAACGTTTGTAATATTTCCGGAATTGGGCAGAATTCCGGTAGTTGGACGTACTCGGAAGTTTGAGAATGTAATTTCGGCCGGATTTGTAGTTGATGCAGATGTTACAGTAAATGTAATTTGATTGGAGGTTCGACTAGTGAACGAAATTGCTAAATTGGTAGATCCACCAAAAGCCGGAGCTACGGAAGCTGATGGCGTTCCACCACCTGTATCCCATTCAAAACCGGCAGGAAGTTGAAATACGTACGTTCCTGTAGAAAATTCACCGGTAAAACTTTCTTGCACTCTCGGTCCGCTTAACGTAGTGTAAGTAACATTTGCATCATCAGCTGAAATAGCTTCGCCACCGCTGGCAGGAGTGAGCGAGCGAATAGGAATATCATATTTGTTGGATAGATAATCTTCTACAACAAGTTGATCTGATAAATCAATTTCTTCATCATATAAAATAACTTCGGCAATTAAACCATCCCAGCTGGTATTATTATCCTCAGGACCCTGCCCGATGATAGCCGTGGTAATATTTTCGAGTACCCCGGTTGGTATATTTTGCGAAAAGGTAGGATTGCTGAGAACGCCATCTACATAGAGCTCATAATTAACTTCAGAAGTCCATTTCAGCATTACAATTTGACCATCTGTGGTTTGTGCATCCTCAAAACTTTCGAGCGTAAAAGCCGGGTTCAAATCACGTAAACCAGTTGTAATTACATTCGATGCCGAACCATTATCACCTACCGCATCATATCGGATACTAAAAAACTGATCGGTGGTAGTTCCACTTGGCGTAGTTGTAGTCCAGAAACCTCGATCGGTAGAGGTAACATCCGACTCAATCACAAAAAAGATGGTTAAGCCTGCTAATCCATCCAGATACTGAGTTTCTGCATCGGTATCCTCTAAACGAACGTTAGAACCACCACCGGGGAATTCAATACCATTTTGTGAATTGATGGTTCCCACACTTGTTTGCAAGGTAGGAGCAGAGGCACCGGTAGACACAAAATCATTGCCATTTCCACTTTGATCCTCCCAACAATTTACCGGATCGGAGGTGGAAGATGCTACGGTAGAACAACCGGTATTGGTATAGGTTCCGGCATCACCTTTTAACCAGAGAAGTAAACCATTAACCGATTTGGGGATACTAAAGGAAATATTTCTAACCTGCGTGTTACTGTCGTCTTCACCATCATTAGCAGTAAAAGTAACAGACCTGACGGCATCGGTTGGTGTGGCGGCAGTATTTAAGTAACTAACAAGCCGTAGCGCAGTTTCAAAATCGGTTTTACTTGCAGGACCTGTAAGAGTTAAGGTTCCATTCAAATCATTCCAGGAGTCAGTAATTCCGTAAATGTCATCAAAAACTAGAGAATCTTCGGCGCTATCATACCCTGTTGTAATCTGGATGGTTGCTGTTTCAATATTTGTATCATCGGGATCAGTTAATTCGATGGAGCTCGAAATAATACTGGTGTCTCCGGCGGAATAGAATAAACTTGAGGATTCAATCTCGGCTAAATTCGGCGCAGTATTGATACTAGCCACTGAGATATCCCGAATTTGCACGTTACTGCTATCGGTGCCGTCAAAAACTCGGAAGGTTACTTCTCGATCGAGCCCGGTAACCGGATCAGAGCTAATATTTTCGAAGGTAACGGAACGCAACGCTGTTTGATAATTTGCCACCGAGGAGAATCCACTTAGCGTAAGAGTTCCGGTTGTGCTATTGAAATTACCAATAATCCCGTTTTGTGTAGAAAAGCTAAGTTCGTCTTCGCCCAAAAAGTAATTGTTCGTGAATTCAACCGTAGCTCCAAGTAAGTTTGAATCGTCCGAATCAGCAACAGTAAGCGTGGAAGATATTGCTGTAGGGCCATCATCTTCGGTGAAGGCCAAGGTAGTGCCTTCGATGGCTGCAAGCACCGGGACAGCATTTAAAGATGATATTTCGATATTTCTTGTGCCAATATTACTTTCGTCATCCCAATCGTGAACTGTGAATTCAACAGTTCGAGTAGCTGTAGAAGGACTTGTTCCATCGCTGTTTTCGTAGGTAATTGATCGTAATGCAGCCTGATAATTTGCTATGGTTTCGGTGCCTGATAAAGTTAAAATTCCTGTCCCTGAATTGTATGAACCAGTAATTCCGCCAACAGGTGCCGGTAAGGCTAACTGATCCTCAGAATTATCGAAACCGGTTGTAATTCTCACTTTTGCACTATCGAGAGTTGTATCGTCGGCGTCGGTAACGGTTAATGTCGATGTGATCGTTGTCGCGGCGTCACCTTCGGTGTAAGAAAGAGCGGCTAATTCTATATTTGCGATTACTGATGGCGTGTTAAACCATTTATCGCTCAAAAAAGCGTAGATATTGGAGAAATCGGTAGTTGATAAGGCATTATTCCACGAAACAAACTCGGCGATAAAACCATTAAAATTATTAGTTCCGGATGGATTATTGGCAGTTGTTGCGGGATCGCGAGTACCGTCTTCCTCACCAATTTCTGCACCTCCACTATGTGCACGTTGGAAATCAACATTTGGTAACGAAGTAATTGTGCCACCATTTAGATTTGCTTCCCAAACTTTATTAACCAGCGATGGATCGGTGGCATCATGGCTGGCAATTAAAATGTAAGAGGTGTTTGGAGAAACGGCTCCCAAGTTGATTGATTTATATTGATTTCCTGAGCCCCATTCCGCATTGTTCCAGGTAAAGGCATACAAAGTGCCATCTTTAATACTCAACTGATATCCTCTGGTGCCACCACCTTGTTCATACATCACTTGTAATCCAGAAGTGGTAGAACCGGTTCTGAAAACCATTGCGAACGACTTCTCAGTATAGCTTGTGGTGTTAAGTAGTGCATTATTTGGTGGGGATAAATTGTCGTCGGTTCCATCGAAAAGCAGACCGGATCTATTTCCAAAATAGGAACTGTTCAAAAGCGGACGATTTCCGGCAGAACCGTTTGATGCCGATAGATCGGCTGAACTTGCGCCAACATCGTTCGAACGATCTCCCCAAGGCGACAAAGCACCGTTAGCAGGTTGACCGGTTCCGGAATTGCCATTTCCATCGGCATCCTGCGCATCATAATGAAATACTCCGGTAGCTTTATAACTTGCAAGCTCGGTGATCGAAGTTGGATATACGACATCACGAGTTACCGTATTTCCATCTTCAGTGCCATCGTTTGCTGTAAATCCGATGGTACGATCACTCATTGTGGGTGAGCCACTCAAGTTTTCGTAAGTTACAGATCGTAAAGCAGCCTGATAATTTGCTTTAGTAGTGGTTCCCGTAAGCGTTAATACACCTGATGTATTGTTCCAACTTCCTGAAATACCATTCTGATCCACAAACCGGAGTGTATCTTCACCTGAAATATATCCACTCGAAATTTCTACAAATGCGCTATCGATGTTGGCATCGTCACTATCAACAAGTAGAATTGAATTTGTGATAGTTTTTTGCCCACTTCCCGCAAAATAAATGATATCTGACGTTTCGATGGCACTGAGAACCGGAGCGTTGTTAACCTTAGTTACCGAAATATTGCGCGTTTCGGAATTACTATTGTCATCGCCATCATTAATGATATAAGTTACCGTTCTAGTGTTTTCAACGGGGGCCGGATCAGTATTCTCGTAAGTTACAGCACGTAACGCAGTTTGATAATTTGCTACAGAAGATGTTCCGCTTAGAGTCAAAGTTCCGGTTACCGAATTCCAGCTACCGGTTATTCCCAACTGATCCACAAAATCGAGCACATCTTCAGTAGGATCATAATTCGAAGTTATCTGAATGGTTGCACTTTCGATATCGGTGTCATCCCCATCGTAGGTAGTGATGGTTGATGATATAGCTGTTGGTGCATCCCCTGAATTATAAGCTAAGGTACTGCCTTCAATGTTATCTAGTATTGGTTCTGCATTCACCTGATCAATAAATCCACCCGGACCAGGATTGTCAATGTTGGCATATTCGGTAGCAATCCATGCCGAATCTCTGGCGATGTTTGAAATACGAACCTCATCCATTAATCCGGTCATTGGCCAGAATGAAGCGGTAGACAAAAATAAATCTTCATCATCGATGCTAAAAGATTCATTGGAATTATCGGAGGCCACTTCGGCACCATCCACGTAAATAACTCTATCGCCGCTAGAATTTCGAGTAAAAGTTAGATAAGCTGCAGTTGAGTTAGCAATGGAACCAGTTGGAGCAGCTAAAGCATCATTATTAATTTGAAAGCGAATGGCACCGTTTGCAGGCGACCAAATCGAATAACCATTTAAGTAATCTCCTTTGGTTAGAATATCCGGGCCGTCGGGGAGATTTGTGATAAAAATTACAAAGGATATGGTGATACTCCCCGAAATATCGAGCGGAGATACCCCATTATCGGCAATTACAATTCGATCGGAAGTGTTGTTAAAGTTTCTGGAGCCACCACCACCGAGTCCGCCTGCTGCAATGGTTCCGTTGTCGCTACCATCTGTTCTGTTTCCTGACGCATCAAAAATGGTGGTTGGACCTGCTGCGGATTCGTTCATGTGCAACACCATCTTATAATTTGAATCCCACACATTGGTACTTGATGGATCGGTAGAAATCGAGGAATTTCCGAAGTAAATATAAAACTCAGTGTCTACAGTTGGCGATACGGATGGGAATCGAATCCAAAATGTGATTTCTCCCGTGATAGGGTCATATTCTTCAATTTGGTGGCTAAGAAGAGTAGAACCATCAGCAGCAGTGAAAACAATATCATAACCATTAATATTTTCAACTAAACCACCGCTCGTAGTATGTCTTAATTCGTTGGCTGTAAAACTAAAAAAGGCCGGGAAGTTGGTTAGATTGGAAGTCCCAAAAACCTCGCTGGCATTAATATGCCCCTTTAATCGCTGGGTATACCCCGACAGCTGTGCATGAACTGCAACCGAAGATATCCAAAATACAATGAGTAGGATACCGCTCTTAATCCAATGTCCTATATTTTGATCGCGCATAGTTAACTATAAGCTTCAAATATAGATAATTGAAGTGTAGAATAATGTGAATTAGTGTATTCTAATTACATTTAGAAATAAAGAAAAGAAACTACTTAATAAGAGTAAGTCGTTTTGTGCGAACGCCCTGATTAGTAGTAATTCGATAGATATACACCCCGGAGGCTAGGTTGCCGGCGTCGAAAGTAACTGAATAATTACCTTCAAATTGTTCTTGATTTACCAAGGTCTGAATTTTTCGGCCTATCACATCAAACACTTCAAGCTTTACCCGAGAAGGCGCAACCAATCCATATTGAATAGTTGTTGATGGATTGAACGGATTAGGGTAATTCTGTTCAAGGTAGAAATCATCGGGGATTCGGGATTCGATTTCCTCGGTAGTGATGCGAAGGGTAAACCTAGCACTTGCAGTATTCTCTTTTACTTTGAACTTGAAATCAGGGCTTAACGGCGATTTATTTGCAATTAGTTTGCTGTTGGTTGAATGGAACACCACATATTCGTTTTCGTTGGTTAGATCAATAGTGGCGCCGGTTTGATGATCGAGTAATAGTATTTTCCAGTCAGCCGGTATATTACGCATCGAGTTTTTTCTAATGATAAAAGTTCCGGATTCAGGGTTTCCATCCGTAAATGCTCGTACAACCAACGGTATTTCAATTCTGTTTTGGAAATCCAGTGGCTGATTATTGATCGCGAGCTGAGTTCGATCATTCAATAGTGAATAAAATTCAACATGGTTGGTTGAAAATGGCACTAGTCGCAAACCGTCTTTAGAATCCCGTTGTCGGCTTCCCTCATCACTAAACATAATGTTGGTTCGTTTGCTCAATCCATTCAATTGAGCTTCAAGTTCAATGACCGGCTCTGCAGATCTAGTTTCTTTTCGCAAAAAGTTACCGCCGGTAGTTTTCGCATCTAACTTTACTTTAAGTGAGGGGGAAGTAGCGTTAGCTTTAACCCAAAACCCTTGAAATGGCGCAATTCTTCCACTTCCCAATGTTCCGGTGGTTCCGTTCCAGGTTAAATACTCTCCATTTCCACTGTTTGCTGCCGGATCCCAAATATAGATGGTAGACTCAATATTGGTTTTGGTCCAGTTACTCGCATCATTCCAGTTGATGGTTGCCCCAAATGGATTTCCAACAAAGTTCCAGCCAGAATCGGCAGTAGTGGTGTAGGTGACACCGAAATCAACTTCCGTTCCGTTTCCATTAAATTCTTGTCCACTCACATCCAGCGTATCGGGAAGAGGATCATTATATCGACTATCAGCTGCGATGTTACCAAAGAAAAAGGCCCAAATTCCTTGTCCTTCTGTCAATGATTGTGCTGAGCTGGTTGGTGCTCGGTAACGTTGATTGTCGGTGCCCGGATAATCTTCTAGATAAGTAAGGATGTTAGGTTGTAAGGTATCACCCGGATTTGATCCTGTGCTGTAAAATGCCCCTGAATAACCCTGAGTAAGCATTCCATCAAGAAAATCACCATAAGTAGACGATACCGGCGAAGAAATCATTCGCCAGCCACGACTTCCCGTAATTCGTCGCTGAAAACGTAACTCACCAGAGCCATATGACTGATCCGTAGAAATTAAATTGATTCCACTCGGAATTAAAAGTTCGCCATCTGTTAGTGTTAATGTTCCGGTGACAGTCAGGTTTTCTGAAATATTAACAGTGGTTGAATTATCGATTTCTAAATCCACAAAACTGTTTGGACTCACAATCTCTTGTTCGGAAGCCCCATCAAGAATTACGTTCCCTAGTGTGATGTCTGCAACATCAAGATCGCCACCGACGGTTAGGCTGTCGTTATTAGATCCCAAAATTGAGCCTTCACCGGTAATATCTCCGGTCACCACAAAATTGATACTACCGCTAACGCTTAACTCAGCATCAGTCTCAAAAGCCAATTCGGCGACAGTTGTATTTGTTACATCTACAACAGGAAACTCATTTCCATCGGATGGATTTAAAGGTATAAGTACCACTGAAGAGGAGGTAGGGAGGGTACCCACATTCCAGTTTCCGGTGTCGTCCCAATCGGAAGCAGTAGAAGGGGAGCCGAGCTGACTTGTCCAAATATGGGTGAAGGCTGCAAATTCAACCTCTGCATCATCGGTAATGGCATCAGGGCCTAATGTACCGGTAATAGTAGCTGTTTCTACACTAGTCGATGAGGTAAGTGTAGCACTAAAGGTTCCATTTCCATTATCAGTTACTGCACTTAAACTACCAGCTGTGGTACTTAAACCTACAGTTTTTCCACTGCTTGTAAGATTATTTCCAAACGCATCTTTTAGCTGAACAGTAATGGTTGAAGTGCTTGAACCATTATTAAGTATAATTTTAGGCGATGCGGATATCGTAGTGGTAGCTGCGCTTGATGTACCCGGACTTACAGTAAATGTATTACTCACTCCATTTTGGCTACCGGCAGAATTTGTTGCTGTAATGGTACAATTTCCGACACTTGTAATGCTAACTGTATGGGAAGAAAGCACTCCTGAAGAAAAATTCGCAGTTGTTCCTTGTCCCGTGCCCATGGTACAGCTGGATGTTATCGAAACAGTTCCGTTAAAGGTAGTTACTGTAGTTCCTGTACCATCAATTGCTGTGAGCACGATATTAAATGTTTGTCCGGCTTGCTTTGCGCTAATGTTCCCGGAAGGAAATCGTTTTACGGTGAATCCTGTAAGCGTACCGGCATTTACAATCTCGAAAGTGGAACTTGTATCGGAAGATAAACCGGCGCTTGAAGCAGCAAGTGTATAATTACCAACATCATCAAGAACGAGATCAGAGAATTCAGCGATGCCTAGTACATTCGTACTAACAGGACTCGTACCGGTAAGCGCTCCCGATCCTGATGCTTTAGCAATGCTGACGTTCACCCCAGATGATTTTACACTATTCCCAAATTGATCAACTAGTTGAACACGTACGGATGGTGTAATCACTGAATCAACATTAGTGATTGAAGGTTGTTGAACGAAGCTAAGTGAATCACTTGCTCCCGGAACCATGGTTAGGCTACCATAATTAGTGCCACCACCCTGACCGGTTGTTCCGGTGTTGGTAATATTTCCGGTATTGGGGATAACTCCCGTAGTTGGACGTACTTCCAATCCACTAAACTCGATTTGTGCGGGATTAGTAGCCGATTCTGCAGTAATGGTAAAGGTTGCTTCGTCGGTAGTTATACTTGTAAAAGTTGCAGTTAATGAAGTTGAGCCACCATAAACCGGAGAAACACTTAAGCTTGGGCTTGATCCTGTGTTCCATTCATAACCCGTTGGAGCAGTTAATATGATTGTACCACTATTGGTTAATTCTCCGGCCTGACCTTCCTGAATTGTCGGGCCTGTTAAAGAAGTGTAGGTGGTATTTGCATCATCCGCTGAAATGGCGCTACCACCGGTTGCTGGTGTTATTTTTCGGATGGCAGAACTGTATTTTTGGGAAAGATAATCTTCCACACTTTCACGTTCGGTATCGCCTAAGTATCTGCCATAAAGAATAACTTCTGCAATTAAACCGTCCCAACTTTGATTCGCACTACTAGGATCATCTTTACCACCTTTTCCAACAATAGCAGTTGTAGCAGAAGAAATGGTTCCTGTGGGAGGCGCTCCGGCTGCTGCAGGGTTATTCAAAATCCCATCAACATATAAATCGTAGGTTACGCCACTGTCCCAATGTAAACTTGTTATTTGGGCATTGGTGGTTTGTATATCAGAGAAACTTTCTAATTGATTTGCAGCTGAATTTCCAAGAATACCTGTTTTTACTGCATTGGTAAATGAGCCACCGGTATTGGCCCCTGATGCATCGTATCTAATGGTAAATATTTCATCGGCTCCACTTGGGGTATCGGCTATCCAAAGTCCACGGTCGGTATTTGTGGCATCAGATTTATATACCAGAAATAAGGTGAATTCAGTTAAGCCATTCAAGTAGTCGGTGTCGCCATCAGAATCCTCAAAATGATCACCATTACCGGCAAATTCGATAGCAGGTTGACCACCAAGTGCAGAAGAACTGGAAACAAAGGTAGGTCGGGTTCCGGCATCAGCAACTCCGGTATAATCGTAGCCGTTTCCACTTTGATCTTGCCATGTGGTTACTTCGCTGCCACTTGTAGTAACTCCTACATCCGAACGAAGCCAAACCGTTAATCCGGAAATTGATTCTATCGGGTTTACTTCAAGTGTGCGTTTAACAGTGTCGCTTTCGGCTCCGTCGTCGTCGTAGGCAAGGAAACTAATCTCACGTTCTGGACCTGATGGCACTGTGCCGTAGTTTTTGTATTTCACTGAACGGAGTGCGGTTTGATAATCACTAAATGAAGAAGTTCCTGTAAGTACTAATTTGCCGGTAGACGCATTGTAGCTTCCCGAAATACCAAAAAGTGTTGAATAGATGAGAGAGTCTTCGCTTGCCTGAAAGTTTCCGGTGATGAGTACCAATGCACTGTCGATGGTCGTATCATCGGGGTCGGTAACTTCAATGGTATTAGTAATTTCGATTTCGGCATCTGGGTAAGCAAGATCACCGGCTTCTATGTTAGATAACACAGGGGGAGAATTGGTGGCAGTAACACTAATATCTCTTGTCTGTGTGTTACTGTTATTGTCTCCATCATTTACCCGAAACGAAATAGTTCTGGTTAATTCGATAGGATCAGAACTGGTGTTTTCATACAAAATATTTTCCAGTGCTGTTTCATAATCAGCAAGTGATGCAGTTCCAGTTAAGGTTAAAACACCTGTAATTTCATCAAAACTGCTGGTTATTGAACCCGTATCTACAAAAGAGAGGATATCTTCGCCATTGAAATAATTATTGGATACGGTGATAGTTGCACTTTCGATGTTAGTATCGTCAACGTCGGTAATGGTAACAGAGGTTGGAATAGTGGTAGTTCCGTCTCCCTCAGTGTATGCAACAGTTGAACCTGTTACACCGGAAAGTGAAGGAGTCGAATTCACTGCAATAATGTTAATATCTCGAGAAACTACATTGCTGCTATCATCCCAATCATACACATAGAAATCGATTTGGCGTACGCTGGTAGACGGATTTACGGTATTTGTGTTTTCGAAAGTAACAGAATGTAATGCAGTTTGATAATTGGCAATACTAGTGGTTCCAACTAAAGTGATTGTACCTGTTGATGAATCCCAAGAACCCGTGATACTACCTGTATCACTAAAATCGAGAACATCTTCAGTGCTTACATAATTTGCGGAAATTACAACTTTAGCACTATCAAGCTGGGTGTTATCGTTGTCGGTTATTACGATTGAAGAGGTGATGGTGGTAGGAGAATCACCCTCGGTAAAATCCAGATCAGTTCCTTCAATTGCGCTTAAAACCGGAGCTTCGTTACACCATTTATCGCATAAATAGGTATAAATACCGGCAATTTGTCCTGCACTTAGCGCCGTATTCCATGATACCAACTCACCGATGTAGCCATTGAAGTTGTTGGTTGTTGAAGGATTTGATGCAAATGTAACCGGATCGTTAGTTCCATCTTCTTCGCCTATAGTTGGATCACCACCGTGCGAGTTCATAGTGCCGGCCGTATTTGGATCTAGAACGATTGCGCCGTCGTTTACCTTAGCTTCCCAAGCAGTTCGGCTTTGATCGTGATTGGCAATTACTATGTAAGATTCATTGGTTTCTACACTTCCAAGATCAATACTTATGTCATCTCCATCAGTCCAGCTTCCATTCGTACTCCAAGCGTAGGCATATAAAGTTCCATCTTTAATCGATATCTGATACCCATTTGACCCGCCACCTTGCTCATAGATGATTTGCAGCCCCGAAACATCATCTCCAGTTCTAAAAACTACGGCAAAAGATTTTTCGTTAAAGTTAGAAGTATTTACCGTAGCGCTGTCTTGCATCTGAAAATTATCGCCATTATCGCCCGAATTATAGTCGAAAAATAATCCGCCACGTTCACCGAAATAATCAGAATCGAAGGTTGGTTCATCTCCGGTTGGGGCCGAAGCTTCTATATCATCGGGATTGCTATTGGCTTCATTTGAACGATCACCCCACAAAGAAACTGAAGAGCCATCAACTGGTTGATCACCGGTATCAAGATCACCATCAACATCTTGGGCATCGTAATGAAAAACCACGTTTGTGATGTCGGTAGACAGATCGCTGTATACTTGAGTTACATAAATATCACGGGTTTCTGTGTTGCTGGTGTAGAACACATCATCCACAGAAAAACTAACCGTTCTACTGGACAGATCCGGCGAGCTACCATCGGTGTTTTGATAGGTTACTGAACGTAAAGCGGCTTGATAATCAGCCACACTTGCTCTACCAGAAAGAGTTAGGATTCCACTCCCCGATGCCCAAGAGCCAGAAATCAAACCGGTATCTGTAAAAGCTAAGACATCCTCGGAACTGTCGTAATTAGTTGTTATTTGGATGGTTGCACTTTCAATAGAATCTGCGAAAGGAGTGCTTAACGCAATGGTTTCTGTGATGATGGTTGCAGCTCCACCGGCAACAATACTTAGAGGTGTGACCTCAATAGCACTTAAAACCGGAGGTTCATTGGATTCGGAATAAAACGTTCCCGGACTATTTTGGTTATTGTATTCAGTGGCAATCCAATCGGCCGTATGTGGGGTATTGGATACACGAACTTCATCAATCCAACCATTAATTGGATACGCGCTACTTGATACCGTTAACGGATTATTGTTATTGGTAAAAGTTCCGGCTGAACCTGTTCCGCTGGGCGAGCCATTGATGTAGATTGCGCTTCCACTCGCAGAATTTGTAAAGGTAACATACGCGGTAGTACTGCTCGAAATAGTTCCGGAGGAGGTTACGATTGTAGTTCCGTCGTCGGCAAGTCGAAGTGTGTTATCCGCACGTACCCAAGTTGCGTAAGATTCATCCCAATCACCTTTGGTAACCAGATCGGGAGTGGTGCCAAAATTATCGGCGTTTACCCACGCTGAAATCGTAATGTCTTGGGTGATATCAAGTGTTGCATCATCCGCAACGGAAAGGAAATCGCTGCCCGCAGATGAAAAATTTCGCGCGTTGCCAAGCTTACCGGTAGTTGACGTTGTGCCATTATTGGTCGCATTGTTAGCATTGGATGTAGCATCCGAAAGATCATCCATATGCAGAACAAGCTGATAATTCGAATTCCAGGTAGAGGACGTTGACTGATCTGTAGATATCGAGCTGTTACCAAAATAAATATAAAAATCGGTATCAACGGTAGCGGAAAGGGTGGGAAACCGAACCCAAACTAGAATCTCGCCGGTTGAGGCGGTGTATTCCTCCAATTCGTGATCCATTTGAGTGCTTCCATCTGAAGAGGTAAACGCTATATCATATCCATTCCCATTGGTTACATAACCAGAATTGGCAACCGTAGCCAAATCGGCATCGGTTAAACTAATTAACACGGGAAAATTCGTTAAGTCGGTAGATCCACTCACCAATGTATTATCAATCGTAAATTTTTTACGATACTCGAACCCGGCTAGTTGGGCAAACAACTCTACCGGTAGAACAAGTAAAACTAATACAAACAGATACCGCACAATTCTGTTATTTGGATTCATAAAATCACATTCTGAGATGCAAATAGTGCATTTTGCATCACACAGAATATACATTGAAATATTAGATTCGATATGAGGGTTAATCAATTCTAATTCTTCCTTTATTCGACGGTTATCGGTAAAAATATCGATGAAGAATAGCTGTTTCAGCATACTTTTTGGTAGAAGCTGTTCCGGGAAAAAGCAAAACAAAATGATGAAATGTTCAGTAAGTTGACCGCCATTAAATTTGTGTACGTTCACAGCAATAAATGTGAATTAATGCGGAATCAGTAGGGTCAACATATCTAAAATTCAATGAGATTATTAATTACAGGATGTAGTGGTCAACTTGGGCAGGAATGGGTTCACTATTTGGATTCAATGAAAATCCAATTCACCGCATATAATTCGAAAACACTGGATATCACAGATCCTGAGGCACTCGAAAGTACCCTTGATAATGATGCACCGGATGTTGTAATCAATTGTGCAGCATACACCAAAGTAGATCAAGCCGAAGAAGAAAGGGAATTAGCACTGTTAATAAATCATAATGCGGTAGAACACTTAGCTACTGCTTGCCGAGATAGAGATATCAAGTTGGTGCATTTTTCTACCGATTACGTGTTTTCGGGTGAGTCAATCGATCGAGAAAAATTTCCAAATGGGTACCCTGAGCAAGCTGAAACAAGGCCTGTGAATCATTACGGAGTTTCTAAATTGAAAGGGGAGGAATCCATTCAAAAAACAGAAGTGGATTACCTGATTTTACGAGTATCGTGGCTTTGCGGTGCTTTTGGAAACAACTTTGTGAAAACCATGCTTCGATTGGCTAAAGAACGTAAATCGTTATCGGTGGTGAACGATCAGTTTGGAGTACCAACTTTTTGTACACAAGTAGTTAATCAGACTTTAAAGTTAATTGAACAAAACCAACGGGGTGTTTTTCATTTGGGATCTGTGGGCATTATTAGTTGGTATGAATTTGCACGTCGAATTTTTGAATTATCCGGTGTTGAAGTGAATGTAAAAGAAGTATCTTCCAACGAATTTAAAACAAAGGCGAAAAGACCACATTTCTCAAAATTGAATACGTCAAAAGCAGATCAAATACTTCAATCCGATAGCCTACATTGGGAAGCAGGCTTAAAACAACTACTAAAAGCGATCAATTAATGAAGGTTATCAATACTCGTATACCTGAGGTAAAAGTAATAGAGCCTCGCGTATTTGAAGACGAACGTGGTTATTTCCTTGAATCTTACCGGGAAAGTTTACTTGAAGAATCCGGTATCACCGAATCTTTCATTCAGGATAATATCTCAAAATCCTTTAAGGGAACCGTTCGCGGATTGCATTATCAATTAGAACAACCGCAGGCAAAACTTGTGCAATGTATTGTTGGCACTATTTTGGATGTTGCTGTGGATGTTAGATATGGATCAAAAACTTTTGGGCAATATGTTGCTACTCAGCTTTCGGCCGAAAATCATAAACAAATGTACGTGCCTGTTGGTTTTGCCCACGGTTTCTCGGTATTAAGCGACGAAGCAGTTGTTTACTACAAATGTTCCGATTATTATCATCAACCATCAGAAAGGGGAGTGCGTTGGGATGATCCTGACATTCGAATTAATTGGGGCGTGGATAAACCGGTTTTATCCGACAAAGACAGAATACAACCACTTTTAAAATCAATAGCTAAGAACGAACTATTCTCATGAAAGTAATTATTACAGGAGGGGCAGGTTTTATAGGATCCAACTTAATTCTTTATCTGTTTCATAAACATAAAGATTGGACATTCTACAATATTGATAAACTCACTTATGCTTCCGATCGGAGTTTCTTAAACCCAATCAAAGACTCAGAGCGCTATCACTTTAAAAAAGTAGATTTAGTAGACCGCGAGGCAGTTCAGGATATCGTGAAAACCTTTCAGCCTGATGGTGTTATTCACTTAGCCGCAGAATCACATGTAGATAATTCTATCACAGGTCCGGAGCCTTTTATCCAATCTAATGTGGTGGGTACTTTCAATATTCTGGAAGAATGTCGTCAGCTTTGGAAAGATGATGAAGAAAGCTGGAAAAATAATCGTTTCGTTCACGTTTCAACCGATGAGGTTTATGGAGAATTAGAAGACGACGGTTTATTTACTGAAACCACTCCATACGCTCCAAATTCACCATATTCGGCTTCGAAAGCTGGAAGCGATATGATAGTTCGTTCTTATTATCAAACCTATGGAATGAATGTGGTAACCACGAATTGTTCGAATAACTACGGACCTCATCAGCATGATGAAAAGTTGATTCCAACGGTGATTCGAAATGCAGTTTCGCACAACAAAATCCCCGTATACGGAAAAGGACAAAATGTTAGAGATTGGTTATTTGTAAAGGATCACTGCTCTGCATTAGAAACAGCCTTTTTAACCGGAAAAGCCGGCGAAACCTACAATATAGGTGGCAATAATGAATGGAAAAACCTAGATCTGGTTCACAAAATTTGTGATGTACTAAACGCTAAAGTGGGTAACGGTCCTGATGGCGATTACAAGAACCTGATTTCCTTTGTAACGGATCGTTTGGGACACGATTTCCGTTATGCCATCGATGCATCCAAGATAAAGCGAGAACTAAATTGGGAACCGAATCCTGATTTTGATTCTATGTTGGAAGAAACGGTGATGTGGTACGTGAATAAATATGAAGCTTCAAAAAAAGACTAAATAGAGTTATGGCAAATTATTGGTTATGCAAGTCAGAACCGGATAATTATTCAATCGACGATTTAGAACGCGACGGCACTACTCCTTGGGATGGTGTTAGAAATTATGGTGCTCGCAATTACATGCGCGACGAGATGAAACCGGGCGATGGTGTATTTTTCTATCATTCTAATCAAAAACCGCCGGCTATTGTTGGGATGATGGAGGTAGTTAGTGAACCTTATCCTGATGCACTACAATTCAATCCGGATTCAAAGTATTTCGATGAGAAAAGCTCAGAAGAAGATCCCACTTGGATTAACGTGGATATGAAATTCGTTGCCAAATTCGACGAGCCGGTAGGCAGAGAAGCGCTTAAAGCGAAGAAAGAACTCGATGATATGGAGCTATTTCGCCTGGGTCGTTATTCTATCACCAAAGTCTCCGAAGCCGAGTGGAAGGTGATAAAAGAAATGGCAGGGGTTTAGTAGAGGAAGAAGGAGAAAGGAATAAGAAGAAAGGTTTCATATTTCTTCATTCTATCCCATACCTATTTCGAGTCATCCTGAGGTTACTGCCGAAGGATCTATACGGGTTAAAGGTACAAGTGATATTCATGCTGATTATTCATTCAACGCTGATAATTGTTGTGGCTAAATGTGTTTCCAATACTTTAATCCGTCTAGTTCCATCGCCGCGCAACGCTTTGGCTCTGGATGACTAAAATAATACGACGGGCTAATTTGAGACATCAGCTTTTTTACAAACTAGTCATCCTGAGGCTACCGCCGAAGGATCTAAACGGATTAAAGGTGCAAATGGCTTTTTTATCTAATGTTTCAATCAACGTTGATGAAATTGGTAGCTAGAGGTTCTCTCAATCCTTTAATCCGTCTCGTTCCATCGCCCCGCATGCGCGTTGGCTCGGGAAGACACCAATTACTTTGGAGGCCAACTTCCACAAACTTTCTTATTCAAAAAGGCAAAGCTTGGATTAAATGATTTAATGAGATTTTCTTTCCACTTGCGTGATTTACCTTTTATATACTTTTCAGCTTGAATTGCTTCATATGCAGTACTAAAACTATCATAGTACACTAAATTGTAACAAAAGTATTTACCAGCAAATGTTTCTGGATTACCACGATTCAAATAATGAGTCCTGAGTCTCGATTGTAAATCATTGGTCATACCTGTGTACAAGGTAGTCTTTTTAGGATTGGTTGTAATATAGACATAGTATTCTTTCAACCAGTATGATCGTCTTGGAAGGTATTCCTTACAATTTTTAAGAAAGAATTTTTACTAGTCATCCTGAGGCTACCGCCGAAGGACCCTTACGGATTAAAGGCGTAAATGGCTTTTTTATCTAATGCTTCAATCAACGTTGATAAATGTTGTAGTTAGAAGTTCACTCAATCCATTCACCCGTCTAGTTCCATCGCCATGCATGCGCATTGGCTCTGGATGACTGAAATAAAACGACGGGCTAATTTGAGACATCAGTCTATTACATACTAGTCATCCTGAGGCTACTGCCGAAGGATCTGTACGGATTGAAGGTGCAAACAGCTTTTTATATCTATTGCTATAATCAACGCTGATGAAATTGGTAGCTAGAGGTTCTCTCAATTCATTCATCCGTCCAGTTCCATCGCCATGCATGCGCATTGGCTCTGGATGACTGAAATAAAACGACGGGCTAATTTTTGACATCAGTCTTTTTACAAGCTAGTCATCCTGAGGCTACTGCCGAAGGATCTATACGGATTAAAGGTTTAAATGGTTTTTTTATCTATTGCTTCAATCAACGTTGACAAAATCGGTTGCTAGATGTGCGCTTAATCCATCTACCCGTCTAGCTCCATCGCCCCGCATGCGCTTTGGCTATGGATGACTGTAATTATACGCCGGGCTATTTTTAGACATCAGTCTTTTTACAAGCTAGTCATCCTGAGGCTACCGCCGAAGGATCTATACGGGTTTCAGGCGCAAATCTCTTCTTTATTAATCGCTTCAATCAACGTTGATGAAATCGGTTGCTAGATGTGCACTCTAAACCATTAACCCGTCTAGTTCCATCGCCCCGCTTGCGCTTTGGCTCTGGATGACTTATATCCTTTCTAAACCAAGAATATCAAAAATCAATATACCGACGAATCCGCTCTTCACTTTCGGGCTGTGTAGCTAAACTTACAGAAATAAGCACAATGATATTCACGATCAAACCATAAACACCTTCATGAATGGGCAAGCGTTTTAAATCAGGGAAGTACAGAAAAATCAATGTGGTGATGATTCCACAAATCAATGCAGAGAGGGCGCCTACTCCATTTGCTCGTGGCCAATAGAACAGCGCGAACATGATGGGAAAGAGCTGAGCGATACCTCCATAAGCTCCTAGCAGAAGAGATACAATATCGGTGGATGAAAACACCGCGAAGTAATAAGCTATAAGCGAGATAACTACTACTCCGATGCGAATCAACAAACGCTCATGATCACCCGCTTTTAGCCATCGGTTGACCGATGGAATTTTTGTCAATCCATCCCGAACTCCCACCGATGCAGCGGCATGAACAATAGCATCGCCCGAACTCATGGAAGCCGCCAACGTGCCGGCACACACCAAACCGATCAAAACAACGGGCAGATCCATATTCAATAACACGTGTGGTAAAATTGAATCCGCTGGAGTAACCCCCGGAAATGACGATACTGCTGCAAATCCAATTACCAAAATGGGGACTAAAAAGATCTGAAAGGTTGGATATAAAACTACAGTAAGTTTAATGGTTCGGTCGCTTTTTGCAGCAAAGGCTTTCATAAAAAAATGAGGCCACATCGAAAATCCAAGTGCAGATACGATAACTGCAGAGCTGAATCCCCACCAATTCCAAGCGTTACCGTTAGCGTCTAAACCGGGAGCGGTCAAGGCTTGATTGAAATCGGAATTCAATAATTCAGTAAACATGGGTTCTATGCCACCATACAATGCTTTAGGCAGATAAATCCCCAAAAACCAGGCAATCACCAGCATAAAAATACCTTGGAACGTGTTGGTCCACCCAACGCCCATAACACCGGAAAAAAACACGTAAATCAGTACTACTACATAAGCGATTCCTGCACCTAACCAAACGGGAATAAATCCTTCACTGATGGTATTAAGCACTAAACCGGCGCCTTTCATTTGTAAGGTTAAATAGGGGATGAGAACTACCACCGTAAGCACGGCAAGTATCCCGGAAAGCCATTTGCTATTAAATCGATCTTCGAGGATTTCCGCCTGGGTTACAAAACCGAATTTTTCACCCAAAGCACGGGCTTTTGGTCCAAAAAAGTAAAAAGGGACCATTCCTACAGCACCATAAGCGATAATATACAAAGCGGCTACCCCTCGGGAATACGCCCAACCGGGTCCGCCAAGAAATGCAAAGCTGGAAAAAATAGAGGCACCCAACACAAAATATAGAATGAACACGTTCATCGAACGATCTCCGGCCACATAGCCTGCGGTACTATGACTCACTTTCAATCCCGGAACAATGCCCATGATGAGTGTAATCAGCAAATAAATGCCACATATCAGAAGAATGATTACCCAATCAGCCATAGGCTACGCTGTATCCTCGTTGTCTTTAAGAAACAGTATCAAAAGTGTTGTAAAAGAAATAGTAACCATAAAAATCACCCAGGAGAAGGGTTGGGGAAATCCTAGAATCAATGGCTCTGGATTACTGAAAAACGGGTAAATCGGCCAGATTAAACAACATTGTACAATGATGAGTATGGCTAACGCAATCAGCGTACGCTTTTTACGGTGTGGAGTAGAACCTGAAAAAACAAGTTTGTTTGGAATGGGTGATTTTGAGCTCATGAGTAGAAATAAACTATCAAAAAAAGTAACCCATTAAAACTTAAATACTTCATGCCAATTAATCAGTTACCTGTATAGTTTAGAATCTTTTCGCCTTCGGTATAATAGTCAGAAAGTTGTACTTGCCTCATAGTAAATTCCCGAAACTGATTCCTAAATAGCAACAAATTCTCGGATCCATTTGCTTGTGAATTTAAATTCGGTGACAATAGTAAGCCAATCAAATCACCCAAAGATTCATAAGTAAGGTCTTGTTGGTTGTATATTTTTGATAGGGCGAGCAACTCATCAAATTCAAAATTAACAATCAGAGGGTGATTTTTGGCAATATCCCAAGCGTCATTAACCGGCGTTTCACCAATTAATGTACCTCTCGAAAATACTTGGTATAATGCAGCCCTATCTTCTGAAAAATCTGCTAAAAAGCTATCGTTTATCACTAGACTGTCAAGAGCGTTAGCAATTTCTAAATGGTAAGGAACCCAATTGTCGAGGATTATCTTGTTTTGTTTGAGCTCTGCATTGATTTTCGAAAGCAAAAGTTGGGCATCTTTCTCATTCTTTCTATCCTCAATTTTTTCGGTGAGAATCAATCCTAAAACAACACTAAATACGATTAAAAACACTTGCGACAAGCTACTCAACAAGGTCTTTTTCAAATTATTCCTGCTATCTGAGTTGGCAGGGGATTCTGTGTCTTTATTTTTTTCCATCCTTTTAGTTTAGCACTAGCTACGCTGTTTTACATTTTCATTTTAAGTGATTTAATCAGGTAAATGACAGCTTATGTATTCAAAAGTATAGGTTGAATTGTTTTGGGTTAAAAGGAAACTTGCTCGTTTGCATATTTCTAAACCACAGAGTGTGGTAAAGCTAAATGATTCGATCGAGTTCGCAAAATATTTAATCCGTAGCACGTACTTTTATACTCCACTGGAACGTAAATTTCGCCACCTTATCACCGGCTTCGTCCCAACCAACACTCGATAGTTCAAGGGTTTGAGCTTCTTTAGAACGTATTGCTTGATCTATTTGTTGATCAATCAAATTCCCATCCGAACAGGTGAAAATGACTGTTCCAACAGCTTTCTTATAGAATTCCATGTTACCATCTATAACTAAAGTCGAAATACTGATTCCAGAATCTTGAATTTTATTTAATAACATGATTCCACCGGCAAATTCAGCCGCCATGCCTTCGACCGCCCAGAACATACTGCCAAATGGATTTTGATTCATTCTGCTGAGAGTTACGGTAATTGAACATGATTTATCGGAATAGTTTTGCAACCGAATTCCGGCTTCCCAGGCAATGGGGATGTGGGTTTTTAGGTAGTCTTCAAATGCTTTTTCAGTCATTGCAGAAGATGCAGATTTGGGAAGGTTGCTTCAAGGGGATGTGTGATGGACGACGATTGACGGACGACTAACGACTTACGACGATGGCCGAAGGTCTGGTAATCTCAATGACCATCGATCAATTTGAAATATGTTTAAGGTTTGCAAGATGTTCACCAGCGTAAGCTGGCGTTAATTGGAGTATTTGTTTATAAAAAAGTCAGTCCAATTCTTCGATTTAGTCCTTGTTCAAAAATTCGGATTAACGTTGAAAGTTGAATGTTCCCTTTCCCATTTTCAATTTTGGAGATATAGCTCTTTTTTGTTCCGGCTTTTTCAGCAAGTTGTTCCTGCGTCATTTTCGCTTCTTTTCGAGCAGACTTCAACATTTCGCTAATGATGATCATTTGTGCTCCTTCTTCATATTTATTTCGGCTTTCGGTACCGATTTTTCCATGTTCGAGCTCTATCAGTTCCTCGAAGTTCGATATGTTTTTATACTTTTCCATTTTGTTGTTTTGTGGGATGTGCACCAGCGGGCGCTGGCGCTAGTGGAGTACACAATTTTTTAAATACCAAATACAATTATTGCAGTTATTGTCGTAAATATTATCATCATCATTACATAGTAATTGTACACATAAAATCCGCTTAACATCAGTAATTCATTATCAATTGTCGATTCAATATATCCTGAGGTTGTCGAGCTATTAGAATTAATTAGTTGTTGTCCATTTTCGGAAATACTCCATCTTGAGTTCCAAAAATCGTCGTATTCCCAAAGATATTTTTTATTGTCAATTTTTATTTCAGCTTTATTCCCCAAACTGTTGAATTTGATAGTGCCAATTGATTGATTCGAATTGAAATCAGTAATTTCCGTTTCGGAACTGAAAAGACCTTTCTTTTTAAATCTAAGTTTAACTTCATTTAGTTTTCCCAATGATGTATTACTAAACGTTGATTGACTAAATTCTCCAACCTCAATATTATTATCGAATAATCTATATTTAGACGAGAATAATCCTTTCTTCCAGTTAATTTTTTTCATTTCGCTTAATTGTTTGCACCAGCGGAGGTTGGCGCTAGTGGTTACGCTCATAGATCAATTTTCGAACCTTTTCTTTAGAAGATTTGTCCCAGCAATTTTTTAGAAACTCTTTTTTCAAGTTTGTCTTAAATGATTCAAAAACAAATAGGTTTTCTTTTTTTAGATTTTTTAAAAGAAGTCTCAAAGCATCCGGCTCTTCCATGAACGCAGAAACAATTAGACTTCCAGCCCATTCACTAATTTCAGTTTCGGTTAAGTATTTAGTATAAGCTTTGGCAAACAGATCGGGGAAGTTTGGGTAAGTTGCCCATATAACAGAACTGTGATTGGGATTAAGATTTTTGCATAATAAGAAGTTTTCTAGTAGTTCTTTGTGCCTTTCATTTCCGTGTTTTCCTAATATCCTTAAATAATAGATAATGTCTCGATCAAGCAGATCAAAGGTCTTAGCTTTCTTGAAGATTAATTCTAAGTTTGATGGCGAACAATGATTTTCCAATACACATAATGCTATTGCAAAATCTTTATCTTTCTGAATAGCTTTTTTGGTTAAGAAATTTATTGTCTCAGTTTTTTCTTTTTCTTCGAACTTTTCTATTGAAATATTGAGTTTGTCAATTAAATCATAACCTGCTCCCCAATACCTTCTATTCTCTTTTAGCAGATTATTCAACCAATCATCAATGGAATTATGATTTTTCATTTACAACTTTCGATTAAAACAGTGCGCACATGGAAACGTGTTCGTTTAAATAATTATTTATTATTTACGATCGAATCATAATATCCCATTACCTCATAAGAGTAAAGCGATTAAAAGCTTGAGTGTTGTAAAATTCTGAGTTAGGATGTTAAAGGGGCAGAAATCCATCATACTAAATACTCTTTTCTTCCTATCTTCGGCGCATGAGTAGTTCCGAGCCGCCAAATATTCCGTTGTCTGAAAAAGTAGCCAATCTGCCGCTGTCGCCGGGGGTGTATATCTATCGCGATAAGGGGCGCAGTGTGTTGTATGTTGGCAAGGCTAAAAAGCTGCGCAATCGGGTGCGTTCGTATTTTCAGGAATCCCGACCGGTGGATGGCCGAATCCGAACGATGGTATCCAAAATCGACGATCTCGAGGTGATTGTGACCGACTCGGAAGCCGAAGCGCTCATCCTCGAAAACAACCTCATCAAACAATCTCAGCCGCGGTACAATATCCTGTATCGGGATGATAAATCGTACCCGTACATCTGCATCACCAAAGAAGATCGCCCACGCGTGTATCCCACACGCACTATTATTAAGGATGGAAGCAAATATTACGGTCCGTACGACAGCGTTGGCGCCATGAAGCGAACACTGGAAACCATCCGCAAAGCCTTCGATTTATGCACGTGCGCTGTAAGCATCAAAAACATCGACAAAACGCGGGGAGTCCCGAAATGGCATTCCTGCTTCGATGATTATCTCCAGAATTGCTCCGGTGATTGGGACGAAGAGCGCTATGCGGAGACCATCAAAAAAGTAGAGCGGTTGGTAAATGGCCAAACCGATGCGCTGCTTCGGGAATTAAAAGAAGAGATGCAGATTGCCTCGGATGCCCTTGCTTTCGAAGAAGCTGCGAAACTGCGCGACAGTTACCTGGCCGTGGAGCGATTCAGCCAGAAAATGAAAATGGTGGCCGATAAAAAAGTTGATCGTGATGTGTTTGCGGTGAATGTAGCCGAAGATTTGGGCGAAGCGTGTGGGGTGTTGTTCAAAATCAGAGAAGGGAAACTGATCGGGAAATTTCATCGCTTTTTAAAGAACATTGATGGCTTGAGCATCCATGACTTGATTCAGTCTTTTGTAGAAGATTATTACACCGGTCAGTACACCGCGGCAATCCCGGATGAGGTGTATATCAGTCATTCAATGACCGACGACGAGCCGTTGGTGGAGTATCTCTATCAAGAGCGGGCGAAAAAAGTGCCGGTGCATGTGCCTGAACGAGGTGAAAAGGCGCAACTAATCAAAATGGCGACAGCGAATGCGAGGCTTCATCTAAACGAACGACGCTTAGAGAAAGAAAAAGCCGAACGGGATCGAATTCCGCATGCCGTAAAAGAATTAAAAGAGCACTTGAAGCTACAGCGTTTACCACGCCGTATCGAATGTTTTGATAACTCGAACTTTCAGGGGAGTGATCCTGTAGCTTCGATGGTGAGTTTTGTGGATGCGAAACCGAGAAAGAGCGAGTACAAGCGATTTAACATCAAAACAGTGGTTGGCCCCGATGACTTTGCCTCGATGAAAGAAATTTTGACACGAAGGTATTCAGCCGTTATGAAAGACGGACTCCAAATTCCGGATTTGATTGTAGTAGATGGAGGAAAAGGTCAGTTAAGCTCGGCGGTGGCAGCTTTGAAGGAAATCGGGTTTTATGGAGAATGTGAGATCATCGGCTTAGCCAAGCGATTAGAGGAAGTTTTCGTACCGGGTAGATCAGAACCGTATATGATTCCTAAGAAATCAACCGCGCTCAAATTGCTGCAGCATGCCAGAGATGAAGCCCATCGTTTCGCCATCACTTTCCATCGGCAGAAAAGAGCAAAAAGAACTTTCGTTACCGAGTTGACAGATATTGAAGGAGTGGGAGAGAAGAAAGCGAAGGTGCTGCTTACCGAGTTTGGGTCGGTAAGTGAAATCAAGAAAGCCGATGAAGAGGCGTTAAAAAATGTTATAGGCCCGAAATTAGGGGAAAAAGTATACAACCATTTTAAGGGGTAATCCGTCTGTTACGATGTGATTTATGTTAGTTGCATGTGATGTGAGGTCTAACATCATCATGTGATTTGTAGCATGGATGTGAGAATGTATCCTAATACCAGTTGATAGAGGTAGTCAACACAAAGCGATTATCTCGGTTAACAGATCACCACCGAATTTCAAGTTAATTGATAACTCGGCAAACAAAATCCCAAAATAAGGGTGACTATTATGGAACTAGTAAAAAGAAATACCGGAAATAAATCATACGCCAGTTTAAAAGATCAAGAGTTGGTTCGTTTATTCAGACGTAAAGCTGACGAGTTTGCTTTTAACGAGCTCATGAACCGACATCAGGCAAAAGTATATTCTTATATCTACAGCATGATTAACAATCCTGAAATTGCAAACGATATTTTTCAAGAGACCTTCACCAAGGTGATCACCAAAATGGACGATACCTACAACGAGCAGGGAAAATGGATTGCATGGGTAATGCGTATTGCTCATAACGCTACAATTGATCATATTAGAAAACAAAAGCGATACATCGACGTTAACTCGTGGTATGATGAGGAAGGCGCGAAATCGGATTATTTTGATCGCATGGAAGACGATAGCGTTGTGGATGCCGACGACCAAATGGTTGTAAACGAAACCAATGCAAGCTTGATGTCGCACATCGCAAAATTGCCCGAAGAACAGCGCACTGTGGTACTTTTAAGGCACTATTACGAGATGCCTTTTAAAGAAATTGCAGAATTAACAAATGTTTCAATAAATACGGCACTAGGACGTATGAGATATGCGTTAATCAACCTCAGAAAATATTTTGACGAGGAAAGACAATTAGAGCTAAAACATGCTAAACAGTGAAGAAGGTTGTATTCGATATCTGATGCGGGAAATGGATCCCGCAGAGGAGATCGAATTTGAGCGCGCAATGATGAAGGATCAGAATCTACTTATTGAAGTAGAAAGCCTTCGAAAAACATATCAAAAACTCGGGAAGCTTCCCTTACAAATACCTCCCCAAAATCTGGTTGACGAAATCACCAACAACGCAGTTGGTGAACAACGTAAAAGGATAAATAAGAACAATAAATTTCTGCAAACACTTACTAAAGCCGTTGCTTCGGTAGCAGCAGCGGTATTAGTGGTTTCTGCCGGTACATATTTTTATGGTTCAAATTCCGGGCAGCAATCTAATCAGCCCGGAACAGTTGAAGCAACAACGCAATCTTCGGTCGCAAATACTATTTCCCAGCCATGGGTAGATCGAAATGAAGTGATAGAATTTGCAGGAACTTCAGTACAAAACCAGAATACTACCGAAGTGGAAAATGAACGCTTAGAAAGCTTCGAGAAACTTAGACTGGTAAACTCTGAAACCGGATTCTCTCCACCCAACAGGAAAGTAGTACTTACCAGTACATCCAACTAATTATAAGGCAGCCAATGGGTTGCCTTTTTAATGTGGATAACTTCCGAATAATGTGTGAATAAGTAATTTTGTATGCGATTCTACCTCGCTTTATATTGAAATTAGAATAATAATGAACATTTAGTGTAGGAATTGTTAATGGGCAAAGTCATTTCAATTGCCAATCAGAAAGGTGGAGTGGGTAAAACTACAACAGCTATTAATCTGGCTGCCAGTTTAGCCGCAATCGAACACCCAACCCTAATTATAGATATCGATCCACAGAGTAATTCGACCAGTGGTTTAGGGATCGATTCAAAAACTGTGACTAATTCTATCTACGAAATCATGATAGGAAGTGCGGATCTGACAGAGTCTATTCGGGAAACAGAGCTGGATTTTCTGGATCTGGTTCCGGCGCATATCAACTTGGTAGGTGCCGAAATCGAAATGATAGATCGCGATGAAAGAGAGCGAATTCTGAAAAAAGCTGTGGCAGAAGCTCGTGAACGCTACGATTTTGTGATTATTGACTGTCCGCCTTCATTGGGATTACTAACCATAAACGCATTAACTGCTTCCGATTCCATCGTAATACCGGTTCAATGCGAGTATTTTGCTTTGGAAGGACTTGGTCAACTTTTAAACACCATAAAGATTGTTCGCCAGCACTTAAATCCGGAATTGGATATTGAAGGCGTTCTGTTAACGATGTATGATAATCGTACGCGACTTTCAAATCAGGTGGCAGAAGAGGTAAAGAGGTATTTTGATGACCGTGTATTCAAATCAGTGATCTCTAGAAATGTGCGACTTGCAGAAGCGCCGAGTTTTGGTAAACCCGCTTTGTTGTACGATTCAATGAGTGTTGGAGCGAAAAATTATTTGTCGCTGGCGCGGGAAATCATCAAAAAGAATAGAAAATTATTTAAGAACAGTCCGGTTCTGTCGAACTAGGAAGTATACATGGCAAGCAAGAAAGTTTTAGGTAGAGGATTAGGTGCTTTTTTTCCGGAATATGACAACGATTCCAAGGGTGAGTCGAATGATAAAGCTCCCAAAAAAGGCGTAGAAAAAACGATTTCTGATCCCGTTGAACGCGTAAATATTGTGTTGAATGTGCCGGTAGATCATATTCGCGCAAACCCACATCAACCGCGTACCGAATTTGATGAAGAGAAGCTTGATGAATTAGCCGAATCGATTAAGACACACGGCTTAATTCAGCCCATTACGGTTCGCTATATTGGAGAGAAAAGATTTGAGCTGATTGCTGGTGAACGTCGATTACGTGCTTCTAAATTGGCCGGGCTTGCAGAAATTCCTGCATACATTCGTGAAGCGGATGATGAACAGTCGATGGCTTTTGCACTTATCGAAAATATTCAGCGGCAGGATTTAAATCCGCTGGAAGTAGCGATGGGATACAAGCGCTTGATTGATGAATTTGAGTATACCCAAGCAGAAGTTGCCAATAGAGTTGGTAAAAATCGTACCACGGTAACGAACATGCTGCGGCTGCTTAATTTACCCGATTTTATCCAAACCGCACTTATTAATGATGAAATTTCGATTGGACATGCTCGTGCATTGATTACGATAGAAGATGCGTCGTTGCAATCAAAATTGTTGAATAAAATCATCAAAGAAGGGTGGACGGTTCGTCAGGTTGAGGATGCGGTTCGTACGGCTCATGCTCCATCAAAGAAAAAAACTACTCCAACAAAGCAACCGGCAAACCCATTTTACGACGAGATATCAAATCGATTGCGAAACACGTTAAGCACCAAAGTTAATGTAAAGCCCAAAGCGAAAGGTGGAGAAATCAGCATCGAATATTACTCGGAAGAAGACCTCGAACGCATACTATCTATTTTTGATTCGATCTAGTTTTTGTTTTTTAGGGATTCTTTTTGTGTTGGCCGGTAACTCTGTGGCGCAACAGCGTTTTCATTTATTAGCTCCAACGTCTCCGGTTTATACTTCAAATTCGCTAATTGAAAGCCAGACTTTTCCTGATCCAAAAGCAGTAATGCGGAAATCATTGATTGTTCCGGGATGGGGACAAATCACAAACAAGCAAACTTGGAAAGTGCCTATCGTTTACGGATTACTTGGTGGATTAACCTATTACAGCATTACATTAACCAAAGATTATCACGATTACAGGGCGGCTTACTATAATGCTACCAATGAAAATCAGGATTTCAGATTCGGACCCACTCCGGCCTATTTAGTGGGGCAGAATTCATCAAGTATTCGCAACCAAAGAGACTTTTTGCGGAATAGGCGCGACTTTATCTATGTAACTATTGGTTTGGCTTATTTATTAAATGTGGTAGATGCTTACGTATATGCGCATTTACGGCCTTTTGATGTTTCAGATAATCTTAGTTTGGCACCAACCCTCAATGTAGAAACGACGAATGCAAGCATTGCAACCTTGGAATTGATTCCGGTTATGTCGTTCAAATTTTCAATTAAATAAGTATGAATTTTAAGTTTAAAGATGAAAACGGAACTCCGAATAAATACCGCTCAGGCTATGATGCCGATATTTGGAGTGTGTTTAAAATTATGGGTGAGTTTGTTGAAGGATATGACAAGCTATTTCGAGTAGGGCCATGTGTATCAATTTTTGGCTCTGCACGAACTCATCCCGATAACGAGTATTACAAATTAGCCTCCGAATTTGCAGCCCAATTATCACATAAAGGATTTGGAGTGATAACAGGTGGCGGTCCCGGAATTATGGAGGCGGCTAATAAAGGGGCTTACGATGCAGAAGGTAAATCGGTTGGTGTTGGTATTGAATTACCTTTCGAACAAGGCTTGAATGATTTTGTACATCGAGATTACTCCATTAACTTTAACTACTTTTTCGTGCGTAAGGTAATGTTTGTGAAATACTCACAAGCTTTGGTTGTATTCCCGGGAGGATTTGGAACTCTCGATGAGTTATTTGAAAGTCTCACTTTAGTTCAAACGCAAAAAATATCGAAGATTCCCATCATACTCTTTGGTAGCAGTTATTGGCAAGGATTAGTGGATTGGATGAATACATCCATGAAAGAATGGGGTACCATTTCTGAACACGACACCGATCTTTTTCACGTTACTAATAGCTGTGAAGAAGGAGTAAAAATTATCACCGATTTTTATTCAAATGAAGATCCGGAACCTAATTTCTACTTCTAGATTAAGAATAAGTAACCATTTGAAGTAGCAACAATAAAATAAAAGATAACTGAGTTTAAGACTTTAAAAGGTGGGAGATTTTTCAGTAAATTACCAACTTGTCTGAACCGAACTAACAAAGTTAATCACATGAAGGTATTTAAGAGTATTTTTTTAACTGCATTATTTGCTATAGCCTCAACTCTAGCTTTTGCTCAGGAAGAAGCGGACGCTATTAATGCATATAACGAAGCACAAGAGCTTGCACAAAGTAAAGATTTTGATGCAGCCATTGATAAATTCGGCGAAGCAATTGAATTGGGAGAAGCCGTAGGGAATACAGATATCGTAACCCGTTCAAAAAACTACATCCCAAAACTACATTACCAAAAAGCAGCAGCTGCTTTTCAAGCATTTAGAAGTTCCCCAAGTGTAGAGGGATTGGATAACGTGATCGCACTATTTAACACATCTCAAGAAATGGGATCTGAGTATGGCGATGATGATATCAGCAATCGATCGAGAGGCGTTTTAGCCCAATTGCATTATCAAAAAGCAACAATGCTATTCAAGCGCGAAGATTTTGAAGGCGCTGATACCGAGCTAGACGCGGCGTTACAAATCAATCCGAATTATGCAAAAGCGTACTACCAAAAAGGATTAGTAGCAAAAAAACTAGATGGTGAAGTTGAAACCATTATGAGTTGGTTTGATCGTGCTATCAATGTTGGGAATCAAGTAAACGACAACACGGTGGTTCGACAGGCTACAAATTCAGCGCATGCAGAATTATTATTCAGAGGTTCAAAAGCCATTGAGAATAACCGGTTAAGTAATGCTATTCAATTGCTACAGAGCTCACTAACGTACAATCCTGAATCTTCAGATTCTTACTATCGTTTAGCTGAAGCATCTAACAAACAAGGTAACTACGACCGAGCTGTTGAATTCGCAACCACTTCACTTGAGTACGAGCAAGGTGGTGCTACAGACAAAGCTAAAATTTACTTTGAGCTTGGATTTGCTCAGCAAAGTAAAGGGAATAAAGCCCAAGCTTGCGAAGCATTCACTAACGCAAGTTATGGCTCATTCAAAGCTCCATCAGAGCATAAAATGGAATTTGAGTTGAAGTGTGAAAGCACCTACTAATTCTCAACGATTTTTCTCAAGCCTTGGATCTTCGATTCAAGGCTTTTTTTATGCTCGAAAATCTGTATTCCCGATTTAATGTAAATGCTACATTGCCTATCTTCGGGCGCAAGTTTTAACTCCCCCAATCCTTACGATTCTTATGTCCAATTCTTCGATAGATAAATTATGCGCTGATACCATCCGTACACTTTCTATGGATGCCGTGCAAAAAGCTAATTCCGGTCATCCCGGAATGCCGATGGGAATGGCTGATGTCGCTTATGTTTTATGGACCAAGTTTTTAAAGCACAATCCTAATAATCCGGATTGGGCGAATCGGGATCGCTTTATTTTATCGGCCGGACATGGTTCTATGTTGATTTATAGCCTATTACACTTAACGGGATATGAAGTTAGCCTCGACGATATAAAAAACTTTCGCCAAATGGGGAGTAACACTCCGGGCCATCCTGAATTTGGAATGACGCCGGGCGTTGAAATGACGACCGGTCCTTTAGGTCAGGGTTTTGCTACCGGAGTTGGGATGGCCATGGCAGAAGCTTTTCTTGCTTCTAAATTTAACACTGGCAATTTCAATTTGATCGACCATTATACTTATGCAATTGTAAGTGATGGGGATTTGATGGAGGGGATTTCGCATGAAGCGGCTTCCTTAGCTGGTCATCTAAAGCTGAGCAAGCTTATCTATTTGTACGATTCTAACTCCATTTCTATTGATGGATCAACTGATCTAGCTTTTACCGAAGATGTTGCCAAGCGTTTTGATGCTTATGGATGGGATGTGCAGGAAATTGATGGTCATGATCATCAACAAATTACCAATGCGATTGAGCAAGCTCAAAAATCGGAGCTTCCTTCCATTGTGATATGCAAAAGCCATATTGGATTTGGTAGCCCGAATAAACAAGATACTGCCGGTTCTCACGGTTCTCCTCTTGGGGAAGATGAAATTAAAATCACCAAAGAAGCCTATGGTTGGGATCCTGAGAAATCTTTCTTCATCCCGGAAGAAGCACTAACTGAGTTCAGAAAGCAGGTAAGTTTAGGTGAGCAACGTGAGAATGACTGGAATTCTTTATTTGAATCGTATGCCACAGAGCATAATGATGAAGCCCTTGAATTAGTGCGATGGCTAAGCAGAGAACTGCCTGAAAATTTAGAAGAGATTCTCCCGGTATTCGAAGCAGATGCCAAAGGATTAGCGACGAGAGCATCCTCCGGAAAAGTACTGAACGCACTAAAAAATGCAGTTCCAAATATGTTTGGCGGTTCAGCCGATCTGGAGGGGAGTGTAAAAACCAATTTAGCAGATGAAGGCGTATTCAGTGCCGAGAATTATAGTGGTCGAAATACGCATTATGGTGTACGTGAGCATGCAATGGCTGCTGCTATGAACGGCATGGCCCTTCATGATGGAGTAATACCTTTTGGTGGAACTTTCTTTGTGTTTACTGATTATTGCCGACCTGCCATTCGCTTAGCGGCTCTGATGCAGGTTCCTTCCATTTTTGTAATGACGCACGACAGTATTGGTCTTGGTGAAGACGGTCCTACGCATCAACCTGTTGAGCATTTAGCCAGTTTGCGTGCAATGCCAAATGTTTTGGTACTACGTCCGGGTGATGCCAACGAGGTAGCTTATGCTTGGAAAACAGCTCTTGAAAACCAATCTGGACCAACCATTTTGGTACTTACGCGACAAAATGTGCCAACGTTTGCACGCACCGAAGAAAATGCTGCTTCTCAACTGCAAAACGGCGCTTACACACTAATCGATAGTGATAAGGAATACCCTGATGCAATATTAATTGGTACTGGTTCTGAACTTTATTTGGCGGTAGAAGCGCATCAGGAATTAAAAAAGAAAGGTATTGATGCCCGCGTGGTAAGTATGCCGAGCTGGGAGCTTTTTGCTGAACAGCCGCTTGAATATCGTGAAAGTGTGCTGCCCTCTGAAGTTACCCATCGAGTTGCTGTTGAAGCCGGTTCTTCCTTTGGATGGGAGCGTTACATCGGCTCAGAAGGCAAAATGGTTGGCATTGATACCTTTGGGGAATCAGCGCCTTATCAAGAGCTTTATGAGCACTTCGGCATCACAGTAGAGAAAATTGTAGAAGCTGCTCAGCGTTAATCTTTAGAGGTTTTTACGCTTGTTACCGCGTTAATCTGCTTTGCATTCGCTCTTTCCGGGCGATGAATACACGTGAAAGTAACATCGTCGGCAGGGGGCACAGTACCGATAAAAGCTTCTAAAGAGGATTGAATTTTGTTGATGATGGTTTTCGAATGCAACGAACCATAAATCTCCATCAAACTTTCGATGCGTTCTTCACCATATTCCTCGCCACGTTCGTTGCGAGATTCATTTAATCCATCAGTATAAAGTAATACAGAATCACCGGGCTTGAAGTGAAAACGTTTTACTTCGAGATGTTGGCTAAGCATGTTGGTGGATGTCATCCCTAACGCAAAACCATTAGCACGTAAATTAAAGGTAGTATCTCTTTCGCGACTGTAATAAATGGGGATATTGTGCCCGGCCCTAACATATTCGAACTCTTCTTTGTCGTTTGGAAAGTAGGCCACACAACCTGTTACAAAGGTTTTATCTTTCGAGTTACTCTTAACGAAATCGTTTAATTGTAAGAATAAATCTTTAGGGGATGGTTGTTCTTTATGCACTAACAAATTTACGAGAGCCTGCATCCGAACCATATACAATGCCGCTGAAAGTCCTTTTCCACTCACATCCGCAATAACTACATAGGTTCCTTTTTCGGTATCGATCACATCCAGATAATCGCCGCCAACTTCTTTCGCGGTATGAGCAAACGAGTACACCTCAAGATTGTCTTTATTGAGGGAAGTGCCCGGTAACAAACTTAATTGGATCTCGCGGGCTAAATCGATTTCCTTTTGTACATCAGATTTTTCGAGAAGTTCTACCAAAAGTAGAAAAAACATAGAGATGAAACTGAAGGGAAGCAGTAATCCACTAAAAAACACAAAATCGGTAGCCCCAAGAAAACTAAGTAGATAATGCCCAACAAAACTTACCGATCCCAATCCAAAAGCTAAACGTCGGGTTGGATTCAAACGCTGTGTCAAGTCCGACATTAAACGCATAAATTTAACATGACCCGGTAATTGCGCTCCCTGTTGGCGCTCAATATCCTCAACTGCTTCTTTATAAAGCAGCTTCAATCGATCGGTATCGGCAGTAAGTTCTTTGGAAATACGATCGCGGCTCATGCCGGAAACATATTCCTGATAGAATTTTTTGGTGCCGTAACCCTTCTGTGCTTCGTTCTTTAAACTCAAAAGATAATATTCACTTTAGTTGCCGGGTCGTGTTCGTAATTAGTGGCAAAAAGTTTAGTTTCCACCGAATAATCCTCGGAAAATAAGAATTCATGTCAAAGAAACTGCTTTTTTTGTTAGATGGAATGGCGCTTGCTTACCGCGCGCATTTCGCTTTTATCAATGCCAACCTTAAAAACAGCAAAGGAATAGCTACAGGCCCCATTTTAGGCTTTGCGAATACTATAGAGAAAATGCTTGCTGAGGAGAAACCGACGCATATAGCGGTGGCTTGGGACACGCATGCGCCAACGTTTCGGCATGAAGCTGATGAAGCCTACAAAGCACAACGTCCGCCACAGCCCGATGAACTCAGAGCCGGAATTCCGTTGATTAAGGAAATGCTTGACGCTTGGGGAATACCGAATATTGAGCAAGATGGTTACGAAGCCGATGACATCATTGGTACGATTGCAACTCAGGCAAACGCTGAAGATGTGGATGTGATGCTGGTTACGCCCGACAAAGATTTTATGCAATTGGTGCACGATCATATCAGAATGATGAAGCCGAATAATAAAACCGGCGGCTTCGATATCATCGATCGGGAAGGAGTGATGGAATATTTTGGTGTATATCCCGAAAAAGTGATCGATGTGCTCGCCATACTTGGTGATACTGCGGATAACATTCCCGGTGTTCCCGGAATTGGGAAAAAAGGAGCTCCAAAACTAATCGATAAGTTTGGTTCGCTGGAGGAATGCATTGCTAAAGCGGATACTATTTCGGCAAAACGACAGCGTGAAGGGTTGCAGGAGTATGCTGAGCAAGCCATGCATGCTAAGTTTATGGTAACCATCAAAACAGATGTGCCAAATACTACCGAGTGGGAGAATCTGGAATGGAATTTTGAGGATAAAAAACCATTGGGCCTGTTTTTTAAGAAAATGGAATTTCGAACACTCACTCGAAAATATCTCGAAGAAGATGGTCCGGTAGCTGAGAATAGTGGCGATCAGGTTGATTTATTTGGCTCGGTGGCAGAATCGGAAGACTTATCCAAACTAGATACTGAAAAAGTAGACTACGAGTTGGTTCAAAGTGTAGAAAGAGTGAAGGAATTGGTTGAAGAGTATTTAAAGTCGGATGTACTTTGTTTTGATACAGAAACCGATGCACCTAATCCAATTTCTGCAAGATTGGTAGGTTTTTCATTTGCAGTTGAAGCAGGAAGAGCAAGCTATATTCCCGTAAATGTAGAAGGTGGACTGGAAGAAGCTGAGGTTATACAGACTTTAAAGCCTTTGTTCGAAAATGAAGAGTCTGTAAAAATAGCCCATAACTTCAAGTTCGACTACACCATGTTGATGCGCCACGGAATCGAGATTAAAGGCGATCCCTTTGATACGATGGTAGCTGCTTATTTGGTGGATGCGAATCAAAAGATCAAAATGGACGAGCTGGCCAAAAAGTACCTCGGTTACGAGCCGGTGCCTATTACTGATTTGATTGGCAAAGGGAAGGGCCAAAAATCAATGGCTGATCTAACACCAGAAGAAGTGTATGCGTACGCTTGCGAAGATGCCGATATCACCCTGCAATTGTATCACATATTAAAAGAGCATTTAGAGAAAGATGAGTTGATGGAAATTGCCAATACCTGCGATTTTCCACTCATTTCTGTGCTAGGTGATATCGAATATCAAGGAGTTCGATTGGATTCTGAGATGCTGGAAGGATTTTCGAAAGAGTTGGAATCTGATCTGAAAGAGCTTCAGGAACAGATTTATGAAAAAGCAGGAGAGGAATTTAACATTAACTCCCCGGCGCAGTTAGGTGTGATTCTATTCGAGAAGATGGAATTGCCTGCGGGTAAGAAAACCAAAACAGGAAAGTATTCTACCAATGAAGCAGAGTTGAGCAGATTAGCGGTGAAGTACGAACTTCCTCAATTGATACTAGATTACCGTCAGCTTGCCAAACTCAAATCCACTTACATCGATGCTTTACCATCTATGGTAAACGAAGAAACAGGACGAATTCACACTGATTTTAACCAAAGTGTAGCCGCAACAGGACGATTGGCTTCCTCTAATCCCAACCTGCAGAATATCCCCATTCGAACGAAAAGAGGTCGTGAAACCCGAAAGGCGTTTATTGCTGAGGATGGATTTAAGGTGATGTCGGCGGATTACTCACAGGTGGAATTACGAGTAATTGCACACATCGCAAAAGATGAGGCGATGATTGAAGCTTTTAAAAATGGAGAAGATATACACGCCAGAACCGCGAAAGAAATTTTTCACTTAGAATCGTTGGACGATGTTACGCCTGACCATCGCCGTAAAGCAAAAGAAGTGAATTTTGGAATTCCATACGGATTGAGTGCTTATGGCTTGGCTCAAAATCTGGGAATCGAAAACAGCGAAGGCAAGCAGATGATCGAAGAGTATTTTGGGCGATTCCCAAACATTCAAACTTATATCACCGAAACACAAGCTTTTGCCAAAGAACACGGTTTTGTTAAAACGTTGTTAGGTCGTAGGAGATACATCCCGGATATCACATCAAGTAACTGGAGTAGACGAGGATTTGCCGAACGCGTGGCCATTAATATGCCCATCCAAGGAACGGCCGCCGATATTATCAAGCTTGCGATGATTCATATTCATGATTGGTTGAAATCGAATGACAAGAAGAGCAGAATGTTACTGCAAGTACATGATGAATTGATTTTTGAAATCCATGAAAGTGAGATGGATACAGTACCCGAAAAGATTGTAGAACTTATGGAGCATGCTTTCCCGATGGATGTACCACTTAAAGTGGAATCAGGTATTGGAGAAAACTGGCTGGAGGCGCATTGAGGAGGGTGAATTAGGAGGGAGAATTTAGCATTTAGAATTTAGAAGCTTTTTGGTTTAGTTAACAGCACTGCAATTGATCACCAATTCTATATTCTAAATTCTAGATTCTTAGGTCATTAATCCTCAGGTTCGGTAGTAAATGGTGGTGGATTATCACGCAATTGTTCTTCTGTAAGAGTATGCATGTTAAACACTTGCCATTCGTTTTTTATGAATCGAAATCGACCTATGCCAATGTCGCCGTTTGTTTTCCACTGATCCCATTCCGAATCTACGCGCTCCCAGTAATCTGCTCCTGCACTAAATAAAAGTCGTGCTTCGGCTCGATCGTCCGGTTTGGATGAATCTGCCAGAATCAATCTCGATTCCATCGCCGACCAAACTCCGGCAATATCATCGGGATCAATTTCTATCCGGTTTCCGGCGGTCCAAAAGTGAAAATTGTAGCCGGGCTGTAAAGAGGCAGAAATACCTCCGCCATTACTTTCACTGCGAATATCAGCAGGAATATTTACATCATTCTGAAAATCTTCGGCATAGTTTGCGCCTACGATATCGGAGCTTTTGATCCACAAATTCCATGTATTGGTTGATTTACTGAGATACCAGGTTTGCAAATTTCGAATCTGAAAGCGTGTATTTTCGGCACTATACGTTTCACCTTCCACTGCATAAACTTGTCCCCACGGAATCATGGCATTCCAATCACCGGGTGGTTGATTTCCATAACTCAATCTTGGTGCTAATCGCCAATCCATGGTAGTTGGTACACCGCTGGGAATGGCTTCGTGTGGTTGATGCATATCATCCCAGATAATTTCAAGGCTATTGAAAGTTATTTCTGATTGCGCATCTACCGATGAATCGGAGCAAGCAGCAATGCAAATGAGGAGGAGTACAAATAATAAAGACTTATTCATGTGAACGATCGAAGAAATTGTTTTTCTAAATGATAGCTAACGATATGAATTTTAAGTGAAGGGAATGTAAAAAAAGACGATAAGGTTTTGTAACCATGACTATCAATCAAGACTACGACGCAATTATTATTGGCTCAGGAATGGGCGGAATGAGTGTTGCTGCGCTCCTTGCTAACGACGGCTATAAAGTGCTGATTTTAGAGGCCGCACTTCATCCCGGTGGGTGTTCATCGTCTTACCCGCGAAAGGGATATGTATTTGAAAGCGGTGCTACCACACTTATCGGTTTTGATGAACATCAGCCCATGCGTTACCTCGAGGAAAAAACCGGAATACAAATACCAAGAGTTGAACTGAATCCGTCCATGAATGTGTGGCTGGATGGGGAAAAAATCACGCGCTTCAAAGATCGATTTGAATGGATTGAGGAAGCAGTTCGTGTGTTTGGAAATCGAAAAGGTCAGCGCAAATTTTGGAAATTAGCTTTTGATATTGCTGATGTAGTTTGGAAGGTGAGTTTGAAAAATCCGTTTTTCCCGCCACGTAAAATTTCTGAATGGGCACAGCTTTTCACGGCCAATTCCCCCAAAGATGTATGGGTGTTGCCTTATGCCTTAAAAACAGTGCACCAAGTTGCTGAGCAATGTGGAATAGCTACGCCCAAATTTCTTCGTTTTCTGGACGAGCAACTGATGATTACCGCGCAAAATAAAAGCGGTGATGTTCCTTTTTTATTCGGAGCGGCCGGCATCACTTATACCAATTATTCGAATTATTATGTGCCGGGTGGACTTCTTCAAATGATTTACACTATACGCGACTTTGTAGAAGTTAAAGGTGGAAAACTGGCCACCAAAGAAGCTGCAACATCCATCAAAAGAGAAGGCAGCGAATTTCTGATTTCTACCAAAAAGAGTAGAACCTACAAAGCGCCGATTGTTGTATCTAATGTGCCGATTTGGAATATGGCAGAATTAGTTGAACCGTCGATGAAAGCCCATTTTGAAAAGGAAAGCTCAGAGTTTGAAAAAGCCTGGGGAGCCTTAACGATGGGAATTGCAACCACCGATACCTATCCCGATGATCTGGGGATTCATCATCAAATTCATTTAGATGGGGAAACGGTTCCTTCCACAAATTCGGAATCAATATTTATTTCGATGAGCAAAAAAGGGGATACCGATCGAGCTCCCGATGGTGAGCGAACACTGAATGTTTCGTGCCATGCCTCACCGGAACATTGGTTTGATATGAATGGTAGCTACGATCAGAACAAGGAAAAAGCCAAAGCATTCATCATCGAAACATTGAAGAAAAAATTACCGGGATTTAGTCAGGCAGAGATCAAACTCGCTGATCTAGCGACTCCAGTAACTTGGCAGAATTGGGTATACCGTAAAAAAGGCAGGGTAGGAGGAATTCCCCAAAGTATGGCACGTAGCTTGCTCAAGTGGACACCATCAGAAACGCCGTTTAGCGGTTTATATCTGGTTGGCGATACTGCTTATCCGGGGCAAGGAATTCCCGGCGTAACTTTAGGTGGTATAAACGTATATTCACGCATTGTAAAAAATCACGCAAAACCTGTTTCAGTTTGAATCAATTTCAGCCCAATACTTCTTTTTCACTTTTCCCGCAAGGCGTTAAAAATCTGTTGTTTGCGAATGGTATTATATTTCTACTTACTAAAAGTATGTTTACAGGAGGTTGGACAGCGCTAGGGGCAACTTTTGCACCATACCTCGCGCTTTGGCCAATTGGAAGTGGCTTATTTTACCCATGGCAGTTAGTTAGCTACATGTTTTTGCACGCCGATTTAAGCCATATTTTTTTCAATTTATTCGCACTTTGGATATTCGGACAAGCCATTGAGAATTTGTGGGGAACCAAACGTTTTTATCTGTACTATTTTTTGACAGGAATTGGCGCTGCATTAATCCATATGTTTATTGGAGGAGCGGAGAGTTATACAATTGGAGCTTCAGGAGCAGTTTTTGGTTTACTTTTAGCTTTTGGGATGATGTTTCCAAATCAATATATCTTTCTGTTGATTCCTCCTATCCCAATTAAGGCCAAATATTTTGTAGCTATTTATGGAATTGTTGAGCTGTTTTCAGGCTTATCCCGACCTGATAGCGGAATCGCACACTTTGCTCACTTAGGTGGATTGGTTGTCGGTTTTATACTAATTAAATTATGGAAGATTAAACGACCTGAGATGTATGCTTAGGAACATGAACGATTTGTATGATGAGGAATAATATGGCCTACGATTCATTCGGAAATACGGCAAAGAGAGGATTTATGGGGCTTCCTGTAGCCATTAGAACCATTATTGCAATTAATGCAATCATGTTTTTGGTTCAAATCATTTTTGCGAGCCTAACTGGTACAAGCCTTACCATTTACTTGAGTTTTGTGCCCGATTTGTGGACGGCTATTACTCAACCATGGCGCATTGTCACTTATATGTTTCTGCATTCGTTGTCGAATCCATTTCATTTCATTTTCAATATGTTATGGTTGTGGTGGATGGGGCGTCCTGTTGAAGAGCGAATCGGACCTAGAAGCTTTTTGACCGTTTATTTTGGAGCCGGGTTTGCAGGTGCTTTTATCGATATTATTGTGAGTATTGCTGGAAATCCTGTACCTGTTATAGGTGCTTCGGGAGCAGTTTATGGGATAATGGTTGCGTTTGCTATGCTTTTCCCGCGAACGCCAATCATGTTGATTTTCCTTCCACCTATCGAAGCACGGTACGTTGTAAGTGGATTAATAGCACTGGATGTACTCTTTTTAAACAGCGGTGATAATGTGGCGCGTTTTGTACATTTGGGAGGCGCACTTGGCGGTTATATGCTGATGAAAGCACATGCGAATGGAACCGATTTGAGTTTGATTCCAAGATATTTCGAATATCTGTACATGAAATTTAAACCTAAGAATACGAGCTCTTCCTCATCTTCAACTTCCAAAAAACCGAAGAACAAGAAAATGAGCATTGTAAGTGATGCAGAAATCATCGAGGAAGTGGAGCAAAGTGAATTAGACGATATCTTGGAAAAGATTTCGAAAAGTGGATACGATTCTCTATCGAAAGAAGAGAAAAGAAAATTATTTGAGCTAAGTAAAAAGAATTAAGGGCATTATGTCGGTTATCAAAAGAAAAGAAACCATTCAGGTAATGGTGGGTGATGTTGCAGTAGGTGGTGGAGCGCCTATTGTTGTGCAATCAATGACAAACACAGACACTGCAGATATTGATGAAACGGTTGATCAGATTGATCATCTGAATAAGGCGGGATCAGAGTTGGTACGCATCACTGTAAACAACGATGCGGCAGCTAAAGCGGTGCCTTACATCAAAGAAAAGTTGATTAACCGTGGAGTTACAGTGCCAATAATTGGCGATTTCCATTACAATGGTCACGTTTTGCTAACCAAGTACCCCGACATGGCAGAATCGCTCGCAAATTTCAGAATTAACCCGGGGAATACTGGCACAAAAACGAGAGATAAGAATTTCACCACCATTGTTGAGCAAGCCATTCATTATGATAAATCGGTGCGTATTGGTGTAAACTGGGGCTCACTCGATCAACAGTTGCTTGCCGAGAAAATGGATTTTAATAACACACTTTCTGAGCCTAAATCAGCAAAAGAAGTGATGTTTGATACGATGATTGAAAGTGCTGTTCGGTCAACCGAGCTCGCTAAAGATGTTGGGTTAGGTGCGAACAAAATCATTGTAAGTTGCAAAATGTCACACGTACAGGATGTAATTGAAGTGTACACTCGTTTATCAGAAGTGATGAATCAGCCACTGCACGTTGGTTTAACCGAAGCCGGAATGGGCATGAAAGGGATGGTTGCAAGTTCGGCTGCTTTGTCGGTTATTTTGCAGCGTGGAATTGGCGATACTATTCGAGTATCCTTAACTCCTCAACCGGGCGCCGATCGTGCACTAGAAGTTGAAGTTGCTCAGCAGATTCTGCAATCGCTAAACATCCGCAGTTTTATCCCCCAAGTAACTGCTTGTCCGGGTTGTGGAAGAACCAAGAGCACGTATTTCCAGGAATTAGCGGAAGAAATACAGGAATACATTAAAGAATCGATGCCGGTTTGGAGTAAAACCTATCCCGGTGTAGAAGAAATGGATGTGGCTGTTATGGGCTGCATCGTAAACGGTCCCGGTGAGTCTAAAGCGGCAAATATTGGAATTTCTTTGCCGGGTACATTTGAAGAACCTAAGGCCCCGGTGTACATAGATGGAGAGCATGCCAAAACGTTGAGAGGGGACAATATCGGGAAAGAGTTCAAGCAAATATTGAATGAGTACATCGCAAAAAATTATAGTAACAACTAGTAGTACTTCTCGCACAAAATGTAAGATGTTTACCATAGATGTAACCGTTTACATTTAATAAATCTTGTCTTTACACAATCTTCACAAAGAGCCTTTATTTAAGTTAAATAAGGTTTATAGTGTTATAAGATGTTGTTAAATATTAAATAACGTATCAAAATACTTTATCCATTTAATTTGCGACGGATAATCGAATCCATAGGTTAGATTAAAAAATCATAAAATTTGCTTGAAAAAATGTAAGCGCTTTCAATATTTTAATTGCGTATCAATTTTAAATGTTGGAGTCGGTACAGTGTTACACTATGGTCGCATAGTTTTAATTTCCTTTCTACTTCTCGGATGTTCTCTTTCTGATAATAATTCCGTTGATGAAAACGTACTGGCTCGAATTGAAGATCATAAGGTTACTGAAACGCAGTTTGTAAATGCATTCAAGCGTAACTTTTATAAAGTAGGGCAAACCCTTCAGCCATCGCTAGACAACAAAGTTTCGATTTTAAAGGAAGAGTTTGAAACTTATGTGTTAGCTGTTCACGCCGAAGATTTGGGAATCGCTAATGATGAGCGTTCAGATCTGGAATACGGTTTACTACAACGTAAAGTGTACGCCGAGGAATATTTGCTACGCGAAGTTTTAAGTAAAAAAAATGTAACCGAAGCAGACTTAAGAGAGTTATTCCTTCGCTTCAACTCAAGGGTTCGAGCTTCCCACCTTTATGCCAAAACCAAAGAAGAAGCTGATAGGTTGTATGAAAGGCTGTTAGCCGGCGAAAGTTTTGAAGCGTTGGCTGAAGAGGTTTTTACAAATCCATACTTGGCGAATAATGGCGGTGATATTGGTGAGTTTACAGTAGATGAAATGGATATCGCGTTCGAAAATGCTGCTTTTGCACTGAATGTTGGGGATGTCTCCGCTCCGATAAAAACCCGACAAGGTTACAGCATCATCAAGCTAACCGATCGGTACAGCACTCCAATTCTCACCGAGTTTCAATACCAATCGCAGAAAAATAATTTGATGAGTTTGGCAGCTCAGCGAAAGGAAGAGATCGAAACACGAGCATTCATTAGTTCTACAATAGATCGTTTAAATATCGATGACGAATTACTTGAAGAAATGTGGGTGGAGATAAACAATGATCAAGCCAATTCAATCGCACATAACTTCGAAGATCAAACTTTGAATTTCGAATTATCGGATTACAGCAACGAGCCAATTTCCAGCGTAGAGGGTTTTAGTTTTACCGTAGAGAATCTTAAGCAAGAAGGATTTTATACAGATCCTACAAACCTCGCTAACATCAATGATTTTGATAACTTCAAAGACTTTGTGCACGGTATAATATTTAGAACCTACATTGTTGATCGATTTAGAGAAACTGAACATATCAATGATCCGCTGGTTAGCTCCTCCATCGAACAATCGTTTAATGTATACCTAAGCAACCGTGTAAGAACTCACATTTTTGATTCAATCACTTTTACTGAAGATCAATTACGAGAAGAGTTTGAGAATAATCGTGAGATGTACGATTTCCCTTTAATGGTAAATACCGGAAGAATTGTAGTTGCAACAGAAGAGGAGGCTCAAAGCCTAAAAAAAGAGTTGGAAGCCGGTGCAGATTGGGAACAAGCGGTAATCGATCACACATTGATAAACCAAGACTTAATGGTGAATGGTGAGATGGGGTTACAGCCTATTCAAAATTACGGCTCGTATGCATTTGACATCAAAGATCTTTCAGTAAACGAAATTACTGAACCATTAGCATTCGAGTATGGGCAGTTTGTGCTTTTCAAAGTGTTAGAGATAGAAGAACCAAGACCATCGACATTCGAAGAATCCAAGGGATTGGTTGAGCGAGTTCTGAAAAATCAACAAATAGAAGAACGCCTAAAAGCTACGATCTCAGAAACCATGGACAAACACGATGCTGTACTTAATATCGAGAAATTGAAATCAATAAGAATTGAATTATAGGTGAACTAATAATGATAAAGCTTAGATACTTTATTTTGCTCGGGTTTTTTGGGTTACTTGCCATTTCGGCAAATGCTCAATCGGGTAAAATTCAAGGTAAAGTAACAGAAGTGGGTACAGGAGAGCCATTAACGGGTGCCACTGTAGCTATTCAGGGTACAACAAGAGGTGTGCTGGTAGACATTGATGGTAATTATGTAATTCTGAATGTGCCGCCGGGTACGTATACATTGGAAGCGCGTTTTATCGGATTTGCAGCCCAAGTAATCGAAAACGTAGTTGTTCGTACCGATTTAACCACCGAAATAGACTTTGAGCTTCGCGAGGAAGTTTTTGAAGGTGAGGAAATTGTGGTACAGGCAGAACGTCCGGTTATTATTAAGGATTTAACAGCGTCAGAATCGCGAGTGAGTAGCGAAGAAATTGCTTCTTTACCGGTGCAGGAAGTAACCGATGTAATCCAACTGCAAGCGGGTGTTAATATCAGTAATAATGGGGCAATTCACATTCGTGGGGGTAGAGCTTCGGAAGTTTCTTACGTTGTAGATGGTATTCGTACTACCGATGATTACGATCGTAGCCAGGGTTTACGAATTGAAAATGAAAGTATTCAAGAGCTTCAGGTAATTTCGGGTACGTTCAACGCAGAGCACGGCCAAGCCATGTCGGGTATCGTAAACGTAGTTACTAAAGCAGGTTCTAACGATTACGAGGCAGATTTCAGAGTATGGGGCGGATCTTATCTGGTTTCACGGCCGGAATTGTATGATGGAATCGGCTACATAAGTAATGACGGGGTTGGTGATATTGACCCAACTCGCATGTATAACTTCAGTGGGTCTTTATCAGGTCCAATTTTAAGAGATAAGCTTACCTTTTTTGTAACCGGTAGGTACTTTGAAAATAAAGGATGGTTAACAGGTAGAAATGCATTTAATGCACAGGGACCATTTTCAGAGACTATAAATATCAGTCAATTAGATTCGTACAGAACTCCGTATGGCGAGACTTTTGATCCTAGTTTGCCATGGTTTTCGGTAGACACATTAGGTACTCAAAATGTGGAAGTTCGCGATAACGGAAAGAGAGATAGTTCACTAGTTAACATGAACCGTTTTGCTTCCTACAGTTTTCAGGGAAACCTGCAGTATAGAGTATCCAATAGTCTGAAATTCAATCTTGTTAGTTCTTATGGAAATGAAGAGGGCAGAGGCTATAACCATAGTCGTAAACTTGTGCCGGAAGGGGTAAATAGCTTTTATCGCGAGAACTTTTCTGTAAATCTTAAAACTACGATTACTCCTTCTGCAAAAACTTTCGTAACCATCAATACTGCAACTACTTACAATGGTTTTGAGAGTTATTTGTATGAAAATCTGTACGATCCAAGATATTTTAATTACGATCAGATTTCAGATATTGAAACCGTATTTGGGGGCATCACTCCGGGACAACCCTTCCAGTTTGATGTACTTGGAACCGATAATTCAATTTTTGAGCGTTCAACACGTAGTTTTATTGCAAAGGCAGAAGTTTCCAGTCAGGTTAACGACCGCCATTTCGTAAAAGCCGGTATCAACTTCCAAGGCGATATTGTGAATTTCGAAAGCATCAACTTACAGCCATTAGGTAATGATGGTGTATCGCTACCTGATGGAGTACCCGATGATGTACTTCCATTTGTTCAGCTAGGTTTACCATCCCTTGAAACAACCAACTACAATAGATTCGAGAGAAAACCATACAACTTTAGCAGTTATATTCAGGATAAAATCGAATATGATGATTTTATTGTAAACGTTGGTTTACGATTCGATTTCTTCCAGCCTAATGCGCAAATACCAGCAGACCCGCGCGATCCCGACATCACAAATCCAATTCTTCAATCGAATATTGATCTAACCAGAGAAGAGCGTGAAGAAATTTGGTGGGAAGATGTAGATCCAAAATTTCAATTGAGTCCTAGAGTTGGTATCTCATATCAGGTTTCTGAAAAAGGATTATTGTATTTCTCTTATGGATATTTCTTCCAGATGCCATCCTACGAATTCCTTTTCACCAACAGTCAGGTTTTATTACCTGAGAGTTCCGGAGTTTTCGGAATTTTTGGAAATCCTGATTTAAAACCAGAGAGATCTACCCAATACGAACTGGGGTCGAAATTTGAGATTATTGAAGGTACAGGTTTAGAAGTAACAGGTTTTTATAAAGATACGCGTGATTACGTTTCTTCAGGTTTGGTACAACCAACGTACTTAGGTAACGTTCGCTATGCACGTTGGATCAACCGCGATTACTCTATCTCTAAAGGGCTAACCGTTGCATTAAACCAATTTGTAAGTCAACGCATTAATTTTGGTCTAGATTATACCTTTAACACTGTAGAAGGAAGTAACTCTGATCCGGCCGCCGAGTTTAACCAAGCCGTTTCTTCAGGTGATCTATCAGGAGAATCTTTAACAAAACTCATCCAGCCATTAGACTGGGACAGAACGCACATCATTAACGGTACTATGTTCTATGCAGGTAAAAATCATGGCGCCAACGTTGCTGCACGGTTTTTGACCGGTACACCATACACGCCATCATCGCCTATTGAGCAGCGTACTGGTCCTGTTGCTTCTGTGCGAGACTTACGTAACACTGCACGTTATCCTGTTCGATTTACCATCGACATTAACACCTTCTATAATGTGGATATCGCTGGGCAGGATATGCGAATTTTCCTCAACATTTTTAACATCTTAGATAGCCAAGTTGTAAACAGTATTTATTCAGATTCAGGCTCTCCTGATTTCCCTCTGATCATGCCGATTACATTCGATGATACGTATTTCCAAGATCCGTCAAGATTTGGAGAACCACGACGAATTCAACTGGGTATTCAACTTTCATTTTGATTTTTTCGAGTATAAAAATGATTAAAAAAACACTAATTACAGCATTTATTTTCTTCTTTCCGGCGCTGCTTTTCGCTCAATCGAGTACGTATGAGCCCAGTGAGGAGCGAGCTTCCTTCCAGCAAAGAAAAAAATCTATTATGGATGGTAACCGGCTTCGGGCTACCTATCAGAATAGTGGCCACGCAGGGAGATATGACGGGCAAAACACGGATGAGATTTTATTCGAATTCCCAATAAACACTGATAGAACATACATTTATTTTGTATCGGCTGTGATGGGAGCAGAGGTGAATAACCAGCATCCTAATGCTTCGGAACCAACATTTCCAATTATCAACGTCGCTGAAGGTAGAACTTCGAGTGAAGGTGATTCGTGGACAATGAACCCAATTGAAGGCTATGCACGCCCTGTTGAAGACACTGGCGAAATGGCACGAAGCGACCGAGGCCCCGGATCTATTTTAGGTAACACCTGGCCGGATGTATGGCCTGATAAACTGGAAAATGGTGGCGATGGTTGGGCCGGATCATGGAATGGTTACTTCGGTCGTGATCAATTTAGTGCCGATCTGGAGTTTTATTACAAAGCTGGTGATGACTTATACAAACGTTTTCTTGAAGGAACTTCACGAAATCAACAATTTCAGCCCGATTCAACCGATCCTACTCGCGGTGGTTTGGGAATTTTATTAGATACTAGAATTCTTGCATGGTCGCAAACTCTCATCAATTCGACCCACTTTAATATTTTCGAAATTACTAACGATGGATCGCACGATTACCGCAAAGTCGCCTTTGGTTTATGGATTGCGGATTTGATTGTGGGGCAGGCTGATACGCCCGAGTTTGACGATCTAAGGTCGATTGCATTCGTTGCTACTTCGCAACGTACTCCAGCGCCGGAACAGTTTGATGGGCCAATCGGAGAAATGGGTGTGAAATTCCTTGAAACACCCGGTAACTCCATCGATGGTATTGATAATGACGGGGACAGCTATTTCTTTGATATGCAAAACTCCTTCTACGATTCTGATAATGCCGATATTTATCAGCCATTAACAAGTGCAGATGGTTTTTACACCCGCGATTCTCTCGTTAATGCAGTAATCCCAACATTTAGCATTACATCGTTTAGCGAAACTACTATTTGTCCGGGCGATAAAATTGTGCTTATTACCGACGAGGGCGATCGAATTATCTCTACCTATCCTGCAGATGGTGAATCGGTGTATTCTCGCGGACAAACCATCACCTCTGATGGAAGTTGTTTAACGGTTACGGAAGATTTCTTCCCTGATGTGTTAGCCGAAGATCCTTTATCTACCATTCACGTAGATCAGATTGATAATGATTTAGATGGTTTGATTGACGAAAACCGACCTAATCACTTAAATAAAGCTACGTTCATTAATAATGCTGAGCAAATTGTAGCTGTACGACACATTAATTACATGAACTTTAATGTGGGCGATACTCTGCAACGTGGCTTAATTGTGCCAAATAGAGTGATTCGAGAGCGAATGGCTTCTGATGCCTCATTCAATACGTTGGTAACCGAATATCAGGATATGTTGCGAACGATCTACGGAGCTACACGTTCTGAAGAGTTTTATAATACCTACTACATTAATCAATTTACCGCGGCGCCAATGATTGATGAAGCTCGTGATGATCTTTTCGATAACGATCAGGATTGGTTTACCGCTCAGGATGATGTTGGGATCGAAGGAGATGGTGACGAACCAAGTGCCGGGCAAAACGACGGGTTTCCAACCTCGGGTGGAACTACTTCCTTTCCGGGAGAGCCAAACATCGATAAAACCGATGTTGCAGAGAGTGACCAACTTGGGGTTTCTCGAGCTAGAATTTTTGCAGCCGGATCATTCCCAATTGCTCAGGACGCCACTGTGTGGAGAAACTTTTTGCTTCCCGGCGATTTTGAACGAACAGGAGAAGCCGGCCGTGATGATGATATCTTTGTTTCGTCTTCACTTTTCCCATTAGCGAAAGGGCAAACCGAACGTTTTGCAGTAGCAATAACCGGTGTGCAAACTAAAAGCCAGAATGCACAAGACGATCGTAATCTAACAAACGATAATCTCGATCAAGCCTTTACAGCCTACGACAATGATTATCAGTTTGCTGTTTCACCACAACCACCTGTTGTAACGGCGGTAGCAAGCGATGGAAAAGTAACGCTGTATTGGGATGATAGTGCAGAAAGCTCGTTCGACCGATATTTACAGCGAATTACCGGTAATGGCTTCGATTTCGAGGGATACAAAATCTATCGTGCAACCGATGAATCCTTCGAAGAAGTGCTAAATATCACCGATGGTAGAGGAAATCCGCAGTTTAGAACTCCTCTCGAAACCTTTGATGTGATGAACGGAATTAAGGATTACCATCCAACAGCGGTTAATGGAGTTCAGTATTACTTAGGAAACGATTCCGGTTTACAGTACACCTTCGAAGATACCACCGTAACAAATGGCCGACGCTATTTTTACGCCGTTACCTCGTTCGACTTTGGTGCGGAAGTTGCAGGAATTGCTCCATCCGAATCCAGAATTCAGATTAGTAGAAATCCTGATGGTTCTTTTGTGCTTGGACCAAATGTTGTGCAAGTACGTCCTGCTGCAGAGCAAGCCGGATATGTTTCGCCAAAAAATCCAATGGCAACCATCACCAGTGGATCGCCGGGTGGAAGAGTTGAAGTTGAAATGGTTGATCCGGTAGAACTACGTGCTGATAATGTATACAGTGTAACTTTTAAGGATACATTGATTGCGGGGCAACCCGGTAAACCGGATACGGTTAAAACCAAAAGCTTTACACTTCGCAATGTTACGGATGGAGGTAACGATACCTTAATCGTAGATTCTGAGAAGTTTAATGGCGAAGAGCTCCCCGTTTTCGAAGGTTTTAAAGTGAGAGTTATTAACGAAACCGAGCGTGGAGTTAATCAAGAGTTAACGGGTTGGAACACCAATCGAGATGTTACCCTCAATAACTTTCAGTTTACCGTTGCAAATACTCGACAGAATATTGCCGATTACATGGTAGTATTTGGTGATTTGGGCTTTGGGCAATCCAGCGATATAACCATCGAACGCGCTCCCGGTAGATTCCAAAGTTATCCTTCGGTGCCAACCAACTTTAAGGTATTTAATAGAGCTACAGGCGAAGAAATTAAGTTCGCCTATCAATCGGTAACTCGTACACCGTCAACGAATTGTCAGTTTGAGCCTGCAGTTGGTGAAGTTGGAGAGTTCTCAGCTTATCGACAAACTGGTCCTGGTTTATTCCTGCCTTGTAGTGGCGCACTTTCTGATAACATGTACTTTATCGAAGATTTCCGTGGAGAGGACGATGTAGCCACTTATCGAATTCGAATGGAAGTAATTACTGAAGAAGTAGATGACGAAACAGTAACAATCAGTGAAAATCCAGCCGCTGGCGATACCATCTATGTTACCTTGAACAAACCGTTCATCGAAGGCGATGAATTCCGATTCAGAATTCAAGATGTAAACCAGCCTATGATAGATAATGAGTTGGCAAAAGAAGAATTGGAAGACATTAAAGTTGTTCCGAATCCTTACATCGTTTCCAACCCATACGAGATTAGTGCTACCAGCACGAACAGGCAGCAGCGCAGAGAATTACACTTTACACATCTGCCCGTACCTTCAACACTTCGCATATTTACCGTCTCTGGCTTCTTAGTAGAAGAAATTGAAATCACCGACAACAATGTACGTCGTGTTGGTGGCAATTTTGGTGGAACCTACGTGTGGGATATGTTAACCAAAGACAATCTGGAAATATCGTATGGTGTCTATCTGTATCACGTAGATGCTCCGAATATTGGTGAAAAAACAGGCAAATTTGCAGTCATTAAATAAGTAGTCATGAAATTTCAATTAACAATATTGTCCATTATTGTAGCATTTGCCTTCACCAATGTAGAATTGGCAAAAGCACAATCAGTAAGTAAAACAGGAACCACCGCCGGGGCTTTTCTTCAGATTCCGGTGGGTGCGCAGGCATCGGGTATGGGCGGGGCTGTAGCAGCTCATGTTAACGATGCATCTGCCATGTTCTGGAATCCGGCCGGTTTGGCGGATATAGAATCAAACGAGTTAATGGTAGAATATGCCGACTGGTTCGTGAATATTAATCACAATTATTTCGGTGTTGCGATACCTACAAAAAAAGGGGTAGCAGGCGTAAATGTGGTGGCATTAACCATGGGAGAATTCGAAGAAACAACCTACGATAACCCCGAAGGTACAGGTAGAACATTCAGTGCTTATATGTTATCAGGCGGTGTTTCTTACGCTCAATACCTATTTGAAGGATTTAGAATGGGCGGAAATATTAAGTTCGTGCACGAAAAAATAGCCGAAACATCTGCCACTGCTTTTGCTTTTGATGTAGGCACCATGTACAAGCTACCATTTAACGACATTCGATTTGGTGTAGCAATTACCAACGTTGGAACACAAGCTCAACTTGATGGAGATGGCTTAATAACTCCGGTTGATGTTGCCGACGAAATTGATGGCAATTATATTGCTGATTCTAAACTCGCAACCGATGCTTTCAATCTGCCCATCAACCTTAAAGTTGGTTTTGCCGGCGAAGTAATCGACAACGATCAATTGCGGGCAACGCTGAGTATCGATGGAAACAGTCCTTCTGATAACGTGCAAAGTGTAAGTATTGGAACTGAAATTGCGTTTTTAGACGATTTATTTTTGATTCGTGCAGGCCTGCCTTACCTGGGTATGGAAGACCGGGTGCAAAAGTATAATTTTGGAGTGGGTATTAACCGCGGCTTCAACAGAAATAATTTGAAAATGCGATTCGGATATTCTCTGGAATCGTACAAATATTTAAACTCTGTGAATAGAATCAGTTTACAGATTTTATTTTAACCTAAACACTAACCCATAACTAAAAAGGGGTTCTAACATGAACAAAGCTACAAAGCTGTTAATGTCGATTTCTGTATTCAGCATGCTGTTTGCAGTTAGCGCATTAGCTCAGGATCCAACAGATGCTCCTCCTGCTCCAACGCAAGACGAAGCAAATGTTATTTCGTTATTCAGTGATGCATACACTGATGTAACGGTTGACACATGGAGAACAAGTTGGTCAGCGGCAACCTTTAAAGACACAACCATTGCAGGTAATGCGGTAAAACGCTACACCTCTCTTGATTTTGTCGGTATAGAAACCGTTGCTAATCAGATTGATATAAGCGGAATGACACACGTCAATTTCGATTTATGGACACCAAACGCTACTACTTTCAGAATCAAAATTGTTGATTTTGGTGCAGATGCAGCATTTGGTGGAGGTGACGACGTAGAGCACGAAGTTGCTTTTGAAAGCGTTGCACAAGGCGAGTGGACTACATACAGCATTTCGCTAGCCAGCATGACCGGTTTAACCACGCAAGGCAATATTTCACAGATTATTTTCAGTGGATTGCCAACGGGTGGCGTAACTGCATTTATCGATAATTTATTCTTCTCGGATGAAGGTGTTATCAATATGGTAGATGCTCGCGCTTTAGATCTGGGAACCGAAGTAACTGTTGAAGGGGTATTAACCACTCCGGATTTTAACTTCTTTAATAATCAGTTCTTTATGCAAGATGCTACTGCCGGTATTTCTGTTTACATCGATGGTGATGACGCAGTAGGTACCAACAGCGATGGAAATTCTCCATTTGCAGCAGGTGATATTGTACGAGTAACCGGTACATTAATCGATACTAATGGTTTACTCCAGGTTGAGTCAGATTCAACTAAGTACACTATTCTTAGCTCGGGTAATGCGTTACCTGCTCCTGTAACAATCACCGAAGCAGACATTTCTCTAGATAGTAAATATCAGGGTATGCGTGTTACTTTAAGTACAGCTGCAATGTTAGCAGATGGCGAAACCTGGCCAGAAGATGCACAGTCTAACTCTGGCGTAAATGTTGATGTTGTTGCAGGCGATTCTACCTTCACAATGCGTATAGATCGCGATGAGTCTTTCTACGATGGTGCACCAGCGCCAACCGAGAAATTCCAGCTTTCAGGTAACTTGGGTGCGTTTTTCTCTCCACAAATCTTCCCATTTATTGAAGGTGATGTGAGAAATGCATACAAAGTTAACTTCACAGTAAATACCGCTACGCATCCGGATACGTTGATGGAAGATCATTTCATTCAGCTACGTGGTGCCATTAACGGTTCTACCGGTGCATACTTTGGCGGTCAGGTAATCGATTGGAACTCTTCTTCTACATTTGTCGCAGAAAACCAAGGTGGCGACTACTGGAGCATCGATAGCTACATGCTTGATGGTGATGCATTAACCTACAAAGTTTGGTCTGGTTATGATGCTAACACTGGTTCTAACAATGGTGACGGTGGCTGGGAAATTACCGGTCCTGATCGTCCTACACGTTCGTTCACAGTATCAGCAGATACCATGGTAACTTTATGGTCAGAAAGTCTTTCTGCTCCATTCGAAACCAATGCCGATAGCGTAAGTCTTTTCTTCCGTGTAAATGTTGGCGCGTTCGTACAGGATGGTTCATTCGATCCGGCAAACGACAAAGTGGGTATCCGTGGAAACGACCAAGTATTCATGAATCCTTCTGATTGGAGTTCAACAGCTATTTATCTTTCAAAAGAAGAGCGTGTAGCTGCTGACGGTACCCCAATCGAAGACGATAACTTATTCTATTCCGGTACAGTATTAGTAGACAATGAAGCTGCAGATACTTTAGGTTCTTTACCTTATAAGTTTGTATTAGAAACCGGATCCGGTGTTCTTTGGGATAACAAAGACGGAAACCAAGATGGGAACCGATTTATCGATGTTCCTGCATCTGATACAACCGTACATTGGGTGAATTTCCAAGGAAAAGCACCGACAAATGCTCAAATTGTAACTGCAAATGTTACTTTTGAAGTAAGTACTGCTGTACTTGAAGTATTAGGTTACTTCGACTCAGGTATTGGCGATAAAGTTGTAGTTCGTGGTGAACCACCATTGGATTGGGGAACTAGCGACTTCAATACTGCTACATTCGATGATCAGGATGTATTATGGAGATTAACTCAAGAATTCACTAAAGCAGTAGGTTCATCATTCAAGTACAAGTACTTTATTGAATATGATCCCTCTAGAAGCGATGTTAGCTCCGATAACTATATCGAAGCAGTTGCTGAAAGTGGAGACTTCGGTTACGAAGAACCGGTAACTACCGGTGGTGCCGATCGTTTCTTCGACTTTAGTGACGAAGTAACCCAAACTAAAGGTGTTCAGTATTTCAACGATGTGAACACAGGTGCTATTATCCAAGCGGGTAACACTCCAAATGGAACCATGTCTGTTACATTTAGAATCGACATGACAGCTGCACTTACTGCAGATGTGCCTTTCCGTCCTGGAACCGATTCATTGTACATGCAGCTTGAATCTAAATTCACTGCATTAACAAACGGTTTCCGTTCTGGTGGCGGATATTTCGATGATATCACTGCAAACGGAACTGCAGCCGATATTGAATTCTTACGTTACACACCAGTTGATGGTGAGGACAATATTTACGAATTAACGCTAGACTTAGACCTCACTTCTGGAACCCTAAACGACTTCGGTTATGTAGTTCGTTATGGTGAGCCATTTAGTGATTACGAAAGCATGGTAGTGAACGGTGGCGGCTTTGCAGCCGGTCGACGTTTCTATCAATTCGTAGATCCATTATCAGTTGTTAACCTAGGTAACGATCCGTTTTTAGGTGAAGTTCTTCAGTCTCAATGGCCAGAAACTTTCACTATGAAAACTGTTGCTTGGGCTGAATCAGATCTAGAGTTCGATGTACAGCCAGATTACGCTGGACTTTCAACTTCTTCTGATCTTGAGCCAGTTAAACCAGAAGCATTCAGTTTATACCAAAACTATCCTAACCCATTCAACCCATCAACAAACATTAGCTTTACGTTACCAAACGCAGCTGACGTACGATTGACGGTATACAATGTGCTAGGACAAGAAGTTTCTACACTAATTAATGGCAAAACTCTAAACAGCGGTACACATACTGTTGCTTTCGATGCCAGCGCTCTGTCTTCAGGTATGTACATTTACCGTATCGAAGCGGGCAACTTTACAAGCACTAAGAGAATGATGCTTATTAAGTAATTCAGATTCTCTATAAGTCTTTTCGCAGGTACTCTGATCGGTACCTGCGTTATTAATTTTTTTCTTACATAATGGCATCAACCATTTACGATATAGCTGAAAAGGCAGGGGTGAGTATCGCTACCGTTTCAAGGGTGTTTAACCAAAGTAACAGCGTTTCTGAAGCAACTCGCAAGAAAGTGCTTCGCGTTGCTGATGCGGTGGGTTATCATCCCCAAGCGTATGCTCAAGGCCTTGCCCGAAGTAAAAGTAACACGATCATGGCCGTGGTGCCTGTGATCTCGAATTACTTTTTTATGGAAGTGCTGGGCGGCATTCAGGATAAACTGAGTGAACAAGGCTATGAACTCACCATTTTTAATGTAACTGCTGGCGAAAATCTTTTTAACGAGGTTGAACACGTGTTAAAACGTCGTTGGGCAGAGGGATATTTATTTATTTCTATACATCTTACCGACGATCAGTTTTTAAAATTAAAACGGTTCAATCTTCCAATCACATTAATCGACGAACATTACGAAGGCTTCGATTCCGTTTCGGTGGATAATGTGCAAGGTGCTTATCGGGCTACTAAAACGCTTATCGAACATGGTTACCGGAAAATTGCAATGCTTTCGGCATTAAGCTCTTCGAAACCTATTCGCGATCGATTAGAAGGATACTGTAAGGCATTAACCGAACACGGAATTCCATTTGATGAAAACTACGTAGTGTCCGGTTCTTCATTTTATCGTGATGGTTTTACCGAAAAGGGCGGATTTGAAGCCATGAAAGCGATGCTGAATATGCAAGATCCGCCGGAAGCCTGTTTTTGTGCCTCAGATATTCAAGCAGTTGGCGCTCTAAAAGCAATGGACGATTCCGGAAAACGTATCCCGTTAATCGGTTACGATGATATTGAACTATCCGAATACATTGGCTTAAGCACCATACGCCAACCCATGCGCGATATGGGCTATTTTGCCACTCAGAATTTAATCGAGCGGCTGAATAACGCCAATAAAGCTATTTCGCAGACTATTTATTCACCAGAATTCATACAACGTACATCAACATTTTAATATGCAAAACCCAAAAAAACTATTCACTTTCACATCACTTTTTATAGTACTTGTTGCATTACAAACGCAGGTTTGGGCGCAAGTTGTCACGTTCTCGCCATCTTTCGCAACTTCCGAAGATTCAATGCGAGTTGTACTCGATGCTACTCAGGGAAATGAAGGCCTCGTAAATTTTGATGGTCGCGTTTATTTACACACCGGTTTGATTACCAGCAAAAGTACCAGTGGCAGCGATTGGCAATATGTACCTTTTGGTTGGGAAACCAACGATGCAAGCGTTGAGGCAACGAATCTCGGAGATAACAAATGGGCCTTCACATATAAACCATCTATTCGTGAATTTTTTGGTGTTACAGATCCTAATGAAGTTATCGAGCAAGTAGCCATTGTATACAAAGGAGTGAGAAATGGCTCAATTGTGGCCGAAGGTAAAGATGAAGGCAATGCCGACATTTTTATCGAATTAACAGCAGGGGAAGCTGCTGCTCGCTTCGTTACTCCTGACAGCGATTACGAGTTTCTAAAAAGTGATGAGAGCTTAGAATTAGTTGGTATCGGAACGGTTAATGCTGGTGATTTAAGTCTCGAATTATTTAAGAATGATGTATCTGTTGCAACCACCACCGATGATACGTTACGTTTCACTTACGTTCCTGAAGCGGGCGACACCGACATTGAATTCGATTTAGTGGCTTCAAACGGAGCTGCTCTTTCTGATACTGCTTCGTTTTTTGTAACTGTTCGCGCAAATGATGGGGAAGTGGCAGCCAGACCGGAGGGATTAGAAGATGGAATCACTTACAATAGTGATACTTCTGTTCAGCTTTCGCTGTATGCACCCAATAAAGATTTTGTGTACGTGATTGGCGATTTTAACGATTGGACGCCATCCTCTGAATACCTTATGAAAAAAGATGTGCAAAGTGGTGATGTTTGGTTTTGGACTGAAATCGATGGACTTACAGCCGGCGAACAGTATGGAATGCAATATTTGGTGGATGGTGAAATAAGAATCGCCGATCCATATTCGGAACTGGTACTCGACGAATTTAACGACCAGTTTATTTCGGATGACGTATTCCCTAATCTAAAACCATATCCTGCGGGTAAAACTTCACAAATGGTTGGGTTATTAACTCCCGGTGAAACCGAATACGTGTGGGAAGTAACTGATTTCGATGCACCAGATAATGATGAACTTGTAATTTATGAATTACTGCTTCGTGACTTTATTGCCGACCACAGCTACGAAACCTTACTCGATACGCTTGATTATATCTCAAATCTTGGTGTAAATGCCATCGAGTTTATGCCTATCAATGAATTTGATGGCAACGAAAGCTGGGGTTACAATCCTGCATTTCATCTTGCGCTCGACAAATACTACGGCACGCCAAATGCGTTCAAGCGTTTTGTAGACGAAGCCCATAAACGAGGAATTGCAATAATTTTAGATGTGGTCCTAAATCACTCTTTTGGCCAAAACCCGTTAGTTCGACTTTGGAATGAAGGCGACTTTGGTACTCCAACAGCAGAAAATCCTTATTTCAATCAAGTAGCCAAGCACGATTTTAATGTTGGGTATGACTTCAATCACGAAAGTTCTGCTACCCGATATTATTCTAAGCGAGTGATCGAATACTGGCTGGAAGAATATAATGTGGATGGTTTTCGCTTTGATCTTAGTAAAGGATTTACTCAGAAAAATTCTCTTGGAAACGTTGGATTATGGGGACAGTACGATCAGTCTCGTGTTAATATCTGGTTAGATTACTACGCTCACACTAAAAGTATAAACCCGGAAGCGTATGTTATTCTGGAGCATTTTGCCGATAACAGCGAAGAAAAAGTACTTGCCGATGCAGGAATGATGCTTTGGGGAAATTCCAATCATGAGTATAACGAAGCAACCATGGGGTATAACTCGAACCTTTCGGGAGTTCTATCCAGCTCAAGAGGTTTTCAGTTTGGACACCTTGTAAGTTATATGGAAAGTCATGATGAGCAATGGTTGATGTTCAAAAACATCAGTTTCGGTAACTCAAGTGGCGATTACAACATTCGTGAGCTTGGAACTGCGCTCGACCGAATGGAACTCGCTGGTGTATTCTTTTTCCCACTTCCTGGTCCACGTATGATTTGGCAGTTTGGTGAACTTGGTTACGGCTACGGCGATGATGGCGAGCAATGTTTAAGAGATTCTCCTGATTGTCCTGCAGCAGCACCCGGCAGAACAGCGAACAAACCGATTCGATGGGATTACAATGAAGATCCGGATCGAAAAGATGTGTATAACACCTGGGCCAATCTTATCAACCTAAGAAGAAGCTCACCTGCCTTTACACGACCAGAGAATGCTGATTATTCGCTGAATGGATCATTCAAATATTTCCGTTTAGAACATTCTGATACCGACGTAGTAGCTATTGGTAATTTTGGAGTTACGCAAACTACAAGAACAGTAGATTTTACAGAAGGCGGTGTTTGGTACGATTTCTTCAATACCACAACTATCGATGTGAATAACGACACCAAGCAGGCCGAGTTTACCTTGGCACCGGGCGAATATCGCTTATTCACAACCAAAGAATTCAATAAGTCGGTTTCATCAGAAATCGAAGTATCCGATGACGCACCAACGGCATACAACCTGTATCAGAACTACCCAAATCCTTTCAATCCATCAACAAATATTACTTTTGATGTAGCCAAGTCAGGATTTGTGAGTCTAGAAGTATTTAACATGCTGGGTCAAAAAGTTGCTGATCTGGTACAAGAGCCCAAAGTAGCTGGTTCGTATACCGTTAGTTTTGATGCAAGCGGATTGAGCAGTGGAGTGTATATCTATCGCTTACGATCCGGGAATGTGGTTAAAACACAAAAAATGATGTTGCTTAAATAATATCCTTCACGTTCTAATTTACCTTCATGGAACTATGTATGAGATTTACTAAAAAAAATTGGTTGGCACTCTGTGTTTCGATGTTTCTTTTCATTGGATGCTCCGAACCTTCCACCGAAATACCAATAAGTAAAGTTGAACATCCGGAATGGAGTAAAAATGCAAGTATTTACGAGGTAAACATTCGCCAGTATACACCGGAAGGCACGTTCAACGCCTTTAGGGAAGATTTGCCACGCTTAAAAGCCATGGGCGTTGATATCCTTTGGTTGATGCCCATCCACCCAATTGGCGAAGAAAACCGAAAAGGTACGCTTGGAAGTTACTATGCTGTAAAAGATTTCAAAGCGATTAATCCCGAATTTGGAACCGAAGAGGATTTTCAGGCACTGGTGGATGAAGCTCATGATTTAGGTATGAAAGTTATCATCGATTGGGTAGCGAATCACTCTGCTTGGGATAATGTGTGGACTGTAAACAAAGACTGGTACACCTTAGACGATGAAGGCAATTTCGTACCTCCGGTTGAAGATTGGAGCGATGTAATTGATTTCAATTACGATAATGAAGAGTTAAGAGCTGCTATGCTCGATGCACTGCTTTATTGGGTTCGTGAATTTAATATTGATGGCTACCGTTGCGATGTGGCCGGAATGGTACCTACTGATTTTTGGGTAAATGCCCACGAAGAACTCGATAAAATCAAAGATGTATTTATGCTTGCCGAAGATGGTGAGCCGGAGCTACTTGTTGAAGCATTCGACATGAATTATGCTTGGGAATATGCCCATGTGATTCGTGAGATTGCTGCCGGAGAACAAACCTTTGATGACTTAGATGCATTATTTGCCAAAAATGCAGAACGTTTCCCTCCAAATGGCTACCGAATGTATTTTACCACTAACCACGATGAGAATTCTTGGAATGGTTCCGATACTGAACTTTATGGGCCAAATTTCGAAAATTTTGCGGTACTTTCTGCTACAGTAGCCGGTATGCCACTTATATATAATGGACAGGAATCTGGGTTGGATAAACGCCTCGAGTTCTTCGAAAAAGACGAAATTGAGTGGAAAGAGTATAAATACGAAGATTTCTATCGAACACTGCTAACCATTCAAGAAACGAATGAAGCACTTTGGAATGGAGAATTTGGCGGAGACAGAACCCGAATCGAATCGCCTGCCGGAACCTATGCGTATTCGCGCAAAAAAGATGGAAATGAAGTAATTGTGGCAATCAACATTACCGATCAACCTGTTGAGATCACAGTTCCAAGTTGGGAATCATCTACCTACACAAAATATGGGGTAACCGAAGGTGTTTTCAGTGCAGATAACCAATTGTACACCTTCGAATTGCCGGCTCACCGCTGGTTTATCCTGGCTACTAATTAATCAAACTAAATAAAAGTATGACAGAGCTTACCTCACAAAAACCAAGACTGAGCTTTTGGCAAATCTGGAACATGAGTTTTGGGTTTTTGGGCATTCAAATGGGATTTGCACTACAAAACGCAAACACCAGCAGGATTTTTGAAACTTTGGGAGCCGATACTTCGAGTTTAGCCATATATTGGTTAGCAGCTCCCGTTACAGGATTAATTGTTCAGCCCATCATCGGCTATTACTCTGATAGAACTTGGATTCCGAAATGGGGAAGACGTCGCCCTTATTTTGCATTAGGAGCTATAACAGGTGCAATTGCACTTGTGTTGATGCCAAACTCAGCCGCTCTTTGGATGGCAGTGGGTGTGCTTTGGATTATGGATGCTTCTATCAATGTAACCATGGAGCCGTTTCGCGCTTTTGTTGGTGATTTATTACCTGATGAACAACGAACTACCGGTTTTGCCATGCAAAGCTTCTTTATTGGAATTGGTGCGTTGGTCGCCTCATTCCTACCCTGGATTTTTGCAAACTGGTTGAGTATCCCAAATACAGCACCGGAAGGCATCATCCCGCCCTCCGTAAAATATTCGTTCTACATTGGGGCGGCAATGTACTTCATTACGGTGATGTGGACGGTCTTCAGCACTAAAGAATATCCACCGGCTGAAGATGAAGATCACGACGAACCTGCTATGAAACCGGAAGAAGAATCTGGTTTTGCGCAAAGATTTTCGAAAATAGGATGGATTTCTATTGGACTTGGTACTGCTTTTTCAGCCTATGTTGCATTTTCCGGCATTGATCCTCAACTCCATGTACTTGGTGGCGGTCTTATCTTTTACGGTTTGGTAAATATTATTGGTATGGCACTTACCAAAAAGGGTAAAACCAAAGCAGCAATGGTACACATCGTTAAAGATTTCATCACCATGCCGAAAACGATGGTGCAGCTTGCTTATGTACAGTTTTTCACTTGGTTCGCATTATTTTCGATGTGGATTTATACCACTTCTGCGGTAACCTCGCACATTTACGGAACCACCGACACCACTTCGCTACTGTACAATCAAGGAGCGGATATGGTTGGTAATCTATTTGGTGGCTACAATGGTATTGCGGCACTTGCTGCTATTATTCTGCCATGGATTGCTAGAAAAACAAATCGTAAAATTACGCATATGCTGGCACTGTTTTGCGGTGGTATTGGCTTGATCTCCATGTATTTCATTAGCGCTCCGGCTTGGCTGTGGCTAAGTATGGTAGGCGTTGGTATTGCCTGGGCAAGTATTTTGTCTATGCCGTATGCTATTCTTTCCGGTTCCTTACCGGCCGAAAAAATGGGGTATTACATGGGGGTATTCAATTTCTTTATTGTAATTCCTCAAATTATGGCGGCATCCTTACTTGGTTTTATACTAACTACCTTTTTCGATGGCGAAACCATCCTCATTTTAGTAACCGGTGGTGTTTCGATGTTGTTGGCCGGATTCCTCACATTGCGTGTTGAAGACAATGCCGACGATCACACTTCGATTCCAACCTAAGTTTAATCTCACAAAATTAACTCAATGAAAGACCTTCTTTCCAAAGCACCGATGTTTCTGTTGGTGCTTTTTTTATTCCAAAATACACTTGCAAAAACCTCTGATATCGAAGCGCAGACCTTAGAAATCGTCTCTGCATTTATCATGTCACCAAATCAGATAAAAATAACAGTAACTCAGGAAGTGGATACCGACGATATCAAAGTATTGGCAGATGGAGTTACTTTAGCCGGATTTGCTCTTCCACAACCGGGTCAATCATATTTGATTATGGTGGATGAAACCCTCGATTTTACCCGAAAATATGACGTTCAGGTAGGTGCAAAATCCAAAAAGACACAAGTTCACTGGAAAGCTATCGACGAGCTGTACTTTTATGATGGAGAGCTGGGCATCGATTATACCGAAGAGGCAACCTTGTTTCGATTATGGGCTCCACTAGCAACTGAGGTTGAAGTTCGTGTCTTTAATTCGATGGATGACAATTCCCCAATTGCTACTAAAACACTTACTCGCGGAGAAAAGGGTGTCTGGAGCACTACGATTGAAGGTGATCACTTTGGAAAATTGTACGAATATGCAGTAACCAATTATGGCGAAACTAAAATCGTAATTGATCCCTATGCATTCTCAAAAGGAGTTGATGCATCAGACGGCGTGATTGTAGGTCGTGCCGCAATCGTTGATCCATCTGCGATTGGTCCAGCACTCGAGTACGCGAGTATCGAAGGATACGAAAAACGAGAAGATGCAATCATCTGGGAAATTCATGTACGTGATTTTACTGTTGATCCTGATATAACCACCGAAGCACGTTTCGGAACCTATGATGCTTTTACCGAGCGCATCGACTATATAAAAGAACTTGGTGTTACGCATGTTCAACTGTTGCCGGTAATGAGCTATGCACACGGAAGCGAACTCAAAGCTGCAAATCGAGAAATGGAATTTGCCGTTGGCGTAAATTACAACTGGGGCTACGATCCACATGGTTATTTTGCACCGGAAGGAATGTATTCTGATGATCCCACCGATCCTGCTTTGCGCATCAAAGAACTAAAAGAACTCATTCATGCGGTTCATGAGGAAGGATTGGGGCTGACCTTAGATGTAGTTTACAATCATACAGCAAGTCTTGGAATTCTCGAAGATATCGTGCCGGGTTATTACCATTTTATGGATGCCAGCGGTGAACCAAAAATAAGTTATGGTGGAGGTCGGGTTGGTACCACACACGCGATGGCTCGCAAACTGGTTATCGATTCTATTCTATTTTGGCTGGAAGAATATAAAGTGGATGGATTCCGCTTTGACTTGATGGGAGATTTAGATGCACTTACCGTGCAAATGTTATGGGATGAAGCCGTGAAAATTAACCCAAATGTACATATGGTGGGCGAATGCTGGCGAACTTATGCTGGTGATGAAGGTGAAGATGTGCGACCTGCCGATCAGGATTGGATGCATCTTACGAACAGCGTGGCCTGTTTTTCGGATGAAATGCGTAATGAGCTAAAATCAGGATATGGCTCAGAAGGTGAACCACGATTTATCACCGGTGGAGCGCGAAACGTTCAAACCATCTTCAATAATATTATTGCAAAACCCGGCAATATGAGTGAAGATGATCCCGGCGATGTACTGCAGTATATTGCTGCACACGATAATCTAACTCTGCACGATGTAATTGCTCATTCAGCAGATTTGGATCCTGCTACGGAAGAAGAAGAAATTCAACAACGAATTAGACTTGGGAATACGATCATTCTAACAAGTCAGGGTGTTGCATTTTTACATGCCGGACAAGAATATGGACGAACTAAGCAATGGAAATCGGACGAAATCCCCGAAAAAGACTTCACCTTTGTGGAAGGATTCGAATATCCGTATTTGATTGAGAACTCTTACGATGCTTCGGATGCGGTTAATATGTTTGATTGGGATAAGGTTACCGAGCCGGGAATCCACAAAGAAACCATGGAGTTCACGAAAGGATTGATCGCACTTCGAAAATCGAGCGATGCTTTCCGCCATGAATCAGAATTTATGGTAAGTGAACATGTTGAATTGTTGCAATCTGACGATATCGCTGAAACTGATCTAGTAATTGCATTTAAAGCGAGTTCTACAGATGGAACTACTTATTATATGGTGATTAATGCGGATTCTGAATCACGAACTATTCGAATTAACGAAGATCTAACCGGTGGAAAGGTTTTAGTAGATTCGGATGAAGCTGGTACTGAGCCTGTGTCTGATTTATCTGGTGTGTACTTCATCGATAACGAAATTACCATGGCTCCGTTAACTGCAACGGTCATCAAAAAGTAAGATTCCGCCTGTGGGGAAGTTTTTGTACTTTCCCCGCATGAAGCTTGATCAAAAATACTTTGTTCCTTTTATGGGAATTGGTGCTGTAATCACGATGATATTCATCGTGTTCGCATCCTTCAATTTTAAGGATGAACAAGAAGCCAATTTTCGGGAAAACACGCAAAATTTTGAAGAACTCGGTACGATGAATCATCCTATTATTGATGGTTCATCTGCCGATAGTTTGCGATTATCCCAGCTCTCAGGCAAACAAGTGGTTGTTGTATTCTGGTCGTCTTGGTCGGATAAATCGACTGAACTGATGAACGAATTAGACCTATTCGTTGGTGATGATAACTTTGAAATTGTGGCCGCGCTTGTGCGGGATGTTACCGACGAAGCAAGTAATGTTTTACCCAATCATGATTTTATCTACATTGATGGAACTCGCTTGTTCAATGAATTGAAAGTGCCGGGAATACCTAGTTATTTTTTATTAGATAAAAATGGAGGTTTCGTGGAAAGTTTTGTCGGATATAGAAAGGGAGCTGCAGAGATCATAAATCTCAATTTTAACGATCCATGAGCGGCTTTGTGGCAATGAACGGAGCAATCACTCCAACAGATTCATTGCGCATCTCACCAGAAAACCGTGGCTTAATGTACGGCGATGGATGCTTCGAAACATTATGCGCATTCAAAACAAAATTTCTTGCTTTTGATGCCCACATACAGCGACTGTACAAATCCATGCTGTATCTTAATTTGTCGATTGATATCGAACAACAAGAATTTTATGATTTGGTACAAGCGCTTCTTCAAATAAATAAACTAGAAAATTGTGATGCCGTAGTTCGGATTCAAGTTTGGAGAAGGGGAGGCAGGGGCTACATAATTAGCGAAACTGCTGCCGATTGTTTGATTCAGGTAAGCGAAGTTAGAAACAGAAAAGAATCAGTACGCTTGCATGTGGCGAAAACGCCGGTTATACCCAGCGAAGCACTACAAAGATCAACAAAACTTAGTAATGGCTTAAACTACATTCTAGCGGGTCAGGAAGCGTTAAAACATAGGGCAGATGACGCCATTCTGCTAACAACTGATGGCTATGTAAGTGAAACAACCTCGGCGAATATTTTTTGGGGTTTTGGTGATATACTTTGTACGCCATCAACCGATTGCGATTTACTACATGGGATTACGCGCAACCAACTCATCAAATTGATTCGTAATTCTCGTTCTATTGAGCTGGAAGAAAAAAGCTATCGCCTAAAAGACTTGTTAGAAGCAGATTATGTGTTTGTTACTAACTCAGTTCAAGGCATTGTGCCGGTAAGCGATATCGATGGGAGTTTCCTTTCTGTAAGTAATGAAAATTTTCTTACCATAAGGAAACAGTGGGAGACAATGAAAAATAACATCTTACAGAATGAATCAGTTTAAGAACATCCGTGATGTATGGAAGTTTCTTGAGAATATTCCAAAGTTCGCAACCGCTGGAAAAAATGCAGCGAATTTTAGTCTGGATAATATTAAAGCCTTTTGTGAAGAAATAGGTAATCCACAAACTCAGTTCCCGGCTATTCATGTAGCCGGAACTAACGGCAAAGGATCGGTTTGTGGGATTTTGGAAGCCATTTATCGTGAAGCCGGTTATATACCGGGAGTGTATACCTCACCACACTTGCAACGCTACAACGAACGATTTAAAATCAACGGAAATGTAGTGGAAGATCGGGTGATTCTTGATTTTTTTAAGCAGTCTGAATCTCTGATCAAAAAGTACGAACTCACTTATTTCGAGATTAGTACCGCTCTGGCTTTTTGGGCATTTGCACGAGCTGATGTTGATATCGCCATCATCGAAACAGGCTTGGGTGGGCGATTAGATGCCACAAATATTCTCACTCCGGAACTCTCAATAATCACTAGTATTGGCTTTGATCATACCGATGTGTTAGGAGAAACTGTATCCGAAATTGCTCGGGAAAAGGCTGGTATCATAAAAGAAGGAGTACCGGTTGTGGTGGGTAATCTTCAGGATGATGCATTAATTGAAATAGAAAAAGTTGCTGAATCGAAAAAAGCTCAATTGCTCAAAGCTGCGGATTTACAACCTGCATGGCGCGAAAGAAATATCATGCTTAATGGATGGGACCGATTTATTTCTACCCAGTTTTATGAGCCTGTAAATCTCTGGAATGTCGCCATTTCAATTACAGCAGTTCGCACATTATCCGAATCCTTTCCGGTTGACCGATCCGCCGAAATACGCGCTATAGAACTGTTTAGAGGGGTTCCCGGCCGTTTTGAAAAATTAAACCCACTAAAGGAATGGTACTTTTCGGGTTCTCATAATCAGGATGCGATGAATGCTTTGTTCGAGGCTGTTGAGGAATTTCAAACAGATAAGGTTCATTTTATTCTTTCGATGTTGAAGGATAAAGTACAGCCCGAAATGCTTGCTAAATTCAAGCAATACGAATCGAGATATTATTACGAAATGGATTCTGAACGGGCAGCCTCCACCGAACAAATACAAGAACATCTTTCAGTAAAAACCATCGACGATTCCACTATAAAAAACTTATTACACGAATTGAACGATGAAGTAGTAATTTTTACGGGAAGTTTTTACTTTTACAGCATTGTAAAGCGGTGGTTAACTCATTTGAACTAATCAGACTTTTCCACCATCATTTAAATCCTTACCTGATTGAGCGCTTTACACACATTTGCTTGCGCTCGCCCCAAATTCAGTAAGATCATACATTGCAATAGCAAACATATATATGTCAGATAATCAGACCGCGGGTATTTCGGCCAAAGAACTCGAAAATATCGAATCCAAAAAACTGGGAGAACTCCAGGTAATTGCTAAATCTATAGGAATTAAACGAGTAACTGGTGTTCGAAAGAAAGACTTAATCGATCAGATTAAAAATAAAGCCGGCCAAACAGCTCTTCCGCTTGATGGTGATTCCAAAAAAGCTCCGGAATCTGAGAAAAGTTCTCAGAAAGAAGACGAAATGAAATCGTATGGGAATCACTCGCACATCGTTTCTTACAAAAAAGAAAAAGATGAAGAAGAAAAACCCGACGAAAAGAAAAATCGGAATAATAAAAACCGAAATAATAACCGTAAGAATCAAAACAATAACCGGAATAAAAGAAATCATGAACACGATCAACTTCCGGTATCTGACAAACCTACGCTACAAGAGCGCCTAGACGAGATTATCCCACAATTAGGACCATATCTTGTAAATGAAGGTACACTCGAAATTTTACCTGATGGCTACGGATTTCTTCGCTCGGTAAATTATAATTATAAAGCCTCGCCGGACGATATTTATGTATCACCATCCCAAATCAAACGGTTTAGATTGCGACAAGGTGATTGCGTGATAGGTATTATTCGTCCGCCAAAAGTAGGAGAGCGGTATTTTGCATTGCTTCGTGTTGAAGGTGTAAACGGACGAATTCCAACCGACATGGACAATCGTGGTGTGTTTGATGATATGCTACCGATTCACCCTGATGAGCGCTATAAGCTTGAATATCAGCCCAATGAATACACTACACGCTTCATAGATATGTTTGCGCCTGTTGGGAAAGGGCAACGACAGTTAATCGTTGCACAGCCAAAAACCGGAAAAACCACGATTCTCCGAAATATTGCTAATGCAGTAGCTCATAACCATCCGGAAGCAAAAATTTTGATTGTTTTGGTGGATGAACGACCGGAAGAAGTAACCGAAATGGAACGCGCTGTAAAAGGTGCAGAAGTAGTTGCTTCAACGTTTGATGAGAAGCCCGAAAACCATAAAGGTTTGGCTGAAATCGTTTTCGAAAAAGCAAAACGATTGGTAGAAAGCGGACATGATGTGCTGCTATTACTCGATTCGATTACACGTTTAGCCCGAGCATACAATGTGTGTGCCGGAAATAAAGGTCGTACAATGACCGGAGGTGTGGATTCGGAGGCACTTAAAGTTCCGCGACAGCAATTCAGTTCTGCCCGTAACATCGAAGGTGGTGGGTCGCTAACTATTATTGCAACAGCACTTGTTGAAACCGGCTCGCGTATGGATGATGTGATTTTCGAGGAATTTAAAGGAACCGGTAACTCAGAAATCGTACTTGATCGCAGAATTTCTGATCGTAGGATTTATCCGGCCATCGATGTGTTCCGAAGTGGAACCCGACGTGAAGAACTACTAGTAAGTGAGGCGGAGCGAGAGAAAGTAGTATTATTGCGCCGTTACATGACCAACATGAACTCCTTCGAAGCGGCCGAGTTTTTACTCGAAAAAGTAAAAGGCACTAAAAACAACGAAGAGTTTTTGATTTCGATGAATAAGTAGGGGCTCGACAAGCTCGCCCACCGTAGTTCGACAAGCTCGCCCACCATGGAACGAAAAAGCTCGCCCACCGTGGTTCGACAAGCTCGCTGGTAGGTTGAAGAATTTGTTATCGAACTTGGATCATAATGCCCGAGCCTTTCGAGGGCAATTCTTGCTAGTATAATGTGTTAGGTACTCATTTTGGTGTCCGAGCTTGTCGAGGACAGCTTACTCTTTAAGTTTACCAAACTCAGTGTAATTCTTAGACAATCGTTTTAGTCGATCAAAGTTACCTTCAATTAAGGCAGTCTTTTTTTACGACTCCATTTCTTGATTTGATGTTCTCGTGCAAATGCTTCTTGTACTCGAGGGTATTCTTCTAAATAGACTAGCTTTACCGGTAATCGTTTTGCTGTATAGTTTGATCCTACTCCATTCTGATGTTGCTTGATTCGATATTCTATATTGTTTGTACTTCCTGTGTAATAGCTATCATCACAACATATTAATATATAGGTATACCCCGGCATGCTTATATCAATTGGTTATTTATTGGTCAATAATAAAAACAAGTTACAGGTAAAATTAAAATTGAATGATTCATTATGTTATGTGAGTGGGGAGCTTATACCGGTGGGCTCGACAAGCTCGCCCACCTGGTAAATATGATGTAGAATCAAATTGTGGTTGCCCGAGCTTTTCGTGGGCGTATCTTAATGAAGGTTATGTATAATGAAGATAAATTTTGATGCCCGAGCTTGTCGAGGGCACATGTGCAACTGTTCAAAGGTTTTTTCAGGAAGAAGCCATCAAAACTTTAATTTCACTCCACCATTTACCACAAATCCATCTACCGGTGCGTAGATATCGCGGAACTGGGGATTATCGATAGAGCCGGTAAATATAGTGTCGAATTCAGTTTGTCGAGTATCGAGGAAATTTTCGAAGTTTAAAAATACTGAAAAGCCGTCTCGTATAACTTTTTCGGTCATTAAACCTGCGATCCAATAAGCTTGTCCTTCACTGCCATCGGTAAGTTGTTGGGGACTGAAAAAATAAGCTTCAAGACCGATCCAGAACTCTCCGTGTTTTTCGTACATCAAAACGTTATTTAGGCGTCCTTTTGCAACCAGCGGGAATTCATCAGCAATTCCATCTTCTTCCTGAATCACATCAGCAAAGGTGTACCCGATAAATAGTTTAAAATGATCGTAGGTCCATTTCATGTTAACTTCCATTCCCTGTGAGCGAACGAAACCATCACGTTGAATAAAATCCGCCTGATTATCTCTTATCCGTAATTGAAGAGGTTGTTCTATGCGGGTGTAAAACAAGAGTGTATTGAGCGAAAGGGACAATTCATCACCCAAAACAAAATTTCGGTTTACATCAAAATTAAACCCAATAGATTGTTCCGCATCCAAATTATCAGGATTTAAAGGCATCAAATTTTGAAATTGAATTCTCTCAGCTTCTTCACTAAATACAGTTGGAGTTTTGTACCCCAAACCGCCACCTAATCGGAAGGTAAGTTCTGTATCGGGTTTATACATTAAAGAAAGTCGTGGCAGTAAAAAAATTCCATATTCGGAATGCAAATCGAACCGAAGTCCGGTTTCTAAAATAATTTTCTGTGATATATTGGACGTATTCTGAGCAAAAATTCCAACTGTAGTTTCATCAAAGTCTAGCTGATTATTCCCATCAGGAGCTTCTTGCTTGAACGATTCTGTCCATAGATTAAGGCCGGCTATCCATTCCATATTTTCAGAAATCCTACTCATGTTTGCTTCACTAAAGGAAGAAAATTGGGTGCCGGAAAAGGTGAAATTAGGAACGCTAATCTCCCTCTCGAAATAACTAACTGTGTTTTTGATTTCCATACTCAGGCTTTCATCAAAAACGTGTGTGAGCTGGATTTGAGTCGAGAAACGATCGGTTTCGTTACGTTCGAAATACTGCGAGGCTTGTAGTACATCACCTTTGATTAAGTCAATATTTCCACCCTCACGGAGTTCACTCACATAGTTAAAGCCGGTTATTACTTCAGTACGGTCACTCAAATAGAAAAACACCTTTGGATTCAGTGTAACGCGATCAAATTTTGGAATGGCAGTAAGACCAATGTCTGCCGGATCGTAAGGTGTTCCATGATTGTAGGAAGTGAAAATAGTGGTTCCAATTTTCTGGTTCTTTGCAGAGTAAAACCCACTCACATCCAAGCCTAAAGCCGAAGTACCATTTATCATAAAGCTCAACTCGGGCTCTTCACTCGGAGTTTTAGTGATTAGGTTTACGATGCCGGCTATGGCTCCGGCACCATATAAAGTAGATGAAGCTCCTTTTATAACTTCTACTTGTTTGAGGTCGAGCGGGGCGATTTGCATCAAACTCAATCCACCGGAATAGCCAGAATATAAAGGGAGACCATCACGCAGTAACTGAGTGTATTTCCCGTCTAATCCCTGAATTCGAATGCTGGAATTGTAGCTTGTTGCCGAGGTTTGTTGTGTTCTAATTCCTGTACTCTCGTTGAGTAACATCCGAATATCACCGGGTTTCATATTGCCTTTTTCAGATAACTCTTCGCCGGCAATAAATTCGATGCGCGTAGGAATATCTTCGATGGTGCGGCTGGAGCGGGTAGATTGCACCACAATTTCTTCAAATTCTTCGTGACCATGTTCTAATTCTATAATCTCGTTCACAAAATTAGCAGAGAGTGGGAAAGCGCGGGCATAACCAAAGGTTTCATATCCTAAAAAGGAAATTTCGATGGTAAAAATACCATCCGGAATAGATTGCACCGTTGCTTTACCACTCGCATCTGTAACATCTCCTTTTTGTAATCCGGGAAAGAATACAGCGGCACCGGCTACAGGCTCACCAGAATCGTGATCGAGAACGGTTACCGTGTATGTATTTTGTGCGTATGCCGATGAAGAAATTAATACGAGAAATAGAAGAATGAATCGCATGTATGTACGTAATGAGTTTTCGTACAAAATTATCGATGTCAGGGATCTAAAGCAGGTAAATATTGAAAAAAGAATACTAATTAGTTTTGTTCATAGGCTGCTTTTTCCAATAGGTAAGTGAACGCCAAACCCACTCTAGTGGACCAAATTTATACCGATCGAGCCAGTAGTTCGACCACCAAAGTTGCATTGCCCAAATTACAAAAACTATGCACAATTGAATTATTCGGTCAACTTCTCCGAAAAGTCCAAATCCAATCCCAAAAAACAAGAATACACTAATTATAGACTGGGCGATATAATTTGTTAATGCCATTTGGCCAACAGAAGCAAATCGTGATTTTACCGCATCAAATTTTTCTGATTTTGCAAATAACATGATTGCACAGATATAGCCGAAACTGACGAATAAACTGCCCCAATAATTGAACTGTGAGCCAATAAACATGGAATATTCAAATGAAAAACCGGCCTCAAGATTTGAGTACAAACCATAAATTACGATTGGAAATCCGATAAGTAGACCTAAAAGCATGCCCTTTTTATAAAAGCCGGCGTTTTTCTTAGCACTCAAAATCCCATGCTTGTATAGTGCCATTCCGATTAGCATCAAACCGGCAGTTTTCCAAAACATCATCAAAAAAAACACAGTAGTTTGCATTTCCATAGCACTGGCTGAGTTGTAGCCAATTTGCTCAGTAAGAGTGCCCGTAATCGAATTTATTTCTTGTTGGATAATCTCAGCGTTTGGTTGCCAAATTACCATTGTTTCCTGAACAGCTTCCTCGGGCCAGAAAGGAAGCGATAGACCGGTAAAAAGATAAAGTGCCGAATGCACCGAAAAGACGAGAAAGCCAATTATAAACAGTGTTTTTGGTTTCATTTTTCGGAAGAAATAAACGACAAATCCACCTATCGAATAAGCCACAAGAATATCTCCATACCAGATTAAATGCGCATGAAGTAAACCAATGATGAGTAACCAAAAATTGCGTTTATATTGTAATCCGGTTGATGTACCTGTTTTCTTTTCGGCTTTTTCGGTGACAAGTACAATTCCGGCTCCAAAAAGGATGGAAAAAATGGTGATGAATTTCTGATCTGCAAATATATTACCGAGAACAAATACCCAATAATTGAGGCCCTCCAAATCTCCAAAAGCAAAGGGGTTTAGGTACGCTGCTCCGGGCATTGCAAAGCTTTGGATGTTCATCAATAAAATGCCGAGTATAGCTATTCCACGTAAAATATCGAGTGATTGAATGCGCTCTTTTCGAGCAACAGGCTGTACAAGAGATTCCATAATGACCGAAAATTATGTTGATATTCGCAAAACAGAGAGCAATTACGAATAGCTCAGGCTTTTGATTCAAGTGCTTTTTCAATGCGCAATAACAATCGCTTTGCGGTTTCCAGTTGCCGCTTATATATACCCTCAATTGTAGTTACGCGCAGCAGACTCATTTTAACATAATTTCTGCCTTCTATCGATAACACCCTTTGTTCCAGCAACTGCTTTCTTACTGCTTCATCCTGCAAAAAAAGGATTGAATCCTCGGGAGCAGTGAAGTCGATTTCATTAATCCCTTGTAAGTACCAAAAATCAGATTCTTTAAGTGAACTCTGCTTATCCCAATCATTAAAACTCGACAAATAATCCTGATAAAAGGTGTAGTAAGTATTGATGGAAGTAAACACTGAATCAAATTCGAGCACATTCATAACATTTGGATCATTCATTCGCTGAAACGCCTGATCATTAGATGTAATATTGAAATACTTTGAGCTAATAATAGATTCTAGGTATCGGATGTCATAATTGTCAAAGTTATCTTGTTTCAATCCCCACTTCTTGAATTCTTTGATTTGATCGATAGATGTTAAGGTGCTTGAGAAAACTGATGTATCCCGAACCAGATCGGTACGCACATCTTTCAAGTATTTTACGGCTAATTCGTGGTGTTTAGAATACTCGTTCCAATTGTTGATCTGTAGCGCCACCAATATCCCAACAACTACCAGTATGATTTCTCCAAGCGCATAAGCCACATATTTTTTTGTGCTGCTCATTTCTTGTGAATCTTTTCTCATTGATTTGAAAAATCTGAACATCAATTATGTAATTAAATTGATTTGTATAGCCGCTGAATGTAGTAAATCTATTTACATGGAATGGGCAAATCTTTGGTAGTAATAGCGTAAATATTACCATTGGGTTCTAGGGGCAAAGTTGCCGGGGCATTACTTACATAAAAAAGCCAATTTCCGTCGGATGAAAGTCTTGGTCCGCTTTCCGAGGAAGTTGTATTTATTTTAGGTAATAGTTTTGCATCGCTCCAGGAATTATCCTCTAATTTACAGGAGTAGAAAATCCCGGAATCTCTTCTATCGGGATGTCGCCCATCCATTAACACAGTGTTTCCATCAGAAGAAAATGTGAGATAACTAACAAAAGTGCGTAAAGAGGGATCTGGAATCGACTCGATTTCCTCTAGGATTTCATAATCACTTTCAGCGGTTAATCTAAATCTCTTACCACCGCGATAAGGGGAGCGGAAGGAATAAAAAACGAGGTTTTGCTCACCGTCTAACACTGGTCCAAATTCATCACGTCCCGGAACCGGTTCATCTGCTTCGTTTAAACTTGCTGGTTTAACAAGCATTGGTTCCGACCAGCCGGATTCTGTTCGCACCGTTTTCCAGATATTGATAGAGTTTGGTGCAACATCAGGGTGTGGGCGGCTCGAATCGAAATAGAGTGTGTTCCCATCGGAGGATAATTGTGGCGAGTCGTCGCGATATATTCCTGAGAATGGCGCTACTTCGGGTTCCGACCAACCCGAATCATTCTTCATACTCATCATGATAGTATAGTCAAACAAACCGGGGGTACGTCGCATGAAATAAAACTCACCGCGTTCTACATCAAAAGTGGGATTAAATTCTCCCATATCAGTTGAGATAATCCCGGGAGCTAATGGTGCAGGTTCCAGATGTTGTGATTGATCGTCTAAATCAGAAAAAAGAAAGGAAGAGATCAACAAATAAAAAACGTAAATAGGCGAAAGAAATAAAAGACGATGCATAACTAGACAGGTTAATTTGTTTGGTACAAACTAGTTACGAAGCTCGACCCATATATGGATTTATTTGTTCAAAATCCTTCGTTATTACTGCCTCTTAGTATTTTTCCACGAAAATAGAGCTCATTTCCATCGGTGCCGTATTCATTACCGAGATACCTGAAAGCAGGTGCTACAGCTCCTTCTACGATATAAGATGTTGCATAGCAGGCTGTTTTTCCATCAACTACGATACACTCTGTTTCAATTGGATAATATACATTCAGAGAGTCGCGGGCGTAGTTGGAATCTGTCCAAACCTGAAATGTCGAGAGATGTGCTTCAGGAATACGAGTAATCTCAAATGCCGGATCGCCAAGATGAATTTGATCTTCTAACCGAACATACACTTCTAAAGTATCACCTTCATTCAGTGGCATCCAATTTCCGGTAACTTCTCCACGCTCACCGGCTGCGCTTACCGATACCGAATTATCCTTGCACGAAGCAAGACCGACTATGAGAACAGAAAATAGCAGTAAAGTACTTATCTGAATCTTAGTCATCTAAATACACTTTTTGTCCTGTTTTGGCACTTTGCATTGCTGCCTCTAAAATTTCCATTACAATTATATTGTTTTCGAGCGAAGACAAGCTCATTGGCTCTTCTTGTATTTCGTCTCTGATTACTGCTTTAAAGTAAGAAAACGGATCGTGATATGGTGCTTCAAGTGAAGGTAGAACTGACGATTCCATGGGTACTTGTTCGTTTTCCTGAATGCGCAGAGTTGTTGCATCGTCAGCGTATAGTACACCAGATTTGCCATACACATGCATATCTTTACGCGCGATTGGCCAGTTCCAACTTGCTTGTATAATGCCTTGCATGGTTGGATACTCGAGCAGAATAGTCGCTTCGTCATCAACAAGCGGATAAAGTTCGGGCTTAATGGTTTGAGTTAGAGCAAACACGGAAATTGGTCGCTCACCCTTGGTAAGCCATGTTATTAAATTGGCACCATAACAGCCAAAATCGGTGAGGGCACCCGCTCCATTTTGTTTAGGATCGGTTAGCCAATCTAAAAACTCAGAATTTATTCCTATTTCTGCCGGACCTTTATGCCCATCATGTACAACAACTTTTCGGAGGGGACCAATAGCATTACTGTTCACAATTTCATGCGCTTTATGGTTGGATGGATACCACGTAGTTTCGTAGTTGGTTAGCAAATGAATTCCATGCTCTTCTGCCAATCGTTTCATCTCTTGTGCATGTTCGAGGCTAACGGCAAGTGGCTTTTCAACCATGACGTGAATACCTCGAGGTGCACTTTTTTGAACCACCTCCAAATGCTCATAAATAGTACCGAAAGCTGTTACTGCTTCAACTTCTTTAGCAGCGAACATTTCATCCATTGTGTCAAAAACAATATCCATCGAATACCCATGTTGATCTGCGTAGCGTTGTGCGAGCTCTCGATTCGGTTCAACAATTGCCGTAATTTCGATATCACCAATATCTTCTCGGCCAAGTATCCAATGCACGTGGGTGTGTGTAAGGCCAACTACGCCAATTTTTAACGGCTCTGATTGAAAAGCATAGACCGATTGATTGAGGAGTATTAGAAAAAAGATTAAAGAGAAAAATTTCATGCTTTGGGATGGTATTTGATTAAGCAGTGTGAATGGAGAATAGTTGAAAGCTTTTTCAAAAAGCTAATTAAACACTATTATTAAGTTGTTTTAATTAATGACATAGAGGAACTAATAATTGTAGATATTACTTGTGATTATAAGTACAGAGATCAGTCAGTTTGTATAACTGAATAGAATAATGAAAAAAACTATCTACAAAATAAAAGAGGGTGATATAATTTTTGCAAGTTGGCAGGGTATTATCACAAGTGAGGAACGAACTCGTTTTCGTGATGAGATTCAGCAACGTTGTGAAGAAATCGGTACAAAAAAGTTTATCGTTGATCTGCGTAAACAGAAAAATAAGACGGAAATTCAGGACAACTATGACTTCGGCAAACAACTACGCCGAAAAATGAAGGGGTATACTATTGCAGCAATTTATAATCCGATGGGAGTTAATGAAGAGTTTTTGATCGAAACCGTAAAGCGAGGTAAGGTAAACATCAAAGTTTTTAATCGGCTGGATGCGGCAAAAAAGTGGATTTTGAGTCAATAACTCATGTTAACAGGCTCAATTGCATATTGTTTATTCTCATCTTTGAAAAGCACACCTGCTTTAGCATAAATAGAATGATAAAAGAGCAGTGTAGCCTGCTCGTTAAATGCTTGCCGTAACAGAATGGTTTTGGCTTTTTTTGCAGCCAGTGGGTCCACATCAAGAGTTTGCATAAAATAATGATTTAAGTGTGCCTCACTTGGTAGCAAATCACCTAAGTAGTAAGCGAACTCATTCGCTTCTTCATCAAATATTTTCACAATTTGATGTCCGGGCGTATGTCCACCGGTATGAATAAGTTGAATGCCCGGTAAAAGTTCAAAAAGCGAATCAGTGATTAACACCAGTTTATCTTCGGCGTGTAATTTGTACAACTCATCCATTTGATATTGCGTTGCAGCTGTATTATCTGCTTGCATAGCCTGTTCGATCGCGTAATACCACTCTAGTTTTTGCACAAAATAGTGCGCATTGGGTAAGGTGATATTAGTTTCTACTTTACCATTTACAAAGGTAGAACCGGCAGCATGATCAAAATGGAGATGCGTAAGCACAACATGGGTTACATCCTCTGGTGTTAGGCCAAAAATATCGAGATTGGTTACTAAATTGGAAGTATTAGTATATGAACTGCCTTTGTCAAGTCCCCAGCCTAAACCGGTGTCGAGCAGAATAACTTGATTTCCGTGAAGCACAAGAATTGGATCGATTCCCACAGTAGGAACAAATCCGAAATCAGGTAAATCTTTTGTTTTACCCGTTATTTCGGTGCTACTTACTTTTTTGAAGTTGTTTCCATCATATACTTCAAAAATTCCCTCGCTTAACTGTTCTATGGTAAATCTACCTACTTTCATACTCTGTGTGAATGCCTACCGAAATGCTTTGGTTAATTCTCTCAATTATACTTAAAAATAGTTCACTTTCTTCTAATTCATTTTATTTTCTCTTTATGAATTCATACGACGCTATTATCATCGGATCGGGGCATAACGGACTCACAACTGGCTGTTATCTTGCAAAAAACGGCTACAAAGTGTTGGTATTAGAACGCAGAGATACCATCGGAGGCGCAGTATGTACCGAAACTATGTTTCAAAGTGATGAGAATCCGCATGGCTTTAAAATGGATGTTGGGTCTTCGGTTCATATCATGATTCATCAAACAGGAATTATCGAAGAACTGGAATTGGAAAAGTACGGACTTGAGTACATCGATATGGATCCAATTATGTCGTATCCTGTGCCAACTGGAAAAGGAGTGATTCATTTTTGGAAAGATGTGGATCGTACGCTGGAATCCATTTCTAAAGTAGCTCCCGAAGATGTTAAAAATTATCAGGAGTTCATTCGGTTTTGGGGAAAAATCAACAAAGGCGTACTTAAAACATTTATGAGCGTGCCAACCGGCGGTAATATTATTTCTACCATGGCCAAACAGCAGATGCGTGATGGATCTATGTTTGAACGCGGAGAACAAATGCCTGGACTCCAAAAGATTTTATCCAGCTATGGGAAAGTTGTTGATGATGCCTTTGATAATGAATACATGAAAGCGGCTTTACTGTGGTTTGCGGCTCAATCGGGACCATTACCCGATCATTCAGCAACGGGCGATTTTGCAGGTTGGCAAAGTATGTTGCATGAATCAGGTGCTAAGCATCCAAAAGGGGGCAGTGGAATGCTCACTCAGGCCATGAAAAATTTGATTGAAGCTCACGGAGGGGAAGTGCGCGCAAACTCACCTATCGAGAAAATTATTGTAGAGCAAGGCAAAGCGGTGGGCGTTGTTACTGAACAAGGAGAAGATTTCAGAGCCCCGATTATTATTTCGAATGCGCATGTGCAAACAACCATGTTAAAAATGGTAGGGAAAGATCACCTCGAATCTTCAATGCTTACCAAGGTGAAGAATATACATGTGGGCAATGGTTTTGGAATGGTAATACGCTGTGCAGTGGAAGAACTGCCGCAATACACAGCCGCTCCCGATGATCCTTATATTCATAACGGGATTCAACTAATGGCGCCCTCGGTTCAATATATGAATAATGCCATTGGGGATTACATGCAGAAACGCCCCCCGGAAAAACCGGCCGTGCTTGCCATGACATTCTCCAAAATTGATCCGGAAGTTGCGAAAGATGGAAAACATACCATGTTTGTTTGGGCACAATGGCATCCATACGAACTCGCGAACGGCAAACATTGGGACGACATCAGAGAGCAGGAAGCTCAGAAAATTTATGATGTGGTAGTTGATTATGCCCCAAACATGAAGGGAAAGCTAATCGATTGGTACATACAATCACCATTAGATATCGAACGCAAACATGGATTACTTCGCGGTAATGTGATGCATGTGGAAATGAGCTTCGATCAAATGTTTATGTTTCGTCCTATTCCGGAAATGAGTAGATACGAAACACCTATTAAAAATTTGTATTTATCCAGTGCTTCCTGCCATCCCGGTGGCGGTGTTTTCGGGGCTGCCGGTTATAATGCAGCTAGCGTAATCTTAAAAAAACATTCCAAAAAGAAGTGGTTCAATTGAACTCAACGGTGTACGTGCATACAGCCAAATTGCTGAAAAATGTACGTGCCATAAAACGTCGTTTGAATAATAATGTGAAGTTCATGGCTGTGGTAAAAGATGATGCCTATGGCCATGGTTTAACCCAAACGGCAAATCGACTGGAATCTTCTGTGGATTGGTTTTGTGTAGCGCGGGTGGATGAAGGCGTGCTATTAAGAAAGTCGGGGATTAAGTGTCCGATTTTAGTATTCGAATGCCCAACTCACCAAACAAGTACATTGTTTAGAGACTACCACTTAACGGCTACGTTAACCCATCGTTCTACATTCGATATTTTGGAGGATGGTACAGAGTATCAAATAAATATTGATACGGGAATGCGCAGGTTAGGAGTTTTGCCGGAGGAAGCTTCTGAGGTTGCCGAGATTGTAGCAAAGTATCCAAAGCTGACCTGTACCGGAATTTACACTCATTTTGCAAAATCGGACGATCCAGGTAATCCCGAAGTAGCATATCAGTTGAAGAAATTTAATGAAGTGCGGCCATTGTTTGATGCGCAATTACTCACTCATACTGCAAATACCGGGGCAATTTTTCATTATCCAGATCATGACTTACAGTTTGACGCTGTACGACCGGGTGTTTCATTGTATGGTTATGGCGCTGGAGAACATGTCATCGATGATCTAGAACCTGCTATCGAATGGAAGTCGTTTTTGATGCAGGTTAAACCCATCAAAAAGGGAGAATCGGTGAGTTATGGCTGGCGTTGGCAAGCACCAACTGATGGCTACATAGCAGCGGTGCCAACCGGTTATGCGGCTGGTATTCCAAGGTTATTAAGTAGTTCTATCGAATACGCCATATATGGAGAACGATTTGAACAAGCCGGAACCGTAAGCATGGACTACTCGATGGTTTTTCTTAGAGAAAAACTGTTTAACGTTGGTACAGAAGTAACGTTACTCGGTGGTAAAGCTATGCACGCTAAAGAGTGGGCAGATAAAGCCCAAACTATTCCTTACGAAATAACAACCCGACTGCATCCGGCAATAAAGCGCGAATTTCTAGATTAGAATAAGATAGAATCCAGCTCTAAGTCTACAATTACAGTATCAGAATACACGCTTTGAGTAGGAGGGATCACAGCTACTCGTTTTTCGCCTTCTCTCATACCGATTATAGCTTCCACAAAACCTTCACCTTTAGTTGAGGTAGCTGAAGCAATACCATTAAACTGTAATGGGAAAGTGTTGTTATTGCCGTAAGAACTCTCGATGATCGCGTTTGTTGGTTTGAAACGAATGGTGTAGTAGAGCAAAATATTGTCTCTTGAAACTACTTGAAGGTCTCCGGATCCGTCTTCGATTTGGTATAGAATTACTCCTGAGTCGGTAACCGTGCGTTCTGCACCTGCAGTGTCAAAAAGAAATTCTTCGGCTAGCGAATAATCAACTCTGAAAAGGTCGTTATCCTCATTGCAACTACTTAATGAGATGATAGAAAAAAAAGCTAGAAATAGAGCTGATAATGTTCTGGATGATTGCATGTAATAGTATTCAGATAATCTTGATTCGTAGAGTAAACCGCTTTTCCGACGATTTATTTTTCAGGTGCTAAAGATAATACACATCAAATTTAAATACCGAAGTTTAACGGATACTTTAAGACTCATCGCTACCGGTAATTGCCTTTTCTAATTCACGTTCGCGTCTTTTCACGGCTATGGCACTCACCCATATAGAAAACTCGTAGAGAACTGCTAAGGGCATGGCAATTAGAATTTGAGAAACGGGATCGGGAGGAGTTAACAAAGCGGCCATAATTAAACAACCAACAAGAGCATGTCTGCGATAAGTACGTAAAAAAAGCGGAGTTAATAATCCAATTTTTGACAGCGCATAACTTACTATCGGTATCTGAAATATGATTCCGCACGAAACCACCCAGGTTGCTAGAGAACTGAAATAGGCGTTGATGTCGAAGTCGTTACGAACAATACCTGAATCAGAAATACTAAAGGAGGCAAAAAACTGCAGTGCAAAGGGTAGTAAAATGAGGTAACCAAAAGCTACACCCACTAAAAAACAAAAAGTGATCATGAGCGCACTTACCACCGTTTTCCACTTTTCTTTTGATTCAAGTGCGGGCTCAATAAAAGCCCATATTTGATAAATAAAAATCGGTGAACCAATCAAAAAACCACTTACAAAAAGCATCCCCCAAAAGGTGAAAAACTGACCGGGTAATTTCCTGCTTTGTAGTGTTAGATCGATGGCATCCACTTTAATGATATCGTACATAAAAAAGTCGGCTTTGGTAGGACCCAGCAACACTTTATCGATCACGAAATCAGAAAAAACGAAAGAAATAACTACACCAACAATAATTCCAATAAAGCCTTTGATGATTCTCCATCGTAGTTCTTCCAGATGTTCAAGAAAGGACATTTGATCGGTACGATCAGGTGGCTTAATGGCTTTGGGTGGTTCTGCACCCATCACCTTGCGTTTTTGATCAGTTGCAGACATTTCAGGCAGTTACGAAATCATATAATGGAAAACGTTCACATAACGCTTCAACTTCGTTGGCCACTTTTTTGTGTACTGCATCGTCTTCAGGCTTTTGAATTACCTGATCGATTAATTGAGCGATGTATTCAAATTCTGCCTCTCCAAGTCCTCGAGTTGTCATGGCCGGCGTACCAATTCGAATTCCTGAGGTTACAAAAGGACTTTCCGTATCGAAAGGAACCATGTTTTTGTTGACCGTAATTTCGGCCTTACCTAATGCTTCTTCGGCCACTTTTCCGGTTACGCCTTTATTTCTTAAATCGATTAGGATAAGGTGATTATCTGTGCCACCACTAACGATGTTGTAGCCCAACTCCATAAATCTATTGGCTAAAGCTTTGGCATTTTTCTGGACCTGCGTTTGATACTCTTTGAATTCCGGTTGTAACGCTTCACCATAAGCAACCGCTTTTGCTGCAATCACATGCATAAGTGGACCACCCTGAGTACCGGGAAATACGGCACTGTCGAGCACTTCGCTCCAGTTTTTTGTCCGGCCGGATTTTGGTGCCACTACTCCAAGCGTATTCTCACCATCTTTTCCTACCAGAATCATTCCACCTCTAGGACCTCGAAGCGTTTTGTGCGTGGTAGTTGTAACTACATGCGCGTGTGGTAACGGATTTTTAAGATTGCCCGTTGCAATCAGTCCGGCGGTATGCGCCATATCCATCCAAAGCAATGCGCCAACTTCATCAGCAATACTACGGAAGGCTTCATAATCATAATCACGAGAATAGGCCGAAGCTCCAATCGAAATCATTTTAGGGTTCACCGCTTTAGCCTTATCGCGAATTTTATCGTAATCCAGAAGTCCGGTGTCTTTATCAACGCCATAAAATTCGGGCTTAAAGAAAATGCCCGAAAAATTAACCGGAGAACCATGGGTTAGGTGGCCACCATGCGACAAGTCGAAACCGAGGAGTGTTTCTCCCGGTTTCATCAGTGCCAAATACACGGCCGCGTTTGCAGTAGCACCAGAATGTGGTTGAACATTCACCCAATCTGCGCCAAATAACTCTTTAGCTCGATCTCGTGCGATATCTTCAATAACATCAGCAAACTCGCACCCGCCATAATATCGTTTACCCGGATATCCTTCTGCATATTTATTGGTAAGATTGCTGCCATTTGCCTGCATAACCGCTCGGGTTACAAAATTCTCAGAAGCGATGAGCTCCAGTCCAAAATTTTGGCGTTTCGTTTCTTTTTCAAGGAGTTCAAAAATTTTGGGATCTTGTTCTTGTATAGATTTCATTCTTCTGATGAATTTGTAGTCAAAGATTCAATTTTTTCGATTCGGCGATTATGTCTGCCACCTTCAAATTCGGTGCCAATCCATGCCTCGATGATTGCTTCCAATTCGTCCGTACGATCTTCCAGTTCACGTCCTGGAAGGCAAATGATATTCGCATTGTTATGCAACTTGGTCATTTTTGCCACTTCTTTGCTGTACACCAATGCTGCCCGAACTTTGGGATATTTGTTGGCAGTCATACACACACCTTGACCACTTCCACAAAGCAAAATTCCAGCTTCGTGTTCACCGGAATTAACCCGTTCTGACACTTCAACGGCGAAGTCGGGATAATCAACAGAATCGTCGGTGTGAGTACCGAAATCAACGGGGGTATGGCCGAGCTTTTCGAGTATTTTTTTGGTGATGGTTTTGGCTTTAAAACCTGCGTGATCGCTCGCAATCGGGATGATCATCAATAATTTTATTTGGAATGATGAGTTGGTGCAAATATCTCTAAAATATCGCTCTTTTAAAACAAAGGTTACTCACAATTTAGTTCGTTTATCCACGTCTGTATCATCCAACCGTGAGATTTAGTGAACTCATATCAAATTCAGAGTTTAAGGATTGCTAACTTCCACTCGTCTAATTTTTATTTTCAACTACTGTGGATTATCAAAAAGAACTGGAAACTGCTAAGCGTGCTGCCCAGCAAGCGGGCGAACTCATTCGTTCATTTCAAGCCAATCAATCATACGACATTGAACTAAAGGGCAAGAATGATTTAGTGACCGATGCCGATTTCGCTTCCGAAAAGACTATCATCGAAGTAATCAAGCAAGAATTTCCGAACGATCAATTTTTAGCGGAAGAATCGAACACTTACACCCAATTACCAAGTGGCCGAGTTTGGATAATTGATCCTATTGATGGAACTACGAACTTCTCGCACGGTTTTGCGCCGTATTGTGTATCCATCGCTCTTTGGGAAGATGGAACACCAAAAGTTGGCGTGGTATTAGAAGTAGCAAATAACGAGTTATTCTGGGCGATTAAAGGGGTAGGTGCTTACCTAAACGATTCAAAAATTCATATTTCTAAAATCAATGAACCTGCCAAAAGCTTAATTGCTACCGGTTTCCCGTATTCTCATTTCGATCTGGTAGATCCTTATTTGGTGGTTCTTAAAAACCTGATGCAAAAAACACACGGAATTCGCCGAGCCGGAGCTGCTTCTTACGATTTATGCTGTGTAGCAGCCGGACGAGTGGAAGGATTTTACGAGTATGGACTATCACCATGGGATGTAGCTGCCGGCGCGTTAATCATTCAGGAAGCGGGAGGAACAATTTCTGACTGGAAAGGTGGCGATGGCTGGCTTTTTGGAAAACGCATTATTGCCGGAACCCCAAACATCGTTGAGTTTTTGAAAACAGAAATTCAGAATGTGTTTTTAGAAAAGCATTTGATGGTTAGGAATTCAGCCAATAACTCAAGTTTAAGCTAATTCTCAACTGAGCAGACTCATCGTTATACTTTGAGTGACTGATTTCTCGAAGAAGTTTGAGGTAGTCCGCACAAACTATCCATCTGTCGGGCAAACGCCCGGCTGATGGAATCCCGCAAAAGGCTCTTAAATTCTTTTGTACTTAATTCCTGATTTTGTTAGCCTTGCTTGCGTTCCACAACATCAAGAAACGGGGAAGAATGAAAAAGTACGGCAATCGATAAATTTTGTGTTGGGGAATACGAGATGGAAGATTTACAATGGAGCGCAGGGTTAAAACCCGTGCTTGATTATGACCTTGATTGATCAACGATTTGCGACTTGAATTAGATCACAGTCAGACAGTATTTTTTTCATGGATTAGTGTTTATGTGGATAAATAAGCATTTCGTGGTTAGGAATGCAGCCGCTAAAACAAGTTTAAGCTAATTCTCAACTGAGCAGACTCATCGTTATACTCTGAGTGACTGAATTTTTGAGGAAGCTAGAAGTAGTCCGCACAAACTATCCATCTGTCGGGCGATGGCACGGCTGATGGATTCTCGCAAAAGGCTTTTAAATTCTGTTGTACTTAATTCCTGATTTTGTTAGCCTTGCTTGCGTTCCAGAACATCAAGAAACGGGGAAGAATGAAAAAAGTACGGCAATCGATTATTTATGTGATGGGAATACGAGATGGAAGATTTACACAGGAGCGCAGGGTTAAAACCCATGCTTGATTATGACCTTGATTGATCAACGATTTGCGACTTGAATGTGCGCACAGTCAGTCCGCACAAACTATCCATCTGTCGGGCAAACGCCCGGCTGATGGAATCCTGCAAAAGGCTCTTAAATTCTGTTGTACTTAATTGCTGATTTTGTTAGCCTTGCTTGCGTTCCAGAACATCAAGAAACGGGGAAAAATGAAAAAAGTACGGCAATCGATCAATAAGGCATGGTTAAAGGTTAAACCCAACCGAAGCGATATCGATTGCTTTAAGCGAAATCTGATTCAATTAATTGATCGGATAAACGAAAATGAGTCGGAAGAGCACCACAAAAAGCTGGTGTCCGATTTTTTGGAAGAAACCTACTATCGTGGCAAGCATTACATAAATACCAAAGGGTGCAGCGATCAGGGAATTCATTCATAACGGTAAAGAGCCGAGGGTAGCGAATCATTCGTGTGGATGTTTCAGGTTTTATTTCTCACATCTTTATTGTACTTAATTAGTGTTTTTGTTAGCGTATTTTGAAATTTTCAAATCTAACACAATAAATGAGCGAACTTACAGAACTTACAAAGGCTATTATCAAATTTCGGGATGAAAGAGATTGGGAACAATTTCATAATTCAAAAGATCTCGCGATTGCATTAAGTATTGAATCGGCTGAATTGCTTGAGCATTTTCTTTGGAAGGATTCAGATTCCGCTGATACTGAAAAAGTGAAGGAAGAGTTAGCAGACATTTTCAATTACGCACTATTATTGGCTGAAAAATATTCATTTGATGTGTCTGAGATAGTTCTTGAGAAATTGAGACAAAACTCGATTAAATATCCGATCGAAAAGGCTAAGGGTTCTGCTAAAAAATACACTGATCTATGAACAGTGATGTTTTTGTTAAGATAAAGGAGTTTGACTTTGCTATAGAATCATTACCAGAGATTTCGTCTGATCCATTTGTAGATGAAAACTGGCCCTTAGTTTATATCCTTAGCGATAGAAATAAATCGATAGCCTACATTGGAGAGACAGCTAATGCAAAAAAGAGAATGGAGACTCATTTAAAAGATTCTAAAAAGGGAAAACTTAAAACTCTCCAGATTATTACAAGTAATAAGTTTAACAAGTCTGCTACTCTTGATATAGAATCAAATCTGATCAAATATATTGCTGGTGATGGTAAGTATAAACTGCTTAACGCAAACCTAGGACTTGCGAATCATAATTACTATCAGAAGAAAGATGTTTATTGGAAGGTTTTTAAGCATGTCTGGGAACAATTAAGAATAAAAGGAGTTACTGACCATTCATTAGAACAGATCAATAATTCTGACCTTTTTAAATACTCTCCTTATAAGACTCTTAAAAATGAGCAAATAGATAGCATACATAAAATTTGCAAATCTCTTCTGGATGATGATAAATCTACTATTTTAGTAGAAGGTGGAGCGGGTACAGGAAAGACAATTCTTGCTACTTATCTATTTAAGCTTTTAAATACTGAGATATCGGATCTTGATTTCGATGAGTTTGAGACTGAAGGAATTGAATTTTTAAAGACAGTTTCAGAGTTGAAGAGAAAATACCCAAAGCCATCAATGGCCTTGGTTATCTCGATGACTTCCTTTCGAAAAACCATGCAGTCGGTATTTCGAAATGTAAAAGGTTTGGCATCTAGGATGGTCATTGGACCAACCCAGTTAGTTAAAAGAAAATATGATATAGTTATAGTGGATGAAGCTCATCGTTTAAAAAGAAGGGTAAATCTAATTGGTTATGGAGCGTTTGATAAAGCCAATGAAAAGCTTGGTTTCGATAAATATCATGGTACAGAACTGGATTGGGTTTTAAAGCAAGGTCAAAAAAGTTTATTATTTTACGATTCTGATCAGTCTATAAAACCTACTGATATTGAAAAAGAAGTTTTCGACGAACTAAGAGAGAAAAAGACAACCGAGGTTACCAAGCTATGGTCACAATTCAGGGTTCAGGGAGGAACTGATTATGTAAATTTTATCAAAAGGCTTTTGGATTGTGAACTTGAAGAAGCAGAGACCTTTACGTCAGAAAAATATGAGTTTCAATCATTCGATAATATTTATGATTTGATCTCAATAATAAAAAAGAAGGAAAAAGAAGATGGCTTAAGTAGATTGGTTGCAGGATTTGCATGGAAATGGATATCAGCTAAAGATAACGATTTATATGATATTGAAATTGAAGGGAAAAAGTTAAGGTGGAATACTGAAACAAAAGATTGGATAAATTCTGAAAACTCAAAAAATGAAGTTGGATGTATTCATACAATTCAAGGGTATGATTTAAACTATGTGGGAGTAATTTTTGGAAATGAGATTTGCTATGATTCTTCTAACGAGAAGATTTTTATCAGAGGGGAAAATTACCACGATGCAAAAGGAAAGAATACCATTGATGATCCAGAAATATTAAAAGAATACATCATCAATATTTATAGAACTATAATGTTACGTGGTATTCGAGGAACCTATGTTTATGCGTGTGATCCAGCTTTAAGAGAATACTTAAAACGGCATATTCCTAATGCTTACCAAGATCAAGGACTCCAGATTTATTCTATTGACGATGTAGAGCCCTATGAAAACGCAATACCTGTATATAATATTAAAGTAGCAGCAGGAGGGTTTAGTAATAACCAGGTAGCCGAGGAACTAGGTTGGGCTAAATTGCCAGAAGCTTATAAACCTGATGAAGAATATTTTATTTGCCAGGTAAATGGAGAATCCATGAATAGAAGAATACCAAATGGTGCATGGTGTTTATTTAGGAAATATTCAGGAGGCTCAAGAGAAGGAAAAGTAGTATTGGTTCAACATGATGATATTCATGATACCGATTTCGGAGCTGGTTTTACAGTAAAAAAATACACAAGTATAAAAAGTAAATATGGTAGTAGTTGGAGACATACATCAATTGTTCTAAAACCCGAATCATATTCTTCAGAATATGAAGACATTGTGCTTGCTGAAGAGGAAAGCCAACAACTAAAAGTGATTGGTTTATTTGTTGGTTTAATTTGAAATAATCAAACCCCCAAAGAGTATTTATACTTACAGTTAACAAAAAATAAGGTAAAAAAGAAAACCCACAGGCTGATACTAGCAAGTTAGAGGCAGAAATTGATCAAATGGTGTACGAATTGTACGGGCTGAGTGAGGAGGAAATTGAGATTGTGGAGGGTAGTTTTGAGTGATGAGTTTTGAGTGTTTAGTGATGAGTGTTTAGTTTTTCTTGCAGGGATGCCTTTGGCAGTGTTTTGAGTTGATCTATTAAGAATGGGGCAATTATCAATTAAGAATGGTTTAATTAGGAATGGGGAGTTTGGAATATTCAACAAACAATAAGCAAAATTCAATGTCAGTGAGCAGTTTAGGTTTCATGAATTGTTAAAAGTATGATCCGGGAGTTAATTATATATGCAGATGAATCGGTAAAGAAAGGCGAATATTTTTCGAACTTCTATGGTGGAGTACTTATAAGAAGCAAAGACCTTAAAGAAGTTGAGGATGGCTTACTAGAAAAAGCAGAGGAATTACATTTACATAATGAGCTAAAATGGCAAAAGGTTACGGCTCAGTATTTGGACAAATACCAAGAGATGATGAAGCTCTTTTTCGAGCTTATAGCAAACGATAAAGTGAAGCTTCGTATCATGTTTACCCAAAATAATATCGAAGCGATTGGCATTGATGCTTACCAAAAAGAACATGAGTATTTCCTGCTATACTATCAATTTATAAAACATGCTTTTGGATTGCGACATATCCCCAATCAAGCAGAGCCTATTAAACTCAGAATCTACTTTGACAAGTTACCCGATACTAAAGAAAAAGTGAGTTTATTTAAATCCCATATCATTTCGTTGAATAAATATCCTGATTTTAGAAATAAGAAGATTCAAATACTTGCCGACCAGGTTACAGATGTGGATTCCAAACAACATATTATCATGCAATGTACAGATATTGTTCTTGGGGCAATTCAATTTAGGTTGAATAATCTGCATTTGATTAAACCTGAGGGGTCTAAAAGACGTGGTAAAAGAACGATTGCGAAAGAGAAGCTTTATAAATTTATAAATCGAGAAATTCGCAAAATATATCCGGGTTTTAACATTGGTATAACTACCGGAATAAATGGAGAGAGTCGGAACAGATGGATTCACCCATACCGGCATTGGAATTTTACACCTTCTAATTACAAAAGAGATGATTCGAAAACCAAAAAAAATGCCCCGTAGCTGCTATGAAATTCTTTTCGTATCCCAAGTGAAACTTAGGACTTCGCAACGTACAGGGCATTTTTAATATAGGGTTATTTTTGAAATCGAAACATTAGATTATTAATGTGCGCTGAGCAAATTCGGCAAATCCTATCCTTCAAAAAAGAAAACCCTCAGCTGATACGAGAAAATTAGCGGCGGAAATTGATCAGATGGTGGACGGGTTGAGTGTTGAGTGTTGAGTGTTGAGTGTTGAGTGTTGAGTGTTGAGTGTTGAGTGATGCGGGTTATTATCGGGTTATAATCCAATAAATGTGTAAAATCGGTTAATTAGCCTATATGTTAATTTTGCCGTTTTAAATGCGAACGGAAAACATATCACGAAAATGCTTAACATATTTAATATGATCTTCGTGTTTTAGTCCTTCATTAATATTCCATTTCCAAGGTCGCTCATTCGTGCGTATTTCTTTTTATCTTTGAAGCATGAAGAAAAAAAACGTACACGTTGCTTTAGTGCAAATGAGCTGTTCTCCCGATCCTGAGGAGAATATGACCAAAGTAGAACAGGAAATTAGAGCTGCAGCCGATCAAGGCGCGCAAATTATTTGTTTACAGGAATTATTCCGATCGCTGTATTTCTGTGATGTAGAAGATTACCATAATTTCGCCCTCGCCGAATCTATTCCGGGTCCGACTACCGATCGATTTTCTGCTTTAGCCAAAGAGCTGGAATTGGTGATCATTGCTTCACTATTCGAAAAAAGAACAGCCGGGATTTATCACAATACAACAGCGGTGATCGATGCAGACGGTTCCTATCTGGGTAAATATCGAAAAATGCATATACCCGACGATCCCGGTTATTTCGAGAAATTTTATTTCACCCCGGGAGATATGGGATATAAAGTGTTCGACACTAAGTACGCGAAAGTTGGCGTGCTCATTTGTTGGGATCAGTGGTATCCCGAAGCGGCACGACTTACAGCGATGAAAGGGGCCGACTTTTTATTTTATCCAACAGCTATCGGCTGGCATAAAGATCAGGATGAGCAAACGAATGCAGAGCAGTTAAATGCTTGGCAAACGATTCAGAAATCACACTCCGTTGCTAATGGAATTCCTGTTGTTTCGGTAAATAGAACGGGTATAGAAGGAGATATGAAATTCTGGGGTAACTCATTTGTCACCAACAGTTTTGGTTATGTTACTTATCAAGCGCCCTCAAGTGAGGAAGTAACTAAAGTTGTAGCGTTAAATCTGAATGAAACGGACGAAAAAAGAACGCATTGGCCGTTTTTCAGAGATCGACGAATAGATAGTTATGCTCCCATCACCAAACGATTTTTAGACGACGATGAATCTCATTGAATCGAAGGATAATGCCGGGTTAAAAACATTTGAGGGTATTCCTTCTGAGGCCGGTTACTATTTCCCGGCGGAGTGGGCGCCTCACGAAGCTTGTTGGTTAAGTTGGCCGCATAATCGCGACACCTGGCCGGGTAAAATGGATAAAATCTGGCCTGCATATTTGGAGTTTGTCAAGATCTTGTCATTAAGCGAAAAAGTGTTCATCAATGTGAATTCCCCTGAAATGGCGAAAAAGGCGCATTCGATGATTTTTGCTCATGGAGCGGAAATGGATCAGGTATTCTTTTACTTACATCCAACCAATGATGCTTGGTGCAGAGATCACGGACCGAGTTTCCTTGTGAATGAGGATCCATCAAAAGAAAAAATAATCGTGAATTGGGGATACAATGCATGGGGAGGGAAATATCCCCCGTTTGATTTGGACAACGAAATCCCTAAAAAAGTAGCTACACACCTTGACTTAAAAATTGCGCAACCCGGAATAATAATGGAAGGAGGTTCGGTAGATTTTAACGGTGAAGGCGCGTTGATTACTTCTGAATCCTGTTTGCTGAATCCCAATCGAAATCCGGACTTATCCAAACCGGAGATTGAGCAAAAGCTAAAGAATTATTACGGGGTAGAAGAAGTACTATGGGTAAAAGATGGCATTGTGGGTGATGATACCGATGGCCATATTGACGATACTGTGCGTTTTGTGAATCCATCAACGGTAATTACAATGGTGGAAGCGAATACATCGGATGAAAATCATTCGATTTTAAAGGAGAACAGAGAAATTTTGGAGCAATTAACGGTTAGAAGCCATTCTCTAGAAATCGTTGATATTCAAATGCCGGAGCCTCTTTATCATGATGGGCAACGGTTACCTGCATCGTATGCCAATTTCTATATTTCGAATGAGCATGTGATTACTCCTATTTTTAACTCAAAGCACGATGAGCAGGCACTTTCAATTATACAAGAATACTTTCCTGATCGTAAAGTAGTAGGAATTGATTCAACGCATCTGGTATGGGGCTTGGGAAGCTTTCATTGTTTGAGCCAACAACAACCGGTTTAACAAAAAAAGCCCACCGAAGTGAGCTTTTATCCCTGTTGATTGTTTTAGTTACCACAAACAGCATCGATTCCTCGTTTCATAATTTTAGCGATTAGCCCAATTATAAAAGGAAGCAATATTGCCGGAATTCCACCTATTATCACTGGAATTAAAGCGGTTAATACCATTTGAATTATTTCTTTCATGCTTTTCCCACTAAGATCATCAATGTTAGTTAGTACGTCACACACCACTTTTTTGACCTTTCTCCTTAGCTTTCGAAAGTTGAGTCTTATAGGAAGGTTAATTGAACTAAGTTTGATTTGTTCTTCGAGATTAAGCGATAATGGTGAATCAGACTTTAGATCAATTATGTTTTCTATCTCCGAATTATCAGTTAAGAATGTCTTAACAGTTGGGTTGAAAATCTCTCTATCGAGATAATTATCGATATTAAAATCTTCTCGCTGTGCAAGTGAGCGTGCTTCATTTTCTATGTAAGTAAGCCACTCATCTGTTATATCATCTTCTGTTTTAAATAGTATTTCATCCATAGTAGGTATAATTGATTAAGAGGTTAATCATAAATACCATTTGATTTTGCAATTTGAACTACATGTTTATGTAGAAAAAGCCCACCGAAGTGAGCTTTTTTAATTCAAATAAGACTACTAAACAAACTACAATCAAGCTTTTGGGCCGTCCCAGTCTCCAACTCCCATGCCTTCAAGTCCGGCTTTTCGGATGGGTTCTGTGGCGTCGTTTAATGCCTGAAATCCGAAGTCTAACCCGGAAATGGTTCGTAGCGGACGTGTTCCTTTTTCCATATTGATGAGTTTTTCAAAATCATGTACCACCAACATCGGATCGGTTGGGGCGTTTTCATCTGCAAATAAACTCATCACTTGTTGTTGGAATCCTTGCCCGAATTCAACCACGTGTTGATAAGCGGCTGCGGTTTCTGCATCGGAGGGACTTGTCATGTTGGCAAAGAAATTTGTCTCGAAAGGACCCGGTTCCACAATTACTACATCGATGCCAATGGGAGCAAGTTCGTAGCGTAAAGCTTCACTCAAGCCTTCTAAACCCCATTTGCTGGCATTGTACACTCCAAAGCCCGGAAAGGCTGCTCGACCCGCAGTAGATGAAACCTGAATAATTAAGCCGTCTTGTTTTTTTCTGAAAATTGGGAGTACGGCGTTTGTGACTCGAATGGGACCAGCAATATTTAAATCCAGTTGATTGAGCACTTCCTGTCCGTTAAAAGCTTCAACTGGTCCGCCATACCCTGAACCTGCGTTATTGATGAGTACATCCAAATCATCGATTTGTGAAACAGCTTTTTTGATGCTTTCATCATTTACAACATCAAGTTCGATTACTTCAATGGATAAGTCATGTTCTGAAGCAAAATCATTGAGCGCTTTAGCGGCATCTGCGTTTTTTGAGGTCACATTCCTCATTGTAGCGTAAACATGATGACCTTGATGTGCTAAATATTTCGAAGCGTCGAAACCAAATCCACTGCTGGTTCCGGTAATTAGTATTTTTTTCATAATTGATAGTGTGTGTTAATAAATAATTGTACAACTGCGATAGTTGCGGAGCGATCATTGAATAATGATTAGCCCGAATATTCACTTTTATTTGCTAACACACGAATAAAAGCACTCCGGCAGCCGAAGTTATTCTTGATAACAATTATCGAGATTGTCGATGTTTCAACATTAAAGTGTTACAGGTAGGTGTTAGGGGCTTCTCCTTTAACCGGTCCCACAATTTCATTGGTAATCCAGCCACCATAAAAACCGCCGGGTTGGGGTCGCACCCGTTCGTCATCAAGGAAGCAATCGGCTTTGGCAGGATAAAACGCCAAGTATTCTCTTATTTGATTGTAGTCTTCAAAAGGATTAGGATAAGACCATGCAATATGATCGATCTGGTGATTCTCTGATTCTACTTTCCAGTATTTGGCAACTCCTTTCCATTCGCATCTTGATTCGCCGGCTGAAGGCTTCAGAAACTCAAAATTAACATCAGAAGGAGGGAGGTAAAAAGTAGGTGGACTGGCTGTTTCTAAAATTCGTATGGCATTTGTGGTGTCAGCAATAATTAAATCGCCAATTTTTACCAAAACATGCCTGTGATCGTGATCGATTTTTGGTGGGCGCGGATAATCCCACACCGATTCCTGTCCTTTTTTTGGTTTTATGGCAAAAGATGGTCGCTTTTGCCCGTAATATTTCCAATTTGATCGGGCATGTTTTGCCCAATAGGGTAGTTCAGTCATAGTAGGTCAAACCCCATCTAACTGAACTACATTCCGGCTACTTTTTTACGCAGTTTCAACCTTGCACGTTTGAATCCCGAAAACTTTATACAACGGGCAAAAACTTACTAAACTGGTTAGAAGAAATACACCTGCAATTACTGCTAAAACAATGGCTAAAGTGCCGCTAATTATTCCACCGAAATAAAGTCCTGCTATAACTAAAGCTATTACGGTTCTGATAATTCTATCTGCCGAGCCCATATTCTTTTTCATGATTGTACCTTTATGTTTTTTAATAAAATAAATATTGAATTCCCACAACTATCGCATAAATAATTCCTATGCAGAGTACGCAAGTGAGGATTAGTTTTCCGATGAGTTGTTTGTTCATGTTAAAATATAATCCTGCTGTATCACTCTTTCTGTTACTTCGGTTACATAAGGTGGATTAATTTAACACTACGAAGGAGCGAACATACTGCTTTCCCAGCCACGAATTGTGAACTTCATCCCAAGTAGAATAATGCCCAAAATCTGATAATCCGGATGCAGTAGCTCCCCAGGTTCCGACGCTTAATTCGTATTCTTTCGGGAATACATTATTAGGTAATGTTCGGGTATGGTACTCGGCATATAAGTTTAGCGTGCAACCGGGAAATGATTGCGCAATTTGTTGTAGGAGTTTTGAACTATTTAAATGATCAGAGTGATCACCCGGATTTATAACCGGATCGGTATCAGCTATATGAATAGATAAATCAGTACCAACGTGATGCTCTTTAATCAGAACACTTATAACCAGTTCGAGATCCAATTTCGAAAAAGTGTTTGTTCCATCGGCACTTCGAATGTTTTCAATTTCGCCGTTCATCAACTTCTGAAGACTATTAAACTCATGCGCGGGATAACCGGCTCCATCCACATTTCCATCAGGTAGTCGCAAAAAATAGCTTACCGTATTTCGATAGGAGTAGCTCAAGATGTCAAAGTCAGCTACTTTTTTTCTGTGTTCGTTCATGGAGCTTCCTAATCGTTTTTCCGGCCAAGCAGCATTAACCATGAATCGAATCGCCCGTTTACTTCCTTCTTCTCGTGCAAGCGTGTAGTTATTGGTCATTGCCGCCCCGGCATCTCCAGCCGTTATATGTAAAAAAATCACGGTATGATTGGAATCAGCCACTGCGTGATAAGCGTTCGGATTCATAAACAGTTGCCAGTCGTCCGGATGAGCAGCCACAAATACCGACGTTGATTGTGCCAAACTTATACTTGAAAGAAGCAGAATGCAGATACTCGTATAGAAAGATTTCATGATCTAGTTCACTAATTAATTGGGATTCAATCCTTTTGGCTAATCCGGTATACAGTACTAAATGCACGGTATTGTTACAAGAATTCACTTCAAAATAAGTCAAAAAAGCGCTACCATAATGAGGTAATCATCACAATTATCAGGTAATTAAATCCTATTAAGATGGAAGCGCATTTTGAGCTAAATGAAGTCACAGAAAAACTGCCTAAGCATCTTCACAAGTTTATCGTAAAACAACCTTACGACGAATATACTCCGCAAAATCAAGCAGTATGGCGATATGTGATGCGCATGAATGTAGATTATTTGAGTAAAGTAGCGCACGGTTCATACCGAGATGGACTTAAAAAAACCGGTATTTTCGTGGATGAGATACCTCGGATGGAAGGGATGAACAGAATCTTAAAAGAAATAGGCTGGGCGGCAGTTTCAGTAGATGGATTTATCCCGCCCAATGCTTTCATGGAGTTCCAGGCTTATAATGTATTGGTGATAGCGAGCGAAATGCGAACCATCAATCATATTGAGTACACACCCGCCCCCGATATTATACACGAAGCGGCCGGACACGCGCCCATAATTGCGAACCCGGAATATGCCGAATACCTGCGCAGATTTGGAGAAATCGGTAGTAAAGCGATTTCCTCTTCCAAAGATTACGATATGTACGAGGCAATTCGACTGTTGAGTATTCTGAAAGAAGATCCGAATTCATCGCAGGAAGAAATTGACAATGCTCAAGCCGAAGTTGAATATTTACAAAATAATATGGGTGAGCTTTCAGAAATGGCCATGATTCGCAATTTACATTGGTGGACAGTGGAGTATGGGTTAATTGGTGATCTGGAAAATCCGAAAATATATGGAGCAGGATTGCTTTCATCGATTGGGGAAAGCAAGAATTGTTTGCGTCCGGAAGTGAAGAAAATACCGTATTCATTGGATGCTGCTTACCAAAATTTTGATATAACTAGTGAACAGCCACAGTTATTTGTTACACCTGATTTCGCGTACTTAAGTTTAGTATTAGAAGAATTCGCAAACACCATGGCATTACGAAACGGTGGACTGAGTGGAGTGAAAAAGCTCATCGATTCCAAAGGATTAGGCACCATTGAATTAAGCACGGGTATTCAAATTTCAGGTAATTTTTCTAAAGTAATCGAAGACCAAAAGGGAAGAGTAGCTTACGTGCAAACTACCGGACCAACGGCACTCGCCAATCGAGATAAAGAATTAATTGGTCATGGTGTTAATAATCATCCGAATGGATTTGGTAGCCCGATTGGTAAACTTCGAGGCATTAACTTACCGATTGAAGATATGGCTCCGCGTGATTTGGACGCTTACGGTATTTACGAAGGCAAAACCGTTACTCTCGAGTTTGAAAGTGGAGTATTGGTAGAGGGTAAAGTAATTACGGGAACCAGAGATTTACGAGGACGAATTCTGCTTATTTCGTTCGAAGAATGCACCGTAAGATACAAAGATGAATTGCTTTTTACACCTGATATGGGTGTTTTTGATATGGCGATCGGTAAAGAAGTAATCTCGGCATATGCAGGTTCTGCCGATGTTCGTTCTTTTGGCGACGTTGGAAAGGTTTCGAAAAATAAGTCGCATAAAATTGTGTATTCCGATCGCGAACGAGCACTCTACAAGTTATATGCCGAGGTTCGTGAAATGCGACACAATCAGTCGCCTGATGGACTAAGGATTGGAGAAATATTAACGATTTTAAAAAACGATTACCCTAAAGATTGGTTGCTTGCATTAGAGTTGTATGAACTTGCTGATAAAAACGATTTGGAAATTGCGGTTGAACTAAGAACCTATCTGACTCAGCTAAAATCGGACGAAAAGTACACTAAGCTTATTGATAACGGTATACGCTTGATCGAAGAAAGTACTCCGGCCGAAGTGTAGAGTAGAATCGTTTATTTAGGAAAACGAAAAGAAAGTTGATACTTATTTTCGGTATTAAGCGTATAGGTTGCTTCGATTTGTTGAAGCAGAGATTCGATTAAAGTTTTACCTAAGCCACCCACCGAGTTTTCACTTTCGGAAAGTGTAATTCCGCTACCGTTATCGGCATAGGTGATGGAATAATGATCCATTTCTTCGAGTGCAGAAATCGTAATCTGATAGTTTTCTTGATGCTTACTAAATCCATGTTTCAAACTATTCGTAATCAATTCATTCAGGATAATACCTACTGGCACACCATGATTGATGTTTAAATATGGGATGTGAACATCAAGGCTTAACTGCACCTCTTTTCCGGTTTTGTTGAAACTATCGATAATGATATCCGCCAACTCTTTCACATACTGCTTAAAATGAATGCGGCTGATATCTTCAGATTGATACAAAAGTTCATGAACCTTGGAAATCGATAGAATGCGATTCGTGCTCAGTTTCAATGTTGTTCTCGAAAAATCATCCGGCGCACGATTACTCTGTAAATCCAACAGTCCTGACACCACGGCTAAGTTATTCTTTACCCGATGATGGATTTCTTGTAACAGCACTTTTTTCTCTTCGATGTTTTGTTTGAGGATGGTATCCTGCTTTATCAGTTGCTGATTATTGAGTTCTATACGATTTATGAGTCTCAACATGGAATCGTTCAGGTAATAAACCAGTAATGCAACCACAAGGCAAACCAAGGATAAGAGCAAAGCATAAATGCCCCACTCTATCAAACCATTGGTAAACTCCGGATTACTAAAGCTGTAAGGTTTTGACAAATGAACTATTCCTACACCTAAAAAAGAGAGAATAGCCAAAGTATGGATTCCAATAGTTTGCCGAACGCTGAAAATCTGAATGCTTAAAAAGGGCACTAATATGATCAGTGAGTTGGAAAGTGAGCCTAATCCTTCTTGAAATAAGTTTGTGATAAAAAAGGAGTAGATAATTACAATGATGAAGCTAATCTTAAAAGAAAGTGACAGCTTATTCTTGAGAAGATATATGGTTAGAAGTGCACCTAAATTGATGAAATCAAAATAAAATCCTTCAGATAGTGGAACAGTATTAATAGGTAAAATTGGGATAATAACTGCTATAAAAGCAACGATTAAGCCAAAAAGTAAAAACCGATTTACCAGTAGGTTCTTAATCTTATCGAACGACACCCGAAAGTTATCTAATTCGCTATTCAGCGTGGTGCTGTTTCCCATGATGAATGTATTACTATATCAAATGTTAAATAGGGAGGAGGGGATTAAACCTTAATCACTTTCATCACAAAAGTAATAGATCATTTTGCCATGCCCATGTCTGTTAGTGCTCCAATCCATTAGGTGCTTTATCTTGCTTCTAACTTAAAAGTATGGACGAATAATCACTAATATTTTTTACTGCTCTATTGTTAACTATACACTTTAGGAAACCGGAAGCTCATAAGATATTTATTCTCAGTTTCTAAATGGAAGCTTGCTTCTATTTGTGTTAACAGCGATTCAATAAGGGTCTTTCCCAGTCCGGGTTGTTTTTTGTGATTGGAAGTATCAACACCGCTACCATTATCTTGATATACAATTTCGAAATGATTGGCTTCTTCGATGGCAGAAATCCGAATCACATAGTCCTCTTGCGGTGAATTAAACCCATGTTTTAAACTGTTGGTAATTAATTCGTTTAAGATTATGCCAATGGGAACTCCGTGATTCACACTCAAATAGTGAATGTTAATATCAAGCTGTAGGCTGATGTCTTTCCCGGTCTTGTTAAAACTATCAATGATTATTTGTGCGAGCTCTTTAATATATCGCTCTAAATGGATTCGGCTAACATCATCCGACTGATAAAGCAACTCATGAACTTTCGAGATTGATAAGATGCGATTGGTGCTAAGCTTTAAGGTTGCTCGGGAAAAGTCATCCGGAGCAAGGTTCGATTGCAGATCAAGCAAACCGGAAACCACGGCTAGATTATTTTTCACACGATGGTGGATTTCTTGAAGCAACACTTTTTTCTCTTCAATATTTTGCTTCAGTTCTTGATCTTGTAGCTTAAGCACTTCGTAATTATCATCTTGCTGTCCAATGATTCGCAAAAGAGAGTCATTTAGCTTTTGCACTAACAATGCAATAATGATACTTACAATGGAAAAGATGATTCCATTATTTACCCATTTATAAGCAATTAACTGAGTGGGGTGAGGTTCATCACCAACTAAATACCCATTTAAATAGCCATAAGCGATAGCAATGTAGCTTAGTAAAACTATAATAAATAGAATGATGGCCCATTTTAATTTATACACCAGAATTGCCAAAAATGGTATCATCACCACAATAAGCTCGATGGTAGAATACAATCCATTCTGGATCATATCGCCCAAATAAGCTGCATAGATAGTTGCTATGATAAGTCCGGTTTTGAAAGCGAGGGATAAGCTGTTTCTGAAAATAAAAACAGCATAGAGCAGAACGATGAAGGATAAATCAAAATAATTGTATACATCGAAATCAGGTTGATCAAGAGGGAAGCGTCCTGCTACAAAAACTAAACTTGCAAATACTGCACCCAGAAGTAGAAAATAATCGATTAACTTCGTTTTCAGGACCTCAATGGAGGTGATTATCTCTTTATTTATAGACATTAATTGTTACATACTCTCTTAAAAAGTACAAAAATACGCATTTTGGATGAGTGTTAGTGAAGATTACCAAATTCCAATCTAAACTGAAATCTCATAAACTACTTCAGGTTTATTATCGGCACTTTTTTTAGTCTCAGTAGTGTGGTGTATGAGTTGTAACTACTATGCCAGAGAAATTTTATTAAGCAGATAATGGAAAGGAAAATTCAAGTTTAAATTGCTGATTAGTATTGTACTCGTACATGGCATCGATCTGACCGAGTAAAGAATCTATGAGGGTAAATCCTAAACTTTTAGAAGCGGCCGCATTAAAATCTGAAATACCTGTGCCGTTATCCTGATAACTAACGTGAATTACATCGTCTTTTTTAGACACCTTGATGGTAATTTTTTTGTTGGAAGTACCTTTAAAACCGTATTTGATCGAATTTGTGATGAGTTCGTTAAAAATAATACCTAAAGGCACTCCATGATTTATGCTGATAAACTCAATCTCGATATCAGTAATTAGTTCGATATCATCGCCTTCCATGCTGTCAAAAATTACTGTCGTTAATTCATCAATATATCTTTGAAAGGGGATTTTGGTGAAGTTTTTCGATTCATACAGCATTTCATGAACCTTGGCAATACTCATAATGCGATTCGTACTTTTTCGGAGTACATATTTGCTTTTGGGATCATCGATATTGTAGGATTGCAATTCCAATAAACCGGAGACAACGGCTAAATTATTCTTTACCCTATGATGTATTTCCTGAAGAAGTACATTTTTTTCGCCCAGTGATTCTTCTAATTGATCATCTCTGAGCTGTAGTTTTTCGTTTGCATTTTCTAGTGATACAATGAATCTGTCTATGGAATCATTATAACTGTATACAAAAGTGCTGATGATCAAAGCAATCATTACATGCACACTGGCGTGATTTATCCAATCTGAAGCTTGATATCCACCAGAAAGGTAGGTTTCGGTTACCAATAATCCCTCCAAATATAAAAAGGCAACAACTGCGTAGCCAATCAAGCTTACAGTAAAAAGGGTTAAGGTAGTGCGTAAATTATATACTAGGATAGATAAGAAAGGGATTAGTATGATTAATGATATACCGGTTGCATTAATATTATTTTCGATTAAATCGCTGATATAAGCAATGAAAACAAGTAGAATTATTATACCTGCTTTTATATTTAATCGAATTTTATTTCTTGCAAAATAAATCCCAAAAAAGAGGCATTGAATAATTATATCAATAAATAAATCTGCATTGATGTAAGATGCGTCCCAAGGAAAAAGAGACAGCAAAAAAATGGTAAGCCCTAAAAGCGCCCCAATTAAAATAAATCGATCCAGTAATCGATTTTTCAGTTCATTTACAACTGATTTGGGTGCCTCAAATGTATTATACAGTGTGTCACTCACAATAAAGGTAATATAAAATCAGCCATTTGCAGAAGTGTGATTTTCGCTACTAATATAAAATTGTAAACAATAATGTTACTTCATTGATGAATCAGAAACAATATGAGGCGAAAAACGGAAGGTAAGTTCAAATTTGTTATCAGTATCGTACTGGTAATTTGCTTCAATCTGATCCAATAAAGAATGGATTAACGTAAACCCAAGACTTTTAGAAGTAGCAGCTTCAAAGTTTTCGATTCCTATCCCATTGTCTCTATAAACTACAGTATATAAATCGTCAGATTTATCTACATTAATTTCTATGACTTTTTCATCCTTTCCATTAAAACCATATTTGATGGAATTGGTAATCAATTCATTAAAAATAATCCCAAGAGGTACCCCGTGATTTATATTAACATGCTGCACAGAAATATTAGTAGATATTGAGATATCAGAACCATCAATATTTAAACTATCAATAATGATTTCTGTTAATTCCTTTATATAACGTTTGAATGGTATTTTGGTAAAATTTTTCGACTCATACAGCATTTCATGCACCTTAGCGATACTTAAAATCCGATTGGTACTTTTGCGAAGAATCAGTTTAGTTTTATCGTCTTCAATATTGTAACTCTGCAACTCAAGCAATCCTGAAACTACTGCAAGGTTATTCTTTACCCGGTGATGGATCTCCTGCAACAACACGCTCTTTTCTTCGAGGTTATCTTCAATCAATTTTTTGGTTGCTACTTCTTCAGTAATATTTTCGGCAACTACCAAAATAGATTTTACTTTATCATTAGAAGAAGTAAGAGGTAACATTTTGTAGATGAGATTTTGTCCATTTATTACTAATTCCACATTTTGAGGAATACCTTCAAAGGTGGCTTTATAAGCATTTTCAACTTGTTCTAAAACAACTTCTCCTAAGGGTTCGAATGACTTTAAAGCGGGTTGGTTATAAAAAGTTTTAGGGTCCATTCCGAAAGCTTCATATTCGCTTCCATCGGTATAGGTTATGTTAAGATCTTTATCAATTACTGTTAGAAAAGTGCGAGGAATGTTTTTTGTGATTGTAGCAAGTAGAAATTCCCGATCACTCAGTTCTTTGTTCTTTTTGTCTTGATCGCTTAATAATTGATTGATAGTGGCATCAAATTTATTTAGGAACAGTGAAATCATGATGGATACTACTGTCAGAATCAGAACAACTTCAATCCATCTAAAGTATGATATCCCACTTGAATCGTAAAAAGGAGAACTGATTACACCAGCGTGAAATAAATATCCTATTAATAAATAGATAGAAATAGCTACGATGTATGTAATAAGTGAAATAGAGTAACGGTAAATAAGTGTGGTTAAAAACGGAATGAGAATTATTATTGCAAAGTCTGGAGTATCAATACCGTTTTCTAATACATCTGAAATAAATAAGACAAAGAGCATGGCGATTATCACATTAGATTTAAACACCAGACTTAGTCTGTTCCTTAAGAAATAAGTGATATATAGAATGCTTAACCCCAATATATCTACATAAAGGTCAACATTCAGTAAGCCTTTATCAAAGGGAAATAACGAGCTTACTAGAACAAGCAATCCTACAGAAGTTCCTGCAATAAGAATGGTATCAACCAGCTGATTTTTGATGCCGGCAATACTTTTACTAGTAATCGTTTTATTCATTCAGAACTCCAACTCCTTATTACACAGTTTTAAAAACGGTTTCTTTACTTTATCGGATAAAAAATTAATTGCGTAAAGACCTATCTCAAATTGCTAATACTTACTAACCCAACCGGACCATTTGCCTTTTTAAACGGTTCACCAAATTCGAAACCGGCTAAATGCCCAAAATAACGTGCTCGTGCTTCTATCTGCTTAAAGTATGTTTCGTTTGATATATAGGTGGTTGGTTCTTCACCATCATCAGTAACATTAAATTGAGAATTAAAGGCAAGAATAGCCTCTTTTTTAACCTCCCAATGGTTTGATATATCCACAATAAAATCGGGTTCAAATGGACGATCTTGCATGTAATGAGTAATAGTTTTTGGTCGCCAAGCTTCTAATGCGGTTAAATCATTTTCTAATTCATACTTCACTAATCCCGAGTAAAACAGTGCATCTAAACATAATTGAGTAGCCTTTCCATGATCAGGATGTCGATCATAAGGAGCGCCGATTAGGCACAAGTCTGGTTTAAGCAAACGAATTTCAGTTATTAATTTAGATTGGTTTTCTCGGCTGTTCTCAATAACAGAATCTCCAAGATCTAAATTTGAGCGATAATGAATGCCTAAGATTGAGCTTGCTAGATCTACCTCAGCTTTGCGCGTTTCCGGAGTACCTCGAGTTCCCATTTCGCCACGGGTAAGGTCCACGATCCCAACTTTTTTCCCTTCTGCAACCAACGAAGCAATAGTACCGCCAGCATTTAATTCTGCATCATCCGGATGTGCTGCAATTACTAATACATCTAATTTCATAAATAAAAACCGCTAGAATTAATCAACCAGCATAAAAAACGGTAACTTTATCAAATAAAGAAGTTTATTTTCCATTTTTCTGAAACGAAAACTAATTCGAATCGTATTCAATTGCTTATAACTCCGGGAGATTATTATGCGATTTTTATTTAGCCTGATTGAAGGTTTAAAAGTGGCGCTTAAAGCGCTCAGTATTAATAAGGTGCGTTCAGTATTAACAGCTCTTTGTATTATCATTGGTATCACTATGGTTACTGTAGTAGATGCAGTAACTACCGGAATGGACGAAAGCTTCGAGAATAGTATGGCTATGCTTGGCCGAAATGTAATCTACATTCAAAAATGGCCTTGGGATGGAGATCAAGAGTGGTGGGAGATCATCGGGAGAAAAGAAATGGAAGTTGGGTACGCAGAGTTTTTAGATGAGCGCTCGAAATTAGCTTCCGTTGTTGCTGCCTATACCGAACGAAGCGTTCCAATCCGATTCGAGGATAAACTCATTGAAAATGTGGGGATTAATGGAGCTTCGTCAAATTATCTAAATATTCAAGGGATTGATATCGTTGCCGGACGTATGTTTACCGAAGGAGAAGTACGTTCTGCCAATAAAGTGGTGATTATCGGACAAACAATTCGATCTGAGTTTTTTGAGGATTCGGATCCGCTGGGTAAACAAATTCGAATAGGTGGACAGAAATTTACGGTAATAGGTGTTCTCGAAAAGCAAGGAAATTTTTTGGGTCTTGGAGATGCGGATAATCGCGTAATTATACCAATTAATGCTTACGGGCAGATTTATGGCCTAAGATCGGGAGTAAATATCGGTGTTAAGTTTCCGAATGAAGAAGCCATGCTGGATGGTGAGTATGAAATTGAAGGATTGATGCGGCAAGTTCGCAATTTGGATGCCACCGAGGAAAACGATTTTGCGATAAACAAGCCACAAGCCTTTGAGGAAACTCTATCTGCATTTAAAAACGGACTGTATTTCGGGGGATTTGTTCTTGTTGGATTGTCGCTACTGATTGGTGGTATCGGCATTATGAATATCATGTTCGTTTCGGTTCGTGAGCGTACCAAAGAGATTGGAATTCGAAAAGCAGTAGGGGCAAAGTCCTGGGAAATCCTCACACAATTTCTCATCGAAGCAGTAATGATTTGTATTGTTGGAGGCGTAGTGGGAGTAGCTTTGGCCGGAGCCGCAACTTTAGCCATTGATCAGGTATTTACTGCCAAAATGAATTTAAGCGTTGTAGGTGTTGCCTTCTTAATCTGTACGTTTGTAGGAGTAATTTTTGGATTCATTCCGGCATACAAAGCCGCAAAATCAGATCCAATTGAATCATTAAGGTTTGAATAAATATGCAATTAACGGAATCATTTAAACAAGCCACCGACTCACTACTGGCGAATAAACTGCGATCGATACTAACACTGTTAGCGTTAGTTATAGGAGTATTTTCTGTAATTGTATCGACAACTGCTGTAGCTGTTCTTGATAATTTTTTCACCAATACGATGAGTATTCTAGGTAGCGATGTGGTTACGGTACAAAAGAATCCTGCCGTTCAAATGGGGCCACGAGATGCAAGTTTAAGAAATAGAAAAAATATTTCTTTTGAAGATGCTGAACGTCTTGAAGAGTTGGTAAGAATAGCAGAAGGAGTAGGATCGATCAATACATTTAATTTTACAAGTGTTTCGTATGGGGATGAAAAAACAGATCCGAACGTAATTATTAGAGGTGGAAACGAAGAGTTCATCGAAAACAACGCCTTTACTCTCGAAGATGGGCGGAATATTAATGCGGAAGATGTTCAATATAAACGAAACGTTGTTGTACTTGGAAAAGATGTTCAACAGGATTTATTCAAGAATGAATATCCACTTGGTAAAACTATCCGAATTGATGGGCAACCTTATTTAGTGATTGGATTGCTAGAGAAAAAAGGACAAATACTCGGTTCCTCTTTCGATAATATTGCCATTATACCTTATACAACGGGTATAAAAAATTATGGCGGCAATAGAGGAATTGCCATTCAATTACGAGCGCCAGAAATCTCTAAGCTAAGTGAAACTATAGAAGAAGTTACCGGAATTATGCGTGTAATTCGTGAGGTGGGTCCACTTGACGATAACGACTTTGAAATTACAACTAATGATTCGCTTGCCGGAACATTTGATGGGTTTACAGCTTTGTTGTACGGACTTGGGTTTGTAGTTGGCTTTATCACTTTGGCAGGTGCAGGTATTGGCGTAATGAATATCATGTTGGTTTCTGTAACTGAGCGAACACGAGAAATTGGAGTTCGTAAATCGGTTGGTGCCACTAAAAAAGCGATCATTACTCAATTCTTAATGGAAGCCGTATTTATTTGCCAAGTGGGCGGACTTATTGGAATGGTATTCGGAATTCTTGGTGGAAATATGGTTGCCGTTTGGATTGAAACGGATATGGTTGTTCCAATGGAATGGGTATTTGGGAGCTTTTTTGGAATGTTGTTGATTGGTTTGTTATTTGGAGTATATCCGGCGTATAAAGCTGCGCAACTCGACCCGATAGAAAGTTTACGGTATGAGTAAGATTTTGATGTTGAACCGGTTGAGGTTCAGTATATTACAGCATAATTCTAAAAGGGCATGTTATGAACGAAGAAATCATTGAGAATATTAATTCCAGACTCGATAAGGCTATTGACAAAGGCAGAGTGTTGTTGGCTGATGAAGAATTACAGCAGCAAGTGGATGAAGTTAAGAGAAAAGCAGAGTCTACCATCAGGAAACATCCTCTTAAAAGTGTATTAGCTGGTTTAGCAGTTGGTGTTATCATCGGGGCGATTTTTAGTTCAGACGACTAGTTATGGATCAATTAAACGCTCGCTTAAAGCAAATCACCAACGAACTTAAGCAGTACTTCGAAGCCAGATTTGATCTGATGGTTCTAAACATCGGGGAGAATATTACCGCTTGGTTAGGCAGCTCTATCCAAAAACTGATTGGGTTCATCATTCTCGGGCTTGGCAGTTTATTTGGGATGATAGCTCTTGCTATCTGGCTGGGAGAATTAATCGGTAATGACGCAATAGGATATTTAATTGTTGCGATTCCCTTACTTATAATTGGTGCGCTACTTTCTTTCGCTAAACCGGGTAAAATTGCACGAGGAATTCAGAATCAATTTATGGATGGAATCATAAAATCCATCGATAACAAACAAGAGCAAACACAAGAACAGCTACCACCTGCAAAATCAATTGAACTAACGAAAGGGCATGAGTAAGAAAATAGATCGAATTGAAGCAAAAAAAAGAGAGCTAGAAGCGAAACTGGCACGTGTTCAAAGTGGGCTTGAACATAATCTTGAACACGTAAAACAAGATGTAACCGATACGGTAAGTCCGGCAGAAGTGGTTCGGAAATATCCACTGCAAAGTGTTGGATTAGCAGTTGTCGCCGGTTTTTTACTAACACGCGTTGGTAAATCCAAAAAAACGGTATACACACATTCTACAAAGAATAGCATTGCAGATTCTATTACCAGTTCGCTGAAAAAACGATTAAGTAAAAAAGCGATAGATATAGCACTAGACATCATTGAAGATAAATTGGCTTCTCGCTCGTCTAATAGTCCGGAAGCCGAATAATCACCTGCCTTGTAAAAGCTTATGAAGGCAAAGAAAGGTTGAATTAAACCGTAACTATTTTCGGTTGACTTCGTGGAAGCCAACCATCACCAAAAATTATATACAGACATGAAAAAAACGATTCTTGCTGTGCTATGTACAGTGTTGTTAACAAGCGGGTCAATACTAGGGCAATCCGCACAAAGAATTACCTTAGAAGACGCTATTCGAATTTCATTGGAGAACAACTATTTGCTAAAGCAGGCGGAGAATAATCTCGATCTTGCCGACGAAAGCATCAGAAATGAGATGGCAGACTTTCTTCCCTCCGTAAGTGCAAATTTTAATGGAAGCCGAACCACCGGTCAACAGTTTATCTTTGAGCGGTTTAGTGCAGGTGAAAATCCATTTGTTGATATCACTTCTCAGTCGTTTAGTGGAAATTTAGGCGCTAGTATCCCAATTTTTAACGGATTCGAAAATATTATCAGCCTGCGAAGAAGTCAGGAAGAGCAGCTTTCTCGTGAAGAACGATTGCAGCGCGCAAGAGAGCAGGTAATTTTCAATACGGCAACCAGTTTTCTTCAAGTGATTTTGGAAGAAGAACTACTCGAGATCGCCAGAGAGAATCTTGCTACATCTTCTAAACAATTAGAGCAAGTTCAAGCTCAGGTTGAAGTTGGTTCTCGTCCTGCTGTTGATCTATTTAATCAGGAAGCTCAGGTGGCAAACGATGAATTGGCTATAACACAGCGCGAAAACACCTTAAAGCTGAATAAGCTTCAATTAATTCGGCAGTTGCAAATCGACCCACTTGGTGAGTACAACTTTGTGGTACCTGAAATTGATGAAAACAGAGATTTTAGTGCAGTTGATCAATACAGTTTGCAAGAGCTGATTTCACAGGCACTATCCACCCGTAGCGATATTAGAGCAGAAGAAGCCGATATCAAAAGTTTAGAGTACCAGTTACTGAATGCACGTGCTTCTTTACTACCTTCAATCAACGGTAGTGCTTCAATTTCTTCTCGTTATAGCGATCAGTACACATTGCCGGATCCAAATGGCGGTGCACCAGAAAAAGTAAGCTTTAATGATCAGTTTTTTGATCAACAAGTAAACCGATCCATCGGGTTGAGCATCTCTATACCATTATTCCAGAATTACAATCGCTTATACAACATTCAAGCGAGTAGAGTACAATTGAAAAATGCCGAGTTGAATTTTGAAAATACTCAGCTTCAAGTTGTGCAAGAAGTAACACAAGCTTATAACGATTACAGCTCTTTTTTAAAGCAAAAAGATGCCACTCAAAAAAGTTTAATTGCAGCCGAAAAAGCATTCGAGACTCAACAAGAACGCTATAATGTTGGCGCAAGTACACTTATAGAATTGAGCCAGGCACAGGCAAACTTCGTAAGTGCACAGTCTAATTTTACTCAGTCTATTTTCAATCTGATTTTTCAGGAGAAATTGCTTGATTTCTACTTAGGAAAATTGGCTGATCAAACCATCGAATTTTAACAAACACCATAAACTTTGGGGACAAATTAATGGCTAAGAAAAAGTCATCAACAAATAAGTTATTCATCTGGATTGGAGTAATACTGGTGATTTTACTGGTAGGAGGATTCGGGTTACGAAAAGCCGGTGTAATTGGCGGCGGTTTAAAAGGTACAGCAGTAGAAACCGACACTGCTAAGCTAAAAACTATAACACAGGTTGTATCGGCATCAGGTAAAATCCAACCGGAAGTAGAAGTAATTATTCGTCCTGATGTATCCGGAGAGATCATCGAACTACCGGTGAAGGAAGGTGATTTTGTTCGGAAAGGCGATTTATTAGTTCGAATAAAGCCTGATATTTATCAAGCTACCATCGATAACTTAAACGCAACCTTGCTTACCCAAAAAGCAAGACTCGAACAAACGCGTGCCAGTCTAATCCAGGCAGAAGCTGCTTTTCGAAAAAACGAAGAGCTTTACAAAAGGAATGTAATTTCGGAATTAGATTTCATTCAAACTAAATCGGCATATGATGCTGAGAAAGCTAATCTGAAAGCTGCGGAGTATCAAATACAAGCAGCAGAAGCACAATTAAGACGTGCTCAGGAAGAGCTTGAGCAAACCGTAATACGTGCTCCTCAAGATGGAACAGTTACAGGTTTAGCCGTTGAAGAAGGCGAGCGAGTGTTGGGGAACTCCCAAATGGCAGGAACAGAAATGATGCGTGTTTCTTTACTTGACAGGATGGAAGTTCTGGTTGAAGTAAACGAAAATGATATTGTAAATGTGGATTTACAGGATACCACTAGAATAGAAGTTGATGCGTACCCAGAGCGACAGTTCAATGGAATTGTGACGGAGATTGCCAACTCTGCACAGGTAACGGGAGCAGGATCGTCTGAACAGGTTACTAATTATCAGGTGAAAGTTCGTATTGTAACTCCTCACAACCTGGGATCATCCGGTGAAAAATTAGTAGCAAGCGCTGCTCCTGAAAATCCGGGACAAGCTTTTGTACCAAACTTTAAACCTGGGATGTCGGCTACGGTTGATATCGAAACAGAAACAGCAATAAATGTGGTTTCAGTGCCAATTCAAGCCGTTACTGTTCGTGATTTTGCGAAAGACAAGGAAGTTGATGAAGCCTCTGATGAAGCTCAGGTACAAATGGTATCCGATCAGGATGATTTATTGGTTCAACGTGAAGATATCAGAAAAGTGGTGTTTAAAGTTGAAAATGGCGTTGCAAAACGAGTAGAAGTTGAAACCGGGATTTCGGATAATACACACATTCAAATCACCTCCGGTTTGGCAGCAGGCGATGAAATTGTAATTGGTGGATATCGAGTGCTTTCAAGATCGTTAGCAGATGGAGATGCATTAGAAATCACAAACCGACCTAACGATACTGAGGAAAATTAATGGAACAACCGGTAATTCAAATCACTGATCTCACACGCTTTTATCAGATGGGAGACACCACCGTGAAAGCGTTGAACGGGGTTTCCTTTGATGTTAAGAAGAACGAATACATCGCAATCATGGGGCCTTCAGGTTCGGGTAAATCTACGTTGATGAACATGATCGGATGTTTGGATACACCTACTTCAGGCGAATATATCTTAAATAATAATCGAGTTTCCGAAATGGATGACGCAGAACTTGCGGAAGTCCGAAATCGTGAGATCGGATTTGTATTCCAAACATTTAATCTTCTTCCCAGAACTTCTTGCTTGGCGAATGTAGAATTGCCACTGATATATGCCGGTGTTAAAAGTGCTGATCGAAAGGAAAGAGCGCAGGAAGTACTCACAAAAGTAGGTCTTGGCGATCGTGTTGATCACAAGCCAAATGAATTGTCAGGTGGACAACGCCAGCGTGTGGCTATTGCTCGAGCTCTGGTAAACAATCCTTCTATTTTATTGGCAGATGAGCCAACCGGAAACCTTGATTCCAAAACCGGGGAAGAAATCATGCTGTTGTTTGAAGAATTATATCGCCAAGGCAACACCATTATTTTGGTAACACATGAAAATGAAATTGCTGATCATTCCCGCCGTATAGTTCGACTGAGAGATGGAGTGATCGAATCGGATACTCCGGTTGCCAATCCAACATTAGCAACTCAAGAAGTTGTTTAAACAAAAAAAGACGCTCTAAAGCGTCTTTTTTTATGTCAATAAATGGGCAGGGTAAATGTTATCGAAGGCCGATTCCAATACCAACGTTGTATGTAGTGTACTCAGCAACAGTAACCTCACCGTAGATTCTAAAGATTGCTAACTTAAACTGCGCACCGGCCAATGCATGGATAGCAGCGTCTGAATCTGCTGAGAAAGAAACAGGATCGGTGAATGTTTGTTGAGCTTGACCGGAACCCACAGTGTAATCACCTAGCATATCGAGATTGAAGGTACCTGTTTGAAAACCTACACCGGCATAAGCCGAAATAAATGGAAGTGATTTACCAACCAATGCATTAAGTACAAAGGTCTCTGTGGTAGTATTCACAAATTGTTCGGCAGAGGAAGAAATGGTAGCATTTAAATCGGTTTGTGAAAAAGCGGCCATTAATGAAATATCTACCGGTAGTAATTTACCTCCGGGTAACCATTGGTTTAATCCGTGTTTAATACCGGCACCAACAACTGAAATACTTCCATAATCTCCAATATCTGTTTCAGGGATATAACGCACGGTGATATCAGTGCCTTTTATCAATCCAATATTCCCTTGGAGCATAGCTGTGGGTACAACACTAACGCCTGTGCCACCGGGCACTTGAAATGAAAAATTGCCGGATCCATCAGAGATGGTTTGTCCGTTACCTTTCCCACCAGAAATGGTGTTAGATGAATTCCCGGTTATGTTAACATTTTGAAGACCGAGTTCACGTGCATCAAATGTAGTTCCTGAGCTTGGTACAGAAGCAAAAGCTGCTCTTACTTGAACACTGAATCCTAGTTTTTTTGTAGGCGCTGCACCAGTAGCCCATCCGGAGTTTAATGCAGTACTCATCCCAGTTGGCAGGGGAGACAAATATGCCTCTGCAAGTTTATTCGCATTTGCTTCTCCCGATTCCAGAAATGCTCTGATTTCATCGAGTTGTGCATTAGCAGGCTGCCATGCAAAAAGAAGGCCTAAAACTACAAGAGCTATTCTGCTCGTTTTTTTAAAATTTTTAGTCATTGATTTCTCCTTTATTCTTAGAAATGATTTGCGACAATATTAGTAATAATAATTGGAAAAGATATACCCTAGTTTGGGTAAATTGATATAGACCAGCTAATTAAATGTTATCAATTATTTAAATGTATTGGTTTAGTCAAAAGTGTATCTTTTGGGTAATTGTGAAAATCACCAGATTTTTGAATTCGTAAATACATAGTTGGCTCTCTATTTAGACATTGAAAAACACATTATTTGTTTCAGCGTTGCTCTGCTTAATTGGATATCAAGACGCTCTAGCTCAACAAAATATCTCCCCCAAAGATAGTATTCTTCAAATCATTAAAAGTTATACGATACGCGATACCGTACGGGTAAATGCTCTCATCGACATACAGCCTTTTTTCTTGTTAGACGAGCATGAACAAGGACGAGCATTTATTGAAGAGGCGATTTCAATAAGTGAGGAACTGAACTACTCAACTGGCTATGGATTTTCTCTAAATGCGCTCGGTGCATATTATCTGCGGCGAGGGCATATAGATTCTGCTTTAGCTTCTATTACAGAGGCAATTTCAGAATTCGAGAGAATAGGTGAAAATCATAACATCTATGCTGCTTTTAATAATCTGGCATTGGTTTACAAGAGCTCAGGCGATTTCGATAAAGCGTATGAAACCTATGTTAGTATGCTGGACCGACTCGGAGGTCGCCCTAAAACATCATCATTTGCTATCATCTATTTCAATATTGCGGCACTCTATGAAGCACAGGAAGATTGGGACAATTTTGAGTATTGGATGATAAAGATGGTAGAGCTTTCCGACTCACTAAATTTTATACCGGGAGTAAAAGAAGGTAGTTTGGGGCTCGCAAAAACAGCTATTTTTAAAAAACAATATGATCAAGCACTTAATCGCACTTCATTTGTTTTGAGTGATGCTATAACGAAAGGGGAGATGGCTCAAATAGAAGCAAGAGCTTTTGATCTTCAAGGCGATATTTATGCACTAAAAGGAGAGTATGCACTGTCGATAGAAAACTATCTGCGAAGTATCGAAGTGTATACTAAGATAAACTCAACCAGATATGCATCTGTTATTTATAAAAAGCTTTCAGATGTTTATATAAGCCTAGAAAACTATGAAGAAGCGTTTTCTAACAGTGAAATGTATCATCAATTAAAAGACTCTCTGATGTCGGCTGAAAAGGTTGAGATTATTGAAGAACTACAAACTAAGTATGAAACAGAAAAGCTTAAACGGGAAATAGATTCAGCAGAAATTGAGAATTTAAAACTCCTTCAATCTAACCAAAGGAGTAGAAGCTTGATAATAGGGGCATTTGGCTTTGTATTTTTTCTCACATTATTCGGTGGTGTTTTGTTCAGGCAAAGAAGACTGCAACAAGATGCTCAGCTACAAATGCTTGAACTGAGGGAATCGCAAAAGCGCTTACTGGTTGAGCAGGAAAAAAGAGCGGCGGAGTTAAAAGCGGTCAGAGCTCAGTTAAACCCACATTTTATTTTCAATCTCATGAACTCTGTACAAGAGTTTATCCTAAAAGGAGAAGCTGAAGATGCTAATAAAGTCTTACTCTTAGTGTCAAAACTGATGCGCTTAACTCTAAAACACTCTGAGCAAGAAGTAATACCATTGAACTCTGAGCTGGAATTGATAACAACGTATTTAGAGGCTGAAAAGCTGAGGTTTGGAAATAAAATATCATATCAGATTAATGTGGATGAAGAAATTGAAACAGAATTTATTTCCATTCCACCAATGTTAATTCAACCCTACGTCGAAAATGCAATTCAGCATGGATTGATGCACAAAGAAGATCCCGGCGAAGTGCTAATCCAGATCAAAGAGCTTGAAAGTGAACAATTACAAATTGTAGTCAACGACGATGGAATTGGTAGAAAAGCAGCTGGACTTATAAATTCAACCAAACCTGAGAAGCATAATCGATTTTCTACCAAGGCAAACGAACAACGCATCCTAAATCTATCTGAGCAATCAAATCAAAAAGGAAGTGTTTCAATTTGTGATTCAAAGAAAGATGGAACCGGAACTAAGGTAATAATTGAATTACCACTCGAAATTTTACTTACAAGGGCATGAAAGTTTTACTTGTTGATGATGAGGGAAAAGCACGGACGGTTTTAACAAGCCATCTCTCGGAATTGGGTATTGATATCGAGCTTGTTGCTGAGGCAGAAAATGTGGCACAAGCAGTTAAGGCAATTCATAAACATGAACCGGATCTGGTTTTTTTAGATGTGGAAATGCCGGGTCAGGATGGGTTTAAATTATTCAAATATCTGGATGAGATTAGTTTTCAAGTGATATTCGTAACAGGTTCAAGAGATCATGCCATAGAAGCATTTAAGGTTTCAGCACTTGATTATATCCTGAAACCAATCGACCGAAATGAATTGTTAAAAGCAGTAGAAAAGGCAAAACGGAGCCATACCTTAAAGGTGTCTGAGCGACTAGAATTGTTGAAAGAGAATGTAGCTTCCCAAGCTAAATTGAACAGGATTGCTCTGTCGACCAGCGAAAGCATCGAGTTTGTGGCACTTGAAGAGATTATCTACCTAAAAGCCGACGGGCCATATACCGAATTCAACTTGTTAAATGGAAATACCATTGTGGTTTCGCGTTCACTTGGTGAGTTTTCATTTCTTGAGGAAGATCCCTGTTTTTTAAAGACTCACAGATCCTTCCTTGTGAACCTGGCACAGGTTCAACGTTATCAAAAAGAAGACGGGGGAGTGATTGTAATGCAGAATGGAGATCATGTAAGTCTATCTCGGTACAGAAAAGATCTGTTTCTGCAAAAAATGCAGCAAATTTGAAGTAGGTAACTTACCGCTGATAAGAAAACCTGCCATTCATATGCCGGAACATTCCATTCATTAAGCCGACCGGCTTCGACAAAAGACTACCCTTAGATTTGATACTTATCATCAATTCTAAATTATTCTATTTGTCATGAAATTAATAATACGATTTATACTTACTCTGTTTGTAGGCAGTCCGTTGTACGCACAAACCGCGATCACAAATCCTGATCCATTCGTTACGGTGTGGAGGATTACAGAAGCTCCGGATACTATTACCATCTTAAGCGCCGATTTTGGCTACGATTTTGATATCAACTGGGGCGATGGCACAACAGAAACCATAAACGGGAATAATCCCGTTATTGAACACGCTTATGCAGATACAGGAAACTATACCGTAGAAATTAATGGCATGTTTCCTCATATGAGCATTGATGAAGATGATGCTGAAAAACTCATGGAAGTGAGCAGCTGGGGAGATATTCGTTGGTATGACATGACCGGGATGTTTGAAAATGCTGTTTATGTGCAAATTACTGCAACAGATGCACCGGATCTTTCTCAGGCCACAAGTATGTCGCGTATGTTCAAGCGGGCATTCTATATGGGCGGTGACATAAGTCATTGGGATGTATCTACGATAACCGATATGAGTAATCTTTTCGAGAGTGCTGTAACCTTTGATCAGGATATTAGCAGTTGGGATGTTTCTTCTGTTACAAATTTCTCGATGACATTCTATAACGCGAGAAATTTCAATCAGAATCTGAACACCTGGGATGTATCAGCCGCCGAAAACATGCAATTGATGTTTCAGAATGCGATTAAGTTCAATTCAGATATATCAGATTGGGATGTATCAAGTGTTACTAATTTTCAGCTTATGTTCGCCGAAGCCCCGGCATTCAATCAAGATATAGGCGACTGGGATGTGTCTTCCGGCACCAGTTTTACGAAGATGTTTAGTCGCGCGGTTGCTTTCAATCAGGACATAGGAAATTGGGACGTATCATCAGGTACCATTTTCCAGGGGATGTTTAATGGGGCAAGTTCCTTCAATCAGGATATTAGCGAATGGGATGTAAGTAATGCGTACAACATTGCAAATATATTCAGAAGTGCAGAGTCATTTGATCAGAATATTGGCAAGTGGGATGTATCGGGGGTGTCATCAATTTTTGATGTACTAACCAATGCCGAGCTATCTATAGAAAATTACGACAGTTTGTTGGTAGGATGGAGTAAGCTACCGGAATTGTTTAACAATGTGAATTTTAATGGCGGGCGATCCAAATATAGCAGTGTTGGTGCCGTTGCGCGCCAAAAGATCATAGACGATTTTGGATGGACATTCACAGATGGAGGACTTGCAGATTCGACTTCTGTATCGAACGAGGTAGACAAATCTCTTTCTGCAGGCTTTTCACTTGAACAAAACTATCCGAATCCTTTTAACCCAAGCACCAATATTGAGTATTCAATTCCTGTAGCTTCAAAGGTAGCTATTGATGTATATAATTTGACAGGACAGAAAGTAGCAAGTCTTGTTAATGGTACTCGAATGGCCGGTAAGCATTCGGTTCGTTTCGATGCATCAGGACTTTCTTCAGGTATCTATATTTACAGGATTCAAGCCGGAGAATTTAATCAAACCAAAAGAATGACCTTAATTAAATAGGCCTAGACAAATAGAAATCAAGGTCTATTCTAAGCCAGCGGATGAACTCTGCTGGCTTTTCTATTTAGATACAGTCATTCGCTGAGCGATTCCAGCATATTGATATAAGAGTTATACCTTCCCGGGTCGATTTCTCCGGCTTCGAATGCCGCCATCACTCCACAGCCCGGCTCATGTATATGCGTGCAGGTATTAAATTTACAATCCCGCCGTGGTTCAAGCATTTCAGGAAAGTAAAGTGATAATTCCCAAGGTTCGATATTGAAAAGTCCAAATTCTCTGATTCCAGGCGTGTCTACGATAAACCCGCCATTTTCAATTTCGATAAGTTTTGCAAATGTGGTGGTATGCTTCCCTTTGTTTGAGTAAGACGATATTTCGCCTACTTTCTCCGCATAGTTTGGATCAATAGCGTTTAGTAAACTGGTTTTTCCGACGCCAGAAGGACCAACAAAAGCGGTTGTTTTGTCTTTGATTTCTTCTGTAAGCGCAATTAAACAATTAGGATTCATCGCAGAAGTAGTAAATACTTTGTACCCAAGCTGTTCATATAAATCCTGCACATCTTCAAGATAGCCTTCATCTTTTTTTGTGGCCAAATCCAGTTTGTTTATGATGATGGCTGCTTGAACATCGTAGGCTTCACAGGTTACTAAAAAACGATCCACGAAGCCTTCTTTCATTTTCGGTTTTCGGATGGATTGTACCACAAAGGCAATGTCTAGGTTCGAAACCAGAATATGTTCGCCTCGGCGACCATGCGTTGCTTGTCGGGTTAGATAGTTTTCCCGATCATGAATGCGTTCAATCGTCCCGGATCCATCTTCGTTTTTGGATACATCCACCCAATCTCCAACCGCTATCGGGTTGGTAACTTCTTTTCCTTCGAGGCGAAATCTGCCGGGTAAACGACTTTCAATAATGCCGTTTTCTGTTTTAACTTTATACCAGCTTCCTGTAGATTGAATAACACGACCTTTTTGCATGCAAGAAAATACGTAAGTGTTTTCATTAGGCAAGCATTTAAATTACCGAATGATTCTATTATGATACGTTTAATCTTGTTCTCACTGTTTATCACTTCCCAAGTGTTTGCACAATCAACCGTTAATCCTGAAATAAATGCGTTTTGGAAGGAAGCAGAGCGACAGGTAATTGAAGGAGATTTTGAAGCTTACGCAGCCTCATTTCACGCAGAAGCAGTTTTGGTAAATGGTATAAGCGATCAAAGTTATCCCATTCAGACTGCCTTGGATAACTGGAAACAAGGTTTTGATGATACTAAATCGGGGAAAATGACGGCGGAAGTAGAATTTCGATTTAGTAATCAAATCCATAGTGCAACCACCGCTTATGATACGGGTATTTTCCGGTATGCATGGCAAAATGAGGGAGAGGAAGCGCAAGAGGTTTTTATTCACTTAGAAGCATTATTGATAAAATCAGATGGGGATTGGACTATCTTAATGGAGTATCAGAAATCCATCGCAACGGTAGAAGAATGGGAAGCTCTTGAATGAGATTCTTGTAGAATCAATTATCTTCAGAGTTATTTGTTAAAGCAGAAATGCATTTTTTCACGCTGAATAAATTCTCCGAGTGTGGTGGGTTCTCTGCCTGTGATGTTCATGTAATCATTCGTGATTTCAGGAGGTTCTTGTATTCTGGGCAGAAAGTGTAGCAAAGTCATTACAAGAGCAAAACTATGGTTGAGTCCTTCTCTTTTTTTCTTGAAATAAAACCGAAATGAGTTGATACTCTGAAACTCAACTTTCTTTGAAATTAGGCGTGATAATTCATCCGCAACCTGTTTAAAGTTAAGGTTCTCACTTCCTGTAATTTCAAAGGATTGGTTTTTATAGGTAGCAAAATTCTGTATCAGATTTGCCGTTGCTAACCCGATATCTTTTACATCAATCCAATTAAATTGAGCATTTTTCGATGGTAGAACAATGCGTTGATATTCAGCAATATCATCACGTAAAGCCGTAGTCAAATTTTGCATAAAATAGCTCGGACGAACAAAAATATAATCGAATCCAAATTTCTTGATTAATTGCTCTATGCGGTTGTGAGGAATTAATTTGCTTTTTTCTGCACCCTGTACCGATAAAAAAATGATGCGTTCTATTTCTGAGCTTTTTGCTATTTCTAATAACGGACGAAATACTATATCTACCTTAGAAATATGCGGCGGCCGAAGCAAAAAGAGCGTATTTACATCTTTGAAGGCAGATTTAAATGTTTGTGGATTCTCAAAATCAAAAGATCGAAAGGAGAGATGAGTGAATTTCGTAAACCTTTCTTTTGCTTTGGTGATATCTCTAACAGCAGCAATTATTTCAGCTTTTACATTCAATGCAACTAGCGATTTTATCACTTCTCGGCCACTATTTCCTGTCGCTCCGGTAATTAGAATGGTTTGCATCGCATTTTTTAGTCTAAATCAATTTCAACTACACCCTTTCAAGTAGTCGATAACTCAAAAAAGGGTGATTTTTTTGAACTCTACTTTAGATAAGCATCTTATATAAATGATACATGAAGTGAGCACAAGGAATGATCTGAAAAGCTACATTCAGTTAAGAACAGAACCAATGTCATTGCTTCCAAAAAGCAGGCGAAAAAATGATAAGCACCGTAAAAATTTCAAGTCGTCCAATCATCATCAAAGATATAAGAACCCACTTTGCCAAGTAGGGCATCGGAGCAAAACTATCGGTTGGACCGAATTCGCCCCAACCCGGACCGATATTTCCAAGCGCGGCAATACTTGCGCCAATGGAACTCATCATATCGTAGCCGAACAATGAGATAATAAATGCGCCCAGTCCAAAAATGAACATGTACAGGATGAAAAAACTCAATACGGTTCGCTGGATGTTGGCATCGATAGCTCGCTCACCAATTCGAACAGGTAAAATCGCCTTCGGATGAATAATCTGTTTTATCTCTCGTCCGGTGTTTCGAATCAATATCATCCAACGGATCATTTTTATTCCACCACCTGTTGATCCTGAGCTTCCACCGGTAAAGAATAGCAAGAACAAGAAAAAGGCTCCAAAACTATACCAAAGTTCATAATCGTCGGTGCCAAATCCTGTTGTTGTCACAATAGCAACCACTTGAAAAGAACCATAGCGTAGTGCTTCAAATATACTTCGGCCATCAAAAAACCAGAGTGAAAAAGAGACTCCAATTATACCAATCAGAACAATAAGTGCATAAAAGCGAGTTTCCCGATTATTAAAAAATGATTCATGATCACCACGAAGCAATCGGAAATGCATGGCAAAGTTAATACCGGCTAAAAACATGAAAAAAGTAATCACAACGTCGATATAGGCGGAATCAAAACCCTGAATACTTGCATTTTTTGTTGAAAACCCACCGGTTGCCAGCGTTGCAAACGCGTGATTAAGCGCATCAAACCAATCCATGGAAGGGTGAACCCACAGCAGCAAAAACTCAGCAACCGTAAAGGCGAAATAAACCACCCATAAAAGCTTTGCTGTTTCTTGCACTCTTGGAGTTAGTTTATCGGTTGTTGGTCCGGGCGATTCTGCCTGAAATAGCTGCATCCCACCAATACCCAGTAAAGGTAAAATAGCCAGAGAAAGTACAATAATTCCCATTCCACCTAACCAATGGGCCAACGAGCGCCAAAAAAGAAAACTCTTCGGAAGGTCCTCAATCATTGGATTTTGAAATCCATCGGAGGTAGCACCGCCCATAATGGTAGAGCCGGTAGTTGATAAACCACTCATGGTTTCGAAAACGGCATCGGTGTAGGATGGAAGAATCCCGGCAATCACAAAAGGTAATGCGCCAACTAAGGATAGCATAAACCAAGTACCGCTAACTACCAAAAACCCTTCCCGAATTCTAAGTTCATGTTTGGGCTTAAAGAAATACCAAAGTGCACCACCGAGGCTAAATGAAATCCCTGCCGAAATGAGCCAAGAATCCCAGTGATGCTCTGCATAAATCAAATCAATAATGAGGGGTAAAATGAGGGCAAATCCCATGAAAAAGATAAATGCACCTAATATTCCCAACACCACAGGGAAATCAATTTTAGGGCGATTTAAAGCACTTATAGGGCTCTTTAACATTACTTGAAAAGCTGGGTTACTTTTTCAATGGCTTCCGGCAGGCAAAACACCATAACCCGATCGTCGGCTTTTATAACCGTTTTACCCGTAGCAATTTCTACGTTTCCATTGCATAAAACTCCGCCAATCACACAAGCTTCAGGCAGTTTCAACTTTTGAACTTGCTTTCCAACTACTTTCGATTTGGCACCTGCTTGTAATTCAATCACCTCTGCGTTGATTCCCCGTAATTCAGTAACGGAAATTACATTGCCTTGTCTCACATATCGGTGAATTTCGTTAGAAGCCGCCACTTTTTTATTAATTACCGCATCCAGACCAATAGTTTGGCTTAGTGGGATAAAATCTGGTTTCGAAACCAAGGCAACAGTTTTTTTAACGTCAAGATGTTTAGCCATCAAACACGAAATAATATTGGATTCTTCATCGTCGGTCACCGCGATAAAGGCATCCATATCGGTGATTCCTTCGGTAGCTAACAAATCGGGATCGGTAGGGTTACCATGCAAAATCATGGCATTTTTCAGTTCAATGGCGAGTTCTTCTGCAATTTCGTAATCCGGCTCAATCAATTTAATCGACCAGTTTTTGGTGGTATCACTACAAAGAATACGAGCAATCATTGATCCGATGGCTGAGCCTCCGGCAATCATAATTCTGTTTAGTTCAGTCTCTTTTTTTCCGGTTGTTTCTATAATTTTTGGAATATCATCGGTTTTTGCTAGAACGAATATCTGATCGAAGGCTTGTAATTTTACCGGACCTTTAGGTATGAGCGTAAGTCCACGTCTGCCAATAGCAACTACTCGAAAAGTGACATCAGAATTGTCTGAGGCGTAATCAATGAGTGATTTACCAATGAGCGGAGAGCTTTTATCGAGTCTGATCCCAATCAATTGCATCCTGTTTTCAGCAAGGTTGATTACATCAGATGCGGCAGAACGTTTGAGCAGATGAGCAATTTCACTGGCAGCAGATAGCTCCGGATGGATCATCACATCTATACCCAAATCTTTCGGAGTGAGAGGGGCATTTTTGTGCGAGAATTCATCGCTTCTCACTCTGGCTATCACCATTTTGGCTCCAAGTCGCTTACTCATCATCGCAGTGATGATATTAACTTCGTCAACACTGGTTACCGAGATCAGAATATCAGCATTTTTAACCCCGGCTCTAACTAAGTCTTTACCGGAAGTGGCGTTTCCTTCAACGGTTAAAACATCGAGTGTGTCACCTGCTTTCGAAAGGCATTCTTTGTGGTGATCTACTACGGTGACGTCATGTTTTTCTTTGGATAATACGCTTGCGAGGTCGTACCCAATTTCACCAGCACCGATTATGACAATCTTCAAATGATTAGATCTAGATTAAAATAGGAAAGAAAAATTACCACCTTTTCAACTCACATGAAAGATGCTGAAAAGGTGGTAAGTAACTGAAATTACTGCGTAGTTACAATAAGATCGACAGTGATTGGTCGTGATTGTGCAACTTTAAGATCGGTAACTTCAACTGTGAATCTATTTTGACCTCGGATTAATTCGGGGCTGATTTGTAATCCTTGTCCAATAACCTCTCCATTTCGCTTCCATTCAATTTTTACGTCAGAAGTCTGGCGATTTACTTTAGGCGCTGTAAGGATAGTTGTAGGGTTTGTAGGATTCCATTCCAGAATGATAGGAGTAGCTTGTTCCGTAAATTGTAGAGGATCAACTACGGTAATTGGGAAACTGCGTTCGCCTAATGCTCTACCTTGGGGTGTCCAAGCAAGAGTGAAAGTTGTTTCACCAGCGGTTGATGGTCGCCAGGTAGATTCGAAGAAGTTTTGATTCTTAAATGCCCAATTTTGCCCAATATTCATATCTGCAACTGATAGAGCACCACCCAATGCTAACTTTGTTGGATAATAAGGATTGATGCTCGGTACTTTAATTGGGTTAATGGCCATTACAGTTGAATCAACGGAGTTCTCTAAGCCACGACCATCATCCTGAATAAGTGTAATTCGATACGTTTTCGCTTCACTCGCAATAAATGTTGGAGTTGGTAAAAATTCGCCGTCCAATTTCCACCGTGTGCTCAAAATATCGCCATCGGCATCTTGAGCTAACCCGGAGCGAAGATTAACTGTTTGGTTTTGATAAACAACCGCCGGTGCTTCGATAGTTGGCTTAGGACTGCTATTTGCAAAGAAGTACTTTTCTATCGTCTGAAAGTTATTCGCAGCATTGGAATTATCGGTTACTTCCAAAGTTACTTTGTGGCGACCCGGTGTAATTGCTTTGATGATTTCGCTTGCATTATAGCTTACAAATCCATCATCAACATACCATTTAAACTGCCTGATGAATCCATCCGGATCGTTGCTATTCAATGCATCAAGTCTTAAATCACTACCGGCAGGCACGTTTTCCGGTAATTGCCAACTTATTACAGGAGGCGCATTCACATTTATGGATTTTGTGAGACTTACCGTATTGCAATCAGTTTCTGCATTGGTTTCCAGATTGAGCGTCACAAAATATTCTCCGGGTTCATTGAAAATATGAGTTGCGGTCAATCCATCTAATTCCTGAGATCCATTTTCTGTGTCGATGATCCACTTCGCATTTTTGAAACCACCCTGTGCAAAACTTTCGGAACCATCTAAAATTACCGGCTCGCCGGGTGCAACCCAATCAGGTAAGTCAAACGAAGCTTCCGGACCTTCAATTACCGTAATCTCAGCGGTTGTTTGGGAAGTATTACCACATTGCCCGGATCCCGATCCTTCAACAGTTAACGTAATGGTATAAGTACCGGGTTCAGTAAACACATGCTGATATTTAGCTCCAGTGGCAGTATTACCGTCCCCTAAATCCCAGCTAAAAGAGGGTAGAGATCCCGAAGGATCGGTACTTAATGATCCATCAAGTTGAATAGCTGAGTTTACACAAACTGTCGTTTCATCCAGCGCAAATTTTGCTACCGGTGAGCCTTCAATTATTACCGGTATTTTTGCGATAGAAGGCATTCCAGAGAAGCCATCATCTAAGGTAAGTCGGGCTTCATAAACTCCGGGTGTTTCGTATACATGTGTTGGATTGGCTTCTTCAGAGGTCATGCCATTTCCAAAATCCCATTTAACTCGGAAAGCGTCTCCATCTGGATCGAAACTTTGGCTGCTGTTAAACAACACTCGTTGGCCGGTACAGCTTGAAATCACGGAATCCACAACGGCTTCTACCGGGCGATTTACCATTACTGTAATTGATTCAGATACCGATGAATTTCCTAACGAAAGTCCATCTGAAACAGTTAGACCAATTATGTGAACACCTGCATCCGGTGCTTTCCAGGTAAATGCTGATTCTTGACGTTTACTTCCATCTGGTAATGTCCATTCGAAAATGAGGGCGTCATTATCCAAATCGTAGCTTTCTGATGCATCTAACCGAACATCTAACGAATTTGATCGCACCATCGATTCGGTAACGATGTAGGGTTGGTGATTTACATTAACTACTCCATTTACTGATGTTGATGAGTTACTAACTCCATCGTTATCAACTACGGTTAGGGTGAAATTCTTTTGTCCGCCGTCTTCAAAAAATCGTTGAATGGTTTCGCCACGGATTTCGGTTCCATCATCAAATCGCCAGATATATCGCTCAATTTCCCCATCATTATCGAAAGATAAATCTGCGATAAATTTAATTTCTGTATTTGGAACCAGATCAACGGGTTCGGTTCTCCAACGTGCTACGGGAGGTTCATTAACTCTGATTTGTTGCGCCGAAAATCCCTTAGCTTCATCAAAACCAGAATTGTCAGTAACCGTCAAACCAACGGTATGTAAACCGGGACTTTCTAACTCAAGAGAAGCCTGTGGTCCGGTAGTAGTTGGTGCTCCATTTACAATCCATTCGTAGCTGGAGATTTCTCCTTCGGCGTCGGTACTTGCTGTTCCGTCCACCGTAAAGCGTTCTCCAGGACCAACAACTGTGGGCGCAAAGAAAGAAGCTATTGGATAGCTGTTTACCACAATTACGTGCTCGGAAGTTTGCACACTGTTGGCCAGGCTTGCACCGTCATCTACGGTTAATTTAACGGTGTAAGTTCCGGTGCTTTGATAGGTATGGCTTACCTGAGGTCCTGATGCTCTGTTTCCATCTCCAAAATCCCATAAGTAAGACTGAATATCGCTTTCAAGATCGGTACTTTGATTCGCTGCGAATTCCACATTTGCTTTCGATGTGATTGGTACAGCAGAAATTATCGGAGTAGGAGGCGCATTAACATGAATTACTTGTGTGAGCGACTGCGATGAATTTGAGGCGCCTCGCTGATCATCAACTGTTAATGTTACATTATAATCACCCGGCTCATCTAAGCTAAGTGTTGTGATTTCGGAACTCGCAATGATTTGTCCATTCAGGCTCCATGTATAAGCCAAGTCATCCACGTTTGGGTCACTAGATTCAAGGGCGTTAAGAGTTACGATATCGCCTGGAGCAATGTTTTCAGGCATGCTGAAATTTGGTTCAGGTGCAGCATTTATTTCATAAACCCGATTTACGGTAAAAGTAGCATTTCTTGATCCGGTATTGTCATCAATGGTTAGTCGTACAGGGTAAACTCCCGGTTGAGCATGCTGTACGGTAATTGACGATCCTGATGAATTAGGAGGGACACCCAATCCCGCCCAGTTATAGGTTAAGTTATCATTGTCAGAATCTGAGGCATTTTGAACCGTAATGGTGATTGGTTCGTCGGTCCCTGATACAGCCGGAACGATAATTTCTGCATACGGCTGGGTGTTCACTCGAATTTCGACCGATTCTTCTGCAATGCTGCAATTAACCGAAGTTCCACCATCAGAAACCTGAACTGCGATATTGTAAACGCCAGAAACGGTATTCGAAAAACGAAAAGTCGGACCGGAACCACGTCGCGTTCCGTTTACGAACCAAGTATATTCAATTTCTTGTCCTTCTAAATCATAAGATTCAGATGCATCGAGTAATAATTCTTCCGATGGAGATAAAATTTGCTTAGGCGCAGATAACTCTGCTACGGGTGGCGTGTTTACAAACACAATTTGTTGATAAGCCCAATATTCCGGGTAATACGAACGGTCATTCGGTATAAGAATTTCTAGTGGGATTTGACCTCGATCTTCAAAACTAATGGTTGGTCGGCTTCCGGTAGTGAGTTGGCTGTTGTTTAAAATCCAAAGTGCTCTATTAAGATCGGAATTGGAGAAATCTGCTCCGGATAGCTCAAATGTTTTGTCGGTACAAGCAGTAGTTGCTTCAACCTCGCTGATCGACAGTTCCGGATTCGAAAAACCACTTAAGGCAATGGGATTAAACTCCCATAAAACAGGTTGATCTACACCATAAATGGTAAGGGTATTCAACCATTGATCGGAGCCGGACAATTGAATTCCCCACGTATTAGTAAGCCCAAAATTTGAAAATGGAAGCTCAGTTTCTGAAGCTTCGTAGGTATTTCCAAAAGAGTCAATTTTCCGAACTTCTGAATCTTCTTCACCATTTACGCGCAAGGCTGGAGAGGAATAATCATTGTCGGCGAAATAGGGTTGAAGTTGGTACACCGTGTTTTGATTTGAACCGTATACTCCAATCGACAAATCAATAGCAATAATCTTCCAGGAATCAGAACCAAGAATTTGTCCGGTGCTACTAACTACACGAAAATTGAAACTGTTCACATCGTCGCCGTCATCGGCACTCACACGAATGATATACCCATTTCCGGTCCCCTCAACATTTGATAATGGAACCCATCGATTTTTAAAGCGTTCTTCGTCGGTTGTAACAAGATTGGTTAGTGCGGTAGCGTCACTGTTTTTAGAAACTACCGAGTTACCATTGGGTGTGTATACATCATCAAAATTGAACAGCGCAAAATTTGTGGATGTATTTGCACTTTCTTGTGTGATTAAGTCTACCGCGCCCCCGAGCCCGGCATCAAATATTTGAATACTTCCGCCTTGAGCGGCTGATGAAGGCTTGATCCAGATATCATACTGATTTCGTTCATCACCACTAGCAACTTCTACATTTGTTCCGGATATAGAAAAATACATTTCCTGTGCATACCCAGAGATTGAAGAGGCTATAATTACCGCAACGAGTACGATTTTTTTGAGCATGGAATAGTTAGTTAGCTTCTACTGTAAATGATTTTGATCGATAAATTTCACCGGTTCGAACATCCTTAAATGTAATAGAAAGTTCGCCTTGTTGCATATTCATTGTGATTCCCCAACGACCTTGCGGATCGGTTTGCACTCTACGGGTTGTACCTCCATTATTAATAAGTACTTCAAGTCCCGGATAAGCACGCGAAGAAAGTGTGACATTTGGTTGATTAACCCGGATAGGATTCATACCCGAAGCCCCACTGAGTGCAAAGTTGAATAAAATTTCATCTGTCAGATAAACAACCCGAACTCCACGAACCGTGTTATTGCCTGAATCGTCGGTTGCAAGCACCGATACCATCTGATCGGCACTTAGATTTTCAATAGTTTTTGTAAATCTACCTGAGGCATCAATCTGTACCGATTGATTATTTATCAATACTTTGGCATCGGGTTGTGTTGCACCTGTAATTGTAACAGTTGGAGTAAGTGTAAACAGAATATTTCCATTCAGATTGTCGATAAATGCAGGAGGAGGTTGGTTATCGATATTTCTTACGATACGTGTCGTTTCAGAAAACGGTCCTCTTAATCCAAGTCCATCAACAGATTGTACCCGTACGTAGGTGTTTCCAAGTTGTAGATAGGAAAGTAGTGCGGTGTTTGTACTTACATTTATTTCTTCAATATTCGATTCGAAATTCGAATCTGTACTTCGTTGTACGATGTATGAGTCAGCTCCATCAACAAATTGAAATGGGAAGATAATTTGCTCGGAATACACGATCGTATCATTGCTGGCCCATATCATTTCCGGGCTGGGTAATAATTGAATTGGAGGAGAGGGAGGTTCGCCTTCTTTTACAATGGTTCCCTCATTTTCGCGAATGGTAACAGAAATATCATTGGCACTTACGTTAGCTACCCCGTCATAATTGGTTAAACGTACCGTTTCTTCTCCATCCGATTCGGCATAAAAATTAGTCGTACGTAGTTCAGATTGGGAGCTTCCGGCATTCAGAATGTAATTACTTCGTTCGCTTGCCACGGCAGAAAGTTTAGCAAGTAATCCACCTTCTTCTAGGGTGATCTCAGTATCTGCCGATTCACTCAAACGATCGATTCTGGCTTTTCTGATGATAGCTGTTGTATTCGGGTCTACAATAATTTTCGATCCGTCGGTGAATCCAAGGTTAGCGTAACTCTGTTGACCGGTTCGTAAACCGTCAGCTTCTTTAAATAAATCTCCAACCAAAGCTTCATTCCAGCTACCAAGTAGTCCAATTCGTTTGTCAACATCGCCTTTTTTAGCTTCGAGTAGCGCTTGTACTTCCACCATTCTGTTTTTCAACAGCGTTTCTTCAACAATATCTACTTTGTCTTTAATGCTGTTTCCAAAGCTGATTGCGTCATTGATGTTGCCATTTTTTAAGGCTTCGTTGTAATTACTGATTGTTAGCGCGGCCTCTATCAGTTGATCATTTGCAAATACGGAAGCACCATCAGCAATTAAGTTCTTCATCCTTGTTTTTTGCTCTAACACCTTGGCAGTAACGCTTGAAAGCGTTTCAAGCTGTTGTAAATCAGATTGGGTAAGTGTGAATGAATTATTCTGAATATCCCTATCAGCCAGCGACACAATAATAGGCCATGTTAGATTGTCGCCGGTGTAACGCAATGCCACATCCTGTAAATCTTCTGCCAGAAAAGTGATTTCACCATTTTGCGCTTGTGCACTGAAGCTTAAAGCACTGATTAATAAAATAGTTAGATAAAATTTCATTCGTTACTATCAGCGTCGGGTTTAGGTAGTACAATGGTAAATCGGCTACCAATTTTATCGTTAGATTCTAGAAGTACATCACCATCGTGACGATTCACGATTTCCTTAACATAAGCCAAGCCCAAACCGGTTCCTTTTTCGCGAGCTGCTTTTATATTCGATCTTACTCTGAAGAATTTATCAAATACTTTTTTCTGATCCTCAAGGCTTATCCCATATCCGAAATCGGTTACGCTGATTTCTTGTGAATCTTCGGTTTCTTTAAGCTCAATTTCTATGGTTCGATCTTTCTCACCGTATTTGATAGCATTACTCACCAAATTCTGGATGGCATCAAAAAGAAGATCTTTACTGCCTTTGGTTACAAAATTAGTTCCCTTCGCAATAATCTCGATTTTAAGATTCTTTTCGGTCAGCAAAGAATTCGACACCGATTTCACATCGTTCACAATCTGGAACAAGTCGATTTCGGTAAACTCTACAGGAATTCGTCCATGTTCGAGGCGTTGAACGTCGAGGAAGCGATTTACTAGATCATTCATGCGTTCGCCCGACAGATAAATCTCTTTTAATAACTCCCGATGCTCATCGGCACTCATACTGGAATTGTCGATCATTAATTTCGATAAACCTACCACTCCGGTAATTGGATTTTTGAGCTCATGCACAATGATATTGATCATATCTGTGCGCTTCATATCTACCAGTCGATCTTTGGTTTTATCGTGAAGAATTACCAGAGCTCCTTGTGGATTTTGCTCCTCATCTTCGAAAGAAACGTACTGATAATCGTAGAAGTAGGTGGTTTCTTCATCCACGAAATGAGCCAACTCGGCGCGGTTAATCTTTATGGAGTAAGGATTTGGAAAGTGTACCGTTTGATTTGATTTGGTGAGTTCAATTTTTGAGCTATCCAATAGTTCGCGGAACTCTACATCATGAGGGTTTTTTCCAAAACCTTCGATAAACTCTACAAAATGATTATTGGCAAACCTGAATTTCCCCGAATTATCCAGAATGCCGATCAGATCCTCCGAATAGGTCATCATATAGCGATTTTTCCACTCTTCGAGGATGATCTTCTCGACGTTAATCTTTTGATAGCGGTGGAGGGTTATTCGGATGTTCTCTAAGGTTTCCCGCATATTTTGGAATTCAGGAAGTTCCACTTCTCTGATTGTATGATCGAAATCGAGATTGCTTATGTAATCTACATCCTGCAAAATATTCTCGATAGGGCGGTTGATACGTAAGCTCACATAAAAACTGAACACGATTAAAAGTAAAAGGATACCAATAGCGGTGAGTAATGAATAGAGGATGAGATTATTTACCGGTTCTAGAATAAAGTCGTCCTCAACCGCAATTAAATGCCAAAATGGAACTGTTTGAAAGCGTGATGACATCACAAACCAATCATCGCCATTTAAGCGAATTACCGTTTCTTCTGAATAACTCGCATCTCCAACTAATTCTTGGGGAAACTCAAGTTGTTGATTTAAGAACAGGTTTTCACCGGATTCGGTGACAATATTCGCCGAATAGTTTCCTCCTAATGGTATATCTCGCAATTCAGTAGAAATGCCCGAGGCATTGAAATACATCGTAAGATTTAAGAGTACCGAAACTACATTCCCACTTTCATCAAACGAATCAATTTGAAGTGCACGTTGAGCAGTAAAAAAAGAAAAATCCTGTGTGGTATCTGATATCCAGGAGACATTAGTGCGTGGATCTAAGCGTGACTCGTACCAATTATCAATTTCGGTGGGAAAGCTGAGGTTTTCAAAGATACTTCGGGTGAATTCAACCGATTGTGTGGCACCAATTTCATTGATACTGATTCGAACCAAACCGGGTGTATAGTTTATAGCTCTCCGTGCAATGGCTTCAACCTGACCTGGGTTTTGGATGACATCCTCTGCCAAAAAACTTGTGGCATTTAACCAGTCTCGAATTGTTTCATCGGCGCGAAGTAACGAGTATTCCTGAAGTTGCGAAACTATAGTTGTGCGCTCGTTGATGATTGCTTTCTTGTATTCAGGCCTGATAAAGATCCACAACAACACAAAAGAGATCACCACCAACGTGGTTGAAATGACGAAAATTCGGTTTTGTAGGGTTAGGTCTTTATACATAGCAATCAGAATTGCCAAATTTGAGGCTATCCGTAGTTAATTACGATTAGAATCGTCTTAATTTTTCATTTCTTAAGTAGTATACGTTATGCTCTAATAGCTAGGACATAATGTAACTAATAAACGAAGAAATAATGCTGTCAATAATTTAGAAAGTGAGAGCAAACTAAGAATACCAACCGATATTAATCGGGAAAACTATATCAAAAAAAGGAGCTGAAGAAGCTCCTTTTTTAGTTTTTATTCATTGTCAAGAATGGCGTCTATTCTTGCGTCTATATCATCGAGATGTGCGGAGGTCATCGCGTCTGAAATTCGCGCTCTGTTTATGTCTGTTTGAAGAGTGTTAAGCTCGGCACGAAGCGCTGCTCTTATATCAGAATCTTTAATGTCGATAGAGCCGGATCGTGATCGCTGTACATCGGTTTCAAACATTGAATGCACGTAGCTTATGTATTCACGCTGAAGCGCCCGACGGAATGCATCAATTTCATTGTTTTGATAAATCTCACTCCAAATTCCTTTTCTAATATCAGCCAGCATCTCGAGTAATGTATAAGCGTTGTTGTCGATGGCTTCTTGTTCTACTAAGCGAGTCATGGAACCCGGATTCATGGTGGCAGTCAAAATTCTTGCTTGTAGATTTTTAACTGATTCTATGGCACCAGCATGTTCAATTCGGCGCAAAATATCTTCATCCAATAACCAATCAGGAGTTGTGAATGCATGTTCATTTAGAAATGCTACCGCAGCTTTTTGATAATCGGCATCAACCGGAGTGTATACCATGCCTTCCTGATCGGAAGCTAAACGATTTTGATACACACCTCCAACATTGGTCGAAACATGGCGAGCATACCTCGACCATTGGAAAATCAGTTCGTTGTAAATTTCTTCAAGATCATCGTATCCCTGACCATCCGTTGAAGTCCACTCCACTAAATTTGGAACAACTCTCTTCAGATTCATCAAACCGTAGGTACTTGCCTTAATAGGATCATCCGAAAGATCTTCGGTCTGCGCAGACGGATCATATCCCGTTGATGATGCGAACCGATAAATAGGGTTGCCGGCTTTTTCTTCAATCCATGAATCGAGAATGTGATTTTCATCTTCCGGAGATTCAGCTCCTTCAATCAAACGATAGCCCCAGTTCACTGAATAAAGGTCATAGGGACCGATTTTTCGAATAAAGCTTATGTTTTCATCTCCGGGTTGAGCTACGTAATTCTGGCGAGCATACTCCATTATTGTAGTGGCAATACCATACTTTTGAGTGAAACTACCGCTTCTTAGTGAATCAACCGGATAGGCAGAACTAGACTGCATATTATGTGGTAACCCGATGGCGTGGCCAATTTCATGCGAAATAACACGACGCATAGTTTCTCCGATCAAATCGTCATCAAGTTTTAGTCCACGCGCAGCAGGATTAGCCGCGCCGGTTTCAATCATAAGTCGGTTTCTGTAAGAACGCATGTGGTTGTGATACCAAACAATATCACTTTCTATGATTTCGCCCGAACGCGGATCAGATACACTGGGACCAACAGCATTACGGATGGTATTAGCAACCCATCGTACGGTGGAATAGCGAATATCTTCTGGGCTCCAATCGGGATCCTCTTCCGGTGATGGGGGTAATTTTGCCTGCACTGCATTCTTAAATCCTGCAGCTTCAAAAGCTTCATTCCAATCTAAGATCCCTTGAATGATATAAGATCGATACTTTTCTGGTGTCGCAGGATCCAAATAATAAACGATCGGTTTTACCGGTTCCACTAACTCGCCACGGAAATAGGCTTCCGGGTCTTTCGGTTCAAGTCTCCATCTTCGGATAAAACGCTTTGAAGCTGCTTTTTGCTCGTCTAATCCAAAATCAATTTGTTCGATGGTAAACCAACCTACGCGGTAGTCAAATTCTCTTTTTTGCATCGGTTCTTTAGGTAGCAGTACCATGGATTGACTCATACGCAATGATAACGTAGCTGTATTTCCATCCGAAGGCGGATTTTGTGCCTGATAAGTCATCACATGGCGCACTTCAATATTCTCAGGAAAACTTTTTGCCGATTCAATATAGCTTCGGTCACCATCTAAGCGACGAACCTGATATTGGCGACGTAAAAAACTGATTACTCCACTAATGGCTTCAATATCAGACTCAAAAAAATCTGTCATTTCAATCACAACACCATTAGAATCTTCGGTGTGAGCTTCAATATCAAAGGAAGCAAGAATGGGTGCAAAATTATTGGCTTGAACTGATTTATAAACCGGAAGTTCTTCGTCGGCAATATTTTCGAATGAGTGCTTTCGGATCAGAATTCGATCTTTCTGTCGCTCAAATCGAATCACTTGCTCAGCGGTTTTAGCACCGGCTGAAAAGAAGCCAAAATAATCGGTGGGCACATCTGCAACGCGGCTCACTAAAAGCATATCTCTGCCTATTAACGAGTCGGGGATCGCATAATACAGTTTGTCATCTTGTTGATAGACGGTAAAAAGACCTTCGTCTTTTTCGGCTTTTGAAGTGATCACTTCATCAAAGCTTTTGATGCCATCGGTTGAGCGAGTTGGCCTGTTATCGGTAGATTTTGTAGGAGTGGCTGACTGTTTTGTTGATGTACATGCGCTCACGAAAGTGGCTAGCATCAATATAAAGACAGCTAATCGAGTAATTTTCATATCAGAAATTGAATTTTAAAAGAGGTAGATACAGCCATCTAAAAACAGAGTAAATCCATTTAACAACAAATAACAAGATGTTGGTTTTTTTTAGGATTTTGTGGGCTTTGATAGGACATTCTTTAGCGGATAATTTTCTACCTTTGGGGGCAAAAAAATTAATCTGTAAGTAAACGAGTTAATAATGATTATTGGAGTCCCCAAAGAGATTAAACCACAAGAAAATCGTGTAGCCCTTCAGCCGGGTGGAGCACTGCAATTAATTAAGCATGGACATACCGTGCTCGTAGAAAAAGGTGCCGGACTTGGAAGCGGTTTCACCGATGATTTATATGCAGATGCCGGGGCAGAGGTATTAAGTGATGTTGATGCATTATGGCAGCGCGCAGAAATGATCATGAAAGTAAAAGAGCCTATTGCAGTGGAATATCCACGAATGAGAGAAGGGCAGGTAATCTTTACTTATTTCCACTTTGCGGCCGATGAAGCTTTAACCAAAGCAGTTGTTGATTCTAAGTGTATTGCCATTGCTTATGAAACCGTAGAAAAAGCTGATGGCTCGTTGCCGTTGCTTATTCCAATGAGTGAAGTTGCCGGACGTATGGCCACTCAAGAAGGAGCCGTATTTCTAGAAAAACCAAAAGGCGGTCGTGGTATGTTATTGGGTGGAATTCCCGGTGTACAACCCGCAAAAGTATTAATTCTAGGTGGTGGAATTGTAGGAGTGAACGCTGCAAAAATCGCAGCCGGAATGGGAGCAGATACCACAATCATGGACATTAACATGCCTCGTTTACGTTATTTAGACGATGTGATGCCGGAGAACATTCACACCTTCTTTTCAACCGAAGCGAATATTCGAAGCTTGTTGCCTTCGGTTGATTTAATTATTGGTGCAGTATTAAAACCTGGTGCAAAAGCTCCAAATTTGATAACCCGAGACATGCTTAAAGAAATGCGACCGGGTACCGTGTTGGTTGATGTTGCCATCGATCAGGGTGGTTGCTTCGAAACTTCTAAACCAACTACTCACGAAAACCCAACTTATGTGGTTGACGATGTACTTCATTACTGTGTTGCTAACATGCCCGGAGCAGTTCCTTACACTTCAACACTTGGGTTAACCAATGTTACGTTGCCGTATGCTGTTGCTCTAGCTAATAAAGGTTGGAAGCAGGCAATTGCTGACGATCCTGAGTTAAAAATGGGTTTAAATATTGCAAACGGTACTATCGTTTATGCCGATGTTGCTAATGCATTCGACATGGACTGGGAACCAATAGAATCAGTTTTATAATGAAAATTATTTTCTAATTTATTATAACTCATTATGTAACAAGGAACTGTCTAATTTAGGCAGTTCCTTTTTTTATAAAATCCCCTCAAAATTTGGCATTAAAACACATTTTGAATCATCTTTAGGCATTGAGTTAATATCTGTCATCTATTTTTCTATGCTATTTAAAAGTTGTGCATCAACCTTGTTGATGATTTTTTGTTTTCAATGGTCAATTTATAGTCAAACATCAAGACCTCAAGCTCCTCAAAATCAACGCCCGCCTCAATTCACCGAACAGCAGTTTAGAGCAATGTTGCTCAACACATCTGATCCCGACTCTGCGTTGGAGTTGTATGTTAGATACGCTGAGATTGCTGGCAGAAGAAATCCCGCTGTATTTTTACAGTTGATCGAAGAAATAGAATCGTTGGGGCAAGTGCAGGAATTAGACAAAAATGCATACAGCAATTTACTGAGAGCTACCTATTGGAACAGATCCAACATTGATTCGGCGGCATACTATTATCGTTTGGCCGAACAGCAATTCAAAGCCTTAGAACTTTCACTTCGAGTGGTTGATGTGATGCAACAGCGTGCAAGGGCTCTATCACGTAAAAATGATTTCATTGAAGCGGAGAACGTTTATTTCGACCTACTCGATTTTATGGAAGAAAATAAAATTGATGAAGAGATCAGGCAGAATATTTACAATGAATTAACTGATTTATATATCCGTGTTGGAGCAATAGAAATCGCACTTGATCGATACAACCAGTTGTTGGAAATGGGAGTACAATCAAACAATGCTGAGTGCGGTATTAGGCTCAAAATGAGTAATGCGTACAAGAGAAATCGAGAAATGGATAAAGCTATTGCTGAGCTCGAACATTGCATAAATAAAGAAAATATTCAAAATGAGTTAAAAGCATCCATTTACCGAAGTCTGGCCGATTTAGAAAAAATTCGCGGTAATCAGCAACAGCGTCTAGCATACAGCATAAAAGCATCCGAATTAGTTACTTCGGTTTCGGGTGTGTATTTCGGTACCAACTTGTTTTTAGGAGAATCCTATTTTGAAAACAATATGTATCAGAAAACGGACTCCGTTATAGCAATTCTGAATGGCATAAACCCTCGAAGAGTACAGCTTCCTGCTCGAATCAATTTTTTGATACTTAAAACAAAAAATAGCCTTCAAAAAGAGGAATATGATCAAGCTATCCGGTATGCAGATGAAGGGTTAACACTTGGGCAAAGAATTCCTCAAGCAATTTTGAACGTTGAATTACAACGGTTAAAAGCTGATGCCTTACAGCAACTAGGGGAATACGAAGAAGCTTTTTCGATCCTTCGTTCTTTATCAGAAAATGAACGATTAATACAAGAAACCGGCAGAATTCAGATGGAAGAAATGAATAAAGTCAGGTTTCAGATGCGGGCTAAGAATTTGGAGTTAGATGCAATAAATGCCAAACTTTCACTAGTACGATTTCGTACATTTTCAATTATATGTTTGCTAATAATTATTGGTGGTTTTTTTGTGTACAGATATCGATTAAAAACAGCCCTACAGGAAGAGCGAACCCGAACCAAAATTGCAAACGACTTACACGATGAAGTAAGCGCAACCTTAACAGGGATTACTTTTTTTGCAGAGGCAGTGCGAAAAGATCCGAATCAGGAGAAAAAATCACACTTTATCAATTTGATAGCCGAAAGTGCAGGCGAGGCTAAAGAAAAAATAACGGATATCGTTTGGTCAATCACACCGGAAAATGATAATTGGGAGCTGTTGCTTGCTAAATGCAGGCGCTATGCGAGTGATTTATTCGAAAGTAGGGCTATCGAGTATGAGTTAAATATTGCCAATTCTATAGATGGTAAAATTGACATGAATTTGCGGCAACATATTTGGATGATCTACAAAGAGCTCATCACTAATGCTGTTCGTCACGCTCAGGCAACCAAGATAAGGGTAGAAATGAAGCAAGAAAAAGACCATTTCTTACTCTCAGTTATCGATGATGGATTGGGTTTTGACACCACCCAAGACTTTGAAGGGAATGGGTTAAAAAATATTAAACGAAGATCCGATAAAATTAAGGGCACGTTGAACTTGCAAAGTATTCCAAAGCAGGGCACACAGTGCGAATTAAGGATTCCTCTTCCATAAAAACTACATGAATATGTGGTATTAAAGCTATTTTTACTTCACTCTTTCTTCATAAAGATTCTTTAACCATATTTAGTCGGCTTTCTCGGGGGGAGAAGGCTGCTTTTCTAATCTATTAAGGAGTCTTATGCGAATACGTTCATGTTGGGGAATCATAGCTTTGTTGTTTGGTGCTATGTTCTCTATTCCATCAATTGCCCAAACAACCTACGATTCTCTACAAGTAACTTTTACCGTTGATCTAACGGTTTTATCAGATTTGGATGATTTTGATCCTACCACACAAACTCCAAAAATTGCCGGAAGTTTTACTGGTTGGCAAAACGGTGCAATCGATCTTGCAGATCAGGGTTCAAATATATACTCAGAAACCATTCCATTCAGTTCAACTAATTCTGGGGATACACTGCAGTATAAATTTATACTGGTTGATACCGCTGGCGTTGTTTATTGGGAGGCTAATTTTGAAACTACATCAAACAATCGTGAATATGTGATTGGTGATGCAGAAACTGACAGTGGGTCAGATGGAATACCCAATATTGATTTAAATCATCTTTGGAATGACTGGCCACTAGACTTTTTGGATACACCAAGACCTGCATCAGCCGCTCCAAACCCTACACATCCAGAAGCAGATGTAATTTCACTATTCAGTGATGTCTACGCTGATGTTCCTGTTGATACATGGAATACTGTATGGTCAAATGCACTCTTTTTAGAAGATGACATCGATGGGAACCCTTTAAAACGATACAGGAAACTTGATTTTAATGGTGTTGAAACGGTGAATAATCAAATTGATATTACCGGAATGACTCACTTGAGCCTAGATGTATGGACCTCAAACGCCACTACTTTCCGCGTGAAATTAGTTGACTTTGGAGGTGATGGAGTGTTTTCTCCTGATGCTGATGACACGGAAGGTGAAATAGCTTTTGAAAATTTACCACTTAACGAATGGGTTACTTTAGAAATCCCAATTAATGACTTCGCAGGCCTAGAAGGCAAACAAAACATTGCTCAATTGATCTTTAGTGCAATTCCTGTATTTGATTCAGAGGTGTTTATTGATAATGTGTTTTTTGCCAACTTACCATTGCCTTCGGTAGATGTTACATTTAATGTAAATCTGACGCCAGCTTTAATGGATAGCATTTACATCCCTGAAACGGACGAAGTCAAGTTAGTAGGCTCGTTCAACAGCTGGGATACCGGCTTACCTATTGATATGGTTGATTTAGGTAACGATGAGTTTAGTACCACCATTAATCTTGAAAGTGAAACTTATCCCGATACTATTTTCTACAAATTTATTCTAAAGCGTGGAGGAGAAGTTGTTTGGGATGAGCCGGAAGAGCTATTGTTTGATGGTTCAAATAATCGAATGTTGGTACTCAATGGCGATGAAACGGATACCAATGAAGATGGTACGCCGGATGTTGACTTACCACTAGTGGATTTTGCCTATTCATTGCCGCTTCCATTTCCATTACCACCCTATGAGTTCGGTGATATCATCAACTACGATGGTAGTTTTGCTGGTCTTGATTTAGGTCCCGTTTCAGGTGGATATGATGGCTGGTTTTTCGAAACGGTCAATGGTCCTTCGACATACGAAATTGTAGATGATTCTCAAGATGGAGATGGGAAAGCTGCGAAAGCAACCATTAATTTCGATGGATCGGATGACATCTGGAGAGCTCAAATTGTAAATGAACCAATCAATCCTAGTGAGGGAGATTTATATAATGTCTCTTTTTGGATGAAGTCTAGTGAAGAAGGTTCGGTTGCAGAAGCTTTCCTTGGGCTGCCTGAAGAAGGTTCATTCCAAGATGTTTATACTTTCTTCGCGGAATTAGGTACCGAATGGAATTATTACGAATTCCAGTATTTCGCATCTGATGTAGATGAAGATTTAGGATTCAGATTTGGTGTAAAATTGAATTTTGAAGCCAACAGCAACGATATGATCTTCCTCGACAATGTACAGATCGAAAAAATCGAAGCAGTATTTACACCGATCACATTCTCTGTAAATACTGCTATCCAGCAAGAACTTGGCAACTTCGATAAAGAAGAGCACATCATCGGTTTGGTTGGTAGTTTTAATGGCTGGGATACCAATTCACCGATTATGATGGAGGCTGAGCCTGGCGATAGTGTTTATTCAGGTACCGTAGAAATGTTGAATGTTGCCGTTGATGATGAAGTACGATATAAATTCATCATGAAAGATGATTCAACCGGCGCATTTCAATGGGAATCACCGGATCCGGAAAACCCAAATACGGATGGTGAATTCAGCGATAGAGTTGTATTTATTGATGATGTAGCCGGAATGGTAATCCCAACCGACTATTTCCACGATATCGATCGCGGTGATTTGGATGCAGATAATTACGGAATTTCTTCTCTTATCGATGCGCGAAACGCGGTATTTGGAAGTCATCTTGCAGTTCAAGGTATTGTAACTCGAATCACCAATAATTTTGTATATGTGCAAGATGAAACGGCTGCTACTACATTATTTAGTAGACCATTTTTCTCGTCATTAAACTCAATAAGTTTTAATGAGGCTACAAAGAATGGAGATATTCAAGTTGGAGATGAACTCAAAGTTGCCGGAATTACGGCCGATTTCAACGGTCTACACGAACTAATAAATATGCATGCGTGGGAAGTAGTTTCAAGTGATAATCCACTTCCTGTTGCGCAAATAATGGATATAGATGAGTACTCTAATAACGGAGAAGAGTATGAATCTGAAGTTGTGAGAATCGAAAAGGTTCGAATTCTAGACCCTGTTGATTCACTTCGAGCCGGATTTGTGTACGAAATCGTTAACGAAGAAGAAACACAAATCGGTTGGATGTCGATTCAGGGAAGCTTTAATAGCGCTTGGGCTTTCCAACCTGCACCACAGGGATTCTTTAACATAGAAGCAGTGGTTAAAGAATTTTTCATTCCTGGTCTTGGCGAAAATATCTATGCCGTTGCTATTCATAACGAAAGCGATATTGAAATCATCCCTGACGATTTCGACGCAGAATTTTCAATCAATTCGTTGGCAACCTTACCTACATTTAATGAAACGGTAACCATCAATTTAGATCAACTTGGTGACATGCCCATTCAAGGTATGGAGCTGAGTATCAATTTTGATCCTGCACTCGTGGATGTAAGTTTAGGCGATCAAACAGGTACTGTGTTAGAGGGAACTGCATTGGTAACTAACACGCTAGAAGGTCAGCTAAACATTGCATTTGCTACCGACGGTACCCCTGAAAATGATATTTCAACAACCGGGGTGTTCCTGAATCTTAATGTCGAAGCACTCGCAGTTGGCGAAACTGAAATCGTGATTTCTGATATTTCGATTAATGAGATGCCATCACCGGATCTGTTCTCCTTTATTAACATCGTTCCAAGACTTTGCGGCGATGTAACCGGCGATGTTACGGTAAGTCCAGAAGATGCAACACTAGTGCTGCAGCATACGGTAAAACTTGAAGGCGTATTCCCATTAATGGAATTAGATTCAACAGCTGCTGATGTTACCGGAAATGGTGATATTAGTGCCTTTGATGCTTCTTGGATTCTACAAAAAACGGTTGGTTTACGTGACAATCTTGGATGTATCAGTCTGCCACTTAAAGAAGATCAACAACCGGTGTCGGCAAGTTGGTTATTGGCAGAAACTTCTGAAAGTAACAGCTTGGTTCAATTAGATCTATCCAAAAACGAAATGGAGATTTATGCCATTCAAATGGAAGTTGAACTGACTGAAGGAGCGTTGTTTGCAGGAATTAAAAATCTGCCAAAGAACTGGAACCTTATCACAAATAGAAGCAGTGATAAAACGTTAATCTCACTTTATGGTGTAACACCATTAGAGTTAGAAGTACTTGATTTGGAAATGGACATTCGCAACACACAGTCGGTGCCAAAAATCAAAGCAAATCTTGTACTTAACGAACGTGTAGCGCCGGAGCTAAATGAACTGGTAATTGGTGACGTACCTAGCGAGTTTGGGTTAAATCAAAATTATCCGAACCCTTTCAACCCGAGCACAAATATCAGTTATACATTGCCCGAAAAATCGGATGTTGAGTTATCCATATTCAATATGCTGGGGCAAAAAGTAGCTACCTTGGTAAATCAATCTCAGGATGCCGGAACTTATTCCATTAATTGGAATGCGGGCTCAGTATCTAGTGGGGTGTATATTTACCAGTTAAGAGCGGGTGGCAATACCTTCACTAAACGTATGATGTTGATCAAGTAATCATGCAAAAGTTTCTATCCATCGTTTTTGTTATTGCAGTAGCTTTGTTCCCGATCTTAGTATCGGGACAGGCTTCTGTGGTAATAGCAGATGAAACTACCATTATTGGCGAGCGATTACTGTATCCTGTAGAATTAATCAACGAAGGAGAAAATGTAACCGGACTGAATTTTCAAATCAGTTTTGATACTCTTGCTCTTGATTACGTGGGAGTTTCAGAATCATCTACCATGTCAGATTCTGTATTGTCGATTGCAAATGGGAGCGACGGTTTGTTGCGATTTTCATTGGCATCCACATATCCGATTCAATCATCAGGAACTATCGTTTTTGTAGAGTTTATTGGTAAGAAAACCGGTGATGCCAATCTATCTTTGGTAGAGTACAGGATTAATGAAGAAGCAATAGTTGATGAAGCCACTGAGGCCAAAATCAGGGTTTTTGCAGAGGGAGGAAATCAACCTCCATTTGCTGTATCTATACCTGATACTTTGGTTCTATTTTCTGGAGATACTCTTCAATTTACCATTGACGAGACTGTTTTTGCAGATGCCGAGGATGCATTCGATTCGTTGGATATTCAAGTTAATTTAGAACCTCAAGTAGTGTTTGGTACTTACGAACCTGAAACAGGTCTAGTAACTATCACAACCGCTGATTTTGTCGGATTTGCCACCTTAAGTATTCGAGTTGAGGATACGAACGGGGGAGTATTTGAAGAGTCGATTGTTATTGACATTCAGATGGGAGTTTCTAATGAGTTGGACGGTAATAACCAACCGATTCAATTTAAACTCGCTCAGAATTATCCGAATCCATTTAACCCTACCACAAATATTAGTTTTACACTTCCCAGTTCAGGATTTACGCTTCTGGAAGTGTTCAATTTGCAAGGGCAAAAGGTAGCAACCTTATTAAAAAGCAGAGTTACAGTAGGTAATCACACCGTTACATTCGACGCAAGCGCGTTGGCAAGCGGTATATACATTTATCGCCTCACATCTTCAGCTAAAGTGCAAACAAAGAAAATGCTGCTTATTAAATAACCTTCTTACCAAAATTTAGAACACTAAAGCCGGATGATGAGTCCGGCTTTTTTTGTTAAGTAGATATAAATAACAGCATAGCTATGTAGTTCGGTTAATCTGAGTATGGAGTATCCTGCCACTCAACATCTAACTAATTGGGGGAAGTATGCAGAGATTCACTACACATGGATTATTAATAATGATACTGTCGTTGATTTGGGGAAGCTCAACGGCGCAAAATACAGAGTATAGCTGGACTTGGATAAACGGTTCGAATTCAACACGAACATCCGTATTTGGGGTGCAGGGTGTGCCAGACGCCAATAATATTCCTGGTGGTGGTAAAACAGATATGTATACCACAGATTCGAACGGTAATTTTTGGCTGTATGGGGGTGGATTAGGTTCCGCCGTATTATGGAAAAATGATGGCAATGGGTGGGCTTGGATTGCCGGCACTTCCACCGATATTACTGGCAGTGGATTTTATCCTGAACCTATTTATGGTACACAAGGTGTAGCTGATCCGGCAAATAGACCATCGGTAAGGTCTGGAGGAACAATAGGTGCAGACAGCAATGGTAATATTTGGTTATTTGGGGGGTACGGTGGAGATGCGTCCGGTAATCTAAATACTCGATTAAATGATTTATGGAAGTTCGATGGAACCAATTGGACCTGGGTTTCTGGTTCTCAATTTGGGAATCAAACCGCTGTATATGGAACTAAGGGAAGTGCAGATCCTGCAAATATACCGGGCTCCAGATCAGGTCATGTAATGTGGATTGACGATTCAGACAACATTTGGATTTTTGGTGGAGACGGATGGGCAACAACCACTCCAAATGGCGGACAAGCGAACAGATTAAACGATTTATGGAAGTATGATGGTACAAATTGGACATGGATGGCTGGTAGTAATGGATATTTTCAGCAAGGGATTTTTGGTACAAAAGGCGTTGGCGATCCGAACAATACACCCGGTGCACGATACAATGGAAATGCCTGGAAAGGAGATGATGGAGATTTATACTTATTCGGAGGGGTAGCCCATGGCCAAGTTAGTTCAACAGGTTCCACTAGCTCACTAAGTCCGATCAATGATTTGTGGAAATTCGATGGCACAAACTGGATTTGGTTGAAAGGAGCAGACACACTTAGATCTGTTGGAGTATCAGGAACTAAGGGAGTAGCTCATCCTGATAATGAACCTTCAGGTAGAGCAAAAGCATCTGTAGTTAAGTTATCAAGTGGTGAAGTGTTAGTTCATGCCGGGTATGGAATTGAACCTTCCACTGGTTCATACTACAAGGAATTAAGTGATACTTGGGTATTTGATGGTACGGATTGGAGATGGCAATCAGGACCAAATACTGCTAATGAATCTCCAAATTTCGGTACCAAAGGGGTAGAAGACCCAGCAAATACACCCGGTAGTAGGCATTCTGCAGCCATTTGGCAAAGAAATGACGAACTATTCCTTTTTGGTGGTAGAGCAAATCATGGTAGCAGTTATGAGCCATTTGGATTGAATGATTACTGGATTGGTATAAATCAAGCACAGCAGGATCCTTTAGCAATTTCAAAAATTTACCCAAAATCTGCACCGGCTGAAACAAAAATGTTTATTTATGGGGCGGGGTTTTCTACAACCATTTCTGATCATTCTGTAGAAATTGGTGGCATTTCTGCTTCAATAACTGATGTAAATAATGCTCGCATAACTATTGAGGTTCCGGAACTAAATCCGGGTTTACATACCGTATCCGTCACAAAAGATGGAGAAACAAAAGAGTTGATTAATGCATTTCAATTTTTACTTCCAAGTGCTGCATATTTCGAAAGTCAGCAATTCTTGTTTTCGATGAATGATATCATCAATCTGAACTCCGGTGATTTTAATAACAACGGAGATATAGATTTAATCATGAATTCGGGTGCTTTGAATGATGTAGATATCCGATACAATAATCAAAATTTTCAGTTTACCTCGTTAACAAATATCCATTCGGGATTTGAAAATCACGATGTTCATCCTGTTGATATCGATAAAGATGGAGACTTAGATGCTGTAGCCTCACTGATTACACAAAACACACCAACTAATTCCTCTGATGATCGACTGGTTTGGTTTAGAAATAATGGACCTGAGTCAAATCCTACCTACACCGAACTGCCGATTTCTACCTCAATAAATGGAGCAAGAGACATATTTCCAGCCGATTTGGATGGTGATGGAGATGAAGACATTATAGCTACTTCATCTGTTACTAGTACTATAACATGGTTTAGGAATGACGATGCTTTTTTTGCCGAAAGTTTCAACATCACAACAAATGCTCCCGGTGTATCTTGCGTTCATGCGGCAGATCTAAACAATGATGGTTTGATGGATGTGCTATCGGGAACCGGATCGAATCAAACAGTTTCGTGGTATCCAAATGAAGGCAACGGTGTGTTTACTCAAAAAATTGACATCATCTCAGGAGAGCAAAATGTATGTACCGTAATTGCAGCAGATTTTGACAATGATGGACATATAGATGTATTAACACACGGCAATGAAAATATTCTATGGTTCAGAAATGATGGTGCAGGTGACTTTACTGATAGAAGATTTGTAACTGATTCATTTATACTACCAACCGAGTATAAGGCTGCAGATCTTGATGGCGACGGAGATCAGGATGTAATTGCTGCTTCTTTTGACAATGGAACCATTGCGTGGTTTCAAAATCTAGGGGATGGGAGATTTTCTGAGGCCATTGAAATGCCAACTTCTCTTGATCGAGCTTACGCCATAGATGCAGCTGATTACGACAACGATGGTGATATAGATGTGATCGTAGGACAGCGTTTTGCGTCCGATGGACCGGGCGCGTACCTTTTTGAGAATACAAGCATTTCGAACTCACCGATTGCGTCTTATCCTTTTAACGGAAATAGTAATGATGCGTCTGGCAATGGTTATGATTTAATTCCGATCGGAACGCCTGATCTTGCTAATGATCCGGGTGGAAATGCAGATGAAGCCTATTTTTTCAATGGTGAGAGTGAGCTTTTTGAAACCCCGGTAAACACACCGTTTGAGTCGCAAACTTTCACCTACGCTATGTGGATCAATCCGTTTGCCTTTGCGCTGCCGAATAAAACAGCAACTTTCCTTTCAACACAACGAAATTTTGAAACAACAGGAGTTCTCTCCTTCATAAATTCAGATGGAAGGATTGGTACTTACATCAATAACGGAAACGGGAATAATCTTGCCGGTTTTCTTGGTCAATTCCTGAATGTGGGAGAGTGGGTGCATTATGCATTTACTTACGACGGTAACCGACTTCAGACGTATTTAAACGGCCAACCAACTGAAGGTTTGGACTTAGGAGCTACCGTAGTTTACAATGGTTCAACACCACTTGCTTTAGGAGGTAATAGCCGCCCTGAAAATGATTTCCGTGGAAAAATGGATGAGGTATTATTCTATGATCAAGCTTTATCTGATTCAGAAATTCAGGCTATCTATGACTCCCAGGTTCCTACTATATTCGATAATACGAGCCAATGGACAAGTGTGATAACTACAGATATGAACGGCAAAAGCAGTTCTGCTGAGTTTGGCACTACACCAACATCAACTGATGGATTTGATGCCTCTTTGGATATACCGCTTCCACCTGCGCCAACAGGAGATTATCTTCAGCTCTATTTTAATCGGCCAGATTTTGGTGGTTCATTAGGTGATAAATATCGATCCGATTTTAAAGCCTTTTCCGACTATGAAACCTCAAACTCTAATTGGCAATTATCACTTTTCTCCACTTTTGCAGGAAATGATACGTTGCGTATTGTACGTCCAATTGGATTTACTGCACCAATAAAAGTTATAGATGACCAAGGAAATGAGTTCGTTAACTTCTCAGGCGACTTAGAATTTGAATATGAGATTTCAGCCGGTGAAATACTGCTGTTTGATATAATTGTAGGGGATATTTTCCCACCACAACTAAGTTTAGATACAATTATGGATGGGCCACAAATTTGGGATAAATCTCTGTCAAGAACGCTTAGTTGGACAGTTATGGATCCTTCAGGAATTTCGAATAATTTTGTAGAAGTGAGTTATGATGGTGGATCAAACTGGCAAAATATTTATTCTGGAACGGAGAATACTTACAGTTTTACACCAGATCCGGCAATTACACTTAATGAAACCACCTTATTTCGTGTAACTGCTACAGATGGAGCTTCATCAAGCTTTGCAAATTCCATTACAAAATCGGGTTCGGATGCAATAACAATTGTATCAAACACTCAGGACCTAAATTATACGAACGGTTGGCAAATGGTAGGTTCTCCATTTACAGGTGATATTCAACAATCATCGGTGTTATCTGACGTAATTCGTTATCGCTGGAATACCGAAAGCTTTGAATATCTTTTAACTGATACATACCCGGCCAATGAAGGAATTTGGCTTGGAGCCTACAGCGATGGAAGCGATCAATTGGTGGGCGGCATAGGTGAAATAGATGCAAATGTAACGTTATTTGCGGGGTGGAATATGGTCACAGTTCCACTTTTCAGAGACGTAAATACGGATAGTATTTTAGTGTTTGATGGCATTAACTCGAAAACGTTCAGTCAGGCTGTCTCGAATTTTGAGCTAACACAACCACAAAAATACAATGGCTCGGGTTATGAAATTGCTGAGAATTTAGAATACTTCAGCTCGTACTGGATTGGAGTAACTAGTGATTCGCTGGAATTAACCTTACCAATTCATAGGTTTAGTCCTGTTTTGAAACAGTCTATAGCCGTTGAGGATGATGAATTACAATTAACGGTAATTGATGGCGAATTTGAACAACAGTTGGTGATTCGAGTTGGTGGCGAGCCTTCACAGCCAGCACCACCGCCGGCGCCAAATGCTTATAAAATCGGGTTTATTGGCGAAAGCACCATTCTTGGAAATACCTACACTCAGTATTCACTAAGTAATAGCGAACATGATGGTACTGAAATCCCAATGTTGATAGAAGGTCCGGAGCGATTAGTGACCTTAAAGTGGCAAAAAACAGGTTTTGAATCGGTACCCATAACATTGAAGGCTAATGATAACTATTCACTGGATTCAGAGAATGGTTCCATAGAAATCTCATCAACCGAATTAAGTGCAGCGGTATTGGGAATAGGTGATTATGCAGTGAGTATAGAAGAAAATAGTGGGCTGCCTGAATCCTATAAGCTAAATCAAAATTATCCAAACCCCTTTAATCCAAGTACAAACATCAGTTTTGATATTCCTGAAAAATCTCATGTTCAAATTGAGGTATTTAATGTAACCGGACAAAAAGTAGCAACGGTGGTGGATCGTACTTATACAGCAGGTTCATTTACCGTGCAGTTCGATGCGTCTGCATTATCTACCGGAACATATGTATATCGCATTAAAGCCGGTAATTACACCGAATCCAGAAAGATGATATTGATCAAATAGAATTTAACCCTGGAATAACCACATAAACAGGTAGTGCGTTACCACATAAGAAGCATTAATGTGTTCAAAGCTGGTAATGGCTTTTTCGGGGGAGATTCAGTGTACGACCTCTTCTATTTTTGCACAGAGTAGAAGAAGATTAACACAAAAAAGCCGGCTGATTGTCGGCTTTTTTTATTCATTTATGTTAAGTGTATATGAATAATAATTTACCTCTTGAAATTTAACTTTAAATAAACGTAATTCCTTCAGACTAAAAGATATTATTGGGGTACGGTGCCGTCTGCCGGGTCTGGGATTTAAAACAACTAATAAAGATATGTCTAATACTTATCACCCTGATATAATTTACAATGATAATACTAACGATTCTATTGAAGTATATATAGAAGAAAAAGGAGTTAGAAGAGATGGGTTACTCCCGGATCACAACGGAAATACAACAACAGTAGGCCCCAATTCTAATAGAGAATTAGATGGATTCAGTGGAGGAGTGAATATCAAATTAGTTATACAATCAAAACTAGTTCCTGCTTCTGGGAATCGAGGTGACGGGTTAAAATTGATTGTTCCTGATTTGTTAAAAGTTCATCACATAGAAATGCTAAGAATTTCAGGTAATAAGTTTGAATTGGTAGCGCATTTTAAAAGCACTAAAAAATCAAAAATGCTAACTCATTTTGACCCAAGAGTACATCACCCGTAAGAAAAGAAAAAATAAACTTGTAAAGGTTCGAGTTTTTGGTGTTGCTTGGTGTTTACTATTCTCAGGGAACACTTTTATAATAGCTCAAACACTTGGCTTTGAAGTTTTTCATAATTACTCTACTCAGTCTTATAAAAATTCTTCTCAAATGTGGAGTTCAATTGAACTTGATGATGGAAGATTGCTTTTTGGAAATTCTTCAGCAATAGTTTTATTCGACGGTTTTGAATGGTCCTCAATACATATTGGAGGCGAGGAAGTTGTTTTTTCCTTAGATAAAAGTTTAAAAGGTACAGCTTTTTATGGAAGCACAAACGATTTTGGGTATTTGGTGGCTGACTCTGTTCAACAGATGACCTACGTATCTCTCCTAGACTTAGTCCCCAACCATGCAAGCGTATTTTCTCAGGTTCGCCAAACGATCACTCACAAAGCAAAAGTCTATTTCCGAAGTCTTGAGTATTTATTTATCTATGACACCAACGAAAATAGGATTGAGGTATTGGACGGTGATGGTATAATTGATAATGCATTTTTAATTCAGGATGAAATCCTTTTAAATGTACACGGTTCAGGTATTTCTAAAGTGACCGAGAACGGCTTTGAGCTACTAGAGGGAACTGAATTACTTAAAAACGATCGAATTTATGGGATATTCGAGTTTAATGAAGCACTAATTATTTACTCACGGGAAAAAGGATTACTTAAGTATGATCAGAATAAGTTGGAACCGATTGAGAGTGAGGTAAATAGTTTACTATCAGAGTACGATGGATATAGATTCTTGAAAATTGATGATAATCGGTTTGCAATTGGTACTCTGGGTGGTGGTTTGCTTATTGTAGACAACAATTTTGATCTAGTTGATAGGATTACAACTAAGGATGGCTTGATTGATGATAATGTGTATGGGCTTTTTCAAGATTCTAATAACTTACTTTGGATTACAACGGATAGTGGAATTTCGGTTATAGATCTAGAACCGGAATTCTTGCAAATTGAGATTCCAGATGAAGCAGGTAACCCACTTAATTACTTCGAAATTGGAAATGAGCGCTACTTAGTGACTAATCAACTAATTTTTAGGGTTAATTCTGAGTTTGAACTAGTATCCATTTTAGATATTAACATAAATAATTTCATTTTAGACGCCATTCCTCATCTTCAAACGTTAATTTCTGCTCAAATCAATGGATTATGGTCTGTGGGGGAAAAAAATGATCAAATAAGTGAATTAAGGTTTTCTTCTCTTACCGATTTAGATGGTAAGTTATATGGGATCAGTGAGTCGAGATTGTTTGAGATTGACAGTTATACAAGAGAGTTCGAAGAATTAGATCTCAACATTACTATATCAAATAAAATCAACACCTATCAAAACAAACTAGTATTCAATGCTACGAATGGTCAGGTATTTACCTATGATTTAGAAAATAATGAAGCCATCGAATTAACTAGTTCTGATAATCCTATAACAGGTATCAGAAGATTCGAAGTTATTGATGATAGTTTATATGTTCTTAGCTCTAGTAATGGTATTTTTGTTTACAACGACTCACAATCGAATCTCATTCAGAAATCAAGATTAAGAGGCAATCCTATATCAACAAGTGATGTAAGCTTTTTTGAAAAATGTAATAGTGAATACTGGATAAGCTCCGGAAGATCTATAGTTCGAAGTGTTGAACATGATGGTTCATTCGACATTAAAGAAGAATGGTTTTCGGGAATAGGCTACGAAATCGGTATTTATAATATCGGTTGTGGTAAAGATTACGTATGGTTTTTAGAGGAAGATAAAATGATTGGCGTCCCATACGATTACACTCATGTATCTGATACCTTTCAAACAAATATCAGTCGCATTTTTGTAAACAGAGACTCACTTGTATATGGTGGTTTTGGAGAGCCTAATCAACAGCCAGTTTTCAAATATTCGGATAATGAACTCCGGTTTAGGTTTGCATCAACCTATTATAAATCAAACGAACGGAATCGATACTCCTACAAACTAGAAGGCTTCGATGAAAACTGGAGCGATTTCAGCCTCGAAACCCAAAAGGATTACACTAACATCCCTGAAGGGGAGTATGTTTTCAAAGTGAAATCTAAAAATGTGTTTGGTGTAGAAGGCTCTACCGATAGTTTCGCATTTACAGTTTTGCCACCGTGGTATCGTACGTGGTGGGCGTATTTGTTATATATGATAGGATTTAGTGGTTTGATGTACACAGCGCATCGAATTCGACTCAATCAATTGCTAAAAGTGGAGAGAATGCGCACAAAAATTGCCAGCGATTTGCATGACGAGGTAAGTGCCACCTTAACCGGAATCAGCTATTTTGCGGAAGCGGTTAAAACTGATCGGGATGAAGCGCGAAAATCTCATTTCATCAATCTGATTACCGAAAGTGCAGGCGATGCTAAGGAGAAGATCACCGATATCGTATGGTCAATCACTCCTGAAAATGACGATTGGACCTTATTCTTTTCAAAATGTCGCCGTTATGCCTCCGATATTCTAGAATCAGCCGATATGGAGTACAATTTAAATATCACTGATACCATACACAGTGAATTGTCAATGAATGTTCGGCAACACTTGTGGATGATTTTCAAAGAGATGCTAACCAATGCGGTGCGCCATTCTAAAGCAACACAATTAGACATCATTTTTGATGTAGATAACGGGGTACTTAAGCTGATTGTGCAGGATAATGGTCAAGGGTTTGATATCGATGCCGACCAAATGGGAAATGGAGTTACGAATATTAAAAAAAGAGCGAATGCAATAGGGGCAAAAATCTATTTTAATTCAGAACCCGAAATGGGTACGCGTTGGCGATTAGAATACAATATTTAACCACTACATTATAGACCACATATTTGTGTGGTGAAAAACTGGGCTCATACAATTATCCTGCTACATGTCCTTCTAATTGAAGAATTAAACACAATCTTGCTCAGGTTTTTGATAGAGCCTGAGTTCATTTAAATTATACGCACATGCAAACTGTAGTAATGCCCAATGCAACTCACACCAATCAGCTTAAATGGGGGAGCACTTTGATTAAAGTTATTATTGTAGAGGACAACAAATATATGCGAGAGGGTTGGCAAACCTTTATCGATTACGATAAAAACCTTTGTGTATTAAAGAGTTTTGGGTCGGTAGAGGCCGCATTAGAATCGGAAGAGTTGAAAAAAACGGATGTAATCATCATGGATATTGGGTTACCCGGTATGAATGGAATTGAAGGCGTTCGGGCCATTAAAGCCACACATCCTAATGTGCAAATCATTATGGCTACAGTGCACGACGATAACGAGCATATTTTCGAGGCCATTAAAGCCGGTGCCGTGGGGTATCTCATGAAAAAAGTAACCCCGGATGAATTGGTTGCTGCTGTTAAGGATGCCCATGAAGGAGGTTCGCCGATTACACCCAATATTGCGCGTAAAATTATAGCTAAAATGCATGCGCCCATTGTTTCTGAAGAAGAACAACTAACCGATCGGGAACTTGAAATTTTGCAGGAATTAGCTACAGGGAAATCCTATGCTGCCATCGGGAAATCTATTTTTTTGTCGGTGGATGGTGTTCGTCATCACATCCGCAATATTTATCAGAAATTACAAGTTCATTCGCGCTCAGAAGCTGTAAGTAAAGGCATCATGAAGCGATTAATTGAACCTTGAATAATTAAGTGAGCAACTATTTTTTTTATTAAAAAGCTTTAATTATAATTCGCCCGTTGTTGAAAAAATTACCTATCTCTGTGCTTTGTTGAGGTAATTCAAGGAAGTACTTTTGAAGATTTGGTTATCGGCCAACGGCTTAAGGGAATCTATCAAACACACCTAGTCAATATATGAAGTACTTCTACCATCTCCTGTCTGCAGGTTTATTCGCAATCCTGTGTACATTCACCACTCTCAATGCACAAACAACCGTTAGCGGTGCAATAAGTTCTAACACAAATTGGACGCTCGTTAACAGTCCATACCAGATAACCGCTGATTTAACAATAGATGCGGGGGCCATTCTTACCATAGAGCCCGGTGTTACCGTTCAATTTGATTCAGGAACATCAATGTTTGTTAATGGAGGTTTAGTTGCAGATGGTTCATCTGGTAATGAAATTTTATTCACCTCAAGCTCAGGATCACCTGCTGCAGGTGATTGGGGAACAGTGCGATTATCCAGCACAACTAATGTTGGTTCGGTTATCGATCACGTAATTATGGAATATGGGGGAGCAGGAGCTGGCGGCGCATTACTTTCTTACACCACAGGAGCATTCTCAGTAGATATTTCGAATAGTGAGTTTCGATACTCAAGTCTTCATGGCGTAGATTTACGTGTTTCTAATCCGGATATCACAAACTCCAATTTTCATAACAATGGTGGATACGGTATTTACACCGATTTCTCTTTAAGCTTCACGGTAGATTCAAGTAGATCGGCCTTAAATACCCAAGGTGGTATTCGTGTGCCATCAAACGCTGAAGCTTCGATTACGGCCAGTAGAATTGATTCAAACGGAGTGGGTATTCTCATCGATAATGGTGCTTCGCCAAATATCACAAATAACAATATCCGAGGAAATGCTACCGGTGTTCGAATTATTCAGGCAGGATCCACTTCTCCTTTAATCGAAGACAATACCATTGCCGGAAACACAGATTGGGGATTAAACAATCTTGGTACCGCTGCTGTAAAAGCTGAGTATAATTTCTGGGGAAAAAGATCAGGACCAACAAATTTAACAAATCCAGCAGGTATCGGAGATAAGGTTAGCGATAATGTTGATTTCGATCCATGGTTAGGTGATTCCGCAACTTTAGCCGTTAAAGAAGTGACATCCAATCCGGTAGACGGCGATATTTGGTATGCAGACACGGTTTATGTGATCAAAAATAATATAACATTACCTGTTAGTTCTACCATTACTATTCGTCCCGGTACAAATATTAAGTTTGATGGAAATTTCCAGTTTAGAATAGATGGTACTATGATTGCTGATGGTACTGCAGATAGTGTAATTGCCTTCACCAGTATAAAAGATGATGTTTACGGTGGCGATACCAATGGGGATGCAAGAACTTCAGCACCTTCAAAAGGGGATTGGAATTATGTGTTTCTAAGTAATACGGGTACTTCTTCAGTATTGGATTACGTAAATATCAGATACGCGGGATCCTCTCAAAGCGCACTACTTATTCAAAGCACCAATGTTCAGTTATCCAATCTTTTTGTGGATAATAATTTCAGGACAGGTATTCAATTATCAGCTGTACCGGATAATTTTAAAAATATTGTATCCAATGCGAATGGAAGTCATGGTTTCTATATCCAAAATGGGGTAGACATTAAGAATGTAGTTGCCCAAAGAAATGCTGCAAGTGGCTTATTCTTATCGGTTGAATACAACAATTTTTCAGTAACCATCGACAGTTCTGAATTCTCTTTTAATAATCAGGATGGGATTACGGTTTCCGGTAAGTATACTACGGCAGCCGGTGGTAGATTAGATTCACTAACCAACTCTACCATCTCTAATAATAAACGAGATGGTTTTGCTGCCAATAATGCCTTTAACGATAAATTCTACTTTAGCAATAATACCGTTGAGTCTAATGCTCGCGATGGGGCAACCTTCTACAGTAAAGATACCGACCAATCATCCACGTTTATTTTTGATAACACTTTTAATGATAACGGTGAAGTTGGGTTAAGAACCACATCGGCTCGTATCTACGGGAATTCGTTTGATGGTAATCGTAGCAATTTAGGAGTTTGGGGAAATCTCGGATATAATTACACGAACCCGGTAGGTGGATTAGATGACAATGTGTTTGGTTCGAGTACTTTTGGGAAAGCTATTGAGTTAATCGATAACGACCTTGAAGGAACCTTACAGGCCGATTTACCACTACAGCTGGCAGGAGGTGCTTACTTATTTAGAGACCAAAGTGGGCATAGTGTTGAAGCATCGGATACCTTAACAATCCAACCGGGTGCAATTGTTAAGTTTGGTTCGTTTGGCTCCAGCCATAATTTCTCAGTGAATGGTGTTCTGAATATAGATGCTAATAATGCCGAACCGGTTATTTTTACCAGTCACAGAGATGATCGTTTCGGTGGACAAACAACCGCGGCTACAGATACCATTTCTGCTAAAAGAGGAGATTTTTACGGTTTATCATTAAACACAAGTGGTGCAAATAAGGCAGAAGAATCTATCATCCGAAACTTACATGTGTACTATGGATCTGACGCCATTTATGCGAACGGTGGCGAAACTTTCGTAAACGAGTTTGACAGCTTACACATTCAATATTCAAGTGGTAATGGTTTATACTTATTGGATGTTAATCTCATCGTAAATAACTCTTTGATAGAAGATAATCGTAGAGGTATCTATGGGGGATCGTATCGCTCGTCTTTACCGGCAGCTGAATTGCGACTACGAAACACTGTGGTTCAAAATAACAGTTTTGAAGGTGTATTATCTACTACTTTTATCGGGGGAGCAAGTGCAGTTCCATTCTTGATTAAAGAGATCACAAATTCTAATATTTCAAGTAATGGTTATGAAGGTGCTAATCTTATCAGCCCAAAGGCAGCAGTTTCTATCATCGGGAATACTTTTGACGGTAATGGGCGCCATGGCTTGAGAATATTCCATCGCGACATGGACAAAGAGGATATTTCGATTGCCGGAAATGTATTTTCGAATAATGGGGGATCCGGTGTCCGTACATCCGCTGCTAAATTCATTGATAACACTTTTACCAATAATGAATTTGGTATCTCACAGCATGGTAAACTAGGCTACCGCTATGTGGATGAAATCGGTGTGGATGGTAACGTATTCACCGATAATACCTACAACAATGCTATTGAGCTGTATGGTGACTTTCTAAGTGATACTCTAAGCACTGTTTTCCCTGCACAAATTACGTCCGGAACGTATATGTTTTCAAAAAGAGGATTGAGTTCCTGGAGATCCGTTGCAGCAGGTGATAGTTTGATAATAAGCCCTGGTGTAATCATGAAAATGGGTCATGATGATAAACCTGATTTCCAGGTTCAAGGATATTTGGAAGCAATTGGGACAGAATCAAATCCTATTACCTTTACCAGCTATAGAGATCATACAATCGGCGGAAAAGTTACTCCTGCCAGTGATACTACCACAGCTAAACGTGGAGATTGGTTTTATTTATACATGAATCCTACAACAAGCGGCGGTAATAATGCCAAATATTCCAAATTTGAGCATGTGGATTTCAAGTATGGTGAGCACGCATTTTACTTTTCCGGATCGCCAAGTGAAGGTATGGTTACACCTATTAAGAATGTAACTATCGATCAAATGAACAGTCATGGACTCTTTACAATTGAGACAAGCATGACCTTAGACAGTGTGAGTATTACCAATGTGAGAAACGATGGTTTTTCAGCTGCAAGCTATACCGCCGACAAAAACAGTGCGCCAAGTGTAAGAATTTTAAATTCATACATTGCAAATAATGGTCGACATGGGATTTACACAACCAGTTACACTGGGTCAGCAAATAGAACACCTTATTTTGTTCGACAATTATCGAATACAGAAATTGTTAACAACGGAGGCAATGGGGTTGAGGCATTGAATATTGCCAATCCAATGACTTATCAGTTTAACCAAATCGATGGTAACGGTGGCAATGGTTTGTATGTGACACATTCCAATATTGCAACAGAGGATACGGTGTTGACGATCACCTCCAACAAAATCACCAATAATGGAGGAATGGGAATCGCGAGCTCCAGAGCGATAATCGTTTCAGATACCCTGGAAGGAAATAAATATCCAATTGGTGTAACTGGTGCATTGAGTAAACCCGGCACGGTAAATGATCAGGGTAACTATTATCAAGATAATGTAATTCTTAGCCATACAGTTGACAGTTCAACCGTAGTATTTGGTAATGTGAAAGGAATTCTTGGTGGTACAAAACCAACCGGATACACTTCTGATCTTTACATCATGGATTATGGTGTGCCACGCGGTACAAGCAATGCTACCGTATTTGTAGCCAATACTGATACCTTAACCATTAAGCCCGGTGTGGTAATCAAAAGTAACAACAATTCCAGAATGCGGGTTGATGGTAAGCTCTACTCAATTGGTGAATTTGATGACAAAATTGTCTTCACCTCCATCGAAGATGATACTTACTTAGGCAATACTAATGCTGATACTACTGGAATTCTACCAGGTAAGAATGATTGGTCGTACATCGAATTAAATGGCATTGGAACTGATAGCTCCATTGTAAAAAATACCATTGTGCGATACAGCCATCTTGGAATTTACTTCAGAAACTCAGATGCACTTGTTGATTCATCATCCTTATCTAATTCGAATTATGGGATGTATTTTGAAGGAGACTCAGACCCTACGGTTCGATCTTCTGATATCCATAGCAATACGAACGGTTCTATTGCATACAACACTTCAAGTCCGCTTCTGCACTTGAATAACTTCTATAACAACACAAATTACGCCTTATATAACGCAACTAGTCCGGCGCAGCACATTGTGGCAGAAAATAACTACTGGGGCGACCCTTCCGGACCTTTTGTTGATAATGGTCCTGATCTGAATGTAAACGGACAGGGTGATCGCATTAACGTAGCCACTGGTTCGGTTGATTACAGACCTTATCTGGTTGGAAGAAATGGAATCTTGTTGGGTGATGTAACCATCAATGGTTCTATTTCAGCATTCGATGCTTCTAAAATTCTGCTTCATGTGGTTGGTTTGGATATCCTGACAGGTAACAATCTTGCTGCCGGTGATGTAACCGGAAACGGTACGGTTTCTTCGATGGATGCTTCACTCGTGCTTCAGTATGTAGTAGGAATTATTAGCGGATTCCCGGGACAGGGAAAAATCGTTGTTCCCGAGCCACAGAATATGATGGCACTGAACTACGAAGACACCGAAGCATTTACCGATATCATATACAGTCATAAAGGAAAGTTTGATTTCTATGGTGCCGAAATGGAAGTACTTCTTCCGGAAGGTTTGATTGATAATGTAGAGTTGGCAAATTCATCCTTTGCAGATCATATTGAGTTAACCTTTAATCAGGTTGGCGATACTTTACGTATTGCCATGGCAACTGCAAAACCTATCCGAAAGGCCGGAGATATTGGTAATATTCGTCTGCATTACAGTGATGACGCTACCTCATCAGACCTGAGTGGGCAGATTAAATATCACCGCTTTACTGCAAACGAGATTAACCTGACAGAATTTGTGAACGAAAATTATACATCGGAAGAAGGAGAGAATCTGATTCCGAAAGAATTTGCATTGAATCAGAATTATCCGAATCCGTTTAACCCGTCCACGAATATCAGTTATCAATTACCCGCCGATGCCAAAGTACAAGTACAGGTATACAATATGCTTGGGCAGTTAGTGCAAACGCTGGTGGATGATAATCAAAAAGCGGGTGTATACAATTTGAGATGGGATGCATCCACATTCAGCTCGGGAACCTATTTACTGCGAATCGAAGTGCGAGGCGAAGACAATCAGAATTACTCTCAGATACGGAAAATGCTTCTTATCAAGTAAGTGAGCGCTATCTGTAATCTCTAAATGGAGTAATTATGTATTTAATTAAACAAAAAACCTTAACGTGGAAGCTGCTGTTCGCACTGATTTTCAGTGGGCTATCGGCTTCTGCGATGGCACAGGAGGTAAGTATTTCTGTGTCGGATACCGCCGCAATTGCAGGGGAAACCATTTTGGTACCTCTCCAAATATCTGCCATAGATGCATCTGATGCTGTAATTTCCGGTACTTTTAAATTTTCGACCAACGAGAGTATTTTTGAAATTATAGGTTTCGATAAAACCGGAACCTTACTCGAAAATACCTCAAACGTATTTTACAATGTGGGAACTAATACATTGGCGTTCGCAGGTACGGATACATTAGTTGGCGAAGGAACGCTCATAAACCTGAGAGTTAAAGCCAAAAATGAGGTCAATTATTTTCAGTTCACGGATATGAGTTTTACCGAATCTTCGTTGAACGAAGGGAATCCATCGGTGAATGCAACCGGAGCTCGTTGGACAATTAAAGGAATTCAGATTAACCCACGTTCTTCCAATATTTTCATTCTGGAAGGAGATTCTCTTCAATTCAACCTGACAGGAAATGTTGTAGAACCGGTTAGTTGGTCGGTCACCGATACTACGATTGGTACGATCGATTCAAATGGTCTTTTCGCTGCCAAAACCTTTGGTCAAGTTCAGGTTAAAGCCGTAGATGGGCAGGGACTCCGAGACTCAACCGCATTCTTTCGTGTGCAACCTTCAACATTATCCGATTTATCAGTAACTATTCCGGATACTGCTGTACGACAAACTAAAGATATTTCACTTCCAATTTACATCAGTGATGTGACAGGATTAGAAGTATTATCCGCTGAAGTTCAGGTTAATTATAATCAGAATTTCCTCACGCTGAATGGAGTTTCATCTACAGGTACGATTACTGAGAATTGGGGACAACCAACCATTAATAGTGAGACCGGTTCGGTAAAAATCGCTTCGGCCGGAACAGATACCCTTGAAGGTTCCGGGGTTTTGTATTACCTGAATTTTACGGTTAAAGACATCAATACCGGGAGCTTTCCAATCAATTTTGTATATGCGAATCTCAATGAGGATTTCAGCATAGATCTGAATAATGGAACATTTACCGTGTTGGCAAAACCCACCATCGATGTAAATTTTCCGGATACCGCGATTAGTATCGGTCAAAGCATCGATTTTGGAGTAACAGGTGGAAATGGAACCGCTCCTTACACCTGGCAGGTGGACGATTCTAACATCGCCACTATTAATTCAACGACCGGAACACTTACGGGGGTTAGCAGGGGAGATGTACTGGTTAATGCCATTGATGATGAAGGATTTTTATCTGCTGGAATTAATGTGCGTGTTAACGACTTTGATGCTACGCTGGACTCATTAACCGCTATTTTTCCGGATACCATTGAAGTGGCGTTAAGAACAGGCGAGTTGAGTCCGTTTAATGTGCTTTCTTATCAGGCTGAGATTGATTTTGACACCACAAAGTTGGAATTCGTTGGTCTTGAACTGACAGATACCCAGAGTGAAAATGCTTCAATTGAAGCAACTGTAGAAAATAATTTGAGCATTGCCTCCGCAGGAACCAGCTTCTTAGGCGGAACTGATCCTTTAGTCATTTTACGATTTGCTCAGAAAGATGCAATTCAACATCTGGATGTACTCGAGCTAGATTTAAAATATCTCACATTTGACGAGCCGGGACCAAATGTTCCAACAACGTCCCCACTTCCGGGCATTCTGGATATCATCAAAATTGATCCACCGGAGACACCGGTGTTAGTTAATCCGGCAGATCTGGCCGTTGATCAGGATACAACGATATTATTCGAATGGGGTGCATCAGCAAGAGCGGATGACTACACATTTGAACTGGCAAGTGATTCATTATTCAGCACAATTGTAACCGACCAATCCTTACCCGGAACACAGTTTTTGGTGGATTCTTTAGATTACCTAACCACCTATTTCTGGAGAGTTAAAGCGTCTAATTTGGGCGGGGAATCACCTTGGAGTGATACTCTTAAATTTACCACGATCATAGAAAAACCGGAGATTCCAACTCTTGTTCAGCCTGCTGATGGGATCACTAAAGCAGATACAAGTCTCACATTTGGCTGGAATACTAGTCTTAGAGCAGATGCCTATGTGTTTCAAATATCGAAACTGTCCGACTTCTCTGTCCTTGAATTTTCAACTCCGGTAATTGATACTACCTACACTCAAGATGGATTGGAGTTTCTTACCAATTATTATTGGAGAGTGAAAGCGACAAATAATGGTGGGGAAAGTGATTTTAGCGCTGTTCAATCATTTGAAACGAAAGCGGTACCGGCAAAAACACCGGGACTACTACTTCCGGCCATGTCAGAGTCAGATACCGATACTTCGGTTACCTTGCTGTGGACAAGTGCTACAGGAGCGATTTCCTATGAATATCAGCTGGCCACCGACGCCGGATTTAGTTCAATTATTAGTGAGGCAAATACCGGAACAGATACTTCTATAACAGTAAGTGATCTGGATTATTTATCTCAGTATTTTTGGAGAGTTCGAACAATCGGAGCCCAGGATACCTCTGCCTATTCAGGAGCTTTTAGTTTTACCACTAAAATTGAAAAGCCTGCAGTACCAACATTAATTGATCCTGCCGAAGGGGAAGACCGTCTTTCCGTGAATCCAACGCTGAGTTGGAATACCGCTGCCCGTGCAGATGAATATACATTGCAAGTAGCAACCGATGCAGGATTTTCTACTTTAGTTGTAGACGCTGCCACAACGGATACTACCTATTCGGTTACTGGATTAGATAATCTCAAGGTGTATTTCTGGAGAGTGAAAGCTTCCAACACAACAGGCGAGAGTGCATTCAGCACGGTATTTAGTTTCGAAACCAAAGCCGTAGATGCGACTATTCCTCTGTTACTTCAACCAGCAATTTCGGAGACCAACACCGATACTTCAGTAACTCTAAACTGGACGAGTGCCGTTGGTGCCATTTCTTATGAATATCAGTTAGCAACCGATGAAGGATTCAGTGCGATCATCAACGAAGCAAACACAGGAACGGATACCTCAGCCACTGTAAGTGATCTGGATTATCTTACGGAGTATTTCTGGCGTGTTCGTGCAATCGGAGTGCAGGATACTTCTGATTATTCTGAACCGTTCAATTTTACTACAAAAATTGAAAAGCCCGAATTACCGGTGTTAGTTTCACCTTCAGATGGCACACTTAAGTCAGAGATTAGCACCGAACTTTTATGGACCTTTAGCTTAAGAGCAGATGAATATCGAGTTCAACTATCTCGCAGTTCAGTATTTGATGTACTGCTAGTTGATTCAACACTTGCGGATACGAGTTTAAATCTTACAGGATTAGATTATTCTAGCACTTATTTCTGGCGCGTTAAAGCCATCAACACAGGGGGAGAAAGTGACTTCACAACCTCATGGTCGTTCGAAACAAAGATTGCCCCAACCGGTTTACCGGTACCACTACTGCCGGCTATGAGTGAAAGCGGAGTGGATACAATGCCACTGTTTAGCTGGACCAATGCGGACAATGCAGTTTCTTATCGATTCCAATTAAGTACCACGAGTGATTTCTCGAATGTGATTGACGATCAAGCTGGTTTGACCGATACTACCACAACCACATCGACGGGATTGATGTTTGCTACCAATTACTTCTGGCGTGTGAAGGCATTTGGAGTCGATGATTCAACGGAATGGTCGTTAGTATTTAATTTCACTACTCGTTTTGATGAATTAGCCGCTCCGATTTTGAAATCACCTGCTAAAAACGCAGTGGATGTGGAAGATTCCTTAACCTTTGAGTGGACATCCGTTCTTGAAGCGGATTCTTACGATTATGAGTTATCACTCGATACCGTAGGGACAGCTTTTGTATCAATCAATCAAGCAGATACGATGTTTACCCAAACAGGACTGGCATTCGATAGCACGTATTATTGGAGAGTAAGAGCGAATGATGGACTGAACACTCGAAGTTCGGTTTGGACACCATGGTTTGCTTTTACAGTGAAAACACAACCTGATGCAATTCCGGTTGTTACCAATCCATTAGGAAGTGTTACGCTCTTCGAGGATTTTGCTGACACTACTATCGCAGATCTTAATACTGTATTTGAAGATCCGGGAGAAGTATTAACCTATTCAATCACTACAAATACTGATTTAGTCGCAGCGAGTATTGTAGGCACCAATCTAAATCTTTCCTCGGTACAAGATACCAGTGGTACAGCTGAACTTGTGATTGAAGCATCGGATGACGCCGGAAATACGGTTTCAGATACATTAACGGTTACAGTTATGCCTGTAAACGATCTACCATACGTAGTTCAATTACCCGACACGCTTACTTTCAAAGTAGGAGAGGTGTATGGTTTTACCATCGACACTGCCTTTGCAGATGTGGAAGATGAATTGACCGATTTCAGTTTCAATATTTCAGTAACACCTGCTGATATTTTACTCAGTTTCGATCCAACCACCTATACGATTACGCTAAGTTCCCCGACTTACATTGGATTTGGAGAAATTGTATTGACGGTGGAAGATTCGGATGGTGGAAAACTGGAAGTTACACTGGTAATCGAAGTTGAAATGGCTACATCCAATGATTTGATGGCTGATTTGCCAGCAAATTATGAATTGCAACAAAACTACCCGAACCCATTTAACCCGAGTTCCAATATCCGATTTGGATTACCTGTATCAGGAGAAGTCAGATTAGATGTGTACAACATGTTGGGGCAGCGAGTGGCAACATTGGTAGATCAAAAAATGCAAGCCGGTTGGCATACGGTTACCTTCGATGCTTCAACATTATCATCAGGAACCTACATTTACCGAATTACATCAGGAGACTTTGTACAGACAAAGAAAATGATGCTTATTAAATAAGCGAACACACAACTATTAATTCACAGAGCCGATACGTCTCGGCTTTTTTTCTATTAAAAGACTATTCATGAAAAGAGTTCTAACTGCATTACTTGTAAGTATAAGTATGTGCATTTCATCATCTGCACAGGTAGAAGAGTTTTATACCTTCGAAAATGATAACAATTACGTATACGACATACTTAACTCTAATGGAGAATACGCATATTTCGTACGGCTAAATCAATCTACAGGTATAAGAGGATTATGGTTTACCGATGGTACAGAAGAAGGGACATCTATTATTTCTTCAGATTTAAATGTGTTTTCCACAGGTCGGTATGACGTAGGATACCTGAATAATCAATTCTATTTCTTTGCAAGTGAACCGGTTGAAAACTTTAGTGATCGCATCGTAAGCTTGTACGCTTATAATGAACTTTCCGAATCGGTAGAACTGATAAAACAAGGTAATGATGATAGTAATACCCATTTTATATACAGTTACGAACATGCTGTTTATTTCTCGATAAGGTCAGATAATGCCGATCCTGAACTTTGGATGGTGAATCAGAATGGTCTTTCAAAAATATCTATTCCTGCATGTGGAGGTAGTAGTCTTACTGAGGATGTAATAGATTTCTCCCGAAAACCCGTTGAGGCATTTAACTCCACAAACCAAGTACATGAACTTTATTTCGTGAATTACTGTGGTGATTTAGTCCGACATACTGATGGTTCTGTAGTTAATATGTTTGAAGAATTTGGCTTTAGAACTGGTAACGCAAACCCGTTTAGTGTGTACAACGACATGTATACGATTTATGATCGAAAGTTTATTTTCTTTGGTCAAAATTTGCTGAATGGAAGTTCAAATTCGACAGAAGGTGTACATTCTATTGATTTGGATAGTGGTGAGTACCAACTTTTAGTTGAAAATACCCATAAACTAAGAGCTCAGGAATATCCGGCAAGAAGAAGTTATCGTAAGACCTTCATCCAAACAGAAGACGGAGTTTATTTTGCAGCTTTGGACAATACAGCCTTGAGTTCTACAAACAATGGGCAAAAAGATAATAACAACATTTGGGTAAGTGACGGTACCAGTGCCGAAACAACTAAAATTGTATTTCTTGAAGATGAACTGCCTAGACCTGTATGGAATGGTTTATTGAGTGTTGAGTTGCAAAAGATAATTGGTTCTCAGCTAATCTATACAACAGTTAGTTATGATGATGATCCTTTAGATGGCGAACTCTTTGCTGTAAATATAAATACATCGGAAATAACGAAACTCTGGGATGCTACTAATACAACAGGATTTCCACATGGTCACCTCATGGATGGTTTTGGGTATGTACTGAGAGATTTTGTACCTGACTCAAGCAGAACGCTGTTTATTTCATCAGATGGTTTTTCGTCAAAAATGCAATCCAGAACTACAACTGGAGAAGTCTACAATTTGGAGCCCGGTTCAAATAGTTTCGTTGCTAATATTCAGGATAGCATCTACATCTTCAAAGCAAATGTAGGAGGAAACCCAAATACTTCTCTGATGAAGTTTACCTTTAGAGGAGGATCATCAGATTCCGGTGATAATGGCAACAACGGTGGTGGAGAAGAACCAGTAAATCCAGTGATGATATATGAAGAGCGCTTTGCCCCGAATTTTATTGGTTCAAGCGTGCTCACGGAAAATTGGTCAACTGACATTACAAGTGAATCAGATGGTTGGATTATAGAAGATAAAAATCGATTTAGCAGTTTGTTTGAGGAGTTAGACTTAAGGTGGTTAAATACATTTTTGCTTACCCTTTATGGATCGGATCCTGAACAAGCTACTACGATTAATGCAACGTCTCCAAAAATTCCGATTCATGACTATTCTGACCTGTCGGTTAAACTGGATTATTATTACCAACCTGATCTACTTGAATTTCAAAATGCGACTTTAAATCTCGATGTCAGCTCAGATAGTGATCAGTGGATAACTATCAAAAGCGTAACCGGAAGTGATGTATCGGAATTACTGTACGAGGAATTCGAAGTTCAACTGAATAATCAATTTGATGGAGATTCTTTGCAGTTTCGATTAAGAATAGTAAGCGACGAAGGCGGTTCTTTTGGAGTTCCAATGGGTTTTTATGTGGATGATATCACCTTATTTGGCATTCCAGATCAACTGCCGGAACCCGAACCTGAATATTCAATAACGGAGTTAGTGGCCGTTGATTTTACTGAAGATGAATTTTTGCAATGGCAATTAGTTGAGTCGGAAGCCTATGATGTATATCCGGAAAGCACTTGGCATTTATCAGATTTAAGCCAGAGATATGAGTCTACAGATGTTCTACCCGGGATCTCCTTGAACAACCATTTGCGGATTTTTCCATCAGCAGGAATTCGATCAGAATCAGGAGATTTCATCAGCTATAATGAAATTTTTGCTTCTCCTTTTTACGATCTGCAAAGTACGAGCGACCTTCGCCTGGCATTGAATTTTATTTATACCCCTCAAATGGTAGAAGCCGATGAAGTTGAATTCAATGTATTGGGTCGGCCGGATACCAGCAGTCAGTGGCAAACACTTTATACGCTGGAAACTAATCCTGAACAGCTTGGAAATTTGAGTGGGCTCAACCTGGAAGAAATCGATGTTGATTTGAGTGGCAATTACACCTCAGAACAGCTACAAGTTGGGTTACAGCTAAAAATCAACAATCTACAGTACTCAGGAAATACCTTTGGCTACTTTGCTGATTCATTGCTTATATATTCACGAGAGGAAGTTGTGAATCAATCACCTGTTGTAGTTTCAACACCTGAAACTTTAGTACTTGCTCAGGATTTTGGAGAATACCGAGTGACGGATATCGATTCCTATTTTAATGATCCGGAGAATGATCCACTATCGTATGAAGTAATATCAATTCCGTCTTTCCTTGACGCTTCGGTGAATGCTGATGTACTTATTCTAAATTCTAAAACAGGTGAAACCGGCACCGGCGAACTCATTATAAGAGCAACGGACTCCAAAGGAGCATCTGCAGATTTAAACATAATGGTGGAAGTCACCGTTGAAACCGGTATAAGTGAAGAAACTGATAATCAGATGCCCACCGAGTTTACCATTAGTCAGAATTACCCTAACCCATTCAATCCGAGCTCTAATATCCGTTTCGGATTACCTGAATCAGGTGCAGTAAGGTTGGAGGTGTACAATATGCTGGGGCAGCGAGTGGCCACCCTGGTAGATCAAAGGATGCAGGCAGGCTGGCATACGGTCACTTTTGATGCTTCTACGCTATCATCAGGAACCTACATATACCGAATTACTTCCGGTGACTTCGTTCAAACAAAGAAAATGATGCTTATTAAATAAACTAATCGATATAAAATCGAGAAGAAGGCTGGTTTAACGACCGGCCTTTTTTATTGCTATCTGCCGTAAGAAATAACCTTCAATGGATCGGTTTTAGCAGCGATGCGCGCAGGCAACCAACTTGCTAAAGCACATAATGAAATAGTAACCACGGTGGTTAAAATGAAATCGAAAAAGCGCAATTCCACCGGCGCATAACTCATGTAATAATTTTCTTCAGAAAGGGGGATGATCTGGTACTCAAGTTGCAGATAGGCAAAGAGCAAGGAAATTCCGATTCCAATGGTTAAACCAATTCCGGCAACAATTACACCTTCGAGCAGGAACACACGTCGGATCATGGCCGATTTACCACCAAGCGTTTTAAGAATGCCGATATCTTTGGTTCGTTCAAGTACCATCATGAGTACGGCACCGATCAGATTAAATGCGGCTACAATAATCATCACACTAATCACCAAAGGAATCATATTTTCCTGAAGCTCAACCCATGCAAATATACTTCCGTATTTGCTGGTGATTGTTTCTTCGTAATAGGGGAAACCAAGTTGTTCACCTAGAACAGCATCAAACTGATTAATCTGTGTGTAGTCAACTAATTTTAACTCAACAGCATGAGCTTGTGTGGGACCTAAATCAAATAACTTTTGAGCATATTGCCGATCAGAGATCGCGTACAATTCATCGAAAATATCTACTCCGGTTTCATATACACCCGAAAGCCTGAACTGCTGAATTTCCGGCGAGTTAACCAAGCTGGGAATTCCCTGAATAGTGTATACGGTAATTATACCTCCGATTTGAGCCTGCAAAGTTTGCACAAGATCATCACCTAAAACAATACCCGGTAAGCCGGTAGAATCTATAGAAAGGTCGAACGTTCCTTCACTTAAATAATCCACAAATGAAGAGGCATCGGGATCTGAAATTCCCTTCAATAAGGTACCGGTGATGGCTTCTTTGGTTTGAATCATTACCTGTCCTTCGGTTACTACATGTAACGATTCGATTTCTTCAAAACCGGTTAAAAAAGTTTCAAGAGTATCCGCACGATAAATAGGCTGATCGGTAAATGTAGTTACAGTGATGTGTGGGGCAAAGCCTAAAATCTTTTCGTTAATGGTAGTTTTAAACCCATGCACAATTGAAAGGGCGATAAGTAAACCGGCAGAACCAATCGCTACTCCGGCTATTGCCATTAGTTTTATAAATGATAAAAACCGGGCACCTTTACGAGTGCCTTTGAAATATCGGAATGCGAGATAGGTTTCGAAATTCATTCGAATAGTTTCCAATTTTCAGAGTTTAAAATCCAAACAAAATCCAATAATAAAACTGCAAATATTATAGAATTGGACATTTATTATTGTTTGAATTTTGAATAACTGTGATTTGGAATTTAAACGCTTTGCGTTTTCTCCGGCTTCATTTGTGGGAAAAACAGTACATCGCGAATAGATTCTGAGTTGGTCATTATCATTGCTAAACGATCAATTCCTATTCCAATACCAGCAGTAGGAGGCATGCCATATTCCAGCGACCGGATGAAATCTTCGTCGATGGTCATAGCTTCTAAATCACCTCCATCGCGTAAAGCAGCTTGTGCTTCCAATCGCTCTCGCTGATCGATAGGATCGTTTAACTCGGTGTAGGCATTCGCAATTTCTTTACCATTACAGATACATTCGAAGCGTTCAACCAGACCTTCTTTACTACGGTGCTTTTTTGTAAGCGGACTCATTTCCACCGGATAATCAGTTATAAAAGTAGGTTGAATGAGCTTTGGCTCCACATATTCGCCAAAAATCTCGTCGATGATTTTTGCAACACCGAAAGTCTCGTCAATTTGAATATGTAACTCTTTCGCAATTGGTTTTAACTCGTCGAGCGATTTACCATACAGATCGTGCCCCGTATATTCTTTGATGGCATCAAACATCGGAATCCTTGGCCAAGGAGCTTTAAAATCTATTTCGTGCTCACCTACGGTAACTTTGGTACTACCATGTAAGTCCATTGCCACTTTTTCGATCATCTTTTCGGTAAAGTCCATCATCCAGTTGTAATCTTTGTAGGCTACGTACAACTCAACTTGAGTAAATTCCGGATTGTGGAATCGGCTTAGTCCTTCATTTCTGAAATCTTTAGAAAACTCATACACACCATCAAATCCACCAACAATTAAACGCTTTAGGTAAAGTTCGTTAGCAATACGGAGATATAAATCCATATCCAACGTGTTATGATGCGTTACAAATGGTCGGGCTGATGCACCACCATATACCGGTTGCAGAATTGGTGTTTCTACTTCTAAATAGCCTTTATCATTCATAAAATTACGCATCGACTGTACCATGTGCGTACGCTTTCTGAAGGTATCCCGTACTTCAGGATTTACAATTAAATCTACATAGCGCTGCCGATAGCGAAGTTCTTTGTCGGCAAATGCATCATAAATAACTTTTTCGCCTTCTTCATTTTCTACTTCTTTAGGGATTGGAATAGGGCGGAGCGTTTTTGTGAGAAATTCAAATTCTTCTGCGTGTACGGTAGTTTCTCCGGTACGAGTCTTAAAAACAAATCCTTTGATCCCTACAATATCACCGATATCCACTAACTTTTTGAATACGGTATTGTAGTTATCTACTCCTACGTCATCGCGACGAATATACACCTGAATGGTACCTTCAGAGTCCTGAAGATTAAAAAAAGCCGCTTTTCCCATAATTCTGCGCGTCATTACGCGTCCGGCAATCGATACAATTTCAGTATCAGGATTGGATTCTTCATCTCTTACCAGTGTTTCATCTGCTTTTATGGATGCACTCGTATGGTTAACATCAAATGAATAAGGGAATGGATTAACGCCCATTTCGTTTAATTGGGCAAGTTTCTCTCGGCGTATTTCTTCTTGTTCAGAAAGTGAAATATCTTCGTGGGACATATGTAAATTTTGTTCTAAGTTCGATTCGAATACAAGGTGGTAAAAATACTACATTGTAGGCAAAATTGTGGCATTGTAAATAACTCAACAATACGTGTGTGAATACTATTAATTCCAATCATCTTCCAGGTTTACAGGAGTCAGTTATTTTGGCTTATTCGGAAATTAGTGAGCAAAATAAGCTGGATAACCCCTTTTTGGATTTAGAATTGATTTCAGAAACACGCAATAAAAAACGGATTTATGAGCATGTTAGTTCACGGGAGTTATTGTTGAAAATGCTGATTAGCAAAGGAATAAATCCAAAAGATTTTGCTATACAAAAAACAGCGGATGGGAAACCTTTTGCTATGCACAATGGCGAGAGAGTTCATCTAAGTTTTTCACATACAAATGAGTGGGTGATATGTGGATTCAGTTCAGATTTGGATATTGGAATTGATGCAGAAAAAGTTGAGCGATCATTTCGACCGGAATTGTTACAACGCATTGCGAGTGATGAAGAAGTAAATGAACTAAAAGAGTGCGAGCCCATCGCTATTTGGACCATGAAAGAAGCTGTGGTTAAAAGTTTAGGCATTGGTATTCGAAGGGATTTGAGGGAAATCCGCATCAAAAAAGAAAAAACCGGCTATCGATTTTACGGAAATAATTCAACATTGCAGATTGTAACAGGAACAGTGCAAAAACATCAAATTTCGGTGGCGTGGGAAATAAGTTAATTAATGGAGTTACGATAATTGGTCAAGGTAAACTTGGTTCCTTATTCACCCGAAGTTTTAAAGATGTGGGAGTTGAAAACGTAGATGTTATCACAAAAAATCAACGAATAGATCACCTCCAGGCCTTTGTTTTTTTATGTGTGCCGGATGACAAGATTGAGCAGGTTGCAAGTCATATTTCAAAAGTACAACCTGATCTCAGGAACAAAACCATCATGCATTGTTCGGGTACTGTTGGGTTGTCTGTTCTACATCAACTCGAAGAATCGGGCGCAACAGTTGGTTGTATTCACCCTATGATGGCGGTGAATGAATCATCTACCTCCTTTTATAAAATCACTTTCGATATTTGCGGATCAGAAGAGTTCTTAAAAAAAGCTAAATCCATTGCCCGGCTGCTGGGAGCCAAAACTGTGGTTGTGGATGAAGCTCAGAAGAAAAAGATTCATATCGCTTCGGTAGTAGCTTCTAATTATTTAGTTACACTTATGCACACTGCACAAGAAATTTCGGGTGCAAATGACAGTGACACCGGAACACTTAGTAAAGCATTGTTATCGCTGATGCAGTCTTCCATAAAAAATTTGCGCACATTTCCACCACCTGATGCTTTAACCGGACCAATAGCAAGAGGGGATATCAGCACTATTTCCGATCATTTAGAGGTGCTTAAAATGGAACATCCCGGCGAATATGAATTGTATCGAACATTAGGAGTATCAACGCTGGAAATGATTGGACATCGCTTACCGAAAGAAACTCGTGATCATATATCAAGATTATTTCATGAATCCTAAATCATCTGATTTTTATAGCCGAGTGTACAAAGTAGTGGCACAAATACCGGAAGGGAAAGTGACTAACTATGGAGCAATTGCGAAATATTTGGGTGTAGAATCAGGTGCGAGAATGGTGGGCTATGCACTCAATAATTACTTATCGGGAAAGCTCGAGTTTCCGATTCCTGCGCATCGGGTCGTAAATCGCTTAGGATATCTTACGGGAAGAACGTATTTCGATGGTGATACCATGCGTGAGCGACTTCAACAAGAAAAGATTGTGTTTATCGATGAGTATCAGGTTGATATGAAGCTACATTTCTGGGATCCGCAGGTAGAATTATCAGAAAGCTAAGCAGTGAGTTTTTGCGCTGAATCGGATGAGTATGTTTAGTATTTTATTGACCAAATCAATTTAATTAAATCACTCTAAAGTGAAATTTTTAGTACGTATAGGGGCGATAATTGCGTTCGTTTCGATGTCCATTCAAGCACAACCAACGCTTCCATTAGGCAGCGATTTACCCATGGGAGATCATTCTATGGATGATGTGAGCGGTCGAAGTTTAACACTGAATTCTGCTTCCAAAGCAAATGGGTTACTCGTTATTTTTAGTTGCAATACGTGTCCCTGGGTTGCACGCTGGGAAGATCGTTACACCGACATCGCACAAATTGCACAATTCAATAATGTGGGTATGATTGCAATCAATTCGAACGAAGCATATCGCAGTCGTGGTGATGGAATGGATGAAATGATTCGTTACGCGAACAAAGCCAACTATAATTTCCCGTATGTTCTTGATAGAAATCACGAAGTGGCAGATGCTTTTGGCGCAACAAACACTCCACACGTATTCTTGTTTAACGCCGATAGAAAATTGATTTATACCGGATCTATTGATGATAATGCCAATCGCGCAGAAGCAGTTACGCAATATTTTTTAAAAGATGCTATCGAACAAATGGTTGCCGGTGAGCAAATCCTGAAAGCAACCACAAAAACCCTTGGATGTTCGATCAAACGCAATAGTTAAAATTTGTTTTAAAAAGCTGTATTTTAGGAATCCCTGCCTCAAAAAAGTGCAGGGATTTTTTTTGATCTTGAAATGCTCTGAAATTACATGCCAACCTGGATATTACATACAGAATTTAAATTTGATGCCGCCCATTATATTGATGGCTACAACGGAAAATGCGGTAGAATGCACGGCCATACCTATAAAGTCAAGATGAGTGCTAAATCACATAAATTAAATCCATCTGCCTACCTGAATACAGATGATATGGTGTGTGATTTTAAAGAATTGAAATGGGCTGCCAAAGACTCTGAAAAGGGTGGACTTGACCACGGCGTGTTAAACGAATTATTGGAAGTTAATACAACTGCAGAGCGAATTGCAGAATACATCCACACCGAAACGATGAAGAGAATTCCCGGCGATATTGAGCTTACCGTAACCGTTTGGGAAACCGATACCAGCTGGGTAGAATACACCGATAAAGATGTATAACCCGGAAGACATTGTACCTACTCCGGTTGCCGAGCATGAATTATTGGATATAGAATATCCAATCATGGAACACTTTTATACCATTCAGGGAGAAGGCGCACACACCGGAAAAGCTGCTTACTTTATCCGTACTGCAGGCTGTGATGTAGGTTGTTGGTGGTGTGATGTGAAAGATAGTTGGGAAGAAGAGGCACATCCAAGGTTAACCGTTAGAGAATTAGTTGTTGCTGTAGAATCAGCCAAGGCAGAAATAGTTGTGATTACCGGTGGGGAACCGTTGCTCCATAACCTGGAAGCACTCACCACTTGTTTAAAGAACATTGGTGTGCAAACCCATATAGAAACAAGTGGTTCATCTCCGATTTCAGGAACACTAGATTGGGTGACGCTTTCCCCAAAACGATTTAAAAAACCGGTTGAAGAGATCTATCCATTTGTTGATGAATTGAAAGTGGTGGTGTTAACCAAGAAAGATCTTGCCTGGGCCGAAGAGCACGCTGCGAAATGTCCGCCAGACACTCGATTATTGCTACAACCCGAATGGGAAACAGCGAAAGCGATGCCACTAATCGTCGATTATGTGAAGCAACATCCGAAATGGGGAATCAGCCTTCAAACACATAAATATTTAAACGTTCCGTAATGTCATTTCAGGATGCATCTGTAATTATTACCGGCGGAAGTAAAGGGATTGGGTTGTCGATCGCTATGGTATTTGCTCGTTCCACAAACCGGCGATTGGTATTGATTTCCAGAAGTTTAGAAGATTTACAAAAAGCCCGACAAGAATGCATTGAAGAAGGTGCAAAAGGAGTAGAAATTCTTGCCGCAGATGTGACAGACTCAAATGCATTAGCTGCACTCGATTTTGGTTTATTAAATCCCGGTATTCTAATAAATAATGCTGGTTCCTTTTTGTTTAAGCCGTTGGAAGAGACATCCGAAGAAGAATTTTCAAGACAGTTTGAAATCAACACGAAAGGGGCGTTTACCGTAACTTCTCAATTATTGCCGGTATTTAAAACACAGGAGCGAGCTCTCATCGTAAATATTTGCTCTCAGGCATCCTTAAAAGGATACGGACATAGTGGCGCCTACACCATGAGCAAACATGCCTTGCTAGGCTATACACGTTCGTTACGCAAAGAGTTGATGGGAACCGGAATTGCAGTTACGGCAATCAATTTAGGACAAACCTTCAGCACATCGTGGGATGGAGTAGATGTCGATCCAAATAAATTAATCGACCCGGAAGATGTAGGTAAACTCATACTGTCGTTAAGTGAGTTAAGCAGTCGAAGTGTTGTGGAAGAAATTCTGCTTATGCCTGATGGCGGTGAAACTGACCCTATGTAAAGTCCCACCTATTTTTGGGAAGGAAAAATCCTACCTTTTTTAGAAGAATCTTCCTGCAAAGCCCATTATCACTTGAAGATAAACGCAGATTCTGAGCCAAAACACTGTGATAGTTAAGAATCAGATCCTTGGTATTGTTTTTGTGAGAATGAACTCATCATTGCCACAATCAACTAACTATACAGGGTATCTGCATTTTGAAGAACGAGATAAAACAGGCTCAAACTTTTTTGATGAGCAATCCGCCCCAGATTGATGAAGCACTCCGAATTTTAAATGGATTAAAGCACGTAAATCATCCTTCATCGTGGGTGATTCAATATCTCTCCGGAATTGCATACGTCCGAAAGCAAGACTTTGAAGCTGCAATTGCACCGCTTGAACTAGCTTTGAAAAAGGGAGGAAAATCTCTGGAAGTGCTTCAATTGTTGATGGAAGCTTGTATGAAATCAAATCGCTTCGATCGGGCTAAGACATTGATTCCTGATGTGCTGATAATTAAGGAAGATGATGTGCCGGCATGGAAAAATTTGGCCATTATCTATTGTAACGAACTCCGCTATGAAGACGCCCTAGTCGCGATTGGTAAGGCAAATAATTTTGCTCCTACAGATTTGTCGCTGGTGATTATGGCAGGTAAGGTGTACGGTTATCTCAACAAATTTGGAGAAGCGTTAAATACGTTTGAATCGTTAATTCAAGCTAAACCTGATTTTCTGGAAGCGCATCTTGGAAAAGCGTGGATTTTTATAAAAGCACAAAAATTTCAGGATGCTCTTCGCCTACTTACACATCTTTCACAAAGTGTACCCGATAATGATGATATCAAAGCACTAATGGTTGAGTGCTATTTTGAGATGAATAATTTTGATGAAGCAATTCCTGTACTAGAAGAGCTCATCCAAAAGAACAATACAGATTCATCGCTTCTTGAGCTGTATAGTCAATGCTTACAAAGAGTTGGGAAAGTGAAGGAGGCTGAATTTTGGGCGAATAAAGTGATGGAGAATACGATTCCATCTAGGGAGTTTATATATAAATATGCGGCAATTTTAGAAGAACTATATGACCGCGAAATTGAACATTCGAAACTAAAAAACATTCAGAAACTTTGGGATAAGGCACAAAGCGTAGAAACCATTATTAAGCCAAAACCGAATGCAAAAAAAGAATCTGAAAAACTAAAAATAGGAATCATTTCAGATTCGCTTTGGGATAATGAAGTTGGACGTAAATGGAAGACGATGCTGTCGGCTTTCCCGAAAGAAATAGGAAAGTTCGTTGTTTTTTCAACTTCCGAAATAAATGATGCAATTTCACAATCGATTGCGGCTCAATGTTCGGTATTTAATTTGTCGCATCAGATATCTCCGGTAGAACTTGCAGAACAAATCTCGGCCCTAAACCTAGAAGTTCTGATCGATGCAAGCTCCGGGTTTTCTCCCATTATTGATTACGTTTTACAAAGTAGTTCGAGCATGATATGCATTAGTTCTAACGATCGAAGCTTATATCCCTTTGAAACAGCAGCGTATGATTTCATCTTGACTCACTCTGAAAAAGCGGATTTAGTTTCCTCCCGTAATTCTAAACCAGCGAACATCGCCTGTAACAATATTGATGATTTAGCACCGGCATTATTTGCTGCATATTCACAGGCTGTAAACTCCAGCAACAAAGAATGGAAAAGAGGGCGTTGGCAGAAAGAGATCTCAGAGACAGATATTTCAGGTGCTAAGAAGGAAATTCTAGAAAAAATATCAGCACAAACAGCATCTGTCGCTCAGTCTGTAGAAGATGATAGAATATTCAGTGATCAATTCTGGAATGGGTTTACTGATTCTCGAAAAGCTGCTAAAATTGTTGAGATCACCAACAAGTTTTCAGCCATAAATCAAAGCGATGCATATCTGCAGCAGATTGTAGATGAAACTGTAGATAGACTAGAAAAAGACCCCACCGATAATGTCGCCTTTTTCATTCAAACCATGGCATTATTAGCGCGGAAACCAGCTGAAGTAACTGAACTTGACGCTGAGTTAAATCAAGCGCTTACTTTAAAAGGTTGGGAGAGTAAAAGCGCTTTATTCTCATATTGGTTTGATAAGGTTGAGTATTTGCAGTCTTCCGTCGGGAGTAAAGTTTCAGCCATTATCATCTCCAATAAATTCAAAGAAAAATCAGTTGAAAACCTTCGTCAACTTTCGAAACAATTAAAGGGAATCGGCGAAATTATTTTTGTAAATAATGGAATAGAGGACAACCAATTTTCGGCACTTTTTCCGTTTGTGCATACTTATGTTAAAGCAAATGGAAATGCCGGAGCTTATCTCGCACGTAATTTAGGCGCAGCTTTTGCAAAAGGAGAACGGTTACTTTTTGTGGATGATGATGGTATCCCGCAACCTAACTTTGTTCAAGCTCATCTTATCGCGCACAGCGAGCATGAAGCAGTAGTTTCTCGGGGAATGTATTATTCATCCAATGTGATGAATGACCCATGGCACTATAACATAGGAAACACTCAGAAACCTGCTTACACTATTCTGGAAGGCAACGCGATGTACCGCGCCGAAGCGTTCTACAAAACCGGTGGCTGGGGCGATTACATTTTATTTGGTCACGGTGGAAAAGATTTGAGTTTTCGATTGTTGGAGCATTATCCAAACAGAGAGCATCAAATTTATGTGCCTGAAAGTAGATTGTATCACGAATATCTACGTGGCAATGCCCATCAAAAAGAGAAAAAGAAGAAACAGGAGGTTTCTCTTCGATTACTCGAAGCGCTGCATCCTGGGTTAAAAAAATGCATCGATACCTGGCCCACTCAATTTAGTAGTAAAAGTTCAGAGTCCACTCAAAAGCAGACTTCTTTACTTCCAATAAAAGCAGGTAAAAAGGCAAAGTTCATGCACATCTGCCGGCAGCATGTTTATACTCAGTCGTTATCGGATATGATAGAATATTTGAACGAACATTCTGATCAACAACATTATTTACTGGTTGAGCAAACACCATGGAATGTAGCCGGTGGTTACACGATTGAGGAAGGCAAAAATCTAAGTACTTTCACCTTCGATTACACCAGCCAAAGCGATATTAATGGGATAGTGAATGAGCTTACCTTGCCTGAGGTGAATGCGGTGTTTATGCACGGATTATTTCGCGCTTGGGAATTTAGTTTGATAGATATCATAAGCGACAAAACACCGGTAGGTTGGATTATCTGGGGTGGAGATTTATATAAACCACTAAAAAATAATCAGAAGAAAAAAATTCCTGCACAGAAACTAGCGTGTATTTTAACACCGGTTAAAGGCGATGCAGATACTTTTCAGGCAGAATTCGGTGATAAACCTTGGTTTGATTATGCTTATCCCTATCCGGGTTTGTATGGTGATATAAAGCTTTCTGAACCAAGAAAGATAATGAAGAAAATACTGGTTGGTAATTCCGGGGATCCATCGAATAATCATATCGATGTACTCAATATGCTGGCAGCGAAAAAGGACATCGATGAATATCAAATCATCATGCCGCTGGCCTATAATTTTAAAGCGGCTTATAAGCAACAATTACTTCAACATATTGAGGAGCTTGGATTGGCCAATCAAATCATTATGCATGAAGAGTTCATCTTGCCGGATGAATATTTGAAACTGATTAATGAAGTAGATGCAATTGTGATGGCGCATGATCGTCAGCAGGCGATAGGGAACACACTAATGGCGCTGTATGCCGGAAAACAAGTTTATCTTAAAGATCGCATTTGTTTGAATAACGAACTTACTGATAATCCAACCTGGGATTTCCTAACCGAAAATGGATTTACTATTCAATCACTAGATGAGTTAGAAGGAATTAATGAGCTATCAGAAATACAACTAATTGATGAGGAAAACTGGAAAAATCATCAGCAGATTATTCGCGAAAAATTCGGACTTCAAGCAAGAGCTGAATTACTCAGAAATAGTTGTAATGCGATTTTAGAACTGGAAATTAAGCCTGAACTTGAGTTGGCCTAATATGCTTAGAGTTCCTCATTCAGTTTTGAAGATCATTTTTAGAGTACTGAGATAGAAATTCCCAAGTAATTTCGCTTGCAGATATATCTTTATTTCCCCATGCCCCCGGCCAATCATGTCCTCCGTTTTTAACAAAATAGTGGACAACGGGAGCATTGGTATCAGGTGCACTAAAAACGAATTTTTGTACTGTACTACCATCATTTGGATCGATGTCTTCCAATGCAGTGATCTCAGCGGTGTTGTCGGCTTGATTATTTGCAATCCAATAATTCAAAATATCTTCTATCCCTATGGTCCATGTAGGATCGCCAGCGTAAGGTACGGTTTGATCGGTATCTGCATGAATTTGTAGAACTGGAACAGGTTTTTGAGGCGAACAAGCCTCCAAAGTTTGTGGGGTCATAGCTCCGGTAATAGATGCAACGGCTGCAATTCTACTATCCGATTGGCAAGCAAGCAAGAAGCTCATATACCCACCGTTCGACATTCCATTGGCGTAAATACGCTCTTGGTTGATTGGGTAGGTATGAGAAAGCTGGTTTATCAGAGAATCAGCAAATGCAACATCGTCGACCTGACTTTCTAAAGTCCATCCACCCACATTCCAGTGCGTTCTGTTTTGAAGTAATGTTCCTTACGGGTAAACAGCAATAAAGCCCAAAGAATCAGCTAACTTATTATAGCCGGAATAATTCATTATTCTTTCAGCATTACTACCATAGCCATGAAAAGTGAATAAAAGTGGAATTGATTCTAATGTCTTTACAGATTCTGGTACATACACGAAATATGACCTAAGAGAATCCTGAAAAAGCATTTCTTTCTGGAATAAGCCAGTCTCAATACTCGCTAAATCATCGGTTGTATTATTTGATTCGGTACAACTATACACGGTTAAACTTGCAAGTAATACAACAACGATTCTTATCATGTTATTCTCGATTATGAAATAGAAGTGTAAGGGCTAAAAATACTTTTTAGCGTGGTATTTATATCATTTTCAAAAACGGGTTCAAACGCTTTTCCGGTAAGCATTTTATACAGTTCTGCGTAGCGTTCATAAACTTCAATACGAAACCCATCGGGTAGATCGGGCAACGATTGTCCTTCTAATCCTTGAAAGTCATGCTCCATCAGCCATTCACGCAAAAATTCTTTGGAAAGCTGTTTTTGTCCGGCTGAGTTTGCCTGTCGTTCTTCATACCCATCTGCATAAAAATATCGTGAAGAATCGGTAGTATGGACCTCGTCAATCAAAGTGAGTTCGCCATTATACACTCCCATTTCATATTTAGTATCTACCAAAATAAGACCTTGCTTAGCAGCAATTGCGGTACCGCGTTCAAATAGCATAAATGCTTTGGCTTTAATCTCATCCCATAAAATTTTGGGAACAATGTTCTGCTCCAAGATTTCTTTTTCAGAAATATCTTCATCATGGCCGTCTACTGCTTTTGTAGCAGGGGTGAGGATGGGCTGTGGAAGACGATCATGTTCTTTTAAACTGTCGGGTAAAGCAACTCCGCATAGTGTTCGTAATCCCGATTTGTAAACACGCCATGCATGTCCGGTAAGGTATCCACGAATAACAATTTCTATAGGAATTGGAGCACATTTTTTGGCAATAGTCACATTAGGATGTGGTACATCAATAATGTGGGTAGGCATGATATCTTTGACGGCATCAAAACTGAATTTTGCCATTTTATTCAGAATTTGACCTTTGAAAGGAATGGCTTGCCTCATATTATGATCGAAAGCAGAAATACGATCAGTAACTACAATACCGATAGTTTGCGCATTGAGCGGGTATACCTCTCGTACTTTGCCTTTGTAAGGGTTTGGTAAACCTTCAACGCTGGTTTCAGTGATACAATTTTTTAGGGCCCGGTTCGTGTCGAAAGAGGTACTCAACGGCTTACTTTTTTTCGGTAGATCCTCGTTCAACCAAAATAGGTTGGTGCGATTCCTGTACTAATTCAGATTGTGGATTTTTTATGATTTCAGCGAGTCGAGCCGTGGCTTGAGCGCCTATGGTGTGCATATGCTGATCAATGGTAGTGAGATCTAAATATCTACTAAGTTTGATGTTATCATAGCCCATAATGGCAATATCATCCGGTACTTTCATGCCTAACTTTGAAAGAGCGTGTAATGCTCCAAGGGCTTGGGTATCATTTGCGCAAAAAACGGCATCAGGAAAGTCGTTTTTCTCATCAAATTTGTAGATGGCTTCGAATCCACTTTCTTCGGTATATCCTGCGTGTTTGGTAGTATCTCCTGAAACAAAATAATCGTTAATGATAGGCATTTTGAAATTCCGTAAAGCATCTTTAAAACCACGTTCTCTGTCGGCCGAAGAACGAGTTTCAACCGGGGTTGAAATCATACCGATACGCTCAAAGCCTTTCTTTACCAAATGCTCGCCGGCCATGTAACCACCACGGTAATCGTTTACCATATAATAGTTGTACGAAGGATGAGAAGTGTTCACTAAAACAATGGGCACATGCGTACTTTGCAAGTGTTTGTGCACGGTTTCGCTCACATCTATAGAAAGTAAAATTAATGCATCTGCTGTGCCGCGATCAAAAAAGTTTATCACAGCTTCTTCAGGATCTTTAGAACCGGTGTTATAAAGAATGATATCAAGGTCCATTTTTCGGATTTCATCTTTAACCCCTTTTAAAACTTCATTAAAGAATGGAGTAGTAAATGATGGAACAGCTACTGCCAAAATTTGTGGCTCTTTACTTGCTAATTTTCTGGCACTTACCTGTGGACGAAAATTAAGTTCATTAATTGCTTTTTGAACTTTTACCTTCGTTTCTTCCGATACATTGGGGGAGTCGTTCAAAACCCTTGAAACTGTTGAAATGGCAACCCCTGCTTGTTTTGCCACTTCGTATATCGTCACTTTCTTATTCATAAACGCAAACTAGTTATGTCGAATTGATCAGTTTTATGAGCTTCTATTGCCTAAATAACTGAAGGGCAATAATAATCATCTAAATTGGAATATGTTATCAGTACAACAAAATTATTTATTTAATAAAATGGAACGTATTTAGAAATTTTGTTGATTTAACGTACATGAGTGAATTACTTCGTGTACCATATTCCATGTTTCGTCCGATCTACGAGAAAACTTCTTTTCACCGCTCGGTGATTGAAGAGCTTAATGATGATCGACTTCGATCCGCCTATTCGCATTGCCGGGCGATAACTCGTTTCTATGCCAAAACGTTTTACATGGCTACGCGTTTTTTGCCTAATGAAAAACAACGCAGCATATTTGCGATCTATGGACTTTGCCGTTACTTGGATAATTTAGTAGATGAAACGATGGATCTCATGGATCATACCTCCATCGACATAAGCGAAGTGGATGCGAAGCTAGATGATTTTAAATCGAAGCTAACAGGTGTATACAATGGGCAAGAATCCAATGATCCAATCCTAATTGCATTCTCAGATACACTCAAAAAGTATCACATTCCAATTAGCTTACCTTTCGAGTTGATGGATGGTGTACGTACTGATCTCGATAAAAACCGATACAACAACTTTTCTGAACTTTATGATTATTCATATAAAGTAGCATCTGTTGTAGGATTAATGACCAGCAGAGTATTCGGGTATTCTGATGAAAAAGCGTTGGAATATGCCATCGATCTGGGAATTGCCATGCAACTCACCAACATTCTGCGTGATATTGGCGAAGATTTAGAGAGAAATCGAATTTATCTGCCAAAAGATGAATTAACCATGTTCGAGATCACCGAAGCTGAATTATTCGCAGGCGAGAAGTCTGAGAAATTCAGAAACTTTATGGATTTCCAAATTAAGAGAGCCAGAGACTATTACGAAAAAGCTGATATCGGAATAAAAATGCTCGATAAAGACAGCCGATTGCCGGTATATCTTGCTCGTTATAATTACAGCAGAATCTTAGATAAAATCGAAGAAAACGATTTTAGTGTGTTTAAACACCGAGCTTATCTCAATAAAGTGGAAAAATTCGCAATCCTCCCCAAAATTTTCATAGAAATGCGCGCTGCAAGCTAAACTTAAGTGGTGAATTTCTAGGGTAATTGGTACTATCCAAGAAAATCATTTCTTATGGCAGAGATCAAAAAAATTCTAGTGGCAAATCGCGGTGAAATCGCCGTTCGGGTTATTCATACATGTAAAGAATTGGGGATACAATCGGTGGCTTTATATTCACGTCCCGATAAGTATTCACCTCATGTTCAATTGGCAGACGAATCGGTTTTTATTGGGGAAGCGGCTTCTTCAGAAAGCTATTTGGTGATGGACAAAATCATCGATGCTTGTAAACAAACAGGTGCAGATGCAGTGCACCCCGGTTATGGTTTTTTGAGCGAGAACTCAGCATTTGCTGAGCGTTGCCAACAAGAAGGAATCATATTTATTGGTCCGGGCTCAAAAGCCATAGAACTAATGGGAGACAAAACCTCAGCTAGAGAATTGATGGCTGAGCATAATATTCCAACACCTCCCGGTTTAAAAAGTACGCTTGAAAGTATAGAAGAAGCACGTGAAGTTGCCGAGGATATCGGATTTCCTATTCTGATCAAAGCATCCGCCGGTGGTGGGGGAAAAGGAATGCGCATTGTACATAAACCTGAAGAATTCGAAGCGAGTATTAAAGCAGCTAAAAATGAAGCTCGCAATGCCTTTGGTGATGATCGAGTGTACATCGAAAAATATTTGGAAGAACCACGTCATATCGAATTTCAAATCATGGCAGATACGCATGGAAATACCGTACATGTTTACGATCGTGAGTGTTCCATCCAACGGCGACATCAAAAAGTAATTGAGGAAGCTCCAAGTGCTTTGCTCGATGATGAATTGCGAGCTAAGATGGCTAAAACGGCGATTGCCGCAGCAGAAGCCTGCGATTATGTAGGTGCCGGAACCATCGAATTTTTGGTAGATAAGCACAAGAACTATTACTTCTTGGAAATGAATACTCGCCTTCAGGTAGAGCATCCTGTTACCGAAATGATTTCAGGCATCGATTTGGTGGCCGCACAAATTGCGGTTGCAGAAGGTAAGAAACTGCCATTTACTCAAGATGACGTGCAAAAGAAAGGTTGGGCTATCGAATGTAGAATCTATGCCGAAGATCCTGATAATAATTTCTTGCCTAGCACGGGTACACTTATCAAGCATCGCATTCCAACCGGAACAGGCGTTCGGGTAGATGCAGGTATTGAAGAAGGACAAGCAGTGAGCATTAACTACGATCCGATGATCTCCAAACTTACCGTTTACGGCACCGATAGAGAGGATGCTCGTAAAAAAATGCTTCGAGCGTTGGATGAATATGAAATTGTTGGATGCAGAACCACAATCCCTTTTTGTACCTATACCTTAGAGCATGAAGCATTTATAAGCGGTAAATATGATACTCATTTTGTGCAGGATCATTTTGAGGTAAGTAAACTCTTCAAAAAACATGACGACGAGGTTGTTGCTTTAGCCGCAGCATTGTTAGTTTCAGAAACAGAGAATGAACTAACCACACCGCTAGAGGCTGCTGCAACAGAATCATCCGACTGGTGGAACCACCGAAGAGACTAATTACATGTCAGAACAACTATTTGATCAACTAAAAGCACTTGATACCGAACAACGCAATCCTGACACCATGGAGATTGATGTAGCATCGGCAGAAGAAATTGTCGAACTCATCAATCAAGAAGACAAAAAAGTTGCAGAGTTTGTAGCTCAAAAAAATAAGGAAATTGCACAGGCAGTCGAGTTAGTGAGTCAGGCTTTTTCTGTAGGTGGTAGATTACTGTATTTCGGAGCGGGTACAAGTGGTAGGTTGGGCGTGTTAGATGCTGCTGAATGTCCACCCACTTTTGGAAGCCACCCCGAACAAGTACAAGGCTTTATTGCAGGGGGAGAAGCCGCAATGTTTGTTGCACAAGAAGGTGCTGAGGATTCGGAAGAATTAGGACGTGAAGAAATCACGAATCAAAAAATTACTCAACTAGATGTTGTTTGTGGTATTGCAGCGAGTGGACGCACGCCTTATGTAGTAGGATTGCTAAAAGAAGCGAAAGAGCAAGGAATTCCATCCATTTTAGTAACTACCGTTTCGGCCGATCAATTACCTTTTAAAGCAGATATTACTATTGATGTACCCGTTGGCCCCGAAGTAATTATGGGAAGCACCCGAATGAAAAGCGGAACTGCGCAAAAGATGGTACTGAATATGATTAGCACTGGTGCTATGATTCGGCAAGGCAAAGTGTACGAAAATGTGATGGTAGATTTAATGCTGACCAATAAAAAGCTTGTGGAACGCGCTAAACGAATTATACTAACTTTTGCTGATGTTAATTACGAAGAAGCCGGAAAGCTTTTAGAACAAGCCGGTGGACATGTAAAAACCGCCTTAGTTATGGGGCTAAAAAATATTTCAAAACAAGAAGCACAGGAATTACTTCGAAATAATGGCGGATTCATTCGTAAAGCGCTCGAGCAGTAAGTAATTATGATAAGGACGATATTTAGTATTTACGTATGGTTATACTATTCCATACTATTTTTGGTGTTTTTCATTCTTATATCAATTGTATTTGTGCTCACCCTTCCTTTTGATCGGTACAATAAAATCACAAACCGGATGCTGGCATTTATGGCTTGGCTGATGATGCGTCCGACTCCATCTTGGCGCATACATATAGAAGGAGAAGAAAAGTACGATGCTTCCAAGCCAACTATATTTATTGCGAATCATCAGAGTTTCATGGACATCCCACTGGCATTTCAGCTAAAATGGAAAATGAAATGGGTGGTTAAACATAGCATGACATACATCCCGGTAATGGGGTGGATGGTAAAGCTAACGGGACACCTAACAATCAATCGATCAAGTAAATCGGCATTAAAAAAACTTTCGAAACTCGTTCAACCTTTAAAGGATTTGGTCCCGGTAATGATTTTTCCGGAGGGAACGAGATCTTTAGATGGAAAAGTTAAATCCTTTAAGAATGGAGCCTTTTTGCTGGCTAAAGAACATGGTTTTATTATACAGCCGATTGTAATAGATGGAGCGTATTCTGCGTTGGCATCAGGGTCCAAGCTTTTTAATACCAAAGCAAATTTCAAACTTAAAGTGTTGGATAGTATCGATCCCGATGCATTTGATTCAATGACTGCGTTACGCGATCATGCTCGGGAGGTTATTATCTCGGCGCATGAACAGCTCAAAGATTCTTGAACGAATTTAACTATCAGCAATTTTTGTCCAATGTACACTATCACCATCGCGTGATGGGAGCGTTGATAGTTTCACTGTTAATATTGATTGCTGTTTTCAAATTCTGGCCCGAACAAGAGCGAAAAGTCAACGTTTTTATTTTTCCTGAGGATGAAGTGCTTTTTGTAGAAGAAATGGTAATCACAAAACAAGCCAATGCACCTGCATCGCCGCCAAGACCTCAAGTACCTATTCCTGTTCCGAACGACGTTGTGATCGAAGAAGAAATTGAATTTCCGGAATTTGATACAATGATTTTTCTCGATTCGCTTAGCATAGCTGAAACAACCGGACAGACAGGAAATGAAAACAGAATTTCCGGTAACCCGGATCGTCCACCCAGAATTTCCCGAATTGTTGAGCCAACACTATCTGAAGAAGCAACCAAATCGGAGTTAAAAAGCATGATTTTGGTAAATTTTACGGTGAATAGCAATGGCACTGTTCGGGAAGCCTACATTGCCGAAATTCGAAAATATAAAGGCAACTCTGATGAATATGAGGTTGTGCAGGATTTAGGATTTGGTATTATTCAGGATGTGTTGGAAGCAGCATATAAGTGGCGATTTCGTCCTGCAACTGAAAATGGAGAAAGGGTAGGGGCTTATATCCAAGAAGCGTTTTTAATTGGTTTTTAACATTGCGATGGGAAGCAATTAATTCTATCTTAGCGCCCTTGCAATTTTGGAGAGGTGCCAGAGCGGTCGAATGGGCTCGCCTGGAAAGCGAGTGTGCCGCCAACGCGGTACCGAGGGTTCGAATCCCTCCCTCTCCGCATAAAAATGAAAGTCTTCTGCTGAAAAGTGGAAGACTTTTTTATTTTATGTGATGGGGTATTTCGCATACATATTGAAAAGTGATTACGACGGTAGTTATTACTTCGGAAGCGGGCAGGATGTATTAAAACGGATTAAGCAACACAATAGAGGTAAATCAAGATATACAAAAGGCAAGAGACCGTGGAAATTTCACTATAGTGAAGAATATCCTACTCGCGCTGAAGCAATGGAGAGGGAGCGATTCTTTAAAACCATTGATGGATATAATTATCTCAAAGGGAAAGGAATAATATAAACCAACGCAGTACCGAGGGTTCTGCCATTGGCATCCCTATGGGAGAATCCCTCCCTCTCCGCCATATTTCGAAAGTCTTTTGCTGAAAAGCGGAAGACTTTTTTTTGGGATCAGTTATTCGATCCAACGCAGAGCATTGGATCGAGTGATAAATCAGTGAATTATTTATTCACATAATCATCCGATTACAAAGTCATTCCTGCGAAGGCAGGAATCTATGGTTTTGATTGTGACGAAGCTTAATTCACAGTCAAATTGTTTTAGAATGCCACTTTTAATGCTTTCCAAAAAGCTCTGTACTGAAAATATCACTAGTAATATGACAGTGAAGTTTACACTGTACCGAGGGTTCTTCCGAAGGCATCCTTATGGGAGAATTCCACCGTCTCCGCATTTTAAAAAATGAAAGTCTTTTGCTGAAAAGCTGAAGACTTTTTTATTTTATGGGATTGGTTAATTAGTTTTTCGATCCAACGCAGAGCATTGGATCGAGTGATAAATATCATTTGTCACTTTGTTCCTTTGTCCCTCAGTGCCTCTGATCCTTCTTCAGATTTTATCAATCAAGGAACCTTTTACCCCCTCAATATTATAAAGCTGTCAATTCAATAATCTATGGTAGAATTTTGGCATATTATTTCTACTTTTAGTCAATGAAACATTATGTTGGTTTTAATCAAGTTCAGGGGTACACCAATTCCAAAAAAATGTGGATGGGTACTTCTCAAAATGGTTCGGCCATATTTTCAAATCTACAATATCAATAAACCTATAACAGATGCGTAATTTTAAGCTGTTACTAGTCGGGGTTTTTTCCACCGTTCTGATTTCCAATTGTGATATCAGTACGCCCGGAAAGCCTGACTTTACTACATCTCATAGCGTTGAAGCACCACTATTGCTCAATAAAACGCTGCAATTTTTAGGTGGAGGAGAGGGAGCGCCCGAAGCTTTACTCGACACTACCAAAAGCGATTTTGATTCACTTTTCACTGTTACAGATGGTGGAATTGATGACGGATTAATTACACTTTCACGAACCGAAGAATTCGATTTTGGCGACTTAAACGACGCTATCCCTGAAATTGGGATCGATCCAACCTCGTTTAATTCTCAGGTTGGTGAAATTGAAATCGGAAGTTTCTCTAGTGGCAATGGCGACCTTGGTTCTGTAGATATTGAGGAAGTTACCGGGAGCGACCCAAATATTGTACCAGCAGGAACACCAATTCCGGCCGGTGATAACTCCGCGAATCCTGTTCAAATTAATATCGGTGCCAACACCGACTTCTTTGTTAGCGCAACAATCAAACGGGGGAGCATCGATATTCAGGTTACCAACAATCTTGGGTTTAACTTTAGCGTAGCTCAGGTTCAATTTATTGATACCGTTTCTTCAACTCCAATTGGATCTGTGGCCGAATTTAGTAATGCGAATGGCAACCAGTTGATTGATGGAGCCACTGAGATTGCTTCTGTAACCTTTAGTGATGGAGATGTGCTCCAAAATCTAGGGGTTCAATTAACCATTTTCTGGAACGCATTCACCTTTCCAGCAAACCCTGGTTTACTGGCAGTAAACTCGGTAGATGGTAATGGTTTAACCGCTTCAGCGGTAGAAGCTGCTGTAACCGAGCAGGATTTCTCAACGGCCAGTGTAACTACGTTTGATGCAACCGAATTCCAGTTCACATCCGACGATCACTTTGTACAACTTGAGTCTGGCGTAATCGAATTGGGTGAAATCACCAACAGTCTAGATTTGAGCGTAGAAACGCTGATTATCTCGTTTCCGGGCATTAGATCAACGGAAAATGAAGCAGATTCTCTTCGCTTAGAATATTCGGGGGCTACTGAAATTTCTAGAAATGGTTCAGCACCGGCTAGAAATATCGATTTAGCCGGCTACTTTATCTATGCAAATGGCAATCAAATTAATTATAACATCCAGGCTATTACCGAAAATACCCAAAACGCACCGGTTGGTGATCAAACACGGGTAATCCGTGAGACGGATGAAGTTAGCTCTAGCGTAGCGATCAATAATCTTACTGTTGCTCGTGCTTTTGGTGAGATTCAATCACAAACAGTATTGCTCGGTGATGACGATCCGTCAAATGGCTTAACAACCCTAGGTAACGATATTGTTGATGCCTACAACGAAACCGAAGTTTCTCTTACCGAAATTGATGGTTTGGATGACTTATCCAGCGAAATTGATGGAATTGAGTTTGCCGGTGCCAGCTTAAGTATCGCTTACACCTCGAATATTGGTGTGCCAACTACTATTTATGCCGCAATTGTTGGTGTTGATGGAGAAGGGGAAGAGATTTTCTTAACAGGCACAAACGGTTCAGATAAAGTGGTAAGTGCAACCGACCCAATCGATGGAATTTATGCAAATGGCGTTCAGCTTCGCGCAGATCAGCTCATTAAATTTCAACTAGATCCTAGTCCTGATGGATCCGTGATAAACTCTTCGGTAACTTTTGATGATAGTAACACCAACGTACTCGACTTTTTAAACAATTTACCAAGTGAAATTCGCTTCGTGGGTAAATCAGTAATCAACCAATCAAACGGCGAAGCAACTATAGCTACTCCGCTTGAGTTTGATCCTTCTATTTTAGTTGATCTTCCAATCTACTTTAGTGCCGCGAGTGCATCTTACGAAACTACTGTTGATGGCTCAGGTTTAGATGGATTACCTAAAGAAGGCGACGACACCGACGTCACAGCAGGTGAGCTGGTAATTACATACGATAATAGTTTACCACTCGGCTTTATTTTGAATTTTGATTTCCTAGACGATCTTGGAAACTCAATTACAACCGTTCCATTACCTGGAGAAAATCCGGTTCAATTATCAGCTGCTACGGTTGATGCAGTTTCGCGTTTTGTAACTGCTTCAGAACCAGGTCAGTTAATCATTGCTTTAAATGATAGTCAATTAGATCAGTTATCGAGAACAGATTCGGTAGCTATCAGTGCCACACTTGATACCTTTTCGCAAGAAGCAGTAAAGATTCGGGATACCGACTCTATTACCATCAGCATCAGTGCAAAAGCAAGTGTTCGAACTAATGTAGGAGGCAACTAAGATGAAAAAGCTAAAATTAATATTTACTGTATTTCTAGCGCTTTCAGCTGCCTCTGTTGTAGCTCAAAGCAGGCACTTTAATTCTGCAACCATCGGAATGGGTGGGGGCGGAACTGCGTATGTAGACGGATATCATGCGAACTTCTTGAATCCGGCTAACTTAATGATTAACAATACTGGCCGAAAGCCAAAAAGAACACTTGGTTTACTGGGTGGCGTTGGTTTACGTGCGCGCGGTACGCTGTTAAATCAAGACGTTTATGAGACGTATTTCACGCAAGGACTAGTACTCGAAGGTCAAACCCGAGTAGACATGCTAAATGCATGGTTTGGGAGTGATGTAAGTAATACTCGGAATGTGGCTGTAGGATTAAACGTAGTTCCATTTGGTTTTTCAAACCGTGGCAAAAATACCGCGTTTAGTTTGGCAACTCGTGTTCGAACCATTGAAGAATTCAACGTGAACAAAGGATTTATGGAATTAGCCTTTTATGGCCTCGATTCAGATCACTTTGCAAATCCTGTTCCTGTTAATTTTTCGAATACGGTACTTGCATACTCTGAAGTTTCGGTAGGTTTTGCGATGGAATTACCAATCCCATTAACTGGCTTAATCGAAAAACTGCCATTTATTAATGGAATCAGTATTTATGCTGGTGCTGCACCTAAATATATTATCGGACTGCAATCAACCGAACTAGACTTCACGTCAACCTTGCAAGTAACACCTGCTGATCAAAATGGACCGGGAGTTATCACTCACGACTTCAATTACTCAGCATATGTCTATGGCGACTTAGCCACTCAAATGTCTGCGTATAGTAGTGCACGTCAATCTGATCCATCTGCAAAGTTTGGAGATTACGTTGATTACGACGGATCTGACATTGGTACCTTGGGTTCAGGTTTTGGTCTAGACCTTGGTGTAACTGCTGAAATTGATGTTTCATTACCGGCGCTCGGAATTTTAGGTAAGCGTCAGGTGCTGCGAGTGAGTATGTCTGCCACCGATCTTGGAAGTGTGAGCTACAAAGAAAATCCGCAAGAAATCAACGCTAATTCCATTTTTACTTTTGATGGAGATATCGGCGATGATTCTTTTGGTGATTATTTCGATACACTCTCAGATAGCTTGGAAAATGATGTGTATGGTGGATTTGTGGCCAGAGATGCGCCCGAAAGAAAATACGATCTACCCGGGATGTACAATTTTGGTGTTGCTTTAACACTTGGTAAACTTACTACCACGGTTGATTACGGCGTTGGATTCAACGATTTCGGTACAAATACCGACATTAGTTTCTTGACATTAGGTGCCGAGTATCGATTACTTAATTTCATTCCTATTCGTGTAGGAACACGTAGAGGAGGGGATTTCTCAGCTGCTTATTCAGCAGGGATTGGTTTAGACTTCCGATTCCTAGAGCTTACCTTAGGTGCATCAACTGTTAGTAGCGATGCGGATAAAGGAACATCTCTAGCATTTGCATGGAGTGGCTTAGTTCTCCGCTTCTAGTAATATTCTAGAACTTATTTTCGAAACCCTGTGCTTACGAAGTACAGGGTTTTTTTATGCCTTAAATCGATTAACGTCTACGGTTTCTGGAATAGTTTGATTATTGAGCAAATGCTCCTTTAATAGCTCGGCTCCATATGCGGAATAAAGCAATCCCTTTGACCCTAATCCTGCAAATATGAACGATTCCATTTCCTTATCAAGAGTTCCAATAATCGGCTTTCTATCTGGTGTAGAAGCGCGCACACCTGCCCATTGATTTACTATTTTAGAAGATGAAGCGAGTTCAGGTTGAACCTTCGAAAAACGTGAGAACATGAACTCAAAGCCTACCTCATCAGGTTCTTCATGTTCAAAATTATGCTCATAAGTGGAGCCAAGGATGAATTCCTTATCATTTATTTTACTGAAATAACCCTGAGCACTAACTGCGTGATCAAATTCTAAAAAATCGTTAGCTTGCATAATTGCGGTCTGACCTTTTACCGCATGTAAAGGTAGCTCTTTACTAATATCGAACGATTTCGAATAAATTCCGGCACATATAACCAGTTTATTTGCTGTAAAGTGATCTTCTTGGTCTATACTTATTTTCCAATTGTTCTTCTTTTGAATCGAATAGTTTCTACCTAAAAAGAAGAACACTTTTCGTTCTGATAAATAAGAATGAATGCCGCGTAAATAATCGGGAATCGATACGGTGAGTCCATCTGGAACCCACACACCACCTTCTATGGAAGTTAAACCGGGATGCATTTCTTCTAGTTCGGCACTGCTTTTCCATTCAACCATCGCAGGCGCCCAATCATTGTTGACCACGTTTTCCTGCATTCTACCGGCTATTTTTTTCGATAGAGCAGGTCGAAGCACTCCCGATTTTCGATAAAACTCTCTCCCGGTATAATTGCTGATTTCTTCTAATCGGACCGTTAAACGCTCCATACATTGCTCCGCTCTCCAACTCCGATTAGCAAATCTACCCGTTGCAGGATTTGCAAGTCCTACCGGTGTACCCGAAGCACCTCCGGCAATTCCTTTTGGATCGATGACACAAACTGTTAATCCGGCTTCCATTAATTCAATAGCCGTATGCATTCCCGCTAATCCTGCACCGAGAATGCACACATCAAAATCTTTCATACACTTAATTCAATTAAAAAGGATGGAGGCTTTCCACTTAAAGCTTCGAGGTATTTTATCGTCCTCTAAATCGACTTCGTTCGATGATTTTCTTGATTTTTTTATTACCAATCCAAACTTTACGGCTTGTCTCCACATCTACCATTTCCAAATTTACCGTATAGAAAATAGAAGACTCTCTGCCATTCTCTGTTTCGTCAAAAATGGAGGTTATATTCCCGATGATCAGGTAATCCGCGCCTAACTCTTTACCCATTGCCGCGGCCGTTTCAATAGAAGCATAGCGCTGTTGATCGCTTCGAACCTGTCGCAACTGCTCGGCTTCATCAATACCGGCAACTACATCTACCATCCCGGAGTTCACAAAAGCACGTTCAAGCTCTTTAGTGAACACCTCGGTATCGATATGTTCCATAGTTTCATTTCTAACTCGCCCTACCATTGCAACCGGTACATCTTGATTGGCCTGACGAAAATTCTGATACCAAGGACGCGATAGGGCGTCATCAATCATTTCTTCAGCCACTAAACGGGCGTCAGTGTCATTCCATCTTCCGGATAAATCAGTTTGAGTATCGGCTGAAACCCTGGTTACTTTTTTGGATGGTGAGCAAGCCAAAATGCTTGTGATAAGAATCAGAAATAGAATATTTGATCGTTTCATAGTTTAATTGTTTGATAGAAATTCAGCGTTAAAATAAGGTCGAAATCTAGCTTCGATTTGTTCAATAGCAGCTGTTGCTGCACGTTTATAGGCGTTTTGGATATTCAATGCGCCTTCTCTGCCCGAAACGTTAAAGTCGGTATAGGTTTGCTGTGTTTCGGGGCGCGTAATTTTTATTTGTAACTCCCAGCTTACAAATTCTGCATCATCACGGTTGATGTCAATTTCTCTGGCACGATAGGTAGCATCAACCAACAACACAGGGTTTTTCTCGGCAAGTACAAATCCTTCCTGTAAAAACGCATCCGAAAGCGCGCTGCGGATATTTTCAACACTCTGTAATCCGCGTATTCGAACAGGCATGGTTTGTTGATGCGCGTTGAACGCATTTCTTGATTCAATTAAAGTGTTCTGAGTTTTTGAACTTTCCCCAGATCCCGGCATAATTATTTCCAGTAAACCGGCTAATTGTTTGTTGATACGCGCCAATAAAAGGTTCTCCTTTAAAAAACGGAGCGTACTAAATTTATCATTACTCCTTTCAATTTCTTCCTTGTTGCGCTCTATACGCTCGTTGTTATTACTAATTTCATTTCGATAAAGAGCTGCAGTTTGGTTTCGGTTAAATCCTGCAAGCACGTAATACATGCCATCTTTGCCGGTTTCTGAAGTTAGAACTTCTGCATTTTGAAGATCTTCGGTGGCTCCAATGGCAATATTATTTATCAGCCGGATAGTTTCTTTTGAGGTGAAATCGTCATTCGATTTGGATACTTCCAGCACATCCGAATATAAATTCTGAGTTCCTTCTACATTTGCCCGAAAAATTTGAGCAAGTGCCAGCATAGCATCCGAGCGTGCTTCATTAAAAGTATCGCCGCTTCCAACAGCCATTAAGTATTGGCGGTCGCTGAAGGCAGATGAAGGTTGACTAACCCAGGCAGGCAAAGCGTTATTGCTTGAACCGGTACGTTTGGAACCACCACATGCTTGAAGAGCAACAATGGCAATGATTACCAAAAGGGGAGTAGAGATATGTTTAACTATGGGTGTTTTCATCCGGTTAATTCCAATAAATCGATTCCACAAGTTTAAGAGATTCCGTACCCGTAATCTCTACTTCTTGTTGCTCTGAAAATACGGTTCTTCCTCGACGATCAAGATACTCTATTTGAACCGTATGCACACCTTCGGGAAGATTTAAAACCATTGCATGCGAAGTGCCCGGCATAGTTTGCCAGCCTCGCAAATCTGCCTTTTCTGTGGTTTCTTGAGCTAATTTTCCCAAAAAACTAACAAGACTTCCAAGTCCTTCATTTTTTTCACTGATTTTGGAACCGGCTCTATTAGCTGCAAGTGCCTTTAACGACGCCCGTACAATTGTTCGTGCGATAATTATTGGCTCTTTTACTTTATAAACTTCCCCGGCTACCTTGTCCAAATGTTCAATGGTAGTAAGTTTATTGTACGATGTTCCATTCACAGAAACTTTAACAGACGATACTTCACTCTCATACTTCAAAAGCACAGGAAAACTGAATTTTAAATAGGTATCAGCTTCCTCAAAATAGATACGCGAATCGTCCTGAACTTTCAGGGGAGATCTACCGGAAAAAGCTTTGATCAAAACATTGTACGACTGCGGATCTGTTAATTGATCGAATTGCTCCGGTTGATTTCGACGGTAATTGAAAAAATCAGATTGTTCCTGATAGGCTTTTAATAAATTTTGATGCGCAATTCTGGCATCGTCAGGTTTATTGGTTTTGGTATATAAAATTGTGGATAAATAGTATCCTAAGGCACTGTTTCGGATGTTACTCTTTCCCGGATTCCATTTGTCAGAGCCGGTTCTGGTTGTATCCGCTTTCGAAAGCGTTTCAGCCAAGCCATTATATTTTGTGTTGATTTGATCCAGTTTGAAGGAAATTCGACGACTTTCAACCAAGGCTCCATCCAAATCCCCCAGATGCATATAATTCAGCGCTTTGAAAACATTCAGGTACACATCTTCATAATCTTCGCCATCATAGGCTAATTGATTATCATTTATCACAAATGATCTTAAAGCACGCGTAATACTTTTCGTGTAGAGATCTTCAATCTCAAATTCTGCGCGCTCAAAATGCGTATTACTTGCTTTGTAGTCGCCCGAAAAATGATAGGCGCTCCCTTTTTCTAAATGAAGAAGCACCTTGTCTTTGGATGCATAAACGCCCTTTTTATCCAGCGATTCCATCAACGAGGCTGTTGAGGCAAAATCACCTTGTGCAAAAGAGTCTCTTAGATCATATTGGGCCGAATCGAGCATGTAGGCACCACAAGATGACATCGAAATGCCCAATAAAATTATCAAAAAAAATCGCCCCAGAGATAGTTTCATTCTTCTTACTTTGCGAGGTAGCAGTATCTAATTATGTACATGATTTAAATTGCGCAATTTAACGTCAACATCAGCAAATAGATTCATACAGTCAACGAAAATTCTGTAGATAAACGCATTGCAACAGCACAAATATTTCCCACTTTTTTTACTTATTTCATTTGCCTTAATCTATTGTGCAACTCCGGTTGGACCTACAGGCGGACCTCGTGACGAAAAAGGACCTGAGATCCTATTTACAGAACCGGAATCAGGAACTACCAATTTTACAGGCAATGAAGTACTTATTTACTTCGATGAGTTTGTAAATCGAAATTCCATCAACAATAACATTACCATTGAACCGGATTTCGGGGCTACTTTTTCGACCGATTGGAAGCGAAAACGATTAGCCATAAAATTTGAAGATCGCTTACCGGATTCTACCACCATTATTGTCACATTGGGCGGACAGGTTTCTGATACCAAAGGCAATAGGATTGGTAGTTCTACTGTAATTGCCTTTTCTACGGGTGATGAGATAGATCAGGGCGTGATCACCGGGCGCATCAGAAATGCAGAAACAGGTGAGGGAGAAGAAAGCAGAAAAGTAGCCTTATATCGTGCACCGTTTGATTTGAAAGCACCTTACAATTATGCAGCAGAAACGGATACAGGTGGGTATTTCAGATTTTCCTATTTGCGCGAAGGCACTTACAAAGCTATTTATTTTGATGATCGAAACCGTAACAAAATCTGGAACTCGGATAATGAAACGGCTAATCCATTTCGGGTAGACCAAATTTCACTCGCAAAAGGAGATACTATCAGTATTGGTGAAATGTATATCGCTATACGTGATACGGTAGCTCCAAAAATTCAGGGCGTTGGGTTGTTTTCAACTCAGCGTTTACGCCTTCGATTTAATGAAGAAGTAGAATTAACTGATTCTACAAATATTGTAATCACTGATACTTCCGGCGTTTTATTTAGTGAAGCAAATGTATTGTATGTTCAACCCGAAGAACGTTTTGCAGTTTTTGCTCAATCAGATTCGGCTCTTCCTGGAGAACAAGAGTTTGAGGTAAACATCTCCGGTTTGGTTGATCTGGCCGGCAATAAAATAAAAGCAGGTACATTCAGATTTACAGGAAGTGATCAACCGGATACTACCTTACAACGAATTGTTGAAATTGAAACCGATGCAGGGCTTTTCCCAACTCAACCATTTGTAATTCGATATGCTGCTAATATCGACTCGCGTACGTTGTTCGATTCATTGGTGGTAGTAGAAGGGGATGTTTCCTTCGATGACTGGCCGGAATTGGCTTTCGTACATAATCGCCTTTTCGTTTCCCCACAGGGCGAATGGATCGATGGAATAGATTACCAGTTTTTAGTTTGGAATCCCGCTACTCAGCGTAGAGCACTTTATACACCAGAAATTTGGGATAACACAGAACTGGGCGAGCTGGAAATTGTTGTGTCCGATTCTGCAAATGTAGCTGATTCAGCTTCATCCAATTTATATTTCTACACCTTAGAAAATGACCAAAATGAATTGGTGTACAGCGGATCCTTTTCTGAAGTAGCTACAATCAATGATTTACCGCCTTTAACGTATATTCTAAGGATCTTTAAAGACGAAAATGGTGACGTAATTTGGAATAAAGGCAGTGTTCGTCCTTTTCAGGCCCCCGAGCCTTATATCGTTCGAAGATCAGTGAATATTCAAACCGGATTTACTTCGCAAATAACCATAGACTTTAATGAATAATCCACTCGCTAATTACATCCCCGAAGAATGGCGCGTTTTTACCATGGTAGTGTTTACTATTCTGGGTACCATTATTGTGGCTTCAGTAGTTAGTTATCTCTTTGCAAAAGCCATCACAAAAACGGAAAAAAAAGAAGATGGCGATGACATCACCAATCTGAAATTCCTGAAAAGAGGACTTGGAGTACTCATTTACATTACCGGAATTGGTATTTCCATTTACATGATTCCTCAGCTTAGAGTGGTTGCTACAACTATTTTTGCCGGTGCCGGGGTGTTAGCAATTGCCATCGGTTTTGCATCACAGCAAGCTTTGGCTAATATTGTAGGAGGAATATTTATTGTAATTTTTAAGCCATATAAGATTACCGACAGGGTTGAGTTGAGAGGCACAATGAGTGGGATAGTAGAGGACATCAACTTGCGCCATACTGTGATCCGGAATTTCCAAAATCAACGTATCATAATTCCGAATTCGGTGATCAGCAATGAGATTTTGATCAACTCTAACTACGAAGATGATCGCATTACCAAATGGATTGATATGGGGATTAGTTACGACTCAGATATCGATCTTGCGAAAAAAATAATGGCGGAGGAGGTAACTGCTCATCCTTTATTTGTGGATGCCCGAACCGAAGAGCAAATCGAAAACGGTGAACCATTGGTAAACGTTCGCGTTATAGCAATGGGGGAGTCGTCGGTTAATTTACGAGCCTGGGCTACAACCAAAGATGCCGCCGATGCTTTTGTACTTGGCTGTGATTTGCTGGAAAGCATCAAAAAGAGGTTCGACAAAGAAGGAGTTGAAATTCCGTTTCCTCATCGAACCATCGTAGAGAAGAAACCAAAGTAGGAACAAATGTCGGTCAAGCTACTTCAGCTTCTACAATTTTGACTGTCGGCTTTAATACGATTTCAGAAGTGATAGAATTTGAAATCAGGCAGGCAGCTTCCGCTTTTTCAATAATGCGTAGCGCTTTCGCCTCTTTCGATGCATCGTCAATTTCAACAACCGGACGTAATTCTATCACACTCATTTTAAACTTGCCATCCACTTTTTCAAGCGTGCCAATTGCATCCACATTAAAACGCAGGTAATCGAGTTTCGAAAACTCTGCGATTGCTAAAAAGGTAGTCATGAGACAACTACTCACAGAGGCAACAAATAAGTGTTCAGGCGACCAGATTCCTGGCATTCCTTTAGGGAATTCAGGTGGGGTGGCAACCTCAATTTTTTGGGGTAATGTTTCGGAAGAAAGTGTTCCTTTTCGATCGGATGTCCATGATAGTTGAACGTCGTATAAATGTTTTTCGCTCATGATTTTAACGTCTTTATGTATTAATTGAATTTAGTATTGTTAACGGTGCAGGATTGCGTACCAAAACAGCCTTTATTTGTTATAATTTGATAGAGGAAAACGATGCTTAGTAATCCCAGCACAGGATCCCACAACAGAATGGATTGTATACTTATAAAAAGAGCAATGGCTAAGCCGATAAAACGGCGTAAGGTCCATCCGGTTTTTAATGGAATGATAAATCGATCCATCATTCGTGTAATTTATTTTGCAATTGCATCCATCCACCTCCATTGTACACCTTATCGTAGCCGGCTTTATTCAGCATTCGTTTTGCCGAACCGCTGCGTGCACCCGATGCACAACAAACTATGATTGTTTTATGAGGATTTAATGAATCTAAGGAAGAAGGCAGTTGTTGAAGTGGGATGTTTTTTGATCCCTGAACATGCCCGGATTGATATTCACTCGGAGTTCGTACATCTATGATCGTAGCTCCTTCTTGTTGGAGTTGCTTAAAGTTGATTTCCTCGGTAGGAGTGAGTGCTTTCTTTATAAAATTAAACATGCGTTACCTTTTGATTTAAATATGTTCAAAAGGTACAGGGAGCAGGGGGAGATAGTCAGTTACTAATGTTACAGTAAAGTAATTTTATTTCGACCAAGCTTTATAAGTCCTTCTTTTTCCATTTGTTTGAGTAACCGTGAAACTACCACACGAGCTGTTCCCAGTTCGTTCGCGAGTTCTTCGTGAGTTACCACCAATTGATTGGTTTCAGAAACTTGTACCCGTCGGCGGATAAAATCGAGTATTCGTTCGTCCATTTTTTTAAAAGACACTTCATTCACAACCTGAAGCAATTCCTCGTATCTCAAATGATAAATTTTGAAGATATATTCCACCCATTCCGGAAAATTGCGAATTAACTGACTGGTACTACTTATGGGAATCAAAAGCACTTCGCAACGTGTTTCTGCGATGGCTTTGATTTTGCTTTGTTCGTTATGTAAGCCACCCAAAAAAGACATGATGCATGTTTCGCCCGGCTGAATGTAGTACAAGAACAATTCTCGCATCTCCGAATCGCTTTGCATCACTTTCACCGTGCCCGAAATTACAATCGGGATGCTGTGGATGTAAGCACGCTCGTTCAGTAACACTTGATTTTTCTCAAACACCATCACCTCGCCCATTTCTTTCAACTTATTCAGCATTTGAGGCGAGTGTACATACTTCTGTAGCGCTTGATACGATTCCATCTTTTTTTTCGAAGTAATTTAATGCAAACTATCGAACAAGTATAGCCTGAATGATGCATCCGCGATAGCATTTTTGTATCTTTGGAATCGCTTCCAATAATTCAAAATCATCATTGATGTCATTAAAAACACAATCAGACAATCCTGTTTCATCTACCGAAGCTCAAGAGTTATATACTAACACACCCTACAACACCAATCATAAGGTGCGTTTTGTAACCGCCGCTAGTTTATTTGATGGGCACGATGCGTCTATCAACATTATGCGTCGGATTCTGCAAAGCAGTGGGGCAGAAGTAATTCACTTAGGACACAATCGTTCGGTGCATGAAATCGTGAACTGTGCTATTCAGGAAGATGTGCAGGGGATTGCCATCAGTTCTTACCAAGGTGGTCACGTTGAGTATTTTAAATACATGATTGAACTGCTGCGAGAGCAGGGAGCAGCACACATCAAAGTGTTTGGCGGTGGAGGCGGAGTAATTGTGCCCGAAGAAATTGAAGACCTTCATAACGCCGGTGTAACTCGCATCTTTTCGGTAGAAGATGGAAGCAAAATGGGCTTACAGGGCATGATTAATTACATGCTTAAAGAATGTGATTTTGATACCGTCGAAAAGCATTCTGTGAATGCCGAATCTATTCAAAATAGAGAAGCAGTAGAGCTCGCTAAAAGTATTACAGCTCTGGAAAATCATCGGGATGATATCTTAAAATATGAATCTGGTAAATTATTAGTAGACAATGGGAAAGTAACTTTAGATAATAATGAAGTTGATGTTCCATTATTAGGAATTACCGGAACCGGTGGGGCTGGAAAAAGTTCACTAACTGATGAAATTGTTCGTCGTTTTCTGACCGAATTTGAAGATATAAATATTGGGATTATCTCGGTAGATCCATCCCGATTGAAAACCGGGGGCGCCTTATTGGGCGATCGTATTCGGATGAACAGCATCGATACGCCTCGCGTGTATATGAGAAGTTTGGCAACAAGAGCTTCCAATCGTTCTACTAGCGAAGCGTTGGAAGCAGTTATTGCACTTTATAAATCTGCAGGTTTTGATCTGATTATTGTTGAAACAAGTGGAATTGGTCAGAGTGGGACCGAAATCGTAGATCTTACCGATATTTCGATGTATGTGATGACCAGCGAATACGGCGCAGCTACGCAGTTAGAGAAAATCAACATGCTAGATCTTGCTGATGTTGTTGTGTTGAATAAATTCGAGAAAAAGGGCGCTATGGACGCACTTCGGGATGTGCGCAAGCAAATGCAGCGTAATTCAGGCCAATGGCATGCTGATCCCGTAACCATGCCGGTATTTCCAACTATCGCAGCTCAATTTAATGATGAAGGTGTAAATCGCTTGTTCAGCGCGTTGGTGGATCGTATAAACTCTAAGTACGGGTTAGATTGGGAGAAGAAGATATACGTGAATTCTGAGCCTTCTGAAGATATTCGAAGTCAAGCCATCATTCCCGGAAAGCGAGTTCGTTATTTATCTGAGATTTCAGAAACTATTCGCGATTACCATACGTGGGCAGAACAACAAGTCGAAATTGCCTCAAAATGGGATGAAGTAAAAGGCACACTAACTCAGCTAAATGATTGGGAGGGTGAGAATAAAAACGAAGTTCTCAGTCAGTTGTCTAAGTTAAAATCGAAGTGGGAAGACCAACTCGATTTGTTGCCGAAACGTATTCTTGAGGGCTGGGATGAACTTGCAGATCAATATGCTCAGGATGAACTGGAAGTAGAAGTGCGAGGACGAAAATTCTCGAATAAGTTGTATCACGAGTCGTTGAGCGGACTTAAAATTCGTAGGGTAGCAATTCCGAATACCAAGCATTCTGGCGAGCGTTTAAAGTTTGCACTCAAAGAAAATTTACCGGGATACTTTCCGTACACAGCCGGAGTTTTTCCATTTAAACGAGAAGGGGAAGATCCAACGCGGATGTTTGCCGGCGAAGGAACTCCGGAAAGAACCAACAAGAGATTTCATTACGTGAGTGAGGGCTTGCCTGCTGCTCGACTTTCAACTGCGTTCGATTCCGTTACTTTATACGGGGAGGATCCTGGGTTTCGCCCAGATATTTACGGAAAAATTGGTAACTCGGGCGTAAGTATTTGCACGCTCGATGACATGAAAAAGCTTTATTCAGGTTTTGAGTTAACGGCTCCAACTACATCGGTGTCAATGACTATCAACGGTCCAGCTCCAATGATTCTTGCGATGTTCATGAACACAGTAATCGATCAGGAAGTGGAGAGATATTTGAAGCAGGAAGGGAAATGGGAATCCGCTCAAAAGAAGATTGCTGAATATTTCGCAGAGCGAGGAGTATCGCAGCCATTGTATGCAAACGGACTTCCAGCCGGAAACGATGGGTTCGGACTAGGATTGCTGGGATTGAGTGGGGATGCATTGTTGGATGCTGAAACCTATCATAATATAAAAGCCAAAGCGCTTAGTGTAGTTCGCGGAACCGTACAGGCGGACATTCTGAAAGAAGATCAGGCGCAAAACACGTGTATTTTCAGTACGGAGTTTGCCTTAAAAATGATGGGAGATATTCAGTCGTATTTCACCGAACACAAAGTTAGAAACTATTACTCGGTATCTATTTCCGGATATCATATTGCTGAAGCAGGCGCGAATCCCATTACTCAAGCCGCATTTACTTTGGCAAATGGATTTACTTTTGTTGAATATTATTTAGCACGAGGATTAAATGTGGATGACTTCGCACACAATCTATCCTTCTTTTTCAGTAACGGATTGGACCCTGAATATGCCGTAATAGGAAGGGTAGCCCGACGTATTTGGGCCATTGCTATGAAAAATAAATATCGGGCAAATGATCGCTCTCAAAAGCTGAAATATCATATTCAAACCAGTGGGCGTTCGTTGCACGCACAGGAAATTCAGTTCAATGATATTCGTACCACTCTGCAAGCATTGTTAGCTATTTATGATAATTGTAACTCATTGCATACCAATGCTTATGATGAAGCAATTACCACGCCAACTGAGGAGTCGGTGCGCAGAGCATTGGCCATCCAGATGATCATTAACAGAGAATTAGGAACGGCTAAAAATGAGAACATCAATCAGGGTTCGTACTTCCTCACCGAACTTACCGATTTAGTTGAAGAAGCCATTCTTACCGAGTTTGATCGAATTACGGAACGAGGTGGTGTGCTGGGCGCTATGGAAAGCATGTATCAGCGTGGTAAAATTCAGGATGAAAGTCTGTATTACGAAAGTAAAAAGCATTCGGGTGAGCTACCAATCATCGGTGTGAACACCTTCCTGAACGACAAATCCGAAGAAGATCAGGATCCGATAGAATTAATCCGATCAACGGAAGAAGAAAAAAAACAACAGATCGAAAATCTGGAATTGTTCTGGAAACGGAATGAGGAGGAAGCTGGAAAAGCAATCAACCGACTGAAAGAAGTAGCCAGAAATAACGGCAATCTCTTCGAAGAGTTGATGGAGACAGTAAAAGTGGCTTCGCTCGGACAGATTTCTCATGCTCTCTATGAAGTTGGTGGTCAATATCGCCGAAACATGTAAGCACAAAATGTGATGTATGATGCCCTTGTAATCGGTTTAGGCTCGATGGGAGCAAGTGCGTTGTATCATCTTGCAAAAGCAGGACTGAATGTAGCGGGTATCGAGCAGTTCGGGATTGTGCACGATTCAGGATCGCATTCCGGTCAAACCCGACTTATTCGTAAAGCTTATTTCGAGGATGAACGATACATCCCTTTGCTGGAATCTGCATACAACAGCTGGAAAGAGATTGAGCAAACTTCCAGGAATACCATCTACACAGAAAGTGGTCTTGCCTATTTTGGGGAATCGGATCATCCTATGGTACAGGGAGTGAATCGGGCCGCAAATTCACATAGGCTTCCATTTCGTGCATGTTCTAATCGCGAAAAGGCTCCATTTTCTTTGCCTGATTCTTTCGAAAGCAGGGTAGAAATCGAAGCCGGTTTTCTTCGGGCTGATATTGCAATCAAATCGTATGTAGAAGCTGCGAAGACTTCTGGAGCTCAAGTTTTCCTGAATGAAAAAGTACGCGCTATCAATTATCGGGAGGATGTTGTTGAAGTTGAAACAGACAAGAGAATCATACGAGCCGCAAAAGTGGTGATTAGTGCAGGTTCTTACATTTCTGAGCTATTACCGCAAATGAAAAACAGGGTACAGGTAAGCCGACAAATGATCGGTTGGGTTAAGCCAAAAACAAATGACCTGGTGAAGTATCAACAAATGCCCGCCTGGGTGATTGCCGATAAATCCATTCCCGGAATTTATTATGGATTTCCGATGCTCGACGATGAGACGCATCTCATGCACAGACAACTAAAATTTGCCCATCATACTATTGCCGACTCCATCCATCCAACAGAAGTGCACCAATACGATCCTGAAACAGAAGAAGCGAAACTCCGCCGAATACTGGAACAATTCTTACCGGAATTAGCTGAACAGCCGATCGCACTTACCACTTGCATGTATACAAATACAAATGATGAGCAGTTTATCCTTGATTATCTTCCCGATAGTGGAAACAAAATTGTATTAGCTGCAGGCTTTAGCGGTCATGGTTTTAAGTTTGCACCGGTGATAGGGGAGATTGTTACCGATTTGGTGGCGAGGGGAGCTACTCCATACAACATTGATTTTTTAGGGTTGGATCGGTTTAGAATAGGGAAAGTCGAGTAACTGATAGGCAAAGGCTGCCTGTCATTGAGCTACCTGCTTATATTTTGAATAAGCGGTCAGTTATGTTTTATTGTTGGGTTACGGTGAAGACTGTAATCAGTATCAAGAGAAGGGTTCATTGCCTAATGATCACCATTTCCCACCATTTTCGGTGCAAGCGTATAAATGAAAATGTTACACTCAATAAGGATGAAAGTCACTCTATATTTAACTTATTTCTATGAGAAACGATGATTAACGACCGCAATATTTATTACTCTGACTTAGAGAAATTTTGTCGAAAATGTCACACCGTTAATATTTCGATAGAATTCTGAAGAACTTCATAAACGACACCATAATTTTTGTGAACAACGATTTCACGAATACTCTGATTTTGCATTTCAGGTAATACTCTTCAAACTTCCGGGTTTTGTCTTAATCTATTTACCTTCTCTTCAATCTGGTCAATGAGAGCTAAGGCCGCGTCTGGGTTAACCTTAGAAATGTATTCAAGAATATCTTTGGCTTTAGATCTGGCAGTAGGTGACCAAATAATTTTCTTCATGAATACTCAGATCTCAATTCCCTAATAAATTCATTATGATTTATACCTTCATTATCATTTAATTCTTTGCGTGCAGTTGATAATTCTTCTAATAATTGAATTTTATCTAGCATTCTTTGATAATCTTCCACGTCAATTAATACCGCAGAGCTTTTTCCATGTTGAGTAATAACAAGAGGTCGCCTTTCTGACTTTACTTGTTCTATAAATGATGCAGCATTAGCTCTGAAATCTGAAAGTGATCGAATATCCTGATCAAGTTGAATGTTTGACATGAGAAAAAGAAATGATTAGTTATCGTACAGTTTAATGTACTAAATTCAGAACAAAATACAGTTTAAAATCTCTTTTGATTGTCTCACTTCAACCTTCAATCTAGACAGCACGCCTCTGACGGATAAACTTTACTCCTGTCCATATCAAAATAACCAAAATACTTAAGCACAACCCAGCCGTAAATCGCCAAAAAAATTGTGAATCGCTGGCATCTTGAACAAAGCTTAAAGCCACATTTCCAGACAGATAAATACCTAAAGGCAGCCAAAGTATCGAGGCCAAAAGAAGAACGGATGCTATTCGATGGAGCAAGGACCCCGACTTACTTTGAATCACGGGTATAGCCGAAGCGGAAACGAAGACCACTGCCGCCAATAAAGTACCGAAGGGTAAGCCTCCGGGAAGCTCAACCAGAAGAATTGATTCCATTCCAAAAATCAACGGAATAAGGCATACAATTATTAAGAAAAATAGGCCGGGGACAATTCTCATTGGTGTTTGCGCATTTTGTTGTATTACTACCGATCCGTCGTTTAAACGATCATGCCAGCTCAAAATTTAATTATGATTTATGAGCATGAAGATAACTAAGAATCGGATAGAAGAAAGGAAAGCGTTGTACGTTTTGAAACCGTTGTTATACTCGGTTTAGTGGATATTCGAGGAGGTCAATTTCCGGTAAAAATTTGTAGTGCTTTTGATTTTTACTGATCATTTTAGCTTGCATGTTTAATGAAGTAGCAGCAATAAGCATATCATTAATTTCAACTCCATGACTTGACCTGAATTCCTTCATTAACTCTAACGCTTGCTTAGAAATTGGCCGTGTAACAAATTCTATATGAATACCAGAAATTAGGTCGTCAACTTTATATAAATCTTTTTTGCTTCGGCAGCCTGCATACAGTTCCATAGCTGTAATTACACTGATAGTCAGTGTAAATTGGTCTTCCAGATTAGCCATTGTATTAACAGCGTCGGATCTATCAAGGCTAAAGTCGATGAGAATGTCTGTGTCAATAATTATCGGTTGAGCCATATAATAGATTAGTCAGTAAAACGGCTTTTTCTAAGGTCCCGAACCCATTTTGTACTATCTTGCATTTCTTTCCGATCTTTCCACATTCCCCGAAATGAACTTTCTAAAATAGATTTTTTCTTGGGTGAATCGGTTTCTTCTGGTTGTTGAAGATACTTTTCAGACAGAAATTCGACAAAATCTGCTGCTTCACGTTGAGCTTCAGATGGGAGCTTCTTGAGTTGTTTTATGATTTCTTTTTCAGACATACTTTAATCTAATTAATCTAAATCACATTTAAAACGAACGAATAGTGTGAGGAGTATAAGTACCAGGCAAGTAAGCGGCGAGTATGGTTATTAAAATTAACGACCCGAACTGCACTCTTGCCCGAAATGATAGGAATTAGTATCCAGAGAAGGTAACATTGCCGAATGACCATCATTTACCACTTTTTTTTAACGGCGCATACGCCGTACTGGAAGAAGTGCATCCATGAAAGACGAAAACCACTACATTCTTGACTTTCTCCTAAGAGTAACGCTTGTTATAGGGCGAATTGAAGAGAAATTCATTTAACAATTTCTTTACGTTCTGGTAGTTTTTGTTCTTTTGAAAACAGAACCCACTTTTCACCATGGGTATTGGAATATGATACGAGACCAAAATTCTTATCCCACTCAAATTCTACAATTCCAAACTTCCCATTAAAGTTCATGTAAGGGCAGTTATTCCGATTAAATGTGTACACATTTTTCCAATTAGGATTGACTTCTGAAATTTTTAGTTTCAATAGATCAGATTTGAGACTACTGCATTCTATATTCAATAAGCGAAGAATAGGTAAGCTTTTGTTACTCTCATTAGCAGATAATTGTATGAAATAATCGTTAACAACTCTGAAAGTATCTTTTTTCATGGAGTAGTCTACTCGTACAAATTCTTTATCAAAGTTTGAAACTAAAGGATTGCATTCTCCGGTAGGCTCATTGATTACCTTGTTGGTTATTAGAAGTGTATCAAAATCGTTGGCCTGTGATTTGAAAATAATTTTGTCTCCAGTTTCATAGTTAGAAAACCAAAATTTTTCATTTTCTAAAAGAGGAACTTTAATACAAGGATCACAACCTTGTATTAGGAAAAACAAAAATATGAATACAATTTTCATTGATAGCTAAGCACTATAACGACCTGGCGTTTAAGCGGCGCAGGTTTTCGGTTTTTGTTGAAGTAACTGAATATTTTTATTGCCTACAAGCTTAAGTGCGAATACTACCTGCGTCCGACTTGAAACGCTTGTTATACAACAATAAAAAATAATTCATTTGAAAATTTCACCAATTAAGAAGATTAACCCGATTAGTGTAAACATAATAGCAGATGGCAAGAAAGGTTCTTCAGCGAATGTTCTTTCGTGTCTAGTTTTGCCTTTAATATCCTTTGCCCAGAAATAAAAAAACGTCAACCCAATTAACAGAATAAAGGCACTTGCATAAATCATTTTGACTTAATCGTTTAGACTTGAATATCTGTTTTATAACATAGTATTGATGAACATTAAGCTCATCAATAATGGTTTATTTTACACGATAATATAGTATTAACTTCAAATAAATCAATAGTACTTTATGTGAATAAAGTTCAATAAACCAGTTCAAATAAAACGGGGAATAAAAA
>JANSXX010000084.1:0-1696 GCA_024742815.1 bacterium
TAAGAAGGTCTTAGGAATGTACAAAGATGAAGTCAACGGTAAAATCATTACTAGATTCATCGGGTTGAAACCTAAATCCTATGCTTTCACAATCCACGGTGAGGATGAGGAACACAAGAAATCCAAAGGTGTCGTCAAGCACAAGGTTAAAAAGGAATTAACATATCAGAACTATCATGAAGCACTGCATCACAACAAAAAGCACGAAATCTCCTACAACTTCATCAGAAGTCGCACTCATCAGATTTATTCAATGAGTCAGGTTAAGCAATCTCTGAGTAATTATGAGAATAAAAGACATTACTTAGATGCCTTTACTTCTTTACCATATGGACATTATAGGATTAAAGGGCATTAAATGTTAAAATTCATTAGTTGTATATATGGAGGAAAACCGACAATCAAATCAATATAAAAATGGTAAAGTTTATGCTGTGAGAAATATTGTTGATGATACAGTCTATATAGGAAGCACAATTCAACCATTACACAAAAGGTTTTTTGAACATAAATGTCGTGTCAATAAAGGTCGTGAAAAGACAAAAGCATTGTATTTGAAAATGAATGAAATTGGTGTAGATAAGTTTTACATAGAACTCATTGAACAATTCCCGTGTGCGTCGCGTGAAGAACTTAATAGAAGAGAAGGTGAAATCATCAGAGAAAACACGGTTTGTAATTCAAATCTAGCAGGTAGAACAAAAGCGGAATATAGACACGAAACAAAAGACAAGAAGAAGGACACCGACAACAAATATTACATTTCACATAGACAAGAATTAAAGCAGAAGTTCAAGGAATACTACAACACACACAAAGAAGATATTAAACAAAGAAGCAAAGAATACGCCATTAACAATAAGGAACATCGCACAGAGTATATCAAAGAATACTTTAACAAAAACAAGGAGAAGATAGAGGAAAGACAAAATCAAAGGATTGTTTGTTCCTGTGGTTTAGTCATAAGAAGAGCAAACAAAGCACAACATTTGAAAACACAAAGACATCAACGATTGATGGATAAACTGATGCCATCAGATGAACATATTGATATCTAAGTAATTCTAATAATATGAAATTATTATAATTATTTAGTGAGACAGGCAGTGCTGGAAAAGGTTGAGGAGGGCATCATTTTGATGCATATTTCGCATCAAGTTGACGCGGATGTTGCGTCAGTCTGTTGCGGATTTCGTAACAATATGTTACGGATTTCGTAACAACCTGTTACGGACTTCGTAACAAACTGCTTTACATCAAACAACAGCGTGCATTCTGTTCATTGTCACTGTCTGGCTGGATGACAGCGTTGTTGGAAACAGTTTGATTTCTGAAGAGAAATCATTCCTATAGAACATACTACAATTGACATGTATAGAGAACATAAACGTTAATTTCGTGGTTTATTCATATTATATTATTAAATTATAATATGATTACAACATTGTGTTATAATCTAACAAGGCATTTAGATTAAACCTGAAACCCCCTAGCTCAAAACTACTTAAAGAAAAAAACAAGTATAATATAATAAGAGACAATGAGTGAGAATTGCGCTAGCTTACCTGCTGATGTATTAAAAGGTATCATTTCATATAAATTAGGGAGACCTGAGTATTTGAAACTAAAACATAATCATATTAAGACATTAAAGAGAATACAACAACGATATAAAATAGACAGAACAGAAACAAAA
>JANSXX010000152.1:0-1049 GCA_024742815.1 bacterium
AGTGCAAAGAACACGCTCTGCTCTACTTTTGCATGGGTATGAGCACTTTGTGCTCATTTATTGAAAAGAAGGCTCCTACCTATAATTTCTATGTCAAGCACATCTTTTGCATGGTTATGAGCACTTTGTGCTCATTTTATTATGTTTTGAGTATAAAATCAAGAAGAATCCTCTTTTTCAAGAGAGAGCACGCTGTGCTCTCCGAATCATTTAGTTCACAAGCCATACAAAATGTTAAAGAGGCTGGTCTTGTGAGCATGCGAAGCATGCGAAACATAGACAGCCGATAACCTAGAATTCCTATCATTCGACACGCTGAGATAAAATGATAGGCGGAGCAGGAACTAGGTGAAAAGACTGGACTTTCCCCTTTGCTGAAAGGCGGGTTTTTTCACCATTTCGCTTAAAGGGCAATTCCCAGTCTCCACGACCAAAATCAGCTCAGCTTGCAGTAATTTAGTGCTTCATGCAGGCAGCACCAGCACGTATTTAGGCGATCGGCCGTAAAATCGGCCACCCGATGGGCCACCCGATCGGCAGCACCCGATCGCATATCGGTGCGCGTGCCTATTTACGGTAAGCAGGGCCTTTGGCCCTGCGAAAAAGAAGAAGATTATTTACTTATATAAATAAGCCTAAGAGCCTAACTTAAAAAAGAAAATAATAACCTAACGTAATAATAGGAGATATAGTAAGTAAATAACCGCGCGCACAATGGCCAGTGTAAAATGGCTTGCAAGCTGAGCTCAAACAGCTGGATTTCAGAACAAAATGACCTGCCGCAGTAGTTGGTGAAAAAACCCACTCGCCATATGATGGGAAATCCCATAGTAAATAGGTAGTTCCTGAATCTCCAATTGCTGCATCACAGCGTATTTTTAAAGGTAGAATTCAGTTGTCCATTATTTACCTGCACGACAAAGTAAAAAGCGCGAAAGGCTTGCAACTTGTTGCAATGATTTCGTGCAATAGATACGAAGATTTAAGTGATATTGCCTGTAATCTACACAAAAGCACAGCTTGCGAACTGCTAATTGCTGCAGAATTAC
>JANSXX010000048.1:0-2842 GCA_024742815.1 bacterium
AAATTTGACTTGGCAATAAGTAATGAAATACTTCAAGAGTATATTGAAGTGATTGGTGAAAAAACGACAGGAGATATAGCTCAAAATTTTGCTGAATTGCTGATTAAGTTAGAAAATGTGGAGCAAAAAGAGGTCTATTTTAGGTGGAACTTAATAGAAAAAGATCCTGACGATAATAAATTCATAGATTGCGCAGTATCTGCGAGAGTAAAATATGTAGTTTCGAACGATAACCATTTCAAAATATTAAAAGGAATTGATTTTCCACCTGTAGAAGTAATTGATGCAGATACGTTTTTAGATGAATTGAAAAATCTATAGAAATGCCTGCCTGCAACAATGGCTACATGCCATGCCGGTAAAAATCTTCGAGAGGAAAATGGAGATGGGAAACCCGCGCAGGCAGCAAAAGCCAGGCTTCGCCAATTTCGGCTTTTGCTGCCTGCGCTAGCATTTGTGAAATGAAACGAAAATGGTAGATTTAGAGTCCGGCACGTCACGTAGCCGGGCCGTTGTGTGCAAGTAGAAAAAAATCAAAAAGCATGAAAAATCGAATTATTTTCTTTTTCCTATTACTATGTCTTAATTTTTGTAAATCAGTTAATGGTCAAAATTCTGGATTTTATTACAAATACGATTTTAAATCATATTTACTTTCAAAAACTCAAAATTCAGAAAAATATCTCCAAGGACTGCAAGAAACAATTAGGTACATGGCGATAGCAAGAGAAAATAAGATAGAGGGGAAATTAGAATTTCTATTAATAAATAATGGAAACAATCAATCCGAAATAATTGTAAAGAAACACGGATTAAAGAGTGGAATCGAAAATTTTAATGATATTTATTTACCCTATGTTGGATTTGAAAGAGAAGTACAATTGGCATTTAAAAAAGTTGATGCTGAATTACTAATTGAAAACAAAGAAAAATTTATGACCGAATTTTCAATCTTATTTGAAATGGAATCATCGAATTCTTTTTCCGAAGAAGAAAGAAATGTTGATTTAATAGTTGAAGGCAAACAGGTAAAAATGATAATGAAAAATAGTCATTAAAAAGATAGAAACCAGCACACAACAAAGCATAGCCGTCAATTGCCAGCAAAAGCTGGCAACTGCGGCTATGCGAGACCGTTATGTCCAATTACGAGCAACATTGAAACTAATTTTTAATCAAAAACGGTCATATTATGAAAATCAAAAATGGAACTTTCAAGTATTTTATTTTAGCAGGATTGATTGCTTTGACAAGCATTTCGGAATCTTTTGGTCAGGTTATCACAAGAGTGTTGTCTCCAGAGGACAAAATCGAGAATTATATCCCGTGGTATAACCCTGACGAAGAGATTCCGATAGTCAACGCACCATTCGTAGATGTCGAAGCAGTACTCGAGGAAGACGAACAAACTGGACGAGAAATGCCAAGGATCGGGATTAAGCAAGAGGTAAATTACACTACGGAAAATGGATTGTTGAAAGAAAAAGGGAATTATTCGTTGTGGAACATGACCCTACGAAGTGCAAACGCGAAGTCAATGAGTATTAGATTTGACAACTCTAACTTGCCTGAAAATGCGGTCATGTTTCTTTTCAATAAAGCATCAAGGTTTATTGTAGGACCCATTAAGAATAGTAATTTTAGGGATGGAACTTTTATATCGGATTATTTAAATGGTGATCATATCAATATGATCATATTTCTTCCTAATGGTGGATTCAGCACTGATTTATCGCTTGATATTACTTCCTTTGACTATGGGATATTGGAATTTGATTTGTTTGATGAAAGCTTCGAAACTTCGGAAGAGTGCAACGTCAATGTAGCATGTGAAGAAGGAAATGGTTGGGAGTGTCAATCTGGATCAGTCTGCAAAATAATTGATTCAAGTATTGGCGCTTGCACAGGAACATTGATGAATAATGAATGCTGTGACTTATCACCATTTATATTAACTGCGGCTCATTGTGTTTTTAATTTTTCTACCGATGAGTTCCACCCGGTTGGTGGTTTTCGTTTCAGGTTTAATTATCAAAGTCCTCAATGTACTCCAAATGGGGAGACTACTCCATGGCAATGGGTAGCATACTTTGGATCAGAAGTGAGAGCAATGTGGGACGGAACGGACTTCGGATTATTGGAGTTGGTTGATGATATTGGAGAGGGGGTGTCTCTTTCTGGGTGGGATCGTAGAAATAACGTGCCTGCTGACGTAACTATGATACATCACCCTAGTGGGGATGTTAAGAAAATATCTTTTGACGCGAACCCTGTTATAGATCCAGACCCTGTCGACTATGGAGATTATGTTCTTCTTGGTGGAAATTCATTTAGAGTTACAATGAATGAATTTGGTCAAGGAGATTTCGGCGTATTAGAAGGTGGTTCTTCTGGATGTGGCTACTTTAATGAAAACGGGAGACTAGTAAGTCAACACTCAGGGGGGTTTCTCGAGGATTGTGAAAACGAATTTGATAAGTGGTCAGGAAGGATAAGTGAATCTTGGGAGGGAAACGGAACACCAGATTCAAGACTAAGAGACTGGCTGGGAGCATCCACAAATCCCAATACTATGGACTGTATGCAGCACCCTATTGTCGAAGGACCAGAAGTATTATGTACTGATCCTAAAACTTTTACCTTGATGAACAACATGCCTTGTGTCAAAACAGTCACTTGGCGAGTCGAACCAGCGAATTTTTTTGCGTCACCGAGTAGTGGAAACGGAGTCACAGCTTCACTTTGGGGAAATAATACTTCTTCAGGGCCTGCAACTCTTATTTATACACTATCAGCCGAGGGATGTAACGATGCCGAAGTAGGGTACGATCTATTTGTTGGA
>JANSXX010000130.1:0-1166 GCA_024742815.1 bacterium
TCCCTCAGAAAGCCTTAAAATGGTCTGAAACCTGAACCTTGAAAATGTCAAAATGTTAGACTGTTATTAAATGAAAAAATTGTAAAAAAATGTTGAGAAATTTTAGGAAAATTCCCTAGAACCCCTATTTGTGTTTTGGACAAAGTTGTTTGCGTGTTGAAAAGCAACCCTGAACCCAGACTTGGAACCCCCTACCCTACACCCCCTACTTTAACACTTTTTTGGGGGGGGGGACCGAGCGAGAATTTCCGAGTAGGAGCTAAGAAATACCACATCTGCAAAATGTACAGGGCACTTTGAGGAGTGTTCGAGGTGAGAAATACCAACAACAGGGTACCGGCTTGCAATGCTTATCTTATTGGTGAATGGGCGCATTTCAGGAACCACGTGCGCTTTTTCAAAGTGTTCGTTGGGCGCTGCATGCCGAAACGCGAGGCGCCTTCGATTCAAACTTGTGCTTTCCCATTGGGTTTGTGAACATGCACCCAAACAGGAAGCCTTTTAGCACGGCTGGAAGGCCAAAGGGGCCTTAACTTCGGGCCTCCATCTCGGACCCTGCCTGGGGGCTAGACTGCTGGCCTCTTCCTTCTGTCGGAAATCTCATCAGCCTTAATAACTGAATGTTGACCGCATATTAATCAACCTGTTTGTATATAGGGGGGTGGGGGTTCCTCCAAAACTGGTCTGATTCCCCACTAAACCCAGGAACCCGCGGACTTTTCTATGAATACACTGGGGTTGACTAATACGGGGCCCACAGTATCGCGCAGCAAGCTACACAAGAGGACATGCAGAGCACGATGCACGAGAGCACCTGCGTGGGAAAATAAAAACGCACCGCCTTATACCCCATGTGCAGAAAACCACTACCACAATCTGTTCCTATTTACACTGAGGATCCCAAATTCCGTCCATCGGGTTTCTCCGAAAAGCGGTGATTTATCCTTATGATTATTGTAATGACTTCAATAAATTTAATGACACTGAACTACCAGAAAAGAAACATTTTTACAGTAGATTGAGTGAAGAAGACATCAGTGATGCTGACTATGAAAGAGCAAAACTAATATGGAAGCACTTTAACATTAAAAACCTTGGTGAATATCATGATTTATATTTGGAAACCGATGTATTATTATTAACCGATGTATATGAAAATTTCAGAA
>JANSXX010000153.1:0-1036 GCA_024742815.1 bacterium
ACGACGTCCTGATGAGTTCGACAGCATCATGATGATGCGGACAGCATCATGATGATGTTCACAGCATCATGGTCATGGCAACGGCAGCATCCTGATGATACCACAGCCACAAATCATCTCGCGACCCTGATGTTGACAGCATTATGCCCGCCACCACACCCGCAAACCATAACACGGCACCGCAGCGATTGCAGCAGCATCATAACGTGGTTGACAACATCATGATGATACACAAGCCACGAACCATTACGCGCGACAGTTAGAGCAGCAACAACGTCCGAATCAGTTCAACAGCATCATGGTGCTGCTGACAGCATCATGATGCTGCGGCCAGCATCAGGATGATGCGACAACCACGATACCTCAAACAGCACACGCCCTAGCACCCTGCCATCCACATAGTACGTGACGGCAGGGTGCTCGGGGACATGTCCGGTGCTGGCGCGGGTGCTGCGTTGGGGTGGTAGCACCTGAGCTGAACAGCACTCATTAGAAGTCTATGGTTTCCAGTTATCCGGGAAATAAGCCCACACGGTCAGCAGCGCCTCCAACAGCAACACAAAACAGCACCTGCACCGCCACCCCAAACTGCACGCCCCCTCGCGCCCGGCCGTCAATTTCGCAAAGCGGCACCTCCACCAGCACCCGAAACTGCATACCCCCTAGCACCCGGCCGTCAATCTCGCAACACAGCACCACCACCAGCGCTCCAAACTACATGCTACCTATCTCGCAAAGCGGCACCTCCACCAGCACCCGAACTGCATGACCCCTAGCGCCCGGCCGCCAATCTCGCAAAACAGCACCTCCACCAGCACTCCAAACTACATGCCCCCTCCACCAACCGAAGCTGCATGCCCTCCAGCACCCGGCCGTCAAGCTCTCAAAACGGCACCTCCACCAGCACCCTAAACTACATGACCCCTAGCACAAGGCCGTCAATCTAGCAAAACAGCACCACCGCCAGCACCCCAAACTACATGACCCCTGGCACGTGGCCGTCAATCTCGCAACACAGCACCACCACCAGCGCTCC
>JANSXX010000068.1:0-1953 GCA_024742815.1 bacterium
CTCTCATTTTACCAATGTTGGAGCCGTATTCTGGGGGCAATTGGGATTAGCCACTCTTAATGCCCGGATTTCTACAGGTTCTTCGTGGGGGGATGAGAATGTGTTTGACGCCGGCCGCCTCGCCATCTGCGAAAGCTGGGCTTCTCATTTGGAGCATGTGTATACGGACCGGGCGTATGAAGGAAATAATTCAATTCCTTTCGATTGGCAGATTCGATTAGAAAGGACTAGGAACCATCGTCTGAATCACGTGCCGATTGGCCTGCACTTCGATTTAATTGATAATCAAAATGATTTGAATGATGCATGCGATAGAGTAATAGGCAGTGGCTGTGGTCCAATAGCGGACAATGTAGCCGGCTTCACTAATGGCGAGTTATTCTCTATCTTAGATGAAAACACCACTGACCCCGGCATTTATCAAGCCAGGGTAATCAACGACTTACTGCCCGGGTCTGGCAATACCGTAGCCGACGTTAATGCGCTATTTAATAGTTATTAAATCCATATCGGGTGTAGGTAGAGATTAATCAAAGCCTGCACCCGTCTTCAATAATTTTTATTATGAAGTTCTTTTTGCTTGTAGCGTTAGCCATTGTATTTTCCGGTTGTCTTAGGAAGGAATGCAGGGATATACCGGGAGGATATACTTTTCAAATAGAGGCTACACTTCAGCCAACTGATGATACTCTAATCATTGGTGATACCCTCTCAGTAGTCTCGTGCTTTTCAAATCGTATATTTGAGGAGAAAACCCAGGAATATTTTATACTTGAGAATTTCGAGTTTTTCCCAAGCGTAGCCGTCTACAGAATAGATGTAATGCCAGCCAGTGAGGATGGTCTTGCCGACTTTGAAATCCTGATAAACGATCAGTACAATTTCTCTTATCAAAAGTTTAGTAGTGGTGCCTCTGGGCTAGTTGGTGAGTATACCTACAATGAACAGGATAATGAATACTCGCTTAAGTTTCAGTTGGTGGCAGCATCCAAAGGTCTTTATTACTTAGAATATGGCATATCTCCTGATTTGAAAAATCAAGATTTTCCAGGTAAATGTAATAACGTAGGTGTTTCTACAGGTATTGTTTTGTTAAATCAGGGCCAAGGCAATAACATTTCACTTTTGGAAGACAGCCCTGATCCTCATTATAACAATTGGATACTGCAAAATCCTACAGACAGATTTTATAAGTTTGGCGGCTACTGCTTCTACGTAGTAGAGTGAGATGAAATCTTCATGGGGCGGCAGCGTCATTATCGGTCAACCGATGCTGGCCGCCTCGCCATCTGCGAAAGCTGGGCCGAGCACCTGGAGTAGGTGTATACCGACGACGAAGTGGTTTGGGGCTACTGACGCTATCGGTCAGCACAGGTTATCCCAAAACACTTCGCGTCAAGTATACTTTATAAATGCTCGAAAGTTTTCTCTGTTAATCAGGAACCCTTCGGCATCATAAGCTTTAGTGAAAGTAGTTGATATCTTAACCTTCTTGTTTGGGTTCCATTGAAATTCGTAGGCTTTCAAATTCAGCCCTCTTTGCTCAACGTAATCAATTTCCTGCTGCTGGTTTGTTCTCCAAAAAAAAGATTTTGCAAGGGTGAATTTATATTTATTCATTTTTATTCTCTCTGAGATAAGAAAGTTCTCCCAAAGTTGTCCGACATCTGATCTTAATGCCAGGTGGTCCATGGCACCAATTACAGCATTCCGGATGCCATTATCATAAAAATAGATTTTCCTTCCTTTTTTGATTTCATTTCTAACGTTTCGGTTAAAACTTGGAAGCCTGAATACAACATATCCTTGTTCCAATACCGTTATGTACTTCTCGATCGTGTTCCGGTCCACACCCACTAACTGGCTCAACTCATTGTAACTGATTTCACTTCCGATTTGTAAAGCCAATGCCTGAATCAGCTTATCCAATACCTGAGGTTTTCTTATTCCAGC
>JANSXX010000125.1:0-1195 GCA_024742815.1 bacterium
AAATTGCAAGAATTGCATCAAATTGCTGCATTTTACGCAAAAACAAGATATTGACACGCTGTGCTCACAGTACAAAATGACTGAGGAGCGAAGATTTACAGCGGCCTAAATTATGATTTCCCATCATTTTACACTGTAACCAAAATCGCTAAATTGTGGATTTGGACCTTAAAATGCAACTTTTGTTGATTTTGCATAAAATGCTTCTTTTTCAAGAAAAGAGCACGAAGTGCTCTGATCAGTGTTTTGTGCACAATTCTTAAAAGAGCCCAGTCTTGCAGAACATGCGAAGCATGTGATGCATAGATGGGCGATATCCTCAATAAACTCAATAATTAACACGCTGTGCTCTTCTGCATGTTTTATTCACAAGTCCATCATTTTCAACTACAACACATACGTATGCATGGCGAAGCCATGCATCCATACGCAATAACATGAAAAACACGCTGAGATGTGATGTTCCCAAATAGGATTTCCCAGTCTCCGGTTTTAGTACGTGATTTCCCATGAGTCATAAGCTGGGTTTTTTGAACTTTTGGTCCAAAGCCGGAAATCAGTTGTCGCCGACCAAAAAGAGCTCAGCTTGCGAAGCAAGTGTGCGTGTCATGCACCGATGCCTATTTAGCCGATCGGCCGGCCGATCCCGGACCGATGGGCACATCGGTGCGCGCGCCTAATTACGGAAAGCGGCCCCTTTAGGGGCCGCGAAAAAGAAGAATTATAAACCTTAATAAATTTAATAAACCTAAACGAACAAAAAGAAAAACCAAAATAACCATAGGAAACATAGGAAATATAGGAAGTAAACAAGCCGCGCACACAAGGCAGAGTCGACAAGCTGAGCTCGGAGGGGCCGATTTGCAGTGACTTTCGGCTTTAAAATGCAAAAGTGAAAAAACCCACTCGACAGATGATGGCAAAAGACGTTTAATATGGCTAGTTCCTGGATTGCAATCATTTTCTGGAAGATCAGAGCGTGTTCCCAAAGCCCAATCTTAGTAGTCCAGAGTTTACGGAGCCTGCAAGCCTCACGAATGTAAAAAGAGGCTGGTCTTGCGAAGCAAAGCTGAGCATAGACAGCCGATATCCTAACTAAAATCAACTGAAACAAGGTGAAAAGCACAGCTTGCGGTGCAGAGTTTTCAATAATTTAGTGGCGGTGCAGAGTTTTCAATAATTTAGTGGCGGTGCA
>JANSXX010000088.1:0-1639 GCA_024742815.1 bacterium
ACCAGGTTCAACAATACAATCAAGGAAGTTTGAAACCAGTTCAAGTTCTAAAACAAGAGGACAAGCTTTTAAAGGAATATACTTAAATTGATTGAATAAACCAAGCATTGGTTTAAATCCTACAACCATTTTTGATTGAAACCCAGGAATGGTTCCACTGTCATAAGCAGTTCCAATAGCACCAGTTGAAGTACTCGCTACTCTTTGTGTTAAATCATCATCAAATCTATAACCAAAACTCTGGGCGTCTTCATTGTCCCGTGCTCCTTTTGACATTAAGCAACTCATCATTTGATGATTTCTGTTATAATAATCAATGTCTTCAACAAGTTGATTACCAGCAATTAACCGTGCTCTTCTAAAGAAGGAATAAGCAGGAGACAGTGGTCGTAACCGTTTGTTGTTTGTAGTTTCCTTGTTTTCAACATTGAAATAAACCATCACACTCTGGGGATCGAGCCAACTATTATCTTCAGCATTTAATGCGATTTTCAACACACGATTTCCAGACGAAGGAGTATAAACATTTGAACCGGACGGGAAGAATGAAACGCTACGGCGCTCATTGATATAACTTGCCCCTTTATTTAATTTGAATGAGAGATTATCAATCAAAATGTCTTCAGGACTAAATGTGTCTACCATTATTATATATTGATAAATAGAAAATAATTTAAATTAAACTATATTATTAGATTAATTTAAATTAAATAGTTGTGTAAAATCTTTCTTATTATAATTATTATTTTTAAATATTTTCATTTTCTTTTTCATAATCTTATCTTCAACTGGATTATTAGATTTTTCTTTTTCTAATACTATTTCTCTAATTTCTTCATATGAACTTTTCTTATACTTTTTATTTTCATTCTTAATCATATCATCCGTTGTTTCATTATCATATTTCTTCTGCTGTATCATCGCTATTATTATTGGTTAGATTATTTAATGCTTGCTGGTGTTTTGTAGTTAAGATATGCTTATACTTTGACTTGATTTTAAATTTACCTTGGCAAACTTCACAAACATAACTTTGTTTCAACATTTGTTCGTTTCTTGCTCTATATTCTTTATCATATTCTCGTTTTTTCTCTTTGTTGTTTAAAGTGTATTCTTTTATGTAGTCGGTTCTTGTTCCTTTCGTATCTATCCTGTATTGTTCATCAGTTCGTGCTTCAATTCTGTTGTTCAATGTGCCTAAATTTCTGATATATTCTCTTCTACTGCTCTTAGGTGTTCAACATTTTCAACCGGACATTCTACAACCAATTCTATATAAAAATGCTCAACTCCTATTTCATTCATCTTCTGATAAAGCGCTAAATGTTTTTTATCCTGAGCATTTCTACTTTTTCTGTGTTTTGCCATTCGCTGTGATAATGATTGACAAGTTGCTCCAATATATACATCATTTGTAATATCATTCAATATTTTGTATATCTTTGCTTTGGAATAATCCATATCTATTATTTTATATTCCTTTTTTCTTTAAATATTGTTATGTCCTACATAATTTTATAAGTTATATCATGTCCTTCGTCTTTTCCTTCATCGTGAAAAGAACTATTATAAGAATGAGCAGTTAAAGGGTTTAATGTATGGTCATTTGTTGTAATTGCTGACATATCAAAAATTGAAA
>JANSXX010000097.1:0-1523 GCA_024742815.1 bacterium
AAGTGAATCGACCTGAAATGGCCTTTTGGTGTTCCCTTTTGGCAATCATTGGTGGCCAGAAAAGGTGATCACTTGTATTTGTAGATCCCTTGGGCGGCTGAGACCGTCGTGAATCCCGTGAATTGATTTTACCGAATATGAGACGCCATTGGGCTTTCCAGCTGTTGTCGAGACGTGACTGTGGACTCCTGTCACTCCGTTTGAGCCCTTAAATCAAAAAGATCATTATCTCAAAGTATGGGCACATTTGTTCAACGCAATAAGTGTATATACATATATATATATATACATGTATCCTGGACTTTCCAGCTGCAACTTTTCTCTGCTCTTTGGCGAAACAGCTGATCATTGTGATGTTGTCTTGTTGTTTCTTCTTCTTTTTTCCGGCAAAGGAACTGGTTCGTGCCAAAATTGCTTTCATTGTGCTGCGCCAGACCTGGTCGGGGAAAGTCGCGTTTTGATTGAGAAAAGTCGCCTTCTGATCGCACAAAGTTGCCCTTTCACACACAGGTTTGGCTCAAACATCAGTAAACATGCAAGAAGTGCTTTGAACACATATAAATGCGCCGCTTGTCCGGAAAGAAACAGTTCTTGTTAGAAAGGTAGAAAAAGGCTAACAAGGAACAGCTTGGAAGGTCTAGGAAAATATGCACCCCAACACCAAGAAATCACGCCTGTTGCTTATGTAAGGGATGTATGTCAGGTCATTTAGACAGATGTTGCCAGAAGTGAGCTCATTTCACAATGTTGGCAGACTTGCGCAGATAGTTCATTCAGACTTTGCCACCCATATACATATTGGTTCTACTTTATTGCAGGTTGCTTGTGCCATTCCTCGCCTTGGTCTTTGTTTAGTCCTTTCAAGCATATGTTGGTCGCAAACTAATCTATTTCATTTTGACATGACATCAAAATGAGAGTTGGGTAAGGTGTAAAAGCCAAATTAAGTATTTGTTTAAAGGATGCAACGGTCTCTCACTTTTAATATATACATTTATGTTGTGTCAATAGTAAAATGTATGTGTTCACATGCACATCATGATGTTTTCCCTTTTTTAAACGTTAAATGGTTTCCATATTTGCTTTCTTGTTCATCGTGTTTATCGGAACTGTTTTCCTTTTTCAATTTGCTATCAACCGTCTCTGTAAGGTATCTCACTATCCTGAGTTCCTGGACTTTCAACTTTTGGCAATACATTTTTTGTGGTAAACAACAAGTTCCAGGACTGCTTTTCAACCACCCACTCAGCAAGTGAGGTGCACTGTGCACGATAAAACAGGAGAAAAAAAGCGCTTCGCGAGAGCGCCGAGAGCTTCTCGACAAAAGTCCCGTTAGAGCCGATTGGAGATGCAGAGGGTGCGTAGTCATCATTATCATCATGACTGTTGGTGATGCAGAGGATGCATAATGATGGTTATCATCGATGATGATAACCGTGATGATGACGATGGTGGGCCACGGCTATGAAGAGGATCCTTTTCTTTTTGATATACGATTCAATAGTCCCGTTCGGGCCGATTGG
>JANSXX010000119.1:0-1240 GCA_024742815.1 bacterium
AGTGAACAAAGGGAGAACTAGACATTGCAAACTGCAAGAAACAGCAGCCAAACAAAAGGATAAAGCCAAGCAACAGTGAGAAAACAGCAGGGAAAAGCACAAGTAATAAAGAGGAAAACAAGAGAACAGCAAGAGAAAACAGTAAGAACAAAGGCAAAAGTACCAAGGAACAACAAGGGAAAAGTGCAAGAAGAGAAACCCACTTTGGTCAAAATTTGAAAAGTTTGCAGCTAAATATTGCAAGTTTGAAAAAATTGACACGTTGATTTTTTGGCAAAAACTGCAAGGAAATGAGGGTTTTGGGTCCAAAAAAGGCTCCTAGACTCTACCGTTTAGCAGGGCTCGCTAAAGCTCGCCCTGCCTTAAAAATACAAATCTTCCAAACTAGTGGTGCCAAAAGCCATTTTCAGGACGCGTTGACCAGAAGCAGTTTTAGAAGCTCTCTTTTTTCTTTTTCCCTCTTTTTCAGAGCTGCCGACAAGCCGATTGGAGCCACCCAATCGGTTTGTCGGCGCCCCATCTCTCCTGGGCACGCCTGGCAGCAGCAGAAGGGGCTTTGGGCTCCTTCTGCTTCATGGCCTGCCTCTGCCTTCTCTTTTTAATGGCCCCAGGGTCTGGGAGACCCCCTTTCCCTTTTTTTTTCTCCTTCTGCAGCTCCTTCCTTCGATGCTGCTGCTGCTTTCTGCGTATCTCACGCAGAAGCAGCAGCCGCATGTGCTGCTTTTTTGCAGGGGATGGGTGCTGCCTGACACACACACCCCCGTAGGGGGGGGCATGTCCCCTCTTTTTTTCTCTTTTTTTCTCTCTCTTTTCTCTCCTCCTCTTTTTCTCTCCTCCTCTCCTGGAGCCAGAACGGCCACCGGGTGTGTGTGCTTGCTTGCTTGCTTGCTTGCTTGCTTGCTTGCTTGCTTGCTTGCTTGCTTGCTTGTTTGTTTGTTTGCTTGCTTGCTTGCTTGTTTGTTTGATTGTTTGTTTGTTTGGGACCAAACAAAACAAAACAAAACAAAACAATGCCTGTTCCCCCTGAGGCCTTGTTCCTGCCAGGCACAGGACAAGGTGTTCCTCAGGGGGTTGCCTTGTTTGTGTGTTTGTTTGTTTGCTTGCTTGCTTGTTTGTTTGTTTGTTTGGGACCAACAACAACAACAACCACAACAACCAACAACAACCAACAACAACCAACAACAACCAACAACAACCAACAACAACCAACAACAACCAACAACAACCAACAACAACCAAC